>JAFWHX010000020.1 GCA_017533915.1 Eubacterium sp. | reverse complement strand
TTTTGTTCATTTTTTGCTTTCTGTAGACGAAATCACGAGTTTTTGGTCGTTTCTGTCTACAGATTGAGAAAAATCATGCAAAGTGATATCATTTTTGTTCATTTTTTGCTTTCTGTAGACGAAATCACGAGTTTTTGGTCGTTTCTGTCTACAGATTGAGAAAAATCATGCAAAGTGATATCATTTTCAGTCATTTTCTGCTTTCTGTAGACGGAATCAGGGGTTTTCTAGCCATTTCTGTCTACAGAATAAGAAAAATCATGCAAAGTGATATCATTTCCGCTGGTTTTCTGCTTTCTGTAGACGGGATCAGGATCTGAGGTCGATTTCTGTCTACATCTGTTATACATATATAAAGAATAATGTAATTATCTATGAGATCTGATCCATGTTCTGCTTATTCTTCGGATCCACTTTCTACTGAGCCGGAATCACTGCTTCCGCCGGAATCTCCACCACCGGAGCCGCTGGAATCTCCTCCGCTGGAACCGCCGGAATCACCTCCGCCGGAGCCGCCAGAATCTCCTCCGCTTGAGCCGCCTGAGTCTCCACCTCCTGAACCGCCGGAATCTCCTCCGCCGGATTCACCGGAATCTCCGCCTCCTGAGCCGCCGGACTCACCGGAATCACTGCCGCCGGAGCCGCCTGTATCTCCCTGGTCACCTGACCCGCCGTTATCACCACTGCCCTGGTTTCCATTATCGCCGTTTTCATTCTTATTTGTGTCGGCAGGCTGCTGTTCTTTATTGGCATTCTCGTCGTTATCGTTATCTTTCTTCTTGTCCTTGCCGTCGCTCGGGCCTTTGTTCGTATTCTTCTCGGTGCCTTCTGTATAATACTCTCCGTTCTTGACTATTACGTTATCCGGCTTCTCACTGTACTCGCCGTCTCTGATGCCTGGGATCTGAGCCATGATCTTGCCCCAGAGCGCCGCAGCCTGCGCCGATGTACCGTTCATCTTTATGTTTTTATCGGTGCCGATCCAGAGCGCCGCTGCATAGTCAGGCGTAAAGCCGTCAAACCATACGTCGAACCAGTCATTTGTAGTTCCGGTCTTTCCGCCTACTCTCATTCCGTTAATCGCTGCATTCCTGGCGATACCGTCGGAAACGACCGACTTCAGAAGATCAGTCATTATCCACGCCACTCCGCTGTCCAGAACTTCTTTTTCTTCAGACTCACCGGTCAGGAGGGTCTTTCCTTCACCGTCTTCGACTTCTGTGTAGCATACTGCAGAATTCTTGATGCCGTCATTAGGGAATGCAGCATATGCCAGCGCCATATCGAGCGGAGTCACACCGTAGGCCATAGCTCCCAGAGCAAGCGCCGCAGGGTTGTTGTCATTGACGTCTTTAGTCGAATCACTTACGACCGTAGAGATATCAAATTTCTCAAGCATATCCATTGCATAATCCAGCCCTACCTGCCACAGGATCTTCACTGCGCAGGTATTGATCGACTGCTGGAGAGCTGTCCTGAATGTTCTCTTCCCTGAGTATGATCTTGTCGCGTTCTGAGGCCATTCCTTACCGTCAACAGTCATCTTCTCATCGATAACGACAGAGCTTGCTGTTATATAATCCCCCCAGTACTTGTCTCCCTGAGAATCGAATCCGTAGTCGACATATGGGAATGTCATATCGTTCTTCTCGTATTCAAGGCTTCTCTGGAGCGCTGCTCCATAGACCGAGAGCGGCTTGATCGATGATCCAGGCTGCCTCGGGCTCGTAGCTCTGTTGAACAGCTGCGATCCGCTTGCGTTCCTGCCGCCTACCATAGCGCAGATATTCCCTGTCCCGACTTCAGTGACTACCATGCTCGCCTGTACTTCCGCGTCATTCTCAGCTGTCGGGAAATTGGCGTCATCCTGGAATTCCTTGTATATGATATCCTGGATCTTTCTGTCAAGAGTCGTATGTATCTTCAGACCGCCTGTGTAAACTGTACGCACTGCTTCTTCTTCGGACATAGCGTATTTATCCATCAGGTCCTGCTTGACGACCTCAGCGACATAGTCCGTGAACCATTTATATTGTGACTCTGTTTTCTCAAAGCTCGGCGCAAGTATATCGATGATGTCTACAGTGGCATCCTTAGCATCGCTCTTTGATATGTATCCCTGCTCTGCCATCAGGCTGAGCACCAGGTCGCGGCGTGATTTTGATGTGTCGTTAGAATAGAACGCTGCGTCGCCTTCTGTGTCCTCATCCGCGCTCACTTCCTCGGCAGACGGGCCTGTCTGGTCAAAGCCCCATTCGTTCTGCGTCTCCTCTTCAGTTTCTTCGTCATCGTTGCCGTCGATATCATTGAGCGTATAGTATGTAATGTTCTTTATGCGCTCGCTCCCCTCTATAGGCTCTGTAATTATGAAAGCATATGCGTCAGGTGCCTGCGGAAGAGCCGCAAGTGCCGCGCATTCTGCAAGATCTAGCTCATCTACATCCTTTGAAAAATATGTCCTCGCCGCCGCGCTTACGCCATAGTTGCCGTATCCCAGATATATGGTATTCAGATAAGCCTCCAGGATCTGATCTTTCGAAAGCGACTGCTCCAGCTTCCATGCGATGTACATCTCAGAAAGCTTTCTCCTTATGCTTCGCTGGCTTTTGATCTCAGGGAGATAAGCATTACGTGCGAGCTGCTGTGTGATCGTCGAAGTCCCGCTGATGCTTGATCTGTGGAGCACCGCGTTCAGCACAGCTCCTGCCATTCGCCTGAAATTGAATCCGTGATGCTTGTAGAACGTCTTGTCCTCAACTGCAATAAAGGCGTTTTTAAGGTCATCTGGCATCTCATCTATGGAGACGAGCTTCCTGTTCTGCGTATAATGCAGCGTATCGATCTCATCGCCGTTTTTGTCATATACATAGGACGACTGCTCGATGTTATCATAAAGAGTATCTGCGTTTATACTGCCGACACGCGCCGCAGTTATACCTACCAGGACAGCTGCCGCAACTACTCCTGCCGCAGCAAAACACAGGATGAATGCCAGTATTGCCGGCCATATCTTCCTGCGCTTCTTAGGTGTTTTTATAGTCTGTACTGTTACTTTGTCGTGCCTTCCCACTTCAGCCATAATATAAGCTCCTTATCATAAGCTTCATAATAATCTATGCTGCCTTTATTGTATCATATTTTATGACTGAAGTGACCGGTACAGTATGTTATATTCATGATCATTACATGATATGTTAATGATTTGTGGCGTGCTCCGACGCTGCTTTGATGAATTCGCGGAAAAGAGGATGTGCATGGTTCGGCCTGCTTTTAAGCTCCGGATGATACTGGACTCCGACGTGGAATCTGTTCGCCGGGACTGCGACCTGCTCGACCAGCCTTCCGTCAGGTGAAGTGCCGCATATCTCCATTCCGTTCGCTTCGACTGTCTCGCGGTAATCGTTGTTGAATTCGTAGCGGTGGCGGTGGCGCTCTGAGATCTGATCCTGTCCGTAGACCTTCTCGAGCAAAGTCCCTTTCTTTATCACGCAAGGATAGGCACCGAGCCTCATCGTTCCTCCAAGTGGAATATCTCCATACTGGTCCGGCATGAGATCTATTACCTTATGTTCACATGATTCATTGAATTCACCTGAATTCGCGTCGACCAGGCCGCACGCGTGTCTGGCGAACTCCATAACGCTGACCTGCATTCCAAGACAAATCCCAAGATACGGTATATCGTGCTCGCGGGCATACTGGCAGGCAAGTATCATCTCTTCAACTCCTCTGTCGCCGAAACCTCCCGGGACCAGAATTCCGTCGACATCTCCCAGAAGATCATTCAGAGCATCAGGATCCTTGCTGAGTTCTTCCGCCTCGACCCATTTTATCTCCGGAGTAACACAGTTCTCATATCCGCCGTGCCTTATAGCTTCAGCTACTGAAAGATATGCATCGTGGAGCTTGATGTACTTCCCTACGATGGCTATCTTCACCCTTGGACCTCCGGCTTTGATCCTCGCCACCATCTCTTCCCATTCCTGCATGTCACACGGTCCTGCATCGATACCGAGCTCGCGGCATACGATCCAGGACAGCTTTGCTCTTTCAAGCATTAGAGGCGCTTCGTACAGTACCGGAAGTGTTATGTTCTGGATGACACAGTCCGGCTTTACGTTGCAGAACATGGATATCTTATCAAGCACTGACTGATCGATCTCCTCATCGGCTCTCAGTATAATGATATCCGGCGCGATCCCTATACCCTGCAGCTCTTTCACAGAATGCTGTGTCGGCTTTGATTTATGCTCGTCAGAGCCTTTGATATAAGGAACCAGCGTGACATGGATAAAACAGCAGTTCTGCCTGCCCTGCTCGATCGAGACCTGCCTGATCGCCTCCAGGAACGGCTGGCTCTCAATATCGCCCACAGTACCTCCGATCTCGACTATGACGACGTCAGGATCCTTGTCGCCTGTGTTATATATGAAAGATTTGATCTCGTCTGTGATGTGTGGTATGACCTGTACCGTATTCCCCAGGTACTCGCCTTTACGCTCCTTGTTAAGCACGTTCCAGTACACCTTTCCGGATGTGATATTCGAGAATCTGTTCAGATCTTCATCAATGAACCTCTCATAGTGTCCGAGATCGAGGTCTGTCTCAGCTCCGTCATCCGTAACGAATACCTCGCCGTGCTGTATCGGGCTCATCGTTCCAGGATCGACATTGATGTACGGGTCAAGCTTCTTGGACATCACCCTGAGCCCCCTCGCTTTAAGAAGCCTTCCCAGTGACGCCGCGGTTATACCTTTACCAAGGCCTGACACTACTCCTCCGGTAACAAAAACATACTTCCTCATACTGTACCTCCTCTATCAACAAAACGGTAGCGTCCGTTATATATCCAGACAGTTCCCTGCTGTAATGCCATACAAAAAAGATAAGGCGCCTGGGCGAGTGAGTGAGAACCTAACTCTTAAGGTCTCACAGAAGTCTTTTACGACTTCCCGAATGCCCTTCTCCTTATCTTTGTGCACAAAATTTTACAGTAGTGATTATATGACTATGCAGGTCGATGTGCAATACCTGCAGCGCCGAAAAATATCATAAAAGTGTACAAAAAGTGTGCTTCAGATCCGAGTATAAGCATATCCCCTGCAAGATCTGTTTATATCCGGATGACACCAGCTTTCTACAATAATATGCCCTGTTCCTCAACCAGGTCCGCCACTGATCCTTCCTCTACATATCCAGTCATCAGTTCGATATCCGGGTAGATATACCTGTCCTGATCGACATAAGGGATAGACTCTCTGACATAATCATGCACCGCAGCGAGCACAGGCGACTGCTCCTGTATCGGCTTCCCTCCATCTGCCGGGTCTCCCATTACCTTCAGAAGATCTATGGCCTGAAGTGACGTAAGATATGATATCGCTGTCATCTGAGCAAGCTTCTCCTGTGCTGCTATCGCATTTTTTGACGCGTCATATCCGAATGATACAGGATCTTCCTGGCTTGCACATGTCGTTATGCTGTCGATAGTTGACGGCTGTGCCAGCTGCCTTATCTCATGCTCCAGTCCTGCCGCGGTATACTGCGGGATCATAAATCCGTTATTGAGTCCAGGATCCGCCACGAGGAACGCCGGAAGCCCGTCATTAAGATTCCTGTCAACCGTCCTGTTTATACTGCTGTGCAGGAAGTTCCCGACGATCGCCGCCGCCATACTCAGCATATCGGCATGAGATCCGACATACGACCCGTCAAAATTACCGCACATCAGCACTTCTTCGTCATCCACGAACAGTTCCGGATTGTCACTCGTTCCGTTTATCTCTTCCATTATGACTTTATCAGCTTCGTCTACAAGCCTTATTGCTGAACCGATAAGCTGAGGCATAGCTCTAAGTACATAAGCGTCCTGAACTTTTCTGTCTCTGTTGTGTTCGGCGATACCGCTCTCTTCGAGCATGCTCCTTATTGCTTCCGCGGCATGCACGGCTTCAGGGTGATTCTTCGCTTTCATTATACGGTCATCCAGAGCTTTATCAGTCCCGCGGAGAGCTTCAAAGACAAGTGCGCCGCATATTTCTACGTTCTTCATGTTCACTTTCGCGTCGAACAAAGCGATCGCTGCGAGCGCTGTAACACTGATCGTCCCGTTAAGGAGCGACAATCCTTCCTTGCACTGGAGCTCTACAGGCTCTATCCCTGCTTCTTCAAGATAATCAGCGGCGTTCACCTGCTCTCCGTCATCATCGAACACATAGCCTTCCCCTATCAAAGCCATCACGATATGGCCTTCGACCGACAGGTAGCCTACAGAGCCTTCGCCTGGAACGAACGGATATATGTCGTTATTTAGAAACTCCAGCAGGGTTTTGATCGTCTCCTCACGAAGCCCTGTCCGGCCTGCCCTTGCGTTGAGCACCATCTGAAGCATGATCGCCCTGACCTGCTCTTCTGGAAGCGGCTCACCGACCGCGACCGAGTGAGACCTTACGATCCTCTTCTGGAGCTCCAGCGCATCCTCCTTCGGGATCGCGAACCTCACATTATCGCCGAACCCTGTCGTCACGCCGTAGACTGCTCTGCCTTCTTCCAGGAATCTGTCTATAAGCTCGCGTCCACGCCTTACATCCTTAAGGAACGACTCATCCGCCTCGACAACGGCGCCGTACCGCACTACTGCCATATATTCATCCAGAGTGATGAACTGATCTGTCAGCTTTACAACTTCGATCTCCTGAGCTTTCATAGCTTGTCTCCTCTATTATTTTGTTCATTTCTGTTATATAAACGATGGGCAGAGCAAACCGCCCTGCCCAGCTGAAAAGCAATTATGTCTATTGCGGAAATCCCCGCCGTGACCTGACTTAGTCCACTACCTCGTCGATGTCGAAGTCGAGGATCAGGTCTTCATCTACTTTGTGTCCCTCAGGATTGTCTACTACATTGTAGTCATCTGCGTTAGACAGCATCTTGACTCCTGCTACAAGGATGAGGATCATCACGAATGTCAGTGGGAATGCTACTGAGATAGCGAGGCTCTTAGTAGCGTCGATACCGCTGACCTTACCTACTGTGCTCGCTGTAGCGAGGTTTACGAATGCTACGAGTGACAGACAGATTCCCCAGAAGATCTTGATCTTTGCAGGAGGCTCTACTGTAGCAGCATTCTTCGCGTTGATGGACAGCGAGGAGATCGTCGTCGTCATAGAGTCAGCAAGTGTTACGATCGAGATGAATACAGTGAAGATGAATACCACCTGTAATATCTGAGTCGCAGGCAGATTCTTGAAGAATCCGAATACCGCGGCTTCCATTCCCTTTTCAGACATGAGGTTGTAAACAGCGTTTCCTGTATCCTGATCGAACTTGATGGCAGCTCCGCCGAAGATGCCAAACCAGATGCAGTCAAACAGTCCCGGCAGAATGAAGTTGTAGATCGTGAACTCTCTCAGAGTACGGCCTCTTGCGACCTTTGCGAGGAAGATACCCATAAGAGGCGCATATGCGATCATCCAGCTCCAGTAGTTTACTGTCCACCATGTAGGCCACATATCTTTTTCGCCGTCGATAGTGTTCCATGCTCCTGTATAGAGCACCTGCTCAAAGAAATGAGATATGTGCCATCCCATAGCCTCAGTCATGAGGTTGAGAATGTATACCGTAGGGCCGAAGAACAGTATGAACGCGAGGAGTGCCAGATAGATCTTCGCGTTTGCGTCTGAGAAGAAACGTACTCCTCTGTTGATTCCTGTGTAGCTGGAAAGAATAAATGTGATAACTACTGTTGTCAGGATCGTGATCCAGATGACATGGCCAGGTGTTACTCCTGAGATAAGGCCGATGCCTGCTCCGATCTGAAGAGCTCCTTCACAAAGGGACGCGGATACACCGCCTGCGATGCCGAATACGCAGAGAATGTCGATGAATGTACCGATCCTGCCCATTACCTTCTTTCCGAACAGCGGGTACAGGCATGAGCTGATACGATACGGAAGCTTCATGTTATATACAGCGAATCCGATTACGATTCCCGGTACTGCGTAGTACGCATACTCACCAAGTCCCCAGTGGAGATATGTTGTTGAGAGTGCGAGTTTAGCAGCTTCAGGACTTCCCGGCTCGATTCCCGGGAACAGCGGGATACCTTCAAAGAAGTGTGTCAGAGGCTCAGCGATTCCCCAAAATACGATTCCTGTAGCAATACCGCCGCACAGAGTTATAACGAACCATGCCCATTTGCTCATGAACGGCTTGGCATTCTTTCCGCCGAGCTTGATATCTCCGATCTTCTTATTGAACATCACCCAGAAGCAGAAGCCGATCAGACATACAGTCAGGATCTGGTACATCCAGGCAAAGTTCACACAAGCAAAGTCCACGATAGCAGCTTCAGCATTCGCGAACTTCTCCGGGCTTACCAGTCCGAGCACGATGACGAAGATGTAGATCGCTGCCATCGTTATAAAGACTGGTTTCCTGATAGTTACTTTCTTCTCCATGATCAATTCCTTTCACAATCAATAATAACCTTTTAATAATTACTATGTAAACAGACACCTTGCAACCGTGCCTGTTCATCATCAGATCATTACAGCAGCTCTTCGTTCAGCTGCTTTTGAACGATATCGACGAGCCTTCCTGAGTGGATCAGATCCCTGATGTATTCTATATAATCATACAGGAACTCATCCTTCTCCATCAGCGGTACTTTCTTCGCGATCAGCTTATATATCTTCTCGGATACAGGAGAACGCTTCTTTCCGCCCTGTATGAACCCTCTCGTCTCATACGATGAGAGCAGCTCGATCGCGAGTACATACTCCAGCTTCTCTGCCATTCCTATACATTTCTTGGCGGAATTATATCCCATAGCCACATAATCTTCCTGATTTACACATGTCGGCGTGTTATCGACGGAACCCGGCCAGCACATGATACGCATATCGTTGATAAGGCCTGCCTGCGTGTACTGCGGGATCATAAGTCCTGAATTCAGACCGGCGTCTTTGATGAGGAAGCTTGGATATCCTGAGAGGTTCTCGTCTATCATATGATTGTTCCTGCGCTCCGACATCTTTGCGAGGTCAGTTGCGGCTATCGCGCATGAATCCATCTCTATCCCGATGTAAGATGAATCAGGATTGCAGGCTGAAATCGCTCTTTCAGCGCCTTTTTCCGGCCATATGATCGGATTATCGCAGCATGAGTTCATCTCTGTCTCAAGCGTTTTCAGAGCGTCATACAAGGTCTTCTTTGCCGCACCATGCAGCTGAGGAATACACCTGAATGAAAGAGCGTCCTGGAGATGATCTCCCTGGGCTTCTTCGACCGCTTTTGATCCTGCCAGTATCATACGCAGATTCTTTGCAGTATTCGCCTGATCAGGATGCGGACGAACGCTCATGACTTCCTCACAGATCGCGTCGAGCTGGCCCTTGCTCGCCTCAAACGAAAGCGCCGCAACTATATCCGCGGAGACAGCGCCTTTGATCATATCGTAGAGTGCGAGAGCACCAAGCGCTGTTGCGGAAGTAGTTCCGGATACAAGCGCAAGCCCCTCTTTTGACGCAAGAGCTATCGGCTCTATCCCTGCCGCCTTGAGTGCTTCCGACGCATCCATGAGCTTTCCGTCAAAGTATGCCTTGCCGTTTCCCTCGAGAACACGCGCCATATGAGCTTCCGGAGCAAGATATCCGACCGATCCTTCTCTCGGAGCCCATGGAGTAACGCCCTTATTCAGGAACTCCTTATACTTTTCAAGCACTTCGAGCCTTACTCCAGCATATCCCTGTCCAAGGTTCTGCAGTATCATGACCATGACAGCTCTTGCCTGCTCGATGGTGTACGGCTCACCGACAGACGTGGAATGGCATGTGATTATGTTATGCTGAAGTTCATTCGCCTGTCCTTCATTGATTACTCTGGAACAGAGCTTTCCGAACCCCGTCGTTATGCCGTACATGATCTTGCCTTCAGCTGTCCATTCATCGACCAGCTCTCTCGACCGTATTACTCTTTCTTTGAAATCTTTATTAAAATCAACAAAAGCTCCGAACCTTGCTATAGCTATGAGATCTTCAAGCGACAGCTTAGTTCCGAGCACTACTTTGTTTTTAAGTCCTACATACTTCATGTCACTTTACCTCGATAAAACAATAAAGTATCTGCGGTAAAAATAAAACACTATATATTAAATAGTGTTCATATTAGGATACATATATTTTGCTCCAAAATCCTTGATTGTTCAAGTACTACATCAAGACGTTGCAATATGTGAAACTGATGTCTGCTACTAAATATAGATAAGTACCTTATAAAGTGCTGATCATATGTTTACAACGCCATATGTTATCGCCATTACTATCAGCCCGGCAATAAATACTCCAACAGCGATACTTGATACAGCAGACTTCAGATCTAATTTCATCATTGCTGCAGCAAGCGCTGCTGTCCAGGCACCTGTGCCAGGCAGCGGTATAGCTACGAGTATTATCAGACCTGCCATTTCATAATCGCGAATTACCTGCCCTTTTGCCCTTGCTCTATTCTGTATCTTCAGCAGAAATGAATTCAGTTTCCTGTATTTTCTCCTCAATACTATTATGACTCTTCTTGCGAAAACGATAATGAAAGGAACAGGTATCATATTAGCGATGCATGCCAGTATGAACGCTTCCCACGGCTCAAGACCTGCAGCTGTTCCGGCAGGAATAGCTGCCCTGAGCTCCAGGATCGGCGTCATAGCTGTTAAGATCGTAATAAGTACTGCGTGCATTTATAGATCACCTGAGTATTAACAGTAAAGAGCAATTGTTTGAAGGTATTGAAGCAACATGATGATTACTATAATATTTTTATTGTCATCATATTTATTTTATCAGTTTAGGATGTGCATATCGCTGCTGTACATATTCTAAACTGATAAAAAAGGGCTGCTGCAATACGTTGAATGTAAAGCAGCAACCCGTTTTAACGTCTTGCACTATTTCCTTATCTTTACCATGGATGCCGCGCTGATGCACATGGCAGCAGCTTCGTTCTTGTCAAGGTGACAGAAACCGTCTGCCCCCTCTTTGATCACTACGGCAACGTTAGTAAGCACTCCACCTCTGGACCCGGATACCTCTACTGATACGATCTGACCCTTTCCAAGACCCAGTTTTGAGGCTTGTTCTGGATCGATCTCTATCTTCCGTATCGGTATGATCACTCCTTCATCAAGCTCAATAGAACCTGATGGACCCGTGATCCTTATGCCGGGCGAGTTGTCTGTGTCACCGGAAAGACGAAGTGGTGCTTTGATGCCCAGAATGAGATCGTCACCCGATAAGAGCTCGACCTGACGTTCCTTATCCTCAGGCGCGCATACATGCACGTCTCCGATCTCTCCGTCAGGACCGCAAACATTGACAGTCTCCTGATAGATCACCCTGCTTCCCCCAGAAAGACTTTCGTCCTTATGCAGGCTTACGCTTCCAAATAAAGTCCTTATATCCTCATCACTGAGAACAGCTGCTCTGTCTGTGATCAGCACAGGAACGAGCATAGGATCCTTTTTGAAAGGTGATCTGGGTACCGCGGCTTCAGCGGGACCCTTTGTGGATCCCGTCTCTGCCTGCGTCGAACCTGATTTTGATACGGAGACAATACCTCTCTCCTGAAGAAGAGCCAGTATGTCCGCAGTTATCTTGTCAAGTTCAGCTTGTTTCATTATAACTACCTCAATGCCTGGATGACTGCATCAATAACGCATTTCAGCTCTTCAGAAGTGATCTCTACGTTCTTGCTGCCACAGCAGCCTTTGCCCTGATACTTCTGGAAGATCTCATCACCAGATACCAGTGTATCAACATCCTTGATACCCCAGCAGAGCACCTTCTTGTTTGTCAGGTGCATTGGTGATACGTTTTCGGATACTGAAGATCCACCCATAGTTCCGCATCCCAGTGTGAATGATGGGAACAGTCCTGTGGAAGCACCGGTACCGCCCATAGCGCCGCCTGTGTTGACCAGAATTCTTGAAGCTGGCTTCTCCATGAACTTGAGAGCCATCTCTCTGTCTTCTGTGTGGATGTTCATCGTGTGTCCGATACCATTCTGTAAGAGCTTCTTGGAGAGCTCGCAAGCTTCCTGCCAGTCTTCTACTGTGTAGAATGCAAGAACTGTTGTGAGCTTCTCATAGCTCAGTGGATATGCAGGGCCAACGCCGTCCTGTCTTCCGATCAGAACGAGTGTGCTGTCAGGAACAGAGATCCCTGCATCCTTTGCGATCTTAAGTGCAGGCTGAGCAACGTATTCAGCGTTCATGTTGTGTCCACCCTTGAAGATGACACCGCATACCTTCTTTGTCTCTTCTTCAGACATGAAGTATGCACCCTGAGCCTTGAATTCAGCGATTACTTCAGCTTCGTTGCACTTCTCGCAGATTACTGACTGCTCAGTAGCGCAAACAGTACTGTTATCGAAAGTCTTTGATACCATGATCTGGTGAACGGCTTCCTTAACATTAGCTGTCTTCTCAATGTATGTTGGTGAGTTTCCTGCACCTACACCGATAGCCGGCTTGCCTGCACTGTAAGCAGCTTTAACCATTCCAGGTCCGCCTGTAGCGATGATCAGCTTGATATTGTCATCATGCATCAGAGCGTTGCTTCCTTCCATGGAAGCTACTGTGAGCATCTGAACGACATTATCAGGAGCTCCAGCCGATTTAGCCGCGTCCATCATCAGCTTTGCAGCTGCGAGTGAGCACTTGAGTGCCCTTGGATGCGGCGAGAAAACGATTGGGTTCTTCGCCTTTACAGCTATGATCGACTTGAACATTACTGTAGAAGTAGGATTTGTTGTAGGAGTGATACCCATAACAGGTCCTACCGGGTAAGCCATAGTAACGGTCTTGAGTTCAGGATCTTCATCGATGATTCCAGAGCACTTCATGTCCTTGATAGCGTCATAAAGCATTCCGGTAGCCATGTGGTTCTTATAAACCTTATCCTCAACTTTACCGTACTTGGTTTCCTCATGAGCCATTTCAGCGAGCTCGCGAGCATGCTCTTCGCCGGCAACTGCCATAGCTTTTGTGATGGCATCTATCTGCTCATCTGAAAGTTTCTGGAGTTCCTGGCAAGCTACAGCAGCTTTCGCTGCCATGTCTCTAGCTTCCTGGATGGCAAGTAGGTCTTTATCAAATTCCATACTGTCCTCCTTCTAGTTCTCTAAGATCTTGTCAAGAATGCCCTTGGCATCCAGTACTCTGATTACCGCTTCTACAATCTGATCCTTTGTGAAGTTAGCTACTGAGATCTCCTTTGCAGGAGCTTCAGCAGGAGCCTCAGCTGGAGCTTCAGCCGGGGCTGCACACTCAGCACATGCAGCGTGCTTAGCGTTCTGAGCTACAGAATCAGAATGCTCTGAAGTCTGGAATGAAGCCATTACGTTATCACGATCTTTGACTTTCATTTCTCCATCAGCAACGAACCTGATGCCATGTGTCTTGGCAAAGTCTGCTGCGGATGGTGTGATCAGAGTATCTTTCGTTACAGGAAAGACGTCCTTGTGCGTTGTCAGGAACTGCTCAATAGTAGTTGCTGTAACTAACTGTTTCATTGTTTCCTTCCTTTCATCAGCTAAAACAGGCTCGTGATAAGCTTTCTGCTCGGTGAAGGAATGACTTCAGAATTGACGAGAACGCCCTCTGCGCCAATAACTTCCTCACCTACTGCAGCACCTGTTTTAACATCAGCAACGTCTCCAGTGTAAGTGAAATATGATTTCCCGCCGAGACCTGTTCCGAGTCTAAGCTCGATCGGATCCAGATCTGCGACTTTCAAAATTTTATCAGCTGCAACGACCATAGTGGCCAGGGAGTAAGCCTCAATGATTCCTACGGCTTTGATCTCGTCCGGCACATTAGCCGATACGATTGCCGGGAACACTCCGCTGTGAACATTCGGGATAACGATCTGATCCACGAGATATTCACCCGCGACTTTGACTCCCATTTTTACCGAATTCTCTACCGCTGATACATCACCATGTACTATGGAGATATATTTACCAGGGCAGACAGTATTTGCGGTAACTATATCCACATTGGAGGTCTTAACCATCTGGTCTGCTGTATATATTCCTCGAGCTATACTGTTAAACTCGATCATTCCTATAGCTTCACGCACCTTAATCCCTCCTTATGGTTATTACATTGAATTGGACCGATTCTACCGTTCCAGAGATACTTGCATGCACTGTGGCACCAAGTGCTCCTTCCTTGATATCAGCGATCTTCTGTCCAGCCTCTACGTGGTCTCCTGCCTGAACCAGCGGTACTGCAGGCGCACCTACATGATCCTTGAGATTGATGCCAACCACCTGAGGATCCACTACAGCTTCTTCAGTCCACGGAGCATCGACGTCATACTTCGTAAGATCAATACGAGCGATCAGTCTGTCCGTTGGAACCATTCTGTAAGGTCTCATCGGGTTAGGTACAAATTCTTTCTTAGGCTCAAGCTTGATGCCTGCTTCACGAAGCTTGTTCATATAAAAGACATTCGCGAGCTTTGGACTTATTCCTGCAGGGCATGAGAAGAATTCACAGAGACTGCACTGGCAGCATGTCAGAGCAGCTGTAACGTTCTCATCTGCAGGAGCGTTATAGGCCACCGCACGTACCATCTTATGTGGTACTGTTGAATGACCCAGAAGGTGTCTTGGGCAAAGGTCAGTACACTTGCTGCACTGCTCGCATGCCGTCTTGTTAAGACGGGCAGCTGTGATCAGAGTCCTGCTCTTTTTCTTGACCAGGACATGATCTTCAGGCAGCACGATTATTCCCTTTGTCTTCTTTGTTACATACCCGTCAAGGTCGTCGAACAGAGGTCCCATCATAGGTCCGCCGTTGATGACTTTGTATCCTGTAAAGTCCGTTCTTCCGGCAACTGCCAGAACTTCCTTTATAGGAGTACCGATAGGCACTTTTACTGTGATTGGCTTAGGTACGTCACCTGTGATCGTAACATATTTCATCGTTACAGGCTCATCAAGTGTCGCGTGGTAAACATTATATGCAGATTCAGCGTTCATTACGACGCATCCTACTGCAATAGGAATACCTCCCTCAGGAACGATCCTTCCGGTAAGTTCCTTTACGAGTACCATTTCATCACCAGCAGGGTATACAGTCGGAAGCAGCCCAACTTCAATCTCACCTTCAAGATTTAATTCTTTGATTGTCTGTTTCAGGATCTCAATGACCTTCTTATGATGGCCTTTGATTCCGATAATGGCATGCTCAGCGCCTGTCATCTCTTTACCAATCTTGAGACCCAAAATGACATCAGCCGGATGGAACTCCATAAGCTGCTGATCCACTCTGAGTAGTGGCTCGCATTCGGCACCGTTAATCAAAATGTATTCAGCCTTGGCTTGCAATTTCACATGAGTTGGAAACCCGGCTCCGCCGGCACCAATGACACCGGCTTCTTTTACTTTTTCAAGTAATTCCATTATGACCTCCATCCTCACGCTATTCCAGTTCGCAATCTTCGTCTATGATGCCTACAACGGCTGCATCACAAGGTACTGCATCATTACCCAGCATTCTTCTTGCGGAAGAACCAGTGGAAACGATGACCCTGTCGCCGATGCCTGCGCTTATAACATCGATCACGACCAGCCTCTTTCCAGCCTCTTTGCCGCCAAATACTTCTGCAAGCATCAGCTTGTAGCCGCTGAGCAGATCAGATTTTTTGGTAGCCCAGACATTATCAATAAGCGTGGCTGTAATCACTGTACATTCCCTCTTTCAACTTTCTTTCGATTTCGGATAACGCATCTTCGACCGCCGCTGTGTTTCCGAATATCGCGAGCAGCGTCATATGCTGCGGGCATATTCCTTTGACGTCGTATACATCGACGCCGGTTGCTTTCTCAGCGATATCGGCAGCGCACACCATATCGATCATGCGTCCCTGTATGAGACCAACTGCTTCAGCCCCATCCAGCGGACTCTCCTTCGTGATCCCCATTCGTCTCTTGATGAGCTCTTTGGTTCCCTCCGAAGGAGATCTTATAATTCTAAGATCCATTCTTAGCCTCCTCCGTTCAGAACTTCGGCTCGTCAGTACAGCTAAGAGCTATACCAAGCGGAGTAATGAATAATGGATTCTGCGGTTTATGAGTAGGTATACCTGTCCATGCTTCGATTTCCTTCTCGATCCCGGTAAGGCAGCAGCTTCCGCCGACGAGCACGAGCTCTTCAACGTCATAGCCTTCTACCATCTCTTTAACGATCTGGGCTACCTTCTGTACCGTCGGACGGAGCACCGGGAATATCTCCGCATGATTCTTCGGATCTCTTTTATAGAGTTCTGCTTCCTCAAACGATTCCTTGAATGCTCCGGCGAGCACGAGACTGAAATGCGTACCTCCGGTAGGCTCATCATCCGTGAAGATGACTTCTCCATTTTTAATAATGGAGATACCGGTAGTACCGCCGCCTATATCCACGACAGCACCGTTCTGAATCTTCAGAAGGTTATTTGCCGCTGTAGGTTCATCCTGCAGATTCGTTACAGTAAAGCCAGCTGACTCGGTGACGTTTCTGACAGCACCTCCGTCCAGAGTATCAGTCCCCGGTGGAATAGCTGCCGCGCCCCATCTGAGTTCTGTACCAAGTTCTTCTTCGATCTCCTCTTTCATGCGGCGGACGATATTGACTGCACCAATGTAGTCAACGACCATGCCGTCACGCACTACAGGTTTTTCAGGATAGAGATATCTACCTGCGACCGGACGCCTGTTCTCATCAAGTGTAGCTACGACCGTGCATGCAGTTCCCAGATCGACTCCGGTATAATACACTGACGATCTTCCCTTTATAGGATTTTTAACTACATTTTCAAACTCTGCGACGAACTTGTCTACTTCACTGAATTCTGCCATGAATAAATACTACCTCTCATTATAATATGGTGTTAATCGAGCAGGCCGGCCGTGACCGGCCCGCTCTTTATGTGTTTAAAGATAATCTGTCCAGTTGGTTGGGTAAACAATGTACAAATATTTGCATGTTGTTGGTGACTGGAAATGAATGTGACTGTTCTTCGGGATGATAATGCATTCGCCAGGTCCGGCTTCTACAATATCTCCGTTAGTCTCAATCTGCAGTGTTCCCTCAAGAACGATGTCGATCTCGTCATATGTCAGTGTCCATTCAAGAGCTGAATGGTCGATAGACATGACGCCTGCGCCAAGGTTCTTATCATCATCAACACCTGAGATATCAGCCATGAATACTCCATCCTGATGAACGCCATTGCAGTCGAATACCGGCAGCTTGGTGTTTCTGTAGTCAAGCTTTGTAACTCCAGAAGGAGCAACCTCTTTGACTGTTCCGAATTCATCGACAGAAGACTTGATATTGCTGCAGGCTTCAGCTTTAATTGTTGCCTCGACGATCTTAGCAATTACTTCACTCAGCGTTTTTTCATCAATTTCCATTCTGAAATCTCCTTAGATATCTTTGTTTATATCCGCATTTAGCTTTTACAAACAGTACACAGACTATGCTTCCTTAGCATCTCCCAGTGTCTCCTCTACCTTCTTAAGAAGTACAGGTGACAGAACGTTAGCAACGATGACAGCTGTGATACCAGCAACCAGCTTACCAACGATCATCGGGAAGATCATCTCTTTGTTAGCACCAGCTGTGAATCCAAGGTGGTCACCGAATACGAATGCTGCAGATACTGCGAATGCGCAGTTCAGCAGTTTGCCCTTAGGATCCATGTCGCCTAAGATGTTGAACATAGCGATGTTGTTAGCAAGGTTAGCGATAAGACCTGTTGTAGCCTGGTCGTTGATTCCCAGTGATTTACCAACAGCCTCGAGAGGGCCCTTGAATGTTCTCTGGATCCAGAGAACCATTGGGAATGCACCAATCAATGTGATTGAAATCTGTCCGCAAACGAGGAGTCCGCTTTCCAGTGGAATAACTCCGTCAGCGTCCGGCTCAACCATGATGCTCATCAGTGGGAATTCAATTCCTGTCTGATATTCGAATACAGCGATAGCGGTGAAGAATGTGATAACGATTGTTACCCAGTTACCGAATACGTTGAATCCGTTGATCATCTTAGCAGGGATGAACCAAAGTCCAGCAACGATGAGTGCAGCAACGATGATTACTGGGATCAGGTTCTGGAGGATTCTGATGATGCTGATCTTGTAAGGTGTGATGTTCATTACAAGTCCACCAGCGATGCAGCCGATAGGAATTGTGATCATTCCAGCAAGAGTACCAGCACCAAGGTATCCTCTGTCTTCTTCCTTGATGATACCAAGAGCTACAGGGATCGTGAATACGATCGTTGGGCCCATCATAGTACCAAGAATCAGTCCAGCAAAGTTACCAATTGCTTCATCAGCAGCGAGCTGCATAGCGAGAGGATAACCACCCATATCGCATGCGAGCAGTGTTGTTGCGAACATTGATGTATCAGCTCCTACGAGTGTGTAAACAGGAGCGATGATAGGTCTCAAAATGAGAGCAAGTACAGGAGCAGCAGCTACAACTCCGGCCATAGCCATAGCAAGGTCACCCATTGCCAGGAATCCGGATTCCCACTGTTCGCCGTAACCCTTCTTATTGCCCATCATTCTGTCAACAGCACCGATGAGCATGAAGATCATCATGATCATCATGATGACTCCGTTGATCGACAGTCCGCCGATCCAGCCTTTAATACTATCTGTAAAAACAGCTGTATTAGATAATTCTGCAATCAATTCATCAAACATTTTTATTCCTCCTCGGAAATTAGCTGAGCCGCTTTGTCTTCGTCGACGATACCAACGATTGCACAGTCGATTGGGACACTGTCACTTCCTGAGCCGCGCCTTGCGCCACTCCCTTTGACAGTTATGACGACGTCACCGATACCAGCATCAAGGGTGTCGGCCGCCACCATAGGCTTATACTCACTGGAGTTGTCTTCATAAAGTTGTCTAAGTACAAGAAGTTTGTATTCATTCAACGCTTCGGATTTCTTGGTTGCCCAGAGATTTCCGACGACTTCTGCCAAAACCATATAACGCCTTTCCGTTCTACTGAACACGTGTTATGGTAATCCCGCGTCTCTTTGCTGAATCCTGAGCGACTTCTGTAACTAAAGTATTCTCAGAAATGAGTATCTCAGTCTGATGCCTGAAGTTAGCATTGATCACATCAGTTTCAGTAAGAGCCCTCTTTGTAATGACACTTCCCGAATTGTGTTCAGGAGCAGTCTGTGCCACTGTTCTTTCAGGACTACCCGTATCGTCATGGCTGCATAACGACACAGTCAGGTCATCTAACGAACGGACCTCTAGGCCCCACTCCCGAAGGGTGTCTAATTTATGATTGAACATTGCAAGGAAGGCTTTTGGCGCAGTGTCCTGATACTGGAGAAACTCAATATCATCTTCAACTATCGCTATATCCTTACCCTGCATAATGCAGCTGCCAATAAGTTTTAAATAAGCATTATCAAAAATACCTGATGTCAGTTTCGACAGACTGTCATTATCCAGATCACAAACTATTACTTTGCTGTACCCCTCGAGGTTGACCTGCTGTGCGTTATTGTCAACACTGTCAACATCGCAGCTCTCATTTAGATTTTTGTTACTGATCAGGTCAGGGCAGCTCTGATTGAGATCCTTTGAAATTACAAGGACCTTACGCTTAGGCATCTTGGCTGTCTCATGTTTGATGATGGCTAGCTCAACACGTCTTACGATGTCTCCAATCAGCTTGGTAATATCCAACTTGCTGCCTCCTTCCTTAGTTAAAACTACTTCGCTGTTCCGTATTCACCTGCAAGATACTTGCACATCATGATATGCATAGCACTTGACAGACGGTTCAGCTCCTCGATGATGTCAATCCGGTTTACTTTCCTATTCTCCTGGAAAGCATCTACAGCTACTAGTTCCGCTTCTCTGACCTCAGCTCTGATTCTGTTGAGGAGAGAATACTCTATTCCCATTGTATAATTAGGAAGCTGCATCTGCTTGATGTTATAGAACTTCATCGGATTGTGAGAATGCTCACGGAGCTCGTCATGCGTAAGGCCTAAGATAGTATCTTTCGTATATGCCTGATCGAGTATCTCAGCAACCATAAGTTTCTGAAGACAATCATTTATATCGTCCAGATCCTTAATAAGACTTGCGCTTCCGCTCTCCTTATCAATTACGCACTGGGCATGTACGACTTCGGCCTGAACCAGATCGAGTCTGCCACGGTACTTGATACGTGGATGGTTCTTGTCCACGAGCTTATTGCCAACCAGCTGAGTCATGAACTCCGGTTTTTCGACATAGCCGGCACCGGTCTCATAATCAACATACTTGGCTTTCATGCCTTCAGCAGGCTCAGCAGCAGGAGCTGCCGCGCTTGCAGCTGGAGCAGGTCTCGAAGCGGCGACTGCTGCCGGCTTCGGAGCTGCTGCCTCGCGGGCACCGCGATTTCTTTCGAAATCGATGTCCACTTGCATCTGATTTAAGTATTCTCGTGCTGCAGGAGATAACAGTTTACCCTCAGGTATATAATATACCTCAGGTTTTGTAGCTTTCAGTTCGGCTCTGATTATTGCTTCAGTTATGACCTTCAACTACAACACCTCCTCTCTCCTGCAGTACTTACTCATCTCTCTTAAAAACTTCGCTATCGTCAAGTTTCGGAAGAATGAATTCAACTTCCGAATGTGGCCTTGGGATAACGTGGATCGAGAGCAGTTCTCCTACTCTCTCTGCAGCTGCTGCTCCGGCGTCGACTGCTGCCTTTACAGCACCTACATCTCCTCTTACCATGACTGTTACCAGTCCTCCACCGACAAGAACCTTGCCGATGAGGGTAACGTTAGCAGCTTTTACCATAGCATCAGCTGCTTCGATCGACCCTACGAGTCCTTTGGTCTCAATCATTCCTAAAGCTAGCGTCTGATTCATTTTAATCCTCCTGGAAATCAATAAGCCGTAAGACTAGTCTACTTTTGCAAATGCTTCAAGCAGTTCATCTTTCTTGGCAAATTTGATCTCTTGTTTCGTCAATGGAAAACCTTCGACGGCTCTGGCTTTTCTCCTGAGATCACCGACGGTCATGTCCTCCAGCGGAACATCCGCGATCGGAGCATCGTCTTGTGCATCTTTTTCAGGAGCTACGTCAGGCTCAGCGGTCTTATTGACTTCTGCGGCTTCCGCTACTGGAGCAGGAGCAGCAGGTTTCTCCTCTGCTGGCGCACTCTTAGGAGCACCGCCATCCGGAGTGGTCGGCGGAAGCATTCCAATCATCTCGCGCACAGCAGGCGCTGGTCTTGGAATGACGTGAACTGACTTCAGCTCACTTACTCTTTCCGCGGCAGCAGCACCGGCGTCCACAGCAGCCTTGACTGCTCCAGTATCGCCTTCCACAAAGAATGCGGTGAGTGCCCCGCCAACCTTGATCATACTAACCAGAGAAACGTTTGCAGCTTTTAACGAGGCGTCGAGTCCCTCTACTGCACCCAGCCTTCCACGAACTTCAATCATACCTAAAGCTTGTGTAGTGTTCATTAGGTTTCTCCTTATCGTTTCGGAAAACGCATTAAAATCTCAATACGCTATTAGTCCTCCAGCTTCGGAAGAATAAATTCAACTTCCGAATGTGGTCTTGGGATTACGTGGATGCTGAGGAGTTCTCCAACTCTCTCTGCAGCTGCAGCACCAGCATCAACTGCTGCCTTAACAGCTCCTACATCTCCTCTTACCATAACGGTTACAAGTCCGCCACCTACGAGTACCTTACCGATAAGGGTAACGTTTGCAGCCTTAACCATAGCATCGGCTGCTTCGACCGCACCAACAAGTCCTTTGGTCTCGATCATTCCTAAAGCTAATGTCTGATTCATCTTGTACCTCCATCAAATTAATACTCTGTTGGGTTGTCAGCAACAAACTGAACAGCGTTAGCAAAAGCGTCGCAAGCTGACTTGCAAGCTGACTGTGTTCCTGTGAGCAGTCCGCCACCGAAGTTTGTCTCTGATGGTGGGTTGTACAGAGCTACCATCTTAACGTCAGCAGCCTTCAGAGCAGCATCCATGCCGTACATTGATTCAAGAGGAGGAGCGATCAGATAAGCAAGAGCTTCGCCTTCAGCGATGCCAGCTCCAGCTGACAGATATGAACCTGTTCTTGAAATTGTATGAGCATAGTAGCAGATCTCGTCGTCATCTCTAGCGGAGATGAAGTGTGCCTTATTCTCGATGAAGTCGATAGCAGCGTCAAGTCCCGCTCTAGCTTCTGCTGGGTTTGGTGCAGCAAGAAGAGCAATGATATCACCAGCAAGAGCTGTGTTCTGGTTAGCAGCTCCAGCATACATTGATCTTGCATACAGTACGCAGCAGTCAGCTTTCTTTGTTGCTTCGTCGATGGCTGTGTAAGTAACATCATCGCAGTCTGTGCTGATAAGAGCAAGTGACTGGATTCCTTCTGGAAGCTCGATTCCTTCGAGTCCTGCGAGTTCTTTTACGAGTTCTGGTCTCGCGTTAGGAATAAGTTTAGCGGCCAATACAACGGTCTGTAATGGATCTCCCTTCATTTTTATTACTCCTTTACATATAAGTGAAAAATTAATTGAAAACTGAGTTAAATTACAGCTTCAGGTCAACTCCGCTGACCTTCTTGTCAAGCATGATCTTCAGGATCTCAGCAACGTGAGCACCACCTTCTGCTGGCAGTGTTCCTGCAGCATGAATGTTGGAGATCAGAGTTCTTCTGGACTCGTTCATTCCTACTGTGCACTTGTATCCCATGTAAGCGGACATTGAATTAGCTGTGATCAGGCCCGGGCGCTCGCCGATGAGTACGCATGTAACATCGGATCCTAAGATCTCGCTTACCTGGTCCATAACAGCAACTCTTCCGTACTTAACGAAGAACGGTGTGCCAACTGTAACTCCCTTTGCCTTCAGGCCCTGGATGATAGCTTCCAGGCAGTCCTTAGCGTTAGCTTTGATAGCTGATGAGCTAAGTCCATCTGATACGTAGATCTGAGCCTGTGGATTCATTGTGCATTTCTCTTTGATTGTAGCAACAGCTTCATCGCTGAGTTTTCTTCCAAGGTCAGGTCTTGTCAGATATACGTCCTTGCTGTCGCACTGTGTCTGAACAGTGAACAGCTTCAGTTCGTTATCAACGTAGTCCTGGTCAACTTCTGAGAAGCATGCGTCCTGAGCAGCAGCGTGGTCAGCTCTGAACATCAACTGCGGCATTGTCTTGTATCTAGCACCAGCTTTGCCGATAGCCAGACGGCAAGGAGCAGCATATTTCAGCTCTGCGTAGCTCTCTTTGTCATAAGGATTCTCAACAAGATAAAGAGTTCTAACGTCGATCTTTGTGAGCTCTTCGAGCTCTCCGTCCTCAATTCCATAAGGACATGGTTTTGCAGTCCATTTTGCTCCATCTTCAGCAGGAGCTTCTTCAGCAGCAGGAGCCTCAGCAGGAGCTTCAGCTGCAGGAGCCTCACCAGCGTTCATTCCGGCAAGAACTTCCTCAATGATTGATTTCAATTCATTTGTATTCACAGCTCTACCTCCTTACTACCAAAGCATGATGTCCTTAGGATCGCCGAAGAATACAGAAGCATCTCCAGCTCTCTCTGTCAGGAGTCCATCCTTCGAGAAGCCCATTCTCTCAAGCCACTGGTCGAATTCCTTTGCAGGTCTGAGTCCGAAGATCTCACGAACAGCCGGTGATTCATGGAAACCTGTGCACTGATACATAAGCATGCAGTCATCGCCTTCAGGTACGCCCATGATGTAGTTAGCACCAGCAGCTACCAGGCATGTTGTCAGCAGCTCGATGTCGTTCTGGTCAGCCTTCATGTGGTTGGTGTAGCATGCGTCGCATCCCATTGGGATTCCCTGCAGCTTGCCCATGAAGTGGTCTTCCAGACCAGCACGGATAACCTGCTTTGAATCATACAGATACTCAGGTCCGATGAATCCTACTACTGTGTTCAGCAGGAACGGATCATAGTGCTTAGCAAGTCCATAGCATCTGGACTCCATTACTACCTGGTCCCATCCATTGTGAGCATCAGCGGAAAGCTCGGATCCCTGTCCTGTCTCAAAGTAGTTCAGGTTAGGTCCGTCTGCACGTCCAAGAGTCGTAGCGTAGTCTCTGCCGTCCTGCAGCATCTGCGGTGTAACACCGAATGACTCGTTACCTTTCTGGGATCCAGCGATTGACTGGAATACGCAGTCGATAGGAGCATTGAACCTCTTGGCAGCTTCGATCTGAGTTGTGATGTGAGCAAGTACGCAGATCTGAGCAGGAACTTCCCACTTATTTCTGAACTCGTCCATCATCTTGAGCAGTCTTGCAACAGATTCAAGACCATCGTCTACAGGGTTGATACCGATAACGGCATCGCCGCATCCCAGTGAAAGACCTTCCATGATCTGTGCCTGAATGGCGTCAGGATCGTCTACTGGGTGGTTAGGCTGAAGTCTTGATGAGAAGGTACCGTCTTCTCCGATTGTTGTGTTGCAGTGTGCGGATGTTCTGATCTTCTTAGCACCGTAGATCAGGTCCATGTTACTCATGAGTTTGCAAACACCGGCAGCAATCTCAGAAGTAACTCCACGACCCGCTCTCTTAACATCGTGTCTTGAAGTCTTAGTGTCAAGCATCCACTCTCTGAACTCAGATACTGTCTGATTCTTGTGGTCATTGAAGATCGACTCATTAACGTCATCTTCGATGATCCTCGTTACATCGTCGTCCTCATAAGGAACGGCTGGATTGTTTCTTAAATCATTCAGAGTCATGTTTGCCAGTACCCATTTAGCGGCAACTCTTTCCTCAGCTGATTCAGCAGCAATCCCTGCGAGTTTGTCTCCTGACTTCTCCTCGTTAGCTTTGGCCATTACTTCACATACGTCTTTGAATTCGTATAAATGACCGTGTAACTTTGTTTTTAGGATCACTTTTCTCACCTCTTGCTTTCATTCTTTTAGTGATTAAATATTAATGTCTTCGTTATGACCGGGACTACATGTCCACTGGCTACCGGTACTCCAATGTCGACGTAATCACCGTCCCTGACGAAGATACTATCGATACAGATAAGCGGCTGATCCTCTTCCATATATGCCTTGATGGCATTTCCAAGGACCTTGGCTATATCATTTTCAAGTACTACAACGATCGGACGATTCTTGTAGTTCTTGAAGCCTCGCAGTATCGATTTTGCGAGGGCTTGTATATCATCAAAATGCTCGTACGTTTGTCCGGACATTCCGACGCCTATGACTTCGCCTGTATTTCCGCTGTCATAAACCTGAATCCTCTCCTGGAGAGTCTTCTCAAAGAGAGGAAGATCTTCCTCTACTTCCTGCTTGACTCGGATAATAGGCACATTCTTGATCGGAAGTGTATGCTTATCATAATTGATAGTGCTTCCGCTCACGTTAGTTGTATGACTTCCGGCTCCGACTACAGTAGCTCTGATAGTCTCGACCGACTGATATCTCTTAACATTCCTGAAATCCGGGCAGTCATTGATCGCATCTCCAAGGATAGGACCAATATCTCCGTATCTGAACGGATCTCCGCCTGCTACTGGATTATATACAATATCTGAAACACCGCCCGAAAATGTCACTCCTTCAACTTTATGCTTGAAGTCGATGATCTTTCCGTCATTCGTGTACAGGCTGTCGTGCTCATCATCAGGCGCACCGATTCCAATGGCTACTGCAAGATGCTTCGCCATGATATCACATAGCTTCCTGATCTTATCTTTATCAGCAACATCACCTACATGCATCTCCAGACCATGTGCCTTTGCAAGCTTTTCAGTCTTATGGAAAATATATGTGATCTTGCCGTTATTGACTTTAATAAGTCTTCCGCCGATATCCAGGCAGCTCGTTCCCTCAAGGCTTCCTCTGTTGAATACAGCGAGGTTCGTCGTACCGCCTCCGACGTCCAGGTTGCAGATCGTCGTCCTGTTCTCGTCAGACATCCAGTCAGCTCCAGCTCCCCTGGCAGCAAGAACAGACTCAAGGTCAGGTCCAGCTGTAGCTACTACGAAATCTCCGGCAAGATCGCTCATTGCCTCAAGAACTTCATTAGCATTTTCTTTACGAGCACTCTCACCGGTGATGATTACAGCTCCTGTATTGATATCATCAGGTTCCATACCGGCTTTCTTATACTCGTCTGTCACGATCTTCTTGACTCCATCAGCATCGATGTCAAGATCGTTCAGGAGCGGTGTGAAATATATCGGGCTCTTATAGAATACATCTGTATCCAGGATCTCGATCCTAGGAACAGAAATAGCATTTGCCATATTTACGATCGTGATATGGCTGAAAATCAACTGAGTAGTTGATGTACCGATGTCGATACCTACGCTTGTAAGAACCTGCCTGAGGCCTCCGCCGATCGCACCTGTTGTTTCACATGCACATCCCATTAGCTTTTCTCCTTAATGCTTTCATCATCTGTTGAAAATAAGTGTTTTAGTTACTACCGGCACTACCCTGCCGCCTGCGACAGGCTCGCCGATGTCTATATAGTCACCGTCGTTTACATATACACTGTCGATGCAGATAAGCTTACGCTTCATATTCATCTTCAGCTTGATCGAATTACCGAGAACTTTTGCTACGTCATTTTCCAGTACTACTATAACTGGTCTTGGATCATTCAGGTCAAGCCCCTTGACTATCGCGTCTGCAAGCTCCTGTATCTCTCCGAAGTGGCTGTAGTGCGAAGAGGAAAGACCTATAGCTATTATCTCGCCGGTATTCCCGCTTTCAAATACTTCTGATTTCTCTCTGATCAGCTTGGTGATCATATGAGGATCCGTTTCCTGCTCGTCGGTGATCTTGATCACAGGGCTGTTCTTGATCGGAAGAGTACCTTCATCAAAGTATATTGTGCTTCCGCTTACTTTAGTCGTATGTGTTCCTGCGCCTACTACTGTAGCCCTGATCGTTTCTACAGCATCATATCTCTTCAGCTTTCTGAAATCTGCTGAATCATTGATGGCATCTGCAAGAATCGGACCGATATCACCATATCTAAACGGGTCTTCATTATCTTTCGGATAATATACGACGTCAGCTACGCCGCCTGAGAACATTATCCCGTCAGGTTTGACATTATCACCGATTGGAGAACCGTCATTTGTGTACAAACCCATATGTTCGTCATCTTTAGGGACAAGCCCTACTGACATGGCCAGATGCCTTGCCATGATGTCGCATATCTTTCTGAGCTTATACGCATCAGCAGTATCTCCGACATTGATGTCGATCCCATGGTTCTTTGCGAGCCTTGCGATCTTATCCATAATGTATGAGATCTTGCCGTTCTGTATCTTGATCAGCCTTCCGCCTATATCCAGACACGCCGTACCGACGAGATTTCCTCTGTGGAAACCTGCGAGATTACTGGTCCCGCCTCCTATATCGATGTTTACGATAGTGCATTTCTCGTCTTCCGACTTGGTATTTGCTCCTGCACCTTTTGCCGCGAGCACGGATTCCAGGTCAGGACCCGCAGTCGCAACTACGAATTCTCCTGCCATATCGGAAAGAGCATTCAGAACCTCATTCGCATTCTCCTTACGAGCTGTCTCACCTGTTATGATCACAGCACCGGTATGAAGATCTTTAGGATCTTTGTGTGCTTTCTCGTATTCGCCTTTTACTATATCTTTGACTTTCTCCGCATCTATATTCAGGTTGTCAATAAGTGGAGTAAAGTAAATATCACTTTCGTAATCAACTGTCGTATCTACGATCTCGATCCTGGGAACACTGAACATTCCTGCCATGTTCTCGATCACGATCGTACTGAAGATAAGCTGAGTAGTTGATGTCCCGATATCGATTCCTACGCTCTTAATGGTCTCTTTCATACGCGAACACTTATAGACTTTCTGCTTTCAACGTCGAGTATTACTATTTCCTTGATGTCTTAGACACCGAGATCACCTTTGTGTCTCTAAGTTTTAGCCCTGATATTATCTTGTCAGCTTCTTCAGGACTTTCCGCAAGATATTCAGCCAGTTCCGGTACACCTTCACCGGTATAGGAACTGATCTTGAATATTTTTCTGGCTCCTGCCATTCTGAGCATCTTCTCTGCTCTTTCTATCTGTATCGGATCAGCTATGTCTATTTTAGTAACTATTCCGATCACATCCTTGGCAAATGATCCGCCATACCCGGGACTGAATTTGTTTCTCGGTTCCGGCGCTGAACACACAAGACCTATGACCTGTGCCTCAGCTGCCGTAACATTGAGCACACCTTTCATATAACCGGCTTCCAGATATTCACCCGGTGTATCTACAATATCATCTCCCCAGACCGTTACCATCTGAGTCTTGGCATATTCTATGTCTTCTCCGTGAATGACCTGTGAAAGTGTGGTTTTGCCGGAGCCTATGTTGCCAACAAATATCACACGTTTCATCAGTTGCCGGTCACCTCGCATGGAGTATATCCCATCCTGACGCAAAGCTGATTGAGTACTGCATCCACAGCAGCCTTCACCGCTGATACATCTCCATATATGAGAAGCGATCCGCTGAACCTGTCGACAAACCCTATATGTATCTGAGCAGCTTTGCTTGCCACATCGCCAGCTATTATCGCAGACTCGGAAGGAGTCAGTGTGAAGATCCCGATCGCCCCTGTCACGTCGAAGATCCCAAGCTTCTTATAGAGCTCAGGGACAGGATTCGCGATCACGTGCGCCATTGTCACCTGACGCCCCGGTACGAATTCCTGGACGACCCTCTGCTTACCTTCGAAAGCGGTCTTCTTCTTTTCTTCTCCTTCAAATCCAGCCATCAGGGATACCCTTAATTCTATTCCTAACTCTCTGTGATCTCAGTCGGTGTAAAGCCCATCTTGTCACAGAGCAGCATCATTACACCTTTCATTGCAGCCTTCACGGCAGATACATCTCCATATACGAGCAGTGATCCATTGAACCTGTCAACAAAACCGATCTGGACATTTCCAGCTTTGCTCGCAGCATCTCCTGCTATGATCGAGGATTCTGACGGCGTAAGTGTAAAAATACCCAAAGCGCCGCTTACGTCGTAAATTCCCAGTTTCTCATAAAGATCAGGAACAGGATTAGCGATAACGTGCGCAAGCGTTACTTGACGCCCAGGCACGAATTCCTGTATTATTCGCTCTTTTCCATTTTCCATTTCCATGAGCAGCAGATCCTCTTTTCATCGACTGTCTGAAAGTTTTAGTGTGTATGCGGCATCTATACTACCGCAGGATCGGTGATATGCAGATCAGTAAAGGTTCCTGAGCTTGATCTTGTCTCCGAAGAATGCGTCTATGAACAGCTGACGCATTTCTTCCTTGGAGACGACTCTAGGATTAGTCTTGGTGCAGGTATCTTTCATTGCGGAATCCACCATTGCGTCCAGATCTTCCTTGAAATCTTCAAGTCCTACTCCGGCATCTCTCAGTGTGACAGGGATACCAAGCTCTTTATTGAATCTGAATATCGTATCTATGAGGTTGAGCACGCTCTGGTTGATACCGGATTCATCCATCTTGATAAGTCTGGAGATCCTGGCGTAATTCAGCCTCGCGTTCTCGTTCTTTGCATTGCACCTGATAACATAAGGCATCATGATCGCGCAGGCTTTTCCATGAGGAATGTGGAAATGAGCGCCTACTGCATGCGCTGTGCTATGGTTGATCCCAAGTCCGGCGTTATTGAAAGCTACGCCTGCCATAGTGGCTCCATTATGCATTGCCTGTCTGGCTTCCATGTCAGAGCCATTCCTGTAGCATCTCAGAAGATATGACCTTACGATCTTGATCGTCTTCTCAGCCATAGCATCAGAAAAATCTGTCGCACCTGTAGATACGATGGCTTCCATGGCATGTGTAAGAGCATCCATACCAGTAGCCGCCGTAAATGCCGGCGGAACAGATTTGGTGAGTTCGCAGTCCAGTATCGCTGCATCTGGCATGAGCGATCTGTCCACGAGAGGATATTTGATTTCTTTCTCAAGATCAGTTATGACCGAGAAGTCTGTAACTTCTGATCCGGTACCGCTTGTAGTAGGAACTACCACGAACTTAGCGTCATCTACCAGACCCTGTTTCTGAGCAAAGAACATCATGGCTTTGCAGAGGTCTATAGCTGATCCTCCCCCAAATGCTACGATCAGATCCGGCTTTGCCTCTGACAGTACAGCGATCCCTTTAGCAACAAGTTCTGTGCTCGGGTCACTTCCGACTTCAGAGTACACCTGGACCTCAATTCCACGCGCTTCCAGCTTATCGGTCATATAGCTGGTCATATTGTTTTCGACCATGAATGGGTCGCTTACTATGAACGCCTTATGGTGCCCCGCAAACAGCTCTCCAAGATCCTCAGAACCGATATAAACCTCTCTGGCTCCTCTGTAAACACTCATTTCGTACCTCGCCCGTCATGCGACTGATCTCTAAAATGTTGCAATTGCAACGTTTTCATTCTTTTCTTGCTGTAATGCCCGATACCCTCGTCAGGGCATAGTGATACCAAGGGCATTAAACTACATACATATAATACTACAACGAGCACGGCAGGTCAACGAAAAAACCTAAAAAATCTTCATTTTTTAGGTTTATTTTTCGTGTATTTTATTCAATTCATGCACGCATTGAAATTCCAACGATTTCAGCGTGCTCACAAAACAGTTTCAGGTACTGTTTCAGATCAGCTTTTCAATGCGAGCATGCACCATTATGCTCGCTCTTCCAGACGGCTGAGATATGTGCTGGCCTGGAGCGCCGCTGTAGCGCCGTCAGACATTGCTGTAGCAAGCTGACGCACCCTTTTTGCCCTGCAGTCACCAGCTACAAAAACTCCCGGAGTTCCCGATTCACAATCCTCCCCCGCTGTGAAATAGCCTTGTACATCCACTGGAGCAACGGACATGAACGGCCTGTTCTCAGGTACCTGGCCAATAGCTACGAATACACCTTCAACATCTATATCTTCCGTTTCATCTGTCTGGTTATTCTTTACAGTTATCCCTTTTACCATACTGGTTCCGCGGATCTCCGTTATCTCAGTAGAAAATCTGATCTCAACGTTTTTCAGTGTTTCAAGATGCTTGGCAGATACCGAATCTGTCTTGAAATGATCTCTTCTTACTATGACGTAAACTTTATCACAGATATCCGCCAGAAACTCCGCATCAGTGGTAGCAGTATCGCCGCCGCCGATAACAGCTACAGTCTTTCTCTTAAACGAGCCGCCGTCATAAGTGGCGCTGTACGAGACGCCTCTTCCAAGGAAAGCATCTTCCCCTATATTCAGATGTTTATTAGTTGATCCACTTGAAATGATCACTGATCTTCCACGAAACTCGCCTCTGTTCGTCTCTACGACCTTCTCATATCGGTCAAGAGATATTCCGGTCACCTCTGCTGATTTATATCCTGCTCCAAATCCTGTGGCCTGAGCGAAAAGCTTCTTAGCAAATTCAACTCCTGACACCGATTCAATGCCCGGATAGTTCTCTACAGTTCTGGCGTTTACGATGTTTCCACCGTATCCGAACTTATCGATGACAAGTGTGGTCCTGCCTACTCTCTGCGCTGCAATAGCGGCAGAAAGTCCACACGGACCCGCACCAACTATGACGATATCATACAGCATATCAAAACCTCCAGCGTATCAGTGCTTAGTATAACAAAGCTGCTTTTTTCGTGCTTTCAATTCGTCTGTATTCATTATAACATCAAACCACAACAAAGGACAGCTATAATTCCAGAAAATGAACAGAAAAAAACAGGCTTGTCAAGCCTGTTTATCTCGGAATGAGCATGATACGTAAACACGCTGTCTAAAAGCATGCATTATTTAGTGATATCTCCGAAATCTGCCGATACCAGCATGGCCAGATCCTCTGGATCAAGCTCTACCTGAAGGCCCACTTTACCTCCGCTCACGCATATAGTCTCCTGAAGCAGCGCAGTCTCATCAATCACAGTGACAAACGGTTTTCTCATGCCTACAGGAGAACAACCACCATGTATATATCCAGTCAGTGGAAGCAGCTCTTTCTGATGTATCATCTCGATCTTTTTCTCTCCCAGCATCTTCGCCGCTTTCTTAAGATCAAGTTCTTTGTCAACAGGCACCACGCAGACATAATGTTCTTTGCTCTGCGCTATCGTCACCAGTGTCTTGAACACTTTTTCCACAGGCTGTCCTGTTTTTTCCGCTACACTTACCCCGTCTATACGTCCGTCAGAAATATCATATTCATGTAGCTTATATTCTATACCAGCTTTCTCTATCTGCCTTACCGCATTAGTCTTATCTGTTTTTTCTTTTTTCATGATATACTCTCTTATTGTATTTTTTCTGTTCTTTTTTAAAGCTATCTAACCAGCGGATAATATAAAAATGGCGCTTTACAGCGCCATTGAGATCATTTCAGGAATCCGCTTATGATCTGTTCTTCCGCTTCATGTTCAGTAAGACCGAGAGTCATAAGCTTAATGATCTGATCACCCGCGATCTTTCCAATAGCGGCTTCATGGACCAGAGCTGCATCGACATTATTAGCTTCAAGTCCAGGAACAGCGAGGATACGTCCGTTGTCCATGATTATAGAGTCGCATTCTGTATGTCCTGAACAAGCGTTGTTTCCAACGATCTTCGCATCGAATTTCTGGAACGAATCATCTCTTGCAACTGACCTGGAAACCACGTCTGCGGTAGAGCCTTCACCATTAAGCGATACTACGTACTTGCTTATCGCAGTCTGCTTTCCATGTGTCATAAGGCGCTCTCTGACCACAAGCTTTGCATTTTTATCGAGCTCGGCGGTAGTTGTTCTTTCAGTGCTGTCCACACCGCGGATCTGGACCATCTCCATCTCCATGTAGCTACCTTCTTCCATGTATACTTCCGTACCTGGATTAAGAATCCTCTTTCCGGTCCCCTCACCTGATCCGAAATGTTTTTCCACATATTTCACTTTGGAATTCTTACCGACAAAAAATCTGTGAATTCCATCATGTTCCGAATCCTTAGGTCCGCAGTTATCGATCCCGCAGCCTGCTACTATCACAACATCACAGTCCTCACCAATATGAAAGTCATTATATACCACTTCTGAGAGCCCTGATTTGGTCATGATCACAGGAATATGAACGCTTTCGTTCTTAGTCCCCGGCGCTATATCTATATCGATCCCGCTGACATCTTCTTTAGTTGTTATCTGTATATGTGCAGTAGACTCACGAGCAGCTGCCTCGCCGTCTTTTCTGATATTAAACGCTCCTTCCGGCACCTTATACAGGTCAGCTACCTCACGGAGCAGCCTTTTCGAAGTTTCATCAAGCCCTAGCATTCTGCCCCATCTCCTTTCCATGCTCCGAATTTTTCACATCCGAGTACAGCTGAAGTCGTACCTATGAGTTTTGGAAGTATCTCATCTTTTGATCCCTGTCCTGATATCCTGCCGTCACGGATAACGACGATCTCATCAGCGATCTCGAGGATCCTCTCCTGATGAGATATGACCATTATAGAACTCCCTTCAATATGCTCACGCATACTCTCAAAGACTTTGATAAGGTTCTGGAAGCTCCACAGATCTATGCCTGCTTCAGGCTCGTCGAACACCGACAGCCTTGGCGCTTTGGCTAGCACAGTAGCGATCTCTATCCTCTTCAGTTCTCCTCCGGAAAGGCTGGAATTCACTTCCCTGTCTATATATTCCTGAGCACAGAGCCCGACTTCCGACAGGTATTTACAGGCGTCGTTTACGCTGATGTTCCTGCCTTCTGCGAGCCTGATAAGATCAAGCACCTGTATCCCCTTGAACCTTATCGGCTGCTGGAACGCAAAGCCTATTCCCATCTTCGCACGCTCTGTTATGCTTTTATCAGTTATATCCTCACCATCGAGCCATATGCTTCCTGACGTCGGTTTCTCTATTCCCATTATCAGCTTTGCCAGAGTCGATTTTCCTCCTCCGTTCGGTCCAGTCACGACTATCAGTTTATCATCAGGCAATGTCAGGCTTATATCGCGTATTATTTCCTTGTCTCCCTCATCCTGCGGTGCCGCAAACGAGATGTTCTTTAATTCAAGCATATTTATCTCTCCTTGTTGATTCTGCTATGTAGTATATACCCTTCTTTTTCAGTCTTACACACAGCAATTACAGACTGTATCGATATCGGCAAATACAAAAGACACAGCGGTCAATGACCGCCGTGTCATCAGCTGTCTGCTTTATAGAACTTCTTTCTATTTAGCCCATCCCCGCGTGCAGGCGACAGCTCTATGCCACCCTTCTATTTTTCTGCTGCGTTCATCCTCATCTATCGATGGAGTGAACACTTTCTCTATCTCATGATTTTCTCTTATCTCTTCAAAATCTTTCCAGTATCCGACTGCGAGCCCTGCCAGATAAGACGCTCCCATTGCAGTTGTCTCTACACATGAAGGTCGTCTGACTTCGGCATCGATGATATCTGCCTGCATCTGCATAAGGAGATCGTTCCTGCTTGCACCTCCATCCACATTAAGATGACTTATCACACCTGCTTCTCGTACGTCTTCCGGAAGATCGCAATTGATATCTTTATCTTTATGCGCGCTTATCGTATCTTCCCTCATAGAATCCAGAACGTCTCCGACCTGATATGCCATCGATTCCAGCGTAGCTCTTATGACATGGCATTTATTCACGCCTCGTGTAAGTCCTACGATCGCACCTCTTGCATACTGATCCCAGTACGGAGCCCCAAGCCCTGTAAATGCAGGCACAATATAACAGCCGTTTGTGTCTTTCACCTTGCCGGCCATATATTCTGTATCTTTAGCGTCATCTATCAGATGCAGCTGGTCACGCAGCCACTGTACTGCTGCTCCAGCGATGAAGATCGAGCCTTCAAGTGCATAATACACCTTCCCGCCGTATCCCCATGCGATCGTAGTAACCAGCCCATGCTCTGAAAACACAGGATGCTCACCGGTGTTCATGAGCAGGAACCCGCCTGTTCCATACGTGCTCTTGACATCACCTTCATCAAAACAAGTCTGTCCGAAAAGAGCGCACTGCTGATCCCCGGCTGCTCCTGAGATAGGTATCTCACCGCCGAACCAGCCGATATCAGACATGCCATACACACAGCTTGAAGGCTTTGCTTCTGGGAGCATGCTCCTTGGAATTCCGAGCACATCCAGTATGTCATCGTCCCAGCTGAGAGTATTGATGTTGAACATCATCGTACGTGATGCGTTGGAGTAATCCGTCACGTGAACACGTCCCTTTGTGAGCTTCCAGATCAGCCATGTCTCCACAGTACCGAAGAGCAGCTCGCCTTTCTCAGCTCTTTCACGTGCGCCTTCAACATTATCGAGTATCCATTTAAGCTTTGTCCCTGAGAAATATGCGTCAACAACAAGCCCGGTCTTCTCTCTTATCATATCTGTGAGACCGGCTTCCCTGAGCTTATCGCAGTATTCAGATGTTCTTCTGCACTGCCAGACTATCGCATTATATACAGGCTCACCAGTATTCTTATCCCATACTATCGTGGTCTCACGCTGATTCGTGATACCGATAGCAGCGATATCCCTGGCTGATGCATTCACCTGCTGCATAGCCTCGACTGCCACACTTATCTGTGTAGCCCAGATCTCATTTGCATCATGTTCCACCCAGCCAGGTTTAGGGAATATCTGAGTGAACTCTTTCTGAGCAACACTCACCATCTTCCCGCTGTGATCGAACAGAATACACCTGTTGCTTGTAGTGCCGGCGTCAAGCGCCATAACATACTTCGCCATGACAATTCTCCTGAACATTCAATTACATTATATTATATATGGCCATACCCGTATCATCAGCCCTTCTTACGCAGAGCATTAGCTACAAGTATCACGATGCCGTAGGTCACCCCTGCGACAGGCCATATGATCCAGCTTTTAGCCCATTCATTGGTAATGAAGCTGTATGCCAGAAAAACAGCTGTGACTATCATCCAGTATCCTGCTGTTATCGCTTCATTCTTCTTTGTCTCTATCTTGGCTTTTCTGGTATAATCCCCTTCCTCAAGGATCATGTCAAAACCGTCTTTTATTATCGACGCTCTTACTATGAGGAATACGCCGACTGCCACGAGCACGAGCAGCGCACATAACGCATATACGAAATAGATTGATTCTGGTCCATCTCCCGGATCACCGATCATCATCATCGTTACGAATATAGGAAGCGCAGATATAACGCACAGAACGATACCGATGATCATCATCTTTCCATATATGTCCTGAAAGCGATCTCTCCTGGCTCTCACCATGCCGTCGACGCCATATTCCGTATCTATCAACTGTTTTTCCATATATTCGAAGGGATTCAGCATAAAATACGATCTTATAAACAGCGCTACAGCCGGCCCCACGAGAAGGAACAGAGTGATAAGCCCTGCACCTGCAGCCATGCTTTCATCCAGTGCGATCTTGCCGTACTCTGACAGCCCGCCAAGAAGTATCAGTGCTATCGGAGACAGTATGCACATCATGACTCCTATCGAGATCCATCTTGAAGCTGTTTCCCTTACATCTATAAAAGCCTGTGCTTCCTCCATAGATACATTCCTGAGTTCGCACTCGTCATCTGCTGCAGGCATCTCGGATACAGATGCTTTCACATCCGCATCCGGCTCGACTTCATATTCATCCTTGAGAAGAAAGTCTGTACTCACGCCAAAGACATCTGACATCTTCAGTATCTTGTTCATATCGGGTATCGACTGGGCACTCTCCCATTTGGATATGGCCTGTCTGCTGACGTCCAGTTTCTCTGCAAGATCCTCCTGTGACCATCCGTTTTTCTTTCTGAGCTCTATTATCTTATCTGCAAGTATCATCATCCTGTCCTCCTGCAAATGCTTTTTTCGGATCCGGCCATTCGTTCCATGACTGTCATGATCGTCATACGACATTACTAAGCACGCATGACCTTCGTCCTTCTCACTTCAACTTTCACCGCTATAATACATGTGAGAGCAGTTGCAGGCTATAAAGCCAGCCTTGAAATTGCGCAACCAGCGGTTGCAACTGTGGTATTTCAACACAAATCAAGCGCTACCTGGTATTATTTCTCCCCAGGCAATGCAGATCTGCCCGTTCTTTCTTTCCTATCTTATACTTTCGAGTGCCTGAGAGAGATCCTCGATTATATCATCAACATTCTCGATCCCTACTGACAGCCTGATGAGATCCGCCCCTACTCCTGCTGCCTTCAGCTCTTCATCAGAGAGCTGTCTGTGTGTCGATGACGCCGGGTGGAGCACACATGTATGCGCATCAGCAACATGTGTCGCGATCATAGCCACCTTAAGGTGCTTCATGAACTCCTCCGCGGCTTTGCGCCCGCCATTCACTCCGAAGCTTATGACTCCGCATGTCCCTTCAGGCATATACTTCTGAGCCAGCTTATAGTATTTGTTGTCTGGTAGCCCCGGATAATTCACCCAGTTGACTTCAGGCCTTTTCTGAAGGAACTCTGCCACTTTCTGAGCGTTCTCACAGTGCCTCTTCATCCTTACAGCAAGTGACTCAAGTCCAAGGTTCAGAAAGAAAGCATTCATCGGCGACTGGATCGACCCGAGATCGCGCATGAGCTGCGCTGTGGCTTTTGTTATATATGCCCCCTCCAGTCCGAATCTCTCCGTATATGTGATGCCGTGGTATGATTCGTCAGGTGTTGTAAGTCCCGGAAACTTGTCAGCGTGCGCATTCCAGTCAAACTTTCCCGAGTCGACTATACATCCGCCCACTCCCGTGTCATGACCGTCCATATACTTGGTCGTAGAGTGTACCACGATATCAGCTCCCCATTCGAAAGGCCTGCAGTTTATAGGAGTCGCGAATGTATTATCGATGATCAGAGGAACACCGTGACTGTGCGCCGCGTCAGCAAAACGCTCGATGTCGAACACTGTCAGAGCAGGATTCGCTATCGTCTCGCCAAACACTGCCTTGGTATTCGGCCTGAAAGCTGCCTCTAGCTCCTCGTCAGAACAGTCCGGATCTATGAAAGTGAAGTCTATCCCCATCCTCTTCATAGTCACATTGAACAGGTTGAACGTCCCGCCATATATAGATGATGATGAGACTATATGATCACCCTGCCCGGCGATATTGAAAACAGAAAAGAACGAAGCCGCCTGCCCTGAAGAAGTGAGCATCGCGGCAGTACCGCCCTCGAGTGCCGCTATCTTTGCAGCGACCATATCGTTCGTTGGATTCTGCAGCCTTGTATAGAAATAGCCTGGCGCCTCCAGATCGAACAGTTTTCCCATATCCTCGCTCGTATCGTACTTGAACGTCGTGCTCTGGATGATAGGTATCATTCTCGACTCACCATTCTTCGGGCTGTATCCCGCCTGAATACATTTAGTTTCTTTTCTCATTGTTTCTCCTTTTTCAATAAATATTCTCCAGTTGTTAAGGCTGTATCAGTCTCTCCAGTGTGTCAAACAGGATCTCAGGCTCGACAGGCTTGCTGAGGTGAGCATTAAGGCCTGCCTGCATACTTCGCCTCACATCATCATCAAAGGCATTAGCCGTAAGAGCTATGATAGGAATACTCTTTGCATCTTTCTTTCCTGATGCGCGTATCACCCTCGTAGCCTGCAGGCCGTCCATCTCAGGCATCCTCATATCCATAAGGATCGCGTCATAGTAGCCCTCAGGATGTTCACAGAACTTTTCTACAGCTATTCTTCCATTTTCTGCTACGTCAGTTTTCATCTCCTGCATGTCGAGGACCATCACCATGATCTCTGAATTGATCTCCATGTCTTCAGCGAGCAGTATACGGCGGCCTCTGAGATCAGCTCTTGTCTGAGCAGCTCCAATTTCTTCATCCTCATCAAAGCCTTCACCTGTTTCAGTGTTTTCATGCCGGAGCTCTCCAAGTGTTACCGTAACAAAGAATGTCGTTCCTTTGCCCTTTATGCTTTTTACTTCTATATGACCGTCCATAAGATCGACGAGCCGCTTTGTGATAGACATGCCAAGACCGGTACTGCCGTACTTGTTTGATACCGTCGAATCTTCTTTTGAAAACGCATCAAAAATATGCGGAAGGTATTCTTCACTTATACCTATGCCTGTATCGCTAATCGTAAAATGCAAAGCAGCTTTATGCTCAAATCTCTGTCCCTCCTCGACGAGAAGCGACACTTTTCCGCCTTCTGGCGTGAACTTAACAGCATTGCCGAGAATATTGATGAGGATCTGCCTGAGCTTCATGCTGTCGCCTATATAGCTCTCATCTATTTTTCCAGAAGTCCTGAAATCGTACTCAAGGCCTTTGTCTTCGCATTGTTCTTTTATGATAGTGTTCACCTGTTCCAGACAGAATTCAAGTGAGAACTCCTCATTGTTGATTATTTCTGTTCCCGACTCTATTCTGGACATATCCAGGATATCATTTATGATACCAAGAAGATGATCTGCAGAAGTCTCTATCTTGACAAGATAGTCTCTGATATTGTCAGGAAGATCTTTCTCGTTCATAGCCAGATTGTTCAAACCTATGATCGCATTCATAGGTGTACGTATCTCATGGCTCATGCTTGAGAGAAATGCCGTTTTGGCTTTGCTCGCCTGTTCAGCTGCATGAAGAGCATCCCTCAGCGTCTGATTCTTTGCCATGGAATCACGCACTTCCGGATCGACGTCCTTAAATCCCACGGTAGCGCCTGTTTTACCATCCGGCATGTTCACTTTGTCTATATCGATACGGTAATATCTGCTGCCAGTATCAAGGTAGCGCAGGAACGTAACCGAATACTGCGTCATCGTCTCAAACTGCTTACGCATGTACTGGATAGAGAGCTGCTCACGCATCATCTCACGATCTTCTTCCGCTACCATAGTATCTACATACTCTGTTATCATGTCGGTAAATCTGGTATGAGTGAGAGCGTTACTGATTGCTTCGGAATGCACTGAATCCGTATCTGTATGATAAAGGAGACATTCTTCTGTATCCAGATCGTTAATAAGCCATACTGTATGATATGCGTTGGTCAGTGTTTCTATTACAGCATCACGGAACGCATAGCCCTTCTCCCTTTGAGCACGCTTCTGGGTTATATCTGATATGAACACATAGTAGATGCCGCCATAAGCTTTAGTATCTGTGTAGTGTCCATAATCGTCCACCCACCTGATCTCTCCATCTTTACGAATGATCCGGTACTCAACTCTGTCCATATCCTCTATGTCAGAGCTGATCTGCTCATCGATCGATGCATTTATATTTTCATAATCCTCCGGATATACCATTCCCTTGAATGTGTATCCGGTGAGTTCTCTGAATTCTGATATATCGCTGCACCCGAATATCTCAAAGCATGCCCTGTTGGCATATATCAGCTCACCAGGCTCATCAGCTTTGTATATAAAGAACCCGCCCGGCATATGCCTGCCGAACTCTTCAGCTACCGAAAGCTCTATATCATTAATATCGATGTTCTCTTCCATTTAGGATACCTATAGGTCTTTGATCTCTGTTTTGATCCTCGATGCTATGAAGATGTCTGACAAGCCGTTATACAGCATGATGATGCCTATAGCCTGCATTATGACACTCACCGCGTTAAATGGCCGCATGATCAGTAAGACACCGAGCAATATCGTCAGTACTGCGAATATAAGTGAGAGCCACCATCTGCTGTATCCCTGTTTCATCAGCCCTAATGTCTCCATCAGATTAGCAAGACCGTCCATCAGTATTATCACTCCTGCGAATACAGGAATGAATTCACCAAGAAATGTCGGATTGAGGAATATGAACAGACCTATAAGCGCAAGCGGTATACCTGCGATCAGCGAGCCAGCCCTGAAAGGACTGTCTTTAGGCTGAGTGAAGTACACCAGTGCTGTCAGCACACCGGTTATTCCCAGAAATGCTCCAACGAACTGGCACAGAAGCGCCATCGTAAGTCCTGGCCAGAACAGGAGCACGGCGCCGAGCACAGCAGACATTATTCCAGCAATGATCTTGGACTTCTTCAGCTGGCTCATCCTGTCCATCCTCTTGATCTCGGCTATCTCAGCTTTAGTAACTCTGTCATGATCCACCTCAGAATAAGTACCTTCTGTATAACGTTTATCCTGATCATTATATTTATCTTCCATACAAACATCCTCCGTTTATACTGAAGTATTATTATTTATATTATAAATTCGCTGTCTTATTTGTGTCAACGTTACTTAAGCCATGTATTTCAGCCTGATATAAAAAAACAGCCGGGGTCTGTTCAGGCCTCGGCTTTATACTTATATAATTATGTAAGAACTACTCTTCCGGATGTTTCGGCAGGAAGTCATGATTGTATTCATGCAGCAGCTGCTTTACCTTCTTTGTCAGGAACAGTATTGCGAGGATGTTCGGGATTACCATAAGTGAATTGAACATATCTGCCATGTTCCATACGAGCTCTACTTCTGCCAGAGATCCAAGGAATACGCAGATCGCCACGATCAGAGCATATGGCTTTACAGCCTTGGCTCCGAACAGGTATTTCACATTTGCCTGACCGAAGAAGTACCAGCCTACGATCGTCGAGAATGCGAAGAAGAACATGCATACAGCGATGAAGACATTACCAAACGAGCCGAACTTAGTCGAGAAAGCGAGCTGGCTCAATGCCGCTCCAGTCTCCCCTGATGGGATCACCTTTGAAGTGATGATTACAAGAGCTGTCATATCGAGTACGATAAATGTATCGATGAATACACCTGCCATGGCGACAAATCCCTGCTGGCACGGATGATCTACCTTTGCTACAGCGTGAGCATGAGGAGTAGAACCCATACCTGCTTCATTGGAGAACAGGCCTCTGGCTACACCCTTTGAAATAGCGAGTTTCATGGTCGCGCCCGCAGCGCCTCCGACAACGGCTGACGGGGAGAATGCTCCTACGAATATCGACTGGATAGCATAAGGAATATTCTTTGCGTTGAGTACTATCACGATCAATGACCCTATGATGTACAGAATAGCCATGAAAGGTACGACGTTCTCAGTAATTTTAGCGATCCTGGTCATTCCGCCTGCAAATATCCACAGAGCGATCATAGCTACTATCGCTCCAGTAATATACACAGGGATACCAAATGCAGTGTTGAATGAGCTCGCGATCGAGTTCGACTGAACTGCATTACCCATGAATCCCAGAGCAAAAATAATGAGAACCGAGAATATAGCAGCAAGAGTCTTTCCGACAGGGCCTTCAAACGCAGCCTTGATGTAGTACACAGGTCCTCCTGTGACCTGTCCGTCATCACCAGTGACCTTATATTTCTGAGCAAGTGTCGCCTCGCAGAAGATCGTAGCCATACCCAGGAACGCGGCTATCCACATCCAGAATATGGCTCCAGGTCCGCCTACAGCCAAAGCAGTAGCTACACCGGCGATATTGCCTGTACCGACCTGAGCAGCAATAGCTGTCGCCAGTGCCTGGAAAGATGACATACCACTTGCGTCGGCATCCCCTTTTCTGTGCAGCAGACCGCCGAAAGTCTTCTTCATCGCGGTACCAAACCCCTTTACCTGCACGAAGCCAAGGTTGATAGTAAACCAGATGCCGCCGCCGACCAGCAGAATGATCAGAACATAGTCTGACATGTACCCGTTGATCGTAACGACCAAATTGTTTAATGCACCCATAAGAAACCTCTTTCAAAAAACATACGTATAATAATTATAACTAACGGAGTATATTTTATCATTCTTTATGCTGCAATGCAACACTTTATCACTATATAGCGTTAAAAGCAAATGAATAAAAAACAACCCCCCGGCGCAAAGCACGGGAGACTGCTTGAGTGGTGCTCAGACGCGGAATTGAACCACGGACACGGGGATTTTCAGTCCCCTGCTCTACCTACTGAGCTATCTGAGCTGAAAAATGGTGGGCCTCCTAGGGTTTGAACCAAGGACCTGCCGGTTATGAGCCGGATGCTCTGACCGCTGAGCTAGAGGCCCATATTTAATAAAAATGGTCGGGGTGGCAGGATTTGAACCCGCGGCCCACTGGTCCCAAACCAGTTGCGCTACCAAACTGCGCTACACCCCGATATAATTGTCAAATTGGCAGGGGCAGAAGGATTCGAACCCTCGACACGCGGTTTTGGAGACCGCTGCTCTACCAACTGAGCTATACCCCTACGATATGGCGGAGAAGGCGAGATTCGAACTCGCGCGGCCCTGATACGAACCCTAACGGTTTAGCAAACCGTCCTCTTCAGCCTCTTGAGTACTTCTCCAGATCACAGGTCAGCCCACCTTGCCGCGAATAAAGTGGCGGAGAGGGTGGGATTCGAACCCACGGAGGAATTGACCTCAACGGTTTTCAAGACCGTCACCTTAAACCGCTCGGACACCTCTCCATGCTGGCTTAAATCGACCTTATATATCAAATGCCCAAAGGCATAATATATATCCAGATGGTGACCCATCGGAGATTCGAACTCCGGACACCTTGATTAAAAGTCAAGTGCTCTGCCACCTGAGCTAATGGGTCATAGCTGGCTGGGGTAGCGGGAGTCGAACCTGCGAATAACAGAGTCAAAGTCTGTTGCCTTAACCACTTGGCAATACCCCACTATCCCAAAATTGTAAATTGGTGAGCCCGCGGAGATTCGAACTCCGGACACACGGCTTAGAAGGCCGTTGCTCTATCCAGCTGAGCTACGAGCCCAAGCAAAGGGCCAATAAATTGACCTTTACAAAAAAATGGAGCGGATGATGAGAATCGAACTCACGCCATCAGCTTGGAAGGCTGAGGTTCTACCATTGAACTACATCCGCAGAACTGGAGCGGAAGACGAGATTCGAACTCGCGACCCTCGCCTTGGCAAGGCGATGCTCTACCCCTGAGCCACTTCCGCATAATTGGTCGAGGGAGATGGATTCGAACCATCGTAGGCTGAGCCAACGGATTTACAGTCCGCCCCCTTTAGCCACTCGGGCATCCCTCGATATTGTGTAAGATCTGATGCCTGGACTAATCTCCCAACGGCATGTTTACTTGTGATCTGTTTGGAGCTGGCGGAGGGATTTGAACCCCCGACCCTCTGATTACAAATCAGATGCACTACCGACTGTGCTACGCCAGCTTGTTATTGGCGACCAAGACGAGGCTCGAACTCGTGACCTCCAGCGTGACAGGCTGGCATTCTAACCAACTGAACTACTTGGCCTTATGCTTTCTGAACTTCTGCTTACTTCAGACTGGTGGGCGTTACAGGGCTCGAACCTGTGACCTCCTGCTTGTAAGGCAGATGCTCTCCCAGCTGAGCTAAACGCCCGCGTTAAGCTTTTGTTCCTGACACATTTATAAATAATACAGTACTGCAAACTATTTGTCAACACATAATTTTAATCTGTGTTATCATTTTTTCCAATAGCCTGACAGTGTCTCCTGAAACATCCCGCAGCAGTGCGATCATCTCCTCTTCATCGTCTGGATCAGTCACGAATTCAAACTGCACTGTGTCGAGATACCTCGGGTTTCTTACGATCGCTCTTCCGCTGAAATCATATTTCTCGATACGGTTATACGTCTTGTACCCGCAGCTCATCTGCATTAGCAGCATGTCTTTTACTTCTGATCTTCCGGCTTTCTGAAGAGCGGCTTTTGCGACCTGCGTGTATGCCCTCACCAGACCGCCGGTCCCGAGCTTGATCCCTCCAAAGTATCTCGTTATCACGATACATACGTCAGACAATCCCTCCTGAAGAAGCATCTTAAGCACCGGTGCCCCGGCAGTGCCCTGCGGCTCACCATCCTCGCTCGACCACATCTCATCCTGACCTTTTCCAATCACATAGACAGGAACATTATGTGTCGCATCATGATCCAACTCTCTTATGGTACTTATGAATGCCTCCGCCTCATCTCTGGATGATACAGGCTTCACATAGGCAATGAATCTGGATTTTTCGATTGTAACTTCTGCCGACGCACTCTTCGCCGGAGTTATATATGAACAGCTCATGACCTGATCTATCTACACTTCATAAGAATCCAGCTCTTCCCTCAGATACTGATTGAGGATCTTTATTCTTGTCCCTTTTCTTCCCAGCGATCTGGACTCTATGACTCCAGCTGACTCGAGCTTTCTGAGAGCGTTTACTATAACTGACCTGGTGATCCCATATTTATCTGCCACCTTGCTTGCTACGAGAAGAGCTTCATCCCCTTCCAGTTCAGCAAAAACATCTTTCACAGCAGCAAGCTCAGAATATGAGAGCTTGACGATAGCCATGGATACCGCTATCCGTCCTCTCGTATTCTCCTGTTCTTCCTCATGAAGGCCTTTAGCGACTTCCATTCCAACTATCGTTGCGCCAAGCTCACAGATGACTATATCCTCATCGCTGAACTTGCGGTCAGGACGAGCTACCAGCATGGTAGCTATCCTGTCTCCGCAGCTTACGACCGGCTCGATAAGATGATATTTTTCATCATCTTCATATTTTTCTCCGTATAGCTTAACTATATCTTCATAAGAAGCATTTACCAGAGGCTTTGACAACCTCATAAGTCTGTCGTTTATCTTTCTCGGGACTACTGCTCTATCGTCTTTTTCTTCGATCACCGAGCTTCCGCCGGCTTCAAGAACTGAAGCAAGCACCTTGCCTCTCATACTGACGACATAAACATTAGCCTCCATCATCTCCGCCAGCACCCGGCAAAGCTCATCAAAAGAAACGTAGCCCTTAGTGGACTCCGACAAAAGCCAGTTCAGCTTCCTTATTCTTGCAAGAAGCTCTTTGTTATCACTCATATCACCCTCGGTAGAAGGCTTCCGGACCTGCCAGAGATCCGGTCAAGCCAGCTTTCTATATGATATATCTATCCATGTCGTCACGTCTTATCGTGTCGGCAAACTTACTTCTGACAAAATCTCTGTCGATCGTTATCTTCCCGCTCTCATCCGGCTCCGGGATTTCATATGAAATATCTTCTAGCAGCTTCTCGAGCACTGTCGCAAGCCTTCTTGCGCCGATGTTCTCATTCTGCTCGTTCATCTTGCAGGAAAGATCAGCGATCTCGTCTATAGCGTCGTCCGTGAATTCAAGGTCGATACCTTCTGTCGCAAGCAGTGCCTGATGCTGTTTGACCTGCGCATTCTCAGGAACTGTAAGGATCTTGACAAAATCTTCTTTATCAAGGCTCTTAAGCTCCACCCTTATCGGGAACCTTCCCTGAAGCTCAGGGATGAGGTCTGTCGGCTTTGCAGTATGGAAGGCTCCTGCCCCTATGAACAGGATATGGTCTGTCTTAACAGGGCCGTACTTTGTATTGACTACACTCCCCTCAACTATAGGAAGAATATCCCTCTGTACACCTTCTCTGGAAACGTCCGCTCCTGAATAGTTGTTCGCGTTTGCTATCTTGTCTATCTCATCTATGAAGACTATACCGTTCTGTTCAGCATTATTCAGCGCTTCATCCGTGATCTGGTCCATATCCAGAAGATTCTGGGCTTCCTGCTCGCGCAGTATCCTTCTGGCGTCCTTTACCCTTACCTTCTTTGTCTTGGTCTTCTTAGGCATCATGCCGTCGAAAATGTTCCCGATCGCTATGCTCATGCCTTCGTTGCCGACATCAAGCTGGTTAGACATCGGCTTATCGTCGATCTGTATCTCGATGAGCTGATCCTCCAGTAGGCCTGCTCTAAGCTGCTGCTTTACCTGCTCTCTTGCAAGCTCTGTCTCCTGTGTCTGCTGCACGTTCTCCTGAGGCTGTGTCTGCTGGTTCTGCTGACCCATGTACGCGTTCATGATCATCTCATATGGGGTCTTCTGTACTTTTGTTTCGCTCTGCTTTGCCCCCGGGATTATCGCTTCCAGGATCTTCTGCTCTGCGAGCATGTCGGCGATGTCGTACTTTTCCTGCATATGAGCGTTCTTTGTAAGCCTGAGCGACGTCTCTACCAGATCCCTTATCATGGAATCAACGTCTCTTCCTACATATCCGACCTCTGTGAACTTGGTAGCTTCTACTTTCACAAAAGGTGCGTTCATGAGTTTTGCGAGCCTTCTCGCGATCTCAGTTTTTCCGCATCCTGTAGGTCCCATCATGAGGATATTCTTAGGCGTTATCTCCTCACGCATCTTTTCCGAGACCAGGCTTCTTCTATACCTGTTCCTAAGAGCGACAGCAACAGACTTCTTTGCGGAATCCTGTCCTATTATGTATTTATCGAGCTCTGCAACGATCTCCTTCGGAGTAAGGCTCTGGATACTTTTTTTGCTTTCTTCAGGGCTGCCGGTGCTCACAAGAGCCTTATCAGCTTTGTTATTCTCACTCATTATCCTTATCCCCTCCAAGCTTCTCTACTGTTATGTGGTCATTTGTATAAACACAGATCGAAGAGGCGATCTTAAGTGATTCCCTGACGATCTGCTCAGCGTCCATATCTGTATGGTTATACAGGGCATTCGCTGCTGAATATGCATAATTACCGCCTGACCCTATTGCAACGAAGCTCTGATCCGGTGCGATTATCTCGCCGTTTCCGGAAAGCACGAGGAGATCGTCTCTGTCTGCTACTATCATAAGGGCTTCCAGACTTCTCATACCTTTATCTGATCTCCATATCTCTGCCAGGTCAACAGCTGCTCTTTTCAGATTTCCGCCGTTCTCCTCAAGTTTCTTCTCAAACTTCTCCGTAAGAGAGAACGCGTCCGCTACTGAACCCGCAAATCCTGTAAGAACTGAATCGTGAAAGATCTTCTTGACCTTTACCGCTCCATTCTTCATGATCGCAGACTCACCCATCGTGACCTGTCCGTCCCCTCCGATAGCAACGTCGTCAGCGCTTCTCCTTACAGCGCATATAGTCGTGGCATGGAATTCTATCATTATTTATCTCTCCTTTTCAACGCGAGCACCGGGCTGACGATCATATGACGCACCGGTGCTCCTGTATACTATTCTTTATAATCGCAGCTATCGCTCGAGCATGCAAGCGTTGTGCCGCGTCCCTTTCTCTCTATGAGCAGGCTGCCGCATTTAGGGCATTTCTTATCTACAGGCCTGTACCAGAATGACACTTTGCAGTCAGGATAACCGCTGCAACCATAAAATATCTTTCCTTTTCTCGACCGTCTTTCCACTATCTCCTTACCGCATTCAGGACACTTGACGCCTGTCGGCTTGACTATTGGTCTGGTGTTCTTGCACTCAGGATAGCCGCTGCATGCCATGAACTCGCCGAAGCGGCCTGTCTTGATGACCATCGGTCTTCCGCAGAGCTCACACACCTCATCTGTAGGTCTGTCCTGGATCTCCACTTTTTCGATAGCCTTATCGGCTTTACTCAGTTCCTCAGAGAACGGGCCGTAGAACTCACTTATCAGGTTTTTCCAGTCAGCGCCTTTGCTTTCCACATCATCGAGCCTGTCTTCCATCGCAGCAGTGAATTTAACGTCGACGATATCTGTAAAGTATTCGTTCATTATGTCATTCACTGTAAAGCCGAGGTCAGTCGGTACAAGAGATTTCTTTTCTTTTTTTACATATTTACGATCAGAAAGGGTCGAGATGATCGGAGCGTACGTGCTTGGACGCCCTATATTCTTCTCCTCGAGCTCTTTTACGAGACTTGCTTCTGTATATCTCGAAGGCGGCTTGGTGAAATTCTGCTCACAGTCAAGTGACAGAGGGACCAATGCCTCGCCCTTTTCCAGCTCTGGGATCATCCTGTCCTCTTCATCATCCTTCTTGTACTTATATACTTTCTGATATCCGTCAAAAAGTACCTTGGACCCCTTGGCGATGAACGTGTACCTTCCATTTACTATGTCAGCTGTAACGCTCTTTACCGTAGCAGGACTCATCTGACTTGCGACGAATCTGGTCCATACGAGTTTGTACAATTTATACTGATCGGGAGTAAGCTCTCCTCTCACCTCGTCAGGAACTATGTCTACGTTAGTAGGCCTTATTGCTTCGTGCGCATCCTGTATCTCTTTCTTTTTGTTTGAGAAATAATTCTTTCCGACATACTCTTTGCCATATGTCTGTTCAATGAACTTCGCCGCGGCAGCCTTGGCGGTATCTGATATTCTTACGGAGTCGGTCCTCAGATAAGTGATAAGTCCGAGCATGCCTCTTCCTTTTATCTCTACGCCTTCGTAAAGCTGCTGAGCCACTTTCATGGTCTTGCTCGTGCCGAAGTTGAGACGGGTCGATGCTTCCTGCTGCATGCTGCTCGTAGTAAACGGAGCATATGACCTAGGATGAAGCTCTTTCTCTGTAACTCCGGCGACACTATAGACGCCGGCGCCATTTCCGCAGTCTGCACCTTTTCCTTCCAGCTCCGCAAGAACGTTGTCCTTCTCCGCCTCGTTCAACGGTCTGTAATCCTTTCCGTCACGCTTCTCAAACCGCGCGGTGAATTTTCTTCCTTTTCTGAATTCAGCGTCTATCGTCCAGAATTCCTGTGGATCAAAATCCTGTATCTCTCTTTCGCGGTCACATATGATCTTCAGCGCCGCGGATTGAACGCGCCCCGCTGAAAGACCTCTCCTTATCTTTCTCCAGAGGAGCGGACTTATCTGATAGCCAACGAGCCTGTCAAGAACACGTCTTGCCTGCTGTGCATCAACAAGATCAAGGTCTATCTCCCTTGGATGCTTGACAGCTTCTTTGATCGTATCCTTGGTTATCTCATTGAAGGCTATCCTGCATTTGCTGGACGGATCGATACCGAGAAGATATGCGAGATGCCAGGAGATCGCTTCACCTTCGCGGTCCGGGTCGGTAGCAAGGTATACTTTAGATGCCTTCTTTGCTTCCGTCTTGAGTTCCTTGATGAGCGGTCCTTTTCCTCTTATCGAAATATACTGCGGCTCGAAGCCGTTTTCTGTATCTATGCCGAGCTTACTGTTCGGAAGGTCCCTTACATGTCCTACAGATGCTACTACTTTATATGTGGAACCAAGGTATTTACCTATAGTTTTGGCCTTTGACGGAGACTCTACTATGACAAGCTTTTTCTTCGGCTCTGATGATGAGCCGGATGTCTTAGCCTTTCTTGTCCCAGTCTTTGCCTTTGTTTTTGAAACTGTTCCGGTCTGTGCCATAATTCCTCCTGCATCAAAACTAATATCTGGTACGTGATTATACCACACGATTCTGAATAGTCAAACAATTATATAAATAAACACAATATCTTCACAGAGGCTGCATGAAACTGTTTATATGGTATAACAGCTCAGTCTTTCCGCTCTAAAAAGCGCTTGTTGATGGAAACACCTTTCCCATTTCCATTGATACCAGCCCTTTGATCTCAAGTACTGTTATGATGGAGTTCACCATACCTGCCGGCTTCAGAGTCTTCATGACTATCTCATCTGTCGTAGTCTCTCCAAGATCCCTGATCGTTCTGAGTACTTCCTGTTCATCGGCAGATAATGCCGGCAGGTTTTCATCTGTCCTCATCGACAGTCCTGTCTCCTCAAGAAACAGATTTATGTCTATCAGCTCTTCAGCGCCGTCAGCTATGAGATGGTTCGTCCCGGCGCAGCGATCTATCATGAAATTTCCGGGTACAGCGAACACTCTCCGTCCCTGCTCTGCCGCAGCTTCTGCAGTTATGAGAGATCCTGACCTTAGCGCAGCTTCAGCGACCGTGACGACCTCTGAGATCCCGGATATTATCCTGTTCCTTAAAGGGAAATAATACCTTTTAGATACAGTACCGTCAGGGTATTCAGAGATCAGCAGGCCTTTCCGTTCTATCTCTTTCTGTACATCTCTGTTAACAGCAGGATAATACTGATCCAGCCCATTGGCCAGCACGGCTATAGTCCTTCCGCCTGCAGAAAGAGCACCTTTATGCGCAGCTGAATCTACGCCCTCCGCAAGACCGCTCACAACTGTAATCCCGCACTGCGCGAGTCTTCTGCCGATCATTTCTGCAGCAAGAAGCCCCGGTCTGGTCGCCTTCCTGCTCCCTACTACAGCAAAGCATCTAGTGCGAAGCAGACTGACATCACCTCTGTAGTAGAGTCTTTCAGGCGGATCTGTTATTTCTTTTAGCAGTTCCGGATATGCCGCATCATCTTTTTCGATAAACGACGTTTCCATCACTTCACCCCGTTTTCCTTGCCATATCTGCTGTATTGAAGGGCTTCACTTATCTCATCCGCGCCGACGCATTCTTTGCCGTACAGATCTGATATCGTCTGCGCGACCTTAATGGTCCTCATCATCGTCCTTGGACTGAGCTTGAGCGATTCATACGCGCTCTTCATCAGGGTCTCCCCGTCGGTTTCCATCCTTACATACTTTTTGATCATCTTATCTGTCATCTGACTGTTCAGCTCGATCCCTGCATCGCGGAATCTGTTGAGCTGCGTACTCCTCGCCCGGAGTACCATCTCCTGCATCTCAGCCGTAGACATTCCGTCTTTCTTCTCAAGATCACTATATGCAACTCCTCTGAGATCAAGGTGGATATCTATCCTGTCCATAATAGGTCCGGATATCTTCTGTCTGTATCTCTCTATATCACCCGGTGAACAGATGCATCTGTGATCCGGATCGCCGTAATATCCGCACCTGCATGGATTGGAAGCTGCGATGAAAAGGAAGTCCGCCGGGAAAGTATAAGTCTCTCCACCTCTTATAAAGGACACTGTCTTTCGTTCGAGCGGTTCTCTCAGAGCATCAACGACCTTCGGATCCATCTCAGCCAGCTCATCGAGGAAAAGGATGCCGCTGCTCGCAAGAGTTATCTCTCCCGGCTTCGGATAATTACCGCCTCCGATCAGCCCGGCTTCAGTAACTGAATGATGAGGCCTTCTGAATGGCCTTTCATTTATAAATGGCATCTCTTCTGAAAGAAGCCCTGCTGCAGAGTATACTTCTGTAGTCTTTATTATCTCTTTATATGACATCGGCGGCATTATACCCGGTATCCGCTCTGCGAGCATGGTCTTCCCGGTAGATGGACTTCCTGTCATCAGGACACCATGGCCGCCTGCAGCGGCTATCATCAGAGCTCTTTTCGCCTGCTCCTGCCCTTTTACATCGCTGAAATCCACAGCATCATTATTCCTGGTATATTCCAGGCCTGCATTTTCAACGTCAGCGCTCGTAACAGGGGCGATCTCATATGACAAATTAAGATGATCAGCCATCTCTCTCAGATTATTCACAGGATACACTTCAAGACCGCGGATGATAGCAGCCTCTTTAAGGTTTGCAGCAGGCACTGCTGCCGATCTCCCGCACTTTGCCGCCTCATCTGCTATGTTGAGTATGCCTGGAGTCGGGCAAACGGAGCCGTCCAGAGACAGCTCTCCGGCTATTATGTACCTGCTGAGTCTGGATCCCAGGATCTGACCCGATGCAGTCAATATGCCTATCGCTATCCCGAGATCAAGAGCGCTTCCTCTTTTTCTTATACCTGCCGGCGCGATGTTTATGCTTATCTTTCCATTTGGAAACCTGAAGCCCGAATTCATTATCGCTGCTCTCACTCTGACTGCAGCTTCTTTAACCGTCGCATCAGCCAGACCTGTTATTATGAAACCCGGAAGACCGCGTCCTATGTCAGTTTCGATCGTGACCGGTACTGCTTCTATTCCCTTGATCACAGCTGAAAAAACCTTGGATATCATATACCCCCCCTTCTGACGTTCTTTTATCACACTCACATGAGAGCATCATCAGTCTCACGTATCATTACTTCTATGATCTTAAAAGTGACTTCCGCATCTATCTTCTTTCTGACCATGTAGAATTCTGCAGTCTTTTTCATCCTGTACTGCTTGACACTATTCACGGCCTCGTCCGGTTCACCAAAGATATCACTCGTTCTCGTCTTCACCTCGACAAAATATACTGTTCCATCCTTCTCACATACGATATCTATCTCCCCGAAATGAGACCTGAAATTCCTGTCCATTATCGTATATCCTTCGGCAAAAAGTAATGAAACAGCGAGATCCTCACCTATCTTTCCAAGTAGTTTTCTGTCATTCATATCTCTCCCTTCTCCCCCAGGATCAGTATCCCCGCTCTACCCTGCTTCATTACTAACATTTTCCCCATAGAGTGTCTATAAAAAAAGCGTGTATAAAAAACGACTTAATTCGACCCTGTCTGTGACCCGCCGACAACAAAAAAAGGACTGCTGCAAAAGCGCCGGTACAGGCACTTTAAGCAACAGCCCTTTCTTACTTCATCAAAACATTTATGAAAGGTCTTACCGTTATATCAAAATCATCACAGTTATTCTCCCAGCACGAACTTCTCTACCGCTTCTCCCACACCCGCATCTTCATTCGAAGAGACGATATAGCTGCATACCTGTTTTACAGATTCTTCCGCATTATCGACTGCTACAGAGACACCTGCCAGTTCAAGCATAGTTATATCGTTAGGGCTGTCTCCTGCAGCCATCAGCTCCTCTGATGATATTCCCTCAAGATCCATCAGAAAGCGCAGCGCCGCGCCTTTGCTGACACCTTTTCCTCCAAGCTCATAATTAGATGGAACAGAAGATGTAAGAGTCGCATCAGGTATCGCAGCGAGGAGCGGCTGGAATCTATTCTTCTCTTCCTGGTTCGGAAAGAACACATTCAGGTTCTCTATCTTGTCTCTGTGCTTGATCGTAAAGCCGAAAATGTCATCCACAGGTCTCCTTGTCTTCAACACATAATCTCTGCCTCTATACATGATGAGACCTTTTTCTACCTTTTCATAATAATCTTTTCCTATATATGCCTGTCCGCCTGTGAAAGACTCGAACATCAGTCCTGCATCTTTTACGAGATCCGTCATTGTTTCAACGGCTTCAGGTTCCAGACACTTTTCATGAAGAAGCTCCGGACAGCTTCCTCTTCCATTCAGCCTGAACACTGCTGCTCCATTAGAGCATATATAGTATTTCACATACTTAAGCATAGAAAGGGACTCAGGAAGAGCATCAAGCACCCTCCCTGTCGCGATCACTGTCTGTATGCCCTGCTCCCCGGCACGGTTCAGCGCGTCAGCTGTTCTCATCGGAATGGTTCCGTCCTCTCTCAGCGTCGTCCTGTCAAGGTCAAGCGCGATCATCTTAATATGTTTTGCTTTATTCATTATCTGTTTTTCTTCATTCATATATACTGCCCATCTCTTTATTCATCTGATCATATAATAACAGACAGATTTTGATATTGCAAAAAAGCTCATTCAGGGATACAATAAGATTTTGTAGTATCTGACAGAAAAGAGGTTCGATCCAAAATGATGGATGTAGCAATAGTAGGGTGCGGCAAACTCGGGAGCAAGGTCGCTGAAGCGCTTGCGGACGGAGATTACGCTGTCACCCTTATCGATAAGAACGACGCAGCTCTGGAGCATCTTGCCCAACAGCTCGACGTCATGACCGTAAATGAAGACGCAAGAAGGATCTCAGTGTTCGAAGAACTGGGGATCGAAAACTTTGAGTTTTTGCTCGCTTCTACAGGAAGTGACGAGACCAACATCGTCATCGCTTCTTTCGCAAAGAAGCTCGGATGCAAACATGTTATCGCAAGAGTCTGTGATCCTGAGCACATGAATCAGTTCGACTTCATAAGAGAAGCGATGGACATCGACTCTATCGTGAACCCTGACATGGCTATCACGGTTGAGATATACAAATATCTTGTTGAAAAATATGCTCTGAGCAATGGTATCTTCACAAGCGGCAGGATCGCTCTGACAGAGTTCCCCGCCGAGAAATATCCTTCGCTGATAGGGCTTACGATGTCGGATATCCGTGAGGCTATGCCTGACATTCTTATCGCAGCGATCTCACGTGCCGGTAAAGTCATACTGCCGCATAAAAATGATGAGATCAAAGAAAACGACATTCTTTACGCGATCGGCGACAAGAAGATGATCTCTCAGCTGCACAAGAAAATCCACGAAGAGGATGAGACTATACGTCTCAACAACGTCATGATCATCGGCGGCGGAAAGACCGGATTCTATCTTGCACAGAAGCTTGAGGAATACGGATCATCTGTGAAGATCGTAGAGCGCGATCTTGACCGCTGCAGATATCTTGCGACGAATCTCAATAACGTTATGGTGCTCCATGGCGAAGGAACAGACATCGATCTGCTCGAAGAAGAAAACATGGACAGCATGGATGCATTCATAACCGCCACAGGCTACGATGAAGAGAACCTGCTTCTTGCTCTGACAGCAAAGAAGCATGGCATAAATGACGTAATAAGCAAAGTGAGCCATGAGAACTATCAGGACCTCATCTCTCAGATGGGTGTCGATATGGTCCTCAATCCACTTGATATCACGACAAGCAACATCCTGAGATATATTCAGGGATCCAACAAGATCATTTCTTCAGTGCTTATCCAGGGACAGGCTGAGATAATGGAGATCATCGTCAATTCCAAGATGCAGATCGTTGGTGTTCCTATCAGATCCCTCGACGTCCCTGATGACGTGCTGATCGCAGCTATCCACAGGGGAAACAAGGTCATAATACCGGATGACGATACAGTGATCAGGCTGAACGACAGGGTCATCCTGCTCAATCTGCTATCCGGAATAGGTGACATCGAGAAGCTCATGAAGCCTAAGAGGAACTGATATGAACCAGCGTGCCAGAACCGCGATGAGACTTACGGGGCTCCTGTTCCTCCTGCTTGGTGTGAGCATGATCCCCTCTTTCATAGTGGCCGTCCTTTACAAAGAGCCTACATCCATGGCAAGCTTCGCCGGAGTCATATTCGTTTTTGCTGCTATCGGCGGAATACTCACCATGTCTACCAGAGACCTTAAGATCAGTATCAAGATGCGATACGGCTTTCTTATCGTTACTTTAGCGTGGCTGCTGTTTTCTCTGGGCGGTGCTCTGCCTCTTACGATATCCGGTGCGATACCCAGTTACGTAGACGCATTCTTTGAGATGTGTTCAGGATTCTCCACCACAGGATCCTCAATTCTTACAGATATAGAATCACTACCTAAATCGATGCTCTTCTGGCGCTCATTCAGCCATTGGCTGGGCGGCATGGGGATCATCGTTTTCGTTACTGCAGTGCTCCCGAACATCGGGATCGAAGGTCAGCTCATCGCCAGCGCAGAGACTCCGGGTCCAACCATGGACAAGCTTACTCCGAAGTATTCAGATACAGCAAGAAACCTATATCTGCTCTATTTCGGCATCACGGTCGTTGAAGTAATACTGCTTCTTTTTGGCGGTTTGAATCTATACGATGCGCTCGTCCACTCATTCGGAACTGTAGGAACAGGCGGATTCTCCAGCTATGGTGATAATATCGGGCACTTTACCAGCCCCTATGTACGCTGGGTCATCATCGTTTTCATGATGATGTGCGGGGTTAACTTTAACCTGTATTTCGTAATGTTCCGTTCCGGCATCCGCGCTATGCTGAAAGACGAGGAACTCCGCTGGTATCTTGCCTTCATAGCGGTCCCAAGCGTCCTCGTAACAGTATCTCTGATGGTTACAGGAACTTTCACAGACCTGTTCAAATGCATCACTTCATCTGTATTCAACGTACTCGGCATGATAACCACTACCGGATACGGCACTGATGATTTCACACTGTGGCCTACTTTCACTCAGATGGTGCTTTTCTTCCTGTATTTCATAGGAGCGTCTACATCATCTACCGGAGGCGGCATCAAAGTCCTCAGGATCATGATCTGCCTCAAGCTGATACGCAGGGGCGTAGCTCTTAAGATACATCCCAACAGGATCTATACGATCAAAGTCAACAACCGTCCTGTTCAGCAGGAAGTTGTTACCAACATAGCAAATTTCATTTTCTTCTACATACTCGTAGTAGCGGTGAGCATGCTCCTGATATCGCTCAATGGCTTTGATCTGGTCACGACGCTGACGTCAGTCCTTACATGCATCGGCAACGTAGGGCCTGGATTCGGCATGATCGGGCCTGCAGACAATTTCTCGATGTTCTCGGATTTCTCCAAGATAATCCTGGCGCTGCTGATGATCGCAGGAAGGCTTGAACTGTTCACATTCTTCATGCTGTTCTCGCCGCATTACTGGAATCCTGACAAGGCATAAAGAGGTGCATATGAGATTTACACAGAATCTATATCTTGTAAATAAGAATCAGCTCGTAAGGCTGCTTGGCATCATCTTCATGATCGAAGGCTCGACCATGATCCTGCCTCTGGTCAGTGCTGCTCTTCATAACGAACATAAGTGCATGATAGCTTTTGCGGTAACAGGTTCTGTCATTGTCGCTGCCGGACTCCTTATCAGAAGATTCGTACCCAGCATCGACAGCAGGCTCAGGTCAAGAGACGGTTTTCTGTTCGTGATAGTCAGCATGTTCTGCGCGATACTTATCGGGGCGATCCCCTATCTGGCGGCAGGATACGGCTATTCTTTCACTGACGCGTGGTTCGAATCCGCGTCAGGATGGACTACCACAGGCGCTTTTGTCCTTAATAAGCGCGAGCTTCCGTTCTCACTGATACTCTGGAAATCAGAGATGAATTTCATGGGCGGCTTCGTCATGATATTCCTTACTGTATCTATTTTCCAGAAGCTTGGCATAGGCAGCCAGAAGAGCGTTGCGCAGGACCTTCCGGGTGCTAATTTCGAGAAGCTCGGAAACAAGGTGAGTGATACAGCCAGGATCCTTCTGACTGTCTATATCGCTCTTGCCCTGGTGGAGCTGACACTGCTGATAAGCCAGGGAATGACGCCTTACTATGCTCTGGTGAATTCTCTTTCAACTATGAGTACGTCAGGAATAATCGACCTTTCAGCTGCAAGCGGGAGCTTCGATCTGACAGCACGCATGAAATTCATCATGACTATATTCACCATTCTGGCGTCGCTTAATTTCGTTGTCTACTATCTGATATATACAAGAAAGTTCAGGCTTGCATTTCATAACTATGAGATAAAGCTTTATCTCATTGAAATAGCTGCCTGTACCATCGCTATCGCGCTGCCGCTGTGGATCGACGGCAGATATACTGCAGTATCTTCTATCGGTAATGCGTTCGTACAGACTGTCTCATACGCGTCAACATCTGGATTTACCCTCTCCGATATCAACAGCTGGCCGACATTCTCGAGAACTATCCTTATATTCCTGCCGCTGATCGGAGGATGCGGGTTCTCAACGGCAAGTGGTCTCAGGGTCCACAGAGCAGTAATTCTCTTCAAGGTCGTTGTCCGCGGTTTCTATAAGCGTATCCATCCTAAATCGATGAGAGCTGTTATCGTGAATGGAAAGGCAATTCCGGCAGACCGTGTAGCCTCTATCACAGTACTTACGCTGCTCTACTTCGCTGTTCTTGTGGTAGCTGCAGTTGTATTCTCACTTCAGGATCTTGGTATCGAAACATCATTCACAGCTTCACTTGCATGTCTTACGAACAACGGTACAGGCTTCGGACTCGTCAAAAGCGGCAGCTTCGCGCTGTTCTCACCGCCGCTCAGATGGTTCGCCACTTTTGTCATGATAGCAGGAAAGCTGGAGTTGTTTGGCTTCTTCGTTCTGTTCTCAAGATCTTTCTGGGATACTAACCGCGTTACCAGCTAACCAGAATATCAAGTATATTGTTCAGGAGTGATTATGGTCAGAATTGCTGAGCACTCGGGATTCTGCTTTGGAGTAAAGCAGGCTATCGAGACTGCTGAAAAGGTCATAGAAGATTCTGCGCCGGATGAAGCAGTCTATTCTTTCGGGCAGATAATTCATAACAGATCGGTGAATGAGGATCTTATGAAGAAAGGCCTCATCATCACCGACGATCTTAATGAGATCCCTGACGGCTCTACCGTGATCGTACGGTCGCACGGCGAGCCTGAGTCTTTCTATAAAGAAGCTGAGAAGAGAAGATTTAATGTCATCGACGCGACCTGCCCTTTTGTCACAAGAATACATAAACTCGTAAGCAATGCCTACAAAGAAGAAAAGAATATAATCATCGTCGGAAACAGCACTCATCCGGAGGTCAAGGGGATAAACGGCTGGTGCGGCGACAGCGCATTCATCTGCGGGAGCAGTGACGACGCCGAAGATTTTGATCAAGGCTCTGCATTCATAGTCTGTCAGACGACGAGCAAGCGTGAGACACTGGAGCAGATAGTGAGCATGCTCGAAAGCAAAGGTGTGGACTGTGAGATCAACAACACGATCTGCAATGCCACAAGGGAGCGGCAGGAAGCTGCAGCCAGGCTTGCGAAAGAATCAGACTGTATGATCGTAATAGGCGGCAGCAATTCGTCAAATTCAAGAAAGCTTGCCGAGATATGTGAAAAAGAATGCGAACATACATATTTTATTGAAAATTTAAGCGATTTACCGTTGAAAGAATTAAGAAAATATTATAAAATAGGGGTTGCGGCAGGTGCATCGACGCCTGAACGTGAAATTAAGGAGGTTACTACTGCAATGAGTGACAACACAAAAGAAGTTACAAGTATGGAAGACGTTATGGAAGATGTTGAGGCATCTCTGAGACTTCCGAGAAGCGGCGACATCGTAAAGGGCAAGGTCGATCAGGTCAATGACTCTGAAGTGATCGTGAACCTCGGATGCAAGAAAGACGGCATCCTCTATCCTAACGAGGTTTCTCTCGAAGAAGGACAGACACTTTCAGATCTGTTCAAAGTCGGCGATGAGATCGAAGCAAAGGTCATCAAGACAGATGACAATGACGGCGGACTGCTGCTGTCAAAGAAAAAGCTGGAGATCAGCGAGCACTGGAATGAGATCAAGGAGGCTCTCGAGAATAAGTCAACTATCGAAGTCAAGGTCTCAAGAGTGGTCAAGGGCGGAGTGGTTGCTTACTACAAGGAAGCATCCGGATTCATCCCTGTTTCACAGCTTTCAAACAGATTTGTTACAAATCCTGAGGAGTTCCTCGGCCAGACTCTTACCGTCAAGGTAACAAGAGTTGATGAGCGCAGAGGAAACAGAGCTGTATTCTCACATAGAGCAGTTCTGCAGGAGGAGAAGCAGAAGAAGATCGATGAGATCTGGGATACCCTGAACGTCGGCGACGTCGTTGAAGGTACAGTAATGCGTTTCGCTAACTACGGCGCATTCGTAGATCTCGGCGGGATCGACGGACTGCTGCACATCTCAGAGATCTCATGGGGAAAGATCAATCACCCAAGTGAAGCTCTGGAGATCGGCCAGAAGCTTGATCTTAAGATCCTGGACAAGAACAGAGATAAAGAAAGAATCTCGCTTGGACTTAAGCAGATCACACCTGAGCCATGGACTGTCATCGATGAGAAATATCATGTCGGTGATACCGTAACCGGTAAGGTCGTACAGCTTAAGGAATACGGCGCATTCGTAGAGGTCGAGCCTGGTCTTGACGGACTCTGCCACATCTCTGAAGTCGCCAACAAGCGTGTCGAGAACATAAACGACGAGCTTACTCCGGGTCAGGTCGTACAGGCGAAGATCCTTGAGATCAACTCAGAGAAGAAGAGGATCAGCCTCTCCATCAAGGATGCTATGGATCTTGATGCTGAAAAGGCTGAGGCTGCTGAGGAAGCACCTGCTGAAGAAGCTGCACCAGCTGAGGAAGCACCTGCAGAGGAAGCTGCTCCTGTTGAGGAAGCTGCACCGGCTCCTGTTGAAGAAGCACCTGCAGAGGAAGCTGCTCCTGCTGAAGAAGCTCCTGCTGAAGAAGCACCTGCTGAGGAAGAATAGCTCGGCTCCCCTTTCATATAGGGAATACTTCAAGAAAAGATCCGGCAGACATACGTGTCTGCCGGATTTTTACTTCTTATCTATTGTGGCTGCAGTGAATGCAGTGCCCTGTCTTACTCCTGATACAGTCCGTTTATATCTCTCCCAAAGCTTCCTTCCGGCGTATCAACAACGATGTAATACATTTTCTGTGTAACAGGCCTCTTTTTCAGGAACGCTATTGCACATGCCTTGTCCGGAGCCTTGTATACTTCATATACGCTCACTCCGTCATTGCCCTTCTCCGTAGTGCTATACACTACTTTAGAAGCGTCTCCGTCAGCTGCAGGCGCCTTGACCGAAGCTGAAGGCTCAAGATGATTTTTAAGCTTTCCGCCATGATCCTCAAACGATTGCTCCGCTTTTTTATATTCATCTAGCGTGAAGTCAGTACCTGCGATAAGAGCCTCATACGGCAGATCAGATCCGTCTCCGGTATCATAATAGCCGTATGTCATCAGCCGGTCGCAGATAAGATTCCCGGAATCCTCGGCTTTATGTATGAACGGCATCTCCAGCAGCGCCGCTTCAGCATCATCGGCAGATGCCAGTCTGTACATAGTGAACTGCGGCTTTACTGTCATCCCCGGGCGTTCGATCATCCAGTATGCGCTCGCCTTCGAAAGTGTATCATGCCTGGTTCCTACATTATACTTTTCAAGATAGGCATCCTGTACGTTCTCTGTCTGCTCTGCTGCCGGCTCGGAGTTCACCTGCGCTGCCTGCTGAACTGGAGCAGGCGCAGCATCTGATGGTTTATCCGAAGTCTGTACAGGATATACTGCAGGGCCTGCTGCGCCAGATGAGAACTGAGGCATCACGCTTGGCTTTGACAGCTTGTACGCCAGAATGATCCAGCCTATGCAAGACACGAAGAACCAGATCATATTCCAGCGTGAACATCCGGCGTCATTCAGTCTTCTTGACATTGCCGAGAAAAGCGGGATCAGGAACACCAGATAGTATATGCTGAATACTATCATGATAAAATGATGATCTCGTCCCAGAGTCATCGAGAGTATATAGAGTATCAGGCCCGGGACCGCGTTCGGCCATATCTGCTGCCAGAACTCCTCCTTGCTCATCTTTCCTTCAAAGTTCCCGGATCCTGTCCAGAACTCCTTAAAAGCATTCATAATATTATCCATATCTATCCCCTTTCTATATCTTACCGTGAGGATCATACTTTTTTATAAGTATACCATATAACCTGACCGAACTGGTGTGCAATCTGCACTATGAAAAAAGAATCACCTGATCCTGAGCGTTTTCAGATATGCTTTATGCTCCGGGGTCACACGAAAGCTTTCTACAGCCTTCTGGATAGTTTTGTTGTGAGTCCATGTATCGAGACTTTGATGCTCGAGGTACGTTATCGCTTCATCGTACTGTTTGGCGATTGCGGTCGCAAAATACCATGCGATCATCATTCTGACGTAATACTCATCCGACCGGACATGTGCGACCATCTCGGGATATATGCGATCAAAATCCTCATCGAGAAAGTGCTGCATGAGCATGCTCACACCGAACCGTAACGTGTAGACTTTTGTACTCCTGATCCACACACGGATATGAACGAGCAGCTCGGCTTTATGTTTTCGGAATATTTTAGGAGACATCTGATCGCATGTCGCCCAGTTATCGACATAAGGCAGAAAGATCTCCAGCCTGTTCATGCATTCATCATAGTCTTTCATTCCGGAAACAATGAAAGCATGCAGCTGATCCTCCTCAAAAAACGTATGAGGAAGGTCGTTCAGGAATTCTGATATATCCGCCCTGCCTGACATCTGCTTGGCCAGCCTGCGAAGATCTGGCGTCCGCACTCCTATCATGTGATCGGAATCCATGCCGGGGATCAGCTTTACTTGAAAATCCCGATATTTCAAGTCCTGCAGCTTAAACAGCTCTTCTCTTATCTCATCAGTTATCATATCAGCACCACTTGACTGTGTCTTATCAGTACACCGGGTCGCCTGTCAGTCTGAGTATCTCATCAGCAGCAGATGGATATTCTCTGATCAGTGAGTCACGATCTCCATGCTCATAGATGTCATCAGTATATCCGGGGCACATCGTTGTACCTAGAAGCGCCCAGCTTCCGCCATCTTTAAGACGCGAACCCTGCCAGTTCCCTGCCGGAACGAGGTGCTGAACGCATTCCCCATCTAGAATGCCGCTTCCGAGTACAGTTGTCTTCACAGATCCGTCCGGAAGAAGCTCAGTGAGTTCCACAGGATCGCCCAGATAGAAATGATACATCTCATCGCCTGCAAGCCTGTGCAATGACGAAAAAGCCTGATCTCTCAGAAGAAAGTAAATAGCACTGCCGGCCATCTTCCCTGCATCAGTTCTGGCCTTGCTTTTATATGCCTCGAGTACCATGCCGCCTTCCTGAGTAAGCGGAACCATCCCCAGTTTTTCTATTATCTGCTCTGCTGTGATGTCTTCGCGTCTCATCTTGTCCTGACCTCCGTCCATGCAGAACCATGCGCAGCGCTGATCTTCGCTGCGTTGCATACGTCTACTACCTGCGCGCCTTCACATATAGTCGGATAATTCTTTTTATTAAAGAAATCCCTCATAAGAGACGCAAATGTGTATTGGAATCCATCCTCGCACTCAAATCGCTCTGCCTTTATTCCTTCGCCTTTTACAGCAGTATAGAGCACATCGTAATCATCCTCGTTCCACCACAGGCTTCCATTCTCACAGGTTATCTCAAGCGCCAGACGATTAGCTCTTCCGTGCGATATCTCTGAAAGCGTCAGATTTCCGATGGCTCCGTCTTCAAACCGGAACACAAGGCAGGCGGCGTCTTCGCTCTTCACATGGATCAGATGCCCGGTATCATCTTTGCCCGCATCATCCGCCTTTTCCATCACACCGTCACGAATGATACGATCCGGGAAGAAATCGGCGAAACTGGCTGATACTGCGGTTATCTTATCACCTGATATATACTGCACGGCATCTATCCAGTGGCTCCCTATCTCTGTTACTGCCCTCATGTCGCCCGCAAGCTCGGGATCGTACCTCCAGTGATATGGAGCCGGGAGAATATGGAATTCCTGCAGATAACAGCCGTGGATCACAAGAGGCCTTCCGAACGCTCCTCCCCGTACAAGTTCCCTGGCTCTTTTTACCGCTTTCTGATAGCGGACGTTAAAATCGACTGCACATACACGACCGGATCTTTCAGCAAGCTCAGCCAGTTCGTGACCTTCATCAGAGCTGAAACAGAGCGGCTTTTCACAGATCACATCTTTGCCCGCATCGAGAGCGGCTTTCATATAGCTGCCATGGAACGGCGGAGGCGTGCAGATATGGACTGAATCTATCCGGTCGTCCAGCGCCAGCTCAAGATCAGTCCCCCACTCAGGAATTCCCCATTTATCAGCAAAATCTTCTGCGGTCTTCTGATTCTCAGTCACGACTGCCGCTATCTCCGCTCCACAGGCTTTTAGTGCTGCTGCATGCAGCTCAGCCGCGTTCCCGCCGCCTATGATCGCTGCGTTTCTGCTCATGTACCCACTCTTTCTTTTAATGTTTTATACAAATATAATTTTTTTATTTCTTAAATTTTATTCTTAATTATACTTTAATATAAAATCATTATACTACAGAAAACAATAGTTAAAGAGAATCAAACATCAATCAATCCTCCAAATCAGATTTATCACTAAAAGGAAGCAGGCTCATGCCTGTTTCTTTTTGTTTTCTATGAGATCTGCATGCTGATCGTAATTTCATCGTGATGACAGATCAAAGTGCGAAATTTGATTGTCTTTTATTATACCAGGACATATAATGAAGATACAGGCTATAACTGTTTGAGGAAAGGATGAGAGAAGTCATGAACAAATATTGCATTAAGACGGGAATAGCTGTAATACTGGCAGCAGCTGTGCTGATCATTATTATGGCAGCAACTACAGTACAGACATATGCCGGTGAATTTAATGACGTCAGTATTGATGAAAACACTAAGACAACGATCAGATGGAGAGGCACTTACGATTCAGAAGCTGTCACCCACATCAAGATCAAGCCATCAAAAACAGGAACGATCACATTTACGGCAGATTTCATGTGTTATGTTACCCTTTGTGATGCAAACAAGAAAGTGCTATCTATAGGATATTATAGTTCAGGAGATTATATCGATCCTGATAACACTAATTCTTTTATGAACAAAGTACACTATGGCGTGAAAAAAGGAAAAACATATTTCCTGAGAGTCTATCTCATGCCTAAGGTACAGGATGCTGACGGCAATTATGTTGGTGTAGTGAAATACACGAACTCAAAAGTCGCTGCTTCAAAATGTGGCTCCAGCAAGAAGAAAGCTAAAACAATAAAGAAGAACAAGACTGTAAAAGGTCTTTTTGTTGGAGGAAACAAGAAAGCACAGTGGTTCAAGATCACAAACAAGCAGAAGAAGACCAAGATCTATGTAAAGGCTAACAAGATCAATTATGCTCTTAATTTCAAAGTCTATTACAAATCAGCAGGTAAATGGTACGATGCAACGTCTATGCTGACATGGCAGACTGATTACAGTAAAGATACTTTTACAGGTACATTGAACAGAAAAGCCAAGCATACATACTATATCAAAGTAACTCCAGAGGGCAAGTCTTCCGGATACTACACGATCAAGTGGAAATAACATAAAGTATCATTAAACTGAAAAGCCCTGCAGCTGATGCTGCAGGGCTTTATTTCTCTCATAAATTTCAGTTCAATGAGACTATTGCTTCAACGACTTCACCTGATCTTCTTTTCCTTTGCTGAATCAAACCTTTTGGAGACTTTTTCCCATTTCCCTTTTAAGTACAGTTTATCGCCTTTGATCTTAGCTGATTTTTTAGCAATTTTCCAGTACTCACAATATTTTACGTACCATGTCGTCGCTTTTGCAGAAGTCGTACATCCTGGAAGAAGTACCATCGACAGCGTTAATACCAGTGCAAGAATAATAGCTGTGCTTTTTTTCATAGCTGGACCTCCAGTAATGTATAAAAATCACTATCAGCACTTTGCCTGTTTATTTTATCATCAAAGAATATCACAGGCAATATTGTTCTTATGGAGTCCAATTCTTTCTATTCTGGATATTTCAGCCTGGTCTCAGCATTCTGCTCTATATGCCTCCGTTCCTATTGCCATCAGATCGTGCCTTATGATCTCAAAGCTTCGTGAGTAATCTGTCAGTATGAACTTCGCTTTGCGTACATAATCCACTCCCCTGATCTCTGCGTTCTCCGGCTGTAGCAGACGCTTCAGGTCTTCCAGTACTGCCGCATTGTTCGACGGCCTTGTCTTCTTATATATCAAAGCCGCGTCGGGTATCCTGGTATTCACGAACACAAGGTTGGGATCAAGGCTGTATTCCGATGTAAAAAAATATCTTCTGTCAGCCTGTCTGCTCTTCTCCATTATCGATGTAACTATTGCGATCAGCGTGCTTGCCCTGAAGTTCCTGATGCTCGGATAATAGTCATATCCATGCATGTCATACACAGCACCGACGTATCCGTCAGATTGAATGAAAGACACCGGCAGGAATATATCGCAAAGATTACTTGCAAGTATATCCTGACGGAATGGTTCAAGCTCTGAATCGTGATATATGATCTCTATCTTCTCATCGTTCATTTCAACTCCCCGTTTGATAGATCAATGTATCCGTTTTCTATGGGTGATCAACCACATACTGAGCATGCTGTATATCCTGCGCGCTCTGCACTCGACTTTGTTGTCTCTGTGTAATACTTCTCTTTCTCCACCTGCCTGCAGTCAGGCAGATGATATGCCTCGCCGCTTCTTTCAAATACCAGAATGCTCTGACCAATATGCGCATCTTTCGCACCGCAAAGCGGACATGCGTGAAATCTGCTCAATATGCTTTCGGTAAGTATAGTCATGTGACAGTGTGCTTCCAGATACCTGCACCCTTCATGGTGATATCTGGTCCCGCGGCTGGGGTAAACAAACACTTTTTCTCCATCGTATTCATCTCCGACCTTGTGATATGAGCCGGTAAAAGCCCTCGAGGCCATATTACCAGTAAACTTTATACCGTTAACCTGAATCAGCGAAACGCTGTTTTTGAATACGGCAGAAAAGCTTGTTTCTATCAGATCATCTATTCCTTCTTCACTTACTCCAGTCCTGTAAGAAGTGACTACAAACATTGATATTCCATCATTTTCGGATATAACTCTAGCCATTGCTGATGCCGGGAATAAGATGTGGCTCTCTGCAAATCCCGACCTTGCGGCATCAAGTCTAAGCTCATCAGCACACGAGAAGACGATCTTCTCACATGTCGATATAACAGGTATCGTGCTTATAACCATGACCATGGAAGCTATGAACAGCGGCAGTATGACAGAAGCCTCAACTATGTACATGCCTCGCCTGTTCAGTGCTGCACCAGCTGCTTTTTTTACACACTCTATTGGATTCATTCTAGTATTTTCTCTCGATCTCATAGTCTCCACCATTAACATGGAACACAGCCCTGAGTCCTGTATTATACTCTTTTATCCTGAAATCGGCATAATGGCAGTATCTCATGTTTATCTGCATCAGATCCATCATCCTTAGCAGCATCAGATTCTCATCCATAAGATAAAGCATCGCCCGTATGTAATCGCCGTATTCCTCACCATGCTCGTTTCCCGGATCAACGCACGGCACCTCTTCCTTCATCTCCGGCTCATCGCCTTCTTCGTGCTCTCTGATGCCTCCTTTTATAACGGATTCCAGATCAAGCGCCCATGACACTTTATCCTTATACATTGGCACTTTCTTACCGTTTACAAGAAGGTTATAATCATTTACACTCTCACATGCTGCCCAGCCTGCCTGCAGTATCTTCTGCGTCACAGGAACTGCAGGACCAGGCGTTATCACTTCTGCCGCAGCAAGCGTCTCTGAATTGATCTCAGGATCCTTCAAAGCAAACAGAGTATTGAAAATGAGCCTTATCGCAACTATCTTAAGCCTCATCTCAGCTTCATTAGCTTCATCACTTTTCCGTCCGCAAAGAAGATACTCGATCTCATAATTCAGAAACGTCTTTCCTATGTCCTTATCATCTGATCTGTCTTTGAAATACATGAATGCGTATTCATTCTCCAGAAACCTGTCACCTGCTTTCCTGACCACGTCAGTGATCGACCCGGCGCTCTCTACTGCACTGTTGAACGCGGATGCTGATAAGCCTGATGTTGAGCCGCCCGATGGAAGATCTGACATAATGTCCCCTGCAGATTCAGTCCTGGGCTGCTCCGGACCGTGACTCTCGAATTCATTTGCCTTACCAAGGAGCTTCCCCGCAAGCCTCATCTTTGATGCTCTTGTTACCTGATCCCGGAAATTATCTATATCTATAAGAGAGTATTCTGACAAAGAGCTCTCTATTCCGGACATACTGACATATTTCTTTTTCAGAACGGACTTGCCCGCGTAATATCTGAGCTTTCCTTCTATCTCCGGCTGGAGTCCGTAAAACGCGAATATATCATACCTATCCTGAAGATTGAGGTCATACTCTGCCAGGATCGAGTCGCACCACATAACCCCAAGAGCGCCGAATGATCCTTTGACCGCTGCGTTTTTTGACTCTCTGATAAAGACAAGGAACATCATCATAAGGCTGACCATGAAAAGCATTATGAACACAGTTACAGATCCTTTTTTGTTCCTGATCATTCTGCAAGCTCTCCCAGCATGACTGCTTCTGACTGATTGATAACGTACATCTTGAGCGTCTTTTCTTTACTCAAAGCTTTACTGAACAGTCCTCTGGACCTGATCGAATAAGATGCATTTTCCGTCTTGATCCCAAATACCTGTTCAGATCCCGCAGCCTTTCGTGCCAGTTCCGTATGCGCTTTGGATTGGATGATCTCATACCTGAACAGATATACCGCTACTGTTATCATGCTGAGCATCGTCAGAATGACCAGAGGCAGGACTATTGCAGCTTCTACGAATTCTTCCCCTTTCTTGTTCACACACTGCATCTCTGAGCTCCCTTCCGGCATGGTTCAGCTGTTCAGCGTGCTGAACGTGTTATTGACGAATTTGGTTATCTCTGTTCTGAAGATTATTCCGAGAGCTACCGCTAAAGCTATAAGAATAGCTACCTGTACCATCTCCATTCCTTTTTTATTTGTGAGCATGCTCGTTATCACGCCGGCTGCTTTCTGTTTTAACGATCCATCGCCGCTTATCCTTTTCAGTTTATTCTGATCCATTCTTTCTGAATGATATCCAGTTCCTTTTCTCCCATAACATCTCATCATCTCTATTACCCTCCTTGTACCTGTATCATCGCCGGTGCTGCAGTTACCAGCACCAGCACGAGCAATAATATCGCGAGAGGAAGTGTAAGCTTTGTCTCAGCGAGCCTTCCTTTCTCTTCCGCATTTCGTTTTCTGAGATCCCAGAGGATCTCACTTTCAGTCTTCAGCTTCCCGCTTATATCCGTCCCTCTGAGCTGATTGTCCCTTATGACTCCAGCAAGTCTTGAGAACTGGCTCACTCCCATCGCTTCAGACTGCCTGGTTATAACGTTCACTATGTCAGATACTCCTTGTTCTGTCTCGTCTTCTATTCCGATTATCTCCTGCTGGAAAAAGCTTTTCCTGGTTCTGCTCCTGTATCCGTCAGCGATCCTCCGGAAGGCATCTCTGAATATCAGTCCTGATCCAAGCAGAAGCAGGAGCTGATCGTTGAATGCAGGAAGCTCGCGCTCCACGCTGTCTGTCTTCTCCCTTGATCTATCTCGTTTCTTCTTTTCCCCATCAAGATAAAGAAGCCAGATGAGTATCGGAGCAAGCAGGATAAGCGCAGGCCAGCTGCTGCTCTTCCCCCTGCGCCAGATAAGACCCGTACCGCCAGGTAGTGACTTCGGCAGCATTATCTTTTTACCCCCACTCCTCGATAGCTTCATCAGCATCTCTGACAGTTCTGAATCGAATAAAGATTCTGCTGACATCTCTTCATCGGCTTCCTTTTTCTCACTATTCTTTCCGTCTATCGTCAGCGTGACGTCTCTTTTCTGCTTCTTTCCGTCTACATCCGCTTCTATCCTCAATGGAAATACAGCGGCTGCATTCTCATCATCTCTTACCACGCCGCTCACTTTTCCGCTGCTGTCCTCTATGTACACGGCTTTCCCCAAAGCATCCTTTGCTATACTGATCACGGAAAGAGCAATAACTGCAATAACTATCAGCACTGCCGTTTTTCTGTTCCATCTATCTGACATAAAGCTCCTGAATGAGCCTAATTCTTTTTGAATGATCTTCATACTTCTATCTCCGTGATCTTCCTTATGAGGTAATACGAGTAAACAGCAGCTGCCAGAGCAAGAGTCATAAGACATATACCTGTTGTGCTTCCATACATCACATCTATGTAATCAGGCGCGACAGCCCGCAGAAACAAAATCACCACGACCGGCATCACGCTTATCACCATACCCTCTGTCTTCTTTTGAGAAGTGAGCGCCCTGATCCCGTTCTCTATCTTTATCTTGTCCGCCAGCATGCCTGATGCATCCGTCATTGCAGTGATCATGTCTCCGCCCGTCTCTCTGCATACGCTGAACACCCTGGCGAACACCTCTATATCCTCTATTCCGGATCTGGCGGCAAAATCAGACATGACAGCCGTATCAGTGTCCCCATCGTCCATTTTTTTAAGCATACCGCTGATCTCAGCTAAGATCTCGTCATCCCCATCATATATTGTCGAAAGCTCTTTCCGTGCCTCTTCAAGAGCTTCATAGAGATGTCTTCCTCCTGCAAATGATGACGCCAGTGAGTCCAGAAGATCTCTGAACTGATTCCTGAGGCGGTTCCGCCTCTTCCCAGCCATTTCGTATGAATAGGCTTTGACAGCCGGCAAAAAAACCAGTGGCGCTGCCAGAACAGCAAGCGGCGTGTCATAGAACAGCACACCGACAGCTGAAAGTGATACTGCAAGCGCGAACATGATCATGATCTTTTCAGCATTCCCTGCCTTGTATGACCTGTAATCCATCGACTATCTCCCTTTAAGCCTGCTGAGCTCTAGCTTCCCCCTGTTCCTGATTTTCATTCCTGTACTCACGAGCTCCATGCTCTCTCCTGCCTCAAACAGTTTGTTCAGGACATATTCGCCATCTTTATATCCTGTAAGCTCACTTATCTCTGTAACACTGCGCTTCCCGTCGCCAGTGCGGGTAAGATGTACGCATATATCGATACCTTCAAGTATCTGCGCTCTTATTGCTTCAAGAGGTATCTCCTCGGACATAAGATACATCGCCTCCAGCCGTCTTAGCATTCCGGCTGCGGAGTTTCCGTGTCCTGTCGTAAGGCTGCCGTCATGCCCTGTATTCATCGCCTGAAGCATCATCGCCACTTCCTGTCCTCTTACTTCGCCGACGATTATCCTGTCAGGCCTCATACGCAGGCTCGTCCGTATCAGCATCTCCATGGTGACTTCGCCGTTTCCCTGAGAGTTTGCAGTGTGACATTCCATTTGAACAAGATCCGGAAGATTCCTGAACGTCAGCTCTCTGGAGTCCTCGATAACGATCACCCTTTCACTTTGCGGGATATAGTCGGTAAGAGCATTAAGGAATGTCGTCTTGCCTGAAGAAGTGCCGCCGCTTATCAGAATGTTATATCCTGAGCGCACAAGTGTTTTCAGCGCTTCAGCAGCCTCTTCTGTAAGCGTCCCCTCTTGTATCATCCTTGCTATTGTGATCCTCTCTTTCGCGAATTTCCTTATCGTCAGCACCGGCCCTTCCGCGGCGACGTTTTTGAATACGGCATTCACTCTGGAGCCGTTCTCCAGTCTTGCGTCCAGGATCGGGTTCATCTCGTTTATCTCTCTCCGCACAGACGCGGCTATGTTTCTTATTATCTCTTCCAGCTCTTCTCTCGAGTCGAATTCGATGTTCACCTTCCTGAGCCCGTCTTTCCCCTCGATAAAAACGCTGTCTGTCCCATTCACCATTATCTCGTTTATACTGTCGTCATCTACCAGAGACTTGAGTATTCCCAGCCTGCTCCTCGTCCTTGCGTATATCTGATCGACGAGCTCCGTTATCTCCGGCACTGTAAGACTGCAGTCTGTCATGACCTCTTCTTCGATGACTCTCCTGTATGACTGCTCTGTGAATGTCTCCCGCTCGAATCCCGACAGCCCCGCAAAGATCGTCCGCACTCTCTTAAGGTCTTCTCTGTAAATATCCCTCAGCTTTCCGTTCATCTCTAATCCGCGCACCCCATTATCTTCTCCGCGAGTACACCTATATCCTTTCCATACCGGCCTCTTATATCGATGTATGTCCTTTTGTCCCCCGCCACGAACGATCCCGGGTCGTATGAGAGAGCCACTTCATCTGTGCTTGCCGCGGCGCTCCCGTCGTCAAAAGCCATGACGTTTATCACTCTCACGGCTCCGCTGCTTCCATCATCAAAGCCTCTTTCGTCTGTGCTGTCGCCTCTCTGCCTCATCACGACTCTTACGTCCGCTCCGTCCATAAGGAATCTTGCAAGAGAGCTTAAATGCGATCCGACGTCGATGAAAATGAAGTCATATTGTCCCATACTGTCTATCAGCTTTATCAGCTGCTTCATCTCTTTTATCGTCATCTCCGAAGCCGCTCTGTTGTCTCTCTGCCCTCTAATATGATCCACGCCGTCCTGTGAAGATATGAATTTGCAGAGAGGTACGTCATCGCCTGTACTCAGGTGATAAAGAAGTGACAGCATGTTCCCGCCGTCGCATGCCCCTGTGTATTCCCTGGAGCCGTCGATCGGGCAGAGACTAATGAAAAGAGACTTTCTGTCAAACCTGAATTTCAGGAACCTTGCAGCAGTCATCGCCGCCGCAGTCGTACCGCATCCTCCCCTCATTGACGAAAACACGATCTTCCTGCACTTTCTTTTTCCATGGAAATACAGATCTATACCATTCATTTCGGCGTAATAGTAGATGATCTTGTTCACAAAGACTCTGGCGTCTTCATACCTGAATATCTCCATCCTGTCTTTACGATATCCAAGATCGTACATTTCATGGTAAGTAAGGGTTATAACCGGCACGTGATGAGGCTCCTGTTCATCTGTCAGAACGATCTGGCATTCATCTTCAGTGATCCCATTATCACCCCCATCTATCACCGCGAACTGAAAATCCCTGCTTTCATGTGAAAGGCCTCTCAAAAGCGCGTTCCTATAGTCCCTGTCCTTGATCCTTACTCCTATCCTTACCGTTTCCATCCCAAGTCCCCTCCTGATCCGATAAACAGCACACCGCGGCGCATCTTTTGATCCATATCATGATCAAAACCTTCTGCGCATATCATGCTCGCATTCATGCTCACACTTGACCTGACCCTTTCTGGTGACACAGAGCATAACAACTTCCCCATACAACGTCAACCATTTTTTCCATTTTCTTCTATATTCAGACTCCTTCCTTACACACTGAATGGTAAAGTTCCGAAGCCTTGAAAACAGTCAGTCTATTACCGAATTACAGCTATCGGTCACCTATATGATCCAGACCAGAAAGTACATCGACTTTGATCGTCCTGACTCATTCACATCAACCATGAGCATGCTCTTTATACAAAAAAACCGCGTGCCTTCCGGCACGCGGTTTTGATACTATATTATGCCGTCCTGCGGCCTGCGGCCCCATGACGCGCTATCTGACTTAGATCGTCAGCAGTGCTTCTGCGAACAGAGGAGCACATACGAGTGAAACGATCGTCATAAGCTTGATGAGGATGTTGATAGATGGGCCTGATGTATCTTTGAACGGGTCACCTACGGTATCACCTACTACTGCAGCCTTATGAGTCTCAGAACCCTTTCCGCCGAAGTTCCCTTCCTCGACGTACTTCTTGGCGTTATCCCAGGCTCCGCCCGCGTTACTCATCATGATAGCCATCATTACTCCGGATGCAAGCGCACCAGCAAGAAGTCCTGCCAGGCACTGAGCTCCGAATACTTTACCGACTACTACAGGAACGATGATAGCCATGAGTCCAGGAGCGATCATTTCCTTAAGAGCAGCCTGTGTTGAGATGTTTACGCATCTTGTATAATCAGGCTTTGATGTTCCCTTCATGATACCAGGATCTTCCTTGAACTGACGGCGTACTTCCTGAACCATCTCATTTGCAGCCTTACCAACTGAGTTCATTGTGAGGGCTGAGAATACGAACGGAAGCATAGCTCCGATGAACAGTCCGATGATAACGATCGGGTGCAGAAGGTCGATGCTGTCGAGCTGTACTACCTTGGCATATGATACGAACAGAGCCAGTGAAGTAAGAGCAGCTGAGCAGATCGCAAATCCTTTACCGATAGCTGCTGTAGTATTTCCAACTGCGTCGAGCTTATCAGTGATGTTCCTTACTTCCTCAGGAAGCTCAGACATCTCAGCGATACCGCCGGCATTGTCTGATACAGGGCCATAAGCGTCTACAGCTACTGTGATACCTGTGATCGACAGCATACCTACAGCTGAAAGAGCGATACCATAGACACCGGCAAATGTATAAGCTACATAGATTCCCAGTGCGATGCAGATGATCGGGAGCATCGTTGACATCATGCCGACACCAAGGCCGCTGATGATCGTTGTTGCTGCTCCTGTCTGGGATTCCTCAGCGATATGCTTTACGAACTTGTAGTCTGCAGAAGTGTAGACCTCTGTGATCTTTCCAATCGCTACTCCGACGATAAGACCGGCGATGATAGCAAACGCATAATTGTATGATCCGAGCATCTTGTTGCAGAGAACGATTGATGCGATGATCACGATAATTGCGCTTACATATGTTGCAAGGTCGAGCTGCTTTGCAGGATCCGCATTGTTTCCGCCGCGGACGAACAGAACAGCGATAACTGATGCAGCAAGGCCGATCGCTGAAAGGATCAGCGGGAACAGAGCTGCTGTCTGCTCACTGAATGCGCCTGATACCTCCGCGTCCTGTGCAGCTACCGCCGCAAGAGTGATCGCGGAAATGATCGATCCAACATATGACTCAAAGAGGTCAGAACCCATTCCGGCAACGTCTCCTACGTTGTCTCCAACGTTATCGGCGATTACCGCTGGGTTTCTAGGGTCATCTTCAGGAATACCGGCTTCTACTTTACCAACAAGGTCAGCGCCTACGTCTGCCGCCTTGGTGTAGATGCCTCCGCCTACCCTTCCGAAGAGAGCCATGCTGGAAGCTCCAAAGCCGAATCCTGTTACGCACTGTACTACTGTCGCATAGTCAAGTGCAACGAATATTACTGAAAGACCGAGCAGGCCGAGGCCGGCAACGCACAGTCCCATGACAGCGCCGCTTCTGAAAGCGACCTTAAGAGCCCTTGACATTCCAGACTCTCTAGCCGCATTAGCTGTTCTGACATTACCAAGCGTAGCCACGTACATACCGAAGAATCCGGCGAGTACTGACAGTCCTGCTCCAATCAGATACAGCCCTGCTGTGATCTGATTCACAAAGAAAAAGAGAAGTACGAATACGATCGCTACAACGATGACCATGAATTTGTACTCACTCTTGAGGAACGCGAACGCACCTTCTCTGATGTGTCCAGCGATCTCCTTCATCCTGTCTGTTCCATCTTCGCAGCCTTTGACCCAGCTGGCAAGAGCAAATGCTACTACCAGAGCAACAGCTGCACACACAGGCGCAATAAACTCCATACGATCAACCTCCTCATTCTTGTCATTCTGTTAAATTAGTATGATTGCGTTATATACGTCAGTAAGAGGCCGCCTGTAAAAGCGCCTCTTACCGATGATAACATATCAAGATGTACCTGCCAGGTCTTATTACTTACCTGCCAGCACCACGAGTACGAGCGCAAGAACCATGAAGATCACGGATGATACCGCTGTGATCTTCTCAAGGATGCCCTGATATCCACGGCCTCTCTTCTCACCGAAAAGCTGCTCAGCACCACCAGCGATCGAACCTGAAAGACCGTCACTGTTGCCTTCCTGAAGCAGTACGCTCAGGATCAGCACTACGCTGACGATCGCCATAATTACCATTAAAACTGTATACATAATAATTCCTCCATTACAACTAAGTTAGTTTAGCATACAGGATGTTTAAAATCAAGAAAAACTATTCAAAATTCACGATTTTCTCGAATTTGTCCGGATCCAGGCTCGCTCCTCCTACCAGAGCTCCGTCGATGTCAGGCTTTGCCATGAGCTCGCTCGCGTTTTCCGGCTTAACGCTGCCACCGTACTGGATGATCACTTTCTCTGCAGTGTCTTTTCCGTACATTTCAGCAAGGACGCTTCTGATGTGAGCGCACATCTCTTCAGCCTGCTCAGGTGTAGCAGTCTCACCTGTTCCGATCGCCCAGATAGGCTCGTAAGCGACCACGACTTTTGCTGCTTCTTCTGCAGTAACTCCCTCAAAGTCAGCCCTTACCTGACCTTCGACGTGCTCAAGCGCGCCGCCGGCTTTTCTGATATCTATGTTCTCTCCTACGCAGAGGATCGGTGTGATGTCGCTTTCAGCAAGCACCTTCCTGAGCTTCAGATTACATGTCTCATCTGTCTCCGCGAAATACTGTCTTCTCTCGGAGTGGCCGATTATAACGAGCTTCATTCCGATAGCCTTGAGCATCGGAAGCGAAACTTCTCCGGTATACGCGCCCTCATCCATGAAGTGGACGTTCTCTGCTCCGAAGTCTACCCATGTTCCTTCGAATCCTTCTCTCAGTGCATCAAGATCTACATAAGGCGCGCAGATACCGATCCTTCTTCCTGTCCTGAACTGCTTCTGGTTGAATGCTTCCGCAAATGCCCTCGTCTCATCAGGCGTCTTGAACATCTTCCAGTTCCCGCAGATGAACGGGATCCTTGAACCTGATCCTTCAGGCATATCTTCGATCACCGCGATCCCCGGAAGGATTTTGCCCTCAAGGAACTCGAGCGATGCGCCGCCGCCTGTCGAGATGTGAGTCATCTTTGAGCCGAGGCCGAATCCCTCGACTGCCGCAGCAGAGTCGCCGCCGCCGATAACTGTGATAGCATCGCTCTCAGCCATTGCTTCAGCTACGGCCTTTGTACCGAGAGCGAAGTTCGGCATCTCGAACACTCCCATAGGTCCGTTCCATACGACCGTCTTCGCTTTCTTGATCTCCTCAGCGAACAGCTCACGCGTTTTCTCTCCGATATCCATTCCCATCATGCCAGCCGGGATCTTGTCGACCGGATATGTCTCACGCCTTGCATCGTTGCTGAACTCGTCCGCGCAGACAGTATCTACAGGGAGCAAAAACTTCACGCCCTTTGCTTTCGCCTTATCCATCAGTTCTTTTGCAAGCCCGATATTCTCAGCATCGAGAAGAGACTTCCCGATCTCATATCCCATTGCCTTGAAGAATGTGTATGACATTCCTCCGCCTATGATCAAAGTGTCCACTTTTTCAAGCAGGTTCTCGATCACCTGGATCTTATCTACGACCTTTGCTCCGCCCATGATAGCGACGAACGGTCTTTCCGGATTATTTACAGCAGCATCCAGGAACTTTACTTCCTTCTCGATAAGGAATCCTGAAACTGCAGGAATATAGTCCGCGATCCCTGCTGTGCTTGCATGTGCTCTGTGGGCAGTACCAAATGCTTCCTGGACGAATATATCTGCGAGTCCCGCGAGCTCTTTGGCGAACTCAGGATCGTTATCAGTCTCTTCCTTGCGGTATCTTACATTCTGGAGCAGAATGATCTCGCCCGGGATGAGCGCGGCAGCCCTCTCCTTTACCGATTCATCTACTACTGAGTCAACATCCATGAACTCAACTTCATGTCCAAGCAGTTCTTCCAGATATTCTGCAACTACCTTGAGTGAATACTTTGGATCAGGCTCCCCTTTAGGTCTTCCAAGGTGTGACATGAGGATGATCCCCGCGCCGTGGTCAAGCAGATACTGGATCGTCGGCAGCGCGGCTCTTATTCTGGTGTCATCTGTGATCTCGCCTGCGTCATCCAGAGGTACATTGAAGTCACATCTCACGATCACTTTCTTATTATTAAGATCGATGTCTCTTATTGTCTTTTTCATTTCTTCACATAACGTCCGGCTTTCCGATCCTTCCGGACTTTTCCTTTCTCCCGTCTGGTCACGGGTCAGCCATTTCTCATAATTGATCAAAACAAACAATAAAGCGATGCGCGTATCGATATAATACTACGCATTGCAGCTTACTATATTTACATTATATATCATAAGACGGTAAAACTCAACGGCAGACAGTCACGTTCTTCTTGTAATTCGCTATTGACAGCCATTTTGCTGTGCTATATACTCAAATCGAAAAGAATCTTCAGGGCAGGGTGTGATTCCCGACCGGCGGTAAAGTCCGCGAGCCGAACGGCATGAACCGGTGTGATTCCGGTACCGACAGTAAAGTCTGGATGGAAGAAGAGAGAAAATCGCTTTTTCATGTGCTCTGGGATCTTTCCCGGAGCTTTTTTGATACCCGGCAGGCACCAGACAAAGCCGTGTCTGCAGGTCGTCAGAATACACTCCGCAGAGCACCGACAAAATACTAACAGAAAGATCAGACAACAGATAAATATGTGTAACGACGAAAACAGCAGAAAATACATGCGGCGCGCAATAGAGCTCGCGCTTAAGGGCGCAGGATATACCGGACCTAATCCGCTCGTCGGAGCTGTCATAGTGAAAGACGGCCGCATCATCGGAGAAGGATATCATGAAAGGTACGGCGAGCTCCATGCTGAGAGGAATGCCCTTGCGCACTGTACTGAAGACCCGAAAGGTTCTTCAATCTACGTGACGCTCGAGCCATGCTGCCATCACGGCAAGCAGCCCCCATGCACCGACGCACTTATCGAAGCCGGAATATCAGAAGTCTTCGTTGGATCACCTGACCCGAACCCACTTGTCGCAGGAAAAGGCATATCGATCCTCAGAAATGCCGGTATCCGCGTCGTCACGGATCTTCTCCGCGATGAGTGCGACTCTATCAACAAAGTCTTTTTCCACTATATAACCACAGGCCTTCCGTATGTGACGGTCAAATACGCCATGACACTTGACGGAAAGATCGCATCAGTTACCGGAAAGTCAAAATGGATAAGCTGCGAGGAATCACGCCGCCATGTACATAAGATGCGTGCGGAGCATATGGCTATACTGGCAGGCATCGGAACAGTCCTCGCAGATGACCCGATGCTGAACGTAAGAGACGCAGAAGGTCTGGATCCTGTAAGGGTGATCTGCGATACCGACCTCAGGACCCCGCTCAGTGCTAAAGTAGTCACAGGCGCTGCTGACGGAGGAAACTACAGGAGCTGGCTGCCACATACGATAATAGCGACTTCCGTAACGGATCCGGAACGGCTGAAGCCATATCAGGACCGCGGTGTGTTCATTCTTAGCGTAAGCCGTGGAGACGATGGCAGATTGAGCATGCAGGATCTTATGAAAGAGCTAGGCAGCATGAAGATAGATTCAATCCTCGTGGAAGGCGGAGCATCTATCAACTGGTCCGTGCTCGCATCCGGCATGGCAACCCACGCAGTCTGTTTCATCGCTCCGATGATAATGGGCGGAGAAGGTGCAAAGTCCCCTGTCGCAGGTACAGGATGCGATTCTCCTGATACCGCATTCAGGCTGGAGAATATGTCATTCCGCATGATAGGTCAGGATATCGCTGCAGAAGGCGATCTCAAGGAGGGATATAGCAGATGTTCACAGGAATAGTCGAAGAGACCGGCACAGTCGGATCCATACGCAAAGGAAGCGGCGCGTTCAGGCTTACTATAAAATGCAGCAGAGTTCTTGGGAACAGCGCTGGAGCTTATGATAATGACCGTGAAGGTTTTGATGCATTCGAAGCACCGACAAGGATCGGCGACAGCATCGCTGTAAACGGGATCTGTCTCACGGTAACAGACATTACGGACAGCTCGTTCACTGCCGACGTCATGCCTGAGACTCTCAGCCGCACTTCCCTGTCCGGCGCAAAGCCCGGGACCAGAGTGAACCTCGAGCGCGCGATGCCGGCGTACGGAAGATTCGGAGGCCACATCGTCTCCGGACATATCGACGGGACCGGTAAGATCACAGATATACATAAAGACGGTAACGCTGTCTGGTACACGATATCAGCAGGAGATGAGATCATGAGCCTTATCGTTGAGAAAGGGTCAGTCGCGATCGACGGAATAAGCCTTACTGTCGCAAAAGTATCCGGTGGGTCGTTCAGCGTATCTATCATCCCGCACACTATAGAAGAGACGATTCTGCCGGACAAGAAGATCGGATCGCCTGTGAACCTTGAAACAGATATCGTCGGTAAATATGTAAAGAAGCTAATGACCCAGGATAACGCGGAAGAACATGATGATACGGCATCCGATAAAAGACTTTTGGATCTTTTATAATAATGACTTTGGAGGACGGACATGGAAGAAGAATTCAAGTACAGCACCATCGAGGAAGCGGTCGAGGACCTGAAGGCAGGAAAGATCATACTCTGCTCTGACGATCCCGGGCGCGAGAATGAAGGCGACCTTATCTGCGCCGGCCAGTTCGCGACGACTGATAACATAAATTTCATGGCTGTGCACGGCCGCGGCCTTATATGCACGCCTATCGGAGAGGAAATAGCAAAAAGGCTCAATCTCGCTCAGATGGTGACCGAGAATACCGACAACCACGAGACGGCTTTTACTGTCTCGATCGATCACTATACGACGACGACCGGGATCTCTGCTGAAGAGCGCGGGATCACAGCAAGGATGTGTTCTGACCCTGACAGCAGGCCGACCGATTTCAGACGCCCCGGGCACATGTTCCCTCTTCTTGCAAGGCGCGGCGGCGTACTCGAGCGTAACGGCCACACCGAGGCGACGATCGATCTCATGCGCATCGCAGGCCTCCGCGAATGCGGCATCTGCTGCGAGGTCATGGCTGACGACGGCCACATGCTCAGGACGCCCGGCCTGATCAGAATGGCGCAGAAATACGGTCTCAAATTCATCACGATCAAAGACCTTCAGGACTACCGCAAGAAGCATGACCACCTGGTGGAACAGGTAGCAGATACAAAGCTCCCTACCCGCTACGGGAACTTCCGCGCCAAGGCATTCGTCAACAAGCTTAATGGCGAGCATCATATAGCTCTCGTCAAGGGCGACATAGGAGACGGCGAGAACGTTCTCGTACGCGTGCATTCAGAATGCCTTACAGGAGATGCTTTCGGGTCCATCCGCTGTGACTGCGGACAGCAGCTCCAGTCAGCCATGCAGCATATAGAATCCGAAGGACGCGGGATCATCCTATACATGCGCCAGGAAGGCCGAGGCATCGGCCTGATAAACAAGCTCCGCGCATACGAGCTTCAGGACAACGGCATGGATACACTTGAGGCTAATCTGGCGCTCGGATTCCCGGGGGATGCCCGTGAATACTACATAGGCGCTCAGATCCTGAGAGAACTCGGAGTCCACACGATGAGGCTTCTCACAAACAACCCTCAGAAAGTCTACGAGCTTGGCGAGTTCGGTCTTGAGATCGTTGAGCGTGTGCCTATCCAGATGCCTGCCACTACCCAGGATCTCTTCTATCTCAAGACAAAGCAGAAGAAGATGGGCCATCTTCTGAACTATGACGACGAGGACAATGGGAACGATGGTCCGGCGGAAGACAGAGCCGGAAAAGATGAAGACAAGTAATGACATGAACTTGTCATATTGTATAGATCACATACAGATAAAGTTAAACAATATCTCGATATAGTATAATCAATGAGTTATTCAGGAGGATCAGAAATGAACGTATTTGAAGGTAATCTCGTAGCAGAAGATGTGAAAGTCGGTATCGTATGTTCCAGGTTCAATGAGCTTGTAGTCAACAAGCTTCTGGGAGGAGCGCTTGACGGACTTAAGCGTCATGAAGTAAAACAGGAGAACATCGATGTCGCATGGTGCCCGGGAGCTTTTGAGATCCCGCTCGTAGCGCAGAAGATGTGCGAATCAGGAAAGTATGATGCTGTAATCTGCCTCGGAACAGTCATCCGCGGAGATACTCCTCACTTCGACTATGTCTGCGCTGAAGTATCCAAAGGAGTTGCACAGCTGTCACTTAAGTACGGCATGCCTGTCATGTTCGGCGTACTTACTACAGAAAACGTTGAGCAGGCGCTGCTCCGCGCAGGATCCAAGGGCGGAAACAAGGGCTACGACTGTGCGCTCGGCGCTATCGAGATGATAAACGTGCTGAAAGAGATAGAAAAATAGACATATCATCAAAACAGTGACCGCATCAAAAAGCGCCTGCAGGCTTGAAGCCTTCGGGCGCTTTGTTCATTTTTATGTGAGCCGCTGTGGAATGCCGCTCAGACGTTGATGCTTCGCAATATATGTGCCTCTGCCTGCTATTCTTTGAGACCGCGCTCTTCGAGCTCCTCTTCTATCTGCTTGATCTCTTCACGCCTCTTTGTCTTCATGGTAGTGGTTTTGATCGTCGGCCTGTCGGAAATGAAGAACCTCTTCACCATCTTATATGCCGGCATCGTCTCATTGATCGCGTCCAGATCAGACTCGAATTTAGCTTTGATGTCACCTTCCGAAAGAGCATGCTCGCGAAGATACTCCTGATCGCATACGACTTTGACCCACAGCACGTAGTCGCTCCCCCTGCTCTGAGTGAACACCATGCTTTCCGAGACATACGGCAGGAAGTTGATCAGGTTCTCTATCTCTTCAGGGAACACGTTCTTCCCGTTCTTCATGACGATCACATTCTTTTTGCGTCCTGTAATGAAAAGGTATCTGTCTTTATCGAAGTAAGCCAGATCTCCTGTGTGGAACCAGCCGTCTTCCATCACTTCTTCAGTAGCTTCAGGATCGTCGTAGTAGCCGAGCATCACGTTGTTTCCGCGGACGACTAGCTCACCGATCCCGTCTTCATCAGGATCGTCTATCCTGGCTTCCACATTCGGCATGACATGGCCGCAGGAGCCTTTTCTGATATATCTGTATGTCTCGCTTGCGATAGTCGGTGAAGTCTCAGTAAGGCCGTAGCCCTGGACTGTCAGTATCCCGAGGCTGTTAAGCCCTTCCTGAACGACCGGGTCAAGAGCAGCGGCTCCGTTGATGAAGAAGCGCATCCGCCCTCCCATCTCGTCGATGATCTTCTTGAACGCGATCTTCCTTAAGTTTATCCCGGCTTTATCGGCTGCATTGCATACCTTCATTGCCGCTGCGACCTGCCTGGTCTTACCCTGCTTCTCTATTCCCTTGCAGATCTTCTTGTACATGTTCTCAAGGAGAAGAGGAACGCTCATCATTACCGAAACGTGGTATTCCTGCATATTCTTCGCGATATACTTGAGACCGTCGGTAAAGCATGTCGTCAGCCCCTGTGAAAGGAAAGTCACCAGTCCCATGAAGCCGTAAATGTGATGGAGCGGGAGGATCATCATATCCACATCGTCCGGGAAAAACAGTTCTTCACAGTTCATGCCGTAGTTGCAGCTCATCAGGTTGGCATGCGACAGCATGACAGCTTTTGATCTCTCTGTCGTGCCCGATGTAAAAAGCAGATATGACATCTTATCTCTGTCTATCTCCGCATCAAGGTACGACCTGTCTCCTGCTCCTACAGCTTCCTTTCCCTCCTGCAGCAGCCATTCGACCGGGCAGAATCTCGTTTTTGGACCAGATGCCGCTTCACCCGGCATGCTTTCAGCTGGAATATCCGGTGTTATCACTTCAGCTCCATCCATGGCAAATGCCTGCTCAAGCTCAGTCGACCCTTCTTCGAAGATCTCCGTAAGCATTTTTGTATGCTTCTTGTCATAAAATACTGCTTTTGCATGGCTCCTTCGAAAGCAGCTCAAAAGCTCGTCTTTCTGCAGCGCCTTATCCAGCGGGACCACTATACCTGTTCCGCACGCTATAGCCATGTCGGCAAGCACCCATTGGTAGCTGTTCTCACCTACGACCGCTACAGCAGCGCCCTTAAGGCCGCGGTTCACAAGCGCAGTGCCCAGATATCCCATCTCTCGGAACATCTCGCTGTACGTCGTGTTCTTGTATTCAGGCTCCGGCGCTCTCTTTGTCTTTGTAATAAAGGCAACATGATCTTTATACCTTTTGGCTGAATGTTCCATCAGCTCACGCATATCCGTGAATTCAAAGAACTTTTTTTCCAGCCCGTAGTCATTTTTATACCCATTCATCATTCAGCCTTTCCATGGCACATACGCATTTGCCGGGATCGATCCCCTGCTGTCTGCATTCTTCAGTAAACTGCTCCTGTGATCTGATCAATCTATATTATCCGCAATTATCGCCAGCGCCTCGTCAATCTGCTCATATGAGATAGTGAGCGGCGGAAGAAGTCTCAGCTTATCCGCGGCTGTAAGCACCATCAGCCCTGCCTTAAGCAGCTTCTTTGCCGCATCGATCGGAGCCATCGACTTCAGCACGATACCCGTCATGAGTCCAAGACCTGTAGTTCGTTCCACACCGTCCAGTTCCTCCAGCCTGCTCCTGAGATAATCACCTTTCTCGCGGACTTCGGCAAGAAAATCATCATCTATCCTGTCCAGTACGTAATTCGCTCCAGCAGAGCACACAGGGTTCATGCCGAACGTGCATCCGTGGTCACCCGGCTTCAGAACATCTGCATATTTCTCATTACACAGCACGCCGCCGATCGGAAGCCCGTTCCCTATTCCCTTGGCGAACGTTACCATGTCAGGCTTTATCCCGTACTGCTGAAAAGCAAAAAGTGTCCCTGTCCTGCCTATCCCTGTCTGTACCTCGTCTATGATAAGAGCTATGTCATGTTCTCTGCAGAGATCCGCGACACTGTGCACGAATTCCCTGTCGAGCACGTTGACGCCGCCTTCGCCCTGCACGAGCTCCATTATAACGGCACACGGCAGTACTTTATCGGCAAGCTCTTTAAGACCACTGAAATCATCAGGCTTCGCATAGTAGAATTCAGGTGCGAACGGATCAAAATCCTTATGGTATTTTTCCTGTCCCGTTGCTGTTATCGCGGCTATCGTCCTTCCATGGAACGACTCTTTAAGCGATATTATCGCGTTCCTTCCGACATCAAAGCATACAGGCGCCTTCCCGGTGAACACTCCGTACTCGAACTCCTGCTTGCCAGGCTTTCCTGTGCCTCTGGCAATAGTGTTCCCGTATTTTCTGGCGATCTTGAATGCTGATTCATTAGCTTCCGAGCCTGAATTGACGAACAGTGCTTTGCTCATACCTGTACGCTTTACCAGCTTCTCTGCAAGATCGATCCCCGGCTCTGTATAATACAGATTCGACACATGCTGATACTTTCCGAGCTGTGATGTTACGGCATCTACCCACCCCGGATCTGCATATCCAAGTGATATCACGCCGATGCCAGACGTCATGTCGATGTATCTTTTCCCGTCCAGATCAAAAACCTCGACACCGGAGGCATGGTCCACTGCCATGTCGAACCGCCCGTACATGTTTACTATATATTTTTTATCGTTTTCTTTGATACTTTCAAAATCCATTTTCTTTACTCCGTCCAGTAGCATGACCCCATTATACAATTTTGCTGCAGATATTGCAATTCCAACATCTGCAGCAACGGTCATCCTTTGTAGTATTTTCCTTCTGTCCGGCTCAGGATCGCTGTCCCGATACCTTTATCTGTAAATATCTCAAGGAGAAGACAGTGTGGTATGCGTCCGTCAAGTATATGAACTCTATTGACTCCGGCATTTATCGCGTCTATGCAGTTCGTGAGCTTCGGGATCATACCGCCTTTCACAGTACCATCTTCTATGAGCTTTCCCGCGTCGTCGCTGTACAGCTCAGATATCAGCGTGGACGGATCTTTCGGATCGGTACATACGCCTACGATGTCAGTCAGATATGCAAGCTTGTTCGCTTTCAATGCCTTTGCTATCGCCGTCGCGGCATGGTCTCCGTTTATATTGTATCCCTGTCCGTTCTCATCCTTACCTATCGGGTAGATCACCGGCAGAAAATCATTATCAAGAAGATCGTATACTATCTTAGGATCTACTTTTGTGACTTTGCCGACATATCCGATGTCTTTTCCGTCAGGCGTATTCTTTTCACACGTCATCAGGTTGCCGTCCTTGCCGCTTATACCGACTGCTTTGATGCCCAGAGACTCAGCACGGGACACAAGCTCGTTGTTCACCTTCCCGAGCACCATCTCAGCTACGTCAAGCGTATCGCTGTCCGTTATTCTCAGACCGTCGTAGAACTTTGTCTCCACGCCGCTCCTCGTGAGCCACCTGCTGATCTCCTTGCCGCCTCCGTGAACTATGACCGGCTTGAAACCGACCAGCTTCAGCAGTACTACGTCCTCGATCACGCTCTGCCTCAGCTGCTCGTCTACCATCGCACTTCCGCCGTACTTCACTACTATTATCTGCCTGTTGAATCTCTGGATATATGGCAAAGCCTCTATCAGAACACTTGCCTTATCTATATATTCCTGTTTTATCATATTATTACTCATAAGTCTTTTCTCCGGTCGTACGGTCTGCTTTACGCAGTCTGCATAAATCCATACTGTTCAGCGCCGTTTCCACGTGTCTTCTGCTCCATACAAGACCACATATCTGATCTTCTTAGATCAGTATCATGTCCGGTATTCACCGTTGATCTTCACATAATCATATATCAGGTCCGGTATTCACCGTTGACCTTCACATAATCATACGTCAGGTCCGGTATTCACCGTTGATCTTCACATAATCATACGTCAGGTCGCAGCCCCACGCGAACGCCTCTTCATCACCATTGTGAAGGTCGACTTCAATGTCCACCTCTTCTTCCTTAAGGATCTCTGCCGCCAGCTCTTCGTCAAATCCCACTGCCATGGATCCCCTGCAGACCGGTATGCTCCCTGCCTTTGACGACAGGTCAACATCGACGTTGATCACAGAGAAATCACATGGAGCATATCCTATTGCGCAAAGCACTCTTCCCCAGTTTGCATCTTCGCCGAAGATCGCTGTCTTGACAAGGTCTGAGCTTATTATGCTTCTGGAGATCACTCGTGCCTGCTCTTTCCCAGGCGCATTCTTTACATGAGCCTGTATCAGCTTGGTGCATCCTTCACCGTCACCGGCTATTTCTCTTGCCATGAAGACGCTCATCTCATGAAGAGCCACTCTGAAGCTGTCATAGTCTGCACCTTCTCTGTCTACTATAACGTTTCCGGCTTCGCCATTCGCGATTATCACAAGTGTGTCGTTAGTAGATGTATCTCCATCGATAGTGACCTGATTGTAGCTGTCAGGTATCTCTTCATCCAGAGCTTTCTGCAGAAGCTCTGCGCTTATGGCAGCGTCTGTCGTCATGAACGAGAGCATGGTACCCATATTAATGTGGATCATCCCGCTCCCTTTTGTAACAGCGCCGAGCACACATTCCCGTCCGCCGCATATGAAGCTTACCGCCGCTTCCTTCGGCTTGGTATCAGTCGTCATTATGGCTTTTGCCGCCGCTGTGCCATTCTCTTTCGACAGGTTTTCGCATAGCTCAGGTATCGTATTCTCAAAAGGCGCGATACGCATCTCGACCCCGATCACTCCTGTAGAAGCGGGGAGCACGAAAACCGGATCTATATCAAGCTCGCGCCCGACGATCTCACACGTCCTCTGTGCTATCTCCGTCCCATTCATGGTGCATGTATTCGCATTCCCGCTGTTGCAGATTATTGCCTGAGCCATTCCGCCCACCAGATGGTTCTTCATTACCCCTATGTGAGCAGCCTTTACTTTATTCTTCGTATATACCGCGGCGGCATTTCCTACTACTGTGCTCGCGATCAGAGCTATATCACCTTTTTGCTTGTCATCGCCTATACCGGCATATCCCGCCGAAGCTCTGAACCCTTTCGGAGATGTCACTCCGCCATTCTCTATAAACATCATATCTTCTCCCTGTGACTATAATACATTGCGTAAGATCTTTATTCTGATGTACCTGGAATCAGAACGTACCTGAAATCAGAACCTGAGCCCTTTCCACTCATCAGTTCCGAGCATTATATTCAGATTCTGCACCGCTGCGCCGGATGCTCCTTTGCCGAGATTATCGAACCTGGACACAAGCAGTATCCTGTCGCTGTTTCCGGAAACCATTATCTCGAATCCGTCGCTCCCCGCCATTGTGTCGCTGTATAAAAATCCATCTTCAGGTGTGTCTGCCAGCCTGATGAGCGGCTCATCTTTGTATCGCTTTCTATATGTATCTTTTATTATCTGCAATATGTCGTTTTTATTATCCCCGCAATCTCTATCCATCCGTGTCAAATCGATATCTCCAGAGCTTTGGACCATCCCGGGATCAGCTGTCGGAGTTTGAACCACCCCAGAATCAGCCATCGAACTTTGGACCACCTCAGAATCAACGGTTCCATCATAACCGCAGATCATTTCCGCTGGAAGCTCTATCGTCATCACCATCCCCCTGTAAAAATCACCTACTACAGGGCAGAAAACAGGCTCCTTTTCAAGGCCGGACATAATCTTCATTTCCGGAAGATGTTTGTGGCACTGGCCAAGAGCATACTGCGAAGGGCTGACCGCTTCAGCAGCTTCCTTATGTCTCCTGTCGTAATCCTCGATCATTTTTTTCCCACCGCCGGAGTACCCGGTCATACAGAAGCATGACAGTGGAGATTTTGATGATATGAGTCTTGCATCGACCAGCGGCCTGGCCAGCAGGATGAAACCTGTCGCATGGCACCCCGGATTAGCCACTCTTGCGGCGTTCCTTATCTTCTCGCGCCATCCGGGACAAAGCTCCGCCATGCCGTATACCCAGCCAGGATCCACTCGATGAGCGGTCGAAGTATCGATCACTCTGACATCATCAGGAAGCACTTCTGCAAGCTCCTTTGATGCCGCATCCGGAAGGCACATGATCGTAACATCGGCCTTCCCGGCCATCTCTACTCTGGCAGCCAGGTCCTTTCTGTAACGCTCCTCGATCTCAAGAAGCTGAATATCATCACGTTTAAGAAGTCTCTCACCGATCTCCAGACCGGTCGTGCCGTGTCCACCGTCTATGAATACTTTATACATTGTATCTTTTACCATTTTCTGATCATGGTGCCCTGCCTGTCTTTAATGGCTATCCAAGCAAGAACACCGAACAAAACTCATGATTTTATCGATTTTCGCACCGTATGTACAATATATTAAATCATAACACATTATGTATAATAATACAACTTTAATTTTGTTTATACACGATAATGCGAAATTCTATCAATAAAGCAGCAGTTATCAATAGAGCAAAAGCTATCAATAACCTGATGTTGCGATTTTCATGAATGGTGCTCATAAAACTGAATATCGCTTCAGAAGATAATCTCCATCAGATTTTATAGTGATCTACAGTCAGCCATTACATATGATCCATCACTCGTCTACAAAAACCAAATAATCAGCGAAAGTGGTATCATTTTTCACAATTTTGCTCGTTCTGTAGACAGAAACGACCCAAAAGCCCGTGATCCCGTCTACAAAAACCAAAAAATCAGCGAAAATGATATCATTTTTCACAATTTTGCTCGTTCTGTAGACGGAAACAGCCTCAAAGCCCATGATCCCGTCTACAAAAACCTGAAAATCAGCGAAAGTGATCTCACTTTGCACATTTTTGATCATTCTGTAGACGAAAACAGCCCCAAAGCCCATGATTCCGTCTACAAAAGCCTGAAAACCAGCGAAAGTGATCTCACTTTGCACATTTTTGATCATTCTGTAGACGAAAACAGCCCCAAAGCCCATGATTCTGTCTACAAAAACCAAAAAACCAGCAAAAGTGATCTCACTTTGCGCATTTTTGATCGTTCTGTAGACGATATGGCCCCAAAACCCATGATTCCGTCTACAAAAGCCTGAAAACCAGCGGAAGTGATCTCACTTTGCATAGTTTTGCTCATTCTGTAGACGGAATCAACCCGCATGGAGAGATTCTGCCGATCCATTACCCCTGTATCTCACCGTCCATTACCCCTGCATCCTCCCATGCTTGACCGCCAGTGTATATAAATGTTATAATTCTGACGTTATATCAACTTGATACAAACTTGAAAGGAATGACAGAAATGCCTGAAAAAAATATAGAAAACACAGCAGCAGACAATATTGAGAACAAAGCTGAGGGTGCTGACGCAAAACCTGAAAGAAGAAAGAGAGTATTCTCCGGTGTACAGCCTTCCGGAAGTCTCCATCTTGGTAATTACCTCGGCGCGATCAAACAGTTCGTCGATCTTCAGAACGACAACGACTGCATCTACTGCATAGTAGATGAACATGCCATCACAGTACCGCAGGATCCGAAAGAGCTGAAGAAGCACATACTCGATCTGGCCGCTCTCTATATGGCTGTAGGAGTAGATCCCAAGAAATCGATCATCTTCGTGCAGTCTGAGGTGCCGGGACATGCGCAGCTCGGATGGGTGCTCGCATGCAATTCATATACGGGCGAGCTTTTCAGGATGACTCAGTTCAAGGCTAAGAGCGGCGGCAAAGAATCTGTGGGCACCGGACTTCTCGTCTACCCTGTCCTGATGGCAGCCGACATTCTGCTCTATGATACAGATATCGTACCGGTAGGTAGCGATCAGAAGCAGCACATTGAGCTCTGCCGCGACATCGCGATCAGAGTCAACAATACGATCAAAAAAACGTTCGTCGTTCCTGACGGAAGGTTCATGAAGGAAGGCGCCCGCATTATGGCGCTGGACGATCCAACGCAGAAGATGAGCAAATCCAACAAGAACATCCATAGTTCTATCGCCCTTCTCGATGACGCGAACAAGATCAAAAAGTCTATTATGAAGTCCGTTACCGACTCTGAGGGAATCGTAAGGTTCGACCCGGAGGAAAAGCCTGGCGTCAGCAACCTTATGAATATATACAGCGTTCTGTCAGGCGAGTCCCTTGCGAGCATCGAAGAAATGTATGCAGGAAAAGGATATGGCGACTTCAAGAAGGATCTTGTCGGAGTGGTACAGGAATCACTTGCTCCTATCCAGGAAAGATATAATGACATACGTTATTCCGAAGAGCTTCTCACAACACTCCATGACGGTGCGGAAAAAGCAAATGCTATCGCAGAGCGTACGATGAAGCGTGTATATGACACATTCGGACTCGGCGTCCCATCAAAAATCGTAAAGTAGACAACACAGCAGATCGTAGAACAGATCCTAAATCAGATCCTGAAATAAAGGCAGCTGTATGATACAAGCAAAGATAGTAAAAGCTGCATCTCGAATGATGCAGCTTTTTCAGTTTATGTCAGTCATGTTCATGCAGTATCTTCACTACGCGCTCTGTTATGCGTGCTGTCATGCCCCAGATGATGTGTCCGTCTATCTCATATACCGGTATCTCATAGTCCGACGTTCGCCACGGGTAGTCACGGCTGATGCCTACTTTATCATATGGAAAATCCGGATCTATATCAGGCCTCAGGTGCTCAGTATAATGCTCCGGTTCTTTCTCGATCAAATCCTTCATCGGCACTGTGAAAACATCTGAAACTTCTTCCGGATCGGGTTTTAAGCGTTCTATAATGCCCGGCAGATCTGCACCTGCATTCTCCGTGTCGGTGCTTTCATTATCAGAGATCAGCTCACCTATAAAAGTATACAGTGTGAAGCTTCCGCTCCCGTAAAGAGTATCACACCGCGCAATGATCCTGATGTCATCACCTGTGATGCCAAGCTCCTCACATGTCTCTCTCACAGCACATTCTTCTGGCGTTTCGCCGTCTTCGACATGTCCTCCGGGGAAGCAGACTTCACCCGGCTGCATTATTCCCGCCGCTCTTACCTCGTACAAAAGAGATACCTCAGGCTCATCGGCATTAAGCGACATTTCCTTATCCTCGACAAACGGTACAAGTACAGCATATTCTTTATGATGCCCGATCGTTACCGTTTCCCTGCCCCGAAAAGCATCCTCAATATCTTTGATCCTCATCACTGTTTCCCTCTCATGAACGCAACAGCGCCGTGGACCTTTCGGCACACGGCGCAACTATCCTTTCTGAAACGATATCCTGAACGAGCGCTGCTAGTTCAGTACTTCATAATTACTGAAATCGACTCCGATCATCTCTTCCTTATCAGCAGACAGACTTACGATGAACTCGATATCATAGTGCTCAGAGATGTCCTTGAGCCTTGTGAGGAATCCGGGGATATCTTCAAGCTGGAAGTTCGCATGCTTAAGTATGCTGTCTATATAGATGGTCTCGATATCGCTGTCCAGACTTATGATCCCGTAGAGGAAGCCGATGTACTCATCTGAATTGGTGATCTCCGGAAAATCCTCCATACATATCACTCTGATCTTATACGACAGGTCGAGCATAAGGCGTGAATTCTTGTTGATATAGATCACGCTGCCGTTACTGTCCTGTGCCTGGTTATTTGCAAGATCGATCATCTGCTTCGTTTTGCCGGAACCTTTATGTCCAATCAGTAATTTGACCATGATTAAAATGCCTCTCTTTCTTTATTCGGTACATTTATTATACACGAAGCAGCCGCGCCATTCAATAGCACAGAGGTAAATGAATCGTCCCGGTTTTAACTCGGCATCGATTATTTCTCTGGATCAGTATACTCTGTGTACATCTTTCTCTGGATCAGTATACCCTGACGGTAGTCTTTACGCTCACAGTCTTCTTTTTGTATTCATCGTTTCCTGCAGCCGTAACTCTGATCGTCAGTCTGTATTTTCCCTTTTTGAGTCCCTTTTTGACTGTGACTTTTCCGGTCTTTTTGCTTATTGTGAAATACTTCTTGTATTTATTATTGCTCACGCTGCCTATTTAATATCTGACAGCTCCCTCGCTTTTACTCACAGACATGATTTTTTTACGGCTTATCGTCTGCTTTTCCCTGTTGAGTTTCGCTTTTCTTATCTTGATCGTTTTGCTCTTTCTCTTTACTGTGAGAGGGTTGGCTTTCTTTCTGACCACCTCTCCGAAACATACAGCGCTCGCAGGTTTTGATGTATCTGCCAGATCATATACTGTCTCCGCTTTCCAGTTCTCACCGCCAAGGCTGTAGCTGTAACTGCTTACCTCACCAGACTTCGGCGAGGTGACTTTAGCCTGACTGTCCCGTCTGATGTACTCTGGTCTATAACCTTTTTGATATCCTATCGGATCATCTACTTTCTCTGTTCCTCCTACTATGATCGCAGTCCCGTCTATATCAGCCCAGCTTCGTATATATCCTTTTTCTCCGGACAGATCAAAATCAGCCTCGCTGCAGTTGATACCTGTCGTCAAAGCTCTGACTGCCTCATCTCTGGAAAGTGTCGTCAGGTTGACATCCACGACTGCATCGTGTACAGACAGTTTACCGTCTGTAATAATACCGTTTACTCTATGCGCCGATAATAACATCATATTAATAATACAGTCAGGATCTACCATAACAGCCATTAACAGCATTTTCCCTTGCTATAACGTACATTTTGCTGTATTATGTATAAGTATTATTATGCGATATTGTATGCATCCGGGCATTTCAGATAGCTTTTTTGCCGATACCCGGTGCACTACATCGTATTAAAGTTAGTTTATACACAGTATTTTGACATGTAATAGAAAGGGATCATCTCCCCTATGCTTGATTGGGAAGTAATACAACGTTATCTGCCGCTGTTCCAGGAAGCTGCGGTTCTGACTGTAAGGATTGGTGTGATCGGGATCGTTTTCTCGATCATCGTCGGCGTTATCTGCGCTGCCGTCCGCTACTACAGAGTGCCCGTACTGAGCCAGATAGCGAGAGTATACATAGAGATCAGCAGGAACACTCCCCTGCTGATACAATTGTTCTTCATATATTACGGCCTTCCGAAGGTCGGTATTTCAATGTCTGCAGAGGTCTGCGGGATCGTCGGCCTGACGTTCCTCGGCGGCAGCTACATGGCTGAAGCTTTCAGAAGCGGCCTCGACGCAGTACAGCCTGTTCAGAGGGAAAGTGCATTTTCTCTTGGGCTTACAGAGGCACAGACATTCAGATATGTGATAATGCCGCAGGCGATATCCGTCAGCGTACCTGCATTCGTCGCGAACGTGATATTCCTTCTGAAAGAGACCAGCGTATTCAGTGCCATCAGCCTGATGGACCTGATGTTCGTTTCGAAAGACCTCATCGGCCTTTACTACGATACGGTAGAGAGCCTTGCCCTGCTCGTGTTCTTCTACCTGATAATACTGCTCCCGGTATCGATACTTGGGACCCTGCTCGAAAGGAGGCTGCGCTATGCCGAATTTGGGGCTTGAGGTCCTGTTTAAGGGAAGCAACTTCGCGCGTCTGCTGGGTGGTCTCGGTGTCGCGCTTGAGATAAGTATGATCGCAGTCCTGATCAGCATACCTCTAGGGATCCTGATCGGTATCGTAATGACGTGGAAGAACCCCGTGACAAAAGTGCTCACCCGCATCTTCCTTGAGGTCATGAGGATCATGCCGCAGCTGGTGCTTTTGTTCATCGTATTCTTCGGATCGACACGTGCACTCGGACTCGACATTTCCGGTGAGCTATCCGCAGTGATCGTGTTCACGCTCTGGGGCACAGCTGAGATGAGCGACCTCGTCCGCGGCGCACTCACGAGCATACCGAAGCATCAATATGAAAGTGCAGCCGCACTGGGTCTTGATTCAGGCCAGACGTACCGGTACATCATCATTCCGCAGGTCGTGCGCAGACTCGTGCCGCTGTCGATCAATCTGATCACCAGGATGATCAAAACCACCAGCCTGGTGCTTATGATCGGCGTTGTAGAAGTCCTGAAGGTCGGACAGCAGATAATCGAAGCTAACAGAATGACAAGTCCAAACGCAGCATTTGGCGTATATCTGACTATATTTTTCTTATATTTCATCGTATGCTGGCCAATAAGTATGCTGGCCGGCTGGCTCGAAAGGAGGTGGGCGTAAAGTCATGAAGGAAGAATTGCTTACGATCTCGCATCTCAGAAAAGAATTCGACGGAAACGTGATCCTTGATGACTTCAGCATGACAGTCCACAAAGGCGAGGTAATCGTTATCGTCGGCCCTTCCGGATGCGGCAAGAGCACACTCCTGCGATGTATCAATGCTCTGGAGCCTATCCAGGGCGGGAGCATAACGCTCCACGGTGAAAGCGTGAGCCAGGGCAGCAAAAACCTCACGCAGGTCAGAAGAAAGATCGGCATGGTATTCCAGAGCTATGATCTTTTCCCGCATATGACTGTGATCGATAACATAACGCTTGCGCCGACTAAGGTGCTTAAGAAATCAAAGGCTGAAGCTGAAAAGGAAGCACTTGATCTTCTTGACAGAGTCGGCCTCAAGGATAGAGCAGACAGCTATCCGAGACAGCTTTCCGGAGGACAGAAACAGCGAGTCGCCATAGTGCGCGCACTCTGTATGCACCCCGAGATAATGCTCTTTGATGAAGTGACAGCAGCGCTGGATCCTGAGATGGTCCGTGAGGTGCTGGACGTCATAGTAGATCTTGCGAGACACGACAGGACGATGATAATCGTAACGCACGAGATGAACTTCGCCAAAGCTATCGCAGATCGCGTTATCTTTATCGACAATAAGCATATAGTAGAAGAAAACGATCCCGAGACATTCTTCGACCACCCACAGACAGAACGTGCGAAACAGTTCCTGAAGACATTCGAATTCGAACACGTCAGGAAACTGGAAGACACTGATGAAGTATTATAAAGGAGTACAGGAAATGAAAAAGAATGTAGTAAAAGTTATAGCACTTATCGCGGCACTTGTAATGGCATTGTCGCTCGCAGCCTGCGGAAACAAAGGCGGAAATGATAAAGTCGTTTACCGCACACTTGACGAGATAAAAGAATCAGGAACCATCAACCTCGGAGTCTTCTCAGACAAGAGCCCGTTCGGCTATGTAGATGAGAACGGTGAGTATCAGGGTTATGACATCGAGCTCGCAAAGAAGATCGGAGAAGACCTCGGAGTCGAAGTGAACTTCGTCTCAACAGAAGCTGCAAACCGTGTCGAATACCTCGAGACCGGAAAAGTCGACATCATTCTGGCGAATTTCACCGTCACTGACGAAAGAGCTGAAAAAGTAGATTTTGCTTATCCGTACATGAACGTATCTCTCGGAGTAGTCTCCCCTGACAGCCGCGTGATCAAGGACGTATCTGAACTCACAGCTGACGACGAAGTTATCGTTATCTCGGGAACAACTGCAGAGACATACTTCACAGAAAATCTTCCAGACGTCAAGCTGCAGAAGTACGACACATATGCAAACGCCAAGAATGCGCTCGAGAACGGAAACGCATGCTGCTGGGCAAACGATAACACAGAGGTCATCGCATTCGCAAACGACAACAAAGGCTATACGGTTGGCATCCCTGAGCTCGGCAGCCAGGACACGATCGCTCCTGCAGTAAGCAAAGGAAACGATACACTCCTTGAATGGCTCGACGATGAGCTCACATCACTCGGAGCACTCAACTTCTTCCATGATGACTATGAGAAGACACTGATCGGAACATACGGAGCAGACTACGAAGACGAACTCGTAGTAGAGCCGGTTAAAGGCATGGAAAAATAACTCCGGTATGTAATGCTCCCATTCCGGAATGACGTGAGATGAGGCAGTCAGTACTAAAGCACCAAAAAACTCCTGATGACTTTACAGCCATCAGGAGTTTTTTTATGATCGGTTACATATTGGTCTGATCCTGCTTCTGCATGCGGTTTCTCAGTTGTCCGCAGGCTCCGTCTATGTCTGACCCGAGCTCGCGGCGGACTGATGCCGGGACGCCGTGCGTTTCAAGATACTTCCTGAACTCGACCGCCCTGCCCCTTCCTGAAGACTTAAGACCTGTCTCATCGACTTCATTTAGCGGTATCAGGTTCACATGCGCCAGATGTCCGCTAAGCAGCTCCGCAAGCTTATGCATGCACTCCGTGCTGTCATTCACACCTCTTATCAAAGCATATTCGAACGTCACACGGCGGTTCGTCTTCTCTACATAAGCGTCACACGCGGAGATCAGCTCTTTGATCGGGTATGCCTTTGCGACCGGCATGATATCCCGCCTGATCTCATCATCCGGGGCATGAAGCGATATGGCAAGGTTCACCTGAGGAAAATCGTCTCCGAATCTCCTTATGACCGGGACGATCCCGCTCGTTGACACCGTGATGCTCCTCGCACTCATCCCTGTCCCCTGAGGCTCAGTCAGGATCTTTACAGCCCTTGAAACGTTCTCGTAGTTATCGAACGGCTCACCGGTACCCATGAATACGACATGGTTGACCTTGATCCTGGAATTTCTCATTATGTCGATGACCTGGGATACGATCTCGCCTGCAGTAAGATCTCTTACGAGTCCATTAAGGCCTGATGCGCAGAACGAGCATCCCATGCGGCATCCTGCCTGAGTAGATACGCAGACAGTATATCCGTACTCATAGCGCATAAGAACACTTTCCACAGCATTGCCGTCTTCCAGCTCAAACAGATACTTCTCAGTTCCATCCTGAGCTGAGATCTGATGCGCGAGCACACGGAGCACGCCCACGTCCCAGCCTGCATTCTCAAGCTGCTCGCGAAAAGCTGCAGAAAGACTGACGATCTCGCCAACAGACTGTACACTGCTCTTGCCCTTGTACAGCCATGAGAAGATCTGCTGTGCGCGGAAAGGCTTTTCGCCCATCCGCACACAAAGCTCTCTTGCTTCATCAATTGTCAGATTTCTCAGATCATTAATCACTATTTCTTCTCGATCGCGATTCCGGTCTTATGTCCGTTGATATTTACTTTCTCGGCGACCTCTCCGGATGCCAGCTCATCCGCAAGCGTCTCCTTCATGATGTAGTCACGGTACTCTTCAACTGCTGCGGCTACTGCATCGTCAGCATCAAGCGTTATCATGATCTTATCCATCATCTCGTAGTCATTCTGCTTACGCATCTGCTGGATCTTTGATACCACCTCACGGGCGATACCTTCAGCCTCGAGCTCTGGTGTGATCTCGGTGTCCAGGATAGCAAATACGTTGTTCTCCATCGCTACCGCGAAACCTTCCTTCGCGTCGATCCTTACATCGACAAGGTCAGGTGTGATCTCTACCTGTTCACCGTCAAGATCCATAACGACCTTTCCGTTTTCCTCCATTTCAGCCTGGAACTCAGCAGGGTCTGCCTTAGCAAGTGCCGCGCCGAATGCTCTTACTTTCTTTCCGAGCACAGGGCCGGCTGCTCTGAAGTCAGGCTTAAGATAGAAGTTCATATATTTGTTCAGGTCGTCAGCGAATACGACTTCCTTAACGTTCAGCTCTTCCATGATGAGCGGCGCGAGGTCGCTGATCAGATCTCTATATTTTCCGTCCACCAGTATCTCCTGGAGCGGCTGGCGTACTTTGATGCCTTCTTTCTCACGGATGCCGCGGCCGAGGCCTGAGATCTTCTTCACGAGGTCCATTCTCTTCTCGACATGTTCATCGAGCAAAGCCTCATTGCATTCAGGATAATAAGCTGTGTGTACTGTGAGCGACTGGTCGGTAAGCTTCTTATACATCTCATCTGAGATGAACGGAGCTATCGGCGCGATAAGGCGGGCGATACCTACGAGTACTTCATATGTCGTAGCGTATACGCTCTTCTTGTCGTCATCCATGCCTTCAGCATAGAAGCGGCGGCGCGCCCTTCTGATATACCAGTTGGACAGATCTTCAACAACAAAGTCCTGGATCGCTCTAACAGTCTTCATATGGTCGTACTGATCCAGGGCATCTGTAGCGACTTTGATCAGACGATTATACTTTGAAAGGATCCAGCGGTCGAGCTCCGGCCTGTCTTCGTATGGAACATCACATTCTTTAGGATCCACGTTATCCAGGTTCGCGTACAGCACGAAAAAGTTATATACGTTTCTGAGTGTTCCGAAGAATTTGCTTACGACATCCTTCAGGCCCTCCTCGTCGAACTTCGTAGGAGACCATGCCGGAGATACGCTGCAGAGATACCATCTTGTAGCGTCTGCCCCGTATTTATCGAGCATCTCGAACGGATCAACAGTATTGCCGAGGTGCTTTGACATCTTCTTGCCGTTCTTGTCGAGGATCAGATCGTTTACCAGCACGTTCTTGTACGGCGCGCGCTTTTTGATGAACGTAGAGATAGCCATAAGGGAGTAGAACCACCCTCTCGTCTGGTCGATACCTTCATTGATGAAGTCGGCCGGGAAGAGCTTGTCAAAATCGTCTTTGTGCTCGAACGGATAGTGCCACTGAGCATATGGCATGGCGCCTGAGTCGAACCAGCAGTCCATGACCTCAGGAATACGTGTCATAGTTTTGCCGCAGCACGGGCACTTCAGGTGCACGTCGTCGACATACGGACGATGCAGCTCTATCGATTCATCGATGTCCTCGATAGCTTTGTCCACAAGCTCCTTGCGGCTTCCGATGCACTCCAGATGTCCGCACTCACAGCGCCAGATAGGAATAGGAGTTCCCCAGTATCTGTTCCTGGAGATCGCCCAGTCCTTGACGTCCGCGATCCAGTTGCCGAAACGTCCTTCGCCAATGTAGGCAGGATACCAGTTGACTGTCTTGTTGTTCGCGACGAGTTCATCACGCAGAGCGCTCATCTTGATGTACCAGCCAGGTTTTGCATAATATACGAGCGGTGTCCCGCATCTCCAGCAGTGTGGATAGTCGTGAAGCAGCTTCTGCTTTGCAAAGATCTTATTATCCTTTGCGAGGTATTTGATGATCTCGACGTCGAGGCCGTCTTCCATAATGAAGTGGCCTGCCCACGGTGTCTCTGTATAGCAGCCGCGCTCGTCGACCGGCTTGAGCATTGGTAAGCCGTATTTCTGGCCGCAGTTATAGTCGTCTTCACCGAAAGCTGGAGCCGTATGTACGATACCTGTTCCGTCGTCTACGGAAACGTAATCCATGCATGTGACATAAAATGCTTTCTTGTCCGGCTTGCAGAAAGGCATGAGCTGGTCATACTCCCAGTACTCCATGTCCTTGCCCTTAAGTTCCTCGAGGACCTCGTAATTTCCCTCTCCGAGGACTTTGTCCGCAAGATTCTTCGCAAGATAGAAGATGTTGCCCTCATCGTCTCCCTTGAGCATCTTGGCTTTGACGTAATCGATGTCAGGACCAACTGTAAGCGCGACGTTGGAAGCAAGTGTCCACGGCGTTGTCGTCCACGCGAGGAAATACTCGTTCTCTGTATCCTTTTTATGGAATTTGACCGTGATGGTGTTTACACTGATCTCCTTGTAGCCCTGTGCCACTTCATGAGACGCGAGTCCTGTTCCGCAACGCGGGCAGTATGGAAGGATCTTATGTCCTTCATAGATGAGCCCGGCGTCAAAGAACTGCTTCAGGATCCACCATCCTGTCTCTATATAGTTATTGTCAAGCGTGATGTACGGGTTGTCCATGTCCGCCATGTAGGCCATGCGCTCACTCATCTCACGCCAGAGTCCTGTGTATTTGAATACTGATTCACGGCACTTCTCATTGAACTCCTTGATGCCGTACTTCTCGATATCCTGCTTGCCCGTCATACCGAGCTGCTTCTCGACTTCGATCTCCACAGGAAGTCCGTGAGTGTCCCAGCCTGCTTTACGCTTTACCTGGAAGCCCTTCATCGTCTTGTACCTGTTGATAGAGTCTTTCAGCGTTCTCGCCATTACATGATGGATGCCCGGCTTTCCGTTAGCTGTCGGAGGTCCTTCATAAAATACAAAAGGCTCCGCTCCCTCTCTCTCGTTTACGCACCTGGCGAGAAGATCTTCTTCATTCCACTTTTTCACCTGTTCTTTCTGCACTTCAGCAACAGGCTTGTCCGATAGTTTTTCAAACATCTGCTATTACTTTCCTTTCTGTCCGGCGCCTTCTCTGCAGCGTCAGACGATACTACTCATAGCCAGGCACCTTCTCTGCAGCACCCGGCCGGCTATCCGCGTCTCATGTCAAAATCTTCATGTCATAATCTGCTTGTCAGTATTTGCATGTCAAAATCTGCATGTAGTTTGTCCAGAGACGCACATACAAAGTTATTATACTCCTTAGGCCGTACTATTACAACGTTTCAAGGCGGTGAAAAAGATGCAGCAGTGACTGTGAAAAAGCCGTACGTCAAGGACGGTGGAAAAGTTGTGCATCACGGTCGGTGAAAAAGCCGCAGGAGGGTCAGCCCAGACTTCAGGTCGATCATCAGCATTCTGCACTGTCCCCGCCGATCATCAGCATTCTGCACCGTCCTCGCCGATCATATCATTGATACAAATCAGCTGATCCCATTTCCTGTCATAATGAAAAACTCTGTCGGAAAGAACATCTTCCTGGTTTTCAGTAGAATAGTTGTCGATCAACAGCCTCTCACACAGTTTTTCCATATTTGCCCCAGATGATTCAGGCGTCAGGATAAATTCATTAACAGAACTCGGAATAGCGTAGTAACTGTCATCAAAAATATCTGCGATTCTTTTCTGCATTCCCGGATAAAACAATGCTGCCGCTCCAAACCTTCCGCACCTGTTGGTAAGTACATACATCATAGGCTTTTTCTTGTTTATGTGCCTGCCGTTTTCCAACAGATTCTTGACTCTCTTGTTTGATACTCCCCTCTCCAGACTGATAAGTACTGCCGGATCGACCTCACTTACATTATCCATTGCGATCTCAAACAGTTCATCCTCATCGATCTTTGCTTTCTTCAGAATGGCTTCTGTAACAGGCATTCTATACACATCATTTCCGCCTACCACTGTCTGCACATCAAAGACCACGGCAAACCCTAACCCTATTTCCTTATGAGGGACAGTTTTGAGATACTCCTGATTTCTGCTTATCTCCAGGACCTTTACAGTCAGCCTGTCTTTCATATCATCAAAACCGACTTCTGCATCACGTTTCAATTTGGTCTCCACTTCTTCGCTCATTCCTTCTATAGAAAACAAAAACGAATTCACCAGCTGTTTTACTATATTGCCTATGGATTCGCCATGTATGTATTGCTCATAAGGCTCGTTAAGATAAAATGTTGGAGAAGAGCTCATCCCTTCAATCTTGAAAACCAGTCCATACAGTTTTTGATCGTTGATTTTTACGATCTCTACTTCATCAAGAGTAAGATCAGCTTTTATATCTGTCGGGGCCATATCCATGATAGCCTTTTCTACTTTTTCTCTGAATTGAAATATACTATCTAGATTTGCAGTATCCGCGCCTTCTGATGACCCATTATCATTATTCGAATCAGCTCTATCACCATATACCATGAACACCTTGGCGAAATCTTCCGGAGCCACCCAGAAAATACCACAATCCGAAAAATCCGGCTCATCTGTGGCTTCATCAAGAGCAGAGTATCCGACTTTGCCATTCTTCCAGGCTCTTACATATCCATATATCTCGACTCCACCTTCCAGAGGGATCGCATTGACATAGATCTTGTCAAAGCGGATCTCATCTACACTCATCCACTGCTTCAACTCGTTACCGTCCATCTTTCCGGCTCTTGTATTATTCACTTTTGTATAACTCATTTTTAAAACTCCTTTTCTTATCACACTCTGACGTCTTATCGCATTCTGGCGTCTTATTATAATCTGGTGCTTTACCATATTCTGGCGCCTAATCATATCTTGGTGCTTTATCATATTCTGGTGCGTTATCAAATTATGGTGTTTCTTAGCAACCAATCCCTTTGATACTCAGTAATTCTGATCTTCATCAGACAGTGCCTTTGACTCTTGGTAATATCATCTTGCGGACAAGCTCATCAATTACCTGCGCATCTATCTTACCTTGTGCATAATCTGCAGTTAAAAACAGATTATCATTTATTCTGTAGCCATTTATCTGATACAAATGGATCTTTCTGATAACACTCTCCAGATAATCAGCTTTATCTAACATACCCAGATGCTCAATTATTATCAGACTGCCGTCATTGCATAGTATTATGAAATCCGGAACAACGACCACATTCTGCCCAAAGTCATTTTTAAGTGTGATCTCCATATCGACTTTGACTATTAGGCCATATCCTTTAAGGATCCCGTAGACGATCACTTCGGATTTCGAACGAGTCTTTACACCATCAGTGGTAGTATTACAATCGTCAGGCAGTCTATACCTGTTCCTCTTATCGATTTTCTTCCATTCATCCATGCTGGCGATACCCGGCAGCTTATTGACCAGACCCGTATCATCCCTGTATACCGGCTTCAGTCTTTTATCAATTGACTCCGGATCATAAGGAAGATACCTCTCTGCACTTTTCAGAAGGAGCTTACGGTCGATATTGAGTGTCCTGATCATTTCTTTATTGAATTTCTCCTGCTTGATTCTAATAACACCCTCATTGTCTGAATTCCCCAACTTGACTGAACACCGCTCGCCTTCATTTTCGAAACGCTTATAATATGTGATTTTTCCAGATGTATTATGCGCATACAGACTGATCATGTTTGGGCCATTTTCAGACATTGCAGATGAGTTAAGCTTATCAGCCTTCATTTCTCCAAGAATATGATCGATATCTTCAAGTTCCTTCTTAATGATCGAATTAATATCACAATACATTCCATCCTCCTTTCAGTATTCCTGTAATCATTCCGACGTTTTCTTGCCAATCAGCCTTTTCGTCTACAAAACTCTCATTCTTATCAAAAGTGATATCATTTTCACCCAAAATTACATTTCTGTAGACGGATATGCCTTCTTTTGAACTCTTTTCGTCTACAAAACTCTCATTCTTGCCAAAAGTAATATCATTTTCACCCAAAAATGCATTTCTGTAGACGGATCTGGCCTCTTTTGGCCTTTTTTCGTCTACAAAACTACCATTCTTATCAAAAGTGATCTCACTTTCACTCAAAATTGCCTTTCTGTAGACGGATACGGCCTCTTTTGGCCTCTTTTCGTCTACAAAACTACCATTCTTATCAAAAGTGATCTCACTTTCACTCAAAATTGCCTTTCTGTAGACGAGACAACCGCAGTACTGCACGATATCGGACCTATGGCGGCTTACGGTACGATAATTTTTTGAATATTACCTTATACAGGCAATAAAAAACCCCGCACCGAATGGTGCGGGGCGTCGCCCGATATGTCAATTGTCGCAATAGTAGTATCATATCATAATCTTAATGCTATTTGATTTACTATCTGAATGCTAGTGGATTTAGTAATCGAATGCTAGTTAAAACTATTTCTTGATTTTTGATCTTTACTAGTTCTCCGTAATCGTTCTACTTATAGGTCCATTTATTGTGATCTTATTTATTATAGCACAGATCGCGGTTTTGATGAATATATTATCACATTTTTCGTTCCTGTTGATCATCCAGCTGTGTCCTTTGCTGTTGACACAGTATGCGCCGCATACCTACAGAAACAATTATGCCATTGCTTGTAACATGATCAAATCGTAATAACTGCCGACATGCCTTCTATATACGTCCTATCAACCTGTTATATGCATCCATTTCAACCTGCTATATGCATCCATTTCAACCTGCTACATGCGTCCATATCAAAAAACAATACACTGCAGCAATGAAACCGTGTATAATGTAAGTAGAATTACGGAGGTAGAAATATGCTGAAAGTCTATGGCTCGCACTTCTGCCCTTACACCATGGAGTGCGTGAGAAAATACAATGCTGCCGGTATCCAGTATGAATTCCATGATATATCGGAAGGTCTTCTGGATCTCAAGCAGTTTCTGATCATCAGAGACGCGAACGAAGAGGAGTTCTCCGAGGCAAAAGCGAATGGCAAGCTTGGCGTTCCATTTCTTGTGAAAGATAACGGCGAAGTCACACATGACTGGCGGTCGCTTGTAGATTGAGCAAAATCTTCACGTTTGACCTAAGGTAAATTCATATATTGTTTACAGAAACAGGGAGCATATATGCATCTTCTCATACTCGGCCTCATCCTTGTGGTCGGAATACTTGTATACTATATTATGACGACGAGTCCCGGAAGCGGGAAGTCTTCTGGTACAAAAAAATCAAAGATAAAGCGTCACAATGACGAAGATGCAGAAAGCAAAGTACCTGAGAATCTCAGAAAAGAAGACAATGTGATCTTCCTGCCTTCCACAAACACAGGTACCGATGACAGTAGTGAAGACAGCCCGTCAGAACCTGACGATGAAGCATAACTGACACGCTGCAGAAAACAAAATACCCGGTGCTCACAAGAGAGCACCGGGATTTTTGATTGTATTGTATTTTTGATCGTATTAAACTAACGCTTCACCTTCAGTCTGGAATTGAACTGCTCCACATCATCATATTTCACTTCATCAAACCAGTGGAACTTCTTGTCAGCAAGAACGATGAATGCGAGGAACAGTATCTTGAAGAAAATGTTGACTGCAATACTCGGAACAGTCTGCTCTGCAGTAATAGCGCCAAATCCTATTCCCACTATGTAGATCTCTGACATATTATTGATTATGTGCAGTGCCGAGCCGGCCTCAAGCCCTTTGGTATACATGCAGATCACAGCATATAAAATGGCCGATACCGCAATTTCTACTCTGCCGACGATATTATACGGATGTATCGCTGTAAATATCAGCATCTGAACTATTATGCCCGCCACAGGCAGCATGAACCAGCTGCTGACCGTCTGTACGATGTAGCTTCTGAATGACAGCTCCTCGCCAAATCCCTGGAGCGGTGCCAGTAAAGTCAGCAGAATGAATCCACCTATCGTGAACCGTATATCACCTGTCCTTCCCTCTACAAGATGCATCACTATGGTCGGTATGCCGAGAATGACGAATGCCGCAACAAAAGTCTTCAGGAACACGCCCCATCTCCAGCCGCCCATTGATGAAAGATACGATGAAATCGGACGGTCTCTGACGATCAGTGCCGCGATGAACATGAACGGAACTACACAGGCAGCGGCGATACCGTTTTTAAACGCACCGGCTGCTGAGAAGAAATCCATGTTATCATATCCGGTACTTTCATCGACAGCTCCGAATAATAACTTTGTGATCAGATCGACCAGACCCAAGTTGAAAACAGCAAGTAAAATGAAGAATATCAGACCGACAAGAATCGGCTTGTACCACTTGTATGAATCAAATCTTCTCGGATATGTCGTATATTCATGTTCTGAGTCAGGCTTCATTTATCCTCCTTATATTACCCAGCAATTACTCTGCTATGATTGTGTTTGCAGTCTGTGACCAGATGGATCTATAATGACCGGGACATCCAGAGTCTTATTCTTCTGCCAGAGGATGACCTTGATCACGATCAGTACAGCCAGCACGCCGTAGCTTATCACTATTGCAATACTTATATAAGGATAATGTACAAGAGTATTTGAAATAGTATGATAAACAGTCGGAATAATGAGGGCAAGCCATGAATACTTCTTTTCCCCGGTAACAAGGTACTTACCAAATAAGTAACCCATGATAATGTCGAATACGAAGTGTGCCGGCGAAAGCGAACGGATTATCGTGGTTTCCAGGTCCGCACCCGCACCAAAGAAGATATTTTCCAGAAGTTCAAAAGTGATCCCCACAAATGCGAATGCTATTACAGCGTCCATCCAAGTACGGACCATGCCTTCTTTTCTTATGGCTATCCGGCACGTCAGGTATTTCAGGCCTTCTTCCAGCAGCCCCGCAGAAAAGAACATACCAATAAAACGCCAGAAGAGTTTTGCCGCTTCAGTGTTATTGCTTTTCTCTATCATTTCCTGGAGAACTTCTGGATTGGTCTTGATGATCTGGATCAATCCCCCAAGATCTGTCACAGTGCCGGCCTGTACGAAAGCCAGTACACCAGAAATCGGCATAGAGAGTAAACTGGCTGCCACCGTACTTATCACTCCGGCAATTACCAGACGTAACAGGCCCCATTTAGGAAACGGGTCATCTTTCTTACCTCGAAGCATTACCCAATACAGGGCAAATGAAACCGGAACACCGATCAAACCCATAAACACATCTTTATCCCCCCATTACAGTATCCTATTCTGGTCGTTTCCCGCTCGCCTCGAGGAGCTTGTCCTTGAGTTCTACTTCAATACGGTTAAGCTCGACCTCAGCAGCCTTACGGCGTTCATGCCCTTCTGCCTGGATCTTTATTACTTCGTCTATAGTTGAGATCAGCTGCTCATTCGTATGCTTCAGAGTCTCGATGTCTACGATGGAGCGCTCGTTCTCCTGAGCTGCCGTAACTGTAGCCATCTTAAGTGTATCCGCGTTCTTCTTCAGCATCTCGTTTGTCGCGTCTGAAACAAGCTTCTGTGCCTTTGCCGCCTCAGCTGCATGAGATACGCCGAGCGCAAGCACCATCTGATTCTTCCACAGTGGGATCGTGTTGTTGATAGTGCTCTGGATCTTCTCCGCCATCATGGCGTCATCTTCCTGAATGAGCCTGATCTGCGGTGCTGTCTGCAATGTGATCGTACGTGTCAGCTGAAGATCCATGAGCTTCTTCTCGAATCTGTCGCACATAGCCGCAAGATCCTTAGCTTCCTGTGCATCTTCCGGAAGTCCCGACTCTTGTGCTTTCTTCTGCAGCTCAAGAAGCTCGCCGTTTCTTACTTCGTCAAGCTTCTTCTGTCCTGCCGCGATATACATTGAAAGCTCCTTGAAGTAAAGCTTGTTCTCATCGTAAAGCTTTCCCATAAGGGATATATCTTTAAGCAGAGTGAACTGATGATCTTCCAGTGCTTTCGCTATCTTGTTGATGTTCGTCTCACTGTCTGAATAGCGCACTTTCATCTCCTCGACTTTGTTGCGTCCCTTTTTGAACAAGCCCAGGAATCCGCCTTTATCATCTTTGTCTTCCAGCCCTCTTACTTCATTGGTGAGGCTTGCGAGCAAAGTCCCTATCTCTCCGAAGTCCTTTGTCTTAACACCTTTCAGCGCGGCTTCTGAAAATGATGATGACTTTTTCTGCGCAGTTGAGCCGTACTTCATGATCTGATCCATGTTCTTTAGATCGATCTGTTCTGCGAACTGGTCTATCTGCCTCTGCTCGGCTTCTGAGAAATGCTGTTCAGGGACCTCGGCCACTTTATTGATAGGCGCGTCACTGTCCTTGATCAGCGGACTCATCACAGGCTCATCATCATCCAGTGTGAGCGTTGGGATCACTTCAGTCTTCTCTTCTTCTTTAACTGCTGTCATGATATCATCTTCCATTTTTCCCCTCCAGCCTTCACGGCCATCCATACAGTTACCTGTTTAATATAATATCTATCAAAACATTATCCATCAAAACACTATTTATCAAAACACTATTTATCAAAATAATATCAGCCAAAATACTATCTATCAAAATCTTATCGTCAAAGCAATATCTGTCTTTTATTTGATCAGCTCTTTTTCTTTCTCCTGCTCTGCTCGCAGCTTCGCAAAAAGATCTGCTTCCATAGCTGCGTCTTTATCTTCAGCACGACGCGCTGAGTCCTCTGCATCTTTTTCTGCCTCCGCAGCCGCTTTTTCAGCTTCTGCCTTTCTCTTGGCTTCTTCTTCAGCCCGGCGCGCCGAACGTTTAGCCTCTTCCTCTTCAGCTTTGATCTCGGCTTTTATCACCGCCTGCCTGGCTTTATCATCTGCACTTGCCGTACGAGCATGCTCTGCCGCCGGCGCCGGATGCTCTTCTGAGATATCCATGTTGTCGAATGTGAATTCTGACGCAGTCACTTCAGGCTCCAGCTCAGACTTTTTATATCCGTCAAGGATAAGCTTTGTCTGGAGAGCGTCGAGCTCAGACGAGATATCAATCACATCTGAGTGGATTATATCTTTCCACAGCGTCATTGCTGCGTCATCTATCGCATCAAGCGTCTCCAGTATGCTTTGCTTAAGCTCATTATTCTGAGGCATATCGGAGATCGAGTTCACCTCTTCATAATCTTCCACAAGCCTGATCGTCTTTGGAAGATACATATCCATGAATGTATCTACACCCGCAGCCTTCCTTATCTCAGGATCTTCATCGGCTTTCTGCCCTATCGTCTTCAGTGTAGTGCTTATGCGGATAAGCTTCATCTTTATGTCTTCATCTTTTACCTGCTTGGACAGACGTTCCACACTGAGAAAGTCGATCTTCTGTTCTGAGATCTTCTTCTTTCCCTTTGATCTGGTCTTTCCTGCTGCTTCTCTGCCGTCAGCTGAAGATGCATTATGAGCAGCACCATGGCTGTGATCGATCACTGGCTCTATAGATGAATTGTTCGGATCCAGCACGAGCAGCCGCCTGCTGTAATCGATGTACGCGCCGGGGAGCTCTCCCTTGTTTATCATTTCCTGAAGATCCTGTACGCAGGTATCGTACTTCTCCGGGAAAAGATAGCATATGTTATCGATCGGGATCATGCCGTATCCCTGGTTGATAATAGCGATATAGCGGTTCTCACGGTCGTATTTGCGCTTCTTGGTATATATCAGCCAGATACCGAGAATCAGGCAGAAAATCGAAACAAGAAGCGCGGGGATGTTGTCCGCATAGCTCACAGGATCCAGCATTCCCTGGCTTATTCCTCCGAAAACATCTGTAAGAACTGATAAAAGAGTGATCCCGGAGATACCGAACAGACCGATCGCAGCAGCTGTAGTAAGGAAGCTCTTTCTCGGGCGCTTCACGTGTCTTGCGTACGGCTCTGTTCTGTTCACAGTACTTCCCTTTACTTCAGAGCCGTTATAGCTATATGTATACGAAGGTGAAGATTTTGATGATGTGCCTGTCTGGCCAGCTGCGGTCTTTGATGAGGAGCCCGACGATCCCTTTTCAGACGAGCCGCTCATCTTGCCGCCTACTGTTCTCTGAAGGTCAGGAAATGACGGGCCCGACTTATCTTTCCAAGCCTCCTGGAATGTCGGCATGATCTTCTTTATTTTCTCCTGTGTGGCCTTGTTTTTACTGTAATTCAACAGCATCTCGATGAGCAGATATACTATGCCCGCCGGGAGTCCGAAAACAGCAATGATAAGGATAAATAAGAATTCCATTTGAGACCTCAACTCTATATGTCAGCCGGCGCGAAGCATCATGCTTTCATGCCGGTCATTAACTGATATTTTGCCATCTGTGACAGACTTTCTCACATTTATCTATAATATATCATATCCTATTTTACAGGCTAAGCGCAAGATTACGCCAGCTGGTATTAGATGGCTGTATTACCTGTACTGATAGGAATTATCACAGTCTAAACCTTACTGACATCACGCGCTGTAAGCTCAGGCTGTGCTGACTTTCTGCCCTTTAAACATGCTTTGGTCATATCCCGAGATCCATCGTCATCTGGCCTGAATCCTGTTCGCGTATCAGTTCTTCCTGAACACGGCCAAGAATGTCGCTTTTGTAGGTCTCGTCCATGATCCACTTTCTGATCTCATCCGTTCCTACCGTGACCGGCATTCTTGGATGTACTGGCTTCATGCATTCATTCGCTTCAGTCGTAAGGATCGTAAAATGCGTTTCGAACGGAGCCTCAGCAGGCAAACTGCTTTGATCACCTGTTTCTATACAATCTTTATCCGGCCGGCTGACGAGTTCTTGCCTGTATATACCTGCCAGAAGCACCAATCCACCGTCGGGTCTTCTGAAGCGGTATCTGGATCTTGATCTGTCCCACTCGTAGTATCCGCTCGCTGGTATCACGCAGCGACGCTCCTTTATGCTTTCCGCGAACATCTGCTTTTCAGCAGCGCTCTCTGACCTAGCGTTTATAACAAGCGTGTCATGATACGGATCATGGAATCCCCACTTCATCTTTGACGCCACGAGACCGCCGTCCGAAAGTGATATCGTGATCGCTCTGTCTGTAGGATTAACATCCGTGAAGGTTTCACTGTCATTACCCTCGAGAAGCACTTTTTCCCACTCCTCACGCAGTTCACGGTCAGGTGTTACACCTATATCTTTGAACAAAGAGCTCAAATGCGGGATGAATTCCCTGTCAGCATAATATTTACCACACATACCGAAAACTTCCTTATACGGAGCAATCTGGCATCTTCTCGAACGCCATCCTCGGGTTCTTATCCTCTCTTACGAATATTGTCCCGCAGTGCACAAAGCCGAGCTTGGTAAGCAGGTTCTGCATGACCTTGTTATCATTATGGGTGTCCATCCTGAGGTGCCCGCATTGCTCATATGCCCAGCTGATGCAGAACGCGCCGATCCCCTTCTGAGATCCGTCTGATGCTATCCTGTGCACTACGCCATAATGATCGTCGCCGATCCATTCTCCATCGGCTATAACCCGGTACGTCGGCTCTACATCTGTTCCATTAACATAGTAGAACACACCTGCTACATCGCCGGCATCATTTATGCATACATAACTGTCGCCATTCTTTATGTCTTCATGGATCATATCCTCCGGCGGCCATTTCGTCGGTCCCCACTGATCCGGATTTCCATGCTCTGCCATAAACCGGCGAGCATGCTCATATATCGTCATGATCCTGTCAAAATCCTGTTCGCTGGCTTTTCTGATCTTCATGTGTAACTACCCGCTAAACAAAGTTCTTGATATTGAACTCTTTACCTGTCCGGTCTTCGTATATCTCTTTGTATGATTTACCCTGATCATATGGATCAAGATCTACATTCTTCGCGCTCGATTTCCAGCGGTTATTATCCGGAAGTAGCTCATATACTATATTATGCTGCTGCCATTCGTACGCCATATCATCAGCAGTCCTGTATGATTTGAGGTCGCTGCCGTGTACAGGATGCACATCTATGAGCGCCTGACATATTATCCTCATGTCGTGATCGTTTATGATCTTATATGAGTCGTATATCGTCCATGTATCCCAGTATGAACTGTATACAGCTCTGAACTTCTCGCCGGCATATGTGAATCTGTAGGCATACCCCTGATTGTCAAGGGACTTGAGCTCAATATCTTCTGCTGAATTGATCCTGCTTCTGTCGCTCGCGAACCTTCCGAGGATATTCTTTACTCTCTTCGTTATCTCTTCCTTGCCCCCAGCCTTCTCGACAAGCCTGTCGACAGCTCCTTTGATCCTGTCAAACAGCCCTTCAGCCTTATCTGCAGCTCTTCCTGCCTTGTCAGCAGCCCTGCCGGCTTTGTCTTTTATCTTCTCTATCTTCTGAGCAGTGTCCTTGCTTGTAAAACTCTTTATATTCTCACTTTTTACAGCAGAACAGCCTGCGACGATACACGCCCCTGTGAGTGCCACCGCGACGACAAGTGCAACTGCCCTGTTATGTCTGTTATGTTTTCTTCTCATACCCGATACCTGAAACCCAATACTCCTTTTCAAGTTCTATTAACTCATTTATATACTACCACGTTTTATTATGAATTTTGTGTCGATAATGTGAAACGAATCTTAATAATACATAAGGAAACAGGCACTGCAGCCTTCTGCCATACCTGTTTCCTGCCTGTTACTTATTTCAAGCTTCTGTATATGACAAATCATTTAATCTTCGTCTTCATCTATGCCTTCGTTCAGGCTATTGTACAGTTCGTTGATCTTCCCCTGCGCATACTCCGCCTTGTGCTTCTCGACCAGCTTGTCCCTGAAACTCTTCAGAGACAGCATCTCGTCAGCAACATCCTCAAGCGTGTGCTTTTCATTCCCCGCGATATAGTACATCATCCTCTCACAAAGAAAATCCGTGCCAAGCTCATTACAGATCAGCTTTGAGAACTCTTCCGGGTATCCCCTATGCATCATTAGTTTGTATAATGTCTCTCTCTTCCCAAGCATTTTTTTACTCCTGAAAAAAGGTGGTATCTATTTCACGATCTGCCCTGAAATGATACCACAAAATGTCCTCTATACATCTCACACTGTAATATTTCTACTTCACAGACCGCATGGCGAGGAATGTAGGTATATGCATCTCATGCAGGCGCCCTTCCCCGTTCGTATCTTCATACAGGTCTGTCAGTCTGAATCCTGTTTCAAGCTGTCCGCCGATCTGCTCTTCCAGAGTATGTGAGAACTGCACACCGGCATCGTCATCCTGAAGCTGTTTCATCTGCTCCGGGTTCTCCAGCGGGTCGAACGGCAGCGCGTTCACTATCATCTTTTCTTCGTTGTCGACAATGTAATTCACATATCCGTCTACTCCCGAAAGCAAGATCCCGCCGCGCTTAAGTATGCGCCAGCATTCTCTCCATATCGGCTTAACTTCTTTCACATAGCAGTTTGATACAGGGTGAAAGATAAGATCGAAAGTGTTGTCATCAAACGGTAATGGCTTTGTCATATCGCCGCGGATGATTTTGATCGAGTAGCCTTCACGATCAGCGACGAGCCGCTCGCTCTCCAGCTGTTTCTCCGAATAGTCGAATACCGTGCACTCGGCTCCAAGTGCTGTGAATATCGGCATCTGCTGTCCGCCACCCGATGCCAGTCCGAGTACTTTCTTGCCTTTCAGATCTCCGAGCCAACCATGCGGCACCATCTTTGTGGGTGTCAGCTTTACATCCCAGTCTCCGGCAGCTGCGGCGGCAAAAACATCATGTGTGACAGGTTTTCCCCACTCCCAGCCTTCTTCTATCCAGCGGTCTATCGTGACCGCGTTTATATCCTGATAATCCATAGTTATCTCACTTCTTCAGGAACCTCGCGACTTCAGCCGTCCACTTCTCGATCTCAAAGCAGGCGAGCTGTGCGTGCGCGTATCCATCAAAGCATCTGATCTCTGTCTGCGGGTTGAACTTTTTCATCTTCACCGCCGCCTTCCGTGAGAACATCTCGTTTCCGGTCGTTCCGTGCATGAACAGGATCTTTATCTGAGGATCGAATTCCTGGAACTCATATTTGCTGAACACGCTGCCCATGATCGTACCGACCGATTGTTCGTCAAAGTTGTCTGCAATTTTAAGGAAGTCGTCCATATACCGCTCAGGCAGGAACGTCTTTCTGCATTGCTCCAGAGTCTTTGGATCCCTCTCCTTCGATCTTCTGATTATATCGATATAATTCTTCGCAAGGAACGAAACCAGAAGATGCGGAAAGCTTATGAGCGGCGCGCCGTCCAGCACCAGCGCTCCGACGTTTATATCCGGCATCGCTGCAACTTCTGCAACGATCTTTCCTCCCATCGACAGTCCGCAGAGCACGGCGATCATCCCGCCGAAATTATCAAGTGCATATTCTCTGATCTTCTCAGCTTCTTCTTCCACCGAGCAAAACTCAGTAGGCTCATCTTCAGTATGCGCGTCCAGTTCCGGGACCACGACAAAATAATCACGTGAGAAATATTCTGCGGCATCCTCGAATATCTGCCACGGAGTGAGCATGCCGTGGATGAGAAGCATAGCACTGTTATCCCTGTCTCCAAACGTATGGAATACCATATAAAATCCTCTTTCAGCGCTGAACGTAAGTATGCCGCGGCCAGTATGTTCTGATCATTTATACTTTTACGCTCAGCGTATTTCTATCATTTATAGTTCATCAAAGCCAGCCCGGCAAGACATATAGCTATACCGGCGATCTTGTTCCATGTTATCGGCTCTTTGAACAGCAGATAGCCCACGAATACAAGTACTATCGCGAGGATCGTGCTCTGAGTCACAGAAGCGGCATTTACAGGCCATCCGGCCTTATACGCATAGATCATACCTGCCTCCAGACCAACGACAGTAAGCCCCATCACAAACGGCGCCCAGTTGAGCTTGCTGTACTCGCGCAGGAGATCTGCGTCTTTATTCAGTGCGAAGTACAGTATTGCGCTCGCTGCAGCTCCGACAATGTATGTCACCGTTACTGACGCCAGAGGATCGATCTTGTCCGGTACAGACTTTGCACTTATCTGATAAAATGTGTTGGCCAGCACTATAAGCGCTATAGGCCATACATATGAAAACATGGCTGCCTCCAGAAAATATTGTTTACGATTTTATTATATATGAACTGACCCGCATATTCCATTTATTCTTCATTTATACAAAAAGCAGGGATGATAACATCCCTGCCTTTTTATTTCTGTTTTCACTCATCATTAGTCGAGATGGGTCCTTTCCAGGTTTATCCTGTCCTGGCTGTCGATCTCGGAGACCTTTACCTCGACTTTGTCGCCGATGTTCATGACATCCTCGACTTTGCCGATGCGGCGCTTGGCCATCTTTGAGATATGGAGCAGGCCTTCTTTGCCTGGAAGCACTTCGATGAATGCTCCGAAGTTCATGATGCGCTTTACTTCACCGAGATATGTCTTTCCGACTTCTACTTCAGCTGTGATAAGCTCGATCTGCCTCTTGGCTTCTGCTGCGCTGTCCATATCTACAGCGTAGATCGTTATCAGTCCGAGATCATCTTCGGAAATGTCGATGTCTACACCTGTATCCTCGATGATCTTGTTGATGGTCTTTCCTCCAGGCCCGATCACGATCCTTACCTTGTCAGGATCGATCCTCATCGCTATGCAGCGAGGAGCCCACTTACTGAGCTCTGCCCTTGGCTCAGGGATCTCTTCAAGCATGATGTCCATGATATGCATTCTGCCTTCATGAGCCTGTCTGAGTGCCTTCTGTAGGATGTCACGTGAGAGGCCGTGGACTTTGATATCCATCTGCATCGCTGTGACGCCTTCCGTAGTTCCTGTGACTTTGAAGTCCATGTCGCCGAGGAAGTCCTCCATTCCCTGGATATCAGACAGAACAGCAAATTTGCTTGTGCCGTCTTCCTCGACTCTCTCGATGAGTCCCATAGCGATCCCAGCTACCGGACGCTTGATAGGAACACCTGCATCCATGAGCGCAAGGCATGATCCGCATGTTGACGCCATCGATGATGATCCGTTAGATGAGAGCACCTCAGAGACGACTCTGATCGCATACGGGAATTCCTCTTCCGACGGGATAACAGGGAGCAAAGCTCTTTCTGCAAGCGCTCCATGTCCTATCTCTCTTCTTCCTGGTGATCTAGGAGCTTTTGCTTCTCCTGTGCAGTATCCCGGGAAGTTGTAGTGATGGATGTATCTCTTCTCTGTCTGCTCAGTGAGCCCGTCGATCCTCTGCTTCTCAGAAAGCGGAGCAAGAGCTACTGATGACAGGACCTGTGTCTGCCCTCTCTTGAACAGTCCTGAACCGTGTACTCTCGGAAGAAGCCCGGTCTCACACCATACAGGCCTGATCTCGTCGAGCTTTCTGTCATCCGGCCTTACGCCGTCGTCCAGTATCGAAGCTCTTACACTCTCCTTGGTGATGTTATAGAGCACAGCAGCTATGTCTTTTTCATTGTCAGGGAACTCTTCAGCAAAGTGTTCCTGAGTCTCTACTTCCACTGCGTCCATGTTCGCAAGACGAGTCATCTTGTCAGAATTCCTGACTGCTGCCTTCATCTTGTCTGTAGCAAAATCTCTGACTGCCTGGTCGATTTCTTCAGGCACTTTGTAAAGTTCTTCCTGGCTCTTTTCCTTACCGACTTCTGCTACTACTTCGTCGATGAATTCAACGATCTTCTTGATCTCCTCATGTCCGTAGAAGATAGCATCGAGCATGACTTCCTCAGGAACTTCCTTTGCGCCTGCCTCTACCATCATGATAGCCTCTTTTGTGCCGGCTACTGTGAGGTTGATGTCAGACTCTTCTCTTTCAGCAAGTGTCGGGTTGATGACGAACTCGCCGTCCACACGCCCTACTCTTACTGATCCTGTCGGTCCGTCCCATGGAATATCAGAGATCGCGAGAGCTACTGATGAGCCGATCATTGCCATGATGTCTGTCTCGCAGTCAGGGTCAACTGACATAACAGTTGCGACCACGACTACATCATGATAATACCCCTTCGGGAAGAGCGGTCTTAAAGGCCTGTCCATGAGTCTCGAGCACAGTATCGCTCTTTCGCTCGGTCTTCCTTCTCTTTTGATGAAACCGCCTGGGATCTTCCCCACAGCGTACATCTTCTCTTCATAATCACATGACAGCGGCAGAAAGTCAGCGTCCTGTCTCGGTTCCGGTGAAGCACATACTGTGCAGTTCACTACCGAGTCGCCGTATTTTACCATTACCTGTCCGTTTGCCTGCTCACAGACCTTGCCGATCTCAAGCTGGAGCAGTCTTCCGCCTATAGCGGTCTTGAATGTTCTGTAATCTGTATACCTTGCCATTACTGTTTCACAACTCCTTCCTGTGAAATATCGTTCTTTGGCGCGTCGTGCAGGCGTTTCGGCTGCCTGCAGCGCTGCCGGAAAATTCGGAGCACACACGGTACTTTATACCCGCTGTGCTGCCTGATAATGGAGCATTGTGCTCCAATATACAATAAAATCGGCGGGGCCTTGTAAAGGGTGCCCGCCAGATCCTATCTGCTACTTTCTCAAGCCAAGTCTCTGAATAAGACTTCTGTATCTCTCGATGTCCTTCTCCTTCAGGTAGTTCAGAAGGTTTCTTCTCTTACCTACCATCTTGAGCAGACCTCTTCTTGAATGGAAGTCCTTCTTGTGGCTCTTAAGATGCTCGTTGAGCTCGTTGATCCTTGTTGTGAGGATCGCTACCTGTACCTCAGGAGAACCGGTGTCGCCTTCTTTAGTTGCATACTCCTGGATGATCGCAGTCTTCTTTTCCTTAGTTATCATTTTCTACTCCTTCCGCAGCAAGATCATTAATGCTGCACTGTTTCCATACGCCTTATCCGAGTCCGGCGCGTTGTGCCTCCCGACCAGGACAAGGTAATCAATATTTACCGCCGTACGATGCAAAAAGCCTGCACGACAGATAATTATTATATACTATACTCAGCGCAATTGCAAGGGCTATTTATTATTCCTTATTAGCGTCGGAAAACCATTCCTTTGCCGCCTCGCAGTCACTGACTATCTGAGCTGACAGCACTTCCAGACTGTCGAATTTCTGCTCATCACGCATCTTTTTCAAGAACTCTACCGTAATATGCTTACCGTAAAGTTCTTTATCAAAATCAAATATATGCGTCTCGACGTTTTTGTCAAACTCACCAACGGTTGGCTTGATTCCAACGTTTGTGATACTTGGATATCTGCGTCCGTTATATAAGCAGTATGTGGTATATACCCCATTAGGCGGTGCAGCCATCTGTTCGTTGAGCTCTAGGTTTGACGTCGGAAAACCAAGCTTTTTGCCAAGTCTGTTTCCGACCACGACCTCACCCTCGATCTCGTAATGACGGCCCATGAAGGTTTTGATGCGGCTGACACAGCCTTTCTCGATGAGAAGACGTATCAGCGACGAGCTCACGACTTGCCCCTCGATCTCAAACGGCGGCATCTCGAATACATCAAAGCCATACTTGCTGCCGTACATCTCAAGGATCTCAGCCGTGCCGAATGCCCGTGCCCCAAACTGATAATTGTATCCGCAGAAGGCATCTTTTACATTCATTCTCTCAACGAGAAGTTCTTTTACAAAGTCCTCTGCTTCCATATCGCGGAGCTCTTCGGTGAACGGGACGTCGAAAAGATAATCTACTCCCATCTCTTCGATCAGCTCAGCCTTTCGGTCATCGCCCAGTATGCTTTTAACTGCTTTCACTCCTGGAATTAGTCCTGAAGGATGGTTAGAGAATGTGAAAACAGCGGACTTGACGTCATCCCTGCCCGCCTGCTCGACAGTCTCCCGTATCAGCTCCTGATGCCCGAGATGGACACCGTCGAAGTTCCCCAGTGCGACCGCAGTCTTTCCAATATTCTGAATCTCATCTAAGCTTCTGATTATCTCCACAGTTCTCTCCTGCACTACTGTCATTCAATCCCGGTATCATGTCCCGGAACGGAGCATATCTAAATGAATATCTTTTCCGGCCAGAGATGACCGTTTCCCGGATCCTGCAGCCCGAGACCGATGAACCTGAGTCCGCGCTCTCCTTTTATCTCTCGCTCCGGATACCATACTGCACCGTCAGGACGGCCTGGTATCGTCATTTCCGGCGTAAGCGGACTGTATACTCTATAAAGACGCTTATATTCTTCACGTACCGGGAAGTAAAAATCTTCGTTCTTGTATTTCGGCTCCTCCAGTACTGTGTATACTGAGCGCTCGATCTCAAGCCCGTTTATCAGTCTGACAGCATCCCCGGGATCCATTGTGACCGCGCCAAACATAGTAAGAACTTCATCTGGTGAGTGAAGCAGCCTGAGCACCTTCATGCTCTCTTCACATTGTCCCGCCGTCTTCCCTTCTTCAGAATCACGATCACCGACATAGCCTATCGTTCTCTCCGGCCCTGCGTCGATCCCTGCTCTGCTCATTCCGCCGCGTCTCGGCTCAGTTTCTCTGGTGTATCCAAGCATACCGCGAAGCTGATCCAGTGTCACCGCAGTCGATTCTGTGAATATCCCGCTCGCTGTTCTCGAAAGTGACGACAGTGAAGCGTGCACTCCGAGAATCTCTCCGGCGTCGTGGCAGATCGATCGTATGAAAGTCCCCTTGGTGCATTCACAGCTGAATCTGACCCATGAGTCGTACCCTATGCCGAGGCTCATGTCTTCGACTTCCAGAGATGTGATATACACTTCACGCTCCGGTATCTCCACTTCACGCCCTTTTCTCGCATATTCAAACAGCCGCTTTCCTTTTACTTTCACAGCTGAATAGAGTGGCGGAAGCTGTCTGATCCTTCCTGTGAAAACAGAAAGCGCTCTTCTTACGTCATCTTCTGTCACACCGCTGACTGCATCCTCAGAAGCTTCTTCAAGCACTTCACCCCACACATCGTATGTATTAGTCGCGCGCCCGAGCTTCATGGTGCAGCGGTATTTCTTGAGGTCTGTATCCAGATACTCCATTACTCTGGCAGACCTTCCCACACAAACAGGAAGTACCCCTGTCGCCATAGGATCAAGGGTACCTGTATGTCCAACCCGCCTCACTCCGAGCAGCCGGCGCACATGGAGCGCGATGTCGTGTGAGGTTATGTTTTCGTCTTTATATATGTTTATTATTCCGTCAGGTGTCATAAATCAATCGCCGAGTACTTCTTCAGCTTTAGCTATGATCTGTTCAACAGCCTCATGGAGCGGCATGTACATAGTGCAGCCTGCGGCTTTGATGTGTCCGCCGCCTCCAAACGCTGTCGCGATATCGCGCACGTTCGCAGTAGATTTTGCCCGCATACTCGCAAAGATCTTTTCAGGGCCGCGTTCCTTAAGGACTATCGCGATCTCCACGCCTTTTATAGTCCTGAGCTTTGCCACGACCAGTTCTGCGTCACTCATTTTGGCGCCTGTCTCTTCAAGCATCTGCTGTGTGATCACCGTGAGTGCGATCTTCCCGTCATGGAACAGGCTCATCTGCGACAGCGCCATGACCTCGAGCCGATTCTTTTCCGGCGCGACTGTCTCATACAACTCGATCCCGACCGACGGGACATCTATACCCGAATCGTAGAGCTCGCAGACTATCTCATGGCTCTGCTTTGTCGTATTGGAATAGAGAAAATTCCCTGTGTCCGTATCGATCGCCGCGAACAAAGCCTCTGCCTCCCTTTTGGTCGGCTTATGATCCATCGTTTTCATAAGCAGGAAGATGAGCTCACCCGCCGCCGCTGCCTTCGGATCTATATAGTTATAATCACAAGGCATATTGTCGGTCACGTGGTGATCTATGCAGATCGTGGTCTTCGCCTTTTTGAATATATCCATCAGCTTTGGAAATCTCGTGATCTCGCTGCAGTCCACCGCTACCGAGATGTCAGGAGCTTCTATGTCCCCGTCTGGTATCACGAACATGTCATCATCCATGAAAGCAAGATTATCCGGAAGCTTTTCGTCTATCAGCACCAGACAGTCCTTTCCCATGTCACGGAGCATGCTGCAGAGTGCCGCGGTCGACCCGATCGCGTCCCCGTCGGGATTCTCATGAGGGAACAGATAGATCCTGTCCCCCTCAAGAAGTTTCTCTGCAATTGTCTCAAAGCTGTCATTCATATCTATCAAAACCCAGTCTGAACTATACGGCCAGCAGCTCTGAAGCTCTGGCCGCTATGATTTCTCAAGCTTTTCAGGAGTGTTTACTCCAGTCCAAGCTCTCTCAATTTCTCATCAATATGGCTGCCGTATTCCATCGACTTGTCTATCCTGAATGAGATCTCAGGCGCGTGATGTATGCGCAGCTTATTACTTATCTCTTTTCTTATATGGCCTGTACAGCTGGAGAAGCCGTCGAGCACGTCCTGCTCGGCAGCTTTTCTCTCTTCTTCTGCCATCCCGTTCCCTGTGAGCACGTCGATGAATACGTGAGCATAGCCAAGATCAGGTGAAACATCCACCGCGGTTATGCTTATCATCCTGCCCTCAAGGCGCGGATCCTTTATGTTCTTCAGGAGCATCTCGCTTATGATCTTTTTGATCTCTTCGCCGACACGCTCCGTCCTGTGTCCTTTACTCATCTGTTGTCTCCGATATAGCTATAGTTCTTCTCTTGCGACCTCGACCATGCGGAAGCACTCGATCTCATCGCCCTCTTTGATATCGTTATAGTCCTCGATGCCGATACCGCACTCATAGCCCTGAGCGACTTCTTTAGCGTCGTCCTTGAAGCGCTTGAGTGAGGAGATCTTTCCTTCGAGAATGACGATACCGTCTCTTACCAGCCTGATCTCCGCGTTCCTGACCACCTTGCCTTCGGTTACATAGGCACCGCCTACGACGCCGACATTAGGCACCTTGAACGTATCTCTGATGACTGCCTTACCCAGGATCTCTTCCTTGTAATCCGGCTCCAGCATGCCCTTCATAGCTGCTTCCACGTCGTTGATCACATCATAGATGACTCTGTACAGCCTGATCTCTACGCCGTCGCGCTCTGCTGCTGTAGTTACTGCAGTACTCGGGCGAACGTTGAATCCGATGATGATGGATCCCGATGTCTGTGCAAGCATTACATCTGATTCTGTGACAGTACCTACTCCGGAGTGGATCACGTTCACCTTTACGCTGTCTCCGTTGAGTTTCTCGAGCGATGATATAAGAGCTCCGACAGAACCCTGAACGTCGCCCTTGATGATGACGTTAAGCTCCTTGACTTCGCCTTCCTGCATCTCTGTAAAGAGCTTGTCAAGAGTCGTGCTGGCATTCTTGGCGAGCACTTCCTCACGGAGCTTCTGGGCTCTTGCTTCTGCTATGTCGCGTGCGCTCTTGTCGTCCTTAACGGCGTTGAATTCGTCACCTGCCTGAGGTACGTCAGTGAGACCGAGGATCTCAACAGCTGTAGCAGGACCAGCCTTCTTGATCTTCTTGCCCTTAAAATCAGTCATAACTCTGATATGGCCTGAGCATGTTCCTGCGACGATGCTGTCGCCTGATCTAAGCGTACCATTTGCAACAAGGAGTGTAGCGACAGGACCTCTCGCCTTGTCGAGTCTTGCCTCGATAACTGTACCCTTTGCCATCCTGTTCGGATTGGCTTTGAGTTCGAGTACGTCAGCCTGAAGAAGTATCATCTCAAGGAGGTCTTTGATCCCATCACCGGTCTTAGCGGACACTGGAACACTGATGACTTCTCCGCCCCAGTCTTCAACGAGCACTCCCTGATCTGCAAGGTCCTTTTTGACCTTGTCAGGATTTGCACCCGGCTTATCCATTTTGTTGATCGCTACGATGATAGGAACACCTGCAGCTTTAGCGTGGCTGATAGACTCTATGGTCTGAGGCTTGACACTATCGTCTGCAGCTACTACCAGTACAGCGATATCTGTGATCAGCGCACCTCTTGCACGCATTGCTGTGAAGGCTTCATGTCCCGGAGTATCCAGGAACACTATCTTCCTTCCGTTGATCCTGACTTCTGACGCACCGATATGCTGTGTGATGCCGCCAGACTCCTGAGCCGTAACGTTCGTCTTTCTGATCGCGTCGAGAAGTGAAGTCTTTCCGTGGTCAACGTGGCCCATGACCGTGATGACAGGAGGTCTCTCGACGAGGTCTTCTTCTTTATCATCAAAATCTTCGATAGCCGCTTCTTCTGCTATCTCTTCTTCTGTCTCCTCAGCTACTGAACCGACGACTACGTTGATCCCGAGCTCCTGCGCGAGGACTTCCAGAGTAGCTTCGTCTATATTCTGGTTCTGCGTCGCCATGATACCGAGCTTCATCAGTGTCATGATTACCTGAGAGATAGACACTTCCACCTGTTCGCAGAATCCGGCTACTGTGATAGGCACGTTCACCCTGAAAGTGCCCTCTGGGAGGATCACTTCTTCTTCCTCTTCTACGTGCTTTTCCTTTGTATATTTCTTTCTTTCCTGTCTCTCCAGCGACTTACGCTCCATCTTGTCGAATTTATCGAATCCGCCCTCGTATTTTCCATGGCGCTTGTCGTTTCCCTTGCGGCCGTGTTTGTTGTCTCTGGAGCTGTCTGATGACTGCTGAGCCTGCTGCGGCCTCTGAAGGCGCCTGCTGCTCGGCTTAGGAGCTTCCTCAGCCTCCGCCTGCTGCGGCCTCTGTCCTGGACGTCCCTTAGGCTTTCTTCCGACTGGTTTCTGTCCCTGTTTTCTTTCAGGTTTTCTTCCCGCCTTCTGCGCCTGCTCATCGTCTTCAGCTGCAGTCCTGACTATCTTTACCTTCGGTACCTTGATCTCAGCATCGAGATTCTTTTTAGGTACTGTTTCCTCTTTCTTTTCTTTCTTTTTAGGCTTTACTTCCTGATGATCTGAAGCTGCTTTTACGACTTTCTTTGCTTCTGCAGATCCCGCATTATTATCTGCCGAAGCCTTTACAGCTTCACTTTCCGTAATCTTCTGATCCGCAGGAGCTTTTTCGGGAGTGATCTCAGCTTCTTTCTGCGGCTTCACCGGCTTTGCCTCTACAGGCTTAACTGTCTCGACAGGCTTCTCAGGAGCATGGACTGCTTCCGGCTTCTTCACTTCCGGAGCATGCTCGGCTGTAGGTGCAGTCTTCTTGACTTCACCTGCTTCTTTTGCTTCTTCTCTCGCCTTTTCGCGCTTCGCGAGGAAATCGTCGTCAACTACCGGCTTCCCTGCCGGAGCCTTTTTCTTGTGTTCAAAATAGCTGTCATTTACGATAGGCCTTCCAACAGGGCCTACTCGTCCCGAGACCTGTCCCGGAACAGCTTTTCCGGCAGGCCTTTGTGTGCCTCCTTTGGCTGACAGCCTCTTCACATCTGTGTCTGAAAGCACGCTCATATGATTTGCTGCGTCTATCCCCAGCTTGGCGGCTTTCTCTAGCAGTTCTTTACTCGCCACTCCCAATTCTTTTGCGAGTTCATAAACTTTCTTCGGCATTATCGGATCTCTCCTTCTGATCGAATGCGGTCGATCTCCCCACTTATCACTTTAGCGAAATCACCATCTATAACGGCGAATACTGTTGTTTTTCCTGTGCCGGTAACATGTGACATTTCGTCACTCTCTCCAAAGACCACACACGGCACGCTATGCGATCTTGACTTTGATGATATCTTATCTCTGGTCCCCTCTGCGGCGTCTTCCGCGACGATTACCAGCTTTGCTTTTCTCTTTTCTACCAGACCCAGCACTGTGTTGTACCCTGTCTGAAGCTTCCTCGCTCTAGCGGCGAATCCGAGATATCCGGACAGCTTGTCACTTAACATCGGCTGCACCTTCCGGCTCTGTCCCGTCGATTATCCTGCCGGCTTCCTCATATACAGCTTCCAGTGCCTTTTCATCAAAACCCATACGGAAGCCTCTTGCAAGAGCTTTTTTCTTGATCACTTTTGCCAGGCACTCCGGATCTCTGCATATGTATACGCCGCGTCCTTTTGCACGTCCCGTGACATCGACAGACAGCCTGCCCTCATAGCAGCATATCCTTATCATGTCATTCTTGGGCTTTGATTCCCGGCACCCGACGCATGTGCGCATTGGCTCCGTGTAACCTTTAAGTGATTTCCTGTTCAAAAGTTATCTCCTTATTATCCGGCGTGTTTCTTACATGCCGGGCAGCCGTCATCCTGCGGCTTACTATTCCTCTTCCGGTGCTTCAGCAGCATCAGTTCCCTGCGCTTCAGCATCTGCAGGCTCTTCCTCGTATTCTTCGCCTGCATCAGCCTCGCCGTAATCAGGGAACTCGTCTTCATAGTCGTCCGAATAATAGTCCGAATGGCTCTTTATATCTATCTTCCAGCGGCTTACCTTAGCTGCGAGGCTCACGTTCTGGCCGCGCTTACCGATAGCAAGTGAGAGCTGTGAATCAGGAACGATGACTGTAGCCGCCATCTGTTCCTCGTCCTCTATAATGACTTCCTCTACGTCAGCCGGGCTCAGCACACTGCTGATCAGCTCTACAGGGTCGTCACTCCAGAAGACGATATCGATCATCTCTCCGTTCAGCTCATCAACGATCGACCTTACACGGCTTCCTCTTGTACCTACGCAGGCTCCGACCGGATCGATGTTAGGATCTTCTGAATATACTGCGATCTTCGTTCTTGAACCAGGATCACGGGCTATTCCCTTGATCTCGACGATGCCGTCCTGGATCTCAGGAACTTCCGCTTCGAACAGGCATTTTACCAGCTCTGACCTTGTACGTGAGACGAGGACCTGCGGTCCCTTTGACTCGTCGAGCACCTTAACGATATAGACTTTGATGCGCTGGCGGACATTATAATGCTCGCCAGGGACCTGCTCTTTATACGGGAGCACACCTTCAGCCTTATCGAGATTGATGTATATCTTGTCGTCGCTCTTCCTCGATACGTATCCTGTGACCACTTCGCCCGCGCGGTCTTTGAACTCAGCCAGCACCTGATTGCGCTCTTCCTCGCGGATACGCTGGACGATGACCTGCTTTGCCGTCTGGGCAGCTACCCTTCCGAAATCAGAAGGAGTGACCTGGAACTCGATATAGTCGCCGACTTCATAACGAGGGTCTATCTCCCACGCTTCCTCTAGAGATATCTGCGTAAGATCATCCTCAACGACTTCAACTACGTCTTTCCTCATGAGTACCATTACCTGTCCCTCGTCCGGGTCGATAATGACTCTCACGTTCGACGTCGTGCCATAATTCTTTCTGTATGCAGAAAGCAGCGCGTTCTCGATCGTCTCAATCAGCATGTCCTTTGAGATATGCCTTTCTTCTTCCAGCTCTTCAAGCGCTTCCAGAAATTCTGCCGGCACGATCTCACCATTCATATCGTTCATGTCTTTCTTCCTTCCTTAGAATACTATTGTTCTGCAGGTCTCGCTGCGTCCGTCCGCAGCCGTCCCTTATCATTATCCTAAAATACGACCGCGAGATTTGTCTTCGCGACATCTTTCTCCGCGAATTTCATCTCTTTGCCTTTTTCATCAGCTATAACTATAAAGCCGTCTTTCTTTCCGACCAGTGTGCCTGTGACGAGCTTGTTTCCGTCTTCAGCCCTGTAGAGCTTCACGTCTACCAGTTCTCCGCAGAACCGGTCAAAATCTTTCTGCTCGTACAGCTCGCGGTCCATGCCCGGCGAGCTGACCTGAAGCACGTAATTCTGCTCGATCGGATCGAGCTCATCGAGCTTATCGCTCAAAAAATCACTCACTACTTCACAGTCGTCGGTACTCACATATCTTACTTCGCCGTTCTTCTCGTTCTCTTCGCGCACCGCTTCAGCGATGTCGATAAAAACGTTGAGATACCAGTCTTTTCCTTCCTTCCGGAACTCGGTATGGTAGAGCTCAAGCCCGTGTTCATCCAGGAACCCGTCAAGCAGCCCCTCGACGACCTCTGTGATCTTTTTCTTATCGGCCATATTACCCCTTACATAGAATAAAGAGTGGGAATCTTCTCTCCCACTCTTCAAGCAATAACCTATTCAACATTACGTATATTATCACATCCCCTGTATAATGTCAAGTAACAGCTTGTTTTGTACAATTATAGTGTATAGTGTTTTCTGTATCAGCAGTCCGTGGTACAATCAGAGTATCTGAAAAAAGAGGAGAATACAATGAATAATAAAGCAGCTGAGCTTGATAATATCATTTCGTCGCTCGCTGTTTTCGCAGCGGTCAAAGAAGACCCCGCCATAGACAGCCTGCGCGAATTCCTGGAAGCGGATGATGGAGAGACTTCTGAACAGCTGGACTATCTGTCAGATTTTGCAGCAGAGCTGTACAAGAACGGCGGCGATCTCTCTGCATATATCAGGGCAATCGTTATGGAAGATGAGAACGCATATCTTCTCGCAAAGGCCAAGTCGCTCCATGTATCTGATGAAATGGAGAAGACTGCGGAGCATGAGCTTGAAGCTCTGCAGGTCGTTGCTGCTTTCAGTCCTGAAGACGCAGCACGCATGATGGGATACTCCGGCTATGTTCCGCAGTGGTCCTGCTCCGGCAAAGACCAGCAGGGTTTTGATCTGAAAGAAGAATACTTCCGGATGATAAAAGAGATACCACATAAAGGATACGGCATATTTGCAAGATATCACGCATTCAAGCTCGAGGACGGCGAGCTCGTACCTGTGAAGCATGCCGACCCGCAGAGTCTGGATACCCTATATGGATATGAATACGAGCGGAACCAGGTCCTGAACAACACCAGAGTTCTTGCTGAAGGCGGACACGCAGCTAACGTCCTGCTTTACGGCGATGCCGGCACAGGTAAATCCTCTACGATCAAAGCCTGCGCGAATGAGTTCAGAAACAGCGGCGTAAGACTTATAGAATTCGACAAAGACCAGATCTCTGAGATACCGGCGATAATCGACCAGGTATACGACACGCCGCTTAAGTTCATCTTCTATATCGACGACCTGAGCTTCAGCAGCGAGGATGATGACTTCTGCTACCTGAAAGGTATTCTTGAAGGCAACATCACAGGAAAATCTGACAACATCGTGATATATGCCACGAGCAACAGGCGTCACCTCGTCCGTGAACTCGCAGAAGACAGATCAGGGACTGATATCCATGTCAATGACACACTCCAGCAGACCATGAGCCTGTCAGCGAGATTCGGCATTACCGTTACGTTCCAGAAGCCGCAGAAAGATCTCTATCTGGACATCGTGAAGCACCTGGCCGAAGATGAGGGAGTAGATATGCCGGAAGAAGAGCTTTTCAGACAGGCAGAACGATTCGCGATCCGCTCTAATGGAAGAAGCCCTCGTACAGCTAAGCAGTTCGTGCAGCTGCTCAAGATAGAGACATCACAAGTCTCTGAGCCACAGGCTGATCCTCCATATGAGGAAGACTGGTGATCATTTATCAGAAGAACCACAGTTAATTACTGTATAAAAAAGAGACGCTCTACAGCGTCTCTTTTTTAGTGTTGATCTATCACTACTTTGATTCTTTATTTCTTGCCGGCAGCCCGTACTTTCCTGTAGATGAACAGAAATACGATTCCCACGATCGATGAGATCAGCAATCCGATCATGGCAAGCAGACCTCCGGCGCCGCCTGTCTTTGGATTTCTCGGCGGTATATATTTGTTCGTTATCTTTACAGTACGGATCAATGGCTTGCTGTTCTTTGAGATTAAGTGTCCTTTGCCATCATCTACTACTTCGATCACGACCTTATGCCATTTGGTATCATATTTGATGCCGTTGATGCTGCCCCGGCTCTCTTTGACGTAATAGACATACTTCCCGGCTTTCGTGAATTTGATCTTCCCGAAGCTCTTTGTATGACCCGCATCATCTCTTGTGATCGTGATGCTCTTTTTGTCAGGCATCGGCGCACCCGCAGAACCACTGAGGCCGAACGTGAACCTGTCTCCGTTCTTCCATGCGCGGCCTTTCAGTTCTTTCTTGACCTTTATCTCGCCCTTACCTGATGGAGCAGGAGTTTCTAAATCATTCGTGAATTCAGCTGTCTTGACCTCTGCTGTCTCTCCCGCTTCCACCTCGACTTCTATGTCGTTCTCCCCTGCCAGAGTCATTCTCTTCGGGTTCTTCGACGTATCTTCACTGACTGTATAGGTACCAGGCTCAAGATTCTCCACGGTCACTTCGTTACTCGCGCCGTTCTTGATCGTGATCGTCTCCGTAGCTTTCACGCTGCCATCTGCATCCTTGACCTGGAATGTGTAGGTGCCGTCTGCCTTAGTGCCTGTCGTCGTCTTTCCATTCACCGTATCATTCTTCTTCATTCTGCACTGCGCCGTTGATCACGGCGTTTACCAGGAAATCCTCTAGATTCGAGCTTTCCGCAACGTCGGTGACATGTATCCGGATCACAGATCCGTCCTGCATAGCAATAGTAAGCTGTTCTTCACTGCTGAATGGCTGAAGCGACTGAAGCTCCCATTCTCCCGAAGAAGTCTTCCGGACACTGACAAGGCTCTCGTCGCTGAACGTGACTTCTTTCACATTTTCGACGAATCTGTCTGGATCGCTTCTGTCCGCGATCCCGAGATGGACCGCAAGTTCCCTGATCGTGATCGTTCCCGCACCTGCAAGACTGTAGGTGTTCGTTTTTCCTGTATATCTGGATCCGAATACTCGAAATCGACCGTGTACGCTAAATCCGGAACGCTGCCAAGATCGAATATCTCATTCTGATCCTTATGCGCTCCTGTGTAGTTTTTTTCTTTTATGACTGCAGCTTCACTGCTGATTCCGGAAACAAAAAGAACTGCAAAAACAATGACCAACCCGACTGCAGTCATGAACAGACTTCTGGTTTTCACCCCTCTACTCTCCACTGTACAGAGAATAATTTTGAACTATACTCTGATAGTTCCTTTTATGAGATGCGGGTCGTTAAAGAAAAAAGGCGCAGATCACGAATGACCGCACCTTAGAAAAAGCAAAGATGTTTATACCCGATAAAGAAAAACTCAAGATGCAGAAATCATCTCATATAAAATTCTAACTTTATCCCATAATATTTAATTGATTCTATTGGTTAAGTCAAATATTCAGTATCTAAAAACAGCAAAAGAACAATTAAAGCAGCATAATAAAACCGCACCCGGATGGGTGCGGCCCGAAAACAAGATTCATTTATCGACTGACGATGTCTCTGATCTCCGCGATAACTTCATCATACGATTCAAATGCCTTGATCTCAGGATGCTCAGCTTTGATCCCTTCTGTCGTTCTGAATAGGAAGCCCTCGTCAGCGGCATCGATCATGCCGAGATCGTTATAGCTGTCTCCACTCGCGATGACCTGGAAGTTAAGAGACTGGAGCGCTTTTACTGACTTTGTCTTCTGATCTTCGATCCTGATCTCGAATCCTGTGATCTCACCGTCATCAGCTACCTTAAGCGAATGGCAGAACAGAGTCGGCATACCGAGCTTGACCATGATAGGCTTTGCGAACTCAGTAAATGTATCGCTCAGTATTATGACCTGTGTGATCTGCCTCAGCTCATCAAGAAACTCTTTAGCGCCAGGCAGAAGATCGATCCTCGAGATCGTATCCTGGATCTCCTTAAGGCCAAGTCCATGTTCCTTTAGGATCCCAAGTCTCCAGTTCATAAGCTTGTCATAATCAGGTTCATCTCTGGTAGTCCTGGTGAGCTCAGGTATACCGCTCTCCTTAGCAAATTCTATCCAGATCTCCGGCGTCAGCACGCCTTCCATATCAAGGCAAGTAATATACATAATTCCCCCTATTTGCGTTTATATCGTATAAACCTCTTTAATAATAATGTCATACAGAAGGCTGTATTGTCAACAAAAAGACCTGCTGAACCTGAAATCAGTACAATAAATGATCAATTCCTGCACAAAGTCCTATACACTGATCCCTGCGAGCGCGAAGAACTTCTTGTCACTCTGTATCCCATGTGTCACAAATTCGCCGTCCCTGAATAATGCGTACATGGTGACAGGAGCCGGCATATTCTGAGCAGTCTCCTTATCTGTAATATGGATCGCTTTGATCTCGATGCCATGCTCCGCCGCTTCACTGACCACCCTTGGCACCCAGTAATACGTGAACGGGCACTGATCTGTATAATACACTACCCAGCCCGGCTCATCTATCCTGAGCTTTTTTGCACATTCTTTAAACCTCGGTGGCTCGGCACCCTCTTCCAGCGGAAGATACATCAGATCTATCCCGCAGTCTGTCTCATCAGCAACTTCAAATCCTTTATATGCCAGGTATTTCGGGTCTGCCAGAAACTCTTTTTTCCTGTTGACAGACGACAGTATACAAAGTCCTTTTCTTCCCTTAGTTTTAGAGTCTTTGATGCACTCGTCAAGAAGATCTGTAGAATATCCGTGACCCTTGAACTGCCCGGACACCCAGAGACAGTCTATATACATATAGTCCGGCGCGTCGAGCGGAAGCCACGCATTCTCCGCTGGTATATACTCGATAAAGCACTTCCCCCGCTCAGCAGTCCTGTAGAATACGAGTCCTTCGTCAAGACGTTCCTTAAGCCACTCTTTCTTCTTGTCACTCTGCTTGTTTGACATCGCACAGCAGATGTGCTCTTTATCGATGTTCTCCTTTGTGATCCTTATATAATCCATTGCTATCCCTCCGTGCCTGATGCGTTATTAATGCTCATGCCAGCATCACGGCTCTTTTACATTTCTGTCTACATTATCTCCCTTCTGCACGGCCATATCAAGAAACCATTCCTGTTTTGCATGTACAAAGACACCATTTCGGTCTTGCAGGGCAGCCTGCTCTTGCTTTCCGTCAATGTTTCTATTTGTCTCTTAAACAGGAATTTAGTTTCTGCCAATAGTACAGAATTTTGTTTCCGTCCAATATCTTCCTCTTGCTGCCGAACCGTGGTACAATATAAAAGGTAAATTATGTTTTGTTCCCGGAGGAATAAAGATGTTTGAAAAGCTCAGACAATTTATAGACGACGGCAGGAACATGCTGGAAGATGCTTTTGTCGTTCCTGATGACAAAGATTTTGTCGCCGTACCCCCGGGTGTCACCGAGGAGCAGCTGATCGAGGAAGCGAAACAGTACGTCGATGCGATCATAGTCGAGCATCATCACGGACATCATCAAAACCTCGTCGGCGTGGCTCTGAACGATGAGTCTGCAGATATACCTGACACCGGCACTGTTCCGGAAAACGTGTCAGGTTCAGAACCTGAGAAGACTGCTTCTGAAACAGAAAATGATCAGTAATAACAGGAGGTAAACCTGTGTACGCAAACAAGAACAAAGACAAGAACTCCAAATCAAGAACTGTTGCGACCGGAGCCGACAGCACAAGGCTGTCCAGCAAGGACTCACGCTACGACGCCGGTGATTATGAAGCAGTTCCTGAATCGATAAGGAAGATCCGCGACGCCAGAAACCGTGAGCTCGAGGAGAAGAATGCACTTCCGGCAGAGGAGATCATCGCAAGACAGGAAGCTGAGATAGAAGAGTTGAAGCGCCAGGCTGAAGCTGCCAATATGACCAACAAGTACAAGTCCGTTCTCGATGATGATGAAGAACATCCGACTTTCAAGAACCCGGATTCCATGGCAGACTTCGGAGATTACGAGGCAGTAGCGTCATCCGCTATGTTTGAGGCTTCAAAGCGCGATCCGAACCAGAAGGTATTCAGAGCAAAGCCGTCGGTTGCGACTCGTAAAGTAGCTAAGCCGTCTGAGCTGACACCTGGCGATTATGAAGCTGTTGCTGCTTCAGCAAGGCATGCCGTACCGCCTGATGAATTCGTGCCTGAAACATATGATGACGACGAAAATGCTGACACAGCTGCTTCTCAGGACAGTGACAGCGGATATATGACGGATGCAGAAGCCGCCAGAGCATCACGCGAGATGCCGTCACGCGATGTCCCTGAGTACACAGCACCATATTCTGAACCAGCTGATGATGACACTATACACTCTGAGCCATACACGCCGCCTGCTGCAGCCGCTCCATCAGCATCTTCGTCAGACGATGTGATACATTCCGAGCCGTATACGCCGCCAAAGCCGGCACCGGCTCCTGTTTCAGCAGATGACTATACGATACAGAACAATACGGCGCCTGCTCCAGAACCGACACCAGTACCTGCTCCTGCTCCTGTTTCAGCTGCAGACTATACAGTACAGAACTATACGGCTCCAGCACCAGCGCCAGTCTCTGCTGCAGACTATACAACACAGAATTATTCAGCGCCGGCATCATCAGCACCTTCAAATGACAATGCTGTTCACAGAGAGCCTTATACCCCTCCAGCAGCATCATCATATTCATCCCCGTCATCATATTCAGCACAGAGCTATGTCCCTCCGGCACAGCGGAACAAATACTCTGATGACGGTAATTATGATGTAGGCGGAGGTCCGGTCTACAGTCCGACATCAGGCCGCAGGATCGCTAATTTTGACGACATGGCGCCTGGCGATTATGAAGCTGTAGCCGATTCATCCTATGATGATTCCGAGATGGACCTTGCAGATGGTTCATATGATTTTGACAAATACCTTGCCGGGGCACCTTCTCTTCAAGCTCAGGCTCCTGCGCCGTCGCCGGAAGAAAGCGACTGGGCTGACCTTGGCACTACTATAGAGGACATCGATGATGTCGACATAACTGACGAGCAGACAAGAGCTCTTACAGAAGCGATCGCTCAGGAAACGCTCAGCAATCAGCCAGGCACACAGTTTGAGGACATTATAGACAACGTTATCGCAAAAGTTCTGGAGCGCAAAAAAGCTGAGGATGACGCGAAAGCCGCCGCTCAGCAGCAGACCGAGCAGCAGCCGGAACAACAAGAGCAGCAGCAAGCACAACAGGTGCAGCAGCCATCAGAACAACCGGAGCAGCGGAACCCTGTTCAAGAACAACAGACACCGCAAAACCCTGCCGCCCCGCAGCCTGAGCAGCCGCCTGTACAGAATACCGCTCAACCAGAACAACAGCAAAATCCTGCCCCTGAACAGGCACAGCAGCCTGCACAAGAAGATCAGGGTACTCAGCCGAAAAACACCAGCCTTACACCTGGTGTAATAGATCCATCGACTCCGCTTGAAGACATCCCTGCCATGATCATGGCAGAGCTCGATTCCGCAGGTGATGTAAGCGATGACGATATCAGAAAATCAATCGATGCTGCTTTGATCGGTAAGCTCACGACAGGCGAACTCGACCTTGACTCTGTACAGAGCATCAGGAACAATATCCTCGACGAAGTACATGAGATGCAGGAAGAAGAAGCCAGGATCCTCGCACAGCTTGAGGGAAAGCCTGTAAAGCATCCGTTCGATCCGGACTTCCTGCCAGCCGATATCGCGGTGGAAGACATCCCGGATGCAGTGATCGCAGAGCTTGACAACATTGAGGGCGAAGTATCTGATGATGAAGTCAAGAAATCAATTGACAAAGTGATGATCGCAAAGCTTTCCAAAGGAGACCTAACACTTGATTCATTCCAGGAAGCCAGGAACACCATATTCGATACACTTGGCATAGAAACCACTGAGAAACAGGCTGAAGAAGCCCAGACCGAACCGGAACCGGAGCCAGTTAAGAAAGCAGAACCTGAGCCTACTGAAGAGACCGAGCCGGAGCCTACAGAAGAGCCCGAACCGGAGCCTACAGAAGAGACCGAGCCGGAGCCTACTGAAGAGACCGAACCTGAGCAGGAGGTCGAGTCGATAGAAGCAGAACCAGAACCTGTTGAAGAAACCGAACCGGAGCCTACAGAAGAGACCGAGCCGGAGCCTACAGAAGAGCCCGAACCTGAGCAGGAGGTCGAGTCGATAGAAGCAGAACCAGAACCTGTTGAAGAAACCGAACCTGAGCCTGCTGAAGAGACCGAGCCGGAGCCTGCTGAAGAGACCGAGCCAGAACCAGCGGAGGAAGTAGAGCCTGAACCTGCTGAAGAACCGGAAGAGGAGCTCAACGGGCCGGATCTTGAATTATCAGAAGATGTAGAAGAATCTGTCAACGGACCACTTGATGAAAACAATGAAGAGCCTGTTGACATAGTTGAAGAGCCTGTTGAAGAAGCAGCACTTACTGATGCCGAGCCTGATGTGCAGGAAGACGATAAGCTCGTTTCAGAAAGCGAGCATGCTCCTGAGCAGGCACCAGCATCTGAGGATGAAGATGAGGAAGAAGAGCAAACCACTCCTATCCCTGTTCCGAAAGAGCCAACAGTTCTTGAATATGATCCGTATTCGGACGTATTTGTAAATCCAACCGACGATTTTGATAAGACAAGTGAATCCGAGGAAACTGTCGAACCTGAAGAAACTAATAGTTCTGTAGAAACAATAGAACCCGAAGAAGCGGCTGATTCTGATGAAATAGTCGAACCCGAGGGAACAGATGATTCCGAGGAAGCAGTTGAATCTGATGAGTCTGATGATTCCACGGAAGTAGCTGAATCTGAAGAATTACTGGAAAGTCCATTAAGCGCTGCAGCAGTTATCGCAATGCAGGACCAGCTTGAAGAAAAGTCCGGGGAATCTGATGATCAGAGTGACTCTGAACCTGAAGAAGAATCTGAAGGTCAAGTTGAATCCGAAATTGTTGCAGAACCCGAGGAATTAGAGGAACAGCCTGAATCCGAAGTTGATGCAGCACCTGAAGAGTCAGAGGAACAGCCCGAATCCAAGGAAAATGTAACAGCCGAAGAAAAAGAGTCGGAAGAACATGACAGCGTGATAGACAAGCAGATCACTTTTGATGATATCTTCCGTAATCCATTTGTGAATGATTTTGAGCCGCTGGAGCCTGGAGAGAATTCAGGAGAAGTTGAATCAACTGAAGAAGCACAGGAATCTGAGCCTGAGGCTGAAGGCGAAACTATAGTTGAAGAGACGCCGGAATCTGAGCCTGAGGCTGAAGACGAAACTGCAGTTGAAGAGATACAGGAATCTGAACCTGAGGCTGAAGACGAAAATACAGTTGAAGATACACAGGATGCTGAACCAGAAGCTGAACCTGAAACAGCAGCTGAAGAGATACAGGATGCTGAATCGGATGTTGAAGCCGAACCCGAGCCTGATATAGCTATCGAAGACGAGTCGGTAGAATCCCCTATCGACAAAGCTGAAACTGATCAGGAAAATGCCGAGGAAACTGAATCCGAGCCTGACGAATACGCTGAAGCGAAAGCCAAAAGACACGATGATATGCAAAGCGCTTTGCTCATGGCTATGATCGACGATAAAGAAAAGACTTTCAGTGATGCAGTAAACTACATGATCGATCAGGATGAGCTGAATGCAAGGACTTTAAGATCAAGAATGCCGATCGACCGTGATATCCTCGACCGCGTTATAAAAGAGCATGACTTCATTCCGGACAAAAAAACCGCGATCGCAATCTGTTTTGCTCTCAGACTTACGTGGGAAGATTCGGTTCGCCTTCTTTACAAGGCAGGCTATAGTCTGAACGACACTGAGCGCTATGACCTGACGATCGAGTATCTGATGCGTCGCGGCGTATACGATCAGAACATGATCAATAGTGTTTTGCTCGGCAGCGGTCTTGAAGGATTCGGGACACCGCAGTCAGAGATCTAACAGCCTGAAGCCATTATCAAATACATTCGTATTTTTCGTCTTATAGGGCAAAACGTGTTGGTAATAACCGCTATATTCATTGAAAAATCAATGGGTATAGCGGTTTTGTTTTTCTGGAAACACCTGATCTATGAAAAACCAGGTGTTTTTTTAGCCATCATTTCAAGGAAAAAGTAGGAGCAAGCTCCTACCAAAATGCAAATTTTACTCCTACTAAAACACCTGATTTATAAAAATGCAGGTGTTTTTTTGGCCGTCATTTCAGGGAAATAGTAGGAGCTAGCTCCTACCAGATAGCATATTCGCCCCCTACCAGAACATCTGATATATGAAAAATCACGTGTTTCTTGATCAAAATCTCCAAATTTTACCGATAATCTATAAAATGTTGGTAACAAAAAGTCTATGCCTTTTATCTGGCATAGACTTTTTTGTTTACTATGACTCAAGTAGCAGATATGTTACTCGATCTCGCTGATCAAGTATCAGATATTACTTGATCTCGTGGATCCATCCTTCTGGTGCTTCGACCGTACCGTACTGGATCCCGGTCAGGGTTTCGTAAAGCTTTGCAGTCACTGGTCCCGGCGCATCCATTCCGCTTGGGAGCAGAATGTCTGTGTCGTCGTCATGCTTGTGGATGCGCCCTACCGGAGAGATCACTGCTGCCGTCCCGCAGAGTCCGCACTCGACGAATGTCGGAACTTCACTGAACTCAACAGGCCTTTCCTCTACTTCGATATCGAGCATGTTCTCGGCTACATATACAAGCGAGCGGCGTGTGATCGACGGCAGGATGGAATCCGACTTTGGAATAACGACTTTGCCGTCTTTTGTCACGAAGAAGATGTTGGAACCGCCTGTCTCTTCTACCAGCGTACGTGTTGCTGCGTCCAGATACATATTCTCCACGTATCCGTTTTTATGCGCTTCTACTGTCTGCAGAAGGCTCATCGCGTAGTTCAGGCCGGCTTTGATGTTGCCTGTTCCGTGCGGTGCCGCTCTGTCATAGTCACATGTCGTGATCGCGACAGGTGTTGCACCACCCTTGAAGTATGGACCTACTGGCGTAGTGAAGATCCTGAAGTGGAATTCAGGTGAAGGCTGTACGCCTATAACAGGTGCGCTTCCGATCATGAACGGCCTGATATAGAGTGTTGCGCCTGTGCCGTATGGCGGTACCCAGTCCTCATTTGCTGCAACTGTCATATCTACCGCTTCGATGAATCTGTCCTCAGGGAACGGCGCCATGACCATCCTCTTTGCAGAGTCGGCCATTCTCTTAGCGTTAAGGTCAGGCCTGAAAGTCACGATCTTTCCATCTACCGTCGTGTATGCCTTCATGCCTTCGAACACTTCCTGGCAGTACTGCATGATGTTTGCGCTTTCGCTGACAGTTATCATAGAGTCCTCGATCAGCCTGCCCTCATCCCATGCACCGTCTTTGTAATCCGAGACGTATCTTTTATCCGTTACTCTGTACTGAAACCCTATGTTTCCCCAGTCCAGATCTTTCTTGCTCATACTTTCCGCTCCTTCTCATCAAAATCCTGTCGGCACCGGTCAAAGCCCCTTTTGCATCGGTCAAAACCTTTCTGGCATCGGTCAAAGCCCCTTTTGCATCGGTCAAAACCTTTCTAGCATCGGTCAAAGCCCTTTTGCATTGATCAAAACTTCTGCATTGGTCAAAACCGTGCCGGCATATGACAAAATCATATTTATACATTTTATGTGAGTATTATACACCATGCATATTGATTTGTTAACAGTTTCATTTATAAACGACTCAAGAAAACATAACGCACTAGATACTGTTAAGCACGATTCTGACCATCCCGCTTCTATTCCGGGTAATTCTTAATACTTCTGAAAAATATGGCAAAAGAGCCGCTGCAGGGTTGGAATTTTAAGAATAGAATTGTAGAATTATATTATCTATATAGTGATGTACAAAAGCTACCCGCATGATCCGGCAGCTGTCTGTTACATTACTTAGATGCAATTATTCTTTTTAGGAGGATATCATGAATAAGTTAGCAAGCATAGCAAAAAAGTATAGTGATACCAGCCTGATACTCAGGATCTTCATCGGACTGGTGATCGGTGCTGTCGCAGGCCTGGTCGTCCCTGGCTGGACCGCTATTGGCATCTTCGGAAGCTTATTTGTCGGCTGCCTGAAAGCAATAGCGCCTATTCTTGTATTTGTGCTCATAGCAAGCGCGCTGTGCCAGGGAAGCAGCAAGCTGGATAAGAGATTCGGCCTCGTACTCTGGCTTTATATGATCAGTACATTCCTTGCCGCTCTTACAGCTACACTGGCGAGCTTCTTCTTTAAAGTAAAAATGGTACTTCCTGAACCGCCGGCAGAAGATGTTGCTCCACCTTCAGGTCTTTGGGAAGTTATCCAGAATCTGCTTATGAATGTAGTTAAGAATCCTATTGAATCACTTGCAACTGCAAACTATATCGGCATTCTGTTCTGGGCGTCATTCCTGGGAATCGCATTCAAGATGCTCGCAAATGAGCATACATGCCAGATGCTCAAGGATCTTGCTGATTCAGTATCTCAGATAGTACGCTGGATCATAAACCTCGCCCCATTCGGTATCATGGGTCTGGTATTCGAAAGCGTGTCGACAAGCGGTCTCGGGATCTTCAAGGATTACGGCAAGCTCATCCTTCTGCTCGTAGGATGCATGTTCTTCGTTGCGCTCGTTATCGATCCGCTGCTCGCGGCGATAACACTAAAGACAAACCCGTACCCTCTTGTATTCAGGTGCCTAAAGAACAGCGGACTTACAGCATTCTTCACCAGAAGCTCAGCTGCAAACATCCCTATCAACATGAGCCTTTGTGAAAAGCTGAAGCTCGACCCGGATATGTATTCAGTATCTATTCCTCTTGGAGCTACGATAAACATGGACGGCGCCGCGATCACGATCACGGTAATGACGCTCGCGACAGCCAATACTCTTGGTATCGAAGTCGACTTACCTACCGCGATCATACTGAGCTTCATCGCTGCACTTGGAGCATGTGGAGCATCCGGTGTTGCCGGCGGCTCGCTTCTGCTCATCCCTATGGCCTGCGCACTCTTCGGCATCTCTAACGATGTCGCGATGCAGGCAGTAGGAGTCGGCTACATAATCAGCGTAGTGCAGGACAGCGTAGAAACAGCACTCAACTCATCCGGCGATGTCATGTTCGCCGCTACTGCAGAATACCGTGCATGGCAGAAACAGGGCAAATCACTTCCAAAGTTCCTTGGAGGTACTACTGAGACAGACGTATAGTTCTGATCTTGAGCACAGGTGAGATCAAGCATAAACAGACGTATAGCTTTGATCCGCAGTATAAACAAGTATAATAGAGCGGATCAACAGAACAGGTTGATCCGCTCATAATATAAGAGGAAGAATGAAATGACGTTTGCAGAATTGATCGAAAAGATAGATAGTTTCATCTGGGGATGGCCGCTTATCGTCCTCCTGTTTGGAACGCACATATACATGACGTTCAGGACAGGATTTATCCAGAAGGATATATTCAAAGCGATCAGGCTGTCACTGACTAAAGACCCTGACGCCGAGGGTGACGTCTCGCAGTTCGGGGCGCTTACTACCGCCCTCTCATCTACTATCGGAACAGGTAATATCGTAGGTGTGGGAACAGCAATAGCGATGGGCGGTCCCGGAGCTGTGCTCTGGATGTGGCTTACAGGTATATTCGGTATCGCGACAAAATACGCAGAGACTTTGATCGCGGTAAAGTATCGTGTGAAGAGTGAGAATGGCTCTATGATCGGCGGCGCCATGTACGCCCTTGACAGAGGGCTGCACGCCAAGTGGGCTGGAGTGCTGTTTGCGATGTTAGCGTCGGTATGCGCGTTCGGCATCGGAAGCATGGTACAGGCCAACGCGGTAGTTACCAATCTGAGCGGGAACCTGCCCTTCCCTACGATGTCTTTCGAATTCATGGGGCACGAGATCACCGTTCTGCAGCTTACCGTGGGTCTTATACTCAGCTTTATAGTCGGTCTTGTAATAATAGGCGGCATACAGTCGATAACAAGCGTATCTGAGAAACTGGTCCCATTCATGGCAGTGTTCTATTTCACAGGCTGTCTGATCATCCTGATAATGAATGCTGATGTGCTTCCTCAGGCTGTGATGACCATACTTCGCGCGGCGTTCACGCCACAGGCAATGGGCGGCGGCTTCATTGGAAGCACAGTCGCGCTTGCTTGCCGATACGGTTTTGCCCGGGGGCTCTTCTCAAATGAATCAGGAATGGGCTCAGCACCGCTCGTAGCGTCAGCTGCGCAGACGAAGAACCCAAAGCGTCAGGCTCTCGTATCGATGACCGGAACATTCTGGGACACAGTAGTGATTTGTCTTATGACCGGACTCGTACTCGTATCCTGCATCATCAAATACCCTGACATCGACGGTCTGTCCGGAAACGGCGGGCAGCTTACGAGCATGGCTTTCTCAATGATACCTGTTATCGGCCTGCCTCTGCTCGTGCTCGGACTGATCACGTTCGCGTTCTCGACTATCCTCGGATGGTATTATTACGGCGAGAGATGCGCTGTATATCTGTTCGGCGAGAAGATCATCGGGATCTACAAAATGCTCTGGGTCTCCACAGTATTCCTTGGATCAGTTGTTGAGCTCAACCTCGTATGGAATATCGCAGACCTCTTGAACGGCCTCATGGCTGTCCCGAATATTTTTGCTGTACTGTTTCTAAGCAAAGTCATCGCTGACGAAACAAAGAAATATGCCGGAAGCCATCTCGACGACAAAGACGACACCGAGCTTCCGGTACTTGCGAACTCGAAGAAAGGCGTTCTCGGATAGGATCATTGATCCTCTATTGTATGCTAAAACCCGGTCAGGATCGCTCCCGGCCGGGTTTTTAAGACTCTATTTTATTTCACAAGCTTACAGTGGCTTTGGCCCTGCTTCTGTGATCTCATCAGGCATATGAGCGTACTTCTTCTGGAAGTTCTCAACGAACATCTCTGCGAGCTTCTGTGCCTGCTCGTCATATGCATCAGGATCAGCCCATGTCTGCTTAGGATCTAAGATCTCTGGTGGAACGTCCGGGCATGACAGTGGGATCTCAACATTGAATCTGTCGTCATGCTTGTATCCCACATTCTTAAGGGATCCGTTAAGAGCAGCTGTTACCATCGCTCTTGTGTATGACAGCTTCATTCTGTGTCCTACGCCGTAAGGGCCTCCTGACCATCCGGTGTTCACGAGGTATACCTGTGTTCCGTACTTGTCAAGTCTGTCTCCGAGCATCTCAGCATACATTCCCGGATCACAAGGCATGAATGGTTCTCCGAAAAGTGTTGAGAATGTAGGAACAGGTTCTGTGATGCCTCTCTCTGTTCCTGCGACTTTTGCTGTGAATCCGGTTACGAACTGGTACATCGCGGCATTACGTGAGAGCTTTGATATCGGAGGAAGAACTCCGAAGGCATCAGCTGTCAGGAAAATGACCACCTTCGGGATCCCGCCGTATCCAGGGATCTTCGCATTCGAGATAAAGTTGATCGGATAGCCGACTCTCGTGTTCTCAGTGAGCGAGCCATCTGTATAGTCTGGCTTGCGTGTATCAGGATCAATGATCAGGTTCTCAGCCATAGCGCCGAATTTGATCGCGTGGTAGATCTCAGGCTCGCGCTCTTCCTCGAGGTCGATGCACTTTGCATAGCAGCCGCCCTCAAAGTTGAATACGCCGTCATCTGACCAGCCGTGCTCATCATCCCCGATAAGCGCTCTGTTTGGATCAGCTGAAAGTGTTGTCTTTCCTGTTCCTGACAGGCCGAAAAATACTGCCGTGTCTCCTGTCTCAGGATCCATGTTTGCTGAGCAGTGCATCGGAAGAATGTTCTCTTCTACCGGCATGAGATAGTTCATAACTGAGAATACAGACTTCTTGATCTCGCCGGCATACTGTGATCCCGCGATGATGACCATCTTCTTCTCATAGTCGATCATTATAGCTGCTTCAGAATGGATGCCGAGCTCTTCTGGGTTCGGTACTTTGTATCCAGGTGCTGCGATCAGTGTGAAATCAGGGTCTCCGAATGCTTCCAGCTCCTCAGCCGTCGGCCTGATCAGAAGATCGTTGATGAACAGAGCCTGTGATGCCAGCTCGCAGATGATCCTGAACTTTCTTGTATATTTAGGATCAGCTCCGGCAAATCCGTCGAATATATATACTTCCTTGCCGCAGAGATAATCTTCTATATTCTTCTTGATCTCGTTGAACACCTTGCGCTTGGTAGGCATATTGACGCTGCCCCATGCGATCTTGTCGTGTACAGCCTTTGAGTCCACGATGAACTTATCCTTAGGAGAACGTCCAGTGTATTTCCCTGTAAGCACGTTCAGCGCTCCGGTATCTGTAAGCTGTCCCTCGCCTCTTTCAAGAGCCTTCTCCACAAGGATCGACGGGTTCAGGTTGCGGTAGCATGCGCTAGGCTTGATGCCAAGTTTGCCAAGTCCATAAGTTTTCATTACATTCCTCCTGTTTCCGGTCTTTTCCGGTCTGTAATATAATATTATCCTAAATGCTGACTCATCCTGACTTCACAGGATGATCAACGTGCTAAATTACGCTTTACTCTATGATGAGATCAGACAGCTTATCTATCTGCGCCCTCATCATATCGATCGTCGGTACCACAAAGTCTTTCTCGCCAAATATCAGCGAGAACTCTGTCGCTCCGAGCAGCACTGCTTCTATGTCATTCTGCTCATCGATACGCTTTACAACGTCCTGGATGAACTTCCTGCTCTCAGGCTTTACTCTTCCCTGCTCCAGCTCTTCTCTGATGATCCTGTCGATCTCGAGCTTGTCTTCCTCACCCGGTGTGACGATCTCTATCTTCTTTGCACCGAATGCCCATTTAATGAATGTGCCGTCCATCGTAGGAAGTGTTCCGATCAAGCCGACTTTCCTGTATCCGTCAGCTGCAGCTGCTTCACAGGCTGTATCGACCATGCTCACCATTTCTTTATTAGTGTGTGCCTCAACCTCAGGAAATACGATATGAGGCGTCACGCCTGCCATGGCGATTATGTCGCATCCGGCGGCGTCCAGCGCCCTCATGCCGTCTGTAAGGTAATCTGCGACGGGAGCATATCTTCCGTGCTCACAGAGATCGAGCACCTCGAATATACTCATGCTTTCGATCGTGATGTCAGGCATGCACTCGTCTCCGAGTCTCTCCTTGATCCTGTCGACTATGCCCCTGTAGAATGCGATCGTGCTCTCCTGACCGAAGCCGCCCATAAGTCCAAGTTTTTTCATAACTCTCACCCTCTGCTATCTTTTCTGTTTCAGGTATATCAAAACCTTCACGTCATCATGCTCACACCGTACAACATGGCATGAGCACTGCGTGGATCTGTCAAAACCCAATAATTCTTTTATATTATATCATAAAGCAGTACAAACTTGCACTACCCTGCGAAAAAAAGAGACTGTACAGCACTACTCTGCGAAAAAAGAGACACGCTACTCTGCGGGTAAAAGAGGCAGCCTGCTGCTGTCCAGGATAGCTGTTACAAGATTGCCGCATCCGTCATATACCAGCTTCAGCGAGAAAAAATCCCGCCGGTCTTCCAGCAGCTTCAGAAAGATCCTGTCGCCTTCCCAGAGCTCAAGGTCATAGACATCTTTCTTATCGATCCAGACGAGCTCACCTTCATCGCAATCGATGAGATCGCCATTCAATCCATCCGCAGTATAAAGAAACATGTACTCTGTAACTCCGTCGCCGGACACGAAAGTCACTATCCCCCTCAGGTAAGTATGATCCAGTGTGCACCCGGTCTCCTCCAGCACTTCTCTCCGAAGGCACTCATCCGGGCTCTCATCCTGTTCAAAGTGTCCGCCCACACCGATCCATTTATCTTTATTTATATCATGTTCTTTCTTGACGCGGTGGAGCATCAGATATTTGCCATCCTGCTCGATGTAGCAGAGAGTTGTCAAACCAGTCATAATCATAACACCCATCAAAGATTTCTTGATCAGATACTTTCCGTATACTTTTACTGTTACTATTTATCAGTTTCGGCTTTGATCATCAGTTCTGCGTCCCTTTACCGAAAGAGTGTCCGCTATCCTAAGATCCGGGAAAAACGCCGTGATAACAGTGATCGAAAAAGCTATGACCAGCGCGGCGAAAAGATAGAGATGAGGATAATACTCCAGCAGTATTTCTTTCCCGTCAAAAGTTGAAAACAGTAAGGAGATGATAAATGAATGCCATATGAATACTGACATCGTCCTGCTTCCAATCCATGTTAATAATGTATTCCGTTCACCGACCACAAGGAATACAAGTATCCCCATTGCCGCCCAGAATGCATAGCATAATAACCTGTATATAATGATCTCGATGCCTATGCCCATTTCATCATAAGCATGTTTGCCCTTGAAAAGCTGAAGAATCAATGTTGTTCTATCGGAGAAATTAAAGAATACGATGAAGATCAGGATCAACACGATCAAAGCAATTATGCGTGCGGCGATCTGTATCTTCTTATCATATCTGCGAACAGTCAGTTTTTCCGGCTCTGTGTAATAACCGGCAAGAAAGACCGGATAGAAGACACAGATCCGCATCGATGCGAAATGGTTACCAAAATGAGTATCGAGTCCCGCCAGGCAGCCTACCATTATTGCCAGCAACAGCATGCTTTTCTTATCGTATGTATTGATGAACATCGTGACCAGTATGAAGACCGCCAGAGCAAGCGCAAACCATGCCGGTCCGCTTTCCCAGAGAAAGTAGAACGAGAAAGCTCCCCTCGCAAAATAATCAGCCAGAGCTTCCAGGAATTTCATTACCAGGTAAACCGCCAGATACTGTATCACTATCTCATAGCGCCTGCTGTCGACACTATGCTTGCTGAACATCCCTGCGATAAATACCATTACCGGCATATGAAAAGAGTATACGAATAAATATATCGTATCGGCTAAGGGATCACCACGAAAATAAAAAATAACATGCCCTATAACTACAGATAGGATCACCCAGAATTTTATATTATCGATTTTTGCTATTCTGTCCCTGATCATTCCTATTAACTGTCTATCAGATCATAAACGGTATATTCTTCCCTGTCCCTGTAGATGACATAGCTGATACGTACGCCGCCTTCAGGGTATGTTTTGCCGGAATGGCCAGATGAACTGATAATGAAACCATCGTTGAGATATATTCCAACATGGCCATACCCGTTATTGACCGGATAATACACTATATCACCTGGCCTTGCTCGTTTCAGCGCTACAGGATCGCCCGATTTAATGATATCATTGCATTTCGACGGAATCGATATGCCGCTTAGTTTATATATCTGCTGCACAAAGTTGGAGCAGTCGATTCCATTTTTTAATGATCCGCCATACCGTTTGAAGCGCAGCCCAAGATAATGCAGAGCATTCTTTACTATCTCCATCCTTATCCTGCTTTGATCTGAAATGACCAGATCATATTCCTTTATATCATCAGGCTGGACATAACCTACAGCACTCTGAGTGTTATCGCCTGCTTCTACAGGTATCCACTCTGACTCGTTCACTCCATTTTCAGGATCTTCTTTTATAACGCAGCAATTATATTGGATCGACCCTGTTTTCTCTGCTTTCAAATCTTTATCTGCAAATATCGGAGCGCCTACATCTTTCTTTATTGAACCTGCCTGTCCGACAACAAGATTTAAAGACACAGCCTCAGGCTCCTGCCTCTTTCTTTCAGTGTCCTGATCCTGGCCTCCAGATAAAACATAATTGTCCAGAATAAACAGGCCTGCCAGCAGCACACAGCACAGTATCAGCAATGAGAGTGTTTTGTAACGCATGATTTCTATTTATCCGATCGATCTGTCGAGTTGACAGAGTCATAAAAACATCAGCATCAGAGCAGTTTTGATCACAATGCCATCTCTATTATACGCTCGCAGATGAACACCGCGGCGCATGCTGTCAGCGCAACCGTTATCAGGCTCTTCTCGAAGTAAGCCATGATCACTGCGACTGCAAGACCGACCGCCGCAGATACAAGATATGTCGTTGATGAAAGGATCGCCGGGAATACCATCGCCGCAAGGCACGCAAACGGCACATAGTAAAGAAACGAAAGGAAGAACTCATTCGTTATCTCCTTCTGCATGAGCGTAAGAGGTATCACCCTGACGAGATAAGTCACAAGAGCCATTACAATGACATACGGCCAGTAATTCGGGAACATCACTTTGCCTCCTTTCCTGTATGAGGGAAGAAGTAAGCAGCTATGCCCGCGACGATGACAGTTACGATTATTATCACGAAGCCGTCAGAGATTTTGTTCAGAACAGGAGCATATTTAAACACACATGACAGAGCCATGGCAGCCGCGACTACGCCCGCGACCACCTTGTTATGCTTTGCAGGCGGAATGATTATCGCAAGGAACATGCCGTATATCGCCACGCCGAGAGCACTCGTCATGAATGCCGGAAGAATGCTGCCTGATATCGCCCCGGCAAGTGTTCCGAGCGTCCACCCCGGTATCGACAGCGCCATCGCTCCATAGTTGAAGAACGGGCTCACTTTGCCGCTCTGCGCCGCAGTTACGCCGAATATCTCATCAGTCACCCCAAAAGCCACGATGAACCTGTGCCAGAATGGATATGACCTGTCGTACTTCTGCGAAATAGTAAATGACATAAGACTGTATCTCAGGTTTATTATGAGCTGTGTCACAGCCATCTCAACAAAAGTCCCGCCGCCGAACATAACGTCGATCCCAGCGAACTGCCCTGCTGACGTCAGATTGAGAAGCGAGATCATAGTCGCCTCGAATACGGACAGGCCGCCCTTTACAGCTGCCATTCCAAACGTGAACGATACAGCAAAATAGCCGAGCCCGATCGGTATCCCGCACTTGAGGCCCTGCCTGAAACTATCTATGGTCTTCTCTTTTCTGATCTTTTTTTCTTCTGTCTGCACTGTCTGTTCTACTGCCCTTTCTTCTCGAGCACAGCGCTCGCGAGGTCCATGCTCGACTTGTTGAGATCCTGAACTATATTGTTGATCTTCTGGAGCTTCTCCTCCGATATTTCCTTGTTGAGTGCTATCTGTGCATTGAATATGATATTCTCCAGCTCGCTGTGGATCTCTGATATCTGATTCCTTACTTTCTGTACATCCTCATCACATGCCGCTTCTGAGCCAGCCTCTTCCTCATTCAGAAGCTCAAGTTCTGATTCTCCCTGCTTGAGCTCGTATTCAGAGTTGCCCATTACAGCGACCGGATCATATCCGAGTTTTTCTTTTATCAGCTTGGCAAAAGCAAGCTTGCCCTCCTCTTCTCCGTGCACAAGGAATACCTGTGACGGCTTCTTCTGAAATCCGGAGATCCAATCGAGCAGGCCTTTCTGGTCCGCATGCCCGGAGAATCCTTCAAGGTTATATATCTCAGCCTCAACATGAATCATGTCGCCGAAAAGTGATATGTCTTTTTTGCCATCTATCAAAGCCCTTCCGAGCGTACCTGCCGCCTGGTATCCAACGAATACGATGCTGGACTTCGGATCCCACAAATGATGCCTCAGGTGATGTCTTATCCTCCCGGCTTCACACATACCGCTGGCGGAAATGATCACCTTAGGTGATTTATCAAGATTAAGCGAACGTGACTGCTCGGTGCTTCTCGTGAAGTGGAGATTCTTGAAATCAAGCGGGTCGTCACCCTTTACGATGTATTCTTTCGCCTCATCATCAAAGACCTGTGCGTTTCTCCTGAACACTTCTGTCGCGGTGGTGGCCATAGGACTGTCGATGAATACGTTTACTTTATCAAGTTTATCGTCAAACTCTGTATGCTCATCATAAAACCTGTTCAGCTCGTACAAAATCTCCTGTGTACGGCCTACCGCAAATGAAGGAATGACAACACATCCGCCGCGGTCAGTGGTTTTGATGATTATATCGATAAGGCGCCTCACATCCATCGCGTTGTCCGGATGCAGCCTGTCGCCGTAAGTAGATTCCATTATGACACAGTCAGCTTTTTTTATGATGGTCGGATCTCTGAGTATCGGTCTGTTCATTACGCCAAGGTCCCCAGAGAACACTATCTTTGTCTCACCTCCGTCTTCCTTCACCCAGAGCTCAGTTATCGCAGATCCCAGTATATGGCCGGCATCGTTAAAGACAAATCTGATGTCCTCATTCAATTCGATCATCTGGTCATATTGTACAGGCCTTACAAGCGTGAGCGCGCGCGAAGCATCCTCCAGGGTATATAAAGGCTGTACCTCTGGCAGCCCTGATCTCTGGTTCTTTTTGTTCTGCCACTCTGCGTCCCGCTCATGGATGTATGCGCTGTCCTCGAGCATGACCCTCAAAAGATCTGCAGTTGCAGACGTGCAGTAGATACGGCCAGTGAACCCCCGCTTCACGAGCAGCGGGATCCTTCCGCAGTGATCGATATGAGCATGTGAGAGCACCACGTACTCGATGCTCTTCGGATCAAAAGGAAAAGGCTCGCTGTTCATAGCTTCCTGAGCCTTGCCGCCCTGGAACTGCCCGCAGTCAAGCAGCACATTATGCTTTTCAGTTTTGATAAGATGACACGAGCCGGTCACGCCGGTCGTTGCGCCGCAGAATTGTATCTTCATTTTTTTGCCTTCGTTTATGGTGATATTCTGGTCTATCAGTTTCTGCCCTTGGAGCCGGACACATCAGTTGCTCGCTGATGCTACAGTTTCAGGTCTATCAGTTTCTGCCCTTGGAGCCGGACACATCAGTTGCCCGCTGATGCTACAGTTTCAGATCCCAGAGCTCCGACTCTCCTGTCGACACGCAGTCAGCACCTGCTTCGAGCGCGTCGCGCACTTCTTCCTCAGTCTCAGCGAGTCCGCCTGCGATGACGGGGACATCGACCAGTGATGAGAATTCCTTTATCTTCTTAGTCACTATCGCAGGCATTATCTCAACTATATCAGGCTGCGATATCTTCATCGACTCGATCGACGTGCTCACAGAATGTGAATCGATCATGAAAAAACGCTGGAGCGATATCAGGCCGAGTTCTCTAGTGGCTTTGACGATGTTTGAGCGTGTCGTGCAGATGCCGTCCACGCCATGTTCAGCAAGATACTCTATTCCGTACCGGTCTTTACCGATGCCCTCGGCGAAGTCGATATGCACCATCGCTTTTTTACCGGCTTCATGTATCTGTCTGATGCAGTCTGTCACAGTCATGATGTTCGCATGAAGCAGGAACACCATATCCACGTCAGATTTCAGCGCCTTGCTGAAATCCTTCTCGGTCCTGATCGCAGCAGCGATCGGGTTCTTTATGAAATCTACCTTTGCCATCTCCATTTCCTCCCTGGGTAAATTATCATACTGTATTAAATTGTATATCTTTTATATCATATAGTTATTTTATACTCTCTTCTTGTCCTGCGGACCGTGATAATCTGATCCCATGGTTATCTTCAACCCTGTCCTGTGGGATATATCGACAAGTCTCTCTGAGTCTTCAGGAGATGCAGACGGATGATTGATCTCAATGCCTGCCAGCCCCAGCTCCTTCAGCCTGGTGATAAGCCTTATAAGGTTGTTAAAGAATTCCTCTGTACTCTTCTCGCCTATTCCCTTTATCTTCATCGGGTGCGCAAGCACAGCAGAGCCGCCTGCTCCCTGTATCAGCTTTATCGCCTCTTCTGTAGGATAAGGCATCTGCTTGAGCCTCTGAACAGCTTTTGCCGCAAGAAACTTCTCAGACTTGAATGCTTCTGATACGTTCTGTACGTATCCCCTATTAACGAAAACCCACGCAAAATCAGGCTTCGCAACATATTCCTGCCCCGGATTCCTGATGAGGTCATCATATTTGATGTCATATCCTTTTTCCTGGAAATACCAGAGAAGCTTCTTATTGCGCTCATCGCGGAAAGCTTTGATCTCATCCATCTTATCGCAGAGAGCTTTGTTGTCCGGATCGATGTCATATCCAAGGATGTGAAGCTCGACTTCGCCTTTGTTCATGCTCTTATCGAATGCGTCCGGAATAATGCTGCTGACATCCATCACCGTTCCGATCTCGATCCCAGAGACGACATTGATGCCATACTTATCACCTGCCGCCAGAGCTTCCTTAACGCCCTTCGCTCCGTCATGGTCAGTCACGGCGACTAGATCATACCCTTCATCCTTGCGCATCTTGACAAGCTCGTCCGGCGTGAACACACCATCCGAAAATGTTGAATGCATATGAAGGTCTATCTTCTTGCCGGCCTTCAAAAGATCTTCGTCCTTATACACGCCGTCAGACAACACTGCAAGTTCTTCTCTCTCTGTCACTTTTCCGTTATTCTGATCCATGTCCATAATATCTCTCCATAGTCATCAAAGCCTTGGTTCGATGCAGAAATCTACTTCTGTTTCATTTTGATTTTACCACATTTATTGAATGGCGTAAATGATTTAGGACAAAGCATGCAACAGTCATTGTCTGCAGCGTACATTACCTCTGCGACCCTTTGTTCGTTGAAATATCAGCTGCAACGCACGCAGTAGATGTCTGCTGCAACGACCCCTAGCTCTGTTACAATGTTTGCATTTTAGGTCCCTGTAGAAAAATGCATCGGAATTGCTCGTTTTATTACACTTTTCATCAAATCCTTGCTGATTTTTCTACAAAATCCCTCCTTTAAGACTATTTCTGTAGAAAAATGCTTTGGAATTGCTCGTTTTATTACACTTTTCAGTATATTACTGCTCATTTTTCTACAGAATCTACTAATTAATGTTGATTCTGTCTACAGAATGAGAAAAATCATGCAAAAGGAGATCATTTTCGATCATTTTTTGCTTTCTGTAGACGGAATCAGGGGTTTTCTGGCCGTTTCTGTCTACAGAATGAGAAAAATCATGCAAAAGGAGATCATTTTCACTTCTTTTTTGCTTTCTGTAGACGGGATCAAGGGTTTTATTGCTTTTTCTGTCTACAGAACGAGAAAAATCATGCAAAGTGAGATCATTTTCGATCATTTTTTGTTTTCTGTAGACGGGATCAAGGGTTTTATTGCTTTTTCTGTCTACAGAATGAGAAAAAGCGCGCGGAATGATATCACTTTTGACGTTTTTCTGTCTTTTGTAGATGCGCAGTCAATAATAGACGGTTAACTGCACATCATAATAAGCGCTGAACGCTCCGGGGAGCTGAATAGGTGCATATGTTATGTTATGTTTTGTCTTGCTATTTTATCTTTATTTTGAAAGTCACCTTTCTTGCGGGCGAAGGCTTGTAAGTGCTGTTTCCTGATGCGGCTACTTTTACAGTCACTTTGTAAGTGCCTTTTCTTAGTCCTTTCTTTATCGTTACTTTTCCGGTCTTTTTGTTTATCGTGATCTTCTTGTTTCCGCTCACCTTCTTGTATGCGAGAACGCCCTTGCCTTTGTTCACGAATCTGATCACTTTGCTGACGCCAAGCTTCTGGGAAGCTTTCCTGACTTTGGAATACTTGACTGATGCGGTCTTACCTTTAACTTTCAGAGGATTCGGCTTAGTGCCGGTACTGCTGCCTTCCCAGCCGCTTTTATCGAACTTCATCTTGCTGCTCTCGCCCCATCTCCCGTCTTCGAGCATTATTCTGCAGTATATCTCAGAACTGGTGTGGTTGTTCTCATTGTTTTCTTTTATTCTGTCTGTAGTCATCACATTGGCATTATATCTGTAGAAATAGTCACTGGATTTCTTATATGCCAGAAATCCATATGATGAATTACTCAGCATATGAAAATCTGTGAGATCCAGCGTCGGTGATTCTATCGCGAAGAGCTCATCATCGTACAAAGCTCCATGCATGATGATATACCAGGATATATATACTTTGCCATTGTACCCTTCAGGCTTGTCAAAGCTGCAGCTGAGCCTGGTCGATGTCGTCGGATGACTGCTGAATCCCGTCATGCCCGCTGTCACATTCAGCTTGCTCTTTTTAACGGCTTTCGGAGCAGCGCCACTTACCTGTTTCACATCCACTCTGTTCGTGTCTGAGTCCAGATAAAGGCGTACCGCTTCCGCTCTGACATCAGGTGCTCCGGTTCCATCTCTGTCTATGAAAGAGCCGGCATCTCCTCCTGATACTGTACCGTTACCGGCAATGTTAAGATTCTCCCTGTAGTTATACAGTATATTTATGCCGTTATTCCCATATCCGTATTGTTCACCCCGCATGGAGCTTCCGCCTTTTCCTCCAGTCACCTCACCATTTACTATATAATAGTTCGTCCCGTAATCTCCGTTATCCTGGTCGAAGTTTTCCTCAATACCGCTGCCTCCATATCCTGCGCTTCCGCATACTGCAGATCCGCCTTTCCCTCCGGTGACAGTTCCTTCTATATCAACTATACCCCACTCTCGAGGATCCTCTGGATAAGGATAATAATTTTGATCTATTCTATATTGCTCTCCATCTCCATCGAGGAATATCCCGTCTCCTCCGCTCAGGCCATCGTCATTCATAGCGTCTGTATCCGGCGCATCTCCTCCCGAAACAGTCCCGGCGATATAGATGCCCATATCGTCGCTCTCAGGTCCTTTGTCTTTCCATTCGTCTCCTGAGTAACCAGCTGTTTTGGTCGTCAGCCCGATATCACCGGCATTCACGCTTATACCGTCGCCTGCTTCCGGAATATATGACTTTTCTATCTGGTTCACGAGGCCGCTTTCCCCATGATCGACAGATCCACACGTCCCGCCGGTTACACTGGCATCTTTATCGATCCGGATATATTTTCTGCCAGCCCCGATGCTGATGCCGTCGCCTCCGTTTCCAACCATCAGCTTCAGCATATAGTTTATGTCCCAATCGTAATTATCCAGGCTCTTGCCCTTCATGTAATTAGTGACAGCCGGGTGGTTCATAATGCCATACTGCGTAAGAGTGAGCATGCTCGCATCGATATTGCCTCCTGCTCCGCCTGTGACAGCGCCATTCTCGACGATGATACCGGTAAATGCTAGTTTAGTCTGTGAGTACGCCTGCCCGATACCAGCCCCGCCGTCTCCTGCAGAAAGGCCTGGCGATCCGCCCGCTCCTCTGTCACCGCTGTAGTTTTCGATGTTATACATCAAATCGTTTCCGGTTACATCTCCGCCTGCTCCGCCGGTGATCAAAGCGCCGCCAGTAACTTTGATCCCGTGTTCCAGCCTGTCGCTGCCGCTTAACGAAGGATACCATACTTCTTTGTATTCGCTGCCCGGAAGGCATACAGCCATGCCGCCCTTGCAGCCATACTTTACATGCGCGTCGCTCTCGTATACGGCGCCTTTTCCGCCTGTTACCCTTCCCGGGCCTTTTATCACAAGGCTGAAATCAGCCGCTGTCAGCTCTATTGCGTTTTCCCCTTCTGCATCTTCCCAGGATCCTCCGTCTGCCCCGGGACCGCCCGTGATAGAGTGGCCGTTAAGATCGAGCGTAATGGTTTTGCCGTCGTACCCCGTAATATTTCTTCTCTCAAATACGACTGGCGACTTCAGCTGGACATCATCATTGAGGGTGATCGTGTTTGTGTCCGCCGAGTATGCCGCGTGCGTGCCGAATACTTCAGCAACGTTGGTGCCGTCAGAAAGTATCGTGCCCCCGTCGATGACAGCTACACCTTCCGCATACGCGTCCGCTTGACCGACATGACACATTATTCCGGCGATCATCACGATCAAAACCATCAAAGCCATCAAAGCCATCAATGCTGCAATTTTCTTAAGACCAACTGCCATAGCTGTCCCTTCTTTCCGTTTATCAAAATCCTCTATAACCGATGTCAGATGCTTCTATATTATTAATTATACACCTTGCGGGATGAAATAATACCAATAGAAAACCGCGGCTTGTCGTCCGCGGTCTTCTGTGAGCACACTATCTGTGTTGTAAAGCTTTTATTAGCTGAGAGCTGCTGTGATGAGAGCCATCTTGTAGACTTCATCAGCATTGCATCCTCTGGAGAGGTCGTTGATAGGAGCGTTAAGTCCCTGAAGGATAGGTCCGTAAGCTTCATATCCGCCAAGTCTCTGAGCGATTTTGTAGCCGATGTTTCCGGCTTCAATGCATGGGAAGATGAATGTGTTCGCCTGTCCGGCAACCTTTGATCCCTTGCATTTTGTTTCAGCAACTACAGGTGATACTGCAGCGTCGAACTGGAGCTCGCCATCGATAGCCATATCCGGAGCCATTGCCTGAGCTTCTTTTGTGGCTTCCTGTGACAGCTTAACTGTGCCGCCCTTGCCGGATCCCTTTGTTGAGAAGCTGAGCATCGCTACCTTTGGATCGATTCCGAATACTTCAGCTGTCTTTGCAGTCTCGATAGCAACTTCTGCGAGCTGCTTGGCAGCTGTCAGTGTGACATTGCCGTTCTTATCGACTTTATCCTGGTAGTCGATGTTGATAGCGCAGTCACCCATCGCGATCTTCTCGTCTCCTCTTACGAGAATGAAGCAGGAGCTTACGAGATGTGCATCTTTCTTGGTCTTTACCAGCTGGAGAGCAGGTCTTACTGTATCAGCTGTGGAATATGTAGCTCCACCGAGCAGACAGTCAGCTGATCCCATCTTGACGAGCATCGTTCCGAAGTAGTTGCCTTTCTTCAGTGTCTGGCGTACTTCATCTTCAGACATCTTGCCTTTTCTCAGCTCATACATGGTCGTTACCATGCTTCCGAAGTTGGCATAGTTCTCAGGGTCGATGATCCTGCAGGCTGAAATGTCAAAGTTCCCCTCTTCAGCAGCAGCTTTTACTTCTGCTTCTTTACCGAGCAGGATCACATTCAGGATGCCCTCTCCTGCGAGCTTGCTTGCAGCGTCCAGGATACGAGGATCTGGTCCCTCTGTGAAAACTATGGTCTTCGTGTCCTTCTTAAGCTTTTCTTTCAGTTCATCAAACATTAGTAATTACCTTCCATTCTTGTGTACACAATGATAGTTTGCCGTGCCGGCAGAAAGCATGCATAATCCACCGGTACGTCTATAGTATACCACTATTCTCCAAAGTGTACATTGCATATTTTCAACTTTACCCCATTGCTTTATCTCTTTTAGATCGAGTGTTCTGTGCGTTCTGCTTTGCCCTGTACATTCCCACTGTGTCCACTGTGTTATGCTGTGCTCTGTACATTCCTGCTGGTCCTGTGCTTCCTGCCGCGCTCTCCCTTGCCCTGTTCTCTACTTTTGATATATAATCACTATAAAGAAATTATAACACGACATACGATATGACCTGGCAATAAGATATTGAAAAGAAAGTATGAGGAAAGTCTATGTTTGGCAGAAGACCAGACGGAATCAGGATCAACAATATTGACCCGGTCATTCGGATCACTCCATATATAATGCCCATGCGCTGTGATGCAGAGGTCTTGATGAAACACAGCGCGGATATGGAAATCATCTCACGTTATATAAGAAAGCAGAAGCTTGAGAAAAATGAGTCGATCTCTCATATGCAGATCGTAGCAGCGGCTTATGTGCGTTCTATATGCAACACGCCGGAAGTAAACCGCTTCATCATGAACAAGGAACTTTATGCACGCAACAACTGCTCGATCGCTTTCACGATACTTAAAGACCCGCAAGATATAGAAAAAGGCGAGGCTGTAGTCAAGGTCAAGTTCGATCCCACAGATACCATCTATGATATCCGCGACCGCATGAACGCAGCCGTAGAAGCAAACAGGGGCGACAAGCCTGATGGCTTAGCGAACAGGATGCTTGGCTGGATCTTTATCGTCCCCGGCCTTGCGACGGTCCTGACAGGACTCGTGCGCTTGCTGGACCGCTATGGCCTTGCTCCGGGGATACTGATGGAAGAGCTCCCGTTCTACGTGAGCATGTATCTCACAAATACTGCATCCCTGGGCCTTCACTATGTAAATCATCATATTTATAACTGGGGCAATGTAGGCCAGTTCATCAGCATCGGTCATACAGAAAAAACAGCCGTCTCAGAGGATGGCAAGATGCGTATAAAGCCTTTCCTCCCACTCGGATTCACCATAGACGAACGAGTCTGCTCCGGTGCGCATTATGGAAAGTTCTTTAATGACTTCAAGCGGTACCTCAGCCATCCGGAACTTCTGGAGACACCGCCTGAGACAGTTCGCTTTGATAACGGATGCGAGTATCACGAGCCTAAGATCAAAAAGGAGCAGCCATAACAGCGGCAGTCCAGATGTTACACTATGATCGGACTCTCATCCGACTGTTACTGAAGAGATTTTGATGGAAGATAAAAAGACAGACTGGAGATATCGTGTGATACGGTGGTGGGTCAGGCTCCTGTCACCGCATTATGAGCTCTCAGGCACAGAAAATCTGCCGGAAGAGCCCTGTGTTATAGTAGGAAATCACTGTCAGATATACGGTCCAATCGCCGCGGAGCTTTACACACCTGGCAGACATGCCACCTGGTGCGATGGCGAAGTCTTAGACAGAAAAGAAACTGTCGAATATGCAAACAGGAATTTCTGGGTCATGAAGCCAAAAGAGACTCTGTGGTTCTACAATATCATCAGCCATATGATAGGCCCTCTCTGCGAACTCATATTCAATAATGCTAACACCATCGGGGTCTACCGTGATACAAGACTTATCTCAACATACCGAAAGTCGATCTCACTTCTTCAGAACGGGAGCAGCATCATCATCTTCCCTGAGTGCTATGATGAATACAACAACATCGTCTACAGATTCCAGGACAGGTTTATCGATCTGGCGCGGTTCTATTATAAAAAGACACAGAAAGAGCTTGATTTTGTCCCGATGTATCTGGCACCATATCTGAAGAAGATGTGCTACGGAAAGCCGATACGCTTTGATGCAGAGGCACCAATTGAAGAAGAACGCGAGCGTATCAGCAAAGCTCTAATGGACTCGATCACGGAGATGGCTGTCTCACTTCCGCCGCATACGGTAGTCCCTTATCCGAATATTTCCAGACGTCTCTACCCGAAAAGCATACCGCTGGAGGAATATAATGACAAGAAAGAAGGCATATGATTACAGCGGTTTCTCACTTGGCCGGCTGAACGAGCCACGCTTCTCACATCTGAAGCTGCTAGGCGGCTGGCTGGTTTATTTTGCGCTATACTTCATAACCGAGAACCTGATCTCAGAGGAGAGCTGCCACCCTGTTCATTGCATCGTGGATGATATGATCCCGTTCAATGAAGTATTCGTGATATTCTATATCGGCTGGTATCTCCTTGTATCTGCGGCCCTCGCATATACTGTTTTCTATAATGTTCTTAGATTCCGTGAACTCCAGTTATTTTTCATAATAACGCAGCTTACCGGCGTGATCTGGTACATTGTATGGCCGAGCATACAGAACCTGAGGCCGGATGTATTCCCGCGCGAAAACATTTTTACAGCGATCCTCACTCTTATATATGCTTTCGATACACCGACCTGCGTCTGCCCTTCTCTTCACGTCGCATTCACGATCGGCATAATGTCTGTCGGGCTTAAAGACGAAGAGCTACCGAAAGCCTGGAAAGTTTTTCTGTGCATATGTACAGTAGTCATCAGCCTCGCAGTCTGCTTCGTAAAACAGCACTCTTTTCTCGATGTGATCGCTGCTCTTCCGATATGCCTGCTGGCAGAGCTTGTCGTTTTCGGCCGCAGCTACTGGCTCCCCAGGATCAAAGCATAAAAAAACCAGTCAGTTTTTCTCTGACCGGCATTGATCATTTTCTATTTCTTCTTCAGTTTACAGGTACACTCAGCTTACAGATGCATCTGATCTTTAACGTCGTCTGCGTAAATATAAAGCGTGACATTATCTATCGCGCCGAGCGATCCGTCGGACGGACGGCTGTCCAGGAGATCCATTCCCCGATGATCTCCATAGAAATGATGATATGAGCTCTCGTCAGAATGCAGATAGAATTTCTCTACGCCATGATCATTAAGGTAATTCGCGATATGGTTGAACATGCCGCTTCCGATACCCTGTCCTCTGTGCTGGTCATCCAGGATGAACAGAGCAACTTCAGCTCCGTAGTTCTTTCCTTCCAGCACTTCCTCTGAATCCTTGAATACGCGGTTTGCGTTAGTTGAATGCTTTAGATTCTCCAGACCATCAGGGTCTTTGCTCATCGCCGCGACTGCATCGATCATCTTCATAAGATACTCTGTATGCATTGGATGACCGTCTTTGATGTCGAGCACACATACGCCCGCTGCCCTGCCGTTGTCGTCCGCAACAAAAGAGACCGTTGAGTTGAGCAGCTCATAATAAAGGACCATCTCGGCGTAGTGGATGGCAACGCCTGGCTTGGCCTTCACTTTAGGTCCAGCCCACATCTTCCAGATCATGTCCAGAAGCGCCGGTATATCCGATTGTCTCATCTCGCGGTAAGTGATCATGCCTGACTTTCCCGGTCCCTCATTCCAAAGATACGAGTATGCTTCCCTATATATAAGTATAGCACTTTCAGATCATCTGTTGTAGCGTTTTCAGCATATTTCAGAAAACTGGCGCTGTGTTACAGCTTGTCTACGTCGCCCGGCTCCAGATAGCTGATGTATGGCAGGTTCCTGAACTTCTCGTCGTAATCGAGCCCGTAGCCAATGATGAACAGGTCATCTACAGTGAATCCCTTATAGTCGACTTTAGCGCCCTGCTTCGTGCGTCTGGACGGCTTGTCGAGCATGCTGCAGATCTTTACGCTGGCAGGTCCTCTTTCACCCAGATACTTCTGCATGAACGCGAGAGTCGTGCCTGTATCCACTATGTCTTCTACGATAAGGACGTCTTTCTTATATATGTCAAATTCGACATCTTTCTTGATCTTGACTACTCCTGTCGTCGTAGTTCCTGATCCATAGCTGCTTGCTGCAATGAAGTCGATCCGTACGTCGAGATCTATGTATTTGATGAGCTCGGCCATCCATGGTATGGCGCCTTTCAGCATTCCAAGCACGACCAGCTGTTTTCCTTCATAGTCTTTGGTTATCTGAGCTCCAAGCTCTTTCGCACGTTCCCTGATCTGGTCCTGAGTGTACAGGACCTTACCTATTGAAAGCCTTTCTGCGTCCCTTATTTCAGCCATAATTGCTCTCCTTTCGATCCTTCTTACTCCGTAATGATCCGCTCCATCACGTCGAGCAGCTTATCCTGCCCCTCGTGTTTAAGTGCTGATACAGGTATTATAATATCTTCATCTGTAAGGTCAAGAGTCTTCCTGATCACCGCCATGCTTTTCCCAAGCTGCGATCTTTTTATCTTATCCGCCTTTGTAGCGACTATCACGCCTGACAGGCCATAGTGCCTTAAATATTCATACATCTGGACGTCCTGAGCTGTCGGCTCGTGCCTTATGTCAACGAGCTGCACCACGACTCTCAGATTTCTGCGATTCGGCAGGAATGTCTCCATCATAGGTCCCCAGTCATCGGTCATTTTCTTTGAGACTCTGGCGTACCCATATCCCGGAAGATCGACGATCCTGAATTCAACTTCGTCTGCATCTTCTTTGTTCACTTTCGCAATCACGTCAAAAAAGTTTATCGTCCTCGTTTTGCCGGGCGAGCCGCTTACACGCGCCAGATTCTTTCTCCCAGTAATCAGATTAAGGAGCGATGACTTCCCTACATTAGACCTTCCAGCAAAAGCTATTTCGACCTTGTCTTCCGGCGGGTACTGTGAAGGCTTGACTGCCAGTGTATTTATCTCGGCTTTCTTTATAACCAATATGACTGTCCTCCTGACTGTCCGGCATGCTTTTTAATCTACCAGTGCCTCGTCAAGAGCCTGGTCTATGTTGTCAAGAAGCACGAACTCCATCTTATGTCTTACCTGTGCTGGAAGTTCCTCGATGTCCACCTCATTATCGCGTGGAAGAAGCACTTTCTTTATGCCTGCTCTATGCGCAGCGAGCACTTTTTCACGTACTCCGCCCACCGGAAGGACGTCACCTCTCAGCGTGATCTCGCCTGTCATTGCGACTTCCCGCCTTACAGGCTTTCCTGAAAGCGCAGATATCACCGCTGTGCACATTGTCACGCCTGCTGACGGACCGTCCTTTGGAACAGCTCCCTCAGGAATATGGATGTGAAGATCTTTCTCTTTGTAGAAGTCCGGATCTATACCATATTTGTCAGCGACTGACCTGATATAGCTGATGCCGGTTCTGGCTGACTCCTGCATCACGTCTCCAAGCTTTCCGGTAAGCTCTATCTTGCCGCTTCCCGGCAGTACTGCTGTCTCGATCTGAAGAGTGACTCCGCCGACTGCAGTCCATGCAAGGCCTGTGGTCACTCCGATCTTATTGTCGCCTTCTACTGTGTCATAGTGGAAGCGATGCTTCCCGAGATATTTCTCAAGCGACTTCGGAGTGATGGTATAGCACTTATCTTTGCCATCTATCACTACCTGCTTTGCGACCTTCCTGCAGAGACTTCCGATCTCGCGTTCCAGATTACGCACGCCTGACTCACGAGTATAGTAGTTGATCAGGTCATGCAGGGTATTTTCAGTGATTTTTATGTTCTTCTCCGAAAGACCGTTCTCCTTGATCTGCTTAGGTATCAGATATTTCTCGGCGATCTTGATCTTATCCTGTTCGATATAGCCCGGGACTTCGATAAGCTCCATCCTGTCGAGCAAAGGCTCCGGGATCGTTTCTGCAGTATTTGCTGTCGTTAGGAACATGACTTTGCTCAGATCAAACGGGACCTCCAGGAAGCTGTCAGTGAACGTCGAGTTCTGCTCGGGGTCGAGCACCTCAAGAAGTGCTGACGCCGGGTCTCCTCTGAAGTCGTGTCCAAGCTTGTCTATCTCGTCAAAGAGGAACAGCGGATTGTTTTTGCCGGCTGTCCTGATGCTGCTTATCACACGCCCCGGGATCGCTCCTATATACGTCCGGCGGTGCCCTCTGATCTCTGCTTCATCCATGATCCCGCCAAGCGACATCCTGACGAACTCACGTCCTGTCGCACGCGCGATAGATCTCGCGATAGAGGTCTTGCCGACTCCCGGAGGACCTACAAGGCAGAGGATCGGGCCGCGTATCGATTTTGACAGATGAGTGACCGCAAGATATTCAAGTACGCGCTCCTTGACGTCTTCCAGGCCGTAGTGATCCTCATTCAGGATCGCTTCTGCCTTCTTGAGATCATTGTTGACCTTTGACGACTTGTGCCAAGGAAGATCCAGGATCGTCTCGACGTAGTTACGGATCACCGCGCTCTCGGCAGACGACGGCTGCATCTTTGAGAACTTGTCGATCTCTTTACGGACCTTCTCGTCTGTCTTCTTGCTGAGCTTGAGCTTATCAAGCTTTTCGAGCATCTCCTGCGTCTCCTCGGTCGGATCATCCTCATAACCGAGCTCGCTCTGGATCGCTCTCACTTTCTCGCGGAGATAATAGTCGCGCTGCGACTTGTTCATGCCTTCTTTGACTTTGTCGGAAAGGTTCTTTTCTACGACTGCGATCTCGTTCTCCTCAGCGATTATGCCGTTCAGGATCTTTATCCGCTCGGAGAAGATGAGCGCCTCGAGCACCTTCTGCTTCTTCGGCACGTCAACTGCGAGCTCGTTCGCGATCCTGTCAGCCATGACTTCCGGACGGTCAGTCCTGAGAGTCTTATCCACGATCTCGTCAGTTATCTGCTGCGTCAGCGCCGCGTATTCCGTGAAAGCCTCTGAGAGCACTCTGAGCTCGGCCTTATCCTCTATCGAGAACGACTCAGGATCAACGTCGTCCTGAAGCCTTGTGATCGACACTGAAAGGAAATTCGTCTCTGACACGCACTCATCTATGATGGCTCTTGTTATGCCCTCCACGAGCACGCGTACTACGTCTCCCTGAAGCCTGAGCATCTGCTTTACTCTGATCACTGTCCCGATGTTGTACAGGTCGTCGACAGTCGGTATCATCACCTTCTCATCTTTCTGTGACGACACGAACAAAATCTTATCAGTAGCCATCGCGTGCTCAAGTGCGCGGATAGACATCTCTCTTCCGATGTCAAAATGCACTACTGTATTAGGAAACACAGAAAGACCGCGAAGAGGTATGCATGGCATGATCTCTCTGATATCAAGCTGCTCGCTTTCCATGCTCCCGATCTCCTCAGGCATGTCGTCTGTTGTATTCGTTATGAATCTCTCCTGCTTTTCCAGCTTTTCTTCTCCCATATTACTCCATTCCGCCGGGCGGCATCTCCGCGCCCGGATATCCTTTCAGGTTTATATCGGCTCCGACAGCCTGCCTGCTGTTATACAGGTCTGCAAGGCTATGCGTCGACTTCGCCCTCGTCTTCAATATTCTCCTGCTTTTTTGCACGCGCTCCTGATTCTTTTATCACGAGCTTCGGCTCAGTCTCGTTCACCACTGTGTCTTCAGTTATGATGCACTTGGTGATGTCTTCACGCGACGGGATATCGAACATGATATCCATCATGGTCTTCTCAAAAATAGTCCTGAGCCCTCTTGCGCCTGTCTTCCTCGCTATGGCCTTCCTCGCTATCGCTCTTATAGCGCCTTCATCTATCTCAAGCTCCACCCCGTCGAGCTCGAACAGCTTCTTGTACTGCTTCACCAGCGCGTTCTTAGGCTCTGTCATTATACTCACAAGAGCATCCTCCGTGAGCTGCGACAGTGTCACTATCACAGGAAGCCTTCCGATGAGCTCCGGAATGATGCCGTATTTCATCAGGTCTTCTGACTCGACTCTCTTCAGGACATAGTCCTCGTCCACTTTTTGATGGCTCACGTTGGAATTAAATCCGATGACCTTCTCGCCGATACGTCTTTTGATGATCGTTGACAGTCCGTCGAACGCACCGCCGCATATGAACAGGATGTTCGTCGTATCCATCTGGATGAACTCCTGGTGAGGATGCTTCCTGCCGCCCTGAGGAGGAACATTCGCTACGGTTCCTTCCAGGATCTTCAGCAAAGCCTGCTGCACGCCTTCACCGCTGACGTCACGGGTGATCGAGACATTCTCGCTCTTCCTAGAGATCTTATCTATTTCGTCAACGTAAATTATTCCCTTCTGCGCTCTTTCAACGTCCCAGTCGGCAGCCTGCAGCAGCCTGAGCAGGATGTTCTCCACGTCTTCTCCAACGTATCCGGCTTCCGTAAGTGCTGTAGCATCCGCGATAGCGAACGGCACGTCCAGGATCTTTGCGAGCGTCTGAGCGAGCAAAGTCTTGCCTGACCCTGTTGGCCCTATCATGACGATGTTGCTTTTCTGAAGCTCGACGTCATTATCAGCCGAATCAAGCTCGTTTATTCTTTTATAGTGGTTGTAGACCGCGACAGAAAGCGCTTTTTTGGCGTCGTCCTGGCCTATTACATAGTCGCACAGCGTATCGTATATCTCTTTAGGCTTTGGGATGCTTCCGTCTGAATCGAACTCGTCATTCTCAAAATCAGCGGCACCATTCTCGCCCTTGAGCTCTTCGTTTATGATGTCGCTCACCATTTTGACGCACTCGTCACAGATGTAGACTCCCGGGCCTGCTATGAGCCTTCTGACCTGGCTCTGCGGCTTTCCGCAGAACGAGCATCTGAATTCCTGCTCGCCCTGATCATACTTATCTGACATTATCTGTTCCTCTCTATTCCGCTCTCGACCTTATCACTTTATCTATAAGGCCGTATTTCATTGCCTCTTCTGCCGTCATGAAATTGTCTCTGTCTGTATCTCTGGTTATTGTCTCCAGATCCTGTCCTGTGTTCTTTGCAAGGATCTCATTGAGCTTTTCCTTGGTCTTCAGTATGTTCTCCGCGTGGATCTGGATATCGGACGCCTGGCCCTGATATCCGCCAAGCGGCTGGTGTATCATGATCTCAGCGTTCGGGAGAGCATAGCGCTTTCCTTTAGCTCCTGAAGAGAGCAGGAATGCTCCCATGCTCGCCCCCAGACCGATGCATATAGTAGAGACGTCCGGCTTGATGTAATTCATTGTGTCATAGATCGCGAGTCCTGCGGTCACAGAACCGCCTGGACTGTTTATGTATATATTGATATCTTTATCCGGATCATCTGCTTCCAGGAAAAGAAGCTCCGCTGTAACAACGCTTGCCACAGCATCATCTATCTGATCTGACAGCATTATGACCCTGTCCTTAAGGAGCCTTGAATAGATGTCATACGATCTCTCTCCCGCTCCTGTCTGTTCGATAACATAAGGAATACTGAACATGTTCTTTCTCCTTTATCTGAACTGTTTTATTACCCGATCATTCTCCGGTGATCATGAGCACGTACCGTGCTCTGAGTCTGTCTTTCTGAAATTAGCCAAACGGCGCCGCCCGGCTAGAGAGTAATGCTCTTCCGGTAACACGGCGCCATCATGGATACGAATATAGACGGCCGCCGGTCCGATCGACAGATCACGATGTCGTCAGGCAGCCGATTCAGGCATCTTATCTGGTGCCTGCGCCCTTTCCGCCCCTTCTCTTGTGAGCTTCTGAAGCTTCTTCCTTAGGCTCTTCAGCCTTTTCAGCCGGTGCTTCAGGTGCTGCTTTCTCAGCAGGTTCCTCAGGCATAGCTTCTTCTACTGCCTTGTCAGCAGCAGCTTCTGCAGCCTTTTCTTCCTTCTTCTCATCTTTCTTCGGAGGCTTTACGAACTTTACTTTCGCGTTGTCATATACCAGATCCATGGCCTTCTTGAGCCTGATATCGCCTTTTACGATGCCCATGTTGGCTTCACCGATATTCTCTTTTACCTTGCTGACATCCATTCCATACTGATCAGCAAGTCTCTGGAGCTCAGCCTCGAGCTCGTCGTCAGATACTTCGATGTTCTCCGCTGAAGCAATCGACTTGAGGATAATCCTCTTCGCGACCTTCTCGCGTGCGTCTTCCTTCATCTCCGTACGGAGAGCATCCATGTCTTTTCCAAGATACTTGAGATACATGTCGATGCTCATTCCCTGATACTTGAGCTGCTGATCAAGATCATTCACGCCGTTTGTGATCTCATCCTCCACCATTGCTTCAGGGATGTCGAACTCGTTCTCTTTATATAGCAGGTCTATGAGGTCGTTCTTGGCATCTGCTTCGTGCTGATCGTCTTTCTTCTTCTGAAGATCTTCCTTCGTATGCTGCTTCAGCTCATCAAGAGTGTCGTATTCGCTGACGTCTGCAGCAAAGTCGTCGTCCACGTCAGGGAGCTGTTCTTCTCTTACTTCATGCAGCTTGCAGTGGAATACAGCATCTTTTCCGGCAAGCTTCTCTACACCGTAGTCCTCAGGGAATGTAACGTTCACATCAAATTCGTCACCGGCCTTCTTGCCTTTGATCTGATCTTCAAATCCCGGAATGAAAGCACCTGAGCCGATCTTGAGATCCTGCTTCTGAGCTGTGCCGCCTTCGAACTGTTCTTCTCCGATGAATCCGGAATAGTCGAAGTTTACTGTATCGCCATCCTTGGCTTCTCTCTCTACTACTACGTTTCTGGAGTTTCTTTTTCTGAGTGACTCGATCTCAGCGTCAACTTCTTTATCAGTTACGGTTTCTTTGACCTGATCTATCTTGAGTCCCTTATACTTCTTTACTTCTACTACAGGAGAAAGAGCGACTGTGATATCCATTGTCAGCGGTTTGCCCTGTCCGATCTCACCGAAGTCCACTTTTGGATTCTCGATGACATCCAGGTCATTATCCGCAATAGCCTTGCTGTAATTCACTCCGAAAAGCTCATTGACAGCATCTTCAAAGAACAGTCCCTCACCGTAATGGGCTTCTATGATCTTCCTGGGAGCTTTTCCTTTTCTGAATCCAGGGATCTGGAAGTCCTTGCGGTTCTTCCTGTATACCTTATCAGTAGCCGCGTCGAATTCCTCAGCGGTGAATTCCATCTTCAGCTTAGCTTCATTATTGTCTTTCGAAATAAGTGTCGTCTTCATTTTTTCTTCTTCCTCCTGAAATCATCTGTGCATCCATATCTGCCATTACCGCAGCCAGCACTCCTGAGAATTGCTTTGAGTACGTTAAAACACATCTACGGACGCAGATATAGTTATTATACCCAAAAACCCATATAATGTAAACAAAAAAGACAGGCTTTCCGCTGATCCTCAGCGAAAACCTGTCATATTTTCTCAAAAATACCCGAAACCGGCCGGATAACTACTCAGTTTCAGTCAGCAGCGCATATCCGCGGGCGAATTTGCTCCTGTCTTCCGGAACAAGATCGAATTTTTCAGCTATCTCTTCACCATAATCTCTCAATGCTTCGACACTCCCTGAATAGAGCTCGATCTCCATCTCCATGATCGGGATGGCTTTGTTCCCTGCTTTGATCTCGCCGTCGTCGAATGAGAGCATGCTGATCGCATCACCTGTATCCACTCTCACCTCACGTCTCTCGAAGATCATGCTGAGGACCGGCACCAGCTTGTCTTTCCCTGCGATCTCAATGAGCTGTTCATATGCGTCACTCTCGCTGAAGATCGTTACGTCAGGCTCTTTGATCAAAGCCTCATCAGAAAGCCTCACATTGATCTCTTTACGCTGATGCATGCCTTCGATCGAGTTTCCCTTGTCCTTCATAGTAGCAACATAATACTCCCCCTCGCGGCGTACACGCACTGCGATGCCTGCCTCTGTGAGCTTCCTGTCAGGAGTATCATAATATACGGCATACATGTCGATCGTCTCAAAGCTGCCCTCGTCTTCGACTGACTTCACGATCGGATCATTCAGTATCTCATCCGCCTGCTCCCTGTCGCGGACCAGGTATTTCATCTCAATTTCCATAAACTGTCCCTGTTCTTTAATACTACTCAAAACCGCCGGCAGACCGCATAGAACAAAAGAATAAAGAATCGATCCCTGCCGGTATTGTGTTTTTTAATTGTACTTTAATAGATTTTTATTATAAATGGAACTGTAGAGAATGTCAAATCTGATGCCATGATGCGTGTCCGGATGACGTTTTCTCACCGTGTAACCATAAGTAATCTTACCAGCTTTCTGTTGAGGATACGCTGGCCGGTAAAAGCTAAGAGCCGTATGACCCCCATGCGCCGGACCGGTCGGCGTACCCGGATTTTTTTCTTGAGCGAAATCAGATCATATGCAACAGTAACACCATATTATGATACTATACATATAGAAAGATATCAGATGGCACACGCAGCTATATGATCGTAGTATCAGACAAACGGTACGCTGCATCATAAACAGAGAAATACCTTATGGAGGTAGATGAGATGTCACGAAAACAGATACTTTTAATAAGATCTCTATCACTTTTCCTGGCTTTTACCATGCTGACTACGCTTTTCGTCATTCCTGCATATGCAAAGAGCAAAGTCAGGCTGTCCAAAGCAAAGTTGACTATAACAGCAAAAAAGTCTACCACGCTGAAATTGTCCGGTACGACAGCAAAAGCCAGATGGTCGGTGTCCGGAAGCAAGCTCGTGACTATAAAAACAAAAGGTTCCAGGCGCCATAAAGCAGTTATAAAAGCAGGAAAAAAATCCGGTACATGCATCGTGAAGGTAAAAGCAGGAAACAAGACTCTTAAGTGTAAGATCACGGTAAAGCCGGCAACAGATCCAGTTCCCGTGCCTGTACCTGAGCCTGAAGAAGAATTCATAGAGAAAGAACTCAGCGGAACTTCCATAGATAAGACATCATCTTTCAAATCAAATACTGTAACCGGCAAAGCCGCAGATGATCTGTTCACAAGATCAATGACTGACGCTGCTATCAGGATGCTGAAATACCTTTGTCAAAATGAGCAGGACCACACAAAGAATATCCTGATCTCTCCTGACTCTATCCTTACTGCGATGGCCATGGCCGAGTGCGGTGCAAGGAATAATACCCTTGTTGAGATGGAAAGAGCATTTGGAGATATCAGCGCTGATGATCTGGATGCTTACCTGTATGTTCTTAATAAGCGCCTGACATCATCTGAAAACGTAAAATACCATGTAGCGAACTCTTTATGGTATAAAAATGATAAGAACGACATAACTGTAAATGATGATTTCATACAGAGAAACGTGGATTTCTTCGGCGCGCAGGTGTTCGAGGCTCCGTTCTCAAGCGACACTCTTAATGATATAAACAATTGGGTATACAACCATACAAGAGGAATGATTCCCGGCATACTGAATGAACTGGATACGGACACCGTGATGATCCTGCTTAACGCGATTGCATTTGAAGGTGAATGGGCTGAGAAATACTCTGAACACTATGAATATGAGCCGTTCTACAATAATGAAGGCAATCTTCAGAAGAGGGTCAGCACGCTGAAAGGTAAAGAGAACATATACGTTAATATCGGCGGAGCAGATGGATTCATCAAGCCATATAAAGGTAACGAGATCGCATTCCTGGGCCTGGAGACACCTCAAGGCATGACAGTCGATAATTTCATCCAGAAGCTCACTGCATATGACTTCATTACCGGATATGAAAAAAGATCTACGGACTATGACGTGATCACATCTATGCCCGAATTCAAGTATGATTATGATGTGTCACTTATTGACGCGCTGAATGATCTTGGTATAAATGATGCTTTCAACGACTTCAGCGCCGACTTCACAGGAATCACACCACCTGAGCAGCCTCTCGTCATAAGCGACGTCCTTCATAAGACACATATCGAGCTTGACCGCAATGGAACAAAAGCAGCTGCAGTGACCGCTGTGATCATGGACAAGGCAAGCGCAGCACCGGGAAAGAAGCCTGAGAAGAGTGTGATTCTCGACCACCCATTCGTCTATGCGATAATAGATATGGAGTCAGGAATTCCTCTCTTTATAGGAATAATGAAAACAGCATAGCGGGCAGCACCTCTGAACGAACGGATATAATACATCATCCAGAAAAGCACAGAAAAAAACAGCCGGTGATCATATGACCGCCGGCTGTTTTTATTATGTCTTCTATCACAGCATGTCTCTGCTGTGCAGCGAGTGAGTCAGATCAGATTACTCTGCTGACTGTGCGTACTGGAAGAAGTAGTATCCCATCGGTGTGTAGCCGATGTTCTTGATAGTCTTGTTGCAGTACATGTTGGTGTAGTAGTAAACAGGTGCTACTGGGAATCCGCCTTCACCGAAGAGCTTCTCTTCAGCTTCATAGAGTGCCTTGTCACGGTCAGCTCCAGCTGCTGTAGCCTTTGCTTTCTTGATGTCTTCGTCGAATTCCTTGTTGCTGTAAAGACCATAGTTATAGGAGTTTCCTGTTACCATCAGCTCGAGGTAAGTGATAGGGTCATTGTAGTCTGCGATCCAGCCGAGACGTGCAACGCCGAACTTGTGCTCGCCGAGTCCGTTGGTGTATGTGTTCCACTCCTGGTTCTCAAGTGTGATCTTGAGTCCGAGAACGTTCTTCCAGTCCTGTCCGCAAGCTTCTGCGATAGCCTTGTGAGCATCATCTGTGTTGAAGTTGTAAACGACAGTCGTGTCAGGATCCCACTTGCCCTCATCTACTGCTTCCTGATAGAGCTTCTTTGCAAGGTCGCACTTTCCTTCATATGTTGTGAGGTCAAAGTCTGGATACTTCTCTGCGAGCCATGAATACATAGCTCCAAGGTCTGATGAACCAAATGCGAAGTCTGCTCCTGTGGAGTCGAGGATACCTGAAGCTACGAATCCTGTAGCAGGTGTCTGTCCGCCCTGAGCAACGTTCTCAACGATGTTGTCTCTATCCATAGAGAGGACCATAGCTGCTCTTACTCTCCAGTCTTTGATCTTGTCGCAGTTGAGATACAGGAAGTATGTTCCTACATATGGATCGATGAAGCAGTCGCCGGAATCCTGAAGTGAAGAGATCATGTCTGTAGGGAATGACTCTACGAATGCCCACTCACCTGACTGATAAGCAGAAAGGATAGCTGTCTCGTCAGCTGACAGATACCAGTCGATCTCGCTTGGTCCAAGGTTTGCAGCATCATAGTACTCTTCGTTAGGAACCATCTTGATAACTGAGTCATGAGTCCATTCTGACAGTTTGTAAGGTCCGTTGCAGACGATCTTTTCTGGTGTAGCCCAATCGTCGCCGCTCTCTACGACATCCTGTCTGAGAGGCATGAGTGAAGCAAATGCACAGAGCTCAAGGAAGTAAGGTGTATCCTGGCAGAGTGTGATCTCAAGTGTTGAATCATCAACAGCCTTGATAGCAAGCTCTTCCGGCTTCTTCTCTCCAGCCTGAATCTCAGCAGCATTTACAACGATGCCGTCGAGGAAATATCCATAGTCAGAAGCTGTTTCAGGATTGACAAGTCTCTGCCATGAGTATACCCAGTCCTGTGCCTTTACAGGCTCACCGTCAGACCACTTGGCGTCAGATCTGATCTTGAATGTGTAAACAAGTCCGTCGTCAGATACTTCATAGCTCTCAGCCTGGCCGAGGTCTACCTTTGTCATCATGACGTTTCCGCTCTCGTCAGCTTTCTCATCTGTCGGAACGTACTTCATGAGGTTCTCGAACATATGGTTTACATATGTGGAACCGTCAACTGAGCTGATGAGGCCTGGGTCGATCGTTTCAGGCTCAGAAGCGATGCAGGCTGTTGCTACGAAATCTTCGTCAGCCTTTCCTTCGCCGCCGCCGTTTCCTCCGCATGCTGCAAGTGTGAATACCATAGCCATGCAGAGGATCAAAGCAATAAGTTTCTTCATAATCTTTTCCTCCTTTTTCAGTTATTCTGAAAACATTATTTATTTAGTAACCCTTGTTACATAAATAACTTCATTTATTGACCGCACACGCGGTCTCTATCCGCCAGATGCCGAATGCAGGATCAAAATCTTCCTGAGCTATTTCTCCAGCAGATGGCATGCCGCGAAGTGGCCGCTTCCGTATTCCTTGAATACGGGCGTCTCTTCTTTACACCGCTCTGTCGCGAACGGGCATCTTGTATGGAACTTGCATCCTGAAGGCGGATTTATCGGACTTGGTATATCTCCTTCGAGAAGAAGCCTTTTCCTTGCGCGCGTCACATCAGGATCCGGGATAGGCACCGCGCTCATCAACGTCTTTGTATAAGGATGCAGCGGATTTGAATACAGCTCGTAAGAATCAGCCAGCTCCACCAGATTACCGAGATACATGACCCCGATCCTGTTTGAGATATGACGTACTACGGAAATATCATGCGCTATGAAAAGATACGTCAGTCCCAGCTGCTCCTGGAGATCTTCCAGCATATTTACTACCTGTGACTGTATCGATACGTCCAGCGCAGATATAGGCTCGTCGCATACGATGAATTCAGGCTCTACTGCAAGTGCTCTTGCGATACCGATCCTCTGCTGCTGCCCTCCTGAGAACTCGTGAGGGAAACGGTTCGAATGCTCTGAATTCAGACCTACAGATTCAAGAAGCTCTTCTATTCTCGCAGTCCTTGCTTCTTTCCCCTGATAGAGCTTATGGATGTCCAGCGCCTCTCCTACTATCTCACCTACAGTCATACGGGGATCCAGCGACGCAGATGGATCCTGGAAGATGATCTGCATCTTGCGCCTGTATGGAAGCATGTTCTCTGCTATCTTCTTTTCCGAGTCATAGATCGTATGGCCGTCAAACGTTATCGATCCCGACGTCGGCTCGTGCAGCCTTATAACAGTACGCCCGAAAGTAGTCTTTCCGCATCCTGATTCGCCTACCAGTCCGAGAGTCTCGCCTTTGTATATATCAAGCGAAACGCCGTCCACGGCTTTTACAGTCTGCTTGCTGCCAAATCCGGATTTCTTGACTGTGAAGTGCTTCTTTAAGTCTTTTATTTCCAGGAGTTTAGTCTGTTCTGCCATTATTCACTTACCTCCTGTTTATTTTCTTTCATCTGGGCTTCATCATTCACTGTTTCACTGCCGGCTTCTTTACTGTCTTCTTTATCGGATTCGGCCTTCTGGACAGGCTCAGCATCCTCACCGGCAACTTTGTTTACGCCGCCCTTTCCCATGAAGTGCAGCCAGCATGCTGATATGTGTCCGTCTCCAAGATCCGCGTAAGGCGGCTGTTTTGACAGGCATATCTTCATGCAGTGCTTGCATCTCGGACCGAAATGACATCCAGCCGGCGGATTCAGAAGGTCTACCGGAGTTCCCTCGATCGGGATAAGTCTTTCGTGATCGCTCGCGTCAAGTCTCGGCATAGACTCCAGAAGTCCCAAAGTGTATGGGTGAGCAGGCTTATAGAATATATCGTTTATAGTACCCTGCTCTACTATCTTGCCGGCGTACATAACGGAGACCTTATCACACATCTCAGCTACTACGCCAAGGTTGTGCGTTATGAAGATTATAGCAGTATGCTTCTTCTTCTGAAGACTCTTCATGAGGTCCAGGATCTGTGCCTGTATCGTAACGTCAAGGGCTGTCGTAGGCTCATCAGCGATCAGAAGCTTCGGTTCACAGATAAGTGCCATCGCTATCATTGCACGCTGGCGCATGCCGCCTGAGTGCTCATGCGGATACTGCTCCATACGCTTTTCCGGGTTGTTGATGCCTACGAGTTTGAGCATCTCTATAGCTTTTGCCCTTGCTTTATCTTTCGGATAATTCTTGTCGTGGCAGGTGAGAGCCTCCATAAGCTGGTCTCCGATAGTGTATACCGGATTCAGGCACGTCATAGGGTTCTGGAAGATTATGCTTACCTTGTTCCCTCTGAAATTTCTCATCTGCTCTTCATTATATGAGAGGATGTCTTCGCCGTCGAACGTTATAGATCCGCCTATGACTTTACCCGGGCTCTGGTTGAGTCCCATGATCGAGTAAGCCTCAACTGACTTCCCTGATCCGGACTCGCCTACTATGCCCATTACTTCATCTTCATTCAGGGTATAGCTGATGCCGTCTACGGCTTTAACTTCTCCTGCCGGAGTGAAGAATGATACTTTAAGGTCTTTTATCTCAAGTAAAGGTTTCTTTTCTTCTGCCATCATTCTGCCTCCCTACTTCTTAAGACGCGGGTCGAGTGCGTCTCTCAGTCCGTCTCCTACAAGGTTAAGGGACAGAACAATTATAGTAAGTATAATTCCCGGGAACAGCAGTCTGTACGGGAAGATGGTGATCGTTCCAAGCGCGTCAGAGCAAAGCGATCCGAGTGAAGCCATCGGAGCTGAAACTCCGAGTCCCAGGAATGACAGGAACGATTCAAGGAATATCGCCGACGGGATCTGCAGGCACGTCGTGATAACGAGCTGTCCTACGCAGTTCGGCAGGAGATGTCTTCTGATAATCCTTCCGTTTGAAGCGCCGAGCGCTGTGGCCGCAGTTACGAATTCCTGCTTCTTCAGCATGAGCACCTGGCCGCGGACTATACGTGCCATAGTCACCCAGTAGAGCACGGCAAATGTAATGAAGATACTCACTATTCCTGCTCCCAGTGTCGAGAGAGCATTCGCCAGAAGTGAATCTGACGAGTCGAACCATGCCTGCAGCGGATCCTTCAGAACTACCTGAAGAAGAAGTACGATAAGGACTTCCGGTATCGAATATATGAGCTCGACTATCCTCATCATGACGAAATCTACAGGACCTCCGCAGAGTCCTGATACAGCTCCGTAGATAGAACCTATAATCAGTACGATAAGAGCTGCTACGATACCGATGATGATCGATACTCTTGAGCCGTACATCGTCCTTGCGAGGATGTCGCGTCCCTGCGAGTCAGTCCCGACCACGTGCGGGAATACGCTGGTAACTACCTCGATCTCTTTGGCGCCGTCTTTCACTTCATTCGTGTAATCAAGAGGTGTAGATCTTTTGATATCCCCGTTCTGGATATGATTGTTCATAACGGTGAAGAGATCGCTGCCCTTGAGTGCTATGACGGAATCAGTAAGCTTCTTTTCAAGATTGAAGCAGTATGCCTTTCCCTTGAACTTGAAATAGTAATCACCCGGATCAAGTGAAGGCTTTGATCCCGGCTGCAGCGCTGTAGCGTACATGCAGTCTACATCATCCTCGATGCTCCGGATCATCTCCTCCTGCTTGGAATATTCCATCGGGCCCAGTTTCTGCGATCCTCTGTACTGCTTCGCATAGTCATACGGAATGAAGCTCGGCCCCGCGAATGCGAAGAACAGGATCACAAGGAACACGAAAAGAGCGACCATGGAAACAGTGTTTTTCTTGAATCTCCTTGCGGCGTCTCTCCAGTATGAAACACTTTTCCTGAGTTCCACCATGCTCTCTTTTTCTTCGCTGGTCGCTGGTGAAAAATCGGATTCATTGATGTCGTAGTCAGCCCAGACTTTATCAGGGTCCACCTGGAACGGGATGAATTCTTTAAATGCCTGTTTCATTTGTCCCCTCCTTAATCGTCTGTAGAGCTGAGAGTGATTCTCGGGTCTACTATCTTATACGCCAGATCCACGACCAGATTCATCACGATTACCAGAATAGATACTACTACTGTAGTCGCCATGATAATCGGATAGTCGCGGTTGATAACGCTTTCAACAAAATATTTACCAAGTCCAGGAATGGAGAATGTAGTCTCCACGACGAATGAACCTGTGATGATGAACGCGATCAGAGGTCCCAGGAATGTAATGACCGGGATCAGCGAGTTCCTGAGAGCATGCTTAAGAACGATCCATCTGTTCTTGACGCCCTTTGCTCTTGCTGTACGGATGTAGTCCTGGTTTATCGCGTCGAGCATCGATGTCCTTGTAAGCTTGGCGATATAACAAATGTCATAGAATGACAGCGAAATGACCGGCAGTATATATGCCTGCCAGCTTTTGAGACTTCCTGAAAGAGTCGGCAGCCAGTGCAGCTTTACTGCAAAAACTATGAGCAGAGTCGCCGCGAGCACAAATGTCGGTATGGCGACGCCGACAGTAGTCATTACCCTGAGCAGGCCGTCTACCCAGGTACCTCGCTTATATGCAGCGATACATCCAAGCGGTATTCCAAAAAGCACCGCGATAAGTACAGACCAGAGACCAAGCTTTATAGAAAGCTGGAATTTCCCCTGTTTGAAAAGTATGTCCTTTACAGGTGTCCCTTCCTGCATCTTCAGTGAAACGCCCAGATCTCCATGCAGATAGTTAACGATGTAATTCTTCAGCTGTACAGGAAGCGGCTTGTCCAGGCCGTATTTTTTATTGGCCAGCTCTATCTGTTCCGGTGTTGACTTCTCAGTCAGGAACGGGCTTCCAGGTACGGTATTCATCAGGATAAAAGTTATAGTCATTATCAGCAGTATCGTCGCTACTGCTGCTGCCAATCGTTTTATAATGTAGATCAGCAAGTCACCACGTCCTTTCTTTTCTTTTTGTGTATGATAGTACACGATACATATTTATTTTATCACAAAATCTTCACAATTACCAAAGATTTGTTGTATAAAAACGACCAATTGTCAGTTTTATTAATCAGACTGGAGATATAACGAGTACTTTCATTAAGATTTCAGCACTTAAAAAGTGTTTCACCTACACGTTTTGTCCTATAAGCCTGTTTTGGCGGGGATCACATATGCTAAAGTAGGAGCAAGCTCCTACTATTTCCCCGAAATGACGGCGAAAAAAACACCTGCTTTTTCATAGATAAGGTGTTTTGGTAGGAGTAAAAACCGCATTTTGGTAGGAGCTTGCTCCTACTTTTTCCTTGAAATGATGGCCAATGAAAAAGCCTGCGGTATGATATACATCCCGCAGGCTTTTTATCGTCTGGTCGGAGTATTCGGACTTGAACCGAAGGCCTCTTCGTCCCGAACGAAGCGCGCTACCAACTGCGCCATACCCCGATGCGGCTTTTAACTGTCTCCACCGCCGACTTATTTATAATACCACAATGAAACGTCTCAGGCAAACAATATTTTCAATTACTTCTCGCTCAGGATCATCATTTACTTCTCGCTGAAGCTCGTCAATTACTTCTCACTCAGGATCTTCATCGGATTCTCAAAAGTGCCTGCTCCGCCTGCAGCTTCTATAGACGCTACAAGCTTCATGATCGTCTTCTCGTCTGCCTGACCCTGCGCACAGATAATGAGCTTGTCTACGATATCTGCTCTTGTAAGCGGTCTCTCAGGATCTCCTTTCGGTACGAGGACAGTCTCCTCTTCCCTTCGTCCGTCTTTGAGGATCACTTCAACCTTTGTGCCACGGATCCCCTTCTCCCTGTCTTCCATGGATGTGTCAGAGATCAGGCTGATTTTGTTTATAAGATCAAGCACATCTTCCGAAAGCCTCGGAGGATCCATATCGGCCGTGCCGTATGAGCCGTTGAGAAGAGCACACGCCAATGTATAAGGGATGGAGAACTTCGTCTCATCCTTGTCTTTCGGAATCTTCAGGCCAGCGAGCTTGATGGCGTTAGGATAGATATAGACATTCACTTTTTCTATATCTCCTGCCTTTACCCTGTCATGCAGAGCTACGGCTGCATCGATCCCGCAGTGAGTGTGCCGGCATGATGGGTAAAGCTTGAAATAGCAGTCATGCAGAAGAAGGTGCCCACTGCCCTTCAGATAATCTTCATACACCTCATCCGTAAAAGCATGGAACCAGCCGTTCTGTCCCTCCAGCGCTTCTGTCGGGCCTTGTACTCCCTCATTAGCGAGCATGGCGGCGAGCATGCCGTTCTCTGCGGCTTTTCCAGGGTTGAGCGGCTTGATCGCAGGCCGCGAGTCTCCGTATGAGAGCAGGCCTCCGGTCATCGTAGTCGCGAGAGCTATCGAATCCTCGATCCCCTGAGCATCCAGTCCGTACAGTCTCGCGCAAGCCGCGGCGCACGCAAGCGTTCCGGCAGCGCCTGTGGAGTGAAAGCCTCTTGCAACCATCCCCGGCTGGGCGGCAGATGACAGCCTGATAAACGCCTCATAGCCGGTAGCTAGCGCCTGCAGCACATCGTCGCCGCTCTTATTCAGCTTATCTGACAAAGCAAAGACAGCAGGTATCAGATGAACGCCAGGATGTCCGGCTGCTCTCTTATTCCCGTCGTCCAGTTCAGCTCCATGCCCATAGAGAGAGTTCATGAACGCCGCAGTCCTCGCTGGATATTTTCTGTCCTGAAGAAAAACAAAGCTCTCCTCAGTTCCCTGCTGCGGGTATATCACCCTTTCGACTCTCTCGTTAAAGACTCTGTTCTGCCTGTATCCAGCAAAAGAAGCAGCGAAGAAGTCGATAATAAGCGTCTTCAGCTGCTCCTTGTCTCTATCATCCAGCTGTATCCGGTACAGATCCTGTGCCAGCTCAGTCGTAAGTCCCATAGTTCCTCCTGTAGAGCCTTTGATCAGTTACTCTGATTTGAGAACTTCTGGATCATCATCCTTCTGTTTATCTTTCCGTTGGAGGTTTTGATTATCTCATCCACGGTCTCGATGTACTTTGGTATCTTGTAAGGCTCCAGATTATCCGCAAGGTACGCCGCAAGTCCTTCTTTATCAAAGCTGCTTTCGTCAATGCAGACCAGAAGCTTGATCACACGCCCCAGCTTTCCATCATCGTACGGTATGCATATACATTCCGGTACGCCCGGATACTTCAGTGCCAGATTCTCCACCTCAGTCGGCGCGACCTTGAATCCTCTCACGTTGATCACGTCATCACCGCGGCCGGCAAAGTGGAGCTTGCCCTGGTCATCAAAGAACATAAGGTCGCTGCTGTAAACAAAGCCGTCCTTCAGGACTTTCTCCGTGAGCTCCGGCTCATTATAATATCCGAGCATGTTCATCCTGCTTCTAGACCGGATGAATCCCTCATGATATGGCTCAGTCACTTCGTTGCCGTTCTCATCCTGAAGGATCACTTCTACACAATCATACGGCTTACCAAGGCAGTCGACGCTTTCTCCCGGCGCATTGTAGCAGCAGTTGCAAACGCTTCCTGTCTCGCTGCTTCCGTATCCCTGGTGAAGGTGAGTATGCGGCATGAGGCTTATCAGCTTCTCGATATCGGCTACCGGGAAAGGTGCTGACGCAGTATAGATGAACTGGATCTTGCCGTCCAGCTTAGCCAGATCTCTTCTTCCGAGCATTATGATCATCTTCACAGATGCCGGTGGAAGATATGTATGCGTCACGCCATATTCATTCGCGTAATTGAAGAATGCTTTCAGGTTCCTTATACCGTCCATCATGATGAGCAGACTACCGTATGTCATGCATTGATGGATACGATGCATTCCTCCGACGTGGTTCAGCGGAGTCGTCAGCAGGAAGACACTGTCTTCGTTAAGCTTGAATGTCTCATTCATCGTGCTCAGGTATGTATCAAGACAGCTCGATGCGAGCATGACTCCCTTTGACTTACCGGTAGTACCGGTCGTGAAGACGATCTCCGAGCACTCGTCTGATACAGGGACCGGCTCCCACAGAAAATCCGGATCAGTATAGTCGACAGCTGACGAATCGATCCAGCTGTGTCCCTCTACTTCTCTGTCTGAAATAACGAAATCAGCATCGACAGCGTCGGCGATCTCCTGAAGGCGCTGTTCCGGCGCCCTGTTCTCGACAGGTATATGAACAGCTCCAAGACCAAGTACAGCGTACATATTCGCGACATAATCGACACATGGCACCGCGATCGTTACCACATGGCTTCCGTGTCCTACTCCACGCGCGGCAAGATACTTTGCCGCTGATCTTATTCTGTTGTTCAGTTCAAGATAAGTAACTGTGCACTCATCCGTAACGATCGCTGTCTTATCTGGTGTCTTCTCAGCGCGCGCAGCAATTACAGCTGCGACTGTATCCTTCTTTATAGCCGTATCTTCCGTGCTCATGATAATACCTCTGCAACTATTATGTTTCTGTCTGATTATTCTATCTTCAGTGCTTATCTGCTTCTGTTCTCCTGATTAACAGCTATCTGGAAACTGCCTTTATCTTCCCGGAAAGGTCCTTGGCCAGAGCTTCCGCTTTATCCGGCTCATCCATTCCGGCAAAATACACGCATCTCTGTCCGATCTTTTTCATGACTTTCATGAACAGCATCCTGTTATTGATCGCCGAGTATGCCGCTGCTTCATCCTCCATAGACAACTCCGAATCTATCATGAAGCGCCTCTCAGCCTTGAGCGATATCTCTGCCGCATAGTCTGAGAGCTTTGACGCCGCCTCATGTGCTTTTCCCATTCTTCTCGTCTCAATTACCGTGATGCCCTGACATGCCGGGGGAAGTGATTTCTCTACGTCTATATACTCACATTCAAGCTCGTCATCTTCTGTGATCAGAAGCCTCTCCAGATCCGAAGCCGCAAGAACCGCAGCATCTGTTTCACCCGCTTTGAGCCGGTTTATGATCACCTGTATCCCTTCTCCGGACACACGGGCTTCTCCGGTCTTGAGGAATTTCTCGATCTGTGCTTTTCTCGACGGATGATCTGTTTCGATTATCTCCACTTCTTTTTCGCCCGTGCCCTTTTTGGTAACGAGCACATCGCGGGCGTCCTCCCTTGGAAGGCATGATCCGGCATCGATCACTTCAGGGATATCATATGGGATATCTGCCGCTCTTCTTACGGCAAGATCTATCTCGTTATTTATAAGGGCGTCTTCAGCGTTCATGATCGTAGTGCTCTGTTCTCCGGCTGATCCGTTCAGTCTGCTCACGCCTGCTGTCCCCGGGCACTCGAGCATGATCATGGAACACTTATACCCTTCATTCTCCAGGCCGGATATCACTGTTTCAGCTCTCACCTGAGATAATCTGTCCGGAAGAGCGCCGACCCTTATAACATCACTTTCTTCAATACTGTTATTTATGGATACTTCCCCTGAAGTATCACTGCTCGCATCAGCAGTATCCGCAGATGCTGATGAAAGCCCACTTTCTTTTTCAGATACAGCAGTTTCTGACATATCTGCAGAATTCTGAGAAATTCCGTCAGCAGATCTCTTGTCGCTTTCTTCCGCGAAGTCAGCAAGTCTCATCCTGCTGTCTTCATCTGTATCTCCGCGATTTTTCTCATCCAGCTTCTTTCTCGCTTTACTGAACAGAGCAGCGATCTCGTCAGCCTTTTCCGGCACTGCATCTTCTATCTTCTCTTTAAGTTTGGCGGCCAGCTTGCTGTCCATTCCTTCAGTGCATACAGCGACGGAATACATGTTCCTCTTTATGATCTGCGGAAAGATGAAACCACCGCGCTCAGGATCTTCTGCTACTGAACAGATAGCTCCGAATCTGGCGGCATCATGGGCTACCTGCTTGTTTACAGCAGGATTATCTGTAGCCGCTACAACGATCTCATAGCCCTTCGTCTCTCCCGGCCTGTACACACGCCTTTCGATCCTGATGTTCTTGCCCTGCTTTACGACGTCTGCTGAGATGACCGGCGCGACCACAGTAACATCAGCGCCAAAGTCCGTCAGCGCTCTGATCTTCTCTTTTGCAGACTGCCCTGCTCCTACTACAAGCGCTTTATGGCCTTCTACTTCGATCATAAAAGGAAAATACGCCATATCAGTTACCTACTTATCACACAATCATCTGAAACAGTTGATCTATACCTATCACATTTCCGGACTAATATGCTCTGTAAATGAACTCCGTTGCATTATAGCCAGGACCATAGATACCGAATATCAGTATCACCACGATCACAAACAGATAGAACGCCCATCTGAGCAGAAGAGGCTTTGATTCTATCACGTCTCTTACCTGAATGTCCTTCCCCTGGATGCTGTTCCTCTCCTGGAACAGACTTACGAAGAAAAGAACTGTCAGCGCGAGGAACAGGACCAGCCAGTCCTTTCCGCCCATTCCCATAGCATTCATCAAGCTTCTGAAATGATCAAAATGGAAGAAGTTGAAAAGGCAGTTCCTGAGCATGTAGAACGCAGCCGGTATCGACACAGCCTTTACCATTACTTTTCCAATTACCAGAATGATGAATGTACGAATGATACAGAATACCTTGAAAGCAAAATTCTCTTCGCTTACATGAAGGCCTTCAGCAAGTCCGTCAAGTGCAGGCTTCAGCATCATGCCGATAACGATGACGCTGGCATTGTAGAATGCGAACGCAAGATGTCCCGGACTGGCTCCGTGCCAGATACCTATCAGGAAGAATACGGTGAACGTCACGATGTATGACGGAAGCTGTTTCCCGATCATCCCGCTTATGTGAGCTCTGGACCATTTCCCGAGATTGAACATCGTCTTTGACATATTCATCGGCATGAACACATAATCTCTCATCCATCCTGTGAGCGACATATGCCATCTGCTCCAGTAATCAGAAACTGACGTGCCGAAGTAAGGTCTCTGGAAGTTCTCCACAAGGTCTATTCCCATACACTGGGCTACACCGCGTGTGATGTCTATTCCGCCGGAGAAATCCGTATAGATCTGCATAGCGTACACGAATATCGCTACAGCAGTCTGGAAGCCGTTGAATTCCGTATAGTCCTGGAATACTGTATTTACTACTATCGCGGCTCTGTCAGCGATCACCAGCTTCTTGAAAAAGCCCCAGCCCATGAGCAGCAGGCCGCGCCTGAATTGTTCGAGATCAAAGCTGTGTTCCGCCATGAGCTGTGGAGCCAGCTGATCAAATCTGCTTATAGGCCCCTGCACCATCTGAGGGAAGAATGATACGAAGAGAGCATATTTAAAGAAATTCCTCTCCGGCTCATACTTGGCTCTGTAGATGTCTATACAGTAGCTCAGCGACTGGAATATATAGAATGATATACCAAGCGGCAATATCAGATTGACGAGCGGCATATCAAGATCATACTTGAACAAAGAGAACAGAGCATTGAAATCCTCTGCGAGAGTATTGTAATACTTCAGAAGGAGAAGTATGCCGAAGTTCAGCAGAAGAACCCCCACAAGTATCCTCTTTTTAGGCTTGTTGTGCTCTGCTTTAAGCGCTCTTCGCTCTGACCGGTCCATCTCATCACGGTGCTCGGCCAGGTATTCCTTATACTCACGCTCATACTTTCCCATCCATAATCCGGCACCGAAAGTAGTCGCGGTAGTAAGCAAAATAAAGAACAGTGGCTTGACACCACCGTATAAATAGAATCCGTAGCTGCATATCAGAAGGAACACCCACTGTATTTTCTTAGGTACAAGAAAATACAGCAGGAATACTCCTGCTAAAAAGAACAGATAAGTCGATGATACAAAGGACATGCTGGAACTAATCCTCCTCTAACTTACGCTGTACCAGATTATAGATACAATCGATTGAATTGAAATTCTCAGGCTCTACATCATCTGCCGTGATCTCGATGTCGTATCTGTCCATGAGCTCTCCAGCGATACCGACGACGTCAAAAGAATCCAGCTTTCCGTCATCCATAAGGCTTGTCTCATTTTCCCAGTCCAGATTAGGGGTTATCTCCTTAGCGATCTCCAGTATTTCCTCTTTAGTCATTTTAATGCCTCCCTTTGACTTATTTACAATGTAATATATCACATATGGTATTCAATATCAACCAAGCTGCGCTCATATCAGATCCTTCAGATCCGCGCTCGCTATCCTCGGCTCGAAGCAGCACATCGGCCTCATCGATACTATCCTGACCCCGCTAGCCCTCTGCGGACCTACTTTCAGGAACGTAGCGAGAACGGATACGTCTCCGCCTAGTCCAAGGCTCCCAATGTTGGCTTTGTTGATCCTGTCGGTTATCTCCTTCTCGATGTCGCTCTGCCTGTTATAGTCTCCCTCTGCCTGCGCGAGCGTCATCATCGACGCGGCCTCATACTGAGATCTTCCTATACCTACGGCGAGAGTGCACGGTGAGCATCCAAGCATGCCTACAGACTCTGTCGCCCATTTTACTATCTCGTCAACTACCGTTTCCACATTATGCTTATGGAAGACTCTGTACGTCTTTCCTCTGATAGCAGGACCGCCGCCCTGCATGGTGATGAACACTCTCAGCACGTCCTCATCCACATTTCTGATGAGGAAAGGAGCATGCTCTACGAATCCCGGGTCCTGACTTAGTCCGCCGCTCTGATCTATCCTCTCGGAATCGCTTCCCATTATGCCCATCGGCCTTCCCGGGAGCTCTTCCAGACCTTTCTTCACGCCTTCACTTATCGCGCTCAGAATATCACCCGTAAGGCTTATATGCGGACCTATCTCGATGATGACGTGAGGTATCCCTGTATCATCACACAGCGGGCTTCTCGATCTTTCAGCCGCTTCTGCATTCTCCAGAATAGTCTGAAGAGCCCACTTCGCGTTGTCATTACTCTCTTTCTCGATCGCCCGGCGGTAAGCCTCTTTCTTTGACTCGCTGAACGTTGAACCAGCCGTGATCAGCGTCTCGCTTATCCTGTCTATTATCGCTTCTCTGTCCATATCTCTGTCTTCCCTGCTGTTCGGCTATTTGTCATATATCGACTGTCCCTTCGCCGCAGCAACTATCGCCGGAAAATCTTTTACCTTTAATCTGTAAAAAGCTTCCATGCCGAGCTCTTCATACGCGGCTACTTCCCTGCTGATCGTCCTCTCGCCGAGTAACGCGGTAACAGGCGGGATGACAGCGTATATAGAGCCATTTTCATTCAAAGCGTCCACGGTCTCCTGCTTCAGCTTGCCTTTTCCGAGATGCAGCCTTACACCTGCTTCAGACAGTGGAGCAATGGAGCTCTCTATCTCCAGCTTATTGCTTGATGTCGGTCCTATGCCTGCAGGGCTTACCGCTGTATGGAAGATGACCGATCCTTCGAGATCTATCCCTTTCTCCTTAAGCTTACCTTCATCAAAGTCCCGCTGTATACGCGGAAGTACCGCATCACGTCCGCAGAATATATATCCTGATATCAAGATCTTGTCGCCGACGTTCAAGTCAGCGATATCCTCTTTAGATATTGGAGTATTGATCCTAATAAAGCTTTCGTTCATAGTTCACCTGAATCATTTTATCGTTTACTCACTGTGCTGACAGCTTTGATCTGCCTGTCTGCCTTTAATCGGCCGCCAGTATTGCTTTGATCAGATGCACGGCTTCTCCATCCTCGGCGACCAGACGGCTTCCGGATAGTATTCATCGATCACACGCTTTACCAGCGAGCACTGTTTAGCTCTCTTTCTCGCGTCCTCGACTGTGCTGTCCCAGCTGTGTGTAGCCGCAACGGAACCGCCTGTCTTCAGATATATAGGAGCCGCTATGCGGATCATCTCAGGAACTTCATAGTGCCTGATGAATCCGCCTGTCGACTTAGGATTCTCCGTATGGATGTCGATCGGGCAGTCGATAGCCTGACGCATGGCTGCAAGCATCTGGAGCTGGATATCTCTTACCGGATTGACTGAGTCCGCACCGATGCTTTCAAGTAGTTTTGCTGCGCATGGATTTCCGTGGCCTGCGTGGGCAGAGACCTTGAAGTGACAGTCTGCAGGGATCTCACCTGCTTTACGGAACTCGTTGAGAGCCCAGAGGCATCCTTCGTCGTAAACGAGGAATCCTCTGCATCCAAGTCTTGCCGCTCTCTTTACATCTTCTATAGCCCTTACGATCTGCTCCTGTCCTCTGAGCCTGTATCCCATACGCACGCCCTCTTCAGTATTTACTGAAGCTGACGTATCTGTAGTCGCTCTCGGCCCTATCGCAAGTATAAGGTCTGTCCTGTAATCTCTCGCGAGCTGCACCATCTGCTCTATCTCATCGTCAGTCAGCCTCATTATTCCCTGCGTCTGTGTAACCCTGTGAAGGTACAGGCCGTAGTCTTCGATCGACTCGAGCAGCGCTTTCATGACTTTAGGCCCCTGGATGCCAGGCACTTCGAATCTGTACTGTCCGCCGTCATCAAAACGCTTCTCAGATGTAGGAAGAGTATACAGGTCGCCGCCCGGCTGGCCGATGCTCTTCAGAAATTCTCTTGTTTGTTCCATGGAGTTCATAACACTTACCCCCTGCTTTCTGTTTATTTCAAAACCTTATCAAACTGTATCAGATCCTGTCGTCCGCTGCCGTTATCAGTCGTTTACGGCAAAAAGCTTTACGAATCCGCTCTCATTCTTGATGACTCCGAATGCCCTGGCCCTGTTATATGTCTTCTTTGCCCAGTTCGTATGAGGCCCGATCTCGTTCATCTTGTTTCCGCCTGAGCCTTTGATCACCCCGCCCTCGGTGTCGAGGATCTGGCATGCGTCGTCGTATTCTTCTTTAGTTACCGCCATCATGGCGTTGACAAACTTTACGTGAGTCGGATGGATGACCGTGCGTCCTACGAATCCGTTTGCCTTATCGAGGAGAACTTCTCTCAGAAGTCCGTCGATCTCACCGTTTACCAGCGGCTTGCGCCTCATCAGATAATCCTCGATCCCATAGTGCTGCAGATTCTCGAACATCAGCTCCTTCGGAGCGCGGAAGTACTCCCATACCGGTCCGCTTATGATATAGTCGTTGTTCCTGCCGCATACATTGATGATATCTGACAGGCACTCTCTTACCGGAAGTATATCGTATAAGCTGTAGTCGACTCCTCTTCTTACGCCGAAGACACTTGAGAAGTCAGTACCTCCTACTCTGATCTGCAGTACAAGATCATGGTATTTGTCAACGATCTTCTTTATTCCCATCAGCTGCTCCAGCCTGGTCTCTTTATACATGACCTCCGGATCCTCGATGATAGGCATGCCGTATATCACTTCTCCGAAGCGGCTGTTCAGGTCCTTGAGATACGCGAAGTATTCATGACCGTTATCTGAATTGAACTTCGGGAAGTTCACGCCGCAGAGAGATCTCACTTCCTGCTTCGTGAGCTTTTCCCCGAATTCCTTGAACTGCTCCAGATTACGGACACGTACGAATATCAGCGGCACTTTATCACTGTCAAGTTTCCCGGAATCCACAGCATCCGTGATCGTTCCAAGCAGCTTATGCACATTCTCCATAGCCTCCGGGACACGGTCTTCCGGACATGCGTCCTCAAAGCAGAGCACCATGGAGGCAAGCCCCGGCATCGCGTTTTCAAGGATCTTATCGGTAAAATCCTTGAATCCCGGCATATACATCGTAGCGCCCGGGCAGTACTGCAGGAGCTCACGATCTGTGTATTTGTTAAAATGTTCAGGTTCAACTACGAATTTAAAATCCGGATTATACATATGATGACGCATGATTATCCTCTCTTCCTAAGCTCTTTTTCCAGCGATTCAATAGTTTCTTTATGCTCAAATCTCAGGGGCGGCATGTCCGGCCTGAGTCCTGCGTGTATCTTCGCGTCGATGAACCCCGGTCCATCTGTATCACAAAGCTCCTTTACCGCCTTCTTCAGACTTTCCTCGTCGTTCACCTCATACTCTACGGTATCGAATCCGCACGCCTTTGCTATTTCAGTGAAATCGATCTTCCTTGCGACAGTCGGCTGTCCGCCGACCGATTCATGGACGCCGTTATCGAGTACGATGTGCATGAAGCCGCTGAGGCCCTGCTGGCCCTCGATCGCAAGCGACCCCATGTGCATGAGCGCCGCTCCGTCTCCGTCAAAGCAGATCACATGTCTCGATGTGTCTGACAGTGCCATCCCCAGCGCCACAGACGATGCGTGCCCCATCGATCCTACGTTCAGGTAGTCGTGTTCGTGGCCCTCGCCTCTTATGTTTCTGAGTTCGTAGAGCTCTCTCGCAGCACGTCCTGTCGTTGCTGAATATACGGTATCCTCTGGCATTGCGCTCAGGACCACGTTCATTGCCTCTTCTCTGCTGAGAGGAAACGAATCGTCATGGATAGGCACTTTATTCTTTGCCGCAAGCACTCCCTTTTTAACGATCAAAGCCGCCGGCGCGCTTATCTCAGCCGCTTTCTTCGGCGCCCACGAAGCGCACTCCATGGCATTGTCCTCATCCATGATCATATAAGGGATCTTCATGTCGTCAAGCATGACTGGCGTGATCCGGCCTTGTGTCTTATGCTGCGCATGATCATTGATGGCCGGGTCTCCTCTCCATCCTATTACAAGCACCATAGGAACGCTGTATACGTTCGGATCGCAGAGAGATACGAGTGGGTTCACAGAGTTTCCAAGTCCCGAGTTCTGCATGTACACAAGAGGAACGCAGCCATTTCCGAAGTAGTACCCTGAAGCTATAGCCACTGCATTACCTTCATTTGCAGCGATCACATGTCTTCCTGGCTCTATCTCCTCGTTCAGCAGCTTGCAGAAATCGTTCAGGTTGGAATCCGGGACCCCTGCGAAGAAACCCACGCCGTTCTCCTGCAGCGCCGCTAAGAAAGCTTTAATGTCAATCAATTTATTTCTCCTCCAGATCACCAGCCGATCTGCCACGCGGCTTACTCACCGTGATCTGTCTGCCATTGTTTTGATCGTCAGGGTCTATTTCCCGACTGTTCTGAAATATGATGGAGCGACCGATCTGCAGGCCTCCCACGCTCTGTCAAAAGCATCGAGCATGCTCTCTGGCAGCGGACCCTGTTCGATCGACTTCAGGTTTGCCGCCAGCTGTGAAGGCCTGGATGCTCCTATTATGATACCGTCTTCATGATCTGCAGAGAGTCCCGAATGGAATTCCAGCCACCTGAGCGAGGCCTCCGCCATAGCTATACCTTCTTCGTCACAGGCTTTTCTGATGATGTCTGCCCCCTCGAAGAATTCCTCTTTCCAGTATCTCTTCTGATATGAAGCTCTTACGGCAAATCTTCCGTCATCAGGCTTCTCTTCAAATGACATGTATTTCCCTGTCAGCATCCCTCCGGCCAGCGGATTGTAAGCGGTAAACCTCATGCCCAGCCTGCGAATACCCGGAAGGAGATCGTTCTCTACGTTCCTGCTGAAAGCGTTGTATACACCCTCGAAGACGACAGGCTTCATTTCGTATTCTGCTTTACATATCTCTGATATCTTCACGATGTCATCAATATGATAATTACTCAGCCCGAGCTCTCTGAAAAGCCCCTGCTTATACAGATCGTTACATGCGTCCAGCGTTTCCTCTATCGGCGTCGTCGGATCCGGGAAATGAAGATACATCACATCGGAATAATCAAGATTCAGCCGCCTGAGCGATTCTTTCTGCTGCATCGTGACCGCTTCTCTGTCCAGCTTCCCGGTTATCCTCGGATTGACTTTAGTCGCTATACGGAACCTGTCACGAGGGATATCCTTCAAGATCTCTCCGAGGATCATCTCGCATGTTCCTTCGTTATACACATAGGCTGAATCTATTTCGCGGACGCCGGCGTCAAGAGCCGTATTCACCATCTCTCTGGCCTGCTCGATATCGGTCTGCTGTCCGAATGTGATCGTGCCCAGTAGAAGATTCCCTGTTTTCATTATGCTGTAGTTTCCTTTTAAACCGATCATCGTGCTGCGCTCATCTTGTTTACAGTCATGAATGCGTGCCGAAACACAAGATATTGCGTATTCACAATATAATTAGACATTTATATTGTATCTTACAAGCATGGTAAAGTCAACAAAAGCACACCTCCTTGATTAATAGAGATTTTGATGATATAGTATTAGCGTGGGGATCGATATGACCCCCGGCACAGCATGAAGGAGGAAAAACTGATGGCTGAAGATAAAGGAAGAGAAGAAGTAGAAGTAACGGAAGAAGAAGACGACGAAGAGCCTGAGATCATTACGCTCGAGTTCGAGGACGACACCAAAGTCGACTGTGAGGTAATGGGCATCTTCGATTATGATGGCAAGGACTATATCGCCCTGATCCCTGATGACGGAACAGATGATGTTTACATCTATGGATATCAGGAATATGACGACGGTTCGTTTGAACTTGAGGACATCGAGGATGACGAGCTGTTCGCAAAGGTCGCTGCGGAGTTCGAATCGATCATGGCTGAGGAGGACGAAGACGGCGAAGAAGACGCAAAGGACGAATAATTCCGGACCCACAGACATATTTGTTGATCATGACAGCACCCCGGATACATGGGGTGCCGTTTTATTGGAGGCTGTATGAAAAAGTATGATATAATCGTTGCCGGCTCAGGCGCCGGCGGCGTGTTTCTGGCTTATGAGCTCACAAAAATAGAGAATACCGCGAGCATCCTGTTCATAGACAAAGGGGCCCCTCTTGAAGAGAGGCTCTGCCCTATATCCCTCGGAAAGACTGACCACTGCATAAAGTGCAAGCCGTGCCACATAATGAACGGCTACGGCGGCGCCGGCGGTCTTTCTGACGGCAAATATAACATCACGACTGAGTTCGGCGGCGACCTTCATAAGTATGTCGGCGAGGAAAAAGCCATGGAGCTCATGGAGTATGTTGACAGCGTGATCTGCGAGATGGGCGGGTCACAGGCAAAGCTCTATTCCACCGCGGATTCAGACCTTAAGACAAAGTGCCTGCAGAACGACCTGCACCTGCTCCAGGCGAAGGTGCGTCATCTCGGGACCGACAGGAACCTGAAGATACTCGGCCATATCTACAACTTCGTGAAGGACAGAGTCGATATTCTGTTCAGGACCGAGGTCACTGACGTCGAGCAGAACCAGGACGGCACATTCACGATCAGCACTCAGCCGAACGGTAAGCTTCCGGAAGACAGACAGGGAACAGCATACCAGAGGATGGCGTACGCCCAGTCAGACGACGGCATGTACACTTGCTCCGACCTCGTACTTGCGACAGGAAGGTCAGGCTCAGCATGGATCGGAGACATATGTGACAAGTTCGGTATCGAACAGATGAGGAACCGCGTCGATATCGGCGTCAGAGTAGAGATACCGGCAGAAGTCTTTGAGAGCATAACCAAGCAGGTATACGAGAGCAAGATCGTATATCAGACAAAGAAATACGGTGATCTTGTAAGAACATTCTGCATGAATCCTCATGGTGAAGTCGTATCAGAAAACACAGGAGGTATAGTTACCGTAAACGGCCACAGCTACGCTAGCTCTGAGAGGCTCACAGAGAATACAAACTTCGCTCTGCTCGTCTCTAATGTCTTCACAGAGCCGTTCAAGGACAGCAATGAGTACGGTGCCTCGATCGCAAGCCTTTCCAATATGCTCGGCGGCGGCGTACTTATGCAGAGGTTCGGCGACCTGGCCCAGGGAAGAAGAAGCAGCGAGAGAAGGATGCAGAAATGCTTCACCCGCCCGACGCTCAACGCGACGCCGGGAGACCTCAGCCTGGTTATACCGAAGAGGCAGCTTGACGACATCATCGAGATGATCTACGCCCTGGACAAGATAGCTCCGGGAGTCGCAAACGAAGACACACTCCTTTACGGCGTCGAGGTCAAGTTCTACAACTCCAAGGTCAAAGTCGACAACAACCTCATGACCAAGGTCCCGAACATGTACGCGATCGGCGACGGCTCAGGCGTCACACACTCACTCTCCCAGGCGTCAGCATCAGGCGTTCTCGTGGCAAGAGTCCTCGCGGACAAATACAGATAGACGTTTATAGAAAAACGATTAACGACCAACGCGTTTTGTCCTATATCTCAAATAAGAAAAGATACGAAAAAAAGGAGTCCTACTGGACTCCTTTTCTGGTGCGGTTAAAGGGATTCGAACCCCCATGGTTTCCCACACGGACCTGAACCGTGCGCGTCTGCCAATTCCGCCATAACCGCTCATGCTGCCGACAGGCAACTCTTATTATACACGATTCAGAAACAATTTCAAGATTTTTTATGGAAGTATTCGTATACTTTTTCCGCAACATCGGACGTCATGCCAGGTACTTCTGCGATCTGGTCTGCCGTTGCCGAGCGTATCGCTTCTATCGTCCTGAAATGATAAAGGAGCTCGTTTCTCCTCTTCTCTCCCACTCCCTCGATGTCATCCAGCATGGATTTTGTCGAAGTCGCCCTGTGAAGCGTGTGGTGGTAATCTATCGCGAATCTGTGGACTTCCTCCTGGACTGTGCCAAGATAGCTGAACAACACCTGCCTGTCCTTAAGGTCTATCTCCCTGCCGTCCGTGAATACGAGCGCCCTTGTCCTGTGCTTGTCATCCTTGGCCATGCCGAAAACAGGTACATCGACTTTCATCGCGTCAAGCACCTTCTTTGCGGCGTGGACCTGGCCCAGTCCGCCGTCCATCAGGATAGCATCAGGAAATCTGATATATCCGGGAGCCTGATCCACTGCCCTTTTATATCTTCTGTAGAGCACTTCCTGCAGGCTGGCATAATCATCCGGGCCATCGACTGTTTTGATCTTATACCTTCTGTAATCCTTCTTGACTTTGGTGAGGCCTTCGAATACTACCATGGCGCCGACAGAATCCACGCCGTTAGTGTTCGATATATCGTATGACTCGACTCTGACGGGAGTGCCGTGTTCTTTGATGCCCGCCTGCTCGAGCACGTACGACATCTCCGCGAGCACCGCCTGCTCACGCTCACGCCTTGACTGTGCTCTCTCCTCGATCGACTTCTTCATCTCAAGGATGTCGTGCCGCGTAAGATCGAGCAAAGCCTTCTTCTGCCCTTTCTTCGGTACGGTTATCCTGACCTTGTGGCGGTCTTTCCCGAGGAACTCCTCCAGAAGCTCCAGCTCATCCGGCTCAGTCTCGACGAGTATCTCATGCGGCACCTGCGCCCACTGACTGTAGTACTGCTTGATGAATTCAGTCAGTATCTGACTGTCAGTATCCGATGGATCAGCATGTATCGGGAATGTTTCGCGGCCGGACAGCTTCCCATCTCTCACCGGGAACAAAACTACGAAGTCGTCATTCTCATTCTTCACCAGCAGCAGTATGTCCAGATCGCTGTCGTTTATCATAGTCACCCGCTGCGTAGCTTCAAGCGCCCTGAGCGACGCGATATGGTCGCGATATACAGCCGCGTCCTCAAACCGCAGTTCTTCAGACGCCTTCTTCATCTTTTCGGTAAGGCCCTTTATCAAAGCGTGCCCTCTTCCCGAAAGAAACTCTATTATCTCATCGATCTTCGCGTCGTAATCTGCTTTATCCGCCTGCCCCATACATATGCCCTGACAGGTCCTGATATGATAATTCAGGCACGGCCTGAATCCGGGCGGAAAAGATGTATAGCTGCAGCGTTTCAGTGAGTAGATCTCCGCAAGAAGATCTACCGTGTCATTTACCGCCCCCACGTCACTGTAAGGCCCGAAATATTTGTTGCCGTCTTTCTTTATCGTTCTGGTCTTGACCACCCTGGGGAACTCCTCAGACGTGGTCACCATGATATACGGATAAGTCTTGTCGTCCTTAAGAAGGACGTTATACCTCGGCTGATACTTCTTGATAAGATTGCACTCTAATATAAGGGCTTCCATCTCGGTCGAGCAGTTTATGTACTCGAACTCCGCGATGTTCTTCGCGAGCGCCTTTATCTTCGGGTTCGTATTCTGATACGATGCCTGGAAATACTGCCGGACGCGGTTCCTGAGCGACACCGCCTTCCCGACGTAGATCACCTGCCCGAGGCTGTCCTTATGTATATAAACTCCCGGGGTCTCCGGGAGTTTCTTGAGATTTTCCTGTATATCGAACATATCCTAATGACTTATGAGCTCTTAATGATTGATGAGCTCTTATTGACTTATGACCGGGCTGTAAGACCCGTGGACACACATGCGGCCGCAGATGCTATACGGTCCATCCGCGCTTGCTGCGCTCTTCCTCCTCTTCCATCTCCCGGCGGGCGATCTCCATCGCCTTTTTCTTCCGCTCTCTTTTTCTCTTTATCATCACCACGAGCCTGACCACGAATATGATCAGCAGTGCCAGAAGCACAATAAAGAGTATTATTCCCGCGATCAGCGCTGCTTTGTTCGAGATCCCGAGATATGACGTCGGCCATCCCTCTTCCACGCTTTCTTTGATGACCAGAGGAACTTCATTCACGACTTCGCCGCCGACTTTGATGCTGTACACTCCTACCTGATCGCCTGCTTTGACCGGCGCATAGACGTTGTCATAGATCTCCGCCTCAGTTTTGATCAGCGAGCGGCTTCCTTCAGTCGGGATGTACGCATAGCCGTCATTTGCAGTGTATACGTCGAGCTTCGTAACTGCTCCGTGCCTGATATGTACAGATCCGACTTTCTCTCCGCCCTTCACCGCGAGCACACCGTCGATCTTTTCAGTGCAGTACTTGAGCAGTGCTTTGACGTCCGTTTTTCTGCCTGCCTGTGTATCGCCGAGAAGTATGATGTACAGGTTGAGGCCGTTCACCTCGCAGCCGAGAGCCGTCGTGCACGCTTCGAACCACTGGCCGTTCTTCCCGACGTATACAGATTCATCAAGCTTGAAAGCCCCTGAATGGTACTGGCGGACGCCGCTCTTGTTCGTCGGCTTCATCGTGTATTCCGCCGTCCCCGCTATCTCCCTGATCGTCTCGTTGTCAAAAGCGATCTTCACGATAAGAAGCATATCGCTGCAAGTTGTGTAGTTGTTATTATCGCTGATGCCCGCAGGGTTGGTGAAATGAGTGTTCTTGCAGCCGATATTCTTGGCGGTCTTGTTCATCTGCTTGACGAACTTGTCCACGCTGCCGGACGAGGCTTCTGCAAGCGCGAAAGCCGCGTCATTACCTGACTGTACCAGAGCGCCGTAAAGAAGCTGCTCGACCGTGACCTTCTCCCCCTGTTTGAGTCCGGCTGTCGAACCGCCCTGTGAAGCCGCTTTAGCGGATACTTTTACTTCCTTATCCAACGGAGTATGCATAACTGTGACTATCGCTGTCATCAGCTTGGTCACGCTGTACGGCTGAAGCTCTCTGTCCTCATCCTTGGTAAAGACCACCTCACCCGTATTCTCGCAGTAGACTATGCCCGCCTTTGCCTTGAGCGTAGGCTCGATCGCCGCATAGCTCTCAGCAGGAAGCATAAGAGATCCCGCGAGCATGCTCAGCATGAACAGCGAAGCGATGAATGCAGTCCATTTTCTCATAGACCCTTTCCCCTTCATGACTATTTATTATTCTTTTCGAAATCCTGCATGAATGAAATGAGCTTGTCAACGCCCTCTTCAGGCATGGCATTGTAGATGCTGGCGCGCATACCGCCGATGCTTCTGTGCCCGTTAAGATTGATGAGCCCCTGTTCTTTTGCTTCTGCAACGAATTTCTTATCAAGCGCCTCATCGCCTGTAACGAACACACAGTTCATGATCGATCTGTCCTTATCTCTTACCGGTGCTGTGTACAGATCTGAAGAATCAATGTAATCATAGAGCTTTTTAGCCTTGCGTACATCGATCTCATGCATCGCGTCAATGCCGCCGAGGGCTTTGATATACTTGAAGACCTCGCCTGCAACGTAGATCGTGAAGCATGGAGGCGTATTATACATCGAGCCGTTCTCAGCGTGGATGGCATAATCCATATAGACCGGGCAGCTCTCCGGAGCGTTGCCGATCAGATCCTCGCGTACGATCGCGATCGCACAGCCTGCAGGTGCGATATTCTTCTGAACACCGGCGTATATGATGCCGAATCTGCTGACATCTACCTTCTCGCTAAGGATGCAAGAAGACATGTCAGCAACGAGTGGTGCATCGCCTGTGTCAGGAATATACGGATAATGGCTTCCGTAGATAGTATTATTGAAGCAGATGTGCACGTAGTCGGCATCGGCTCTGAAATCATCTTTCGTAAGCTCAGGAATATATGTAAAAGTATCTTCCTCAGAAGATGCTGCGATTCTGACGTCGCCATACTTCTTAGCTTCCTTCATTGCCTTCTTGGCCCAGCTTCCTGTTACCACATAGTCAGCCTTGTGAGACTTTGTCATAAGATTCAGCGGTACCATTGAGAACTGAGTCGTAGCGCCGCCCTGCAGGAACAAGACCTTATAGTTATCAGGTATTGCAAGAAGGTCTCTCAGGTCAGCTTCAGCAGCCTCGATGATCGACATGTATTCCTTTGACCTGTGGCTCATCTCCATTACCGATTCGCCAGTACCTTTGTAGTTGAGCAGGTCATCCCTTACCTGCTCCAGGACCTTCTCCGGCAGCATCGAAGGTCCAGCCGAAAAATTGTACACTCTGTCGTAATTCATAGATTTTTCCTCTTTCTCTTTCCGTGAATTTACACACCCTATTTTTGCTTATATTTTAACAATTTAATTATAGCACTTTCATGTTGTCAATATCAACAAGCTGATCCTGACGAAACGTTATTTTTCAGTCTATTTTCCCTTAGAGATAAGGTAAAAATCTTTCTATTTCCGGCCGGCATTTTTCTTCTGTTTTTGTATTGTCTAAGCCATTAAATCAAAGTATCTTAGACCCACCACTTGTAACTTTGATATGGCTTTTGCCAGAAATAAACATAACACGGAGGATCCAATATGGTTTTGTTCGATCTAATGAAAAGAGAGCTCAAGCTCATAAATGATCTCATCGACGAGACATCAGAAAATCTAAAAAGCTATGACAGCCTGCCACATAGAACACTGGAATGCAGGACAAGGCCAGGAGGAGCACTGGACTATTATGCTGTCAGTAGGGAGAACGGGAAGAAAAAGACTGACCCGTTAGGCCAGGCTGACAGCAAAGACGTCATAGCGTATAAGCGGCAGCGTTATCTCCAGCTGAAACTGTCGATTTTGCTAAATGATAAGAAGGCAATCGAACAGTTCCTGAAAAAGTTCAAAGACCACTCATATCATTCAGTGTGCATGAAACTGCCACAGGCATACAAAGGCCTGAATTCAGGCAGCTATGAGAGTGACGAGCTCAGAAACCTTTCACCATCATTCGGGCAGATCCCTGAAGATGTCTATAAAGATCCCAGATTTCAGGAGCTCTTAAACTGGGCTGCTGCCGATTATAAAAGGAACAATTTCCCGCTTCCTGAGAATCCGAATATCGCAAGGGACGGGACACCGATGCGCTCTAAAGGTGAATGTATGTGGCTCGACGATATTTTGTTTGAAGGACTGCCCTGTCGTGTTGAGCCAGAAATCATGATGAAAGGTAAAAGTGGTCAGTGGCATAGACTGTGCCCCGACTTTGTGTTCAAGTGCTTTGATGGCACTTACATATTCGTCGAGCACTTCGGCGACTGGGCTAACCAGGAATATGCCGAAAGCAACCTGCGCAAGATACAGGCTTACCTCGACTGCGGAATCACACTTGGCGACAATCTTGTGGTAACAAGTGATAATGTTGATCACTGTACTAACGAGCTGATGATCATGGAATCGATACAGAAGATAGAGAGCCGCATGTTTGCGTAGACGGTTTTGTTAGTGGCAGGGATGCGGGCAGTCTGCCTAGCCAGAGCCAACCGGACTGCCACGCCAAAGTCGACCAGATTGCCACGCCAGAGCCAGATTTTGGTTGGCTTTTGGATCGTTTTTTCGTAATCGCGTTGGCTTTTGAATCATTTTTTCGCAAACGCGTTGGCGTTCGCACTTATTGTTCGTGTTTACTCAGCAAGGAAGGAGACAAGCTTGTCCATTATCTCATTCTTCAGTTTTGAATGCTTATACCCCATCTCGTATCCATGGCCGTCTTTTGTAGTGACTTCAACGATCTCGTGATTCTTATAACTTTCTGCGCAGCGAATAGAAGTATCCGGGTATACCACCGTGTCGAGCGTGTTATAGAACAAGAGCACCGGCTTGTCGCCAAACTTCCATCCGAATTCAGTTGGATCGTAGGATTCCACGTCTTTGAACCATTGTGGCGTTACGTAGACCCCAAGCTTCTGCGGGAAGGCACCTATATCAATAACATCATTGCCTGCTTTCCCTAAATCATGGTTTTTACTGGTGTCATCATCACCGTTTTCGCCTGTACCTTGATCAGCATCGTCATTGTCAGCACCAGCATTGTCGGCATTGTCACCGTCGGCGCCAGCATTGTCAGCAACGGCATTGTCAGCAACGGCATTGTCGCCGGCTTTATCAGCCGCACTGAATGCTTCTTCCCGTATTTCTTTGTACTTTTTCTCTCCTCCCAGGTAGCGCCTGAATGCGACCGCGTCACCCGCAGGAGCTACCAGAGCAAGTTTTTGATAGTCGTAGCCGCCCGACGATTCATTTGCCATTCTCATGACGAGCCGGCCGCCGTAGCTCCTCCCATAAAGTGAGATGTTATCCGGGTCGCCTCCGTAGTCACGCACGATCAAGTCGAGAAGTTCTACTGCGTCATCAGTCATCTGCGAGAGTGGGTATACATGTGTCTGCTCTGCCGATTTGTCAGGCTTGACATAAGGATCAAAATCTATACGTGCTGCGAGCACGCCTTTTTCTGCCAGCCGTGCTCCAAGCTCTGAAGCTCCACCGCTGTGAAGAGTGCCTGCAAAGCCGTGAGCCATCAAAACCACCGGCATCAGGTCATTGTCATTCGTATTGCTTTTCATACTGCTCGTACCGCCAGCCGGTATGGACAATTCGACCAGATTATACGTGCCTCTGCCGTTCTCCATAAAGAATGAGACTTCTCTGGCACTGCTTTTGTTAAGAAACGGGATGCTGCTTGTTATTTTGTTTTTAAGCGACTGCGCGGCTGATGCCCCGCTGTTTCCTGACGCTAATGCAAATATCAGGATTGCCGCTGCAAAAAGCGCAAAAAGCGCGCTGACAACTATCAGCACGCCTTTTCTTTTGTCGTTTCTATCATTAACCATATATTATATCCGGTAAACTATCGTCTCCATGTAGGATCTTGCCTTCACACAGCACTTATACCGCTGTTCATGCGATGACGCGATGACGTAATGATGCTATGCCTCTTGCTGACTTATGATCTTTAGCTTTAAGCTTATTGTTCTTCTCCGCAATCCGGTCCTTTCAGCCACTTCGTGATCTGCGGCAGCTTGTTCGTGCCGTTGATCAGGAAGTCGTACAGGTTGACCCAGAACGGAGTCACAAAAGATACTCCGCAGATTATCGCGCCGCCGTAGCAGATCAGATACGCCAGATAGATATTTTCCGGGCAGCCTCCGTAAAGTGGCTGCAGAACGCCTGAAGCAAACAATGCGATGAATCCGGCGATCGAAGCGAGCTCCAGGAAAACATACACAGCTTTGCTTATGCTGCCCTTCTTGTAGATCAGGCTGATAATGCCGAGCCATGCCACGATCAGACAGCCGATAAACGCAATGTATGAGCCGTAGAACTGGATCACATATCTTAACGTCAGATGGAACATATAGACCGGCATCGTGTTGGCTCCGACATACGCCAGAAAGCCTTTTTTGGACGGGATCACGTTCACGCAGAATATGATCCACAGGCATGATATCACCAGTATCACCGCACGCATCACGATATCCTGCCACCAGGTGATCTTGAAGCTGTGATATGATTCACGGAGAAGATACCATCCAACATTTGGCCCTATAAAGCACAGCATTATCGAGAACGCGACGAGGAATACCCCGAGCATCACGAGCATAACTTTATGCTCACGCAGCTTCTGACACCATCTGAGGCGAGCAGGCGAGCAGTAATAGCCGATCAGGAAAGATGCGAAATAAGACATCGTACGTCCTAGCGCAAGGAAATCGCTCCATTCTTCTACCTGTCCTGCCAGGAGTCCGAGCACGATCGCAACAGGGAGCAGCCACTTGAACTTCACCATGTCTACAAGGAAATATCTGTAGAAGAAAAGTGAGAACAGGAACCATAACGCGAATGGCGGCGACAGGAAAGTCAGATGCGACGAGCCAAAGAAAGCGAATCTTATCAGGAAATAGATGAATGTGAACACAAGATATGGCCACATAAAAGTTGAGAATGCCGTCTCCCTCGCCCTTTCAGGCTTTTTTGAGAAGTATCCTGACAGGAACATGAATGCCTGCATCACGAAAACATTTATCGTGATGTACATGAATCCAAAAAGTGTTTCCTTTGGGAACCCGCCGCCCAGGTATAGCGACGAATACAAATTCCCCGTCATTTTTGTAAAATGTGAGATCGGGATCGACAGCATCAGGAGTCCCCTGAACGTGTCGAACATGTAGTCTCTTTCCTTGCCTGCCATTGCCCTCACATCTGGTCCGGCACTCATGCAGCGGCGCCGGATCCCTTTCTTTCATTATATCGATCAGTCAAAACCTGACTTCACTTTACCATATCAGTCGATCCACTTCAAGGCTGATCAGGCGATATGCATGCATCAAAACATTCAAAAATCATTTGGCTGACCAGACAATATGAATGCATCCGGCCATATATTATTCATGCATCAAAAACATTCAACATACATATATCATATATTCTTGTCCACGTTCTTATCATCAGTGGTACAATAATTATCAGTGATATACAGGAGGACGAGTGATGTATAACCTTGCTGTTTCTGGCGGTAATAACGATTCTGAAAAAATAAGAGAACTGTTTGGAGAAAAGTATACTTTGACAGATGACCTGTTTCAGACGAATGTGCTTGTTGTCTGCGGTACGGAAGAAGCAGAGATCCCAGACAGTAAGCTTTTGTTTGCGGTCTGTGACCTGACAGAGAACGGCTTGCCCGATAGTACTCTGGAATTTTGCGCTGACCGCGGTATTGCAGTATTCGGACGTACACACGATCCAGCGGACGGCAAGATCGCCGATGATCCGGCTGAGAACCGATCTGATTACAGCGATGATGGTATCTGCGACTACAGTGACAGCGGAGATCACAGTGATGTTATCGCTATCGTGGCCGCTGTTCGTGATTTTATTGAAAACGGGAATGTGAACGGTGAGACTGGATTTCCTGGTATCGATCTAGGACCGTTTGGAGATGATATGAGCAGGATCGTCATAATGATGAAAGGTATAGACGATCCGATCCTGCTCGCAGCGATGATGTTCAGCGGCCTTGATGTCCGAGCGATCTCGGGCGGGCTTTCCGGATCGCACGGCCTGGCTCTTGTCGCACTTCGTGAACCTGTCACCCACATCCCGCACGTTGACGGTATTACAAAAGTACGGGTGCTGCAGAATATATAACTAAATCTGATATCATATAGTAAAAGATTCTCTGACTGTCATGTTCTTCAGTCAAAGAATCTTCTTACTCCGAGTATCGTCTTGTGATTGTAGCCTATCGTCGATACCGTCATTCCATTCTGTTCATTCATGGCGTGCACGATCTGGTTGTTTCCGATGTAGATCCCGATGTGCCCGTCATAGCATATCAGGTCGCCTGCCCGCGCAGTCGCCAGTGTATACCCCGCGCCGTAGTTCCGCTGCGTGTTCGCATTATGCGGAAGGTTTATCCCAAAGTGCTTGTAAACCGCCAGTGTGAATCCCGAGCAGTCTGCGCCTTTTTCCAGGCTCTCACCTCCCCACACATATGGATTCCCGACGAAGTTGAGCGCATATTCCGCGACTTTCTGACCCATCTCCTTCCCGGAAAGGTCTCCATGGAAAGTCTTTCCGTCGCTGTTTCTCTCGACGTGGAATGCTCTTGCTGCGGACCCGGCATTCTCTGCGCTGTCCTCCTGATCATCTTTCCTTGTCCCGGTCAGGATGACCTCAGGCTCCGGCTCGCTGACAACTTCTGAATCTATCTCTTCGGATGAGATCTCCTCTCCGTTCAGCGTCATCACGCTTCTCGTGACCATTTCCTCGCCCTTAACTCCGGCAGAGCTGACGGCAACGGCGTCCTCTATAAGCTCGTCTGACTCCTTCTCCACAGTATCAAAATCTATACTGCGAGGTTCTGTGATCGTTTCTGTTGTTCTGATCTGAACATCAGGATCAGAGCTCTCGGCGTTTTTGATGATCTTCTTTGCGGCGTCATCTGTGGAAGCTGCCCGCGGAGCTGTCAGTATCCCGTATTGCTTCTGCTCGACAGCTATCGAAGGCTCTGCGCTGACCGAGACGTCTTCTGCCTCATCGCTCACGTAATGATGCTCAGCTTTTTCTATCGCTTCGCCGGCCTCATCTTCTGAGCGGACAAGCGCGATCACTTCGTCGCCGGCTGTCAGCGCATAGTAAGCGACCTGAGCATAAGAACTCGTCGAAAGCTCTGCAAGCAAAAGAAGAGTTGCGACCGCAAGAACGAACGCACACTCAGGAATATGGCTTTCTATTTTCAGATCTTTCAGAAATCTCATGTGTATCAGCTTATGATGACAGCGCGGCAGATCACTTCACAGTATCGTGCTCTTCGCCGTTTTTCTTAACATTTCTTCACAATTAAACATATTGTAATTCAAAACTGGTTTTCAGTCAACCTGATGGCCCTATTCTTCACAAACACTTCACATCGAACCAGCCCACTCTTTCTGACATCAAAAAAAGTGGTGCGGTCACAAAGACCTCACCGCCCCTCAAACAATTCTATTTATCCGTCTGTCTAAGCAGGCAGCATGAGCTGTATAGCATTGTAAACGTTGTTGATTGCTACCTTGATGCAAGGCTCCTGGTATTCTCCGTCGAGAGTCCATGGCATATCTGCCGGCGCCTCTATATTCACTTTTGCGCTCGAGAAGAATGATATCTGCTCGCATTCGTTGTATGACTGAGTGGAAAGCGCGAAAATGATCGACTGCAGGTCGATGATATCCTTAGGAGCTTTGATGAGCATCACCTCAAACAGGCCGTCATTCATGTCCACATCCGACGACTTGAGATTTATGATGCCGCCCATGGATGTCGAATTACAGATCGCGCCGAAGATGTAATCGTCTTCATATGTATAACCTTCGCTGCTCACCTTCAGATGCAGCGGTTTGATGTTCACGACATCCGTGATGCCGCTCAGCACATACGCGGCGTGCCCGATAGCGTTCTTGAGATCCTGCGGCACATTATATGCCGTGCTCGTGAATGCGCCGAATGAAGCGACATATGAAAAGTAGCGCCCGTTGAACTCTCCTATATCGAATCGCTGCTTACGGCCTGAAATAATGCTTTGCGCTGCTTCGAGCGTCGAAGTGTTGAGACCTACGCTCGTAGCGAAGTCGTTCGTAGTCCCGCCCGGCACGTATCCGATCGGGGTATCTGATCCGGTGTTCAGCACGCCTGCAACAACTTCATTAAACGTTCCGTCTCCTCCGATCGCTACGATCATGTCATTCTCCGCTGCACGCTCTTCAGCGATCTTTATGCCGTCGCCGGCTTTCTGCGTCATCGCAATATTCACGTCGTATCCGCCCTTGCAGAATATATCAAGTATACCTGCAAGATACTTATTAGCCTGCCTAGTTCCTGCAAACGGATTCATGATCACAAGCATTTTCTTCATGAGATACATCCTTTCTATTCACATCATCAAAATCTTTACATTGTTTTATTCAGTTCACATGATAAGGTCATACATAATTATCCAGCTCAAATGTTACAGTCATACAGAGCTTTATGCGGGCTCTCTTATCGTCCAGCCTCACGGGCTTCTATGTCCCGCGCATCCATCCAGGCTTTGTTAAACATCATCCCAAAGATCATTACGTTTGAAAGAAGATAGAACCAGAACATGAGTGCGACTACAGATGCGAGCGCCCCGTAGATCGCGCTGAGATTTGCGGTGCTGACGTACAGCGAATATAAGTATGTCACTATTAACATCCCTATCGCAGCAAAAACGCTTCCGGGGAATATATCTCCCAGTGTAAGTCTTTTTATTCTCAGCTTATAATTCGGAAGTGTCCAGTAATTATACAGTACCAGCAGGAAGTACAAAAGTCCGGATACAGGCCATCTTAGGATCATCCATGCCTTGTTTATGCTCTCCCACTGGAACAGATTGTCAAACAGCATATCGATTATTACCGGTCCGTTGATCAGGATCACTGCTATAAAGGCAAATATGAACACTGTAAGCGACATGTTCATTATCGACCTTGCGCGCTCCTTGATGAAGTCGCCTGTCGTCCGGCCGTTTGTATATATATAGTTGGCTATCTTCATCATTGCGAACTGCATCCTTGATGAAGCCCACAGAGCCGTTGCGACAAGTATCAGGTTGTTCCCTGTATTAAGTGTCGTGCTGAAGAGTCTTTTGAGAAGTTTCCCCGTTCCGGGATCCGCCATCCTGTCGATTATGTAATCTATGTCCGTTGGGTTGATATTAAGAAGTGAAAGAAGCTGCGAAACGATGATCACAGTAGGTACGAAAGACAGCAGTATGAAGTATGTGATCTGAGCAGCCGCGCCCTGATAGTACGGATCCCAGAACTGCCTCAGCCCGAGTATGAGCATGTCCTTTATTCTTTTTGGTATCCTGCTGTGCTCATTATGCATTATGCATGACTCCGTTCTCACGTTCTTTAAGCAGCTCGCCTAGCTTTGCCAGAGCCCTTGCCCTGTGGCTCACTGTATTTTTCTCTTCCATATCGATCTCAGCGAAAGTCTTTCCCAGCTCGTCTGACAGGAAAAGAGGATCATATCCGAATCCGCCTGTCCCTCTTCTCTCGAACAGTATATGCCCCGGACACTCGCCCTGAGCGGAAACAATTTCCCCATCAGGATAAACAAGTGTGACGCAGGATACAAAATGCGCTGTGCGCTCATCATAAGGCACGTCTTTCATAAGGTCGAGCAGCTTGTCGTTATTCTTTTCATCATCACAAGGCTCCCCTGCGAATCTGGCAGACCATACCCCAGGCGCTCCATCCAGGCAGTCCACGACAAGTCCGGAGTCATCCGCGATAGCAGGCTTTCCCGTGATCCTCATGATCGTAAAAGCCTTCTTATACGAATTATCCGCAAACGTCTTCCCGTCCTCGATCACGTCAAACATGAGCGGCACGCCGGCCTCATCTCTGGTGATGACATCAAAGCCGAATTCTCTGGTTATCTTCGCTATCTCCTTGACCTTATTAGGATTATGCGACGCACAGACTATAGTTTCCATTCAGTATCCTCCAATCCGGAACATCAGATCAATGCATGATCAGATCAATGCGTAATAGTATAATCAAATCAATGCATAATAGTATTTTACCACTAATTTGCCATATATGGTACAATAATGGCATGGGTGAAGTATTTATTAAAGTAGCTGTTATTTTTGCCATGATCGCGGCTGGATTTGCGGCTAACAGGACAGGTATACTGCCGAAGGAGTCGGTCGGACATCTTTCCAGTCTTCTGGTAAGTGTGACTACGCCGTGTCTTGCGCTTTCTTCGATCGCTTCGCAGGATCTTACTGGTTCGATGGTACGCGAAGCCTGGGAGGTCGCAGTCGGGTCTGTGGTATTCTATATCGCGGCGATGGCAGTCTCTTATCTGTTCGTCAGAGCACTGAAATATGAGCCGGATTCTGACCGCGGAGTACTGCAGGCGATGATAACATCTGGTAACACCGGATTCATGGGTTTCCCTATCACAAAGGCGATATTTGGAAATACCATCTTCTTCCTGTTCATAATCCAGAACATAATCCTTAATGTATATATCTTCTCGGGCGCCATCCTGCAGATAAATCAGGGAGCTCAGGAGCATATCTCCATAAAGAAGATACTGAGGAGCCTTGCCAATCCGTGTCTTGCGGCTACTCTTGCCGGAATAGTGCTTCTGATCACTGATACAGATCTGCCAGAGCCTGTGATGGATTTTCTCACCACTATGGGAGATTCCACCATACCTATCTCGATGATAGTCGTAGGAGTCCAGCTTGGCTCGTCTGATCTTAAAGGCGCGGCAGGAAACAGCAAATTTCTGCTGTGCTGCCTGGCAAATGTGGTTTTGATCCCCGCGCTCACGCTCGCTGCTGTATGGTTCTTGCCGCTTCTCGACGCGAGCAAGCTGACGCTGGTATACGCTGCAGCATTTCCGACAGCTGTGATGACAGTCGCGATGGCTGCGATCGAGCATAAGAACGCGGAACTGATGTCGCAGGGAGTCGCCGTGACCACACTCATGTCGATGATAACGCTTCCAGTCTGGGCGATCATACTGATGGCACTTTATTCTTTCGCCTGAAATGTAAATACGATCTTTGTCTGAATCGTGAAATACTTCGATTACGGATCGTTAAATTCTTTGATTATATACAGAAACAATGCTATAGTATTGTTAAATATGGCTTTCACAGCAGCACCAGGATAAGTAGTTTATGAGCAGCAGCGGACAGACTGCATTCGCTATTAAAAAATAAGAAAACAAAGAGGATAAACAATGAGAATACATGAAACTACTGAAGACTATCTGGAAAGGATACTGATGATCAAAGAAGAGAAAGGCCAGGTGCACGGCGTAGACATCGCTTCTGCTCTGGATATCTCCAAGCCGACAGTCAGCATCGCCATGAAAAAGCTTCAGGACGAAGGATTGATAAACATCGACAGCAGCAAGAATATCACTCTTACCGATGAAGGTCTCACAATAGCTGCTAAAACATATGAGAAGCATAATCTGGTCGCAAGGATCCTTATGAAACTCGGCGTAGGCAGCGAGCAGGCATTCATCGACTCATGCCACATAGAGCACTGCCTCAGCGATGAGAGTTTCGACGCTATCAAGAAGTACGCGAAATCAAAAGGGATCTGAATCTTGATACATAAACAAAAATCCCGCGCAGCCTGCGTGGGATTTTTTATTTGCCATTTTCTGCAGAGATGCCTTCCGCCAGCTGGAAAAGCAAGACTCGGCTATCTGTCTACAGTGATTCTATGAATTTTTCAAGAGGCGGCACACAGATGCCGTCGTAGTCTTCTATCGTACCTTCATCGCACGCTTTTGCCAGCTCCGGGTCGAGCGGCAGCTTTGCTGTATTCTTTATTCCGAATCTTGCCGCGATCTCGTTGACCCTGCTCTCTCCAAATAGAGCATGCTCGCTTCCGCAGTCCGGGCACTTGTAATATGACATGTTTTCGATCATGCCGAGCACTGGCACATTCATAATGTCTGCCATGTTGAGAGATTTCTCTACTATCATCTCAACGAGTTCCTGCGGCGACGTCACTATCACGATCCCGTCGATCGGAAGAAGCTGGTATGCGCTCAGCATCACGTCGCCGGTACCTGGCGGCATGTCCATATACATCACATCATTGTTTCCCCAGTAGACATCTGTCCAGAACTGCTGCAGAGTCCCTCCAAGGATCGGACCTCTCCATACTACAGGATCAGTCTCATTCTCAAGGATCAGGTTGATCGACATCACACTGATGCCGTTCCTGCTCTTCACTGGGTAGATCACGTCTTCTATCCCCGTAGGCCTCTCAGTAAGGCCGAACGCCTTAGGTATAGACGGGCCTGTGATGTCAGCGTCCATCACGGCGACTTTATTGCCCTTCCGCCTGCTTATCGAGGCGAGAAGCGAAGTTATGGACGACTTCCCGACTCCGCCCTTTCCGCTTACTACAGCGATTATCTTGTTTATATTTGTTCCTTCATTCTGTTCAAGCTTCTGTATTACCTGTCCGCCTTCACGCTCATCGCAAGAAAGATTGCATGAGCTGCAGTCATGATCACAATCCGGCATTTTTTATCCTTTCTGTTGCTATTCTGTAAAAACCACGTCTGTAAAAACTGATCTGTTATAATATGACTCCTTAGAATACCAGCGAGTCGACTTTCGGAAGAAGCTCTTCCAGATGTTTCTTGCAGTTCTCGATCTCCGCGCGTCCTGCTTCCGTGTCAAATCCGTTGCGGCGGATGCGGCGCCTCATTATGCGCGTATATCCGACGATCTTGGCTTTATCCTCGACTGCCTTGACCTGCTCCTCATCAAAACCATCGAGGTACAGTCTCAGAGACTTATTCCACAGCTCAGCCGCTGTCTCATATGGGATGCCCAGGAAATCCTGGCTGATAGAATGATCGAGCTCGCAGTAGCCGCAGTATGCGTTATACATGCTTGCGAGCTCAAATATCGGATTACCATGGCAGAGCGTATCCATATCGATGAGCAGGCACTCGCCGTTCTGGAGCATCACGTTCTTGATATGATAGTCTCCGTGCATCATGTGGTTATCATCCGGCACATCTGCGATCAGGCTGTGCAGTTTCTGATACAGATCAGCCGGAAGATATTCCTCCAGAAAATCTGCCCAGTCAAGTGCTACAGCTTTCATGTCCGGCATAGAGTCAGGCCTTACTGTCGTCCCGTGGATTATCTTAAGAAGATCTATACTCATCTTTGCGGTCTCATCGACCGTTTTCTCACCGCTCTCGAGAAGCTGAGCAAGACTCTTGGCGCTCAGGAGCTCGAACACCGATCCGTAGCCGCCTCCCTCTATCTTCACGACATCATACGGAATTGCTGTAGGAACACCGAGTACGAATGCCGTACGCGCAAGCTCGCGTTCGCGGTTGATCTCAGGGAGAGCATCAGGATTAAGATATACTTTAACGATCGTATCTCTGTCTATCCTGTATATCTTGCCGTTTGCCCCTTTTCCGATCACCTCGCATCCTTCTACAGAGATCACACGGTATGCTTTATGGACCTCCATGATCTCCGCAAATCCAGTCATATCAAAGATCTCATAGACCTCGGATGACACGTTTATCAGCTTTACATTTCCTGTTTCCTGCTGCAGCCTCAAAAGAACGCGCAGACCTGCACTTGAGATGTATTCAAGCTTTTCGCAGTCAAGCACTACAGGAGTATCCGGCTCTGCGTCGCGTATCTTCTGTATCTCTTCTTCGACCTGCGGCGAATTGGCGCTGTCGATACGGCCTTCAAGAGAGATCACCAGTGATCCATCTTCTACTATGTATTTCATGTCCATTCTATACCTCCTGAAAGACCTCTTCGACAAGGTGCCGGTATTCCTTCCATGCATCATATTCTCTCAGCTCTGAAACGGCATCCATTATCGTCCGGTAATACCATGCCTGCTTCGCGGGATCAGTCTGATGGAAACTCTTCCACATATCGTCTCCCTGTTTCAGCCACATCCTGTGAAAAGACCTCATATTACTGAGCTTATCTGACAGCCACAGAATCTTTACTGCCTGATCATCAGTGCTTTTCAGCTCAGCTATTGATTCTTCCTTTCTGATGGCCCACGTCTCTGTAGCAGGACGTCCGCGGTGCTTGTCTTCAGTTTCTGAGGCGACGAGCTCAGCTACACGGCTCCCGAAAAGATCCATGATCTCTTCTGCAGATGTATCTGTATCCTCTACAGTATCATGGAGCATAGCAGCAGCCAGGAGCTCCTCTTCATGCGACATCGTAGACGCTATCGCGGCGACTTCCATAGGATGCAGGATATATGGTATATGTTCTTTCTTACGGACTGTCCCTGAATGTGCCCTTATGGCGAATTCAGCTGCCTTTTCAAATAGTGTCATTATTTGACCCCCCTGTATTCTATGCATAGCATCGTCATATCGTCAAACTGCTCAGCGTCTCCGACAAACTTCCATACACTGTCTTCTACTGCCGGCAGAATCTGCTCAGGATCCTTGTCAGCCACTCTGTTGAGAGCAAGCACAGTACGGTTTATTCCAAACATCTCATCTGAAGCGTTCTTTGCTTCAGGTATTCCATCAGTATATACAAAGATCTTTGATCCAGGAAGCATCTTAAGATCGTAATCCTTATACTTCACACCTTTCATGCCGCCTATAACGAACCCGTGCTTGTCCTTAACGATATCAAAAGTCCCGTCTGGCGGCTTGATGACCGGGTACTCATGACCGGCATTTGCTGCTGTCAGTATGCCCGTCTCGATATCAAGGATACCAAGCCATACTGTTACGAACATCTGCTCACGGTTGTTCTCGCAGATGATATTGTTCACATCCTCAAGCACGCTCGCCGGACTGCCATTCGCCATAGCGCGAGCCTGTATCATCGTCTTTGCCATCATCATGAACATGGCAGCCGGGATGCCCTTGCCGGAAACATCGGCTATAACCAGAGCTAGATGGCTTTGATCGACAAAGAAGAAGTCGTAGAAGTCACCGCCGACCTCTTTCGCAGGAGTCATGGAAGCATAGATATTGAACTCCTCACGATCCGGGAATGCCGGGAAAATGTTCGGCAGCATCTCGTTCTGTATGCGTGTGGCCAGCTTGAGCTCAGTATTTACGCGCTCCTTCTCGGCTGTGACCTTTGTAAGGTTCTCAACATAGCTGGCGATATCCTGTTCCATCGCCTTCATCGTCAGGCTAAGATTCTCGATCTCATCGCCTGTCCGTATGTCAAGAGAAGCAAAATGCTGCCCATCGCGCTGTTCGTCGTTCCTGTCTTTAGAATAATCGCTGGCCGCCTTCGAAAGCGAGTTGATCGGATCGACCACTACTTTACGGATATGCTTCAGGGAAATGACAAGCACGATCAAAGTGATGACTATAAGCAGGATCGCATACTGGATCATGAAATTCATGGTCGTTTTGGTCACCTGCGTCATATCCGACTCACAGAATACCATGACCGGGTATTTGTCCTCATTGAACAGTTTCACAGAAGCAGAGCTCCTGTAGCCGTACTTATCCATGCGATATATTATCGAAGGCATGACTCCGGTGCCGTACAGTCCATCGAGCAGATGTGGTTTTGCTCCGTTCACATAGCCGTCCATCCACTCCGGCTTCATCTCATCCCACGTGCCTGGAGGACAGAAGTGGTCTGTCGGATCGCAGTCCAGAATATAGACCATTCTGTTATGCTCCAGGTCAAGAAACGCGATGTAAGAGGCTACATCATCACTTGCATCCATGATCTGATAGAGCTTGAGACGCTGTCTCTCAAAAAGAGGGCCGCGCACATCTTCATATTTATCCAGCCATTCTTCTGGATCGCTTTTGCGTTCTTCCTCAGAGAGGCTGTCATAGACAGAAACTGCGATATCGGCTTCCCTCCGCACCTCATTTATGTCCAGATCCTGTGCTGCGACCTTCGCGTCCTGCCAGGTCTTTATCCTGTATTCACGGTTCACAGTCGCGCCGTATAAATAGAGCCCGAATCCACCTGCAGCAACACTCATCACTATACAGATGAGCAGAAGCGCACGGAAAGTGCGGCCGCCAAGGCTGAAATGCCTCCGCTCCAGTTCACTCATTTCCCATACAGTTTTCTTCGGCATATGATCCCTCTCTTTACAGAAATGCTATTTCACTTTGATCGTAAATACGGCTTCCTTCCATGCTGATGCTTTGTACATGTCATCTCCTGAAGCTTGGACTTTGACCTTGACTTTATAGCTGCCCTTCTTCAGGCCTTTCTTTACTGTCACCTTGCCGGATGTCCTGTTGATCGTGATCTTCTTATTCCCTTTTAGCTTTTTGAAGCTTTTAGTTCCCTTCGCGTTTTTGATCGTCAGGACTTTACTGACTTTCAGTGTCTGAGCTTTCTTCTTAAGTCTTGAATATTTGACTGTCGCGGTCTTAGGACTAACGGTCATTGGATTGTCTAGCTTAGGCAGCTCGAATATAAGTGTCTCATAGAACGGTGTTACGTTCGTTTCAATATTCTTTATCGCCTCATCAGACAATGTAAAACTTATTGCTCCGCCGACACTTCTTTCAGATAGTACCGAAAACCACAGCATGTTTTTATCATCCATATCGTAACTTATATCCGCATTGCCATCTTTATCCAAATCCAAATACCCTAAGCCTGCATCACCCCACTCAATTATCTGGCCATCCATAAGCAGTGCCTGAATTGAAGAAAACACAGGAAAATCCGGACTGGCCGGATCGCGGTACTGTATGCTCGCATTGCCGTCGGACAGATCAAACGTGCCGGTTCCCAGGTTCCCGATAGGTACAAATTGTATGCCTTTTTGATGAGCATATGTCTCTGCCGTAGACCCGGCAAATCCAAATATCGCTTTTACGTAGTCCTTATCGAATGCATACTCTTTGATCATGCATGAAGGATTAGCAACACACACATCTGTCAGTTTGTCACAGCCGATGAATGCTCTCTCATCAATAAACGTGCAGCTCTTAGGAATAAAGACATTTGTCAGTGCCTCATTGCAGTAGAAACAGCCATTTCCTATACTCTCCAGCCCTTCTCCGAGATCCAGCTCCTTGCAGTCCACTTCACCAAAAGCTTCATATCCAAGAGACTTTACACCCTCTAACTCAACAAGATCCATGACATGGTCATTACTCCAGCATTCGTTAAATGCATCATCCTGAATAATGCAGTTATCGCCATGTACTTGTATGTATCTCAAGCCGCTGCATGCATAGAAGGCATGATCTCCTATGCGCCTGACGCCTTCTATATAAACATGTGAGATCTTAGTGAAATCGCGAAATGCATAGTTGCCTATCTCTTTTACGTTCGAAAAACTCACCTCATCGACCTGATTCCTATACTTGGTCCATGGAGCTGTCGACTCTCCTGATACCATGGTATAATCAGGTATCCTTCCATCACCCTCTGACATACCGTTAATATGTATAACATACTTTCCCGATTTATTATAATAATAAGCCCACTGGCAGTCCCCAGCTTGTCCTGAATCAAGTTCCTCTGCATACACCTCCGCAGAACTGATCAAAGCGATCAGCATCGCTATTGCAACAACGCATAGAGATATAGCCATAATACGTTTCGCTATTGTATTCATCACCATCATCTCCCTTCTATCGCCATTGTAACACTAAAAATGTAAAAAGGAAGAATAATATACGACATTTTTAAAGCAGCGGCACACCTGATGATATACCGCTGTTTCTTGTTTCTCAAGGAAGAACTTATCAGAATGATTTTCTTTTCTCTACTTGACCCTGATCTTGAATGTCACGGTCTTGGTAGTGGAGGCTTTGTAGTTGGTGTCTCCTACTGCCCTGACTTTGACACTCACTTTATAAGTGCCCTTTTTCAGGCCTTTTTTGATGGTCACTTTCCCGGTCTTTTTGTTGATCTTGATCTTCTTGTTGCCGGATCTTCTGGTGTAGGTCATCTTGCCTTTTCCGGCTTTGACGACTTTGACGACTTTGCTGAACTTGAGAGTCTGTGATCTCTTTTTGAGCTTACTGTGGCGCACCACTGTCTTCTTGCTCTTGTTTTTCAGCTTGAGTGGATTCTCTGCTTTTGCGATGGTGTATGTGGTGTAGTACTCGCCGGTGTACTGACCGAGGCCTTTCAGGATCACATCGTGCTTCCCAGATCTGATTGTACTTGTTGCTTATTCCGCTGTGCTTGTCGCGGATGATGTATTTCTTCGGGGATGATCCGGGTCCTCGGCTATCACCGCATCGTCCGGCAAAGCCACGTCTTCAGGGAATGTCAGTAATCCGTTGACATTTTCAGGATCTTCATCATCGTCCAGGTTCCACTTATTCGAGCCTCCAGTCATAATAACAACATTGATGTCTTCGTCCGCGCTGAAGCTTGACTTCAAGATCTGGCGCAGATTGTATGTCGCCATCCCCGCACTAGTCTCCAGATCAGATCCAATAGTGTAAAGCAGGATCGTCTGCTTCGCTTTCTTCTGAGTCCCGTCTTCAGCAAACCCGGAAACAGAAACAGCACTCAGCATCATGACGACTATCAAAGCCAGAACCGATAGTCTCAATTATACGCTTCTTCAAAAACCTCCATACTGTTATTGCTCAAAGCTGTTTTCTCTTTTGTTTATCTGACTTTTATTGTGATTACTTTTGATGTTGTCTTTTTCCAGTTCCCATTCGCAGCTACTCTGATCGTAAACTTGTAGGTACCCTTTGGCGCCTTCTTCGCAAGGGTTACCTTCGTTCCTTTCAGTTTAATGTACTTCTTCAGCTTTTTGGAAGACTTGTTTGTCATGGAAATCTTCCCTTTGCCATTTCTCTTTACCGTGTATGTCCTTGCTTTTTTATTGATGGCCTTCTTTTTCACGGTATAAGTGGTCGCTTTTTTGATCGTCTTCTTATTCAGCTTTATCGTGTTGGCAGCCTGCTTGATTTGATAGACTGCAACGGCGCCGCCATAATAGCCTTTTCCTGGGATACCATGGATCGCAACAAGATATTTCCCGGCATTTTTCGGAGAAACCTCGTTATCCTCATAATCTGTAACAGCTACGGTGTAGGCGTCTTCTGGAACCGTTTCCCCCTTCAGCGTTACGGATTTCACAGCCGGTTTCTGGACCTTGCCATTATACTTAACGCTTGTCTTATCTAAACTGATCTCTGCATAAGACAGGTCTTGCACCACATCGGCATCCGCAGGTACCGAGTATGCCTTTATGCTGAAATTGTCTGTGACAAAGTCTATGCCAACGTATTCTTTAGCCAGCGCTAATATCTCATCTTTCGTATCCGCCCAGTCTGTCCATTTGCTATTACTGAAGGTATAACTTTCTCCCTTATTTATAACACCATTGTAGGTGACATTTTCACCGGTGAAAGTAGTCATATCTTTCATACTGAGGGAATATAATGTTTCATAGGCATACCCGGTATCCGATGTATCATCAGGTATCATCTGCGTGCAGATCACTGAGAAGTGCGTGCCCGCCGGCAGCAGGTATTCTTTGGCCAGGCCAATTCTATGATACCCGCCGAACTCGAATGTCATGTCACCGGATTCAAGCGCTTCTCCATCATCAGGGCTGGTATAGTTATCGTTCAGTTTATAAACAGTATAGAATACATGTGTGTTTGGCTTGGCTGTCTGTGTGGAAATATGTGTGAGTATCTGATCCTTCTCTGCTGTAAACACATTTGCCATGCTGGAAGGCTCCTGCTCAATGCTGGAATTGACGCTCATCTGCGGGTTGAAATCATATTGATTTACATAGTATTTTGTATCTTCCACATGATCCCTGTCTTTGTATGTGTAGAAATCAAACGTTTCGACTGTATCAATGGTTTTATCATAATAGGAGAGATAGAAATAACCGCTGCCATCGATGCCCCAGTCATAGTAATTTCGCTTTCCTTCCGAGGTGTCATTGAGACTTCCCCAGTTATTCTTTACTATGAAGGCACCGTCTTTGCCCGGATTCTTATTATTTCCCTGTTTAGATGTGCCTTTCAGGAAATTATCCTTGCTGTAATTGTCATCGTACCCGACGATCGTGACAGCATGATTCGATTCTACGCCTTCACCGCTGTCGCAGGTATACTGAGCCCATGTGGGATGCTCGCCCTCTACGTTGATATATACTTCTTTATCACCGGAGATTTCCTGCCCCGGCATAGCCTGATCAGCATGGTAGGAAATACTTACCGCATAGCCTTCGCATAATTTCTTTTTGATGGCATCCAGGCCTGCCTGGTCAAATCCCTCATACACGGGGGTAAGACCATCTGACATTATCGCGGGCGATGGCAGGATGCAGCTTTCCTGGAGGACTGCTCCATTGTGTCCGTTGAATATCATTCTGTGCTTCGCATTGACAGGAATAGTCCAGTCATCATACATGCTATAGGGCAATCCGGTGCCGTCAGGATACTCTGTGATGATAGCATTTGCTGTTTTGTTGTAGTACTCCTCAAACCCTTCATCACTGCCCTTACGTTTTATGTAAGCCTGTCGCACTTCTTCTTTCAGAAAGCCATTCGTAAAGTAATCATAATCTGTATAGCCGTTTTTCCCCATGTACTTGAATGGCTGCTTATTATTTTCGTCATCAAAAGATGCGCTTTCATATTTTGGCCCCAATCCCTGCGCGAACAGGGATGTGCCAAAAAATACGGCGCCGCCTATATTATAAACGCTGTTCCGGTCTTTCTCTTCCAGCTTACTGGCATCGATGCCTTCTCCGACCTGTGATGCCGGCACACTGTCACAAACATCCTGTTCTGTTAACTGATGGTATGTAAACCACGCAAGGTCTTTTTCGGATAAATTCAGCTCTTCACCATATTTGTCTTTGTATTCTTCGTTGGAAAGTCCCAGTTCATGAAGAATGCTGGTCTCTGATGCGCCGATTGCCGCAAAGCTCCAGCAGCTGCCCCACGGAGACTGATCTTTTACCGGAGTCACGTAATTCTTCCCGTTCACATCCCGCAGATCAAAGCTGGATGGCAAGGCTTCCGCTTCCTGATGCAGTGCCGCTTTGTCCGCTTTAGATCTGATCGTGAAAACAGATTCGCCGTCGTTCAACTGTGCAGCTGCACTTTTCGCAAATGATGATGTGGCGGCCCTGACCGCCGCAGGACTGCCGATATATCCTGCAATGGTCAATGACAATGCCAGCATCATTGTCAATATGGTTGTCTTCGTAACATGTCGTTTTATCATAGGAGCCTCCTTGACTCACGCTGATTCTGTATGCTATCCTCAGTAATATATATTAAAGCAATTATACAAGGTAAAAACCTTGAAAGCAAATGCTGCCAAGGCTTGGCTAACATATTAGTTCCAACACATATACAGCAAGTTATACTTCAAAGAAAAACGGCTGTTTTTCAATGTTTTTTGACATAATAAAAGACGGACCTTCATGGATTACAGATGGTCCGTCCTGAGATCGATTTGTTCATGGCTCGATCTGTTAGAACTTAAGAATATTCGAATATTTGCTATAAGTTGTTTTCGCCCCATTCTTAACATAGTAACGAATCTTAAAATACTTTCCTTTTGCCTGTTTCTCAGTCAACTGATATGACCCATTTGTTTTATCATCTTTAACTGTCTGTGTAGTTTTAATTGTTTTAATGCATTTATATTTCCCATTTTTCTTGGAAGCTCGATATAATTTCACGCCTGTAACTCCCTGATCTTCCCATACCGGAAGATATCTGACTACGGTGCTCTTATGGAGTTTAGGCTTTACAGATTTTAAAGCTGATGCCTTTTTTACTATGAATGTTCTTTCATCAGCCACATCAGTAAGAGTTGTTGGTTCAGAAGAAGCGTTAAATTCAGCACCAGCCTTTATTTTATACGTGCCGGACTTGGTGCATTTTGTCGAGTACCAGTACAGTGTATTCCAGATTCTGTCTACAGTAATCGTATTAAAATACACTCTTGATGTACCTCTGTCTATTTCAATTATGAGATAGTTATCAGTTCCGTCTATAGGATTATCTGCTTGAGTATAAGCCTTGTACTTCAGAGTTCCACCAGCGTAGACCGTAGTGTCTTTTGCCGGAAGAGAAATAGTCGCATCACCGCTTTCAGCATATACTGAACACATACCGCACGATACGATCAGAACAACAATTACAAATGCAAGGATAGTCAATACCTTGGCAATCTTTTCAAAACAGTTATTCTTTAACATCGGACTCCTCCTATAAGAACTATTTATATGTTCTTAACTACCGATAGTATATCATGATATTTTTAACACCTCAAACGCTTATTCTTCAATTCTTCCAACTTCACTATTTATCTGATAGCTCGTGGATCTTCTCGATGATCTTCTACTGATAATCTTCATCCTCCCCTTTCAGCCGGCTCGAGCCGCTCGCTACTCGGAAGTTCACTGAACTTCCTCGCTTCACGTTCGCGCCTTTTCAGGTTCGAGTCCTTCAGATTCTATCCGAGATATAGGACAAAACGAGTTGATCGTCAATCCAAATAAACCGGATAATTAGGAGATTTTGATTAGGAAACACCTGATTTTCATATATCAGGTATTTTAGTAGGAGTCAAATATGCTATTGGTAGGAGTAAGCTCCTACTATTTCCCTGAAATGACGGCCAAAAAAACACCTGCTTTTTTATAGATCAGGTGTTTTAGTAGGAGTCAAATCCGCATTTTGGTAGGAGCTTGCTCCTACTTTTCTTCTTGAAATGACTGCTCTAAAAAACACCTGACTTTTTATAGATCAGGTGTTTCCAGAAAAACATAACCGCTATACTCATTGATTTTTCAATGAATATAGCGGTTATTACCAACACGTTTTGTCCTATAAGCCTTCTACCCGTACCACTGAAAAAGCAGTCTGCCAAATAGCAAACTGCTTTTTCATGGTTGCGGGGGAAGGACTCGAACCTACGACCTCCGGGTTATGAGCGGTCCTGAGACCTTCCTATAACTTGTTGAATATTGCCGTAAAACGGCGTAATTTTGCGGTTTTTGGGCACTTGATTTTTTTGTATCTTTGCGTATCTTTTCGCTTCTTTTAGCTTCTTTTTACCCCTCGACTTGATACATACTTGATATAAAAACTACCATTGACTTTCGACCACTGGGTTTCTTATTTGCTTACGCTCACTTCATAATTGTCATATTCCGGAAGGTCAGAAGACTTAATAATAGCAAATTCTCCTTCTTCCCCTGCACCAAGATTCTCGACATATGTAAAGTCTCCGTAAACGATCTTTCCATCCTTTCTGAACAGGAATATTATGTCGACCATATCTCTGTCGATTGAAGAATTGTTTTTAATTTTCCCCTTAATTGCCATTAGTCCTGCATCTTCAGAACTCTTTTCTTCCAAGTCTTTTATTTCAAAATCGGACGCTTTGAGCATATCATCTGATGGCTCTATAGGATATCCCGTTTCAACAGTTATTTCTACTTTATCAGGTTTCTCATCGCATAATGCAAAAGATGCTGCAGCCACCTGTTCTCCAGGCAGTATTACTTTAATAGAATCCTCTGCCTTACCTATCTCTTCTCCCTTGTCATTATAAGCGGTAGCAACTACACAAGCATATTCATAAGCTGTTTTGTCGTCCGGATTCTTTATGACAGCGCCAAAGTATGCATCATTGCTATCATCTACAGCATAGCCACTCTCAACCAGCTCGACTGCCTTAGGTTCTTCAGCCGCCGGCTCCTCTTCCTCAGCCTTCTCCTCTGGAGCACTCGTCGACGAAGACCCTCCGCAGCCGTACATACAAAAAACTACTGCCACACAAAACAGTACGATCAATAAACGTTTCATAACACGATTCCTCCCATTCATCATTACCAATTACATGAGCACATCATTCCAAATAGTCAATTACACAAGCACATCATTCCAACACCACTATAGCACTATACTTCATCCCCGTAAAGCAGACCTGCTGATTGGGGACAGACCTGAAATCGTTCAAAACCTAGGTTCTTTTTTTCATTGTGAATACTAAACGAAATCCGAATCCAGAACTCCGTATATATAATAGTCACACCAAGTGTTGACCATTTTCCCCTGCCTTATCAAACCTTCTTTTGTATATCCACATTTTTCCAATATCTTGCATGAAGCGATATTCCTGATATCTACCTTCGTCCATAGACGCTTTAGTTCCGTATTCTCAAAACAGAATCTGGTCATTGCGGAAAGCGCCTCTGTACCATAACCTATGCCCTGCGCAAGCTTCGATAATCTGATGGCAATCTGAGCCATCCTGTCATTCTCTATCAGATATACCCAGATATCCCCGATAACATTGTCGCTTACCTTTTCAGCTATACCCAGGTGAAAGCTTTTGGTCGGCTTTTCTTCTTTTTCGAATAATAGCTCCGGGTTCTTTTCAGACTTACCGGGGCCTTTGCCCCAGTAAGTATATACTGATTTATCCGGCATCCATTCTTTAAGAGCCATAATGTCAGAGGATACTAACGGTCTAAGTATCAGCCGGCCGGTTTCAATGACCGGTTTATTATGAATATAATCTTCAAGTGACATAAGTGTCTGAACCTCCTAATCTTTTTTCACCGGGCGCCCGATATGTTATATTTTACAAAGTGTTTTTTATACTGCAACCCCAATTTAGAGATTTAATTGTGGATTTCATAGCTCCTTCAGTCATTTCAATGCTTCCAGCATTTACCCTACTGATTTGTCCGACTAGATACGACTTGATAAAGACTTGATATAAAAACTTCAGTTGATATACGACCTCCGGGTTTTGTAAGTAACACTCGATCTCCGGGTTGCTTAATGTCTAATATAATTGTTATCTGTTAAGGCATTTACTGTCCTTGATTCATCGTCTACAGTAATCGTTTCCGTACTTAAGCTATCCTGCATGGTTTCAGACATTTTCTCAGATGCACCATCACAGTCATCTATCGCATATATCACTCTAAAGCACATATATAGCAAGTCATTTCTGAAAGATAAATGGCTATTTTTCAATGTTTTTTGCATATAAAAAGACGGATCTCCAGGGGTTTTGTAGATCCGTCTTGAGATTGATCTGTCCTTGGCTTGATAATGTAAGATAACACCTCGGACAATGTGTAAAGGGGTTTAAAGACTTTACACTGTTATCTTACCACTATTGCATGGAACAAGCAAGAACAACTGTTCACCGTAATACAGGGGTATCTCGCATTTGATGTTGATGCTATTGTTTGTTTTATTCTTCCTCTTCCTCATACAATTGCGCTTCTTGTAACGTTTCTGAATTGATCCCAAAAAATGACATTGAAATACTTACAAGCTGAAGAACAATAATTATAATAGCCAGTACTTTTAAATCTCTAAAATGCTTATCCATCTTTTATCCTTTCTACAATCAAGATATGTAGTAGCCTTTATTTATTTGCTTTCTGGAAAGCATGGAACTTGTCCACAGCCCCTTTTAGCATAGGAGCCAATTCAGGCTCGACCTTTGTAAATGCTCCAGCCGAGAAAATTATCCCACCAAATGCTCCCCATGTCTTACCGAAGTCCTTGTCAGGATTGTTTGCAACATCTAGCAGCACTCCTGCCATGTCATCGTATTTCTTGTATTCGCCATTTGTATACTTTGGCCCGATCACATCCTTGATCTTCTGAAGATCGTCCGCAGAAAAGATGTCTGATACCTTTGGAAATACTTCTTCTTTCTTACCACCAAATCCGAATAATCCCATAGTGAATCCCTCCTTGCAACAGTACTTATATGAGTATTGTATCACTGTTACAATAATGATGGTAGGCAAGATTTGTTCTTCAAATCTTATCATTCATGATAATCTGAAAGCTCATGGATCTTCTGAACTATTTTCTCCTGATCGTCTTCATCTACACCGATGTCCGCTAACGCCTCACGGATCCCGCAGTCAGAACAGATCAACGTCTTGTTGTCTTTCCTAGGTATCAGTTTACCTCAGAGCGTCTTTGATGTTTTACAAGAATACAAAGAAGAATGGTATGACATGGTAAAAGAACTCGCCGGTGATGAATGGGAAGACAATGGCTTTGTCTTCGTAACAGAAACCGGCCGGCATCCCAATCCATCAGCAATCTCGTCCTGGCTTACGCGGGTTGAAGAAAAGTACGGACTGCCCCACCTGAACGCCCACGCTTTCCGTCACAGCGTCGCAAGCGCCTTGATCTTTGCAGGGGTCGATCCAGTCTCGGTATCCCGTAGACTTGGACACAATCAGGTGAGCACAACGACAAACATCTATGCTCACATAATGAGCAAAGCTGACGAGCGCAATGCCGAGATCCTTGATGAGCTCTTCTGAGCAAACCAATCAAGCAGCAATGAAAAATGCAGGTCTCACAATCAGGCCTGCACTTTTATTTATGTTATGAAAATAGTTTCAGACAAACTGGAATTTATAGTGCCTTTCCACCAGACACTTTGATTACCTGACCTGTAATCATTCTTGCCAGCTTGCTTGCCAAGAACAAAATCGTTTCGGCAATATCATCTGGTTGAATTAACTTTCCCATTGGAATTAACGGAATGA
>JAFWHX010000019.1 GCA_017533915.1 Eubacterium sp. | reverse complement strand
TACAGCAAAGAACACGAGAGAGATAAACAGGATCATCGGAGATTTTTCCAAAAAGAAGACAAATATACTTGTCGGGACACAGCTCGTCGCGAAAGGACTTGATTTTGACAGTGTCGGACTGGTAGGTATTATTTCTGCTGACGTAAGCCTGAACATTCCGGACTATCGTTCAACTGAGAGGACATACCAGCTCGTCACACAGGCATCAGGGCGTTCCGGAAGAGGGAAAGAGCGCGGACGAGTGATCATCCAGACGTTCACTCCAGACAATTTTGCGCTCACAGCAGCAAAAGACAGCTCGTATGAGGATTTCTTCGAAAAAGAGATAAAGTTCCGTCAGATGATGGATTATCCGCCTTTTACGGACCTTATAGCAGCAGAGTTCACGTCAGATGATGAGAAGATGGCTATGGATGCGGCTGAGGAATGCAGAAACTATCTTATCCGCGCGGGACTTCCAGGGGCAGACCATATATTCGCGCCTCGCATAACTGAGGCATTCAAGGGGCAGCCCGGATCAAGCTTCAGGTATCATATCCTTATAAAGAGCCCGAAGGATTCCAGAAACAAATACATATATTATCTGAGTAATTTTGGTGATAAAATGGTAAATAGTAAAAGAGGCTGTGTGATGACCATCGATGTCAATCCGTACAGCAGCTTCTGATATCAGAAGGATACGACCAGCCTGCACCCTGGGTGCTGCACGTTGTCTTCTACAGCAGTGTTTTATATGCGGGAATGCATATATGGAGGAATAAAATGGCAATAAGAAATATTATACTTGAAGGTGATCCGATGCTCCGCAAGAAGAGCAAGCCCGTACGTCAGGTGAATGACCATATCCGCGAGACGATGCAGGATATGGTCGAGACAATGCGCCAGCATGAAGGTGTGGGCCTTGCGGCTCCGCAGGTCGGTGTGATGAGGCGTATGTTCGTCGCAGAGCCGGTCCCTGATGAAGTGTATTACATGATAAATCCAGAGATCCTGGAGCAGGATGGCTCGCAGACCGGAGAGGAAGGATGCCTCAGCGTTCCTGATCTTGAAGGTGTGGTAGAGCGTCCGCAGCATATAAAGATCCGCGCGCTCGATCTCGATGGGAATGAACAAAGCTATGACTTTGAAGATTTTCACGCACGAGTGATGTGCCACGAATACGACCATCTGGACGGTGTTCTCTATATCGACAAAGCAACTGAGACATATGATCCGCAGGAACGGTACGAAGAGCTTCAGAAAGAGTACGAGGAAAAGAATAAAGAGCTGCGTAAGAAGCTTGAAGAAGATGGCGCGATTTCCGTAGAAGAGTAATATGGGATCAGTGACACCGGATCAATAACACGAATCATTGACATCGAATTCTTTTGAAAGGCATCAAATGAAACTTGTATTTCTCGGCACGCCGGATTTCGCTGTGCCTGTATTGAATAAACTGATCGAAGCCGGCCATGAAGTCGGCTTTGTTGTAAGTCAGCCTGACCGGAAGGGAAACCGCGGCAAGGTGATCTTTTCGCCTGTCAAGCAGGCTGCGCTGGATCATGGTATCGAGGTGCTACAGCCTGAGCGTATCTCGTCTGATGAGAGCATGCTCAAGACCCTTAGTGATTACGCTCCGGATGCCATGATAGTCGTGGCGTATGGTCAGATACTCAAGAAGGCCGTGCTGGACATCCCTAAGCTTGGCTGTTTTAATGTCCATGCTTCGCTGCTTCCAAGACTCCGCGGCGCATCTCCTATACAGCACGCAATTCTCGAAGGTGACGAGCGTGCCGGTGTAACGATAATGAGGATCGACGAAGGACTGGATACAGGCGATATGCTTATATCGGACTCAGTCGAGATAGGACGGATGAACTTTGAAGAGCTGCACGACAGGCTTTCTGAGATCGGTGCCGACCTTATGGTACGCGCACTTGACCTGATAAGCTCGGGAAAAGCTGAATTCACCCCGCAGGACGATTCACTTTCCACTTATGCAGGAATGATCCGTAAAGAAGACGGCAGGATCGATTTTGCCTGTACTGCACGGTCTATCGATCAGAAGATCAGGGCTTTTGACCCGTGGCCAGGCGCTTTCTGCGATATGGCCGGCACTACGATAAAGATCTGGAAGGCAGAACCTGAAGAGACGGGAACAGAAACGAAAGGGTCCGGAACAGAAGCAGAAGGATCCGGGGCAGAAACGAAAGGGTCCGTAACTGAAGCAGAAGGATCCGGGGCTTTTGCTGCTCCGGGTACGGTCATTTCAGCAGACTCAGAAGGAATACGCGTGCAATGCGGAGAGGGAGTTCTGATCATCAAAGAACTGCAGCTTCCTGGAAAGAAGAGGACGTCAGTACGCGATTATCTTCTCGGACATTCAGTCGAGAAGGGTACAGTGATGGGATGAATGGCTTTGAAATAAGATAGGACTTGAATATAAGGACGTTAACAGAGCTCTGAAAGGGGCTCTGTTTCTATATGGAATAGATCTCATAGATGCAAATGCTTAAGTATTTTTTAGGGTGTTTTTCTTGTGAGTATTCAGTCAGGACTGCGATTATTATGGTATTATATAAAAGCGATATTGTGAGCAAATAAAGGGAGTGAAAATATGTTTTATTATTTTGACTGGACATTTATCATATTGCTGCCTGCGATGATCCTTGTTGCGATCGCGCAGTTCCAGGTATCAAGCAACTTCAATAAGTACAGCCGTGTAAAAGGCGGCATGGGCATTACCGGAGCAGAAGCTGCGAGGAAGATGCTGGATAAGAACGGCCTTTATGATGTACAGATAAGGCCTGTAAAGGGAAGCCTGACAGATCATTACGATCCGAGGACAAAGACAGTAAATCTCTCTGAGCCTGTTTATGGATCAGATTCAGTCAGTGCTGTAGGAGTAGCGTGCCATGAATGCGGACATGCGCTGCAGCATGCGCACAGCTTTTTCCCGCTTGTATTCAGGAATTCAATCGTTCCGCTGGTAAACATCGCCTCATCATTCTCGTGGATACTTGTGGTCGGAGGACTGGTCCTTATGGGAATGTCCGAGGCGCCGGACGGAGGTATAGGAAGCACGATCCTGAATATTGGTATCATCGCATTTCTTATCGTCGTGCTTTTCCATCTCGTCACACTTCCGGTAGAGATCAACGCGAGTCATCGCGCGGTTGTGCAGATCAGTGATATGCACCTTGTTCTTCCGGAAAATGAAGTAGGCGTAAGAAAAGTCCTTGGCGCAGCAGCTCTGACATACCTCGGAGCCCTGGTAATGGCTCTCGCGAATCTGCTCAGGATCCTCGCGATCGCAAACATGAGCAGGAGAAACTAAGCTTACGGGAAACTAAGCTTGAGGATCTAGGCTTATTGAGAGATGAAGCATGGGAACAGACAGGTCTGACAAAAAAAGCGCCGGAAACAAACGTGGGAATAACGGCAAAAGCGCCGTAGACAAGCGTAGGAATAACAACGGCAGTGGCTTTGGCAATAAAGGTGGTCACAGGCGGGGCGCCGTGAAGAAAGCGGTCGATCCTGACCGCATAACGGCTTACAAAGCATTGCTGAGAATCGATAAAGCCAAGGCATACTCTAACATTGAGCTGAACTCGATCCTTTCAGAGAAGGATCCGGCTGATATCGTAGTAAATCCCGCGTTCGTACGCGAGCTGGTCTATGGTGTTATAAAGAACAGGCGCTATCTGGACTATTTCATAGATGACCTTGCGAGAGATGGTATCGAAGGTGTGCGTCGTGAGATAGCGATACTGCTCCGGATGGGGCTGTATCAGATAATATTCATGGATTCAGTGCCTGAACACTCCGCTGTAGACGAGACCGTAAAGATCACAAAGCTGCTGTTTCCAGGTCGTGACGGTTTTGTCAACGGTCTGCTCAGAAGCTTCATAAGAAAACAAAACACTTATTATAGTAAACCTAGTGATGATAGCAGGAAATCTGAGTCTGTTTCTGAAAACAAGAGAGACGACGTCAGCGGATCCGAGCCGGTTTCTGACAATAAGAGAGATATACCTGTACCGAATATAACAGATCCAATCAGACGTATCTCGGTTATGTACTCATGTGACGAAGGTCTGGTCAGACTGCTCGCCGGGCAGTATGGAACTGAAAAGGCTGAGGAGATACTGAGGGTCTCTCTTGAGACACCGCCTCTGTACGTCAGGGTGAATACGATCAAAACATCATCGGCTGACCTTATCTCATCTCTTACTGATAAGGGATTCAAGGCAGATGATCAAAGCCCTGACTTTCCTGATACATTAGTGGTATCGGGCAAGGGAATACTGGAGACAAAAGAATTCAAGGACGGTCTGTTCTTTGTTCAGGACGCATCATCATCTCAGGCGATGAAAGAATTCGGTCCGGAACCCGGGGAGACTTTGATAGATGTATGCGCAGCTCCGGGCGGAAAGTCATTTGCCGCGGCGATACTGATGGATAACAGCGGAGTGATCCATGCTATGGATCTTCACGGCAACAAGCTCAGGGCGCTCACGAAGCAGGCAAAACGTCTTGGGATCACTATAATCGATACTGAAGAGCACGATGCTAAGACAATAAATAAAAAATATGCCGCGAGCAGCTCAGGTAATAATGAGTATGGTGCAGATAAAGTGCTCTGCGACGTACCGTGCAGCGGGCTTGGAGTATTGCGGAGAAAGCCGGAGATAAAAGACAGGCCGCTCTTAAATGACGGGCGTGATCTTGCGGAGATACAGTACAGGATTCTGTGCTCGTCGGCTGATTATGTAAAGCCTGGCGGAGAGCTGATGTACAGCACGTGCACGCTGAACAGGATCGAGAATGAGAAAGTGACCGACAGATTCATTGCCGGGCACGATGGATTCCGGGTACGGTGCTCGAAGCTGACGATGCCGTGTTCTGGAGGACCTGACGGGTTCTATTACTGCATCATGCAGCGTGTTAAATAAGCAGAAACAACAGGAGTAGAAGGAGAGAAACATGGAGGTTGGTTTCAGGACCGACAAGGGGAAACACAGGAAGAACAACGAGGATGCGTGCTTCGTCATACCTAAGGACAACGTGTACATCCTTTGCGACGGGGTCGGGGGGAATAATTCCGGCGAAGTCGCGAGCAGGAAGACAGTGAGCGGTATCGCGGAGTACGTGAGTGAGAATCCGCTGGACAAAGTCAAGACGTTCCGTACAGTAAAAACATATTTTGACAACTGCCTGCAGAAGATCAACTACGAGATACTGAAAGAGTCAAAGTCATCTGTGGAGAACCGTGGAATGGCAACTACGCTGGTGCTCACATATTTCAGGGGACAGAGGCTCTACGCGATGAATGTCGGCGACAGCAGGGCGTATGTCTTGAGGAACGGCAAGCTGAAGCAGATCACAGAAGATCACACATATGTGAACAGCCTGGTAAAAGCTGGAGTCATAACAGAAGAAGAGGCTGTCGACCATGAGAACAGGAACATGATCACCCGCGCGGTCGGAGCAGACTACGGCGTACAGCCTGACTTTTTCACCGGGATCGTAAGAGCAGGCGACATCGTAATGATGTGTTCTGACGGTCTGTATGACGAGGTGCCGGAGGATAAGATAATCGAGCTTCTGTCGCAGGACAAGTCCATGTCAGACATAGCGTCTGATCTGGTTGATACAGCGAACAAAAACGGCGGCGCTGATAATATAACTACGATCGTTTTGAAAGTAACAGATGAAGATCTGGACAAATAAATTTAATGTGGCATCGAAGTGCGGATGCCGGAGGTAATGAGATAAGCGGCGCCAGAGCCGCGAAATATGGGTTTTGATGGAGGTTAAAACTATGGTAAAGCTCCTGATGGGAAGATATGAGCTGGTCGAGAAGATCGGCGAGGGAGGCATGGCCGTGGTCTACAAGGCCAAGGACCGCCTGCTCAACCGCTACGTCGCGATCAAGATACTCCGCCCGGAGTACACCCGTGACGCACAGTTCGTGGACAGTTTCAGGCGTGAGTCGCAGGCTGCGGCGGGGCTCGAGCACCCTAACATCATCAGTATCTATGATGTAGGCCGTGAGGGAAACATCCATTTTATCGTTATGGAGTACATCGACGGGATGTCGCTTTCCGACGTCATCAAAGTCGAGGCGCCTATGGATTATAAGGCGGCGATCTCTATCGCCAAGCAGATCGCTTCTGCGCTGTCCATGGCGCATCATCACAACATAATACACCGTGACGTCAAGCCGCATAACATCATGATGAAGAGCGACGGCACGGCAAAGCTGGGAGACTTCGGTATCGCCAAGGCTGTATCTGACTCGACGCTTACTGAGACCAGCAAGATCATAGGTTCTGTACATTATTTCTCACCGGAACAGGCCCGCGGGTCATATGTGGACGAGCGTTCTGACATCTACTCGCTGGGGATCATTCTGTATGAGATGCTCACCGGCAAAGTTCCGTTTGACGGTGACAACCCTGTGCAGGTAGCGCTTATGCACATAAACGATGAGATAATACCTCCGTCAAGGATCGTATCCGGCATTCCTCCGGCTCTGGAAAAAGTCGTCATGAAGGCTACGGATAAATTCCAGACAAACAGGTATGCCAGCGCGGATGAGATGCTTGAGGACCTTAACAGCATAGAATTCGTATCAAGCACGCTCGGCGACGCGACGATGTTCACGGCAGCTGACAATATGACCGACGCGATGTATCAGACACAGCGACAGGATGACCTCTCTGCAGTAGGGTACGGTAAAGGAAGCAATAGCGGAGCATCGGCTAATACGCAGACCGTGCAGGATACAGGGGATTACGATCAGGACACAAAAAAGAAAAAGAAGGGCGGCAAGGGACCTCTCATAGCCGGTATCGTCGCATTGTTGGTTATCCTGGCTGCCGGAGCTGCAGCATGGTGGCTGTTCCTTAGAGAGCCGCCGGTCGAGATGGTAGAAGTGCCTTCAGTACAGGGCCTTTCATACACACAGGCCAAGTCAGTCCTCAAGGCGAAGAACCTTGAGATAGAGCGCGGCGATGACGTGAAGAGTGATGAGGTGGAAAAGGGCAAAGTCGTTTCACAGACGCCTGAGCCTGATGAGCAGGTAGAAGAAGGAACTGTGGTCACAGTAAACATAAGCGCTGGAGCTGAGACCGCTGAAGTACCGAATATGGTCGGGAAATACTACAGCTCTGATACCGCGACGATACTGAGGAGCAACAACTTCGAAGAGGGCGACATAACCTATGAGAAGAGCGATGACTACGAAGAAGGGCAGATAATCAAACAGGATCCGGAAGCCGGAGCAAAGCGCGAAGTCGGTTCCAAGATCAACCTGGTAGTCTGCTCAGGCAGGAAGACTGAAGAAGTATCGGTTCCGTCTCTTACAGGCCTGACGCTCGAGAAAGCAGAAGCAAAGCTGAAGAAAGCAGGCCTGAAGCGCGGTACAGTAGACTACGAGCAGAGCGATGTATATGGTGAAGGTTACGTAATGTGGCAGCAGTATCAGGCTGGAACGGCAATCAAGAAGGGGACTACAGTGGATATCATCGTAAGCCAGGGAACACCTGAGCCGGAGCCTGAACCTGAACCTGAACCTGAGCCAGAGCCATCAGACGACGAAGAAGAAGAAGCAGAAGAATAGTTCGATACGAATAAAAAACACATCCGGACATTGATCCGGATGTGTTTTTTTATATGATGTTTTGATATTACCGAATGGCTGAAAGGAATTCTCTGACCCGTTCAGCTATGTCAGGAGCACCGAACACTGCAGATCCGGCGACGATTATGTCTGTGCCTGCAGCGACGACCTGATCGACATTTGAAAGCCCGACGCCGCCGTCGATCTCTATCTCATATGAGTATCCCTGCTCAGCCCTTATATCGCAGAGCTGGCGGATCTTTTCGAGCATGTCAGGCATAAACTTCTGACCGCCGAAGCCTGGCTCTACGGACATTACGAGTACCATATCGCATAGTCCGAGTACGCTTTCGATCTCGGATACCGGTGTACCAGGCTTTATTGAAAGTCCGGAGCCTACGCCGTAGGACCTGATGTGCTCGAGGGTGTAAGACATGTTGCTGCATGCCTCAGCATGTACTGTTATGAAATCGGTCTTTTCTGTGACGAAGTCAGGAATATACTTATCCGGATCCTCGATCATCAGATGTACGTCATAAGGGGCTGTATTCCGCTTATCAAGGCTTTTCATCACGGGCGCGCCAAAACTTATGTTGGGGACGAAATGTCCGTCCATAACGTCGATATGGACGTAATCCGCGCCGGCGCTGCTGATCAGTTCGACCTGATCGCCAAGTTGTGCAAAATCCGCGGACAGAATCGATGGTGCTAATTTACTCATCACGGACCTCCTGCATGCTAATCGTCTTTTTTCTCTTCCTTTTCTTCTTTCTTATCTTCTTCTTTCTTTTCTGTCTTCTTTTTCTTTGCTTCTTTCTCAGCTTCAGCTTTCTTCTTTGCCTCTTCTGCAGCCTTCTTCCTTTCTGCGGCTTCTCTGCGCTTACGCTCTTCTTCCTTCTTCTTCTTTTCTTTCTCTTCTTTTTCTTTCTTCTCGAGCTCTGCGTAGTAAGTCGAGCGGCCTTTCTCAGTTCCCTTTGCGTAGAACTCATTGCCGATCCTGACTACGTCAGAAGGCATGGATTTATAGCTGCCGTCGGTAACGCCCGGCACCTGTGACATGATACGTCCCCAGAGGCCTGCAGCCCAGCCGGACATTCCGGAAAGCTTGATGTTGTAGTCATTGCCCATCCATAGTGACGCGGTGTACTTCGGAACATATCCATCGAACCAGAGGTCGTACTCGTCACTTGTGGTTCCGGTCTTTCCTGCGACCTGCACTCCATTGATACGGGCGGCGCCTCCGGTACCATTGTTTACGACACCTTTCATGAGGTCTACCATGATCCAGGCAACTCCCGGATCGAGCACTCTTTTTCTTCCAATCTCATCGGCCGAGAGCAAAACCTCTCCGTTTGAGTCTACGACTTTTTTGTAAACGATAGGTTCTTTGGTCTTTGTGCCGTTGTTAGGGAATGTCGTATAAGCATTAGCCATCTCGAGTGTGGTCACGCCGTTGGTCATTCCGCCAAGGGCGAGGGCAGCATAGTTGATGTCGCTTACCGCACCTTCCGTATCAAGTGTTGTGATGCCGTATTTTTTCAGCATTTTGGCTGAGTATTCTATGCCTACCTGATGGAGGATCTTTACAGCGCATGTGTTTATGGACTGCCTTAGAGCAGATCTTAATGTATTCTTTCCGCTGTATCCGCCGCCGGCGTTCTTAGGCCATGTCTTGCCGTTTACTTTCAGCGGCTCATCGCCTACATAAGAACTGGCAGTGATATAATCTCCCCATCCTTTGACTCCCTGTTTGTCGATATGATAGTCTACATAGGTGTGCTTCTTTCCTGCCTGTGCTTCTTCAGCACTCTGCTGGAGAGCAGCGGAATAGACAGCAAGCGGCTTGATTGAAGATCCTGGCTGTCTAGGCTCGACTGCTCTGTTATACAGCATGCGGCCTGATTCTATCTTGCGTCCTCCGACCATCGCGAGCACATAGCCTGTCTTGTTCTCGATTATGGTCATCGCGGACTGGGGCTGTATCGTCTTCTGGTTGAGAGTGTAGATCTTTTTGCTGAATCTTACTCCGCCGTTTGTGGCTTTCTTTATCATCTTTTTGGTCTCAGGCTGCTGCATATAGTCTGCTGAGACGATGATGTTTCCTTTCTTGGTCCTCGTCTTGTACTGTTGAGGGATATTGACGTATCCGCCGCTGATGCTGTACAGCTGGCCGTCGCCGCCCCACGTGTAAAGGGTAGGGATCTCGATGCTGAAATCGATGCCTCCGTTGACCTCAGTCTTGTAGATCTTCATCCTCTTGTTGCCGTAAATGACGAGCGAGCCGTCTTTTCTGATCCTGGCCTCGTTCTTAGGCAGCACCAGATTCTTCTTCTCTGTGATGAAGTTGCTGTACTTGTACATGATCAGCTTGCCTTTTTTATTCAGCATGTCGCCGTCAGCATTGTACGCGATATTAGTAGGACGAGGATAGCTTCCGTTGTTCTTGAAAGCATCCTTTATGATCTTTTCGATCTTCTGGTCGTATGTGGTGTAGATCTTGAGTCCGCCGCGGTATACTTTGTCGTACGCTTCCTCATAAGTCATGCCTTTCTTTTCCTGAAGGTCTTTGATGACTTTGGCGACAGTATAATCGATAAAGTAAGAAGACTTTGTGGCGACTGCACTGTAATTCGGCTTTATTATCTTCTTGATAGAGCGTTTTGTGGCTTTTTCACACTGTTCATGTGTGATATAACCCTGTTCTTCCATCAGAGCTAGACAGAGGTCGCGTCTTTCCTTGGATGCGTCGCTCAGTACAAAAGTACCGATAGGTGATGTCCTTAGGACCTTTACCGCAGTCTCAGGTACATTACCGTTTTCATATATCTGGACTGGAGCCAGCTCACTAGGAGACTTGACGAGAGCAGCAAGTGTAGCGCACTGACTGAGGTTCAGCTTCTTAACACTCTTGGAGAAATAAGCTCTTGAAGCTGCTGATACGCCGTTAGAATTGAATCCCAGATAAATGGTATTCAAATAAGCCTCCATGATCTCCTCCTTGGAAAGGCTGTGCTCTATCTGTATGGCGTACCAGGCCTCCTGGATCTTTCGCTTCATAGATCGCTCAGTCATCCTGTCTTTCAGGAATACGTTCCTGGCAAGCTGCTGAGTGATCGTGCTCGTTCCGCCGACGCTTCCGCCGTGTGTTACTTTCTCAGTTATAGCACCGAATATCCTGATGACATTGAACCCGTGATGCGTCCAGAATGTCTTATCCTCCAGCGCAACGAAAGCATTGACAAGGTTATCCGGAAGGTCTTCATATTTGACGTTGGTCCTGTTCTCTCCTGAATAGAGCATCTGGACTTCTTTGCCTTTGCGGTCATATACCTTGGAGCTCTGGGAGAGCAGTGAGTATATGTTGTCTGCGTCGATCTTCGGCGTATCGCGGATGATCAAGCCGACCCATACCATTCCGGCGATAACAGCTGCCAGGAACAAAGCGAACAAGATCAGGAAGACTGTGCCGCAGCCGAATGCTGCGCTGCTTACTACTGAATGCTTATGTTTGGAGTGCTTTCCGCCAGAGCTTGACGAAGCGCCGTTTTTAACAGAAGCTGCTGCAGGCTTCTTTGCTCCCGCCGGTTTCTGACCGGGAGCAGGTGAATGCTTCCCGCCCGGTTTTTTCGGAGCCGTGCTTGCGGCCGCTTTCGAAGCAGTCTTCTTTACAGAAGATGAGCTTGTTTTCTTGCTGGATGTTCCTGCAGATTTTGAAGAAGTGCTGCTCTTTTTTACAGAAGAGCCGGCGGCTGATGTCTTGGCAGTGCCTGACTTTTTAGTAGAAGAAGACTTTGATGCAGACTTCTTTTTGGCTGGAGCGCTGCCGGATTTCTTCTCGGCGCCGGACACCTTCTTGGTTGAGACCTTGACTGTTTTCCCTGATCCCGAAGAGCCTTCCTTGGCAAATTTCATATTCTTTAAAATATCGTATTCAGTCATATTTACCCCTCTGAATAATAACGATAAAAAACGTCGAAACTGTTGATGTCATGTATTTTATGCACTGATCTGAGAAAATACATCATTACATAATAATACATTTAATATTATACCATAACAAAGGTAAATACACAAAGGATATGGGGCTAAATATGTTTGAAGATATGAGACCCGATATGCTGCGGAATATATTGTGTCTTACGGCTTATTATGAGGTGGAATTACTGCCCGATCAGGTGTAGAATAATAACTGAAAAGATATAGTTGAGAAGCATCAGGTCATGCAGCTTCGATATGCTGTGAGATGACTATATTATTATGGAAATAAGCAGAGTATACGCCATGTACTTCAGCGGTACAGGCACGACAGAAAAGATAGTAACCAGAATAGCTGAGACTATTGCAGAAGGACTGACACCCGGAAAAGACATCACGGTATTTGATTTTACGAGCCCTTCAGCGAGGAAGATGACACATGATTTCGGTGAGGGTGACCTCGTCGTTTTCGGTGTGCCTACATATGCAGGCCGTGTTCCGAACGTGCTGCTTCCGTATATAAAAGACGGGATCAGGGCGGACAATGCGATCGCAGTGCCTGTTGTCATGTTCGGGAACAGAGATTTTGATGATTCTCTGATAGAGCTGGAAGAGCTGCTCGTAGGAGACGGATTCAAGCCTGTTGCAGCTGCTGCATTCGTGGGCGAGCACGCATTCTCATATAAGCTGGCGGCAGGCCGGCCGGATGAGCTCGACATGAAGACCGCTGTGAGGTTTGCGGTAGATGCAGCTGTAAAGATCAAAACGATGTCTATTACAGAAGCAGTGCCGGTACGTGTAAGCGGACAGCCGCTCGTAAGACCGTACTACACACCTCGCGACAGGAACGGTGATCCGATAGACATCAGAAAAGTAAAGCCGGTCACAGGGGATGAATGCGACCGCTGCGGGATCTGCGCTGAAGTATGTCCGATGGGATCGATCCCGAAGAGCGACCCGTCAAGATGTGACGGGATCTGCATAAAATGCGGTGCATGCGTCAAAAAATGCCCGCTCAGGTGCAAGACATTTACAGACGAAAAATATCTTTACCATATGCATGAGCTGGAAGAGATGTACGCGCGCCGCGCTGAGCCTGCTACTTTTCTGTAGTCGCGGGAACCATCATTGATCAGATATTCTGATCGGCTTATAAAACGTTAATTAATACAGATCTGATATATAGAATAATAAGGAGAAAAAGAATGACGACTTTAAGAGACCCGATCAGGGTAGGCAATGTAGAGCTCAAGAACAGACTGGTACTTCCGCCGGTCTGCATCGATAAAGCAGTTAATGGTGAAGTTAACGATATTATTGTAAACCATTATGATATGATGACCAGAACAGGCTGTATCGGCCTTGTTATCATGGAACACTGCTATGTCCTGCAGAACGGCAAGGCAAGTGAAGGCCAGATATCAGTTTCAAGGGATAGTGATATTGAAGGTCTTAAACGTGTTGTTGACGTAGTTCACAGGAATGGAAGCAAGATATTCTGCCAGATCAATCACTGCGGAAGCTCCGGCGATCCAAAGATCACAGGTGAGCCTCTGATGGGACCAAGTTCTGCTCTCAATCTCAGTCCTGGCGCCAAGACCAGGCTTCATCCTGAACCTATGAATATGGATCAGATGGACGATATCAAAGCAGCTTTCACGACGGCTGCCGTAAGAGTAAAAATGGCAGGTTTTGACGGTGTTGAGATCCATGCTGCCCACGGATATCTCCTGAATGAATTCTATTCACCGCTGACAAACAAGCGTAACGACCTCTATACCGGGAAGAACATAATGGGACGCGTCCGCTTCATAAGAGAGATAATCCAGAGCGTACGTACTGCAGTCGGTCCTGAGTTCTGCATCTCGTTAAGGTTCGGCGCGAGCGACTACAAACAGGGCGGCAGCATGGACGCTGAAGCCGTAAGAGCCTGCGATGTATTTATCCGCGCAGGAGTAAATCTTCTTGATATATCAGGCGGCATGTGCGGATTCGTAAATCCGTCGAACCGCCAGCCAGGCTATTTCAGCGACATAACTGAAACGATCAAAGCAAACGTTGGCGTTCCGGTCGTACTGACCGGAGGCATCCGCACACCGGAATTTGCGAACCAGATGCTGGCTGAGTACAAGGCAGACCTGATCGGCGTCGCGCGCCAGCAGATCAAAGATCCTAACTGGGCGGCAAGAGCGATGCAGGCATAGCGTACGGAGGACTCTCAAACATGATCCATATAGGAAACCATGTTTCAAGCTCAGCCGGATTTCTCGCAATGGGGAATAAAGCACTGGAGCTTGGCGGCGATACATTCGCGTTCTTTACCAGAAATCCTCGCGGCGGAAAAGCAAAAGACATTGACGAGCATGATGTGAATGAACTGCTCAGCTTAATGAAGGAGAATAACTTCGGGCTGCTCGTAGCACATGCTCCTTATACGATGAATCTGTGCGCAGCAAAGGAAGACATCAGGGAATTCGCTGAGAACATGCTGGCAGATGATCTTGACCGTATGGAATATCTGCCGGGAAACTACTACAACTTCCATCCGGGAAGTCATGTGGGACAAGGCGCAGAAGCAGGAACAGACTTTATTGCAGGCGCTTTGAACAGGCATCTTAAAGCAGACCAGACAACTACTGTGCTTCTTGAGACGATGGCCGGGAAGGGCAGTGAGGTAGGCCGTACATTTGAAGAGCTGCGCGATATAATAGACAAGGTAGATCACAATGAGAAGCTCGGAGTCTGCTTTGATACATGCCATGTATGGGATGCAGGATACGATATAGTGAACGATCTTGACGGGGTCCTCGAAGATTTTGATCATGTGATCGGATTAGACCGTCTGAAGGCAGTACATCTGAACGACAGCATGAACACCTGTGGAAGCCACAAAGACCGCCACCAGAAGATCGGACAGGGCGAGATCGGCGAAGAGGCACTCAGGCGTGTGGTCACGCACCCGGCGTTACAGGGCAAGCCGTTCATTCTTGAGACGCCGAATGACGATAAAGGATACACCCGCGAGATAGCTATGATTCGCGAATGGATGAAATGATCGGATGAAAACAAAACGACGATTAGAAATGTGTGCCATAAGCTTAAGGCTCGGGCACATGATAATAAATGCAGATCAGGCAGTCAGCATCACGCTGGCTGCTTTTTTATATGATAAAAGTCAGATTATTATCGGGGAATAAGATATGGGATCGTTATTAATGAGGCGCAGGCTGCTATGGGTATCTGCCGCTATGATCCTTGGAATCATTGCGGAAAATGCAGGCGCTTTCATAGCTGTAATTATCATACTGGCAGGTTTTGCATGTGTTTGTGTTCTCTATTTGAAGCCTGAGTATGATGTCACCGGTATCAGAACGATTCTGTTGGCATGTACTGTCGCAATGCTTTCAGGATCGATTCGTATGGCCTTGCAGCAAAGCGTCTATGGCTCCTTATCAGGCAGGATCGACAGCGATGAAGCAATGTTGGTCAGAGCCGAAGTGATCAGAGCTGATCATAAAAAAGAATCAGTGCCGAAGCTTACTGTCAGGATAATAGATACGCAGGACAGATATAAAAGGCTCGACGATATGGATTGCCTGCTGTCCTGTTATGAAAATACGTCAGGAGATCTCTGGCAGCTTACCGGAAGCGTGATCGAGTTCAGAGGAAGGCTGGATGTGCCTGAAGGCGCAAGGAATCCGAGGTGCTTTGACTATAGAACTTATCTCAGAGGCAGGGGCATCGGCCTGATCTGTTCAACAAACAACATCAGGGTCATAAAAGAGAACGGCAGTGTATTGGGTGCAGTGAGAAGGAGGGTGATAAGTTTCAGGGAAGGATTTATCGGAGCATTATGCAATGAAACGAATGATAAAACGGAAGCACTTCTAAGAGGTGTCCTTTTTGGAGATACAAACAGTATGGATGAGGAAATGAAGGATGACTTCAGAAGCAACGGAACTGCGCACGTGCTTGCAGTCAGCGGACTGCATATAGGCCTGCTGTACTCTATATTCAGGACATTGAGAAGAAGAACTCCTATAGCAGGGATGACAGGAGTATTTATTGCGATATTGGCTGTATACGGCACTATGACGCTCTGGACAGCATCTGTCACAAGAGCGGCGGCAGTCATTTTTTTGATGGAAACAGGAGAAAGGCTGGACAGGAGGTTCGATCTTCTGACGTCACTGGGCTTCGTGAGCATGCTCGTGCTGATAAGCAATCCATATGCCTTGTACGACACGTCATTCATAATGTCATATCTGGCAGCGCTCTCGATCGGAGTCTTATATCCGGTCATAAAGCGTCATCTTCCGGACTGGCTCCCTGACAGTATCAAAACATCACTGGCAGTGCAGGCAGGACTGGTACCTTATATCGCATACACATTCAATACAGTTGCCTTAGGCGCTGTGATCATTAATATACCAGTTGTTTTACTGCTGTCTGTGATCGTAACACTTTCCGCTTCATCAATGCCTTTATATCTGATATCACAATGTCTCGGATATGATGTCATGCTTGTTCCCTTCAGCCGTATACTCGAATATGCGGCAGGATCCATGATCATTTTGAACGAACGGTTCTCAGATATCGATCTTCTGTCGCCGGATGTGGTTTCACCGCCGTTGTTTATAGTGGCTGCATATTATGGAATGACAGCTCTGTTCTGCTCTGAAAGCTTTATGATCGCGAGGCGCCGGAAAGATATGAAAATGATCATACCGCAGATCACTGCGGAAGCAGTTGTGATCTTTCTCTCATTCCTGATGTCGATATCTCCGTTCGACAGGGCAGATATAGTGATGGCAGACGTCGGACAGGGTGACTGTGTGCATCTCAGATCCGGGGGTATCAATGTGATCATCGACGGCGGAGGGAACGAGAACTACAATGTGGGGAAGAAAACTCTAAAGCCATACTTTCTTAAGAACGGGATACGAAAAGTCGATCTTGCGCTTGCCACACATCTTCATACTGACCATTACAAAGGGATTGAAGAACTGGCGGAGGAGGGGATGGTCAGGAGGATCATAAAAGAAGGAAAGAAGGGTGATGTAATATCATTTAATAATAGCAGGATCGATATAATATGGCCTGATATCCGGGATCCGAATACAGATGATGAGAACAAGAACAGTCTAATTTTCAAAGTGCATATAAACGGCATCACTATGCTGATAACAGGAGATATTGGTGAGGAAGGCGAGCATGCTCTTGTAGAAAGATACAGAGGCACTGATGTGCTGGATTGTGATGTCCTGAAAGTATGTCATCACGGAAGCAGATACAGCAGCACAAAAGAATTTCTGGAAGCTGTCTCGCCTGAAGTGGCTTTGATCGGAGTCGGAAAAAACAACACTTACGGACATCCGTCAGATGAAGCGATAGAAAGACTCAAGGCCTGTGGAGCAGTGGTTCTCCGGACAGATATCGATGGGGCGGTCGGTATCCGAAGAACAAGAAAGGGACTGTCAGTATGCAAAATGGGGGATCGGATAAAGTGAATGCACCCGGTGTGCAGTCTGCTCACTAAATAAATGCTTTTTTATGGTAAAGTAATAAAAGTATAAATGGATATATGTTTTATTTTGTGATAATATGTGCTTATAGAAGACATCCCTTTTTATAAGGAGGCGAGATTTTGATGAACATGAAAGTTACTGTTAAGAAATGGAGTATATTGACGCTCTGTTTTACCATGGCTTTTACATGTATTCCGCTGTTCGAAAGTGCGGTCTTCGCTGCTGATGATGAGATCGGCGAAAAGGTCGTGGAGCTTTCTGAAGATGAGGTCAAAGCCAACAGGGAGAAGGCTGTGGCTGAGCTTGATGCAAAGTTCGGAGTCGATAACGGGATCATCACGGAAAATGATGATGAATCAGCACCGTCAGAACCTGTTATGGAAACTGATATCAATAAGAAATCTGCTGTATGCAGCGGATCGCTCAGTGATATCAAGTTGAATGATGCTTATGATGATACAGGTCAGTTCATATACGTTTCTGATCCTGACGAGAACGGAAGCGTTATCGTTCAAAGCGCCGATCTTTCAGAAACATCATACAGATACACGGATATATATATCGCTGATGATTATAACGACGTCAGCGATCTGGACGACCTCATCCACATCACGTCACTTACAGGAAGCGACCAGCTACAGTTCAGCAAGATACTTGATATGAAATACTTCACGGTCGGATATCATACTCTCTATGTTGCTCTGACAGATGGTGTGGAGACAAGGTATGCGATCGTCAAAAAGGTGCCTACGTATATCTATCAGAAAGTGTCCAACAGCCTGAGCAACTACTATACTTATATCACCAAGTTCACTTATCAGTATACCGACAGTACATATTACAGCAATTCAGACGAATATCTCACAATGTTCATGGACTACAGGAAGAAGGGCGGCAATTGGAGTGAATATGTTTACCGCATGGACGATTCATACACGACATATGAGAAAAAGGGCCTGAAAGCAAACACCACATATCAGGTCAGACTGATGCTTGGCAAGACATTCACTTACGGAGGCGAAACGTTCACGTTTACAGGAAGGCAGACTGGAAATGCATCATCTGCCAAAACGATCAAGACCGCTTACAAGAAGCCGAAAGTAAAGAAGATCGATATCTCGAAAGTCAAACAGTACTGCCATAAGTACAGGGTCCAGTATGCATGGAGGATCTGGTACAACAAGAGGACCGGTGTGATCGTAAGAAGGAAAGCACTGTATCACACATACAGATACTGGTATACGAGATTCAAAGTCACGACTAAGTTCTCCAAGAAGCAGGGAGTTGCTGGCATCCGCATTGATACGATCCACGGTCTTGGCGTCTGGAAAGGCGGCAACAAGAAGAGTTATTCCCAGACATTCACCTGCAGGGGAAAGAAGAAAGGAAAGAAGATAACTATAAGGATCAAGTCATGCAGGAGCAAGAAGTACGGCGGCTGGTCCAAGACATATAAGAAAAAGGTAAGATGCAGGTAGAAAACTGCATAGATCATAAAACGCAAATGGATCCGATGATATCTTTCATCGGATCCTTTTTAGTGGTATTATTAAAATGATTTAGTATAATCTGTTCGGCATTTATGTACCGGGGGTTTAGTAATGAGGATTCTTGTTGTCGAGGATGAGGAAAATCTTAATAATGTCATTGTAAAGCATCTCAAGAAACAAGGCTACAGCGTAGACTCGTGTATGGACGGAGACGAGGTGTCATATTATCTTGATGTTTCTGAATATGATGCGGTTCTGTTAGATGTAATGCTTCCAGGAAGGACCGGCTTTGATATTCTGAATGACATGAGGTCGAAAGGAGACAATACTCCGGTGCTCATGCTTACTGCGCGTGACGCTGTCGAGGACAAGGTGCACGGGCTGGATCTGGGCGCGGATGATTATCTGACAAAACCATTCTCATTCGATGAACTGATGGCGAGGATCAGGATGATAACAAGGAAAAATGCCGGAAAGCATACAAACAGGTATGAAGTTGATGATCTTGTGATAGACTCCGGTGCTAAGACAGTCACGAGGGCAGGTGAGAACATCGACCTTTCAGCAAAGGAATTCGCTCTGCTGGAGATGCTTGTAATGAACAAGGGCGTAGTTCTCTCGAGGGAGAATATCGAAGAACACCTCTGGGACTATGACTATGAGGGTGCGTCCAACATGGTCGACGTGTATATAAGATATCTTCGCAAGAAGATCGATGAAGGCCACGACAACAAGCTGATACAGACTGTCCGCGGCCAGGGTTATGTGATCAGATGATTTCAGGGATCATTGCATGAATAAGCGACTTTCCATAAAAACAAGAGTAGCCATCTGGTACGCCATAGGTATCCTCATTATTATCGCGACAGCTCTATGGACTATGTCGTATGCAGGATCAGTTATGGTGACAGAAAAGACAAAGGACTCGCTGAAATCCGCTGTGGATCAAGTGGCGGATGATATTTCTCTGTCAGACGGCACGGTCTTCTTCGGGCCCGATATCAATTACCACCGGTATGGCTCGTCTATTGCTGTTTACAACAGCAAAGGCGTGAATATAAGCGGGCTGCTGCCAGATGATTTTCCTGAAGATGTGGAATTCATCGACAGTGAGATCAGGCCAGTACATGGAGAGCATGAATATTTCGTATACGACAGACTGCTTCAGAACCCGAGAACAGGAGACGTCTGGGTGAGAGGCATCATCTCTGCCGATATACGTGATATGTCTTCTGAGTTGTTCATGGTTGTAAGATTTGCACTTACGATTTTCCCGATACTGTTTGCGCTTGCCGTACTTGGAGGTCTGCTCATCACGGGAAGGGCATTTCTTCCGCTGAAAGAGATAACAGATACGGCCATGACTATAACAGAAAAGGGCGACCTGTCACGCAGGATACCTCACGGTGATGACAGCTCCAACGATGAGATCCTGAGAGCAGCCGGAGTTTTCAATAATATGCTAGATAAGGTGGAAACGACATTCCAGAATGAGAAGAGATTCACCAACGACGCAAGCCATGAGCTTAGAACGCCGACAGCTGTGATAATGATGCAGAGTGAGTACGCTCTTGAGAACCTCGACGATAAAGAAGAAGTAGAAGCATCGCTCAATACTATCCACGACGAGTCCAAGAAGATGCAGTCGCTTGTCTCACAGCTGCTCACACTTGCCAGAGCAGATAACGGTAAGCTCACGCTCAATAAAGAGCGTACAGATATAAGCCTGCTCGCTGAGGAAGCATGTGAGCGCCAGAGGAGATTCGCAGCTGAGAACGGCGTAGAAATAAAGATCGATTGTGATGAAGGAATATATATGGATGCAGATCCTGTGTTCTTCAGCAGGATATACGACAATCTGATCACGAATGCCGTGAAGTACAGCAAAGAGAAAGGGAAGATCTATCTCAGTGTGAAGCAAGAAGTGCCGGTTGCAGGACAATCTCAGGATGGTACAGATACAGAAGAATCGCAGAATGGATCTGACAGACAGATCAAGATCATCGTCCGCGATGACGGTATCGGTATCGATGAGAAAGCGCTCCCGCATATCTTTGACAGATTCTACCGTGAGGACGCGACTTACAGAGCTGACAGCCTCGGTCTTGGACTTCCGATAGTAAAGCTGATAGTAGAAGCCCACGGCGGAACGATCGAGTGTTCAAGCGTGAAAAATGTCGGAACAAGATTTACGATCACATTTATTTAGATATATTAAAGAGTTTTAATTGAAATTTAATATTACATATTTAACATGGTCTCTGTGGAGGTATTGCCTGACATGAGTCCCGGAAACAAGATCTTACTTGTGACAGCTGTGGCAGTGCTCACAGCAAGTATCGGTATTTTTGTTTTCAGGAACTACGTTGCGACAGGCGGTAATGAGGGATTAAAGCAGACACCTGTCATAAACGAGAAGCAAGCCGTAGAGTTTGCTCTCGAGACTACTGAAGTAAAAGCTGAGAATGCTACGATCAGCAAAAGAGAACTGATCTACAAAAAAGGCAAACCTCAGTACAAGATACAGTTTTCTACTTTAGAAAAAAATGATAACGTACAGTTTATCTGCACCATCGATGGGATGACTGGTGATGTGATAAATGTGCGAAAGACCGTTTCAAGCAGAGCATCTTCGGAAAATGATGGAGCCAGTGATACTGATGCGTATGATGACCCGGATCAGTTCATAGGCGTAGATCAGGTAATGGAAATAGTCCTTTCAGATACAGGACTTGACAGAAACGAAACGGAGTTCAAGGCAGTAAGACTCAATAACAGAAATAACATTATGGTTTATGTAGCTGAGTTTGAGAGCGGTGAAGTCGATTACAAGTTCTTTGTCGACGCCGTGACAGGCGCAGTAATTGAAAGAAGGGTGGAATATGATGATGAGTAACAACAGATCTGCCGGGTTTCTGAGACGGATCGCGGTATTGGGAGCCGCGGTTCTGATCATGACTTCAGGAACTGTATCGGCATTTGCTGATGTCAGTCTTGAAGATGAGATCGAACAGGAATCAGCAGTTCTGCAGACAGAAGAAACAGAAGAAGCAGAAATTCTGGATGCAGCTGATGAAGATAAGGATGAGGAAGCTGTAGATGAAGCAGAAGAAGAGATCGCTCCGGAGATCAAGCCTGATGCGCAGTTCTACAGTACAAGCACCGGCGGTCTGACGATCACTGATGTGAGCTATGATCCGGATGAGAAAGATGTCACATTCAAGTTCAACAAAAAAGTTCATTACAGGACTGATTCCGAAGGGGAAAAGCTTGTCACAGTGAAGATCTACACAGAAGACAGTAAGAAGAATCAGGTGGTATCAGTAAAGAAATACTCATCAAAGAAAATATCTGTGAACTCCAAGAAGCTGAAATATGGTTATAAGTACAAGTTCAGCATCAGCGGGGTCAGAGCAAGAGGCGCCAAGAAATTCGTTACTATCAGCGGAACATTCCGTGCGATCAAGTAAGCAATAATACATATAGATAAGTATATCCAAAGTCTGCTATAATTATAGCAGACTTTTTTTGATCAACTGGAGCAGACAGATGGCTTATGCAGCGAAGAAAACTGAAAAGGGATATAAGAGCTTCCTTGGGGATCTCAAGAGCGGAGACATAGCGCCGTTTGTTTTACTGTACGGCCGTGAGCAGTTCCTTGTTGACTGGGCGGTAAAGGCACTCCGTGACAAGTATGTGAACAAAGCAACAGAGGTCATGGATTATCAGACGCTGGATCCGGATACTGACGCTGATTCTCTGATCGCAGCTGTACAGACGCTTCCGATGATGTCTGAGCGCCGTGTTGTAGTCGCGCGCGATCTCCCTGTGCTGTCATCTTCAAAAGCCAGAGGGTTCACTTCCGACGACATCGATCGTCTTACAGATCTTATATCAAAGTCAGGATCTCAGACAAATGATCCATCTCCATCGCTTTTCGGAAGTGCTTTGCAGGATGAAGATTCATCAGGTAGCCTTTTTGGGAGTACAGGAGGAACATTGTGTATACTGAGCTCAGAGGAAGTAGACGGCAGAGGAAAGCTTGTAAAAGCATTGAAGAAGTACGGATCAGTATACGAGTTAGACAGTCTGTCTCCTGATGAACTGCAGGCTTTTGCGGCAAAAAGATTTCATGCCGCGGGGCTCAAGATAGGACGGCAGGAGATGAATTTCCTGCTGCGTGAGACAGGATACGGGAACAGGGACAGCGAATACCGCTTATTCAATTTTGATAATGACATAAAAAAGATAATCGCCTGCACGGACGGCCAGTATGTCACGCAGGAAGCGATCGCGGAGACCGTGATAGGGGACAGCGATACATTTATATTTGATCTTCTCGACGGGATCAGCGGGAATGATAAAAGCCGCGCTTTTGAGATCCTGGGAAGCCGTCTTGCGAAAGACCAGTATGAGGCGATGTCCGTTACCGGAGCTATATGTTCACAGATCGAGATAATGTATCAGGCCAGAGAACTCAGCACACGCGGACACATGAGCTCAAGCCAGATCGCATCATATACAGGCCAGAATGAATACCGCGTAAGAAAAGCTCTGAGCTACGCCAGCCGTTACAGCCTGGACAAGCTCAGAAGCATGCTTGAAAACATCTACGATGTCAATAAGAATATCGTAAGCGGACTCATGGAGCCCCGTCTCGCGCTCGAGATGTTCATAGCAGCTATATAGAAACAACAGTTGTGAATCTGATCCTGATATAAAGTTGAGAATGAAAAAAAACAGGGAAGAATTTTATGCTGATATGCTTTTGCTCCTGGTAACTATGTTCTGGGGGTTTTCTTATATTGCGATACATATCGCGATACCCGAGACTGGGACACTGGGGCTCAATGCATACAGATTCATCACCGCCGGGGCTGTAACTGCTTTGATATTCCACAAGAGGCTGGCAAAGATCGACCGGGAAACATTCAAATGGGGCTTTCTGGTAGGTGCCTCGCTCTGCGCGACTTATGGATTCACCAACATGTCAATAAGATATACGTCGACACCTAACGCGGCATTCCTCTGTGCCATGGGTGTGGTCTTTGTTCCCGTTATAGAGCTTATATTCATGCATAAAAAACAGACTGCAAAGCTTGCGGTATCCGTGATACTATCTGCGGTCGGAGTTGCTCTTCTGACTCTTACAGGTGGAGGCGCACTTCCAAAGACACATCTTATAGGTGATATATGCGGCATTATCACAGCGATAATCTATGCGTTTGAAATGATAGCGACCGGGATCGCAGTAAAGGAAAAGCATCTCGACGCAGTTGTGATCGGAATACTGTCGATGTTCTGGACTGGGTTCGGAATGCTGGTGATAAGTGCGGCGATCGGCGATCTCGGAGTTCCTGTGACAAGGAATGCCATCGTTGCAGTGCTGTTCCTCACATTCCTGTGTTCAGCTTTCTCATTCATAGCACAGCCTGTTGCTCAGCGTCATACTGAAGCCTCACATGTCGGTATTATCATGGCGCTGGAGCCGGTGTTTGCTCTTATGATCGCATTTGCAGTCGATGGCACACTGCCTACACATATGCAGATGCTTGGACAGGCCCTGATGATATTGGCTCTGATAGTGCTGGAAGTAGATCTTACGGATGTATTGACAAAAAGAAAATAGCTCCGGTCCACATCCGGTGTGGGTCGGAGCATATTTATTTACTGGAGAAGGAGTCGACGAGCTCACGGGCGCTTGCAAGGGTCGTATCTGTAATATTCTCACCGCCGAGAAGTCTGGCTATCTCAGCGGTCTTTTTGTCTTCATCAAGTCGTTCGACGTGAGTATATGTACTTGTCTCGTCAGATTCTTTGAAGATGCGGTAGTTTGATGTTCCCGCGGCAGCAATCTGCGGAAGGTGAGTGATGCAGATGATCTGGTGGTCCTTTGCGATTGCTCGGAGCTTTCTAGCGACTACGCTTGCTGTGATCCCTGAGATCCCGGCATCTATCTCATCAAAGATCATTGTAGGAACGTCAAAATGGCTCCCTGTGACGTTTTTTATGGCCAGCATGATCCGTGATATCTCTCCGCCGGACGCGATCCTGGCAAGCGGCTTAAGCGGCTCGCCGCGGTTAGCTGATAAAAGTATTTCTGCTTCATCTGCGCCTGTATGAGTTATCGCGGGAGCTTTTCTTATCTCGATCTTGAGTGTCGAGTCGGTGAAATTAAGGTCGCGTAATTCTTCCTGTATGGCTGATCCCAGCAGGGCGGCATTCTCCTTCCTTACTTCCGTAAGCACAGATGCTTTCGCCATAAGGTCTTTCTTAGCCGTTTCAAGCGATGCTTCAAGGGATTTCTTTCTGTCATCATAATTCTCGATCGTATCGAGCTCTCTGGATATCCTGTCTCTGTAGGAGAGGACATCGTCTATTGTTTCACCGTATTTCTTTTTGAGATCGTCTATCTCATCAAGTCTTGAAATGGCTTTATCAAGCTCTACAGGTGAGAAGTCCGTCATTTCACAGATACTGCGCATTTCATCAGAAGAGCTCTGCAGACTGAAGCAGGCCTCGCCGATCTCATCAGAAAGCTTCTTGAGCTGGTCGGAATATCTGCTTACATGAGACAAATTTTCCTGTACAGTACCGAGCATGGAAAGTATCCCTGAATCTTCTGAATCGAGCATGCTCCTCGAAGAATTGAGAGCGTTGTATATCACCTCGCTGTTCTCAAGAATAGATATCCTGTCTTCAAGTTCCTTGTCCTCGCCAGGCTTTGGCGAGACCTTATCGATCTCTTTTATCTCAAACTGGTAAAAATCCTGTTTTCTTCTGTTCTCTGTAGCACTTTTGATGAGAGCGTCATAATCTGCGCGAATGGTCTTATATGCGTCATATGCCTCTTTGAATTCTGAGAGCGCGGGTCCGGTCTGAGCCATACGGTAAGCGTCAACCAAATCAAGATGATGAGCAGGGTCCAGGAGCAGCTGATTGTCATACTGTCCGTGGATGTCTGCGATCTTGTGCGCAAGTTCCTGGACCTCAGCGAGAGTCGCCATGCGTCCGTTGATCCGGCAGACATTTTTCCCGGCAAAGCTTACTTCTCTGGATATGACAAAGTCTTCATCGCCTATCTCAGCAGACAGCTCGACAATGGCTTTTTCTTCCCCATGACGAATAAAGGACGAATCTGCGCGGGCGCCAAGTGCGAGGCTCACGGCTTCGATAACGATCGATTTACCGGCTCCTGTTTCACCTGTGATCACGTTGAGACCGTCCCTGAGGTCTATTTCAGTATTCTCGATAATTGCAAAATTCCGTATACTGATATGGTCTATCATTCTTCCGGCTTGTTTCTGCTCCTGAGCATCCTGTCGAAAAGATCCATTATGTCAGCTACATTTTCTTCATCGTCGACTACGACAAGCATAGTATTGTCGCCGGCTACAGTCCCTACGATGTGGGTGAGTCCTATATTATCGACTGCCTCGCCGGCAGCTCCGCCGCATCCCGAAAGTGTTTTGATAAGGATAAGGTTGTGGGAAGATTTACATGAGATTATGGTCTCACGGAAGATCTTCACAAAACGATCGGAAATAGGGGCGTCAGAGCGCTTACTTACTGCATACTTGTATTTGCCGCTGCCAGTCAGTACTTTTATAAGCTGCAGCTCCTTTATGTCGCGGGAGATCGTAGCCTGAGTGACCTCGAATCCCTCATCTCTTAGCATAGACGCAAGTTTGTCCTGTGTCTCTATTTCATTATTTTTAATGAGCTCTAATATCTTATTCTGCCTGGAATAACGCATACCGTCCTCCAAAATGCATAAAACATGACTATTTGTGTATTATTATACCATAGCGAAAACCAAAAAGAAATAGACAAACATTTGTTCTTGTGATATAATTTTACAAAGTAGGGGGTCGATATGAGAATACTTGGGATAGATCCGGGGTACGCCATCATGGGATGGGCTGTACTTGACATGAAAGGCAATCATTTCACAGCCGTCGATTACGACTCGATACTTACTGACGCTGGAATGCCAATGCCTGAAAGACTGCAGGCTCTTTATGCAGGGCTCATGTCTGTCATAGAGAAGTACCATCCGGAAGAGGCATCGATAGAAGAGCTGTTCTACAACAGCAACGCGAAAACTGTCATACACGTCGGAGAAGCGAGAGGCGTCGCGATACTTGCGTGTACGAACAGCGGTCTTGTTGTGAATGAATATACACCTCCGCAGATCAAGCAGGCTCTTGTGGGATACGGCCGTGCAGACAAGAAACAGGTACAGCAGATGGTAAAGGCGATTCTGAATCTGCCTGAAGTCCCTAAGCCGGACGATACAGCAGATGCTGTAGCAGCCGCGATATGCCACGGACACTCCGCGGGGAACAGAATGCGTGTTGAGACCAGGATGATATAGGAGAATAAATGATCAGATTTATTAAAGGAAAATTCTATCCACAGGCTGATGGATCAGTCGTGGTAGAAACAAGCTCCGGTATCGGATTCAACATGATGATACCGGCTAATTGTCCGCTGTATAAGCATTACGAAGGTGAAGAAGTAAAAGCTTACACATATATGGCAGTCAGAGAAGACGATATAAGCCTGTATGGATTCAGTTCAACTGACGAGCTCGAGCTGTATACGAAGCTGATCTCAGTGAGCGGAGTCGGCGCTAAAGTGGGCATAGCTATAATGAGCGTGCTTCCTGTAGACCAGCTGAAGCATGCTATTGCTTCAGGAGATGCCAAGACGATCGCCAGTGCTAACGGCGTCGGCAAAAAGACAGCGGAGAGAGTGATAATAGATCTAAAAGATAAAGTCGGAGATTTTGATGTATCTGGATCCGCCTCAGCCGCGATCACACCTAACATCACCAGCGAGCGTACGGAAGCTGTTTCAGCCCTCATGTCTCTCGGCTACAGCAAGACCGAAGCAGATCAGGCAGTCGGTGCAGTAAAAGAAGAGGATCTCACAGCAGAGCAGTATATCAAACTGGCGCTGAAGAATATGTAGAGTGCGCCGGTCAGAAACATGCTTTGAGTAGAGATAGGCTATATATAAGTTTTTCAGGTATGATGAAATGGATGATGAAAGAATAACTCAGGTAAGGGAATCTGACGACGATATCAGAGATTCCGGGTCGCTCAGGCCTAAGAGGCTGGATGATTTCATCGGGCAGTCTAACGTCAAAGAGAACCTTAAGGTATTTATAGAAGCAGCAAAGCTGCGAGGCGAGCCTCTGGATCACGTTCTTTTTTACGGTCCTCCGGGCCTTGGCAAGACAACTCTTGCCGGGATAATCGCAAATGAGCTCGGAGTTGACATAAAGATCACATCCGGGCCTGCGATAGAACGTGCGGGCGACCTTGCGGCAATACTTACGAATCTTAATGAAAATGATGTGTTCTTCATCGACGAGATACACAGGCTTAACAGATCTGTCGAAGAAGTCCTGTATTCCGCGATGGAGGACTATGCTCTTGATATCATCATTGGAAAGGGTCCGTCTGCAAGGTCGATAAGGCTCGATATAGCAAAGTTCACTCTGATCGGCGCAACGACAAGAGCCGGCAGTCTTTCCTCTCCGCTACGCGACAGGTTTGGTGTGATCGACAAGTTCGAGATGTATACTAATGAAGAACTTGCCCAGATCATAGGCAGGTCTGCAGGGCTTATGGGAGTCGAGATCGATGATGAATCAAAACTTCTGATGGCAAAGTGCTCGCGCGGAACGCCTCGTGTCGCAAACAGGCTTTTAAAGCGGATCAGAGACTTTTCTCAGGTCATGGGAGATGGCAGGATAACTGTAGATGTTACACAGAAAGCCCTGAATCAGCTAGGGGTCGACAGCCTTGGTCTGGAGAATCTTGACAGAGAGATCCTCAGAGCGATCATTGAAAGGTTCAACGGGGGCCCTGTAGGTATAGATACTATTGCTGCTTCGATCGGAGAAGAGCGTGTTACTATAGAAGATGCCTACGAGCCTTACCTTATACAGTCAGGCCTGCTGTACAGAACGCAGAAAGGCCGTATGGTGTCCAGGCTTGGGTACGAGCATATGGGCATGGAATACCCGTTCGGAGAGGACGACGAAGAGCGTAAATCAAAGGCTGAGGGGCGTGCCAGATCGAGAAGCTCCGTATCCGACGAAGATTCAGATGACAACGATAACGACGAAGACATACAGATAAAATTCTATAACGTATAAAGGTAATATGGACATTAATGATTTTGATTATGAACTTCCTGAGGAGCTGATCGCACAGGAACCGATGGAGCAGCGCGATGAGTGCCGACTGATGGTACTTGACCGCGAGCACGGGACGATCGAGCACAGGAAGTTCCACGACATAGTTGACTACCTCGGACCGAATGACATCATGGTAATGAACGACTCAAAAGTCATTCCTGCCAGGCTTTTTGGTGTAAAGGACAAGACAGGTGTGCACTGCGAGTTCTTGCTCAGCCGCAAGGTAGAGGGAGAGCCGGACACCTGGGAGACCATGGTGAGGCCTGGAAGAAGGCTGAAGAAAGACGATACTGTGACGTTCGGCGAAGGCAAGCTCCGTGCGAAGATCATGGGATATGGCGCTGACGGTACCAGGATAGTGAAGTTCAAATATGACGGTATCTTCATGGAGCGTCTCGAAGAGCTTGGCAAGATGCCTCTTCCGCCATACATAGAGCGTGAAGCCGAGGAGTCTGATAAAGACATGTATCAGACTGTCTACGCTCGTGAGGAGGGTTCTGTCGCAGCGCCGACAGCAGGCCTCCATTTCACAGAAGAGCTTCTACAGGAACTGCGGGATAAAGGAGTGCAGCAGGAATATGTTACACTTCATGTAGGCATCGGCACATTCAGACCGGTAAAGTGCGACCGCGTGGAGGACCATCAGATGCATTTTGAGTCGTACTCTATCTCAGAAGAAGCGGCTGATCATATCAACAAAGCGATACTTGCAGGCGGCAGGGTGGTCTCTATAGGAACGACATCGACAAGAACACTCGAGAGCGCCGCTTTCTTTGATGAAGAGTCCGGTAAATACCTGATCAAAGCAGGGCATGCAGATACTGGCATATTCATTTATCCGGGATACAAGTATAAGATCGTGGACGCTCTGATCACGAACTTCCATCTCCCGAAATCGACTCTTATCATGCTCGTTTCTGCTCTATATGACAGGGAGAAGATACTTGAGGCATATAAGGTCGCTGTCGATGAGAAATACAGGTTCTTCAGCTATGGGGACGCTATGCTTATAAAATAGCGCTGATACAGCAGAATTCAGCAGCATTGAATTAAGCATGAGGCAGGAATAATACAAAAATGAGAGGCAGAAACAAATGGCGGAAGCAGTAACATACGAGCTTTTACATAAGGATGCAAAGACAGGCGCGAGGAGGGGCGTGATACATACGCCGCATGGTGATATCCAGACGCCTGTTTTCATGCCTGTAGGTACTCAGGCAGCAGTAAAGTGCATGAGGCCGGAGCAGGTCAGGGATATGGGAGCTGAGATAATCCTTTCCAACACATATCATCTGTATATGAGGCCGGGACATGATCTCATAAAAGAAGCGGGCGGACTGCATAAGTATATGAACTGGGACCGCGCTATTCTTACAGACAGCGGAGGATTCCAGGTGTTCTCACTGGGAAGACTCAGGAAGATCACTGAAGAAGGCGTCAGCTTCCAGAGCCACATCGATGGGTCATCACATATGCTGTCTCCGGAAAAGTGCATGGAAATACAGCAGGCGCTCGGATCAGACATCATGATGGCTTTTGACGAATGCGCGCCGTATCCTGCAGAGAGAGACTATATCGTCGATTCGATGCACAGGACCATGAGATGGCTTGAGCGCTGCAAGGCTGCATGGACCAACAGAGAGAATCAGGCTTTGTTCGGGATCATGCAGGGCGGAGTGTTCAAGGATCTGCGCCGCGAGAGCGCCGAGATCATAACGGATATGGACCTGCCGGGATATGCCGTAGGCGGGCTTTCGGTAGGTGAGCCTAAAGATATAATGCTCGACGTTATGGATGACTGCGTGGAGCTTTTGCCGGAAAATAAGCCGAGATATCTTATGGGCGTAGGTACTCCGGACTACCTGTTCGAGGCTGTCGAGCGCGGGATAGACATGTGCGACTGCGTAGAGCCGACAAGGATCGCACGGCACGGGATCGCGACGACGTCACACGGACGTATAAATCTCAAGAATGCGCAGTATACCAGGGACTTCACGCCACTTGACGATGAGTGTGACTGCTATGCATGCAGGCATTACAGCAAAGCCTACATCCGCCATATGATCAAAGCGGGGGAGGCCATGGGGCCGATGCTTCTTTCGGAGCATAATCTTCATTTCCTGATAAACATGATGAAGAACATGAGGAAAGCTATCGAAGAAGACCGGTTCATGGAATACAAGACGGAATTCTACGAGAAGTACGGCGGGTTCGATTAACAGGCACAGATTATATATTACATGCAGCAGATTGGCTGAGAAACGAAATGACCGAAAAAGAATTCAATGAGCTGGCGAGCACGGTGTGTGAGCATGACGATTTCTGCGGCGGGTGCGTATACCAGGGAACGTCATACGAGGAGCAGCTCAGGATAAAAGAAGAAGAAGTAAAACAATTAGTACAGGCGGAGGGATTATCTCCGCTTGTTTTTGATGAGATAGAAGGGTGTCCTGAATCGAGCCGGTACAGATACCGCGACAAGATGGAGTACACGTTCGGCGATGAGGTGAAAGATGGACCGCTGTGCCTCGGAATGCACCGCCCGATGCAGTTCATGGCAGTGACTACTGTAGATCACTGCCAGCTTGTGAGTGAAGATTTTAATAAGATACTCAGATATACACTCGATTTCTGCGTTGAAAAGGGATACAGCAAGTATCATAAGCGCAAACATACCGGGTTATTGCGCAATCTTGTGATAAGGCAGGGATTCCATACAAATGAAATAATCGTGAATGTCGTAACTTCAAGCGATGGGGATTTTGCTGAAAGCGAGTGGCTGCAAGGGCTGCAGGCATTAGCGCTGGACGGCGAGATCGTCGGAGTTATGCATACTCTGGATGACGATAAAGCTGATTCGGTAAAGAGCGATGAATTGCGTATAATATGGGGTCGCGACTACTATATGGAACATATTATGGGGCTCGATTTCAAAGTACATGAATTCTCATTCTTCCAGACGAACATTGAAGCAGTAGAAAGGCTGTACACGAAGGCTATTTCGCTCATAGATGACTTTAATGGAAAGAATGTGTATGACCTTTATTGCGGCACAGGAACGATAAGCCAGGTCATGGCGAAGTCTGCAATGCATGTCACAGGAGTTGAGATTGTACCGGAGAGCGTGGATATGGCAAGAGAGAATGCTGCACTCAACGGAATTACGAACTGTGACTTTATATGCGGTGATGTCTTTGATGTTCTTGATAAAGCGAGCATGCTCGAGAAACCAGACGTTATCGTAGTCGATCCGCCAAGAGTAGGCATGATGCCGGACGCGATACAGAAGATCGCTTCATATGGGGTGGATCAGATAGTTTATATTTCCTGCAATCCGAAATCGCTTGTAAAGAACCTTTCTCAATTCACATTGTACGGATACGAGGTGAAATACCTGAAGCCATTCGACAATTTCCCGATGACTAAGCATGTGGAAACGGTAACACTGTTGTCCCACCAATCCAAGGAACATGTCATAATTGGCATAGATACTGAAGAAGTAGTCAATGATAACTCTCTTGCTGCCCCTACGTATAAGAACATAAAAGAGTGGATTTTCGAGACGTAC
>JAFWHX010000018.1 GCA_017533915.1 Eubacterium sp. | reverse complement strand
GGTGTACCAAAAGAACTCCGATAGTCATTTGACTGTCGGAGTTCTTTTATTGCACCAAGAAGGGATCGAACGTTCACTTCGTTCACTTCTTCGCTTCGCTTCGCTGTCCCATTTGCCCAATCCAGCTAAAGCTGGGGGAAATGGGCAACCCGAAGGGCGTGAACGTAAAACGCGGAGATCCTGTGAATCTCTGCGTAGTGAGTGGTTGAAGCAGGCCTGAGCGAGGCCTGCGAGAGACTTCAGCCGGCCGCACGGAATCAGGTACATAAAGATCATCTTACTTGCGGCCGGCGCGATCCCCTCATGAGGTTTTGATGGTGCTTTATAGAAAATGTCTGCGATAACAGTGTGAGGGTCAAAATGACATTTCTCATAATTACTGAAAATCGAGCATATCGCACCTGTTTTTCAGTAATTCGTTAGTCGTGTAATACGATTTGGTTTGCACATACTGGCCATGCATATGTTTCCTCATATGCACAGATATTTTCATAAAATGCTTGTAACCCAGTAATTCCAATATATTTAGCTCGCAAACGATATTCGCTACAGTATTTTATACTGTTTCTCCCCACCTCCACAGATGGAATCGATTTTAACAATTTCTGTAAAGTAGTCAATTTATAGTTACATTTCCAGAATATTGCCCTAAAAAGAACGAAAAAGTTTTGTTCGAGTACTGAAAAACAGCACCAACTGTCCGGATTTTCAGTAAATCTGACGATTTGCACTTCGTGCTTTTCTATAAATTACTGCTGAAAGTCTGAAATCCGAGAAATCACGGACTTCAGCTCCGGTTTACCGGCCGTGTCCCCCGGCTTCAGCTCCGGTTTACCGCCGTGTACCTCAGCTGTGTCACATGTCCGCAAATGCAGTTTCGAAAAGAAGCTGCATTCTTTTTTTACATACATTTTACAATTACAATATGGCAAGCTTCATCTGGACAGATATCCTAACTGATCTTGAACGTATTTCAGACCATGCGTCCAATGTGGCGGCGTGCGTACTTGATCAGTCCGAGCATACACTGAACACACATGAGATATTAAGAGAAAGAAGAAGAATGGAGATTTTGATTACATGTTCCAGTGGTATGCGCATAAATATAAAGTCTGAATCTGACTAATAGATTCTTCGGGTAAGATGTGCCATATAATATACAAGTAAACACTAAAGCCTTTTCCGGCCAGGCCTAGGCGCAGACAGTTAAGTGCGCCAGGATATACTTGATTTCAATGAAGTAAAACACTGGGCAAGCAGTACGCCGTTTAATGAAGTAAAGCATTAGGCAAGCAGTACGCCGTTTAATGAAGTAAAACATTGGGCGGGCAGTACGCCGTTTAATGTAGTAAAACACTGGGCGAGCAGTGCGGCATTAGGCGAGCCGCCGTCCACATTCCCGAAAAGATCAGAAAGCCAGCCCGATTCCCGAACAAAGCCAACACGTTTTCGAACAAAGCCAACGCGTTTCCGGAAAAAAGATTCAAAAGCCAACCAAAACCCCCTATTTTAAAGGCAATCTGGTTGGCTTTTGGGCTAAAATGTCAAAAAGCCAACTCGTTTCCGAAAAAAAGATTCAAAAGCCAACCAACATAGCAATAGTAATTAGAAACCGCATCCCTTTACGCGCTAAATTTCTTAACGAAGTTTTCTATTATGCTGTTTATTAACTCCGGCTCGTCTGTATTGGAATTGTGACCTGCGCCCTCTATCCATTCGATAGGTATTCCTGATTTTTTGTGCCAGGCCTTATTGTACCTGATACATGATCCGGCATGGTCCTTTGTCCCGCATATGAGAAGTGCCGGGCACTTTATTTCATACGGCAGATCTGCTTCTATCGCCTCGGCAAGGATCCGGTATCCATGGCCCGCAAGCTCTGCGTATCGTTTCTGATCTCCGTCATAAGTCATCATCATGCTCCGCATCAGCGCTCTCCCGTAATCGGAAGTTGCGACCCCATTGCTTCCCTGCTCCAGAAGCAGCTTCCACGGATAGTGTCTGTAAACGGGCTCCATCTTCTTCAGGAGCCAGAGTTCAGCGCCCGTGATGTATTCTCTCTGAAGCGGAGCAGAATCTATGGAAACAAAACCATGTAGCTTTTCGGGATATAGCTGCGAATACATCTGGCCTACATACCCGCCCATGGATTGTCCTATGATGACAGGGCTATCAAAACCTTCACTTTCGAGGATCTCATCCAGCCATCTCGCCTTATCTTCGAGGCTAAAAGACATTTCGAAAGGATATGAGCATGTATGCCCCGGGGCGTCCCATACAAAGACCGGATACTTGTCCTCGAAGAATTTGATCTGCTTGTCGAACAGCCTGTGATCCGCGGTAAGCCCGGGCAGGAATACAAGCTGCGGTTCTTTACAAGTCCCGGCCGAATCGATCCAATAGTGTATGGATCCATGTGATGTTTCAAAAGTTTTTTCAATCATTGTTTTTTACTGATTTGCTCAAAAAACTCCTTTGCCTCTTCAGCCCCTCCGCAGGCCTTGAAACTTTCTGATACTTTTTCGGCAGCTTCTCTATATCGTTTATCTTCTAAGACCTTTGTCAATGCATCGAGTATGTCTTCCTCCGCCATGGATCTCAGTCTGACGCCCGCGCCAAGTTCTTCTGCTCGTTTTGCGACTGCGCTCTGTTCCGGTGTCTGAGGGAAAAGTACAAGTGGCACACTATAGTACAATCCCTCAGAAGCCGAGTTCATGCCGCAGTGAGTAATGAATGCATCGGCGATTGACAGCACTGCCATCTGATCTACAGATTCATACACCTTTATGTTTTCCGGAAGTTCTGCAAAATGATCCGTGTCTGTCCCCATTGAAATGATCACCTGCCAGTCTGTCGAGGCAAGCGCATTGATGCAGTTTCGAATGAACTGTTTGTTCTGATTCACAGTTCCCATCGAGATATATATGGTCTTGTCTGCAGTTTTTTCCACAGGCCTGATGACCGGCCTCATAGATGGACCGATGAAATGATACCTGTCCGAGAACGTTTCAGCGCAAGGCTGAAAGAGTTTAGAAGTGTATACTATCGTATTCGTGTCGTTATCATTCTGGATTATGTCGAGCAGGCTCTTCACCGGATAGCCTTTTTCACGCAGACGATCCAGCTGCTTGTTGATGCGCGGCATGGCAAAAAGCATCTTGACTATGTCCCATGCGCTCTGCTGCATATATTTTGCAGAATAGCGATTAAAGGCGAAAGTCGTGGTCGACGATACGTATGGCAGGTTGTGTTTCATGGCTACAAGCTTGCCCCAGAATGCCATGGAGTCGGAAACGACGATGTCCGGTTTGATGTCGTCTATGGCTCGCGATGTCATTTCATCAAGAGCGAGCGTGGATGAAACAAGCAGCTCGGTCGCAAAGACTTTGTCCTTTCCGACGCGATCCGAATTATCCTTATCTTCCATATCAAAATCATATTCGTCGCAGCCGATGAATGTCGCACCGGCAGACTCTATCTTCTCTCTGAATTCTTCAAATGAAAAATACCAGATCTGATGTCCGGCTTCAGTAAGCGTTTTGACCAGCCCGAGCGTTGGATTAGTATGTCCGTGTGCGGGAATGCAGAACCATGCAATTCTCATTTTTGTTCACCGCCTTTCTTTTCGTCTGTATAACTTATCATAACCAAGAGCACTCTGTTATGCAACAGCAGGAATATTATAAAAAGCTGAAAATGCCTATCTTCTTGGACTATTCTGATCTACTATGATAAAATACATTCAGTTATAGTAACAGTATGAAAGGATACTTCGTTACAGGCAAGGTCACAGCAAGATCCACAGGCAAATGCAGGATCTATGTCCAGGCCACCAACGGTATCTGGAAGATCTGCAAAGTAAGCGTGAATGTTCTTTAAAAACCATAGTATTATCAATTTGGGTAATAATACTGTTTTACAACTGTTATTGTAAAGGAGGATGTAAGATGAATAGTATTATGAGAAAGAGTGTGGTTTTGATCCTCGCGGCATTGATGGTGGCCGGCATAGCTGTCATGACGCAGGAGCAGGCACATGCTGCATCAAAGCCTTGGTACGGAAGGTACTGGGAGCTGAGCAAGACTGCCAGGAAGGTAGTAAAGATCAAAGGCAATAAGATCTACCTGAAAGGTAAATGGGAGCGTAAAGCCACTAGATATGACATAGTCAAAGCCAAAAAGATCAAGAAGACCTTCAAGCTTACAAAGAAGACTAGATACTACTTTGAATACGAAGATTCAGATAAAGCTAAGAGAGTTTCCAAGAAGAAGTTCAAGAAATATCTCTACAGCGATGTTACCTACTGTGATCTCAAGGTGAAGAAGGGCAAAGTGATCAAAGCGTACCTGTCCTTCAACTAGTCGCTGCAGACATGTTCTCAACAGGCAGCAGCCGCAGGCATATCGTTCGACCAGCCGCTGCAGACATAATGATATAAAAACAGCCCGTCAGGGCTGTTTTTATATCCATAAAAGACCAGCGTTTTGATAAGTATCCAGATTATCCTGCACCTCGTGAGACTTTCCAGCACTTTTCTGTATCCAGATTATCCTGCACCTCTCTGTATCCGGACTTTCCGGCGCCTTGTGAGGCTTTCTGGCACCTTGTGACTGCGGAAGTAGGAGCAAACTCCTACCAAAACCCCGTTTTGACGGCGAACAAAACAGCTTTGTTCTGTCTTTTTGCCTCATTTTGTAGGAGTCAGATCCCCGTTTTAGTAGGAGCTTGCTCCTACTTTTCTACATTCAGGACACAAAAACAGCTTCATTCCAGATTATATAAAGCAGTTCGTCCATGAGCCTGGCTTGCAGCATGCCTCCTCATCTGCCAGTGGAACGCAAAAAGGCCTGGGTCATATGACCCGGGCCCTTGTCAGCCTGATTACTTCAGTTTAGAGATTTGCGGCGTTCAGTTCTTCCTCAAGTGCCTTGGCCTGCTCTTCACTCATGCCTGTGCCTGGAAGTGCGGCGAGCTTTCTCGCGCTCCAGCCGCTTACGATCTTGATCCTCTTGTCGGTAAGATCCATACCATGTTTCTTGCAGATCTCGACTGCCACAGGACTTTCAAGCAGTTCTTTTACAGAGCTGTCAAATGATAACGCCATAATGCTGCCTCCTTATTTGTATACATCTTTAAGATCTCAAATTAAAAAATAGTATTTTATGCTGCTCGATCACTGTTCATCTTCCGGATCTTCGGGATCAAGCATGTTTCTGCGGATATGCATATTCAGCGCTGCGCATACCAAAGCGGTCACAGAGATCCACAGCACTGCAAGGTCCCTGCGCAGATTCTTTTTTTCCATATCAGCTGATCACCTCATTCTTTATCCTGATTTTTATCTGCGAGCTTTTGCAGAGAAGTATTCAGAGAAAGTGCTGCACAGATTAGCGCGGCTAAAGAAAGCCACAAAACAAACAAGTCTTTCGTGAAAACCTTTTTCATGTCTGCTGCCACCCTTCTTATTCTTCGGACTTATCAGAGTCCGCCTGTGGTATATTGATCTTGTCAAACTTAGGCATGCCCAGGCCGTCGATCTTCCAGATCTTTTCCTCTCTGATCAGTGTCATCTCGATGGTTCCGGTCATCATATCCTGATAATCAAAGCCGATGATCGCTTTAGATGTCTCTGAGCCTTTCATTATATCATTGATGGTCCAGTCACATTCTGAAAGGTTGTCCAGGAAGACGCTTATTGTGTTGCCTCCCATGATTGCGTTCGTCAGCATCGACACTCCCGGTGTGTTGGCGATCGATTCCATGCTCTCCACATTTTTGAGAGCATTTGAAGTAAGATGCTTTTTCAGTCCGTCCAGCCCATCCTGTTTCATGTCTTCAAAGGCATTGCACAATGCATATTCTGGACTCCAGCGTTCAAACAAAGAAACTCCCATAATGGTTCTACACTCTTTTTTGATATAAGGCTATTTTATAGACGGCAATACCGCCTCTACTTATATATTATTGTAATTATACTCTGTTAGTCACGCAATATTTATTTAACACAGTTTTTAACGTGATCGGGCAGGCTGTAGGTGAGGACGGCTATTCTGCCAGATCCGGAAGATACCAGTCTGACATTGCGAAATCTGCTTTGATGGAATTCAGGAAGTCGAGGTCGTCCGCTGTGTAAGCATAGTATGTTCCGACCTGAATGCCTTTTTTATGGCAGTACTCCACGAGATCACTCCCGAAATCATCCTGCCGCATCGTATCTGTATAAGTGATGACGAGGGTGTCGCCTTTGTTCTTTTCCAGCCAGCGGACAGCTTTGTTGACTTTAGCGCGGTCATGGCTGCTGGACTGCCGGCCGACACGCACGCCTTTGCCGACGAACCGCTTTATGTCAGATTCTACTGAAGTGAACACCACGACTCTGTCTTTGACGCGGTATTTCTTTATCAGGCGCACGATCTTCCTGACGCCGGCATTGCTGAGCCTGTATTTACCCGGCTGTTTCTTGATGTGAAGCAGTACCATTCCAGGGTGTTTCGCGGCAAGCTTAAGCACCTCGCTCAGGTTAGGTATAACAACGGTCTTGTCTTTATACGGGATTCTGTACCTGCTCTTTTTACGGTTCCGGTTGTTGACATGCCAGATCTTATCGCTCTTTCCCCGGCACATGCGGCCTGTGGTGTAATCGTGGAATACCATGAGGTCGCCGTTGTCTGACTCCCAAACATCGAACTCGATCCCGACAAATCCCGCTTTATATGCTCCTTTGAAAGCCGGCATCGTGTTTTCCGGATACTCGCTCGAATACCCCCGGTGCCCGATCAGTTTTACAGTGTCGTCCGAAGCTTCTTCGGCGAATGCCGGCGTCGGCGTCATGACAGCGAGCATCAGGATCAAAACCGCCATAGATCTCCATGTGGCATGTGATCTCAGATCTTTGATCATACATTTAACAAAACCCATACATTACCCCGTTTCTTTTGCTCAGGCTGCTCATTCAAAGTGACAGATGCGGTCATGGCCGCTTAGTCAAAGTGACAGTTGCGGTCATGGCTGCTTAGTCAAAGTGGCAGCCGCGCTCATTCTACAAGCATATCATCCATGTCTGTGTAGACACTTTTAAATGTTTTCAGCTGATCCATCAGCCTGTTCTTTTCTGATTCTTTATATGACCAGAGATTGAGCTCCAGCTTTTTCTCCCTGCAATAGGTGTCGATCTTTTTGCTCATGGCGTTTTTGTTGACGCTCACTCCCTGATATCCCATGGATCTGGCGTATTTCACCTGCTGGATGGCGGTCCTGCCGTCAGGATTGGTCTTGACGTTGACATTCAGGATGATGGAAGGAGCTGCTCCATAGGTGTTGTATGCATATTCCTGAATGGCGCGCATCGAAGTATCGCAGTATCCTACCAGCCGGCATTTCTTAAGCTGGCCTCTTTCTGCCAGCATGTCGGCGATCATCTGTACTGCCTGATCAGAAAAGTCGATCTTGGTATCCAGATAGGGGACCGCGCCGTATTTTTTGCACACATCGAGAAATCCGGCAAGAGTACATATCTTCTGATTGTATTTCTCCGCGTTGGTCCCGTCGATGATCCTGAGGCTGTCGATCTCCGCCGGCGTCATGTCCGCGAGCTTCCGGTCCACTCCGCAGAACAGCTGAAGGTTCACATCATGGCACACGTAAAGCTGGATCTGACCGTTCTCATCAGGCATGGATTCCTGTATGTCAGCTTCCATGCCCCAGAAATGCGCCTTTCCAGCCAGCTGATATGCTTTTTTGGAATTTGCCGGCGCTTTGTTCTGAAGCCCTCTGTGGGAAACGTGGCGGTATTTTGTGACTCGTATCTTCAGCTTCTTTTTGATGGTACGCGTCGTAGTCTTGCTTCCTTTTTTGATCTTTTCTTTAGTCGAGACAGTGATCGTTGTACGACCGGATTTCCTGCCCTTAATGACACCTTGTTCAGATACTGAGGCAACAGAAGGATCACTGGATTTGAATCTGAAGGCAGAATACGTGCCCGCCGCTCCAGAGATCACCGCATTGATCTGTCTGCTTTCTTTCACGCGAAGATAGCTGGTGGCAGACATGTCTGAGACAGATATCTTCGCTGCCGCGTGCGCTTCCAGCGGCGTTGCCGAGAGCAGAAAAATCAGCACAGCCAGGATCCCGATGATATATTTGATCCTGGATCTGATCCCGCTCCTTTCATTCTCCTGTTTTAGAATTAAAAGCTTTATCATCGTCATATTTCTACTTCATCGAACAAGTGAAGTTTTTGTCTGCGGATAAAATGGATCTGAATGTCAATTTTCCTGAGACTCTCTGAGATGTTCCGGGCCGAAGTATTTGAGCGACAGCATAGTGATGTCATCAAACTGCTCTGCTCCCTGCACGAATTCATCTATTCCTTCCTTGACATTTTTCAGAAGCTGCTCCGGCATGGCGTCTGGCTCTTTATTCAATGCGTCGAGCATACGGTCAGTGCCGAAAAGCTCATTATTCTTATTTGTGGCCTCAGCCACTCCGTCGGTATATACGAAGATAGTGTCTCCCGGCTCCATGATGAAATCATGTTCCTTGAATTTGATCCCCTTCATAGCGGCTACCGCCAGTGAGTGTCTGTATACGACAAGTGAGAATTCGTTTCCATGTCTCCTGATGACAGGATGTTCATGGCCGGCATTAGCGGCGACGCCTCTTCCTGTGGATATCTCAAGTATGCCGAGCCAAACGGTAACAAACAGTCCCGCGGCGTTCCCCTCACAAAGCTGATTGTTGACGTCGTACAGAACCTCGGAAGGACTTCCGCCCATCAGAAGCCTGTTTTTGATCAGCGTGCGCGATACCATCATGAAGAGTGCGGCCGGTATGCCCTTGCCTGACACGTCGGCAATGACCAGAGCTATGTGATCATCATCCACGAAGAAAAAGTCGTAAAAGTCGCCGCCGACCTCCTTTGCCGGCGTCATCGATGCGTGGAGCGTGAATTCCTTACGCTCTGGAAACACCGGGAATATGTTAGGGAGCATGTTCGCCTGTATGTTGCTTGCAAGGTTGAGCTCCGTCGCGAGTCTCTCTGTCTTCTCGGTCTCAGCTTTCTGGGCGAAGATCGCCATCCTGCCGCGCTGAGCGATCAAAGCACATATGACGGATATCATCAGGAACAATATGAATTTCGGCAGGAAGCTGTGCTGCAGAAAATGCAGGAACAGCTGGTCATAGTCTATCAGAGCATAGTCGATCACATTGCGCAGGCTGGTGGATTCCGTGAATTCCAGAACAGTTCCTGCAGGAAGATCCACCATGTTCAGGTCAACTCTTGTGATCTGGTGAGTTATGCCGTAATAGCTGGCTGCGAGATATGTGAAAACTGTAAGGCCGGAAACGAACGAAGTAAGCGATCGTGAGTAATATCTGACCGACAGCACTACAGGGAACACCAGACAGAGCACGATATTGTGCCCGAGGATCATATGGAGCCGCCCGAGCACGACTACATAAGCCACCATCAGGAGCACCTTGAGCCACGATCTTTCTCCTTTCAGATAAATACATATCGCTGCCGGGATAATCATCTCTGCTATCGCAAAAAGCAGATACCGTGTCATTACGGAGCTGTTTATCGAAAAGACGTTGACTGCTGAAAGCAATATTATGAGTCCCGCTATGATCGAAGTATAGATAAGTATCCTCGCTACGAACAGATTGGCCTGGACCTCGTTGTTCCACAGTGTTTCGGTAGTATGAAGGAACTCCTCATTCAGCTTGCTGAAGATCTTTTTGCCTTTTTCCATATTATGTCTGGATCCTTTCTGACGCCAGAGGCAGGGCTGAGATGTTCTTTAACTTATATTGTATCATTATAGCAGAATATAGTGTACATCAAAATCAACACTGCTGATCCAGCCGTCATTCGTCTGACCGGCTGCTGTATGGCGCGCGTGACCTGGTCATGTCTTTATGCTATACTGTTTGTCAGGAAAGCCCGGAGCTTTATTGAAGGAGTATAAATGGCCAAGAAGAAACTGTTTACAGAGATTCCGTATATAGAAGGGGAGCGTCTGGTACTGAAGAGGATAACGCAGGACGATGCCCCGGCTCTTCAGGATATGATAGGTTCTGAAAAAGTGTACGAGATGGAACCGACGTTTCTGTTTGAGAAGAAGTACGATGACGTCCATTACGTGATCGATCATCTTTATGACGAGTGCTTTAAAGAATCCATAATGCTCGGGGTATACCTGAACGGTGATTTCTGTGGGATAGCAGAGCTGTACGGATATAAAGATAATATCCATAAGGTGAGCGTCGGGATAAGGCTGAGAGAGAAATACTGCGGGATGGGCATCGGCACGGAGACGCTGAGCATGCTCGTCGATTATCTGTACAATGAGACCGATATAGAGATCATCGCAGCAAGCTCGCTTCCCGATAATAAAGGATCCGCAAATATCCTGAGAAAGTGCGGCTTTGATCTCGTAGTGCATAACGGCCTGGAAGACTGGGGGTTCGACGAGCCGCTCCTCACAGACAAGTGGATAAAATAAGCGGGACCCGTTTTATCTTTCTTTATCCCACGGCGATATCTGCTCAAAAGTGTGCGCCGCCGCGAATACGTCCTCATCGCGGAATTTCTTCCCTATTATCTGCATGCCGACAGGGAGGCCTTCTGATGAAAGGCCGGCTGGAATGGATGCTGCAGGGCTTCCTGTGAAGTTTTCCATGAATGTCTCACAGAAGCCGATCAGCGGTTCCATCTTTTCACCCTTGAATTCTTCTGGACCCTTTGTGTTGCCGTCATCTGCGTTCTTTACAGGCGGACAGACAGTAACAGGTGATACTATAAGGTCGTACTTATCAAAAATATCCTGCTCACAGTCGAGTATCTCAGTCCTGAGCTCGTTAAAATAGCGGTAATCAAGGATCGTCGAGTTCAATGCCTTCTCATTCCAGTATATGAATTCCTCCGGAAGCTCGTCGCGGTGGTCCCTGACGAGATCCAGACCCTGTTCTTTCCAGATCTCCATGTCTATTGCAGTGTCCACGGAGATGCTCCTGCACCAGAGCTCAGCAAAATCATTCCGGCTGTGCCTGAACCCGAAGTGCACAGGCTCAACGATCGCTCCAGCCTCTTCAAATCTGTGTGCCGCTCTCTCTACGATCGACGCTATCTCATCATCTGTATTGAATATATCAAAATCCAGTGTAAGCGCGATCTTCCAGCCTTTGATCGGTGCTTTCATGAGCTCGGTGAAGTCTCTTGCTCCGTGATCCAGGCTGAGCGGGTCTCTCGGGTCATACTTGGCCATGTAATTCAGCATGACCGCGCTGTCCTCGACGGTCCTCGTTATGGCTCCGTCAAAGCAGTACGGATGTGTCGCCGTCCATCCGTCCGGGCGGCAAATGCTTGGTATAGTGCCGACAGACGCCTTGTATCCGAAGCAGCCGCACCAGGATGAAGGTATGCGGATAGACCCGCCTCCGTCCGTCCCTTCTGCTATCGGGAGCATTCTGTCTGCTACGGCGGCGGCCGATCCGCCTGAAGATCCGCCGGAATTGTAATCAGTGTTGTATGGGTTTCTGGTAGGTCCATAAAGCTTGTTATCGCATGTTCCCCTCATAGCAAAAGCAGGAGCGTTTGTCTTGCCTACAGCGATCGCTCCGGCAGCTCTAGCCGCGGCGTAGAACGCAGAATCGTCCGAGTCTTCTCTTATGAGCGATTTCACGCCTCCATGTGAATTGGTCCAGCCTTTCTTAGAAGTAAGAAAATCTTTGAGACCTACTGGGACTCCGGCGAGCGGACCGGCATCCTCGCCTGCTGCGAGGCGCTTCTCCAGTTCTTTCGCGTCAGAAAGAGCTTCTTCGAATTTAGTGTACGTGAACGCGTTCAGTCTGGGATTCCGCTTCTCGATCAGGTCTGCAAAATACTCTATCACCTCAGTCGGCGTCACATTCCCTTTATTTACTTCCGCGCCTAGCTCTACGCCTGACAGTTTTTCCAGTTCCATTGCTAAGCCTCCACTGTATCTAAATATGCCTGACCGACAGATTCTGCCTCCCAGTTTTGTGAGATCTTATATCCGAAAGGTGAGAACAGGGCTTCGGCGGCAAGTTCGAATAACATTGATGTGATCGAGCAGATGAACACCTGCATCCAGTTCCATCCGAAGAATACGTGTGAGACCAGCGCGGAGAAAACGAAATTGTCCACCCACTGGCCGGCGACAGTCGACGCGAGGCTCCTTATGGCAAAACCTTTATAGCCGCCTTTGTCAGCGATGCGTCCGACCGCTCCGTTTACTGCGGAGTTGATGACCGAAGAGACAAGAGACGCGATCGACGATCCCGCCACCACGTACCATGTACTTGCGAATGTACTGTTCAGAGCGGCGTTGATGTATTCACCTGTCTGAGGATCCGGCGCACTGAAATAAGCAGCCCAGTGGCCGGGCGTCATTGAGAGCAGCGCGAAGATCACTGCGGTCATCAGATTTGTGAATATCGCGAAAAAAGACAGTCTGGTGGCGGCTTTCGGCCCGAATCTCTTGCAGACGCAGTCCATGCAGAGGAAAGGGATCCAGGAAAGCGCGAGGCCGGTGTTGATGCAGAAGTACTGAGAGGCGAACAGCTCTTTGTTCGCCAGCAGGTTCATGCATACTACAGATAAAATAAGAAGAGCCGTTACCGTTGACGGCACATTGCGAAGCAGGAGCTTGTAATCGTCAAGCTCACGTTTGATAGTGTTCATTTGTATCTCCTTTGGTTTTAGTATTTAACGAGCAGGATATCGGACCCGAACTGCTCGGCAGGCGCGGCTGCTTTGATCATCCGCGGTGTGCGACTGCTATTATAGCAGTAATTCAGATAAAAGAAAACCCCAGATAAAAAAGCGAGGTGGATGAAAAAAGTGAAGTGGAAAAAAGCGAGGTGGATCGCTCCATCTCGCTTTCTGCTGTTTTGATGTTCCGGTTTGCTGCCGGTAAGCTATTAGCACTCGAATCCGCCGTCGACTTTGATGATCTGTCCGTCGATGAATGAAGAATCATCTGTTGCGAGGAAGAGAGCTACAGTAGCGATATCTTCCGGCTTGCCGATCCTCTTGCATGGGCAGTTGTCGATCATTCCCTGGAGAACTGCAGGTCCGCCGATGCTGTCTACCATTGCAGTGTGGATAGCGCCAGGAGCGATAGCGTTTACTCTGATCTCAGGACCAAGCTCCCATGCCATTGACTTGGACAGTCCTGCCATGCCGTGCTTGGATGAGATGTAAGCTGCAAATCCGTGATGAGCTGCAAATGAAGCAACTGAAGCGACGTTAACGATGACGCCCTTTCCCTTTTCCTTCATGATAGGAGCGCAGAGCTGGCAGAGTCTCAGTGCTGAATCAACGTTTACTCTGAATACTCTGTCCCATTCCTCGATGCTGACGTCCTGAAGTGTGGACATGCTCAGCATTCCGGCGTTGTTTACGAGAACGTCGACTGTTCCGAAAGCTTCTACAGTCTTGTTTACGATTTCTTCTGCATAAGCAAGGTCAGAAGCGTCGCCGAGTACTGCGATAGCTTCGCCGCCGTCAGCCTTGATCTGATCTACGACTGCCTTTGCGCGCTCTTCATTTCTTCCGCATACTACGACCTTAGCGCCTTCCTTTGCAAACAGAACTGCTGTTGCGCGGCCCATTCCTGATGTTGCGCCTGTTACGATTGCTACTTTGTTTTCAAGTCTCATGATAAAGTCCTTTCTGAAAATACACTAGAATGTATTAATTAGTTTATTTATTAACAAAGTATATTATACCACATGGCCGCAGCGCATTCTATACATACCGGCTATGTATTTTATTTAGTACAAACCGCCAGGATCCCTACGCTGTATGGAAGATGGAGCTGTCCGGAAGGTGACACTGTATGGAAGATAGTGCTGTCCTAAAGGTGGTGCGGTCAGGAAGGTGATGGTATCCGGAAGGTAATATTGTCCAGAAGCTGGTGCTATCCGGAAGGTGATATTGTCCTGAAGGTGGTGCTATTGTCCCTGGAGCTTGAGCTTGAATCGGCTTTTGAAATATCCGTAACCTCTCATTGTGCAGCGGAAGTTAGTATACAAACAGATAAGTGTTAGAACTTTTATACTAACTGATCTGCATCGACTGCTGAAAGTTAGTATACATACAGACAAGTGTTAGCATTTTTATGCTAACTGATATGCATAGACTGTTGGAAGTTAGTATATAAATAGACAAGTGTTAGCATTTTTATGCTAACTAATATGCATTGACTGTTGGAAGTTAGTATACAAACAGACATGTGTTAGAACTTTTATACTAACTGATCTGCATTGACTGCTGAAAGTTAGTATACTTTTTGACTATTATTAGCATTTTTATACTAACGCGATTTCTCATATGGATGCCGACCAGCATTTTGTTTTGATCACGACACCCTTGGATGGCTTAAGCTGCGTATGGTGTACATCCCGGCATTGAGAAAAATTGTCGAGCGGATTCGATTCGATTACGTGTAGTAGATTCGATTCGTGTAGTAGTTTCGATTCGATTACGTGTAGCGGATTCGATTTGCCCCTGTCCCTTTGCGGTGCTTTATGGTAAAATAAAACAAGGTATGAGCTTTTTTACAAAGGAGGGGCCTGAAATGGACAGAATAGGTGTTTTCTTCGGGGGAAAATCTACGGAGCACGAGGTGTCATGTATCTCGGCGGCAGCTGTTATCAATGCTATTGATAAGGAGAAGCATGACCTTATATATATAGGTATCAACAAAGAAGGAAAATGGTTCCGGTATGACGGGCCGGTAGAGGATATAGAGAACGGCACATGGGAAAAGTCAGCGGAGCCGATGAGCATGGGCGACCTTCCGAAGCTTATAGATTTTGCTCTCCCTATCATGCATGGAGCATACGGTGAGGACGGAAAGCTTCAGGGAGTGTTCGAGATGCTAGACATTCCGTACGCGGGGTGCGGCGTGCTCGGATCAGCGCTCGCCATGGATAAAGAAGCAGCAAAACTCTGTTTCCTGGCTGAAGGAGTTCCGACCGTGGAATTCCTGAACACGACATCGGATGAGCTGAAAAAGGATCCGGAGCCGTTCATAAAAGACTGCGAAGAAGAGCTTCCTTATCCGATGTTCGTGAAGCCGGTAAACCTTGGATCAAGTGTAGGGATCTCCAAGGTGAGGAATACAGAAGAGCTTAGGGCAGGACTCAAGGAAGCCGCGAGATTTGACAGAAGGATAATCGTTGAGCGCGGCATAGACGGACGTGAAGTTGAATGCGGAGTCATCGGAAATGAGACGCCGCTGGTCACAGGGATAGGAGAGATCGTAGCGGCGAACGATTTCTACGATTATGAAGCCAAGTATTCGGACGATGTCGGTACAGTCGTGACAGTTCCGGCAGAGAACGTTCCGGATGAGACAGTACAGCAGATCAGAGCGATCGCGGCGAAGGCATACAAAGTGCTCGACTGTGAAGGATTCGCAAGGATCGACTTCATGATAGAGAATGGAACCGGGAACATATACCTTAATGAGATAAACACGATACCGGGATTTACAAGATTCAGCATGTTCCCGACTCTGTGGAAGGCAGCAGGGGTGTCATTCACAGAACTCATCGAAAGGATAGTGGGTTATGGATATGAAAGATATAATGCTAAAAATAACAGGGAGACAGTACGACGGTGACAAGCCGATGGACAAGATGGAGTTCATCACTGAGGGCAAGATGTTCGAGCGTAACGGCGCGACTTATCTGGTCTATGACGAAAGTGAGTTCTCTGGATTCCCAGGCTGCAAGACCAGCCTCAAGCTGCAGGGCTCGCGCGTGAGGATGAAGAGAATCGGCGAGGACCTGGGCGACGGTACGGTAATGGAGTTCGAAAGTGGGAAGCGCTTCACGAGCACATACGAGACTCCGTACGGCGAAATGGATATGGAGATCCTCACAGACCGTGTGGAGAACAATATTGATGAAAACGGCACCGGTAATGTGGAAGTAGACTATCACGTAAGCCTTGAAGGCGAGGTGGAAGGACGAAACGAGCTCCGGATCGAAGTTACAGATGCGTGAGCACTGGCAGGACACGACAAATACAGATGCGTGAGCACCGGCAGTACATGACAAATACAGATGCGTGAGCACCTACGGTATATGACAAATATTTCTTAGTAAATAAAAGGAAGGCAAGTGACAGATGAATAAGAAGAAAAAACAGCTGATCGCCAGGATCATCGTAGTCGTGCTGGTCGCGGCGATGATCATCCCTACAGTGATCTTTGCCATCCAGGGATACGCGTAAAGCGGGATGAGCAGCGATGGATTTTGATGATGTGAAAAGCAGCGGCGAGAGAGGAAGCGTATGAAGGAAATAGGTTTTGATCCGGATAAATACATGAAGGAGCAGTCGGAGTATATCAGGCAGCGTATAAACTCGGGCGACCGCGAGCGTTTGTATCTGGAGTTTGGCGGAAAGCTGGTGCACGACAAGCACGCTGCTAGAGTACTGCCGGGTTTTGATGAGAACGCGAAGGTAAAGCTGCTTCAGGCGCTTAAGGATCAGGTGGAGATAATCATCTGCATCTATTCGGGAGCAATCACGACGAACAAGACGCGTCAGGATTTCGGCATCACATATGACCTGGAAGTCCTTCGCCTTATCGACACGTTCAGGAAATACGACCTTGATATCAACAGCGTGGTCGTTACGCGCTATGAGGACGTGGACGCCGTGAATATGTTCATCCGCAAGCTCGAGCGCCGCGGAATCAGGACCTATAAGCATTACTACACCAAAGGGTATCCGCGCGACGTCGATACGATCGTAAGCGAGGAAGGCTACGGCGCAAATCCATATATCGAAGTATCAAAGCCTCTGGTCGTTGTCACCGGCCCGGGCGGGGGCAGCGGGAAGCTGGCGACGAGCCTCTCGCAGCTCTATCATGAGAACCTTAGAGGCGTCAAAGCCGGATATGCTAAATTCGAGACTTTTCCGATCTGGAATCTTCCGCTCAAGCACCCTGTGAATATCGCATATGAGGCGGCTACGGCTGATCTCCGCGACGTGAACCAGCTCGACTCATATCATCTGGATGCGTACGGCGTGACCGCGGTGAATTACAACCGCGACATGGAAGTCTTTCCTGTCGTGAAGAGGATCATCGAGAAGATCACAGGTAAAGAATCTGAATACAGATCACCGACAGATATGGGCGTCAACCGTGCGAAAGCCGGCATCATAAATGACGAAGTCTGCCGCTACGCTGCAGTACAGGAGATAATCCGCAGGTATCTGATAGCGGAGGTAGACTACAAGAAGGGCAAGATAAGCGAAGAAACGCTTGAGCGTTCGCAGCTCCTTATGGATGATGTGGGGGCTGTAGCTGAAGACAGGCAGTGCGTGCTTCCGGCAAGAGCCAAAGTAGAAGAGAAGCGCAGACAGGACAAGAAACGTTATGAGAACGTGGTCGCGATGGCAATCGAGATGCCGGACGGCCATATAATCACTGGACGCAGCTCGAGACGCATGGTCGCATCTGCTGCGGCGATCCTGAACGGTATCAAATACCTTGCGGGCATGGATGACGACACGATGCTGATCGCCCCGGACGTGCTCCAGTCCATACAGCGGCTGAACACCGAGGCACTGTCTTCTGACAAAACCAGCCTGAACTGCGAGGAGATCCTGATCGCGCTCACGATATCATCGACCAGGAATCCTGCCGCAAAAGAAGCGTCAGAGAAACTGACTGAGCTCTCCGGCTGCCGTGCGCACTGTACGGCGATCCTGTCAGAGCGCGATGAGCAGACGCTGAAAGCGCTCGGCATCGACGCGACGAGCGATCCTGAGTACGTGACCACGAACCTTTACAACAGCTGATCATACATCTATTTTGTTAAATTATTATCTTTAATAATATCCCGCCTTGTGGTACAATTGATTCAAGTCACAAAGCGGGTTTTGTTTTGTGATCTAAAATCTTTGCAAAGGTTTTATCAATTGAATCGGTCCGGCGCGAAGCCTTAAGATCGCGAAAGAGGTTTTGACGGCCGGGCAGAAGTCAGAATCATGTTAAACACTTAGGAGGTAATCAACATGAAAGTAGGAGTTATCGGATCAGGCACAATGGGAGCTGGAATCGTTCAGGTACTCGCAATGCACGGACATGAAGTAGTCATGAACGCAAGGCATCAGGAATCCGTAGACAAGGGCATCGCAAAGGTAGAGAAGAGCCTTGCCAAGCTCGTTGCCAAGGAGAAGATCGCAGCTGACGCAAAGGATGCTGCAATGGCACTGATCACAGGAACAACAGATATCGCTGGTGTTAAGGACGCTGACCTCATCATCGAAGCAGCTGCTGAGAACATGGAAGCCAAGAAGGCTCTCTTCAAGGAACTCGACGGACTCGTAGGACCTGACTGTATCCTCGCTTCCAACACATCTTCGCTGTCCATCACAGAGATCGCAATGGCTACATCAAGACCTGACAAGGTTGTAGGAATGCACTTCTTCAACCCGGTTCCGGCAATGAAGCTCGTAGAGATCATCAATGGACTTCTGACATCAGAAGAGACGAATAAAGTCGTTACAGACCTTGCTGCAGAGCTCGGCAAATCACCTGTACAGGTCAAAGAAGCTCCTGGTTTCGTAGTAAACAGGATCCTCATCCCAGAGATCAACGAAGCTATCGAGATCCTCAACGAAGGCATCGCTTCCGCAGAGGACATCGATACAGCAATGAAGCTCGGCTGCAACCACCCAATGGGACCTCTCGCACTGGGCGACCTCATCGGACTGGACGTATGCCTCGCTATCATGAACACACTCTACACAGAGTTTGGCGACAGCAAGTACAGACCATCCATCCTCCTCAAGAAGATGGTAAGAGCTGGCAAGCTCGGTATGAAGACAGGCGCTGGATTCTACGACTACAGCAAATAGTTCTGAAGGCAGCATACCAGCCGGCGGGCAGGATCTTATCCGGATCCATGTAAGCCGTCAAAACCAAATTGGCCGATAAAGACCCGGGACGGGACGCCGCCCCGGGTCTTTTGATGTTCAGCTGCAGGCTGAGGTTGACACAAAAGTACATATATAGTAAAGTTATATCGTTGTCTGGATTCTATCCGCATTCTTTGCGGAGGCGGCCGGGGACTCCGGTCTGCAATACCAATCACATTATCGACAAGACATATATAATTAAAAAAGCAGCAGTTGATCTGCGCCTGTTCGGGGTATAAACCCATTATATGAATGTCTGTTGATCATATCGAACAGAAAGGGGAAGGCGCATTCTGTGCCGGAAAATTAATGCCAAGAAAGAAAAAAGAAGATGCAGCTGAAATCAAGGCTGCAGAAACAGAGGAAAAGGCTGCTGAAGAAGCAGCAGAGGATGAGATCATCGAGGTCCCTGACGACTTTGCATCAAGCTATCCTGAGAGCGGAGACTCGCGTGGAGCCTTTGCAGGACTTTCCATGGGAGGGCTCCCTTCAGCCGTATCTTTAGATGCATCAGCAGATGATGATCAGGAGGATTCCCGCTCAATACACAGAGTGTCCGATGAGCAGGCAGAGCATAATAGAAAAGCGAAAGAAGCAGAAGAAAAACTGAGAGCTACAGGAGCTTTGAATAAGTATAAGAAGCCGCTCAAGCCGCTCACTGATGAAGAGATCGCGGCGGCAGAAAAAGAACGTCTTGCCAGACTTGCGCGCAAGAAGAAGGCTGCTGAAGAGGCATCAGAGACAGCGGCAGAGCCTGAGGAAGAGCCGGAAACAGCAGAAGCAGAGGAATACGATCTTCCGGATCAGGATGCTCCTGCGGATGAACAGGAGAAGACTACAGGAAGACGCTCGTCTGATAATGCTCAGAAGGATCAGGGCAAGTATGAAGTTACCGGTATCCTGGATATCGCTGACGGCGGGTTCGGATTTCTGAGATTCGACAACTTCCTTACGAGCAGCAAGGATATATACGTTTCGCCGGCTCAGATAAGAAGGTTCAACCTCAAGACAGGTGACGAGATCTTCGGGATCGCAAGAAAGCCGAAGGCGAGCGAGAAATTCGGGGCTTTGCTTTTCGTGACAAAGGTGAACGGCTACGATCCGGGCGATGCCATAAAGCGGCCGAGGTTCGAGACGCTCACGCCGATATTTCCTACGGACAGGCTGACACTCGAGACGACGAGACAGCAGCTTGCGACGAGGCTCATCGACCTCATCGCGCCGATCGGAAAGGGACAGAGAGGACTGATCGCAGCTCCGCCGAAAGCCGGAAAGACAACGCTCCTTAAAAATATAGCGAATGCTATCGAGAGCAAATATGACGACATAGATCTGTTCGCGCTGCTCATAGATGAGAGACCAGAGGAAGTAACTGACATGCAGAGATCACTCCAGGGCGGCCAGGTCATCTATTCTACTTTTGACGAGCAGCCCGAGCATCATGTGAAAGTCGCTGAGATGGTGCTTGAGCGCGCCAAGCGTCTTGCCGAGCACGGCAGGGACGTAGTGATCATGCTCGACAGTATAACCAGGCTCGCGAGAGCATATAACCTTACTGTGCCAGCATCCGGAAGAACACTTTCCGGAGGACTGGATCCAGCGGCTCTGTTCGGGCCAAAGAGATTTTTCGGCGCGGCGCGTAATATAGAAGAAGGAGGGAGCATCACGATCCTCGCGACTGCTCTCATCGACACCGGAAGCCGTATGGACGATATGATATTCGAGGAGTTCAAGGGAACAGGCAATATGGAGCTCCATCTCTCGCGCGAGATGCAGGAGCGCAGGATATTCCCTGCTATCGACATCAGCAAGTCCGGCACGAGACGTGAAGAGCTTCTAATGACGCAGGACGAGCTTGGCGCGATCTGGACGATGCGCAAGGCGATGGCAAACCGGCCGGCTTCAGAAGTCACTGAGGAGATCGTCGACAACCTCGCTATGACCAAGTCAAACGCGAACTTTATCGAAGTTATAAAGAAAGTGTTCAGATAGCCAAAGACAGGGGATATCGTATATCACTTTGAACAGAAAGAGGTAATATGGATTTCAGCAAGATTTTTATAAAAGATGCCTGTCCGACCAAGACGGGCGGCCAGGCGGTCATGGAAGGTGTTATGATGCGCGGCCCTGAAAGGACCGCTGTCGCTGTAAGGCTTCCTGACAACAGGATATTCCTCAAGACGGAAAAGAACCCTGAGCGTTCTGCAATAGCTAAAGTTCCATTCATCCGCGGCGTGTTTGCGTTTGTTTCATCTCTCGTCCTCGGAACGAAGATCCTGACGTATTCGGCGGATGTGCTGGAGTACTTCACGATGAAGGAAGAAGAGGAACAGAAGTCTGAGGAGGACAAGCCGGGATTTCTGGAGAAGCTGTTCGGAGAAAAAGCAGCGTGGAACATCATGATCACGCTTTCAGTGGTGTTTGCCATAGCGGTCTCGATCGGGGTATTCGTTCTGCTGCCGACGGTGCTGGTCAACATGCTTTCCGGAGTGATAGACAACGTGGTCGTGCTGAACCTCATCGAAGGATGCCTTAGGATCTTGATGTTCCTTGGCTATATAGTGCTGATCGCCCGGATGAAGGATATTCAGCGCGTGTTCCAGTATCACGGCGCCGAGCATAAGACGATCCACTGTTTCGAGAACGGCAAGGAGCTCACCCCGGAGAACGCGAAAGAATTCGTCCGTCTGCATCCGAGATGCGGGACCAGCTTTCTGATGTTCGTAATGGTGATCAGCCTTATCCTGTTTTCTCTTCTTGGGTGGCCTGATCTGCTGATGAGAATAGTTTCCAGAGTTCTGCTGATACCGGTAGTTGCGGCTTGTTCGTATGAGGTCCTCCAGTGGGCGGGACGCTCGACAAACAAATTCGTCGAGATTGTCAGCGTGCCGGGGCTCCTGCTGCAGAAGCTCACAACGAGAGAACCGGACAAGTCACAGCTTGAGGTCGCGATAGTTTCTATGAAGGCAGTGCTCGTACCGCCGGAGACGCCGGTGTTCGAAGGCATAACGAATACTGACGCAGAGTTCGTTGAGCCGATGACGATCGAGCGCGACGCCTGAGTGATACACACAAAGCAGGATCGTGTTGAACAAAACCAACATGGGCAATATGGAAAAAACAGTCAGAATACTATATAAGGAAGGACAGGACAGACTTGCGGAAGCCGGCATCCATGATGCTGTCTTTGACGCGCGGGCACTCATGTCTTTTGCTGTTGATATTCCTTTCCGTGATATTCCTCTTCATTACCAGGACGCGGTGTCAGATGATCAGGCTTTGCGCTACGATGACCTTATCGGAAGGCGCATCAGAAAAGAGCCGCTTCAGTATATAACAGGAGAGCAGGAATTCATGGGTCTGTCGTTCCATGTGGACAGCCGCGTACTGATACCAAGGCTCGATACAGAGATACTTTGCGAAGAGGCGCTGGAATATATAAACGGCAGGATTGAAGCAGAGTCAGAATATGTAAGTGGCAGGCCTGAGCGGCATCTACGCGTGCTGGATCTGTGCTGCGGGAGCGGTGCCCTGGGTCTGTCGATCGCTGCGCTGTCAGATAAAGAAACAGATGTGGTGCTTTCCGATATCAGCAGGGACGCGCTGGATGTCGCGGCTGAAAACGCGGAGAGGCTCGGTGTCTCTGACAAAGTCACATTTGTAAAAAGCGATTTGTTTGAAGACATACAGGGAGATTTTGATCTCATCGTATGCAATCCGCCATATATCAGATCAGATGTGATACTGACACTGGATGAAGAAGTTCGCGGACACGAGCCGGTACTTGCGCTAGACGGCGGGTCAGACGGGCTGGATGTCTACAGGCGGATAGCTGAAGAAACGCCGGGATACCTTAAACCACAAGGACGCCTTATGATGGAGACGGGCTTTGATCAGGGAGAAGATCTGAAGGGACTCCTTGAAGCGCACTTTAAAGACGTCAGGATAAAAAAAGACCTGGCGGGACTGGACCGGGTGATATCGGCTGTGCGCCGCACAGAGCAGTGAATATCCGGAATCAGGACAGGTGTGATATACATTGACAGCATCGGAAAATAAATAGACAGCGCCGGACAATAAATGCCTTGACGCAGTGTCCGGTTCTGTGTTAATATATTCAAGTCGCATCGGAAGGCATATCGAATCCTTACCGGCGGCAAATAGATCAGGCATCAGAGAACATCTTCTACACCGCATAGATCTCCCCGGTAAGGGTCTTGATCATATCGGGGTTTGCGGCCTTGAGGGATGCCATCTGGTGAGCCACCTGTGAAGAAGGAGGGGAATAAGCATGAAGGAAGGAATCCATCCTGAATATGTGGAATGTAAAGTAACTTGCGCATGCGGCAATACATTTATGACAATGTCTACCAAGCCTGAGCTCAGACTTGATGTCTGCTCACAGTGCCATCCGTTCTTTACAGGTCAGCAGAAGTTCATCAACGCCGGCGGACGTGTTGAGAAGTTCAAGAATAAGTATGGCCTTAAGTAACAACCACATATATGAAGAAGAGGGACCTGCCGTTAGGCGGGCCCTTTTTTCGTGCTGTGCCAGGTACTTTGTTCTGTTTTTTTTACTGCTATGATGGTACAATTATATACGGTTTAACAGGTTAGAACAGATAAACAGATAAAAAGGGAGAAGAGGGTCCCGGGGAGGCATTATATGAGAAACACAGCAAGAAGGTCCAGAAAGTGCATGGCGGCAGTATTGAGCGCGATACTGGTGCTGCTGCTGATGGTATTGGCGGCGCTTCCAGAAACAGCGCCTGTATTCGCAGAGGATGATAAAAAAGATCCGCTGGAAGATACCGTACTCGTTCTGCTTGATGGCGACAGTCTCAGGACTGAGAAAAAAATCAGGAAAGCCCTGACTTCTGGAGAGGAATCCGTAAAGGATATTACCGTAGAAGAAGTATGGACATTCAGCGGCAGCGGCTCAGGGATGAAACTTAACGGAGAGGACAGCGGAAAGGCTGAGGAAGATTCAGTAGTAGCTCTTGTTAGTTCGGACAGCATGAGCGGAAGCAGGCTGGTCAGGGAACTCAATAAGAGGGACGATGTCATCATTGCTGAGAAGAACTCCAGGATACACGCTCTCAGTGTAAGTGACGACGCATACAGCGATTACCAGTGGAGCATGCAGAGTAAGGACAATGCTCCGAATGTTGAATATGAATGGAAAGAGAAAGGTGTTACAGGGACTGAAAAGATCGTCGCGGTAGTGGATACAGGCGTGGATTATCTGCATCCTGACCTTAAAGCGAATATGTGGAAGAACACACATAGGGAGATCAAGGGCGAGCATGGCTTTGACTTCATTGGCGGCGATCCGGACCCGATGGATGAGAACGGGCACGGTACACATTGCGCAGGGATAATAGGAGCAGTCGGCAATAATAAAGAAGGCATAAGCGGAGTAAACCAGAATGTCCGCATCATGGCTCTCAGGATACTGGACCAGGACGGCAGCGCGTGGCTGTCACATGAAATAGCCGCATATAACTATATAAACAAGGCGCTCGATCTGGGAGAGCCTGTAGTCGCGATAAACAATTCATGGGGCGGCGGAGAAGAAAGTGCCATCTTCGAGAAGCTGGTGGATATAGTAGGAGAAAAGGGCGCTGTGACTGTCTGCGCGGCAGGAAACGAAGGGGCGAACAACGACGTTGATGCGTTATACCCAGCTAATATAAACAGTCCTTATCTTATCAGCGTCGCCGCGACTGAAAGGAGCGGAGAGCTGTCATCATACTCGAATTATGGGGAATCTGTAGATGTAGCCGCACCGGGATCTGAGATCTTGTCAACGGTTCCGTATGAGTCATATAACCCTTCGATCTATGGCGATAAGCAGGATGACTTATCTGCGGGATTCAACAGCTATACAGATGATGAAAACACTTTCGGCGTGCCGGATGAGATCTATGTCAATGGTGAGAAGTGCGAAAGATCAGGTGACGTTTTCACCGGAAAAGAAGGACAGGAGATACGGATCGAAAAGGCTGATGAAGGGTTTAATGATGACGATAACAGGTCCTTGAAGATATCCTACAAAAACTTAAAGACGGATGACATGATCGTCTTCCTGATGCCGTACGAGGTGGAAGATGCTGAGATCAGGCCGTATATGAGCATGATGTGCAGGCCTTCCGGACCTAAGAACGCGTCGACGATGTTTTCCAGCAGCTTGTTCATCATAGCAGATATTGCTGAAGATGAGGTGCCGGATCTGGATACACTAGGCGAAAAGCAGATCGCAGGCACTTATATCAGCGGTGAATCTACAATATGGGATCACATCACTATGTCTGGTGATGAGGAAAGCGAGGCCGGAGACAGAAGAAGGTTCGCGATCGGGCTTTATTCCGCAGTAAAAGGGGATTACTCTGTCCTTATCGATGACATTGGTATTTCAAGACAGGATATAAAAGAAGAAGCATTCGGTAAGTATGACTATATGAGCGGTACTTCGATGGCGGCGCCGTTCATAAGCGGTACTGTAGCACTCAAGCTTGCCGAGAAGGAAAAACAGCTTGAAGATGGCCAGTCGTTTGATGTCGCTGATCTCCTGAACGAGATTTCCGCATCTGCAAAGGATGAGCCTAAGCTCAACGTAGGACCTGAAGGAGCGTATGATTTCAGGCGTGTACCTGCAGTCCTTCCTCCAAGGGTCGGCAAGGTAACTGTGGATACTGATTCAGATACCATAAAGATCTCTGGCTCGGGACTTTACCCGGAACAGCTGGGATTCAAGGTAGAGGTCGGCAAAGATGACGATCACATGAAGAAAGCCGAGATAATTCCATCAGATGATATCATCAAAGGCAAGGAGATCCTGATAAAGAATGAAAACTGGATCAATAACGTAGAGAACATACGTGTTACCGGTGCCGGCGGGAAAATTTCCAGAAAACAGAATCTGTATCTGGTGGCTGGCAAGAAGGAATACACTAAACAAGACGGCCTGGACATCGAATATTCAAATGAAGCGTCTGTAACTGACGGTAGAAGGATCTACACCACATGGTCCCAGACACGCGAGATCAAAGTCCAGGATCCGTCTGATAGAGATGGAAGTGCCGAGATTGTAGTGACTGTTGATCCGTCAAAGCTGTTCGAAGTCACAAAAGATGATAATGCAAAATACGGAATGCTGTTCGGCGATCTTGCGTATGCAAACGGAAAGCTGTATACAGTAGTGGAATACGGAGAGGCAGATCAGTCAGAAGGCGGAGACGACGACCTCTGGGAGCTCGAAAACAGTAGTCATTCCGGAAAAGACCGCAGCAAGACTGCTGAGGATGATGAAGAGAACGACGATAACGATGATTTTGAGGGGCCATTTGCCATCTATTCCGGCGAATATAAGCTTATCAGCGTAAATGCCGGAGCGAGAGACGGCGACATGAGCGCAGTAAAGGATCTCGGAAGACTTCCGGAAGATCTCGAGGATCTGGAAGACTACACTATCGCCGCATATTTCGGGAAGATATTCTTTATCGGAGGAAGCCGCGGATACGGGAAAGAAAAACAGCTTTCTGACAAGGTGTTCATTTTTGATCCTGCAAGCGGCAAGTGGTCAGAAGGTGCTGCTCTTCCTGAACCAAGGTCAGGCGGCAAAGCGCTCCAGTATGGATCTGAGCTGATCTACACGCTCGGTACAGGTCCGGATCAGCTTGAACAGCCAGATCAGATCACAGATGTCGTATGCCCGGCCAATCTTATCTTTGATGGGAAGTCGTGGCGAGCATGCTCGGCAGGCGCTCTGGTGAAGATGTACGGCGTGGATGAACCGGATGTCGGCCTGACGGCAAAAGGACTGATATATATAGGTGCTCCGGCAGTGGATCACGGCGACACATTCATCTATGATGTTTCGGAAGACAGATATTTGGACACAGGGTACAACTTCCTTGATGACCCGGAAAAATATGGACCGAAAGGCATCGTAGCCGGAAACACGTACTATGGCACTTTGGAGGGCACGATATACACTGTTCCGGTCGAGAGCGGTCTCGTGAATGTGAAAGTGACGAAGAAAGGCAAGGGCACGGTCAAAGGATCCGGCGCCTATCTGCCTGGAAACAACGCGAAGATCACCGTCAAAGCCGCAAAGAAATATTACATTAAATCCCTCAAAATAGGCGGCAGGAAAGTAAAACTGAGTAAAAAGGCCACTAAGAAGGTATATACTATTAAGAAGATGACGAAATCGCAGAAGGTGCAGGTCGTATTCGCAAAGAAGAAAAAATAGTGGAGTAGCAGATGTTTGAGAAACTAGAAACAGTCGTTGAGAAGTACCATGAGCTTACCAGAAAAGTCGCGGATCCGGATGTGATCGCCAATCAGGAAGTATGGCGGAAGCATATGAAGGAAATGGGCGAGATAGAGCCGGTGGTACATAAGTATGAAGAATATAAGAAAGCTGTAGAGGAGCTGGAATTCGCCAAAGAGCTCGTAGATACAGAAGATGACGAAGAGCTCCGCGATATGGCCAAGGCAGAAGTGTCTGAGCAGGAGGACAAGCTGGAGGCAGTGACTGCTGAGCTTAAAGTGCTTCTGATCCCTAAGGATCCTAATGATGAGAAGAACGTAATCCTTGAGATCAGGGCCGGTACCGGCGGTGATGAGGCAGCATTGTTCGGCGGAGACCTTCTAAGGATGTATACCAGATATGCTGAACGGCACAGATGGGCTATAGAGATCATGGATATGAACGACACCGGCATCGGCGGCGTGAAAGAAGCTGAAGTCATGATCAAGGGAAAAGGCGCATACTCAAGGCTCAAGTTCGAGAGCGGAGTTCACCGTGTGCAGCGTGTTCCTGAGACTGAGGCAGCAGGACGTATCCATACCTCTGCCGCTACTGTGGCAGTGCTTCCTGAGGTCGATGACGTAGAGGTGAATATCGATCCTAACGACGTTAAAGTAGACGTATACAGGGCATCCGGAAACGGCGGCCAGTGTGTAAATACCACGGATTCAGCTGTAAGACTCACTCACATTCCGACAGGCATCGTAGTTACCTGTCAGGATGAGAAGTCGCAGATAAAGAACAGGGCGAAGGCCATGACTGTTCTTAAAGCCCGTATCTATGACAAGATGCAGCAGGAACAGAATGCGAGGATCGCCGCAGAACGTAAAGACCAGGTCGGCTCAGGCGACCGGAGCGAGCGCATAAGAACATACAACTTCCCTCAGAGCAGAGTGACCGACCACAGGATCGGCCTTACGCTGTACAAGCTTGACCAGATAATGGACGGAGATCTCGATGATATAATCGATGCTCTCATTACTGACGATCAGGCAAAGAAGATGGACAACTATTGATATGCAGACGAGATATCTTAGCACAAGTGAAGAGGATATGAGGATCGCGGGCGAGATCGTCAGGAATGGCGGTCTCGTCGCTTTTCCGACTGAGACGGTGTACGGACTTGGGGCTGACGCCTTTGATGCGGAGGCTGTGGAGAACATATACACAGTAAAGGGAAGACCTGCGGATAATCCAAGCATCGTGCACATCTGGAGCAGGGACCAGCTCGGCCTTATCACTCCGGAAGTGACTCCGATGATGGAAAAAGTCATGGACGCATTCTGGCCGGGGCCTGTCACTATGATCTGTCAGAGGATCTTCACGGTCCCGTATGTCACGACAGGCGGACTGGAGACTGTCGGTATCAGGATGCCGTCTGACCCGGCAGCGCGCGCTTTCCTTAAAGCAGCTGACTGCCCGGTCGCGGCGCCCAGCGCGAACCTGTCCGGAAAGCCAAGCCCGACGACAGCCGAACACGTACGTGAAGATTTTGACGGCAGAATAGATGCGATAATCGACGGGGGTCCGTGCGAGTTCGGGATCGAATCCACGGTGATCGATATGACCGGAGACGTCCCGATGATACTCAGGCCGGGCATCATGACAGCTGAGGATTTCCATGAGAGGCTGGGAGTACCGGTGATCATGGATCCAGCGCTGAACAAAAAGCCTGAAGACCCGGATTTCCATCCGAAGGCGCCTGGAATGAAATACAGGCATTATGCGCCGAAGGCGCCGATGATCATCTTTGAGGGCGAAGAGGAGAAAGTCCTGGAGGCGATCGAGCAGATGAAGACCGAGCACGAGATGGAAGGCGAGAATGTGATCGTGCTCGAATTCGGGCAGAACGGAGCGATCGATGCTGCTCACGAGCTGTTCGCGATGCTCCGCGACGCAGACAGAGAGAACGCAGACCTGATCCTGGCAGCCGCGCTGCCGCAGAAAGGCGTCGGATTCTCGGTCATGAACCGTATGCTGAAGTCAGCGGGCTTCAATATAAGAAAAGTATGATGCTATCTGGAACGGACCTTAAGGCCCGTTCTTTTTTTGCTGCGTGCCGACGGCGCCATTTGTCAAATCAGGGTCCAGCCATTTGTCAAATCAGGACTCAAACTACCGTGACACGTGACATGTAATATGATAGAATAATACAGATAGAAAGGCGGCTTGGGAAGAATCAGAAAGGACCTGATAAAATGGTAATCGCAATGGCATGTGACCACGCGGGATACCCGCTTAAGATCACGATCAAGGAGCATCTTAAATCAAGAGGGATCGACGTTATTGATCTCGGGACTGACTCGGAAGATCCTGTGGATTATCCGATCTACGGAAAGAAGCTGGGCGAATTCGTCGCGGCAAAGAACGCGGACCAGGGCATTGCCGTCTGCGGGACAGGTATCGGCATCTCCATGGCCTGCAACAAGGTCAAAGGCATCAGATGCGCGCTGTGCACATCGGTCGAGATGGGCCAGAAGGCAAGGCAGCATAACAACGCGAACATCCTGGCGCTCGGCGGCAGAACGACAGATCCGGATCTCGCCATAAAGATCGTCGATGCATGGCTCAGTGAGAAATTCCTCGGCCAGCACCACACAAGACGTATCGAGATGCTGGATGAGATGTAGTAAATGTATCGCCGGCCGCGGGACGATCAAAGCCCCATTGGCTGGCAGAAGTATCGTTTTTAGCAGATAAAGGGAAAAGCAGGAATCTTTTAGGAGGTAAAAATGAGCAAAGTATATGTTTTTGATCATCCGCTGATCCAGCACAAGGTATCGATGATGCGTGACAAGAACACCACGACCAAGGACTTCCGCCAGCTGGCGCAGGAAGTAGTAACACTTATGACATTCGAGGCTACGAGAGATCTTCCGCTCAAGGAAGTAGAGATAGAGACACCTATCTGCAAGGGGAAGTTCAATATGCTCGCAGGTGAAGACCTTGCCGTCGTACCTATCCTGAGAGCAGGACTTGGATTCCTTGACGGATTCATGTCACTCGTTCCTAACGCAAAGGTCGGCTTCATCGGCCTGTACAGAGATCCGAACACTCATCAGCCGGTAGAGTATTACTGCAAGCTTCCTGATGACATCGGCAAGAGAAAGATCTTCGTAGTCGACCCGATGCTCGCGACAGGTGGGAGCGGAGCCGCTGCAGTGCAGTTCATCAAGGACAGAGGCGGAAAAGATATCAGCTTCATGTGCCTCATCGCTGCGCCGGAAGGAATCGAGGTAATGCAGAAAGCACATCCTGACGTAGATATCTATATCGCGGCAAAAGACGACCATCTGAACGAGCATGCGTACATCGTACCGGGACTCGGAGATGCAGGAGACAGACTATACGGAACAAAGTAACGATCGCTTTAATTATAGCGGCTTTGCCGATAGGAAGCGATCGTTGCGACAATCGCAATATATAAGTGCGATTGTCTAAGCGAGCAGATATAATAGTGAGGTTTATTAGATGAAGAGTCTTATACCTGATAGTGTAAGCAAATATGATAATGTATACGACGTGCTCAAGGAGCGCGGATTCATAGAACAGGTGACTGATGAAGAAGCTGTAAGAAAGCTTCTGACGGAGAAGAAGATCCGGTTCTATATTGGATTCGATCCTACGGCGGACTGTCTTCATGTCGGCCACTTCATGCAGATCATCATCATGATGTATATGCTGAAGTACGGACATACGCCGGTTGCTTTGCTCGGCGGCGGGACCGGAATGGTCGGAGACCCGTCGGGCAGGACCGACATGAGACAGATGATGGATACAAAGACCATCGATGACAACTGTGAGCAGTTCAAAAAGCTGTTCGACCGCTTCCTTGAGTTCGACGACGGCTGGAAGTATGAAGGGAACCGCGGTGTTTATCAGCCTGGTAAGCAGAACAGAGATCCTGAGCCCGGGAAGGCTATCAGCGTGAACAACGCAGAATGGCTGAGGCCGGTCAACTACATCGAATTCGTGAGAGAGATCGGAAGACACTTCAACGTCAACACCATGCTGCGCTCTGAGGCATTCAAGCAGCGTATGGCAAGAGAAAGCGGCCTGTCGTTCCTGGAGTTCAACTATATGCTGATGCAGGCATATGACTTCATGGTGCTTTCGCGCGATCTGGATGTTAAGATGGAGTTCGGTGGCAACGATCAGTGGTCGAACATCATCGCCGGAGTCGACCTGTCCAGAAAGATGCTGGATAAGGAAGTCTACGGCATGACATTCTCGCTCCTCACGAACAGTGAAGGCAAGAAGATGGGAAAGACCGCGAAAGGCGCTCTGTGGCTGTCGGCCGACAGGTGCTCACCGTTCGAGTTCTTCCAGTACTGGCGCAACGTCGCCGATGCTGACGTGAACAAATGCCTCCGCATGCTGACGTTCCTTCCGATGGACGAAGTCAACAGGCTGTCGTCACTCGAAGGCGCCGAGCTGAACAAAGCGAAAGAAGTCCTCGCTTACGAGGTGACGAAGCTCGTCCATGGCGAGGAGGAAGCGAACAAAGCGCTTGAGGGCGCACGTGCCGCATTCGGCGGCGGAGCTCAGGATGCAAGCAACATCCCGGCATTCGAGATGCCGCGGGAAAACTTCAGCGGTGACGGAATGGGGATCGTCGACCTGATCAGAGAGGCTGGACTCGTGCCGAGCAACAGCGAAGGTTTCCGCACTATAAAGCAGGGCGGCCTTACAGTTGCAGATGAAAAAGTCCAGGACACACATCGCATGATCACAGAAGACGACTTCAAAGACGGCGAGCTGGTTATCAAAAAGGGCAAGAAGAAATTCATAAAGATAGTGCTTAAATAGAAATGCATCTGAAGAGGAAGATATGAAAGCAGCTTCAGATATAATTTTCAGATACGCAAAAATGATCACGGAACTGCCTTTTTCGGCAGGTGATGTTCCGAGGATCATTTTCAGACATGGCGGCCGCTGTTATATGACAGCGAGAGGCGCTGATCTTAGCGCTCTCAAAGAGGAAGATATCCTGGATATCACCGACCATGACCAGACACAGCTTCCGGCTGCTGCGGCTTTGATGAAATCCAGGTATCTGACGTCAATGATCCTTTGCGAACCGCCGTATACCGGGATATGCATCGATTCGAGGCATGAGATACCGGCTGTGCTGGACGACATGGCACAGATCGTGGGACCGGAAGTAAGCATCGTGGAGCCTGATGAGAAACAGATCTCCAGGGCTCTGGCAAGATCGACGTCGGTCATGGTTGAGAACAGCTGCCTTATCGCGGGCGGACGGAATCTTTATGAGGCGTATATTGCGATGCAGATCATAGAGAAATCTGCCGAAACGATACTGAAAGCCCAGGTCATCGGCGGAGTGAGAAAGCTCGACTCCAGGCTGGCGCGGTTCATGCATTATAAATATCAGCATGCGTACAGCAAAGCCGAAAAAGAGCTCCGCGACGGGGAAGAGTCTGAAGAGTACTCAGTACAGGCAGGAAATGCCGGCATGCAGGATGAAGATTCGGATGCTGCTCAGGGCTCAGCGGTGCAGGGCGAGTTCAGTGATGACGGAAGCATAAAGTTCGACAGGCCATATGTGTCAGATGAAGATGCCGCGAGATGGTCAGACCGTGAGCTTGAGCTGCGCGAACAGCTGGTAAAGTATGGAAATCTGCTTGTGAGCACAGGGCTCGTACAGGGCACATGGGGAAACCTCTCGGTCATGCTGGACAGAGAGAATATGTTATGCACGCCGTCGGGGCTCGATTATGGAAGGCTGACGCCGGCAGATATGGTGCGGGTAAACATCAGGACACTCAAGTCATACGGCATCAACAAGCCGACTTCCGAAAAAGGCATGCATGCGGGGATCTACAAGCAGTACCCGGATGCCAATGCGGTCATACATACACACAGCAGATACTGTTCGATCTTCGCTGCAGGCGAGATGCCGCTTCAAGTAGAGTCTAAAGAGAAGATGGCTGAGCTTGGCGAGATCATCGGAGTAAGCAGATATGCGCTTGCCGGCAGCTCAGGGATAACCAGAAACGCTGTAAAGGCAATAGGCGCCGGACCGGGATGTATTCTTTCTCATCACGGCATGATAGCAAAAGGCGGAGATCTGGAGGAAGCATTCCGGAACGTCCGTCTGATAGAGGAGGCGGCTGAGGAATATATCGACAGCCGTCTGGAAAAGTAGATAAAGCGTAATACATCCCGCCCAGAGATCATAAAGGGCGGTGCGTACCGCAGGATAGTAAAACAGGGGAAATGTCAGAGGGATCAGAGAATATAAAAGAATTAGAAGAGGTGAACGTGCAGGGAAGACTTACCGGTCTCGACGCGGGTGATGATGTCAGCCGCGGCTTTTCTGATACAGAGGAGAGCCGGGAAGCCACGGGTCTTACCGACAGAGAAGTCGAAGACCGTAAAGCGCGCGGCCTAATAAATGAAGAAGTGAGCTCGTCCACACGAACCATCAAGGAGATCGTGAAAGAGAACGTGCTCACTTATTTCAATCTCATTTTTGCAGTTCTCGCAGTACTCCTTATCATGGTCGGCCAGTTCAAGGATCTGACGTTCCTTCTTATCGTCGCGGCCAACACAGCGATCGGTATCGCGCAGGAGATCCGCTCCAAGCAGATCCTGGACAATCTCAAATTTGAGAAGATGCCGCGGGTAAAAGTGCTGAGGAACGGCCGGGAGGAGGATATCCCCGCAGAGCAGCTGGTACAGGATGACGTAGTGATACTGGGTTCCGGCTCCGGGATACCCGCAGACGCAGTCATAATATCAGGAAGCGTCCAGGTGAATGAAGCACTCGTTACCGGGGAATCAGATGAGATCAATAAAGGCGAAGGAGATGAACTCCTCTCCGGAAGCTTCATAATCTCGGGAGAGTGCCGGGCGAGACTTACAAAAGTAGGTAAAGAATCCTACATATCCAGACTGCAGATAGAAGCGACGAAGCAGGGCAAGAACGATCAGCGTTCTCAGATGGTAAGGTCGCTGGACAGACTCGTTATGGTGATCGGCATTCTGATAATCCCGATCGGCCTGATTTTGTTCGTGCAGCAGTACTACATGATGGATAACGACCTCACATCGAGCGTTACCAGCATGGTCGCCGCAGTGCTGGGAATGGTGCCGGAAGGCCTGTACATGCTCGCGAGCGTTGCGATGGTCGTTTCAGCCATGCGCCTTGCCAGACAGGAAGTTCTCGTCCAGAACATGAGAAGCATCGAGACGCTTGCAAGAGTCGACGTGCTCTGCGTAGACAAAACGGGAACGATCACCGAGAGCGACATGAAGGTTGACAGCATGCAGAGCATGATGCCGGAGAAATACGACGGGCAGGTCACGACGTATCTTGCTGATCTCGTAAAGGAGATGGATGCCGACAACGCCACGATGCAGGCGCTGAAAGAGTATTTTGCTGATTCGGGATCTGACAGGCGCGCGATAAGAACAGTGCCGTTCTCATCAAAATATAAATACTGCGCGGCGATCTATGACGACGGGAATTATATCCTCGGGGCGCCGGAGTTCGTACTTGGTGAGAGTTATGGTGAGTACGAAAGCAAGCTGAAGCTGATGAGCGAGAAGGGCTACCGCGTGCTCGCGTTTGCGGTGCTGGAGGAAGAGCCGAAGGGTGAGCCGATCACAGGCAGGGCCAAGATGCTCGCCGCGGTATTCCTTACGAACCCGATCCGCAAGTCCGCGCCTGAAGTCTTCAGATATTTTGCTGATAACGGCGTCGACATCAAAGTCATCTCGGGAGATAATCCTTCGACGGTATCGAACATCGCTCAGGAGGCAGGCATAAAAGGCGCGGATAAATTTATAGACGCAAGAAAGCTCAAGACACAGGAAGATATCGACTCTGCTGTAATGGAATACAATGTGTTCGGACGTGTTACGCCTGAGCAGAAGAGAATGTTCGTAGCTGGTCTGAAAAGCCACGGTAAGACGGTAGGCATGACCGGAGACGGAGTGAACGACATACTTGCTTTGAGAGACGCAGACTGCTCGATAGCGATGGCATCAGGGAGCGAAGCTGCTTCTAATGCGGCTCAGCTCGTCCTTATGGATTCTGATTTCAGCAGGATGCCTTCGGTCGTATCGGAAGGACGCCGCGTCGTGAATAACATCACCAAATGTGCAACGCTTTATCTGACCAAGAATATCTTCTCATTCCTGCTTGCGATATTCTCGATGGTAAGTGTGCTGCAGTATCCGCTGCAGCCGTCACAGATAACACTGATCAGTATGTTCACTATAGGTATCCCGTCATTCGTGCTCTCGCTTGAGCCGAACCATAAAAAGATAAAAGGGAGCTTCCTTGGGAATGTGTTCAAGATGGCAACGCCGGCAGGTATCACAGTATTTCTTTCCGTAAGCGCGCTAGTAATATTCGGACAGGTCATGAACATAGAGCAAAGCAGCCTGTCCACCGCTGCCGCCGGACTTGTTGCGCTGGTTGAATTCATGATCCTCGCGAGAGTCGCGATGCCAATGACAAAGACGCATCTCATCATGATGGCAGTTATGATATGCGGCTTCTTCTATGCCATCATATTCCATAACACGTTGTTCGGGATCAGCAGCATGACGTGGCAGACAGTGCTCCTGCTGATAGTGTTCCTGATCGCTACGCAGGCAGTGTTCCGCTATTTCTACAAGTTCACTACATTTGTTGGAAAGCTGCTTACCGAAGAAGGACGTGCAGAGCTCAGAAAGAAGAATAACGGGTCTCTTATACGGATCAGGATACCGAAAGGCTAGATGAGACAGTAAGGACGATCGTTGTTTTCACACCATACATGCAGCTGACGCATAAATATACAATATGCGGCGGCTGTGTATTTTTTTTGATACATCTTAAGAATAATTTAATAATTTTGCTTGAATACGGTCCTGATATGGTATAATATGCTTAATTTCATAAAAAGACATAAAACTAATAGCTAAGGAGCAGAATATTGGAATTATTCTATAGGATCGTGACGCTGCTGGGCGGACTTGCGATGTTCCTGTACGGAATGAGGCTTATGGGTGACGGCCTTAAGTCAAGTTCCGGCGGAGCGATGAGAGCAGCACTCGAGAAGATCACGGATAAGCCGATAAAGGCTTTTATCTTAGGTCTGTTTGTCACCTGTATGATTCAGAGCTCAACGGCGACCATCGTACTTACGGTAGGTCTCGTCGGAGCTGAGTTCATCACATTCCGACAGTCGATCGGCATCGTGCTCGGAGCCAATGTAGGGACGGCGATCACCGCCCAGATCATAAGGCTCATGGACGTGAATGCCAGTTCCGACAGTATTCTTTATTTCTTCAAATCCGACAACCTGGCGCCTTTGTCGCTGATAATAGGTATAATCCTGATCATGTTCGTGAAGGGGATACAGTATAAGACAGCCGGTACGATCTGTATAGGCTTCGGGGTATTGTTTTCCGGCCTCATGAACATGAGCGCGGCGGTATCGACAATGCAGGATGAGCTGCAGGGATTCATCATATCTTTCCAGGACAGCTATGTACTCGGATTCTTTGCCGGAATAATCACTACGGGTATCATTCAGAGTTCATCTGCCGTTATCGGTATACTGCAGTCTATCGCCAGCTCGATGGGCCTGCAGCTATGCGGCATCGTTGCCGTTATCATCGGCGTCAATATCGGAGACTGCCTGACGACGTATCTGGTATGCAGGATCGGAGCAAACACAGCCCAGATCCGCACATGTATGGTACACATCATATATAACATCTTTGCCGCAATACTGATCACTGTGTCTCTGATAGTGCTCAGGGCGACGGGTATCCTCAGTGACGACATCTGGTATATGACGCTCAACTCAGGCGGAGTCGCTAACGTGCACGGACTGTTCCGTCTGGCTCCTGCCGTGATATCGCTTCCGTTCGTCGGCATGTTTGCCTCGCTTGCAGAGAAGATCGTCCCGGAGAAGCACGAAGAGGAAGACGAAAAAGATCCTTTGCTGGAGGAGAATCTCAGAAAGCTGGATGCAAGACTTATCGACAATCCTACGCTTGCACTTAATGAATCCGCGATCCTGATCGGTAATATGTGCGACGTGTCGATACACAACTACACCGCGGCGATACAGCAGCTCTTTGAGTACGATCCTAAGCGCGAGACCAGGATCCAGAGAAGAGAGGATCTGCTCGACAGGATGGCGGATGCTGTAAGTCAGTACATCGTTTCAGTATCGCCGAAGATCTCTCTGGATTCAGACAAAAAGAATCAGGACTTCCAGCTCAAGGCATGTGTGTGCTTTGAGAGGATCGGCGATCTGGCGGTGAATATCATCGATTGCCTTGCCACGGTGCGAAATGCCAATAAGGCTTTCTCCGGCGCGGCGCTTAAAGAGATGGAAGTAGCCATGAACGCGGTCAGCGAGATCCTCGATATGACAGCGGAGGCTTATTATAACAATGATATAAAGATCGCGAAGAAGATCGAGCCTCTTGAAGAGGTGATAGATGAGATCGTCGAGAGTCTTCAGGGCCGTCACATGAGGCGTATGACAGAGAACAGATGCGATGTCTTCAATGGTACATATTATCAGAACATTCTGCTCAACCTGGAGCGTGTATCTGATCAGTGTTCTGACCTAGCGGTCTATCTGCTCGCCAGAAACGATGATTCCATCAGCGGCCGCGAGCACCAGTATCTGCACAACCTGCACCATTCAAACAACACGAACTATAAGCAGGCGTTCAAGAGCTTCTACAAGAAGTATTTTGATCAGCTGAACGAGATACCTGAGGTATAGTGCAGGAAACGATATGACAGACAGAGCTGTCCGGAGATCCCGGGCAGCTTCTTTTTGTGGACAAAAAGCCCCGGCCGGCGCGGGGGATGTGTTTTTGTACGAAAGACCCCCTCAACCGGAACGCATATATGTTTTTGTACCTCAATCGGTGCGTATATATGTTTTCTGACGGTAATCCGCAGAACGGGGCGGATTAAGTATATCTATTTCAGCCTCTGGACAGTTTAACCCTGTCTCCGGAAACAATAGAATGGTCTTGTCAAAAGATACGGAGAATTGTCTGTTTAACGAAAGGAGGGGGATATGCATGAAAGCGTAAGAAAAAGATCTGTGATCGCTGTATGGGCAGCATTTGCGGCGGCTATGATCATAGGAGCTGTACTTGCGCGGACCGGTGATCAGGGCAGATTTGATGTCGATACCTATATGAATGAGCTTAAGAACAGGTCAGATCTCGTGACTCAGGAGCTGAAGACGAGCGGCGTGCTGGAAGGTGAGACTGAGGGGATACCGTTTATCACACAGGATTCATATCTGGTGAAGTACACCGCCAGCGTTTATGCTTCTACGGATGTGGATAATATAGAGATAGAAGAGTCAGAGAAAAGCATGACGGTGATCGTACCGCATGCGGTCGTTCATTCTATCGATATACCGCCTGAGAACATACGGTATTATGACACTGGATTTACTCTGATACGGTCAGATAAAAACGAAACTGTTAATGCCCAGAAGGCTATCAGAAAAGAAGTTCTCAGGGAAGCTGAGAAGACAGGACTGCTTGAGGAAGCTGACAGAAACGCGGAGAGGATCGTGAGAGATTCCATCGCGGGGATCGACAGCGAAAGAATAGTAACAGTACAATTCAAGTAAAAAACTGCGGATGCTGATGATCCGCAGAAGAAGTCAGGATCAGATATCTGATCCAATCAAGACCGCATAATATTCACCACGCCGCGCTTCATAAGGAGGCGCGGCTTTTTATACTGACTCTATGAATCTCAGGAAAGCTGCTTTTCCATCCGGTGTTCTCTTGAATACGCCGGCGTGCTCAAGCACCTTGCTGAACACCAGGCCAGTCTCCTCCTGTACGACAGCCCATGCCTTTTCCTTATCAGAAAACTTTCCATACTTGCGGCGTATCTCGTCTGCCCAGGCTGCGTGTCCGGCTGTACGGGGGTCGCTTTCTAGATCGGCGCCGCTTACCAGTCCATCGGCTACGAGAGAGAGCTCCTCTTTCAGCCTGCCAGGCAGCACTGCCAGTCCCATGACCTCGATCAGTCCGATATTTTCTTTTTTAATGTGATGGAGCTCGGCATGCGGATGGAACAGGCCCAGCGGATGCTCTTCAGTCGTAAGATTGTTCCTGAGTACCAGGTCAAGCTCATACCGTCTATCACGCATCCTCGCGATCGGCGTTATCGTGTTGTGAGGTTCTCCATCTGTCTCAGCATATATGTCGACAGAACCATCGGAGTATCCGTGCCATGCGTCAAGTATCTTGACTGCAAGCTGTATCAGTCTGTCAGGATCTTCAGAATCGATCCTGATCACAGACATAGGCCATTTGACGATGCCGGCGCCAACGTCATCAAAACCTCTGAACACGACCGGTGTCTCAACTTCTGCTTTCTCCATAGCGAATCTGTATCTTCCGCCCTGGAAATGCTCATGAGCCAGTATCGATCCTCCTACTATCGGAAGATCGGCGTTTGAGCCGACGAAATAATGCGGGAACTGCCTGATGAACCCCAACAGCTTTCTGAAACACCCCTCATCGATCTTCATTGGAGCATGCTCGCCGCTTAGAACGATGCAGTGTTCATTGTAATATGTATAAGGTGAGTACTGAAGATACCAGTCCTCACCATCGAGAGTGAGCGGTATGAGCCTAAGGTTCTGCCTCGCAGGGTGGTCCGGCCTCCCGGCATATCCTTCATTTTCCGCGCATAGCAGGCATCTTGGGTAATTTGACGCCGGGAGCTCGCGCGCTGCGGCGATCGCCTTAGGATCTTTCTCAGGCTTTGATAAATTTATCGTGATGTCCAGATCCCCGTATTCTGTTTCTGCTTTCCAGCGGATATCTCGGACCATGCGGCTGCGACGTATGTAGTTGGTATCCTGGCTGAAACGGTAATACCAGTCAGTCGCAGCTTCAGGACTATCGTCATAAAGCTCACGGAATCTGTCTGTGACCTGCGCCGGCCTCGGAGTAAGTCTTCCCATTATCTCAGTGTCAAGAAGATCCCTGAATGTAACAGTGTTGTCAGTCAGGACTCCTCTGGCAAAAGCATCGTCCAGCAGGACATCAAGTACTTCCTGCAGTGAATACTCTTCAGAGCATTTCTTATCTGTAAATTCTTCACTGACGTCCTTTTCCGTTGATGCTTCCGCCGCAGGCAGCTTGAGTACATCAAGTACAGTGTTAAGAGCCCAGCGCCTTTCCGTCTTTTCGATCAGGCCTTTTTCTTCCGCATAGTACAGAAGCTTATTGATTGCATATCCAGTGTTCATATCGACCTCACGTTTTTCTGCTGATGACAGCATTTACATTATTGAAAGTATATAGAGGGGCTAGGCGTGGCGCAGCCCGTCTCCGGCAGCTAAAGGCATGCTGAAATATATAGTCGGCGCGGCCTAGCTCCGGCTAAAAGCATGCTGAAATTTATAGTCGGCGTGGCCCGTCTCCAGCAGCTCCACGAATAAATGTACAATCATACCCAAAAGCTTCGCGGTATTTCTCTCCTGCGATCTTCTCGTACTCATCAACAGATGAGTTTTTGATGATGGAGACAGTACAGCCACCAAATCCGCCGCCCGTCATGCGCGACCCGATCACGCCGGGGATAGTCCATGCAGTCTCGGCAAGAAGGTCGAGCTCCGGACATGAGACCTCATAGTCGTCTCTGAGAGATACATGTGACGCGTTCATCAACTTTCCGAACGCATCTATGTCGCCAGCCTGAAGGACTTTCACGGCGTCTTCCGTCCGCTGATTCTCAGTCACAGCATGGCGTGCTCTTCTGAGTATCACAGGATCCGTTATGCATTCCTTCACCCGGTCAAAATCTTCCTGGTTAAGCTGGCAGAGAGCATCTATATCTCCTGCCGAGGCTTCATCGGAATCAGGATAGGCATGCAGGAAAGCGTTTATCTCTTTGAGCGCTTCTGAACACTCGCGCCTTCTGTCATTGTATGCTGAATCGTTCAGTGAATGAGGCTTATTCGTGTTGGCTATGATGATCGAGCAGTCTTTCAGCGAGAGAGGAACGTAATCATATTCTAAAGTGTTTGTGTCCAGAAAGATCGCATGATCTTCCTTGCCCATGGCAGAAGCGAACTGATCCATGATACCGCAGTTCACTCCGACGAAATCATTCTCTGCACGCTGCCCGATAAGAGCGATTTCCTGATTTGAAAACCCAAGCCCGAATTGATCGCTCAGCATGTATCCGACCGCGACTTCAAGTGATGCGGATGAAGACAGACCCGCGCCAGCAGGTACGTCGCCTCCAATCATTATGTCCATGCCTGTGATCTCACTGTCTGTTCTGTCCAGTACTGCCCAGATCACGCCTTTTACATATGAAGTCCAGCTGCTGTCAGAAAGCGGAGTAAGGGATCTGATGTCTGTAGTGATGATGCCGTCTTTCGGGAAGTTCACAGATGACAGCCTGAGCACAGCGTCATCACGTCTTCGAACAGCGATATAGGTTCCGAATGGCAGTGCACATGGAAAGACGTGGCCTCCGTTATAATCTGTGTGCTCGCCTATAAGGTTGATCCTGCCCGGCGCGAAATAGCAGGCGATATCGCCGCCGCTGCCGTAATTATCAAAGAATTCTGCCAATACCGTGTCTTTCATATATTCAGTCATGTCTTCTACTGCCTTTCATTCCGATTAAGTAGCCGATACGATTCAATCAATCAGCCGATACGATCCGATCAAAACGTCGATACGATTCGATCAATCAGCCGATATGGTCCAATCGATCTGTAAATAAAAGTAGAACATTCTTCTATCGTGCTATATTCTACCATCGTACTACTATAATATGCTGAAATCATCGCCATCGCAATATGGGAATGCTCGGATGGATAGTGATTTGGATCATCAACAATCCTGACTCTTCTCATCTAAGAAGTGGATATATCAAAAGCAAATGTTAGTATAATTATACTAACTCATTTGCATTACATACTTAAAGTTAGTATAAAAACAGACAAATTTTAGCATTTTTATACTAACTGTTTTGCACTAAGTGCTTAAAGTTAGTATAAGATCAGGCAAGTGTTAGTATTTTTATACTAACTCCATCTGCTATAAATAAGCGCGGGCGGAGATTCCGTAGAAAAATGAGAAGGTTTTGGTGGAAAAGTGTAATAAATCGGATGAAAAGCGCGAGTTTTTCTACGGAAAGAGGCCGGGAGGGATGATTTCGTAGAAAAATGAGGAGGTTTTGATGGAAAAGTGTAATAAAACGAAGAGAAAGCACGAGTTTTTCTACAGGAAGAAGCCAGAAGGGATGATTCCGTAGAAAAATGAGGGGGGTTTGATGGAAAAGTGCAGCAAAATAATGATAAACTGTGGCTATTCACTTTTAAGCGGGCTGGTATTATAATGTTAACTGTATAGTTGTATACAGGTCTAAGGATGAAACAATACAGGAGCACTGGTTTTAGACAGTAACAGTAATTGACGATATGGTACTGGCTTGGGACAGCAAGTGCTGTGCAGCAGAGGACTGTTTTTTGAACGAGGAGAAATGATGGTAAAAGATAAAGCGATATTTCGTTTGGTTAATGCCAAGAGGCAGATACTTATCGTCGATGATGAGCAGGTGAACAGGGAGCTTCTCGGATTCATTACTGAGCGTGATTATGATGTGCTCTATGCGTCGAACGGGAAAGAAGCGCTGGAAATAATGAGGCGCGAAGCAAAGACGCTTTCGCTGGTTTTGCTTGACCTGAAGATGCCGGAAATGGATGGATTTGAAGTGCTGAAGGTGATGAAAGAGGATCCGGATCTTTCGGAGCTTCCAGTGCTCGTACTGACTTCTGAGGAATCAGCAGAAGTAGAATGCCTCCATATGGGTGCGTCAGACTTCATAGTTAAGCCGTTTGAACAGGCTGAAGTCGTGATAGCCAGGATGGAGAGGACGATCGAGCTCTATGAGGACAGGAAGCTGATCCTGGAGACTGAGCGCGAGGATATGACAGGCCTGTTCACCAGGAATTATTTCTATAGCTATGCTGAGAAATACGACAGGTTCCATGAGGATCAGAAAATGGATGCTGTCGCGATGAATATCGATAATTTCCATCTTATCAACGAGCTTCACGGAAGGCTCGCCGGAGATGATGTGCTGCGTCACATGGGTTCGTACATTGAAGACCTTCGTGACAGAACAGGCTGCATGGCGTGCAGAGTAGACGCGGATCAGTTCCTGGTATACATGCCGTCCGGAAAGATGGATTACGGCAAGCTTGCAGAAGATGTGAACCAGCACTTTGAATCGTTCCCGGACATCAAAGTCAAGATACGCTGCGGTGTGTACGTGGATGTGGACAAGACCATAGAGATAGAGCGGAGATTTGACAGAGCGATCCAGGCACAGAATACAGTGGTCGACGAGTATCATTCGGGCGTATCGTATTATGACGCCGAGATACACGGCGAAAAGCTCAGGCAGGCTCAGCTTCTCTCTGAGTTTGATGACGCGCTTGAGCAGGAACAGTTCGTGCTATATTTCCAGCCGAAATACAATATTGAAAAGGAAAAGCCTTATCTTACGAGCGCAGAAGCTCTGGTGCGCTGGAAGCATCCTGTGCTCGGGATGATAAGCCCGGGAGAGTTCATTCCGCTGTTCGAACAGAACGGCCTTATCCAGAAGCTGGACTTCTATATATGGAAAAAGGCTATCGAATACATGGCGTCATGGAAGGAGAAGTACGGAAAGGAGATCGCTCTTTCGGTCAACATCTCCAGAATGGACCTGTATAACCACAATCTGATAGATTATATAGAAAATGAGCTGGACAAGAACGGCGTCAGCGGAAGCAAGCTGTACCTGGAGATCCTCGAGTCCGCATATATGGATAATTCCGATCAGCTGATCGATGTCGTAGGCCACATGAGGACAGAAGGATTCAAGGTCGAGATGGATGATTTCGGGACCGGATATTCATCACTTGCGATGCTTGCCCAGATCCCGGTCGACGTCATCAAGCTGGATATGACGTTCGTCAAGAACCTGAAATCCGATGAGAGGCGCGAGACGATGATAAGCCTGATAATGGACATAGCAAAACATCTTAACATCTCGGTCGTGGCTGAAGGCGTGGAAGATAAAGAAACACTGGACTTTCTTAAGAGCGTCGGCTGCAATACGATACAGGGGTTCTATTTCTCCAGGCCGCTTCCTGAAGAGGAGTTCGTGAAGAAGTTTACAGAAGAATAACTAAACATGATGCGCGCAGGCGCATCAGTAATAGATTTAGCGGAGGATTTTGATATGCTTACTATAGAAGGTCTGAAAGAGATCGGCGCTGATACAGATCCGGGACTCGGAAGGTGCCTGAACAATGAAGCTTTTTATCTCAGGCTTGTCGGAATGGCAGTTTCGGATGAGAATTTCGGAAAACTGAGAGAAGCTGTAGAGAGGGATGACCTGGACGCTGCGTTCGAGAGCGCTCATGCGCTTAAGGGCGTGCTCGCGAATGTATCGCTCACGAATGTGCTTGAACCGGTAAAGGAGATAACTGAAGATCTGAGGGCGCGCAAGGAAAAGGACTACTCAGAAGTGCTGAATAAGATCGATGAAGAACTCGCGAAAGTAAAGAGCCTGATGGATTAACAGGTGCTGCCGTCTGCTGGACAGTATGAGCATATCGATGTGGATCATACGCTGGCTGTTCGATCGGGAGGATCGCTGTAAACGGGAGAATGCAATATGGAATATGAAGTAATTACGAAAAAGATGCAGCATGCTGACAAGTGGTCTGGCGGAAAGACGACTGAGCTTGGCATCTTCCCTAAGAATGCTGATGTGAAGAAGAAAGATTTCGTATGGAGGCTGTCTTCGGCGACCTGCAAGAGGGATAAAGCCAGATTCACAGATTATGAGGGATATGACAGGATCCTTCTCCCGCTTGAGGGAAGCGCAAAGATCGAGAATGTAAGCCCGGACGGAGAGAAGCGCGAGACTGAGATACAAGAGCTCGAGATGCTTGAGTTCGACGGCGGCGACAAGACGACCGCGTACGGGCTCACACGCGACTACAATCTGATCATCAGGAAGGACGCCGTACACTATGTTGACGTGATCGACCAGATCATGGCAGGCGCAGGAGAGAATCAGGACAAGGCGGTCCCTGTAGGTGAAGAGGCAAAATTCCTATCGATCGATTCCATACTGAAGGGCAACAGAGTCACGGTCAGAACGAGACATAAAAAAGGTTTTGATCATATCTGCCAGGCGCTGTACTGTGCCGACGGATTCTCAAGTGTCCACATCGAAACGACACAGCTGGAGCTCGTGACGCGTGAGGAAGACGCCCCAGTCGACATCAAAATCGTGAGGTTGACGGAAGGTGAGCAGCTCCTGGTGAGGTGCCGCGCGGACGAGAAGATCAAAATCACTGTGAAAGGCGCAGGGCGCCTGATACACTGCCAGATGTTCTATAACGTTTAAAATATCATAGCATAGAGATAAAGACACCGGTTTTGACAGCGCCGGTGTTTTTTGTTATATGGTTTGCAGTCGGCCGGCTATAGTAGTATAATATTATGGAATGTAATTTTCTGACGACAGATGGTCAGATAGTAATTGTTTTGGACTAGCGATGAACGATTAGATAATAATTGTTTCAGGAGGGATATATGACACAGATAGTATGTGCGAACTGCGGTCAGGCACTTAGACCTACCGACAAGTTCTGCTACAACTGCGGTGCTAAAGTGCAGCCTATCAAACTAAAGCCTGAAGTGGAAAAAGAAGTTCCGAAGGCAGAGTCGGTGAAGCCAGCGCCGAGCGTATTCAAGACACAGGTCCAGCAGAGGCCGGAGGTACAGAGACCGGAAGCTCCGAAGGAAGTCCAGGAGGAAAGGCCTAAGTTCCATATGGATGAAGCAATGAGCTGGAATACGGATGGATATCCGGAAGCTCAGAGACGTCCGGTACAGAAGCCGGAAGAAGCTGACTTCAGCTGGAATGGTTCGTCTGCACAAGATCGCATCAAAAAGCGTCAGGAAGAAGGACGTGCGACCTTGTTTGAAGAGAAGGAAGAGGCAGCTGTAGCAGAAGAGAAGGCACAGGCTGAAGCAGTTGAACAGTTTGACGAGACTCCTGAAGCAGAAGAAGTAGTAAAGGCAGTAGATGCTGAATCGACAGTACCAGTCGATTCGTTCAAGGTCGAGGAGGCAGAAGAGCCGGAAGCTGCAGAGGAAACATCTGCTCAGGCTCCTGAAGAAGCACCGGATGCATCGTTCAGAGATGCATATCAGGCCGCGGTAGATCAGCCGGTAGAAGAAGCTCCGGAGGAAGCATATAAAGCTCCTGAAGAGGCATTTGCTGAAGCGCCTGCAGAAGAAGCGCCTGCAGAAGAAGCGCCGGCAGCTGAAGAAATAACAGAAGAACCAGCAGCTGAGGAAGTACCGGCAGCTGGAGAAACGACAGAAGTCCCTGCAGCAGAAGAGGCGCAGGCGGCAGAAGTAATGGCAGAAGAGCCTGCAGTTGTAGAGGCTCCTGAAGCAGTATCTGAACCAGAAGCACCGGCAGCAGAAGAGGCGCCGGCAGAGGAGAAAGAACCTGAAGCACCTGCTGAGGAAGCCCCGGCAGAGTCCTACAGGGATGTATACAGAGCTGCGGTGGAGCAGTCGGTAGAGGAAGAAGCTGAGGCTGACGATGATTATGTAGTTCCGACGATCGAGTCGATCGAGAAGGATGCGGAAGCTATAAAGGCAAGGGAAACAGAAAAAGAGATCTTCGGATATACACTGGATGACATCGATTCAGGAGCAAGAGCAGAAGGCTCGAGCGGCGCCGAAGTGATCGACAAGTTCTATACATACAGCAAAAAGAATGAAGAATTCCAGGCACTTCTGGATCAGGAGAATGAAAAGCTCAAGGGCAACCGCGCCGACACAGTAAATCCTGTGTCAGACATCAAGGAAGAGCTTGATAAAGTAACAGCGCCTGAAGAGAGACCGAGTGAGCCGATTGATACTGGCGGATTCGTAGGCGTACAGCTTCCGGAGACTCCGGTCGAGGCTTATGAAGGACATGAAGCTACGGCACCTGCTGAGGCGGCATTCTCTGATGACATGTATAAAGCGCCGGCAGCAGAAGCACCGGCTGAAGTACAGACTGATGACGCTTACAAAGCGCCGGCAGCTGAAGAACCAAAGGAATTCCTGGACGGGAATTTCGGCAAGGCTGATGATATAGCAAGGAATGCCGGAGCTCAGGTGAATGATGACAAGACAGCAGCGGCGAATACAGTCGCGGCAGCAGCCGGAGCAGTGGCAGCCGGAGCAGCGGCGATAGCAGCGGCGAAGGAAAAAGCAAAAGCCAGGATAGAGGCAGAGAAGACTGAAGCGGCACAGGGACAAGCGGAAGAGGTCCCTGAGGCTATAGAGGCAGCAGCTCCTGCAGAGAAGCCAGCAGAGGATAAACCTTTCGGAGAGGTCGTCACTGAAGAATCAGAGAAGGAAAGAGAGAAGTCGCTTGCAGAGGCCGCTGAAGAAGCAGCAAAAGCGAAAGCGGCTGAGATAAAGGCTGCTGAGGAAGCAGCCCAGGTAGAAGCTGAGACTCCTGAAGAGGTCGAGGCAAGTATCGCTGAAGCCCAGAAGTCTGTAGATACAGTTATTGAACAGACCGCAGCACCTGTTGAAAAGGCTGAGGAAGAGGCACTTGAAGAAGATCGTAAGCTGACATATCAGGATGTATTCAGCGAAGAAACTGAAAAGACGCCTAAGCATACATTCCTTAAGATCATAGCGATCCTGATTCTGATCCTAATCATCCTTGAAGTCGCCGCGATCCTCATCAGAAGGTTCGCTCCGGACAGTGCTGCAGGAATTCAGATCCAGCAGGCATATGAGATGATCTTCAGCAGGTTCATATGACGGGACGGAGGTAGATCTATTTGAAGATCGGGAGATCCGATACAACTGACAGGCCGAAGAGAAAGAAAAGCGTGATCATCCTGCTGGCAATGGCGGTGGTCATGCTTCTTTTCCTTGCTTCGGGTTTTATAACCGACTGGATGTGGTTCGCTGAGATGGGCTACATCAGCGTGTTCTTTAAAGGGATAACGACAGAATTCCTGATCGGCATCCCTGTCTTTCTTATCGTCTTCTTAGTGACAGACGTGTATCTCCGCACCATACGAAAACGGTATTTTGATATGGTGAGATCGGACATGGAAGCTGACAGGCGGAAGCTCAGCCTCATCACGAACGCAGCGTCCGCGGCTTTCGCGCTCCTTATCTCGTGGATCTCCGCGACGGGGCTGTGGTATGACTGGCTGATGTTCACGCATCCGACGGGCTTTGACATCAAAGACCCCATGTTCCATCATGATATCTCATTCTATATTTTCAGATATGAATTCTTAAAAGATATGTCTGCGCTGCTTATCAGCGTGACGTTCCTGTATCTCGCACTTACTCTGGGATACTATTGTCTTCTTATCGTAATGAGAAGGCCTCTTGTTTTTGACGAATACATCAATGAAACTTCAGCGGGAAGCCAGGGCGGAAAGACAGGACAGCAGACCGGCGGAGCAAATAACCAGACAGGCCGCGGGTCAGGCGGTTACGGACAGCCAAGGCCGATATTCGTGGATACCCCGCTCGGGAAGAGGTTCGCCGGATGGACTGAACAGGCAGAAGAAAGTATCCCGAATATAAGGAAAGTCAGACACATCATACCTTCCAAGGCCGGCGAGCTGTTTGAATGCGCGTCGAGCCAGCTTGTCATACTCGGCGTGGTGTTCTTCCTTCTGCTCGCATATGACTGCATGCTGAGGCAGTATGATCTGCTTCATGCTCACGTTGGAGTAGTATACGGCGCCGGCTTTACCGCAGCTACTGTGATCCTCTGGACATATCGTATAATTTCGATACTTGCAGTCCTGGGAGCAGTCGCGATAGCTTTGTTCCTCAAGAAGAAACAGTTCAAGAAAATAGCGCTTATACCGCTTGCCATGGCGATAGTCGCGGGAGCCGGGATACTTGGAGCGATCCTTGTCCAGAGCTATATAGTATCACCTGATGAACTCAACAAGGAAACAAAATACCTTCAGCGTAACATTGACTTCACACAGCACGCATATCAGCTTAAAGACGTCGACGTGAAGGCTTTCAGCTCGGCGAACGACCTGGACGCCGAAGCGATAAATGAGAACAGCCAGACGATCTCAAATGTAAGGATAAACGATTACAAGCCTGTGAACACGTTCTACAATCAGACGCAGAGCATAAGGCAGTACTATACGTTCAATGACGTTGACGTGGACAGGTACATGATAGACGGCGAGCTCACTCAGACATACCTTGCTGTCCGCGAGATAGATGACAGCAAGATAAGCAATACCTGGCTGAACCGTCATATTAAATACACACACGGCTATGGCATCACTCTTTCCAGAGTTGATACAGTAACTGCGAGCGGACAGCCTGACGTGCTGATAAAGAACATACCGCCGCAGTCTTCGGTGGACACGATAGATATCACACAGCCGAGGGTTTATTTCGGCGAGATAACAAATGACTATTCGCTCGTGAATACCAACGAAGATGAGTTCGATTACCCGGATGGCGATCAGAACAAGTATACGAGATATGACGGGACTGCCGGCATAAAGCTGGGGCTGCTCGAGCGCATAGTCTTTGCGATACGTGAGAAGAGCCTTAAGCTGCTGGTGTCGACGAATATAAACAGTAAATCGAAGATCCTGATCAACAGGAACGTCGTAAAGCGTGTAACGACGCTGTTCCCGCACATCAAATACGAGGCTGATCCGTACTGCGTGACCGTTGACGGAAACCTATACTGGATCGTGGACGCATACACGACGAGCAGCCACTATCCTTACTCCGAACCATACACCGGAATGGTCGGAGGAGACAACTACGTGAAGAATTCGATCAAAGTCGTGGTCGATGCATATAACGGAACGACGGATTTCTATATCGTGGATGATACTGATCCGATCGCCGCGACTCTCAAGAAAGTCTATCCAAAGCTGTTCAAGGACGGTAGCGAGATGCCGGAAAAGCTTCGCGAGCATATAAGATATCCGGAGAACCTCTTCAGGATACAGGCTCAGATCTATACAAGATACCACATGGACAACGTGAAAGTCTTCTACCAGCAGGAGGATATGTGGGACATCGCTCATGAGATCTACGGCACTGAAGAGCAGGAGATGACTTCGAACTATTATATAGTCAAGCTTCCAGGCGAAGAAAATGCTGAATTCATAAATCAGATCCCGTTCACGCCGAAATCGAAGCAGAACATGACAGCGCTCATGATCGCGCGTAACGACGGCGACAATTACGGAAAGCTCGTACTGTACAAGCTTCCTAAGAGCAAGACGGTCTACGGCCCGATGCAGATCGAGGCACAGATCGACCAGAACACGGAGATCTCCAGGGATTTCACGCTCTGGAGCAATGCCGGCTCAAAGTACAGCCGCGGCAACATGTTCGTCGTGCCGGTAAACGATTCGCTGTTGTATATCGAGCCGGTATATCTCGAAGCATCCAATTCGGCGATCCCTGAAATGAAGCGGGTCATCGTGATGTATAATGACAGGATCGCTTACGAGCCTACGCTGGGCGACTGCCTGAAGGAGCTCTTCGGGGTGTCCGGAGGTACGGTCACGAGCAAAACCGCCAAGCAGGATTCCGGCTCGGCAGGAGCCGGGGACGACGGTGCTTCTGCTGAAGCAGATAAAGGCTCGTCAGATGAAAGCACGGGCACTGATGCAGGAAGCAGCGCAGGCGATCTTAACAGCATGAGCCAGAGCGAGCTTGCCAAAGCAGCGCAGCAGGCATATGACAATGCACAGGATGCGCTTAAAGACGGCGACTGGGCGAAGTACGGCGAATATATGGATGAGCTTGAAGGATATCTCGACAAGCTCGCCGGATAGATCGGACTCTGATCAGGAACAGGTATCAGATGGAGCTGTAAACAACGTAAAGAGGGAGAATACGTTACATGCTGGATTTTGATTTTGATAAGATGTTATTCACGATCCCGCCGGATAAGCACGACCCGGATACGCTGAGAAAACTGCTGGACGAGCACAAGGAAGTACACTTTGTGTCGTTCGTCGGCATCGATATCGCAGGGCACGACACGGACGAGAAAATCCCGATCAAGCTCTTCATGAATAATATGGAGAGCATGCTCGCGCATGGAGTGCAGACAGACGGATCATCAGTAGCCCTTCCGAAGATCGCAGATCTCGGTAATGCAAAGGTGGACATCATTCCGGACCCGGACGTGAACTGGTATGTAGACTACAACTATCAGTATATCGGATGGCACACAAGACTTCCGGTCGGAACGCTCAGGATACCTTCTTTCCTTGTACATAACGACGCGTTCGAATGCGGATCGAGAGCGACCCTCAGGAACGCGGTAAGGTACTTCAAGGAAGAGATAATGAAGGACCTCCGTGAGCACCCATATGTTTTTGATAATATACAGGGTGCAGACTCTGTGGATGACATAGAGGACCTCATCGTGACGTCTGCGACAGAGCTTGAGTTCTGGGTAAGGACGCCGGATGAGAAGGGCGACAGAGAACAGCTTTTTACGGCTCAGATGCTGAAGGAGCAGTACTGGAAGAGGACTTACGGAGACGTAAGGACGGCTCTTGAGGAAACGCTGGTAATGCTCGACAAGTACGGACTGGACATCGAGATGGGCCACAAAGAGGTCGGCGGAGTCCAGGCGAAGATGAAGAACAGCGGCCATTACGACCATGTGATGGAACAGCTTGAGATAGACTGGAAATACTCAGATGCACTTCAGGCCGCCGATAATGAGCGCCATATCAAATATGTGATACGTGATCTTTTCACGCAGCACGGACTGGACGTGACCTTCATGGCCAAGCCGTTCCCTGACGTCGCCGGATCAGGAGAACATACGCATATCGGACTGGCGGCAAAGCTGAAGAACGGCAATGTCACGAACCTGTTCGCGCCGGCTGATATGAAGAAAGACTTCCTCAGCCCGCTCGGATTCGGTGCGCTGATGGGTCTGCTCAAGAATTATGAAGTGATAAACCCGTTCATAAGCTCATCCAACGATTCAATGAACAGACTGAAGCCAGGATATGAAGCTCCGGTCTGCATCGTGACTTCGCTCGGGCGGGCAGTCAATAAGCCGTCACGAAACAGGACAGTTCTGGTAGGACTCGTAAGAGACCTGAACAATCCGCTTGCGACAAGGTTCGAACTCAGAGCCCCGAACCCGAAGAGCAATACATACCTCGTCCTTGCGACTGCGTATGTAGCGATCATGGACGGTATCAGAGCGGCGCTTGCAAACGAGAAGACATTGGCAGAACTTGAGAAGTCGCTATCCAAAAAATACGGAGAAAAGGACTTCTATCTGGACACTGACCGTGAGTACAGGAGTGAGGAAGACGTCTTCACTTACTACACAGAAGAAGAGCGCGACAAGCTGTTCGGCCGAGCGCCGGAAACAGTCTGGCAGAACCTGAAAGCTTTCGAAAAGTATCCTGAGAAGGCGAAGATCTTCGAAGAAAGCAAAGTCATCCCGGAAAAGATCCTGGAGTCATTCAAAGTCCAGACTGCAGAGCAGTGGGCGACAGAGATCTACAACAGGCTCGTTCCGGAGACGATGGATTTCATCAGGACATGCGTGAAGCTTCACGACGTTAAAGATTTCAATGATGTAGACGTTCAGAACTGGCTCGAGATCGAGCGCCTCAAGCGTGCCCTCGGCCAGAACACGCTCGAGCAGGAATGCCTGCTTACACAGATCAAGCGCGCCCTTGACGATGAACGCTACGACGACGCGTCAGATCTCCAGCTGGAGATCAAAGCCCGCAAGGAAGAGCTGATGAATCTGTATTCAGAATATCAGAAGAATTTGTTGATATGATGCCGGCGGCATGCTCCGGTCAGAAGCCATGAGCGTTCTGGAGTATGAAGAGGCATTGATATAAAGTAGAAAAGAGGAGAATGACATGCTGGACATTAAGCGAATCAGAGAGGATTATGAACATGTTAAAGAGAGAGTCGAGTTCCGCGGCAAGGGGAGCTTCGGCATCGAGAACGTGAAGAAGTACGACGAGGAGCGCCGTGACCTTCTGGCTGAGGTGGAACAGAAGAGGAGCCGCCAGAATGCAGTATCCCGTGAGATCCCTAAGCTGAAGAAAGAGGGCAAGGATACGACTGCGATCATGGCAGAGATGAAAGAGCTCTCCGCTGAGATCAAGGATGAGAGCGCTAAGCTGGCAGAGGTCGAGCAGAACCTCCGTGACGCGCTGCTCGGAGTTCCTAATACACCGGCTGATGATGTCCAGTTTGGCGAAGATGATACAGCTAACGTAGAGATCAGGAAATGGGGCGAGCCTACAGAGTTCGATTTTGAGCCTAAGGCACACTGGGATATCGGGACAGACCTCGACATATTGGATTTTGACCGTGCCGCAAAGATTGCCGGAACGAGATTCACGGTCTACAAAGGCCTCGGGGCCAGACTTGAGAGAGCTATCGCGAACTTCATGCTCGACCTCCACACGATCGAGCAGGATTATACCGAGATCCTCCCGCCGTTCATGGTGAACAGAGCCGCGATGACAGGTACAGGCCAGCTGCCTAAGTTTGAAGAGGACATGTTCTACGTGCCGCAGAAAGACTTCTTCCTCGTACCGACAGCAGAAGTTCCTGTTACGAACCTGCTTGGAAACGAGATCCTCGACGAGTCACAGCTCCCGGTGCACTACACGGCGTACACACCTTGCTTCAGGGCTGAGGCAGGTTCAGCCGGCCGCGACACAAGAGGCATCATCAGACAGCATCAGTTCAACAAAGTCGAGCTGGTCAAGTTCACAAGGCCTGAGGATTCATGGGACGAGCTCGAAGCATTGACTAACGACGCAGAAGAAGTCCTGAAGAGGCTGGAGATCCCTTACCATGTAGTACGGCTTTCATCCGGAGACCTCGGATTCTCAGCAGCTCTGACATACGACATCGAAGTCTGGATGCCTAGCTACGGTAGATATGTGGAGATCTCATCCTGCTCCAATTACCTTGACTACCAGGCAAGAAGAGCAAACATCAGATTCAGAAGAGCAGGCGGGAAGCCTGAATTCGTGCATACACTCAACGGCTCCGGACTCGCTATCGGAAGAACTACCGCCGCAGTACTGGAGAACTACCAGCAGGCAGACGGCAGCGTAGTGATACCTGAAGCGCTCAGAAAATATATGGGCGGCGTGGAAGTCATAAAGAAAGACGAGTTCTAGAAAACGCAGAAAACGATCATGATCAGCCGTAATGTTTTTTGCGGCTGATTTTTTTGGCAGTCCATCACGAGCAGGATGCAGTAATCGTTTTAGGTGATATCAATAAAACGAGAAAACGGAATACTACCTTCAGAAATAAAAAGGGAACGTCTGTATGCGGGAATTCCTGATCAAACATGCGAATAATGAAAAGGCGTCGTTCCATATGCCGGGGCATAAGGGAGCTGAGTTTTTTGTACGCATGGGATATGGCGTGCCGTCTGGTCCTGACGCAGACAGTGCAGAATATCTATCTTTACAGAATGCCGGTATCTACAGTATCGCAGGCCACGACATCACGGAGATCCCAGGCGCGGACGATCTCAGGCACCCGGACGGGATCATCAAAGCCATCACGGACAGGTATGCTGCCCTGTACGGCAGCAGGAAAGCGTTTATTTCTGTTAATGGGAGCAGTGCGCTTATCATGGCTTCGATCATGGCATGCATCAGACCGGGGCATAAGCTGCTGGCAGCTGCTGACAGCCATATCTCGGTTAAAAACGGAGCGGAGCTTGCTGGTATAGAGACCGTATATGTAGAACCGCAGGTGATCGATCCCTGGGGTTCCGGTGATCGATCGCAGAATACAGACAAGAGCGTACTGGCGGCGCCGGGATCGCTCGCTGGACGAGGCGAAGAGGGATCACTCAGTATCCCTGGCGGGTTGTCAGCGGAAAGCATTGCTGAGATGCTGGACTGCGATCCGGAGATCGACGCTGTTATCCTTCCGAGCCCGAATTATTTCGGGATCGTGAGTGATATAAGATCAATCGCGGAAGAAGTTCATAAGCGTGGAAAGATCCTGATCGTAGATCAGGCACACGGAGCGCACCTTAAAATGTTTGCAGACGGCAGTCTGCCTGCGCCGGCGGAAGAGTGCGGAGCGGATCTTGTGATCGTAAGTACGCATAAAACGATGGCTTCGTTCACGCAGACCGCGGTCGCGAACATATTCGGAGGCTGCGTGGATCCCGCTGATTATGAGAAGAAGCTGCTGATGCTGGAAAGCACCAGTCCGTCGTATCTGCTGATGGAGTCACTCGCGTTGAACGCTGAGATCATGGAGAAGCACGGCGCTGAGCTCGCAGAATCATGGCGGTCTGACCTGGACTGGTTCTATGAAAATGTAAAGAATATTCCAAAGATACGCGTGATCACCAGAGCATCGATTATCGGCAAGTCGGATTTTGACGACTCGAAGATAGTGATCGATTTCAGCGGCGCAGGACTGACCGGAGAGAACGCCGAGGAGATTTTGATAGAGAATGGGATATACCCGGAGTTCAGTACAGGCAGCATCGTGATGTTACTGACAGGGATAGGAAACCGGCGCCGTGACTATGAGATACTGATTGACGCGCTGACAGAGATGGTCAGCAGGTCATAACGAAATATTGTGGATATACATTTATGGCTAAAGATTATCGGACAACTGAATATGATCCGCAGCGGTTCATGCTCGTTTCGATGACGGCACTTGTACCGTGCTTTATGATGGGTGTATATGTGTTCGGCCTCGACATGCTGGACAATATGCTGGGCGGATGCGGACTCGCGGTAATTCTGGCATGGCTCACGGGTATGACAGGTGCCTCAGGGGACAAAAAGCCTGACAGGGAGCCGGAGTATCTTGCTGCGGTCATAACGGGAGCTTTGATCGTATACGGTCTGCCTTCGACGATGCCGATCTGGATGGTGTTCGTCGGTGTCGCACTTGCAATGATCCCCGGAAGCATGATCGTAAAGTGGGTCCAGAAGAAGGCCGGCAATGACAGCGGCGGAGTCTTCTGTATCCTGGAGAGAGCGGTGATCACGTCTGTTTTCGGGCAGGTCGCGATATGGGCTTTGTTCAGAGAAGAAATGAACACATGGCCGCTGAATGACTTTGTTGAGACGAGGGTCTCGCCAGGGGACGTCGCAACTGGAATGACGCCGTTGGAGATCCTTGCGGACAGCGGAGACCTTCCGGGACTCTCGCGGATGTTTGTGGGATTCATCAGCGGACCGTGTGGTGAGGTAAGCGTTGCTGCTGCCCTTATCGGCGGTGTATATCTGGTCTGGAAAAAGATCATCTCGCCGCTGATGCCGGTCGTGGTGCTCGCGGTGATGTTTGCGGCAGCATTTGTGTATTATATGACTGCTGTGCCGTCGGATGAGCTGATAGAGCTGGCCGGTACGGATGCCGCAGGCGCCGGGGCTGCTTTTTATCTGGCATGTTATCATCTGATGGCGGGCGGTGCTGTATTCGGCGCGTTTTTCCTTTCACCGGCGATATGTCTCCGCGGCGCGATGCCTGAACCGGTCAAAATCTCCGAAAGCTCCGAGGCTTCTTATCAGAAGCCGCATGCTGAGGATCGGGAGAAGGCACTGCAGGATGCTTTACAGAAAAAAGCAGCCGACAGAAGCGTCTGGGTACAGATCGTGAGTGCGGCGGGAGTCGGCATTATAACTATGGTACTCAGGATAAAGGGGATCTACGCAGAGGGAATGGCGCTTCCGGTACTGGTGATGTATGTTCTGGTAAGGATAGCCACGCTGCTGTTGCAGAAAAGAACGAAAAGGCCATCCGGCATAAAGACTGAATAAAAGGAATGGGATAAATGAAAACGTATTTTACACTCGATCTGTATTATCTGGAAGAAGAGAAGGCCGAGATCGGAGAGACGGCAGAAGAGACAGAATCTGCCGAAGCTGAAGCTGCTGAGGATGCGGAAGCGGAAGGCGAACCTGTAAAGACTGAAGATCTAAAACCGTTCCGGTCGGTCACAGTCACGCTTCATGACGGCCATATGATCATAAAGTCAGTGTCAGATGATCCTGATACAGATTTTGAGCTGGAGTACTCTGAACAGCTGACAAGCGAGTTCCTCATCCAGACGGAGCTTCTTGATATTCGTAAGTGGGATCCTATGCATTACTCACCGGCGTTTTCAGGCGGCAATATCTGCAGCTGGGAGATGGACTACAATGGGCTTAAAGGTGGAGAAGCTGTGAGATCCGGCAAAGGGACGTATCCGAAAGGCTGGCCTCTTCTTATGGATCTTATCGATGCATATAACGACAAGACCTTCTCCAGACAGGAGTCCGTCCATATCGCAGCTGAATATGCATCGTTTCTGCTGGGCCGGGGCGCAGGATCTACAGCAGATATGGAAGCCGTTCTGAACAATGAAGACAGTGCAGGAGATAATGTTTCTCCGAGCGGAGAAGCAGGATTGGACGGTTCTGCAGGAAGTCCTGTCACAAAGGCGATAGATATGGTGAATATCCTCGCGGCAATGCAGATGCCGCAGGATGTGATCGCTGCGGGAGTTCTGAGGGCTGTATCAGATGAGAAAGGCTACGATCCGGAGATAGGTAAGGTCTTTGACGGACCTGTAGGTGAGCTGCTCGGGGAGTATGGCGGCACAGCAGGTCTGTCTGCCGGTGAGAGGCGCCTGGCGCTTCTGGAAAGTGTGAAGGCATCGGAGAGCATATACTTCAAGAAGCTCGTGCTCGCCGAGGTGCTCGCTGACCTGATCAGTGTAAAAGCCAGGATCGATGCAGGCGGAGAATTTTCCGACGATGCTATGACACGTGATGAGATGGGACTGTTTTATGCAGAGATGATCTCCAGTCTGGGCGATCTTGACGGAGACGAAAGGGCAGGCCTCATATACAGTGTGCTCGTAGATATGTACAAATCAGTGTTCGTGTCATACAGTCTCGATTCGATCCGCGGAGCGATCTATCAGATGCAGGGAGATGCAGCCGGCGTTATGCTGAGACGCGGTGAATATGACTGGAGGCCATTTACGGGAACTATCCCGGACGACGCTTCTCCGGTAACAAAAGATCTTGCATTGTTCCTTGCCGACTGCTGGCGCAGGCAGGCGGACGAAGCGATAGTTCGTGACGGCAACAAAGCCGGATTAAGGGATGTTCCCGACCTTAAAGTCCTTAAGGTCGTCATGGGAAGCAGCCAGGGCAGAAAAAAGCGTAAGGATAATAAAGTGGCGCTTTCCGTAATAAACAGGATGGTCGAAGAAGGTGAGCAGATATTAGCCGCGCTGCATGCAGGAGAAAAAGAGCTCAGGCTGATCGAGCGCGGGGATATAGATAATGTGGCAAATATTTCAGTCAGTTTCCTCGGCCTGGAAGACGACGAAGGAGACAAGATGGCCGCAGTCTTTACTTCTATGGATGAGATCGGCGAGATTGGAGAAGAAGACATCGAAGCAGTGCCTCTCAAGACACTGCTCCGGTTCGTAAAGCATATGGATAAGCTGGACGGAATAATCATAGATCCGTTCAGCGACAGATTCCTTGTGACCAAGGAGAAGATCGCAGAGATGCTGGATAGCCTGGGCAAAGCACCGGCAGGCATGTAAATATTACAGTGGCGCAGATGCCATATAATTACATAGGCTGTGTGACTTTACGCAGCCATTCAGCCTCCTCGGTAGTGAGGAATGGAGATACGGAGCTGTACACGCGCTCATGATACCAGTTGAGCCACTGCAGCTCTTTTTCTGTGAGCATTTCTGTAATTATCGCGTCGCGCTCGAAAGGCGCGAGGGTGATGTCCTTGAAGGCAAGCATCTCGCTTTCGTCAGGACAGCCTGCGCCGGAAGCCGCATCTTTTCCGGCAATATCCTGATACACCGCGCCTGGCTGGTCAGCTGCGCGCACACACAGGATCTCGCTCTCGATCCTGATGCCGAACTCGCCTTCAGTGTAAAGGCCTGGCTCGTCGGATGTGATCATGCCTGGGATCATCTCTTTGCTGCCGTCGCGCTTGCTGATGTAATTAGGACCTTCATGTACGCTCAGTACGTGGCCGACACCGTGGCCGGTGCCATGATTGTAGTCAAGACCGGCGTCAAGGATCGGCTTTCTGGCGACCTCATCCAGGTCCTTCCCTGTCGTTCCGCGCGGGAACCTTGACATCGCAAGGTCGATATGTCCCTTGAGAACCAGTGTGTAGTATTTCTTTATCTTATCTGTCAGCGGTCCGACCGCAATAGTCCGCGTGATGTCAGTCGTTCCATCGATGTACTGCCCGCCGCTGTCCACAAGCATGACTCCGTCAGCTTTGATCTCGGTGTCGCTTTCCGGTGTCGGCTCATAGTGTATGATCGCGCCGTTCGACATATAGCCGGCGATAGTCGTGAAACTGAGATCAAAGCATCCGTCCTGCGCACGCCTTAAAGATTCCAGCTTGTCGCAGGCAGAGATCTCAGTGAGCTTTCCGTCATCTCTGACGCCCGGAACTTCAGGTGAAGGCTTTCCATATTCAGCGATCTCGGCAGTTTTCTGCTTCAGCCAGTATATGAATTTCGTTACCGCGACTCCATCTTTCAGATGAGCATGCTCGGTAGCGGAGATCTCTGTGTCATTCTTTTTTGCCTTCATCATCTCGATCGGAGTCGGTTCATTGATGATGTCAGAAGTTTCCTTCAGAAGCAGATAGGAGGTTTTTGATTTATCAGCCCAGACAGTTTCCCCATTGCCTGCCAGCAGCTGCAGCGTGCCGATCGTATCATGATAATCGATCAGAGTTACCCCGAGCGATTCGAGCTTTTCCTCCAGTTTCTCCGGGACTGCGCCTGGAAGCGTGAACAGACAGCACTTGTCTGCGGTCACGATCGCGTAGGAATAGAAGACTGGTGTGTATAATACGTCGCCGCCGCGCAGGTTGAACAGCCATGCGACTTCCATAAGATCACTTACCAGAAGTACGTCTGCGCCTTTCACAGTCATCTCAAAACGGACGTCTTCCAGCTTTTCTTCGAAAGTCCTGCCGCAGGAATCCAGCGGGAATTCCCAGATCTCAGAAGGCTCGAGCGCCGGACGGTCTTTCCAGATCATGCCGATAAGATCCTTGCCGCAGATTATTTCGACAGGGCATTCTGCTTCGTATTTTTCGCCTTCTGAAGCTGTCATCGTATTGCCGTCAAAGCCAAGCCTGAATGTGCGTGAAGGTTTTGATGCATCGTCACAGGCAGTCTCTGACACCGGCGCTTCAGCGTGCGCGGCTGCAAGCTCGCAGATCTTCTCTTTGATCGTCGGGACCCCGGGCTCGTTCATTTTCATCAGTTCGACTCCGGTGCCGCGGAGCTGGTCTTCCGCCTGCAGGAAATACCTGCCGTCTGTCCAGAGATACGCCGCGTCTGCAGTGATCAAAGCCGTCCCGGCGGAGCCGTTGAATCCGGTTATCCATTCTCTGCTTTTAAAATGATCGTTTACATATTCTGATGCGTGATCGTCGTCTGATGGGACCAGATATGCGTCGATACCGTTATCCTTCATAAGCTCGCGCAGCGCTTCGATCCTGTTTCTGATGTCCATTTGATGCCCTCCATTCTATCGTTTTTATGAATTAAGTAACAGTTGATTATCATGCGGGGAAGCAGTATTCGCGCTGCTAGCCCAGCAGGCTCATGAGCTCTTCCTTCGTCAGGCTTGCGAGCGACTCGGATGTGCCGGACAGTATCGCGTCGGCGAGATCTTTCTTCGCTGCCTGCATCTTTATGATCTTCTCTTCTATCGTCGCGGCGGCGATAAGCTTGTACACCGCGACAGGCCTGGTCTGGCCTATCCTGTGAGCCCGGTCGGTCGCCTGATTCTGCGCGGCGAAGTTCCACCACGGATCGTAATGGATGACGACGTCGGCGCCGGTAAGGTTCAGGCCTGTTCCGCCGGCCTTCAGCGATATCAGGAACAGCGGCGTGTCGTCGTCGTTGAAATGGCGGACGAGCTGGAGCCGTTCTTCCTTCGGTGTGTCGCCGATTATCTTGTAATACGGGATGCCTTCTTTTTGAAGGTCTTTTTCAAGCAGCGCGAGCATTGAAGTGAACTGCGAGAAGAGCAGCACCTTGTGCTCGCCGTCTATTGCCGTTTTGATCAGCTCTATCGCCGCCTCACGTTTGGCGGAACCGCCGTCCCAGTGATCTGAAACGAGAGACGGATCGCAGCATATCTGGCGGAGCCTCGTGAGCTCGGCAAGGACCTCCAGCTTCTCTCCACCTGATGTTCCCATGTTGTTTACGAGGTTCCTGATCTGTACTACCTCACCTTCGTACAGCTCACGCTGCAGCTTGTCGAAGACAGCATACTGGATCTCTTCGTTCTTCTCCGGAAGATCGGAGAGGACATCCTCTTTCAGACGGCGCAGGATGAACGGGCTGACCATCTTCTTGAGCTGTCTGGTGACATCCTCGTCACGCTGCCTGACTACAGGATTCTCGAATTTCTCTTTGAAAGCATTATATGTATACAGGAACCCAGGCATCAGATAATCGAATATGCTCCAGAGCTCGGACAGTCTGTTCTCGATAGGCGTACCGGTCAGAGCAAAGCGGACTTTGCTCGAGATGACCTTGACGGACTTGCTGATAGCAGCACCCGGATTCTTGATGTACTGTGCCTCGTCGACGATCTGATACGAGAATTCTTTTTCTTCGTAGTTGTCGATGTCGCGGCGCAGCAGATCGTAAGACGTGATGAGTACGTCATATTTTCTGTATGAATTGACGATCATCTCGCGCTCATCCGGAGTGCCGACGACGCAGACGGTCTTGATCTGGGGTGCCCACTTGTCGAACTCCATCTGCCAGTTGAAGACGAGCGACGCCGGACATACGATGAGCGCTGTCCCCAGTTCTCCGCGTTCTTTCTCCGCAAGGAGCACTGAGATCGTCTCAAGAGTCTTTCCAAGGCCCATATCATCGGCGAGGATCCCGCCGAAGCAGGCTGCCGCAAGAGTGCGCATCCATTTATAGGCATATTGCTGATACGGCCTGAGCACGTCTTTCAGTGATTCAGGTACGTCATATTCAGAGTCGGCTATGGAGTCAAAGTCCGCGAGCAGCTGTCTGAACCCGTGGTCGCGGTCCGCCGCAACGTCTTCATGCTCCTCGAGCATATGATTGAGGTAATATGCTCTATAGACCGGAAGATGCATCTTCCCCTCAACAAAATCTTTCAGCGGCACATCGAGCTTCTGGAAAAGCTCGTCCACGAACCGCAGTGTATCCTGGTGTTCCAGGCTGATAAAAGTCCCGTTGTTCAGAAGGTGATACTTCTTTTTCTTTCTGTAGCTCTCAAGCAGCTCGAGAAGCTCCTTTGGCGTCAGCTCCTGCGGGTGCACCTGGAGGTCGAGCAGGTTCGAGTTCATCTTTACGCCGACGCTTATCGAAGGACACGGCCGCAGCTTAAGTTTCTCGAATTTCTCTGTGGCGTGAACGTCGCCGAACTTAAGCAGCGTATTTACGCCGTCGTTCAGTATCTCATATACATTGTCGTCAGTCTTATCCTGTGCGTATTTCCCGTTAGGAAGATCTATACTCGGGAAGAAGCCTTTTACAGCATCACGGACACGTCCTTCCTGATGCTTGTCATGCATAGTCCGCCTGGCGTTTATGATCATATCCTTAGAAAGATCGCGCGATGCAGCCGATGCCGTACCTGACCCGGATCGAACGGAGGCGGCATCTGTATCCTGTCCGGACTCTGAGTCAGGAAGGTCTGCACCTCTCAGGTCGTCTTTATGCTTTTCTCTTTCCGCGGCTTCCTTTTCTTTCTGCTTTTTACGTTCTGACTTCTTTCCTGCATCTTCTTTCTTTCCGTTTTCCTCTGCGTCCAGGCCGGCACCTTTTCCGTGCGGAAGGACGGCCGGTTCGCCTGATGTGAGGTCAAAAGAAGTATCGCCGTACGTGACGAATGGTCTGCAGAAGAGTTCATCCTTATCAGTATCCAGGTAAAAATCGAATCTGGCTTCGGGTGGAAGATTGTTGTTTATCTCGTCTTCATCTTCCTCAGTAACTGAGATGAACGGGTTCCTCATGAGCTCAGGCATTATGCGGTAGTAGAATTCTGAAATGTTGTTCACGCCGATCGCAAATTCTGAGTGGCCATAAGCGCCGGGGCCTTTTGCTGTGGCTGAGCCGTCGTCTTTGTTTCCGCTCCCGGAGCTCGCATTTCGGCCTGATCCTGCAGCTGTCATGCCTGCCTCGTAGAAAGGAGCGATCACACGGTAAGTGCTGTCTTCCAGTTTGGTGAGCGTCTCAGCGGTCAGGAAATAGTGCGACTTCGTCCCTGACAGAATGACAGGGGAATCGAATATGACAGTGATCCCGTGGAAAGGCGCAGTGCCTTCAGCTGTTCCCGGCTCAATCCTGCCGTTGCTTCGTACAGCGGCTTTGTGCATCTTGCGGACGGTTATATGGAATTCAGGGATCCCGCCTCCTATAGTAATATGTTCTTTACGGCTCTTGCCCTCGCGGGTGGAGCCAGTGTCTTCTGTGTCTTCTTCGCGTGCCTCGCGTACGGCAGCGCTGATCTCATCCGCGTCGAGACGGGACAGTGTGCTTTTGCTGCGCTTTCCTGCAGCCTGCGCGGCTGGCTTCGCGGCATTGCCTTTGTATTTATCGCTGTATTCTACAGATAGTCCTGATGCGATGTCGTAGAATGCCTCGAGAGCTTCGCCTTCGAGGGGGATCTCCTTCTTCGCGGTGAGGTCAGGGATCGGATATTTTGATCTCGACTGGAGACGGTCATTCATCGACCTGGCGTTCAGGACTTCCTTTTCGATGAGCCGGTAATATCTCTCGTTGCGCCCTGAGAAGGTGCTCCCGGTGAATACTATGCGGTCATTCCTTCCGAGCTGGTATTCCTCGCCGGACTGCACCGCATCGACAAGGGCAGTGAGATTCTTGACGACGAACAGCTTGTCTTTACCGATACTGAAGGTGAGGTCCACATGTCCGTCGGCAGTGCGTTCGATCTTCGGCTCTACAGAACAGCTCTCCGGGTCGAGTGTGCCTTCAAGGTCATAATACTGGTTGAGCTCGCCGTACCTTCTAAGGAACCTTGCTGCCGCCCAGTCGGTCTCGTCGCCCGGATCATTCTTCTTGAGTTCTTTGTCAAGCGCGAGCAGGAGACAGGTCGCGTGCTCGCACATCATCCTGCTGAGGTATTTTTCATCGGGGCTGTTCACGTAATGGAGATTGCAGAGATCACAGTCGATGCGGTCGAACCTGTCGCGTCTGAATCGTGCAGATACCGTGCCTGAAGTGAACTCAGTCGTAAAAGTCCCTTCGCACGATCCCTGCATGTCTTCGCCGTCTGTCACGTCGGCCTGGACTTTGCCCATCTCGAGCCTTCCGTCTGCCAGGCTGAGCCTGGCCTTGTCCACGATGTCGTCGTAGAAGAGCAGGTCTTTGGTCATCTCCTCCATGTCAAAGAACGTAGGCGCCTCACCGTCGGCGTTCCTGAACGGGCGCGAGTACTCACGAGGCTTTTTTGCTCCGCCGTTTTCGTCGTCCCATCTGATCATCGCGGCCGCCATATGCTGGCAGCGCTTTCCGCTTACGGCGTCGGCGCACGTGCACCTCATCGACGGCCGTCCCTGATTAAGGCCCTGGATGAGCGCCTTGTCATAGTCGTCCTTCTTCTTGCCGTAACGGAATTTTGCCACACAGTAAGTCGGCCCGTCGGCATATTCCTCGAGCTTTCCGCTGTCCAGGAGTAAGTGCCCCTGCCTGAGCGTCTCTTCATCAAAATCTTTACGCCAGTCGTACGGCCTGGCGCCGCTGCTTTGTGATTTCATATCATTCACCTCTGCGTAGAACGATCTACTACTCAGATTATACCACGATAATAAAGGGAAAATGTGGTTCACTTATATGGAGTTATGGGATATAATAACAATATACAGGCATCTTTGGGCGGAAAGCAGATTCAGACAAGACAGGATATGGCTGATAAGAGCAACTGCAAAGAATTCATAGGAACAGCGGCACTGGACACGATAGGCATGGTGATCGCCGGAGTGGATAACACACTTCTGGAGAATATGCACGTGGACAAGTCTTATCGTGCGCTGGGGATCCTGACCGCAAGATGCGGCGCGGCAGGGCAGTTCCTTGCGATGGATGACGCCGTCAAGATGACTAACACTGAAGTCGTTACAGTGGAGCTTCCGCTGGACGCCAAGACATGGGGCGGCCACGGATGCTATGTGGTAGTAGGCGCGGACAGTGTAGAAGACTGCAGGAATGCAGTGCAGATCGCGCTCAGGCTGACCGACAAGTATGTCGGCGAAGTGTATATGAGCGACTCCGGACATCTTGAATTCTGCTACAGCGCGAGCGCCGGAAAAGTCCTGGAGAAAGCTGTCCAGGCAGAGCGCGGGAAAGCATATGGATTCATGACAGGATCGCCTGCCGGGATCGGCCTCGTCATGGCAGATAACGCGCTGAAAGCGTCGCCTGTAGATCTCATCTGGGAAATGAGCCCGCATCATGGAACCACCCATTTCTCAAACGAAGTCATGATATCGTTTAAAGGCGATGCAGGAAATGTCTGGGAGGCAGTCATGGCCGGAAGAAGAACAGGGCTGGACCTTCTTGGCTCGTTCGGGAACGAGATCGTGAGCGCTACAAGGCCGTACTACGACGATCTGTAGAACAGATATGTTTAAATACGGTGATATGGTGAGACAGCAGGCATCAGCCTGCTTTTATTTTGCCCATGTGGCGCATAGCTCCTGGATCGCTGGCTCTATGGCATCCTCTGGTATCTGGTCATAATAGAAGATCAGCCGTTTTGATGCTGCAGACGCTGATCCGTCTTCGAACGGTATCATGTGCAGCTTGACAGAACCAGCCTCCTTACACAACTCAGCTGCTGTTTTATCTGTCTTCACGTTCAGCCTGACACTGATGCCCGATCTTGTGTTTTCCGCTGCGGCAAGATCTCCGCCGTATTCTCTGAACGACTTTATCACAAGAGCCAGTTTTCTGGCATATAGCTTTCTGACCTTTCTGATACCCTGCTGATAAAAACCGCGCCCCATAAAAGAGGCGAGCGTAAGCTGCTCGATCTTTGAACAGGTCTGGTCGTAATCGTTCTTGTGCGCGTTAAAAAATCCTGCAAGCCTGTCTGGAAGCACCATGTAGCTTATCCTGATCGCAGGGAACAAAGTGGACGAGAATGAGCCCAGGTATACTGTGCAGCCGTGATCGTCCAGGCTCTTCAGCGCGGGTACCGGATCCCCGAAATATCTGAGCTCACTGTCGTAGTCATCCTCGATTATTATCGAGCCGTTCTCATCAGCCCATCTGAGCAGGCTGTATCTTCTTGCCGCAGGCATTACCGATCCCGTCGGGAACTGGTTGGATGGACTGACGTATACGGCTGAAGCCAGGTTTACAGGAAGCTTTTCTATCTCGATCCCGTCGTGGCCTACAGGTATCTTGTTTATAGTGAATCCTCTGTCGCGGAAGATGTGCCTGACCGGCTTGTAGCCCGGATCTTCCACATTGACCAGATCGATCTTCATGTATGACAGGATCCTCGCGAGGTGATTGGTAAGCTGCTGCACACCTGCGCTTATCACGATCTGCTCAGGACGGGCAGTAACGCCGCGTGAAGTGTAGAGATAGCGGTATATCTCCTGCCTTAGTGCGTATTCTCCCTGTGGGTCGGCGGGAAGCAAAAGCTCTTCGACGCTGTCTGTCATAACCTCTGCAGCACATTTACGCCACTTCCGGAAATCAAAGCATTCTGTATCACAGTAATATGTGATCCCGGCCAGAGCTGCTGCAGCCAGGCTGTCTGAGAAGCCGGATGCCACATCATCCGTCTTTTCTGATCTGCCCGCTTCAGAATACAGCCAGTCTGTCTCCGCCTGAGATGAAGGTGCTTCTGATGCAGTATCAACAGCTGTAAGATCAGCTGCTGTCTGACTGCGCATACCGGGTTCCAGGTCATTCACGTAGTAGCCGGACTGGGGCTTCACATCTATATAGCCCTCCACCAGAAGCTGGTCGTAAGCTCTTGAGCATGTCGTGATGCTCACACCGAGCTGTCTTGCGAGCTCGCGTAGAGAAGGGAGCCGCTCTCCAGACCCGATCTCACCGCTCACTATCCCATGCTTAAGATAGTTATACAACTGTACATACAGAGATTCATGAGAATTGTTATCAAAATCAATAAATATCGGTTTCATATCATTAAATAGTTTAAACTGTTATCTTAAAAGAATCAGAAATTGCATATTTTAACGATTACACTTTGCATGTATTATATTACATATAGATAGAGTGGTCAACGTATACTGTGACCAGATGAGATAGAAAAGGATATTCAAATGGATGGAAGTATGTACACAGAGAGAAATAAGGAACTGAACGCCAGGAGCCAGGTATACGAGCTCGTACTTACCGGACTCATGGCGGCGCTCGTGATGGCGGCGACCAGTTTCTTTAAGATACCAGTGCCTGCGACGAACGGATATGTCCACCTCGGCGATGCTTTTGTGTTTCTATCGGTTCTGATACTTGGCCGTCGGAACGGAACTCTTGCTGCGGCGACTGGGTCCGGGCTTGCTGATCTGATTGGCGGATATGCTCACTGGGTGCCATGGACTTTCGCGATCAAAGGCCTTATGGCCTTTGCATTTGGAACTATCCTTATCGTCATTAATAAGAGGACCGGAAACGCCGGATCATCAGAAACTGAGATGCAGAGATCGACCGGCTTACTGACTGCTTCAGCAATGGCGCTGAGCAGCCTTATCATGATCGCGGGCTATTTCACCGCGCAGCGCATTATCTATGGCAATTTTGCTGCTCCGCTCGCAGCGCTTCCCGGTAACATCGCTCAGGCGGCTGCCGGCGTGCTGATAGCAGAACTTGCTTCGACGGCACTAAGAAAGACAGCCCCTCAGCTCATACGCAAGTGATCTCTGTTCACGCATCACTTTGCAGCACTTATAACTCTGGCGGATCTTCGCCGCCGTTATGGATCGTATAACGCATACTCTGGGAAGACTCTGATATTTTGAGAAACGATCGATCAACTGAAATACGAATGACAGAGGGACCTATAGGCAGGCAGCTTGTCTTGTTCATGGTCCCCGTTCTGGTCACACAGCTGCTTCAGCAGCTGTATCTGATGGCGGACGCTGTGGTACTTGGAAGATTCATTGGCGCTGCTGCGCTTGCGGCCCAGGGAACTACGGCTCTGCTCATATCTGTAATATCCAACTTCTTTATCGGCATATCTGCAGGGATAAGTGTCCTTATAGGACGGCTCTACGGGAAAGAAGATGACGCGGGACTGAAATCCGCTATAAACACCAGTGTCACAGTCAGCGTGCTCGCCGGTGTTATTTTTACTGTACTTGGTACTGCAGGATCTGAGCTCATGCTCACACTGCTCAGGACTCCGGATTCTGTAAAAGAGCTTGCTTCAGACTACCTGAGGATATGTCTTATAGGCATGGCTCCGGTTCTTCTTTATGACGTTGCATCATCCACGATCCGTGCTCTCGGGAATTCAAGAACGCCGCTCATCATACTGCTTGCCTCGGCAGTGCTCAATATAGTGCTCGACCTGGTCTTCATCTGCGGCATGTCGATGGGTATTCGCGGCGCCGCGGCAGCGACTGTGCTCTCGCAGTTTTTTGCCGCTGTGCTTACGATGATAAAGCTGATGAGAGTGGATCCGGCATATTGTTTTGACAGTATCAAGATCGACCCGTCATATCTCCGGGAATGTCTGAATAAAGGACTGCCGGCAGGTTTTCAGGCTGTATTCATGAGTATCTCATCTCTTGTCCTTCAGACTTATATCAATTCGTTCGGGCAGGATGCCATGGCAGGAATGAATGTCTTTGCAAAGATAGAGGGATTTCTGTACTTTCCGCTATTCGCTTTCGGCATCGCAGTAACGACGTTCATAAGCCAGAACGCAGGTGCGGGAAAGATGGAGCGCGTACGGCAGGGAGCTCTGTACAGCCTTAAGATGGCTGTGATCGGAAGTGTTGTCGTTATTGCAGTTCTTTTGCTCCTTTCCAGGTGGATCATATGGATATTCACGGATGATGCCGGAGTGATCAGCAATGCTCTTGAAGCGATCAGCTTTATTTTCCCATGCTACTGGATGTATGCCATAAATCAGGTCTACATTGGTGTGATACGCGGGGTAGGCAATACTGGATTTCCAATGATAACATCGCTTTGCTCTTATTGTGTTTTCAGGATAGCGTGGTGTGCCGCGCTGCTTCCATACTTCCATACGATGCGGGTCATATATACCGCATATGACGCGAGCTGGGTCGTTATGATCGCACTTCTGCTTTTCGGCATGTACAGGTATGTTGATAAAAATGCAAAGTTCGTACTGACAGATCATCTGTAGAACCAGAATCGGCGTCCGTCAGCCTGCTTGCCTGAAACACTGTACACATGGTACAATGTTTACAGGTTTTTTGAGGTGTAAAAATGAAGACCAGAGATCTGTTTTTTTTGATCGTTAAGATTTTGATCGCTGTGACGATGGTGGCGTACGCCGGATCCGCAGCAGTATTTGCTGATGAGGATACGCCAGACACACCGGCAGTATTTGCTGATGAGGATACGCCAGACACACCTGCAGTGTCTGCGGATGAGGATACGTCCGAAACGCCGGCAGTTTTTGAGGGTTATATACACGACCCTATGGAGAATCCTGTCGCTGCCAGGGAGATAATCGTGGACCCGGACGCAGTTTACGGATACTCACCGTCCTCTGATACAGTAAGACTTACGATGTATCTCAGATATGACTTTAAGGATCCCGCCGTAGTCAATGAGCTGAGAGACCGGCGTGAAGAGTATCATGAGAGCATACGGGAACTGTATCAGATGATTTTAGACATGAACGCTGTGGGGAAAAGCACTGAAGAGATAGCTCGGGCTGTCAGCAACCGCCGGAACGAGATCCGCATAGAATCGTATAAAGACGATCCGGAAGGGCTTGAGAAGCTGAAACAGAGCAATCTTGAAACATATGGAAATGAGAACGGACCCACGCCGGAATTTCTTTATGATAAATACGGATCCTGGGAGATGGTGATAGAAAATGCGCTTTCCTCAAACCCGGGTGCTGACGCATGCGTTGGACTCTATGACAAATATTACAATACATATATACTCGACGATGGCAGGGAGTGGAGCAAAGACGGCAATTACTACGTTCTGAACGGCGTCACTTATGACAAGTATGAGGAAGCCGTAAATGGAGTAGTAGAGATAGATGGTGATGTGTACTGCTTTGAGAACGGAGTCATGAAGACCGGCGTCGTGAAGTACGACGGGAAGCTGTACTATTTCGGGAAGTCAGGCAAAGGCCGCGCAGCAAAAGGCTGGTTCAAAGGCACCGACAAGAAGAAACGCTACAGCCTTGGAAAAGGCAGGATAGCGTCAGGAGTAAAGAAAGTCGGAAAGACATACTATTACTTCAGGAGAAAGAACGGTACGCTGCAGAAAAAGGGCTTCTTCAAGAGCGGAAAGAAAGAATACTACAGCAAAGGCGGCGGGAAGCTCGCGACCGGCTGGAGGGCGATAGGCAAGAAGGCCTGCTATTTCTATCCGAAAGGAAAGAAAGCCTGCCAGATGGCGAAGAACACGAAGATCGGCTATCTGAAGATCCCGAAGTCAGGACGGCTCGGCGAAGCGTACGCTCTCGGCATCAAAGCCCTGAACAAGCATGGCTGGAGCCTCAGGAGCGCGTATAGATTCTCTTACAGGCTCAGGTATTACGACAGATGGTACAGGACGTCATCCAGTGAGAAGTACTCGCTGAGAGGCTTCAAAGCGCATCATGGTAATTGTTATGTAATGGCTGCAACGTTCTATATCCAGGCAAAGCTTCTTGGATACAACGTGCATCAGGTGCGCGGCCACGTCGGTGTCTGGCCGCATTCATGGACTGTTATCAAGCACGGAAAGAAATACTACGTGTACGATCCTAACTTCAGGAACGAGACAGGAAGGAACGGCTGGAAGATCTGGTACGGAAAGCGCGGGACATGGCGCTACAGCGGCAAGCACTGGATGAACTGACAGAGGGAAAAAGCAGGACGCAGAATATAAGACAGATAAGAAAGGCAGAATACGAATTGAAGAAGGCAGTAATAATCGCAGTTATCATCGCAGTCATTGCAGCATGCGCGGCAGGTGCAGCAGTATATCATAACAACAAGATAAAAGAAATGAGAGAAGCCGGCATAAAGACATTGAATGAATCGGTCTCTCTTGAAGACTACAGCGAGGCGCAGCAGAAAGAGATAAGCAGCATCGTAGATGTCGGCTGCAGGAAGATAATGGAAGCCGAAAAACAGCAGCAGGTCGACGAGGCGCTCGAAGAAGCGAATGCGCTCATCGCCGATGTGAAGACACTGGCACAGATGAGGGAGGAAGGCGTTCAGAAGCTGGGCGAGCTCGTACAGATGGACGACTACAGGGAACCTCAGCAGAAAAAGATCAGCAAGATCCTCGACGATGCGGAGGAGAAGATCAACGAAGCTGGCTCAGAAGCGGATATCGCAGACATCATCAAACATGCTTCTGAGTCCATCGGCAAAGTCAAGACCGACGCTGAGCTGACTAAAGAAGAAGAGGAAGCCGCCGCACAGGCAGCGGCGGAGGCAGCGCGCGCAAGAGCAGCCGCGGCAGCAAGGCAGAGCAGCAGGAAGCAGTCTTCCGGATCAAGAGGGTGTGTCGGCAATGACTCAAAGAATTTCTACTGATGAGACAGACGATAAAGAGACCGACAGAAGAGCATCAGCGGCGGATAAGCCAGAAAGGATGGATATCTGCTCATTCTACTGGATCCGTATAGTTTCATGCTTTGCGATAGTCCTGCTTCATTCGCTCTTCGCAAGCAATGTTTACTTTGAAGAGACTATGACGGCCGGAGATCTGCTCTGGTCCAGAATAGCCGAAAATCTCCTCATGTGGGCAGTGCCATGTTTTCTGATGATCACAGGCGCGCTGCTTCTTGACCCGGACAAAGATATACCGGCAGGCAGGATCTATGGTAAATATCTGAAGAGGATCGTGCTCGCGCTTCTTGTATTCACACTTGTTTTCCAGATACTCGGATATCTCATGGAAGGCGAGCCTACGATAATAAGAGGGTGGCTCGAAGATCTGTTTTTCGGCCGCAGCTGGGCTCACATGTGGTATCTCTACCTCATGACCGGAATATATCTGATGATGCCTTTTTATCGTTTGATAGTGAAAGCAGCGGATCCGAAGATGCTGGACGTTCTGATCATCCTGTTGTTCGTGTTCATATCGGTGACATCAGTGTTCAGAGCCTTTGGGATGGAGCCTGCGTTCTATCTTCCCACCACAGTGATCTACCCGCTTTATGTTTTTGCCGGTTACAGGATATACCACAAGCCGCTTCCGGTATGGTCCGCAGCTGCTTTGACCGTTGTGTGCTCCGCCGTTATTATCGTGCTGACCTGCATGAGATATGAAACAAAGGCTTTGACAGATATCGACGCTGCAGGATATGCTGACCTGGACTACCTGTTCGACTATTATTCACCGCTCGTCGTTCTTCAGTCTGCAGGCCTGTTCTCGCTGATGTGCAGGATCACCGCTAAAGCCGGAACATTCGTCAGGACTGCCGATGCATGCACATTCGGTATCTATCTGATACATATGATCGGGGTGCATGCGATAATGAAGTGGGCAGGATTCGATCCATACAGCTATGGACCGTTCGCTTTCGTGCTTATGGCTCTGCTCCTGTTCGCCGCGTCATTCGCGGTGACGTGGGTGATCCGCAGGATCCCCGGCGAGGATATCCTGTAGCAGGAGTCAGCTGTCAGCAAAAAGGTATTCTGGATGAGGCAGAATGATATGGTATATGGAGGATCGATATGTACGAGGAACTTAAACAGATAATAGATGAAGCTCATAAGGTCGTGTTCTTTGGCGGGGCCGGCGTCTCGACAGAGAGCGGCATCCCTGATTTCAGATCGAAGGACGGGCTGTACCATGCACAGCAGAGCTACGGCTATCCGCCTGAGACGATCCTGTCGCATACTTTCTATATGAAGCATAACGAGACATTCTTCAAGTATTACAAAGAGAATCTGATCGCAAAGGACGTCCAGCCGAACAAAGCACATCTCGCACTTGCTGAGCTTGAGCGCCGCGGGAAGCTCACGGCTGTGATCACCCAGAACATAGACGGGCTTCACCAGAAAGCAGGAAGCATAAATGTGCTCGAGCTTCATGGAAGCACACTGAGGAACACCTGCGAAAAGTGCGGCGAGCACTATGATCTTGATTACATCATGGATGAGCAGAACTGCGAGAACCTTGTGCCGCACTGCAGGATATGCGGCGGCAGGATCAAGCCGGACGTCGTACTCTATGAAGAGATGCTTGATAACGACGTTATGATAAAGTCGATAGATGCTATCCAGGCGGCTGACGTCATGATCGTCGGCGGCACCTCGCTGAACGTGTATCCTGCAGCAGGACTGATCTCATATTTCCGCGGAAAGCATCTCGTGCTCATCAACAGGTCCGCGACGCCGTATGACGACGCGGCAGACCTGGTGATCCACGACACGATCGGGAAAGTGCTTGATGCGATCGTGTAGGCTTCGGTCAGAAACGGAAGCAGACAGCAACGCCTGGATCCGTGACATATGTGAAAAGAAGCTTGTATTGAATGATACTTTGCCAATTCGTGAGTACAGGGTTTAAAAAATGACAGAAAAAAAGAGACAGAAACCTGACGGCAGGAAACTTAATATAATGGTCGTAAACGACGACGGCATCACTTCGCGCGGACTCAGGGAGCTGGTCGACGCGCTGAGTGCATATGCGAATATCTATGTGTGCGCACCGGACGGCCAGCACAGCGGCGCCAGTCAGTCGCTCACCCTGACTGAACCGATCCGCGTATATGATTTTGATTATCCGGGAGCGGTGTCTGCCTATGCTGTGACAGGCACTCCGACGGACTGCACCAAGGTAGGCCTGCAGTTCTATAAAGACCGGGGGATCGAGATGGACATGGTCTACAGCGGCATCAATATCGGAAGCAACTTCGGTAAGGATACGCTGTACTCAGGCACTATCGGAGCTGCGATGGAAGCAGCGCTGAGCAATGTCAGGGCAGTCGCCGTATCGGTCGACAGCCACAGCGCGACACACTTTGAGGTGGCATGTGAAGTCGCGGTGAGCGTGATCGACAAGTCGATGAACGAGCTTACGCCCGACACGATCCTGAACATCAACGCGCCGGACCTCCCGCCTGAAGAGGTGAAAGGCATCAGATACACGGCGCTTGGGAACAGATTCTACATAGACAAATTCATACCGGTCGAATCTGAAGAGGGCGACAGCTATATGCTTGACGGAGCGCCGATAGATCTGAATGACGTAGAAGAAAAGTACGATGTGACAGCGACGTGGGACAACTATGTATCCATCACACCGCTCCAGTTCGACTACACAGCGCACGACATGATCAGCAAGGTCGCGTCATGGGGGCTCGAGCTCTCGGCTCATGCCGATTCCGGAGAGCAGGATGAAAACGGGCAGAACCGCCGTGTTCCAGAGTAAAAAGGTATTGATTTTTAATATTGCTCGCAGTAGAATAAACTCGACAAGAAATTAACAAATTTCTTGATTCCATTACTATCTTTAATTGTTGATCAACCAGCCAGTTTAGTGGCTTTATGAACCAAGGAGGGAAATGGTTATGAAAGAAGTAGTAATAGTTGGCGCCAAGAGAACGGCGATCGGTTCTTATGGTGGAACACTGAAGAACGTACCGGCTAAGGAACTCGGTGCTGTCGCTATCAAGGGCGCCATTGAGCAGGCTGGGATCAAGCCTGAGGATGTAGAAGAAGTCATCATGGGTGATGTACTCCAGGGCGGACTCGGACAGAACGTTGCAAGACAGATGTCACTCGGCGCAGGCCTTCCTATCGAGGTTCCTGCAATGACGATCAACAAGGTCTGCGGATCTGGCCTCAGAGCAGTAGAGCTCGCAGCTCAGATCATCAAAGCTGGAGATGCTGACATCATCGTAGCCGGCGGCGCAGAAAATATGTCAATGACAGGATATGCTCTTCCTAACATGAGATGGGGAGCAAGAATGTTCAATACACCTGCAGTAGACATGATGGTAAATGATGGACTGTGGGATGTTTACAACAATTATCACATGGGTATCACAGCTGAGAACGTTGCTGAGAAATACGGCCTCACAAGAGAAGAGCTTGACGCATTTGCACTTGCTTCACAGAACAAGGCAGAAGCTGCTATCAAGGCAGGCAAGTTCAAGGATGAGATCGTTCCTGTAACGATTCCTCAGAGAAAGGGTGATCCGATCGTATTCGATACAGACGAATTCCCAAGATTCGGCGCTACAGCAGAAGCTCTTGCTAAGCTGAAGCCTGCATTCAAGAAGGACGGCGGAGTTGTTACAGCTGGAAACGCTTCCGGAATCAACGATTCAGGAGCAGCTGTAGTAGTTATGTCAGCTGACAAGGCTAAAGAGCTTGGAATCAAGCCTCTTGCCAAGATCGTTTCTTATGCATCAGCTGGTGTTGATCCTTCAATCATGGGTATCGGACCTGTTCCAGCTTCCAGAAAAGCTCTGGAAAAGGCTGGCCTCACGATCGACGACATGGATCTCTATGAAGCAAACGAAGCTTTCGCAGCTCAGTCAGTAGCAGTAGGCAAGGATCTCGGATTTGATCCTGAGAAGCTGAACGTAAACGGCGGAGCTATTGCTCTTGGACATCCAATCGGAGCATCCGGATGCCGTATCCTCATCACTCTGATCTATGAGCTGAACAAGAGACCTGAAGCTAAGAAGGGCCTTGCTACACTCTGCATCGGAGGCGGCATGGGAACAGCAGTCATCGTAGAGAAGGCTGAATAGTAAGTCGTATATGCACTGATACCGTGAGGCAGGCGCTCAGCTGAACCTCACATGTAGGCGAAGGTAAGTGCCGCCAGGCATATGCGTTACGACCGGAAGTGCTTATCGAGGCGCTCCTGCGAATGCGGGAGCGCTTTTTCTGTGGTATAATACACACATGGATTATTTTCTGAACGTTCCGAACAAAGTCGATAAGATACTCAGGATGCTTGCGCGGGCAGGCTTTGACGCATACGTCGTCGGAGGCTGTGTCCGCGATATTCTGATGGGAAGAAAGCCGCACGACTGGGATATCACGACTTCAGCGACGCCGGAGGAAACGAAGGAATGCTTCAGTGGATATAAAGTGATAGAGACAGGGATAAAGCACGGCACTGTCACCGTCCTGATGGACGGCGAGCCGTATGAGATCACGACGTTCCGTTCGGACGGGACATATTCCGATGGGCGCCATCCCGATTCCGTCACCTTCAGCAAAGACATCAAAGTCGATCTCGCAAGGCGTGACTTTACGATGAATGCGCTGGCATATTCCCCGAGCAAAGGCCTTATCGACGAGTATGGAGGTCTTGAGGATATTCATAGCAGGATCATCAAAGCGGTCGGCGCTCCTGAAGAGAGATTTGCCGAGGATTCGCTCAGGATACTCAGAGCTGTACGATTCGCAGGTACGCTCGGATTCATGATAGAGCCCAGAACGGCGCAGGCTGTAAAAACACTTGCGCATACAGTAAGCAGGGCATCTGCAGAACGGATCAGGGAAGAAATGGATAAGCTCATCACAGGGGCCTATGCTGCCTATGCTGTAAAAGCCTACAGGCATGAGCTGAATGAGGTGATCTCGTTTTCCGGTGCTCGCATAATCGACAGGAAAGCAGTGAAGTCGCTCGAGCATGCTCCTGATCCTCTTCCCCTGAGGCTGGCGCTTCTTCTGGATGTCCCGGACGACGGCGAGCAGATGGGCCTGTTCAGCTTCGCGAGCGATCTTTTCGGAGCAGTTCCGGAAACAGATATAGATGCGTTCCGTGGAGCTCTCCGGAAAATGAAATATGATAACGATACGATAAAACTGGCGTCGGCGATAAAGGAAACGGCCGCAAAGAAGATCCTGCCTGAAGAGCTGGTCGTCCTTCTTGAGATGAGAAAGCTTGCCGACAGGTTTCCGTATGAAGATGTGCCGGATATCATGATGGACGGCATAAGCGTGCGCAGCCTTTGCGGAAAGCTGTCCGACAGTGCTACTGAGAAGCTCTTCGGGATAATCGGCGGGATAGTCGAACAGGGCAGGTGCTACTCCCGTGCCCAGCTTGATATAACAGGAGATGACCTGCTGAACGATGAGGTGATCTCACAGAGAGCCGCTGCCGGGAGAGACAGCGACGGTGATGCTGACAGAACTGCAGCCGGGAGAGAAAACGAAGGTGATGACGGCAGAGCTGCAAAGGAGGCAGGCCTGAAGTCCGGAAAAGAAGTGGGACGCATCCTGTCGGCACTTATAGACGAAGTCATTGCGGGCGAGATACCTAACGAACACAGCGCACTTATAGAACGTGCGCGTGTCATTTATAAAAGCGACATCCTGGTATGACCAGAAGCCCGGATGTATTAAAGCAACATCCTGGTATGACCAGAAGCCCGGATGTTTTGATCAGCGCCGGAGAACGATATTATCTCCAGGGATTGAACAAGCCCTGCAGGAGCACGCAGGGATGGCTGACCGCCGGAAACTGTGATATAATAAGACTCAAATCAGAAGATAAGTTGGAGATGCAAAATGGCAGAAGAGAACAAATCGAGGAATTTCATAGAAGAGATCATCGACGCGGATAATGAGTCCGGAAAGTATGGCGGCGAGGTATATACCAGATTCCCGCCGGAGCCTAACGGGTATCTTCATGTCGGACACGCCAAATCGATATGTCTCAATTTCGGAACGGCGGCGAAGTACGGCGGGAGATGTAATCTCCGCTACGACGATACCAACCCGGGCAAAGAAGACATGGAATATGTGAAGTCCATCGAGGAGGACGTGAAGTGGCTTGGGTTCAGCTGGACTAAGCGCTGCTGGGCGTCTGAGTACTTCGACATGATGTACGGCTACGCGATGACTCTCATCAAGAAGGGCAAAGCATATGTTGACGATCTCTCCGCAGATGAGATAAGAGAGTACAGAGGAACTTTGACAGAGCCCGGCCGTGAGAGCGCCGCAAGATCGAGGACTGTAGAAGAGAATGTGGCTTTGTTCGAGGAGATGAAAGCCGGCAAATATGCTGACGGAGAGAAAGTCCTCCGCGCAAAGATCGACATGGCATCACCTAATATGAACATGCGCGACCCTGTTCTATACAGGATCTCACACGCCGAGCACCATAACACAGGGAACAAGTGGTGCATCTATCCGATGTATGACTTTGCGCACCCTGTCGAGGACGCTATCGAGGGGATCACACATTCGCTCTGCACTCTTGAGTTCGAGGATCACAGACCGCTTTACGACTGGGTGCTCCGCGAGATCGGCGCATGGGACACACCGCCGCAGCAGATCGAGTTCGCGAGACTCGACCTTACCGACACCGTGACCAGCAAGAGAAAGCTTAAAGCCCTGGTCGACGATGGGTTCGTAGAGGGCTGGGATGACCCGAGGATGCCGACGATCGCCGGCATGAGACGCCGCGGATTCACACCGGAAGCCATCAGGAACTTCTGCGATGAGATCGGTATCGCAAAGGCGAACAGCCTCGTCGATATCGCCGAGCTGGAGCACTTTGTCCGCGACGATCTCTCGCTGAAGACAGAGAGCCGGCATGTCGTGGTGGATCCGATCAAAATCATCATCACCAATTACCCGGAAGGACAGATCGAGCAGATCGCGGTAGAGAACAACAGGAACGTGCCGGAGATGGGAAGCCGTACGGTACCGTTCTCACGCGAGCTGTACATAGACGGAGAGGACTTCATGGAAGTCCCTGCGAAGAAATATTTCAGGATGTTTCCGGGAAACGAGGTCCGCTTGAAAGGCGCCTACTTCGTGACCTGTACTGAAGTCGTCAAGAACGAGGACGGTTCGATCAAAGAGCTTCACTGCACTTACGACCCTGCGACTAAAGGCGGTGACAGCCCAGATGGCCGTAAAGTCAAAGGCACGATCCACTTCGTGGAAGCGACTACCGCTGTGAAGATCCGCATAAGGAACTACGAGCATCTGTATGTTACAGATGAGACTGGCGAGCAGGTCCTGAACGAAAATTCTGTAAGCGAGACTTTCGGGTTCGCAGAGCCGTCGCTTGGCGAGGCTGAGCCAGGTGAGAGATTCCAGTTCTTCCGCCACGGGTACTACATCGCTGACAGCAAGCTCACGACAGAGACAGACAAAGTATTCAACCGCATCGTCGAGCTCAAATCATCGTGGAAGCCTGCAAAATAAGATAAAGATGCCAGGCTGAACAGCAGGCCATTTGTGGTGCGCTGCCCAGCCAAAACGTCGACTGATAATAAGGAGGAAATGAAATGGGTATTTCTGATGCATTAAAGGACCTGAAAGAAAAGGCGCAGGACGCACTGGACAAGACAGATATCGACGAGAAGATCGCTGATGGAGTGAAAGACCTCAAGAAACAGGCACAGGACGTACTGGACAAAACAGATATCGACGAGAAAATCGCTGATGGAGTGAAAGACCTCAAGAAACAGGCACAGGACAAAGTGGCAGATCTTAAGGAAAAGATCTGAATAGTCAGAACTGTGTTATAAACCGTCCCCGGAGCTAAAAAACTCCGGGGATATTCATTAGTGTAAAGAAGTAACAGCAGTTATTTATATGACGGTCAGCAGTATGGACACAGTTGCAATTATCCAGATAATTAAATATCTGATCACAGTTATCGCAGCAGTCCTGCTCGGTAATGGCGCGGTCTATCTGTTCAATCACATGCCCGGTAAGTGGTTCATTGACTATGATGACTCCCTTCCTGAGGAGCTTCATCGTTCGGATGAAAAGATAGATGCTGCTGGGAATGGCAATGTGCCTTCAGAAGGCAAGATAACTTCTGATATTACAAGGCAGATCGGCAGTGAAAAAAGAAAGGGCGCTTTGCCGGAGCAGAAGACAGATGTCTTTGGTGCGGCGGGTCCGGAAAGCCTTATCGATGGGCGCGGAAAGGATAGCGGACCGGAATCATACAGGCCGCAGCGTGTCAGGAGCACTCCATGGAAATATCTGTTTTCAATGCTTTTCATTGCTATTGGCTTGTATCTTGTAAAAGATGACTGGCTCTACACTGTTGCCGTACTCGCAGTATGCTGGATACTGCTTGAGCTTTCGATCGCAGATATAAAATACAGGATAGTGCCAGATCAGCTTGTTATTCTTCTCGCTGTATCTGCAGTAGGGCTGATACAGTATCATACAGGATGGCAGGATATGCTTTGCGGCGCCGCGCTCGGCCTTGGCATAGTCGGCGCGACAGCGCTTCTTGGGCGGGTATTGTATAAGAAAGATGCTGTAGGCGGAGGCGATATCAAACTATTCGCCGCGCTCGGGCTTCTGCTTGGTACCAAAGGCGTGCTCGCTGTATTCATGATCTCCGCTCTGATCTCTGGGGCGCACATGGTTATCCTGCTTGCTTCCCGCAGGATCAAAAGAGATGACACCGTTCCGATGGTGCCTTATATTGCTGCCGCCGCAGCGATATACATGATCTTCATATGGCCTCACATCGATATGGTTATAGAATACCTTATCTATTGAATCATTGTTGTCTGAAAGCACTTGTCAGTCCTTTTGGTAACAACGATTTTTTATTTGCACAAAAACGCCCGTCTACCAAAAGCAGAAAAAGCCAAAGGCCCGATCCTGTCTACAGAAACAGCCCCAATTGCCCTGGTTCTGTCTACAAAAACTAAAAAAGTAGCAAAAGTGATATCGTTTTACATGATTTTATTCATTCTGTAGACAGAAAGAGCCCCAAAAGCCCTGATTCCGTCTACAAAACCGAGAAAAGTACCGAAAGTGATATCATTTTGCATGATTTTTGTCATTCTGTAGACAGAAAGAGCCCCAAATACCCTGATTCCGTCTACAAAACCGAGAAAATTAGCAAAAGTGATATCATTTTACACGATTTTATTCATTCTGTAGACAGAAAGAGCCCCAAAAGCCCTGATTCCGTCTACAAAACCGAGAAAAATACCGAAAATGATGTCATTTTGCATGATTTGTATCATTCTGTAGACAAAAACAGCATTCTGGAGGAGATTCTGTAGAAAAAATGGCAATGTTTTGATGAAAAGTGTAGTAAAACAGGGAAATCCAAAGCATTTTTCTACAGAAACAGCCAACAAGAGGAGGTTCTGTAGAAAAAATGGCAATGTTTTGATGAAAAGTGTAGTAAAACAGAGAATTCCGAAGCATTTTTCTACAGAAACAGCCTGCAAGTGAGGATCCTGAAGAAAAATGAGCAAGGATCTGATGAAAAGTGCGGCAAAAGTGGAATGCTAAGGCGGCTAGTCGTGCTGTCACCGAATATGGGTGAACTCGCACGTCATTGCTTTTCCCTTTACTTCATGTGTTTTGTGTTCTAATATGAGAAGAGAAAACAAGTATGGATCAGAAGGAGGTCTACATGGTTTCTTTTGCAAGTGATTACGTAGCCGGGGCACATCCGGAGCTCCTGGGAACCCTCTTGAGAACGAACATGGAACCGCTGCCTGGATATGGAACGGACGAATACTGCGACCGGGCAAAGGCGTTTATCCGTGCTGCAGTCGGAATACCGGATGCGGATGTGGAATTTATCGCGGGCGGCACTCAGACCAATCAGATCGTGATCTCGACGATGCTCCACGACTGGGAAGGCGTGCTTGCGGCTGACACAGGACATGTCACGACACACGAGGCGGGCGCGATCGAATATTCAGGTCACAAGGTGATCCCGCTCACACAGACCGACGGCAAGATCAAAGCTTCAACGGTTGATGACTATATCGCTGGCTTTTATTCGGATGAAAACCATGAGCATGAAGTCTTCCCGGGCATGGTTTATATTTCGTATCCTACCGAATGGGGGACATTGTATACAAAAGACGAGTTAAAAGATCTCCATGAAGTCTGTAGAAAATATGGGATGCCATTATATATAGACGGCGCCAGGCTGGCATATGGACTTGCAAGCAGCGCATGCGACCTGACGATTCATGAGTTTGCAGAGCTTTGCGATGTTTTCTACATCGGCGGGACCAAGTGCGGAGCCTTGTGCGGCGAAGCCATAGTTTTCACGCGCGGAAACAGGCCAGAGCATTTTATGAACGCGGTGAAGAAACGTGGTGCTCTGTTGGCAAAAGGGAGACTGCTCGGCGTCCAGTTCGATACACTGTTCTCCAGCTTCCCAACTGACACAGGATCCGGCGCCGCTCAGAATGCACCTGACACAGGATCCGGAACCGATCAGAACGCACCGGGCAATGAATGTGGCCTTTTCGAAAACACATTGTATTATGAGATAGGCCGCCACGGGATCGAGATGTCAGAAAAACTTGAAAAGATCCTCAGAGACAAGGGAATCAAGATCTATATGGAGACACCGACCAATCAGAAGTTCGTGATCATGGAAGACTCGCGCCTGGAAAAACTGAAAGGAATTGTCGAGTACGGTTTCTGGGAGAAGGCAGATGACGAACACACAGTCGTACGCTTCGCGACAAGCTGGTCCACAACGGATGAGGATCTGAAGACCCTTGCTGAGGTATTATGAGCATAACAGGCATTATGAAGTGCCGGACAAGGCTGACCTTGTCCGGTTTTTTTGATATAAGCCATCAGGCTGGCGCGATATATGCGTCAGGTTCTGCACGATACAGTTGTCAGGCTGGTACTGTATAAACATCAGGTCGGCACTGTACGATTGTCGAACTGGAATTGTCCGGCCTGCCTGTGCTGTACAAGAAGGTGGAACTAATATCTGTTTTGTGGTATACTCTCATATATTACAGGAGAGAATGTTCTGCCTGCGAAGTGATGCGGCGGAGCAGGCTTTTCAGATTTATTATGGAGAAGAGAGTTCTGCTGACAATTGAATATGATGGTACGGGCTTTTCGGGGTGGCAGCGCCAGCCGGAAGTGAGGACAGTCCAGGGGACGATCGAGAAAGTTTTGACAGAGCTGATCGGCGAGCCGGTGACTGTCGACGGCGTGAGCAGGACTGACGCAGGGGTGCACGCCTGTGATCAGAAGGCGGTCTTCAGCGCCGACCTGAGGGTGCCGGTTGATAAGCTCGCCAGAGTATTGAACAGCAGGCTTCAGGGAAGACCGGAGAGCAGGGCGGAAAATGACGACGTCCGAATCATCCGTGCTGAAGAAGTCGCAGAAGATTTTGATCTTCGCGGCAGTGTGGCCGGGAAGACGTACAGATACTCGATCCGGAACGCTGCTGAGATGCCTGTGTTCGACAGGAACTTCAGGTATCTCGTGACACAAAACCTCGACGTTTCAAAGATGCGGGAGGCTGCGGAATACATCAAAGGCATGCATGACTTCAGGTGCTTCCAGGCAGCCGGGGGCGAGCCGGGCAAAACCACCGTGCGCACCATAAAGGACATCGGTATAAACGAAGAGCCGGTACAAAGCCGGGACAGTGCCGCTGAAGCGTGGGACATTCCGGTACAGCGCCAGGATAGTGAGATTGATGCGCGGGATATCTTCATCGACATAAGCGGCGACGGATTCCTGTACAATATGGTACGAATAATCACAGGAACGCTCGTTGAAGTCGGACTGGGGAAGCGCGAGCCTGATGATCTCAAAAGGATCATCGAGAGCAGAGACAGAACACAGGCTGGACATACAGCGCCGCCTCAGGGACTTTGCCTGATGAAGGTTTTTTCAGAAACGACAGGTTGAATGAATATGGATGATTATGAGTGCTCTGCGGTCATACTGACTGCGGTCGAAATTGAGACAAGAAGTGTAAAGCACTTGTTCAAGGAGTGGCACAAAGTCCATGTCAGGGGTGACCAGCAGGATTATTTCGAGACATACTTTCAGCGCGGCGACGAGGAATATAAGATCGTATGCTGCCAGCAGAAGGTAATGGGAATGACCGCGGCGACGATGCTTGCAGCAAAGGCCACAGCCGCTTTCCACCCGAGATATCTGATAATGAGCGGGATCGCTGCCGGCATCGGGGAAGAGGCTGCACAGCTTTACGGCGACGTTATAGTTCCTGATATGATCTGGGATTATTCAACGGGGAAGTATGTAGGCTCCGACGAATCAGAGATCAGATTCGGAGACCTGGGGTTTCTCCCGAGGCCTGTGATGATCCACGTCGATGATGAAATAATGGATATAGTCCGTAAAACTAAGGATGATCCGGACAATGAGTTCCATGTTCACATCGGGCCGATGGCTTGCGGGAGCTACGTCGTTGCAAACACAGAGCTTGTGGACAAGAGGATCAAAGCGCTGTTTCCGAAGACTGTAGGTCTGGATATGGAATCATACAGCGTTCTGTACGCTGCGGAAAATGCCAAAGAGCCGAGGCCGAAGGCATTGATAGTAAAAAGTGTCTGCGATTACGCTGACAGCAGTAAATCTGACCAGTACCAGAGGTTTGCGGCATATACCAGCAGCGGATACGTGAAGTACCTGCTGGAGAAATGCCTGCCGCTTTAGGGCTGGACATATCAGAATAGAATGTTTTAGCAGAGGATGAATTATGGAAGATGAAGAGAGAATGATAGACAATCGCCCTACATGGGACGAGTATTTCATGGAGATGGCTGAGCTTACGGCCCAGAGGTCGACTTGCCTGAGACGTCACGTCGGAGCGGTAATCGTAAGAGACAAGCATGCGATGGCGACGGGATACAACGGCGCGCCAAAAGGCCTCGCACACTGTGCGGAGCTCGGCGGCTGCTTAAGAGAGAAGCTCCACGTTCCGTCGGGCGAGAGACATGAGCTATGCAGAGCGCTGCACGCTGAACAAAATGCGATAATCCAGGCTGCATGCCTCGGAGAGAGCATCGATGGAGGGACTATCTACATAACTCATCATCCGTGCTCGATCTGCGCAAAGATGATAATAAACGCAGGAATAAAGAGGATCGTTATCAGGGAAGGATATCCTGACGAGCTGTCCAAGCAGATCCTCGGTGAAGCGGGGATCACAGTTGAAAGACTGGAGAAGAAATAAGCGCCGAAGTTTTTAATGGGTAGAGGCAGATAAGCAAGATATGTTGATACAGCTTACAATAAAAGAGATATTCGGTGCGTTTGCAATGGCATTCGTTATTTCGTGTGCCATGACTCCGGTGGCGATATGGCTCGCGCCGAAGATACATGCTATGGACATCCCCAAGGCAAGGGGCATGCATGATAAGCCGATGCCGAGATTCGGCGGTATGGCCATCTACCTGGGGACGATGTGTTCGATACTGTATTTTCTGCATGGAAATGAGAGCCTGCCTGCCATTCTGGTCGGAGGGACGTTGATATATGCTCTTGGTGCGGCTGATGACATCGTGAAAGGCGGTCTTAACGCGAAGTTCAAGTTTGCCTGCCAGACAGCGATCGCCGTACTGATGTACTATATGGGGCTCCGGATCACATTCATCACCAACTATTTCGGAGGCGGCCACTGGCAGTTTGGAACGGCTGTATGCCTGATAGTCACGGTTCTCTGGATCGTCGGGATCACGAACACGATAAACCTGATCGACGGGCTTGACGGACTCGCGGCAGGAGTCGCGGCGATCGCGGCGCTTTCTATCGCGTACGTCGCGTATATCCATGGCGACAGGTATGGAATGATGGTGGTCTGCGTCGGAATGATGGCGATCGCGGGGAGCTCGCTCGGTTTCCTGCCGTTCAACTTCTATCCGGCAAAGCTCTTCATGGGCGACAGCGGCTCGCTTTTCCTGGGGTTCATGATCGCCATATTTGCGGTCATAAGTCCTCTGAAGAGGTCCACGCTGCTCGCGGTGATAGTACCGGTCCTCGTGCTCGGCATTCCGATCTTTGATACGGCATTTGCTATCCTCAGGCGCGTAGTGTCGGGAAAGCCTATCATGTCGCCGGATAAAGAGCATCTGCACCATCACTTGATGAGGCTAGGCTACGGCCAGCGCCGCGCGGTACTCATGATCTACGGCATCTGCGCCATTATGGGCATGGCGGCGGTCATCATGAGCCGCGACCTGTATCTTGAGTCTGTCATGCTTATTCTTACGGCGTTCCTGTACATATATGTCTTCCTCACCGATCAAAACCACAAAGTACCGGTGATCAGGATGCAGGATGCAAAAGAGAAGGACAGATCCGAAGGAAAAAACACTGACGACAGCAAAGCCGATGAAAAAAAGCCTGACGAAAACGACAATAAGCAGATTAAGGCTTAAATATAGATTACAGACTAAGGAAATGCGGAAAGGAAGAAAAAGAATTGATCGATATTGCATCTGTTGAATTCAAGAACAATGAGCTGGTGATACTTGACCAGACACGTCTTCCGGGCGAAGAGAAATATCTCACGCTCGAGACGAAGGAAGATGTGTATTTTGCTATCAAGAAGCTTAGAGTAAGAGGAGCCCCTGCGATCGGTATCGCCGCAGCCTTCGGACTCTATGTAGCTACAAGAGACAGCGAAGCGGAGAAAATGGGGGAATTCATCGAGGAAGTCGAGTCGACTGCTGAATATCTGAGAAAGGCCAGGCCGACAGCGGTCAACCTTGGATGGGCGCTTGACAGACTCGTAGAAAAGCTCAGAAGTTTTGACGGCTCTGTTTCAGCCGCGAAGAAGATGCTGCTTCAGGAGGCCAGAGATATAAGGCAGGAGGATGAAGACGCCTGCCGCAGTATGGGAGAGTACGGACTCAGCCTGCTTTCTAAAGGTATGGGCATCCTGACACACTGCAATGCCGGAACGCTTGCTACCGCAAAATACGGAACAAGCCTTGCGCCGCTTTATCTCGGGCAGGATAAGGGATACAACTTCAAGGTGTTCGCCGATGAGACAAGGCCGGTGCTTCAGGGATCGCGTCTTACAGCTTTTGAACTGAGCAAAGCCGGGATCGACGTTACGCTGATCTGTGACAGCATGGCGAATCAGGTCATGAAGAACGGCTGGGTAGACGCTGTGGTCGTAGGATGCGACCGCATGGCTGCAAACGGCGACGGTGCCAATAAGATCGGGACGAATGCGCTCGCGATAGTCGCGAAGGAGTACAATATCCCATTCTACATGTTCGTGCCTACGTCATCTCTCGACCTGGATACTCCGACCGGAGATGATATCGAGATCGAGCTCAGAGACGGCGATGAGATTTACAAGATGTGGTACGAGAAGCCGATGGCGCCGGAAGGCATCAAAACCTACAATCCATCATTCGACGTAACGCCGGCTGAGCTGATAACTGCGATCGTGACTGAAAAAGGTATCGTAAGGCCGCCGTACGCGGAGAACCTTAAAGCTATAAAGGAACTATGAGCTATAAAGTAAAGCTCCGTGAGTTCGAGGGTCCTTTCGACCTGCTCGTCTACCTGATCGAGAATTCAGAGATGAGTATCTATGACATCAGGATCTCGGAGATCACAGGGGAGTATCTGGAATATCTGAGCACGATGAAGGAGATGAACGTAAGTGTATCTTCTGAATTTCTCGTGCTTGCGGCGGAGCTGCTGAACATAAAGTCCAGGATGATGCTTCCGCATGCTGAGCCGGATGCTGCAGGTGTGGTCCTAGAAGACCCGAGAAACGCGCTGGTTGAAAGACTCATCGCATATAAACGGTGCAAGATGGCAAGCATCATGCTCGGTGAACAGGCAGAGGCTACAGAGAGCATGCTCGAGAAGCTGCAGGAGGACATTTCAGAATATCTTGATAATCCTGACGAATATCTGAGTCTGGGACTTGCTGATTTTGCCAGAGCCTTCAATCAGTTCCTTATCAGGAAGCAGAGGATAGAAGAGACAAGACGCCGCTATACCAGGATCGAGCGGGAGCGTGAGACGATGGAAAGCAGGATGGTGTTTATCAGAGATACCTTTGTACGCGCTCTGGATTCAGGAGACATGACCGAAAAAGATTTCCGCGACCTCATTCCTCCGCTCAGCTTCCATTACAGAGGCGGTGCTGACGGAAGAGATCCTGACCGGGATCCGAAGGAACTGTCCGGCGTGATGCGGTACAACACGATCGTGAGTTTCACATCACTCCTCCAGATGATGCGCGACCGCTATCTGGATGCCGAGCAGAAGGAAACATACGGACATATAACAGTACGGCCTGGAGAAATAGACATACACACATACAATGCAGAAGCTGCCAGCAATGAAGCGATAGCGGAAGAGACAGCTGACCAGGAGATGGAAAGGAGCGGAGATGCTTGATAGAAAATCGATAAAATCGGCGTTCGAGTCGATGCTCTATATCTGGGGTCAGCCGCTTTCGGCCAAGGATGCGGCTGATGTGGTGGACATCAGCAAAAAAGACGCGATGGAGCTCTTTCAGGAACTGGCCGATGAATATGACAGGGAAGGACGCGGGATCATGATCCGCAGGGTGAATGAGTCGTTTCAGTTCGTAACGCGTCCCGAAAACGAAGATATAGTAAAGAGGCTCTGCACGCCGGTCAAAGTGAGAAGGCTTTCACAGGCTGCGCTTGAGGTGCTTGCGATAATCGCATACCGTCAGCCGGTAACGAAAGGCGAGATAGACTCGATCAGAGGAGTCAAATGCGACAGGGTAATAGAAGGGCTTCAGAATAAAGGCCTTATCTGTGAGAAAGGCCGCTCCGACGCAGTAGGCCGTCCTATATTATATGCGACGACTGATACGTTTCTTAAGAACTTCGGCTTCGCGACCCTGGACGAGCTTCCGGAGATCGAGGATCTGGAAGGCGTGCTGGACGTAGAAGAAGACGACAGTGACACAGATCCACGTCAGATGACTATAGATATGACTGGAGAAAAAGAGGCGGACGATGAATAACGTGGTCCTTATCGGGATGCCGGGATGCGGTAAAAGCACGGCTGGAGTCCTGCTTGCGAAAACGCTCAGAAAGAGCTTTGTCGATACAGACCTTCTGATCCAGAAGTTCGAGGGCAAGGCGCTCCAGGAGATAATCGACGAGCGCGGGAACGCGTATTTCCGCGATGTGGAAGACGCTGTGATCAGTAACTTCGGGGGCGACAACTACGTCATCGCGACCGGCGGAAGTGCGGTATATTCACATGACAACATGCAGAGATTCCGGAATGCAGGCGACACTATCGTCTACATCAAAGTCCCGTGCGGGGAGATCGTGAAGCGCCTGAGCAACATAGCAACGCGCGGTGTCACGCTTGCGCCGGGACAGACGATCGAAGATCTGTATAATGAGCGTATCCCGTTGTATGAAAAAGAGGCGGCGCTCATCGTCGACACGGACGGGCTTGATCTCGAGCAGACGGTGACAGCGATAGCAGAAGCATTAGGTTCCGATACACAGCAGGAGTGATCTGCAGCAGAGGCACAACCGGATGTCCGCGGCGCTGCTTCGGCAGAACTCGTCAGTGCGCGGCTCCGGCAGAACTTGACAGAGGTTTATTTTTGGCGTAAAATCGCTTTAGTTGATAGAAAGGCGGAAATTATCATGGAAAGAATCAAGACACTGGAAACAAGAGACCTTAAAGAAAGCATGAACAACGGCGGATGCGGCGAGTGCCAGACATCATGCCAGTCAGCATGCAAGACTTCATGCGGCGTTGCCAATCAGAAGTGCGAAAAGGATCAGTAATCAGTATATTATAAGCAGATCGAGACGGGGATCCTGACGGATCCTCGTTTGTGTTAGAAAGAATCGGACGATGATACATCAGTACAGGCTGAACGGTTATAATATCGTTCTTGACGTTAACAGCGGCTCGGTGCATTACGTGGATGATGTCTGCTACGACATCATCCGCTATTTTTCTGATGCATTGAGTTCCAGTCCGGAACAGGGCAGATCAAGGAATGCGGGCAGTGAACGACACTCTGTCTCAGATCTGTTCCCGGCCGGAGAAAAAGAAAGGATAAAGGCGAGGATACTGGCTGATTATCCGGATGAGACGGATGAATCAGTTGACGCTGCGTTCCGTGACATTGATGAGCTCATAGAGGCAGGGAAGCTCTTTTCGCCGGATATTTACGAGCCGAAAGCGACATATCTCAAGAACAGGCACACAGAGATCAAAGCATTGTGCCTCCATGTCGCGCATACGTGCAATCTGAATTGCGAGTACTGTTTCGCAAGCCAGGGAAAATTCCACGGCGACCGCGCTCTGATGTCGCTTGACACCGCAAAGCGCGCGATGGATTTTCTGATCGAGAATTCAGGTAGTCATGTGAATCTTGAAGTCGACTTCTTCGGCGGAGAGCCTCTCATGAACTGGGACGTGGTCAAGGGAACAGTCGAATATGCCAGATCGATCGAGAAAGCGCACAACAAGAATTTCCGGTTCACGCTTACTACTAACGGCGTCGGGATAAATGACGAAGTGATCGACTTTGTGAACCGTGAGTGCCATAACGTAGTGCTGAGCCTGGACGGCCGTAAAGAAGTCCATGACGCTCTCCGCAAGACGATAACGGGCGAGGGGAGCTATGACATGATAGTGCCTAAGTTCCAGAAACTCGTCAAAGCACGCGGCGGAAAGAACTATTACATGCGCGGAACGTTCACGCACAACAACGTGGACTTTACGAACGATATTTTCCATATGGCCGATCTGGGCTTTGATCAGCTGTCGATGGAGCCGGTAGTATGCAGTCCTGACGAGCCGTATGCTCTGACTGAAGAGGATAAGCCTAAGATCTACGAGCAGTATGAGATCCTGGCGAAGAGCATGCTCGAGCGCGAGAAGGCCGGACACCCGATAACCTTCTATCACTATATGATCGATCTCACACAGGGACCGTGCATCTACAAGCGCATCTCAGGGTGCGGCTCCGGGACTGAGTATTTCGCGGTGACGCCCTGGGGCGACCTGTATCCTTGTCATCAGTTCGTCGGTGAGCAGAAGTTCAGGATGGGCGATATATGGAACGGGATCGACCGTGAAGACATTAAAGAAGAGTTCAAGATGTGCAACGTCTACGCGCGCGAGGAATGCCGCGGATGCTGGGCCAGGCTTTACTGTTCCGGCGGCTGCGCGGCGAACGCGTATCACGGGACCGGGTCAGTGACCGGTGTGTATAAGTATGGCTGCGACCTGTTCCGTAAGCGCATCGAGTGCGCGCTCATGATGAAAGTCGCAGAGGCAGAGATGGCAGGCGCCGGGGAGGCATCAGATGAGGATAAATAAATATCTTGCGGACGCCGGCATCTGCAGCAGGCGCAAGGCTGACGAGCTGATAAAAGACGGCAAGGTCAAAGTCAACGGGGAGGTCATGACCACCCCTGGCTACGACGTGCAGGATCACGATGAAGTCGTATATGAAGGACAGGCCGTGAGGCCTTTGATGAATAAAGTTTACTATCTCCTGAATAAGCCTGTCGGCTGTGTGACGTCTGTTACTGACGACAGAGACAGGATGACCGTGATCGATCTGTTTGCGGACAATGATGAGAGGCTGTTCCCGGTAGGAAGGCTCGACTACAACACCGCGGGGGTTTTGTTCGTGACGAATGACGGCGATTTCTCGTATCACCTGACGCATCCGAAGCATCAGATCGAGAAGCTGTATCAGGTCAGGATCGCCGGAATGATCAGCAAGGAAGACGTGTCGAAGCTCAGGCACGGCGTGGACATCGGCGGGTTCGTGACATCGCGCGCAAGGGTCGACGTAGTCAGCTGGACAAAGCATTCTACGATACTTGAGGTCACGATCCACGAAGGCAAGAACCGTCAGGTCCGCCGCATGTTCGAAGCGGTCGGGAAGCATGTGGAAGAGCTTACCCGCCTGTCAGTCGGCGGAATCGGCCTCGGGCATCTTAAGCCCGGCCAGTACCGGAAGCTCAACCCGAACGAGGTCGCGATGCTTATGAAGATGTGATAACAGAACCGGGCTCGTCCCGGTTTTTATTGTTGAATAATACCCGAATATAAGGTAAAATCTAGTATAGTGAATAAGTATCTCCTGAATGCGGAGGTGAATTATGAGTGATAGACTTGAAAAGCTTTATACTCTGACTGACATAGATAATCTTGAGAAGGCGCCGGTAACGATCGAAGCTGGCGGACTTATCAAAGACAACAAGACCGGGCGCATCATCGCCCGCATGTATCTGAAGAACTGTTCTGACAAGCCGCTTTCTTCAGTACTCGTCATGTTCCGGCCGAAGGGCGAGAACGGCAAGCTCATTTCGGGAATGCGTGACTATCTCTATGATGCGTCAGGAACAGAGATCGGTGAGATCTTCGGTGATCAGACGGGTATTCTCTTCGATAATCCGCTGACAAAAGCTTTCTCGGCCGATATCGAGGAAGTTGATTTTGATAATGGAGAGTACTGGAATGCCGTAGAGGCGAGGATCCAGGCAGAAGCTGAAAGAAAGAAGGCGGATGAGGAAAAGCGCCTCGCTGAAGAGGAAGCCCGCCAGAAAGCAGAAGAAGACAAGCGTATCGCCGAAGAAGCAAGACTCGCGGCTGAAGAAGGCCAGAGGATAGCTGAGCAGGCAAGGCAGGCAGCGGAAGAAAGCAGGCGTATAGCTGAAGAGAGCCAGAGGATCGCAGAAGAGGCGAGGATCGCCGCTGAAGCGGGAAGGCGCGAGGCTGAGGAAGACCAGCAGCGCGTTATTGAAGAAGCTCGTCAGGCTAAAGAAGAGAAACAGAAGGCTGAAGAGGAAGCGCGCGCTGCGGAAGAGGCCAGAATAGCAGCTGAAGAAGAAGCACGTGCAGAGGAAGAAGCCCGTATCGCTGAGCAGGCGAGGATAAAAGCTGAAGAGGAAGCCAGAGCAGAAGAAGAGGCCAGGGCTGAAGAGGAAGCACGCCTTGAGCGTGAAAGGCTGAAGGCTGAAGAAGCACGTCTCGAAGAAGAGGCGATACTGGCAGAGGAAGAAGCACGCGCAGAGGAAGAAAGGCTGAGAGCTGAAGAAGAGGCCCGTCTGGCTGAAGAAGCCCGTCTCGAGGAAGAGAGACGTAAAGCCGAAGAGGAGGCACGCCTCGCTGAGGAAGCAAGACTTGCCGAGGAAGCCCGTCTCGAGGAAGAGAGACGTAAAGCTGAAGAAGAAGCGCGACTCGCCGAGGAGGCGAGACGTGAAGCAGAAGAAAAAGCTAAAGCAGAAGGACCTGTCAGACTGGCAGATATGTATGGCTTCAAAGGCGGATCGAGCCTTGAAGCATATTCCGGACTTTATGGAATAAAGGAAGAGGCCGCAGAGGCTCCGGCAGAAGAAGAGATACCAGAAGAGATTCCTGCTGAAGAGATGGCTGCTGAACAGGAGCCTGCCATAGAAGAGGCGGTCGCTGAAGCTCCGGCTGAGATCGAGCCTGAAGCATCGGAGGTTCCGGTACAGCCTGAAACAGTTGAAACTCCGGCTGAGGCCGAGCCTGAAGCCGCTGAGATCCCGGTCCAGGAGGAAGCACCGGAAGAGATCCATGCTGAAGAGGCAGAGGCTGTTGAAGAAGCGCCGGCGGAGCCTGAAGGACCTGCAGCATCAGCAGATCAGTGGGCAGGATACAGCGTAGGCAGTACAGCTGGTACACAGGGGTCGGCATTCTCATTTGAGGCTCCAAAGATCGAGCCTGAGCCAGCGCCACAGGAGACAGCAGAAGAAGAACATATTCCTTCGATCGAAGAAACGATAGAGCTCCCGAAGGCGGTAGCGCAGGAAAAGAGCACTGAAACAGCTGATGAGATACTTGCGGCTGTTGAGTCGAAGGAACAGGCGGAAGAAGCAGGGGCTGCTGAAGAAAAAGCTGAGGCAGAAGCCGCCGGCGAACAGACAGCAGAAGCTGCTTCAGATGAAACAGAAGAGGTACTGCCTGCACAGAAGAAAGCAGACGTCGTATTCGCTCAGGAAAACGAAGTAGTACCGTCGATAATAACAGATAAAGAGAAGGTGCTCACCGGGGAAGACCACAGCGGGCGCAATCTGCTTAATATCGTGGTATTCGGAGGCATCGCGCTTATTATACTGCTGGTGCTCCTTATAAAGATGTGATCCTGGATATGAATCCTTTAAGATCGTCAGGCGTGCCGAACATTGCGCGCGCCGTCTGAGGCTTACCGCCGCCTCTGCCTGAAAAGGCAGGGGCGTTTTCTTTTACGATCTTCCCGCAGTCGCTGCTTTCGTCAGGCGACGCGAGGATGATCGTGTTTTCATTTGTATTGATCAGTAAGACGAGAGAAGGACATCCGGCAGAAGATTTCTTCAGTCTGTCGATCTGCTTTATTATTGAGAGGATATCATCAGTGCTGAGGTCGTCGTAATATCTGATCTCGGTCTTTTTGCCGGACGCAAGGATGGAGCCTGCCTCGCCTGCGACTACGCGCCTGGTCATGCCGGACAGCCTGTCATGGAGCACTCTTGTCTTCTGCTGAGCTATCTCATATTTCTCTTTAAGGTCTTCCAAGCCGCATGACATGTCGCATGCGATATCGTACATGTCGTTCAGGCGCTTCTGATAATGTCTGAGCGCGCGCTGCCCGCACTCCAGATAGATGCGCGACATGCCTTTGTTCGGCTCGATCTTATATATTTTGATGATGCCGACCTGGCCGGCTGACGACGGATGAGTGCCGCAGCATGCTACACAGTCGTAGGGCTCTGGCAGATCGCCGACTGTCACGATGGATATGTCTTCGTCAAAGGCAAGCTTCTTGCGAAGCGGCATCTTCTCTGCCTCTTCGCGTCTGTCGAAATGCGAGCGTGTTACCGGCGCGTCGAGCCATATCACTCTGTTAGCTTCATTTTCAGCTTCCTCTGCCATTTTCCATGTAACGAGATCTGCATGCGGCAGCCCAAGCCGGTCCTGTATGTCATGATCAAAGCCCAGATCGATAGTCATGTAATCTTCTCCCATGTGGAAGCCTTTGTTGACAGCTCCGAAAAGCCTGTAGAAAGCTCCGGAAAGGATATGTTCGCCAAGGTGTCGCTGCATGTTGTCGAATCTATGGCCCCAGTTTATGGTGAGCATCATCTCGTCACCGGGAGCAGGGAACGGAGCACTTCCCGATATCGTATGATATATGATCCCGTGCTCTTCCTGAACGTCGTTTACATTAAAGACCTGCTCACCGTGTTCTGTAAATTTGACAGTCCCGACATCGCAGCTCTGGCCGCCGCCCTCTGGAAAGAACACTGTCCTGTCAAATACGATGCGGCACATCTGTTCGCCATTATCTGCGGACAGATGTTCGTCTGACACATCCTGGACTACTGCCGTGCATGACGTCAGATATGTGTTGTTTTCAAATAATTTAGTGGTTTTCATCGCATCCTCCGCTGTATGGAAAAAATTGCTGAAAAAAGAACACAAAATGTGGATAACTTCATATTGACAAGAGACGAGCACGCTGAACGGTCTGTATTTTCAATGTGTGCAGCGTTTTAAACTATCCACATGCCTAAGTTGATAAATTTTGCTCCGAGGCTGTGAATAACATGTGGATAACCCACGAGCAACGCAGAATTCAGCCATGCTCGCAGATGTGAAAAACATCCGTTCCGCCGCGAACAATTGTTGACATAATAACGGCATTTTTTTACGGCTAATCAGTCGGCCTTGTGATCTGTTTTAGGAAATCGTTGAAGTCATTATAGCCGCTTGAAAGGAACTGGGCCATGACCGGCTCGTTGAGCTCGTAGTTCCCTATCAGTGTGAGTGACTTGAATATCGGCGAGAACACCAGATCCAGCTCCATCATAGCCAGGTCCCTCTGGTCTCCTGAAGAACAGATAAACTGCCCGGTCGACGTGATGTGGTAGATCCCGAATATGTCGTCATACAGCTTGAAGTCACTGGTATCGACGTGATTGTTGTTCGGCCTGAACAGCATGAAGGATATCCCGTCCTCTTCCTCTACAAGTGAAGACCGCCTGGTGAAAGGAGTCGAGTCCTGTGTCAGCGCCTCGGCATCATCAGCCATCTTATATACCATTATGAATTCCGAATGGGAAAGAGCCATGTACGCCTCAGTCTCTGATATCTTCATACGTGAAGTTCTTTTATATGAAGAGATGTTCCCGTCGGATATGGTTATCTCTGAGATCCACAGCTCATACCGCTGATCTGATTCGACCAGTGACCTGCATACGGCTGTATTCTTTGTAGTATAGCTTATCTGATTGCTGTGGAGAGTATACAGAGTCCCGCGGCATGGCGACTGTTCGCGGCCGAGCTTCCCGCCGGACAGGAATCTCATTCCATCTTCATCGCTGTCACAGGTACGCATCATGAAATAGTTTATCTTCTCATTTGTTGAGAGTGGCTGCTTACAGATCTTCTGCATCAGAACTGTTTCCTGGCCGCCGGTGAGATCCGCCTTCCGCTGGAGCATCTTTTTCAGCCTTATCGTGATCCTGGGAAGCGGCTCACCTGTCCTCTTGTTCACTTTCATGAATTTCTGGATCAGATAAAGTGCCTCAGCCTCGCAGATCTCGACTTTACGTCCGCCGAGACCGCCCGCATAGGAGATCTCCATCTCTCTGAGAGCGTCTCCGTCACTTCCGCTCACTTCATCGAACCTTTCAAATCCTGTATCCACCGCGTCGAAATAGAAATACTGGTGCAGATCCGTATCGAGCCGGTCTTTCCAGTATATGCACATGGCATTCACGCCCATGAGCCTCGTGTCAGTGATCCACGCCGATACGAAAGAATAGGGCTTCTGCTCTTCATCGGGGCTCGCGGGTATTCCGTCCAGGCCGCCCTTTATTACTTCGAAAGGTGATTCTGTCATACAAGTCTCCGTCTGTAAGATCCGCTGTTTTCCCATGGCACAGCATCAAAATCTTCTTTGTACTTAAAGTATACTGTGAAACCACATGCAAGACAAGGTGCAGAACCTGTTTTAACGGCTGGAGCTCTTGACAACAGACATGCACATAGTATAATTAAATCGTCCTTATCAAGAGTGGCTGAGGGAATAGGCCCTTTGAAGCCCGGCAACCTGTGAAGGTCGTGAAAGTCTGCCGATGGCGCAGGGACAGGTCGATCCTGTGATGTGCGCGGTAGGGTGATGACTGGCAAGGTGCCAAATCCTACAGATATCCGTTATCTGAAAGATGAGGAATGATATCCAAGTATGTCATGCCTTTTCTTTTTGATAAGAAAAGGCATTTTCTTTTTTTCTACAATGCAGAGGGGAGTACGACATGAAAAAATTTTTTACTTCTGAATCAGTGACAGAAGGGCATCCAGACAAGATCTGCGACCAGATCTCGGATGCGATCCTGGACGCGATCCTGACGGAGGATCCGTACGGAAGGGTAGCCTGTGAAACCACAACGATCACAGGATATGCCATGGTAATGGGCGAGATAAGTACCAAATGCTATATAGATATCCCGTCGATAGTAAGAAATGTGATCTGCGATATCGGATACGACAGAGCCAAGTATGGCTTTGACGGCAGCACATGCGCCGTCCTAACGGCGATCGACGAGCAGTCGAGTGACATAGCGATGGGAGTAGACGACGCTCTGGAGCATAAAGAAGGCCTGATGGATGACGAAAAAGAGGCGATCGGAGCCGGAGACCAGGGTATGATGTTCGGGTATGCCTGCAACGAGACGCCTGAGCTCATGCCTATGCCGATCTCTCTTGCGCACAAGCTTGCGAGAAGGCTCGCTGAGGTCAGAAAGGACAAGACGCTGACATATCTGAGGCCGGACGGGAAGACTCAGGTCACAGTTGAATATGACGATGATAAAGTAAAGCGAGTCGACACTGTACTCGTTTCCACACAGCATGACCCTGACGTAACACAGGAGCAGATCAGGAAGGATATGATCGAGTACGTGATCAAGCCGATCATCCCGGCAGAGCTCATGGATGACGATACCAAGATCCTCGTGAATCCTACAGGCCGTTTCGTTATAGGCGGACCGAAGGGTGATTCAGGACTTACCGGCAGAAAGATCATAGTTGATACTTACGGCGGATACGCGCGCCACGGCGGCGGATGCTTCTCGGGGAAAGACCCTACAAAGGTCGACCGCTCAGCGTCATATGCGGCAAGATATGTAGCCAAGAACCTGGTCGCGGCTGGGCTCGCCGATAGATGTGAGATCCAGCTGGCCTACGCTATCGGAGTAGCAAGGCCTGTATCGATCATGGTGGACAGCTTCGGCACAGGAAAAGTAGACGACGAGCAGCTTGCAGAGATCGTAAAAAAGCATTTCGATCTCAGACCGGCAGCGATCATCGAGAAGCTCGACTTAAGACGCCCTATCTACAGGCAGACAGCAGCTTACGGACACTTTGGAAGGACCGACGTGGATCTTCCATGGGAGCATACAGATAAGGTCGATGAGCTCAAGGCAGAGCTCAATAAATAGCACAATACATTTCCGATACAATTTTAAAGCATTTTAAACAGCGCCCGAACGGAAAAAACAATTGCCGTTACCGGGCGCTGCTGGTAAAATTAAGTGAAAAAGTATATTATACTGTCACTGAGATTAACAGAAGTTGGGAGTTAGAACAATTGGGAGTTAAAGTAGCAAAATTCGGCGGTTCATCCGTCGCAGACGGCATACAGCTTGATAAGATGCGCAGGATCATATCAGCAGATCCTGAGAGAAGATATGTGGTAGTATCGGCGCCGGGAAAGAGATTCGACGGCGACAATAAGATCACAGATCTTCTTTTCCTGTGCCTTTCGCAGATGGAGAACAACATCCCGTGCGACCAGATCTTTCAGGTCGTCTGTGACAGATTCACCGCCGTCAAGCTTAATCTGGGGATCGATATAGATCTCACAGAAGATTTTGATGAGATAAGAGAACGCATGAGCGGCGGAGCACCGAGGGATTATGTGGTATCAAGAGGAGAGTACCTTTCCGCAAAGATCGTCGCAGCGTATCTTGGCTTTGATTTTGTAGATACAGAAGGTCTGATCGTGTTCGACAAGCGCGGCCGCGTTAAGCTGGACGAGACAGACGCACGGCTCTCGGAAGAGCTTAAGAAGCATGAACATGCGGTGCTTCCGGGTTTCTACGGCACGAATCTGGAGACGGGAGAGATCAAAACATTCTCACGCGGCGGATCAGATATCACAGGATCTCTTGTGGCAAGAGCCGTGAAAGCTGATATATATGAGAACTGGACGGACGTATCAGGATTCCTCATGGCAGATCCGCGCATCGTGAAAGACGCGAAGCCGATCGGCAATATCTCATACATGGAGCTTCGCGAGCTGTCATATATGGGAGCGTCAGTTCTTCATGAGGATGCGATATACCCTGTCAGGCTTGCCGGGATCCCTATCAACATCAGAAACACGAATCAGCCTGAAGACCAGGGGACTGTGATAACAGCGGAGCATGACCCGGCTGATAAGAGAGTCGTGACCGGAATTGCGGGGAATAAAGACTTCACTGTAATCGCGATATATAAGAATACACTTAATAAAGAGATAGGATTCGTCAGAAGGCTTCTTTCGATCATCGAAGACCACAGGATCAACTTCGAGCACATACCTACCGGTATCGACACCGTGTCTATCATAATCTCGAACAAGGAGATCGAGGACAAGCTTGACGATGTGATGGAGGACATAGAAGCACAGCTCAAGCCTGATAATGTAGACGTGTATACTGACATCGCGCTGATCGCTACCGTAGGATGCGGAATGAGCTTCCGCCCCGGTGTTTCAGCAAAGATGTTCAATGCTCTTGCAGAGCAGAATATAAATATTAGAATGATCGACCAGGGTTCAAGTGAAATGAACATAATCATCGGAGTATCGAATAAAGATTTTGAGACTGCGATAAGGACCATATACGATGCATTCAATGAGTAGGCACATTATTCCAGTATAAGGCCGGTCAGGAGACGATACAGGAAGAAAGGTGGAGTCGAAATGAACGGAAATGATATCACAAGGGACAGGTGGATGCTCAGAGGACCGCTTGCACGCAAAGGATATGACTGGTGGTGGCATTCATTCACAGGCGAGAACGAGAAAACAGGCGAGCTCAAATCGTTCTATGTGGAGTTCTTCACATGCAATCCGGCGCACGCTCAGGACGAGCCGGTAATAGTTTGGAACGATAAAGAGAAACAGGACGCGGGCATACTCCCGTCGTATCTGATGGTCAACGCCGGATACTGGGGCGAAGATCATGGCCAGCTGCACAGATTCTTTTCTCTGAAAGACACAGAGATATCCGACGGCGTACCGTATCAGGTGAAGGCCGGAGACTGCTTCTGCTCTGAAAGGTATACTGAAGGCAGCATCTCGGTTTCGGAAAAGGACGTCGAGGATCACCCTGAATGGATGTGCGATGCGGGTGAGATCAGCTGGAAGCTGAAGATGTACAAGGACATAGCTTTCAACGTGGGATACGGAGCGAGCGGACTTTTCCGTGAGATAAACGCATTTGAGATGTTCTGGCACGCAGAGGGCATGAAGACTCTGTTCGAAGGAGAGATCACGCTGAACGGAGAGAAATACATCGTACAGGCGGTGAACTGCAACGGCTACTCAGATAAGAACTGGGGCGGTGATTTCACGAGCCCGTGGGTATGGCTGTCATCAAATGACCTTACGAGCGCTGTCACAGGGAAAAAGCTGAAGAACAGCGTATTCGACATCGGCGGAGGCAGGCCGAAGATCGGACCGGTCGCGCTGAACAGAAAGCTTCTCGGCGGTATCTATTATGAGGGGAAGTTCTATGAGTTCAACTTCTCCAAGGTCTGGACATGTTCCAGGACGGAGTTCGACTGCAAAGAGACTGAAGATGAGATCCTGTGGTACGTCAACCAGACGACGCTCACAGCGAGACTGGAGACCAGGATAAGATGCCCGAAGAAGGAGATGCTGAACATTAACTATGAGTCGCCTGACGGCCATAAGCGCCATAACAGGCTGTGGAACGGCGGCACAGGGAAAGGCACACTTAAGCTCTACAGCCGCGATGCACTCGGCAGGGAGACACTGATCGACGAGATAATCGCCGAGAGGATCGGCTGTGAATACGGGGAATACGATAAGTAAGACCGATCATCAAAGCATCTGAAATGAACGACAAAACATACATGACCGCAGCCGGAAGACGGCTGCGGTCTTTTTTTATAAACTGTGATAAAACAGCGGAAAAACCCGGTCATGCTTTTATAATACATGATTGTTGGGGTATAATCATACTGACAGATAATTATCGCAGGTAAGGATATCTAATGAAAAACCTTCTGAAGAATTTAAGCAATTACAAGCTGCATATCCTGTTCATCCTGGCGGTGCTGATGGTGCAGGCTTACTGTGATCTCGCGCTTCCGAGATATACTCAGAATATAATCGACATCGGCATATTCAATTATGGATATGAAGGTGCGATACCGGAAGAAGCGACGCAGGCGGAGATGGCGGCGACACAGACGGCATACCTCTGGAGCGAGGGATCAAAGATGCTCATCATGTCTCTTATCATGTTTCTGGCATCCGCTGTGGTCGCATATTCAGCATCAAAAGTCGGCGCCAGTATAGGAAGAGATCTCAGGAGCAGGTTGTTCAGCAAAGTCCTCAGCTATTCAAATGCAGAGATGGACCATTTCTCTACAGCATCTCTGATCACCAGATGTACGAACGACGTCCAGCAGATACAGCTGGTCATGACGATGATACTAAGGATGCTCCTTTATGCTCCTGTGATGGCCGCATGGGGCATCGTGAATGTTGCAGGGACCGGTGCGAGCATGACGTGGATCATCGTGCTCGCCGTGCTTGCAGTCATCGGTTTCGTGTCGCTTATAATGTCGATCACCATACCGAAGTTCAAGGCCATGCAGACGCTGGTCGACGGTCTTAATCTTGTCTCGCGTGAGATCCTGACAGGTCTTCCTGTCATCCGGGCATTCGGAAGCGAGAAGATGGAGGAGAAGCGTTTTGATGATGCGAACAAAGCCCTGACGGACACACAGCTCTTTACGAGCAGGGTTATGAGCCTGATGCAGCCGACGATGATGCTCATGATGAACGGACTCGTCGTGCTCATTACATGGACCGCCGCTTCCAGGATAGATGAAGGCAGCATGCAGATAGGGCAGATGACCGCATTCATCACTTATTCGATGATGATAGTTCTCTCGTTCCTGATGATGAGCTTCATGTCCATCATACTTCCAAGAGCAGGCGTCGCAGCGGACAGGATCGAGGAGGTCATATCGACAGAATCATCGATCACAGAGCCGGAAGAGCCTGAAGCGCACGACAGCGGCAATAGAGGGGAAGTCGTTTTCTCACATGTCTGTTTCCGCTATCCGGGAGCTGAAGAGGATGTGCTTTCAGACATAGACTTCACAGCAGGAGCCGGAGAGACGACCGCAATAATCGGAAGCACAGGATCCGGAAAGAGCACGGTCGTGAATCTGATACCGAGATTCTACGACGTTACTGGTGGCTCGGTATCGGTCAATGGAATAGATGTAAGGAAGGTCAAGCTTGAAGACCTGAGAAGCTCGATAGGATTCGTGCCGCAGAAAGGGGTGCTTTTCTCGGGCACTATCGCGGAGAATCTGAGATTCGGAAACGAGGACGCGACTGATGAGGAGCTGAAAGAAGCAGCGGATATAGCGCAGGCTTCCGAGTTTATTTTTGATAAAGAAGAAGGAATGGAAAGGCACGTCTCACAAGGCGGGAGCAATGTTTCGGGCGGACAGAAGCAGCGCCTCGCGATCGCTAGAGCGCTTGTCAGGAAACCGGATATACTTGTTTTTGATGACAGCTTCTCAGCTCTGGACATGAAGACAGACGCCAGGCTTCGTGAAGCACTCGAGAAAGAGCTGAGAGGCGTGACAAGGATCATCGTGGCACAGAGAATAAGCACGATAGTAAAGGCCGACCAGATAGTCGTCCTTGATGAAGGCAGAATAGCCGGAAAGGGCACTCACCGGGAGCTGATGAAGACGTGCCGCGTATATAGAGAAATAGCAGAGTCGCAACTTTCTGAAAAAGAGCTCGCAGAGCTTTCGGGTGAGACAGCCGGCAAGGCGGCTTACAGAAAGGAGGCGGAATGATGGCTGACGAAAAGTCTGAGATCAGAAAACCTCCACAGGTAGCGATGTCAAGAGGTCCGGGGGCAGCAATAGGTCCTGCGGAAAAGCCAAAGGATCTGAAGCATGCGCTGAAGAAGCTTATCCGCTACATGGGTAAAGCCAGATATGCTGTGCTCCTCGCCATGCTTTTCGCGGCGGGCGGCACGCTGTTCCAGGTGCTCGGTCCAAAAGTCATGGGGATGGCGACTACCGTGCTTGCGGAAGGGTTCATGGCAAAAGTAAACGGGACAGGCGGAATAGACTACGACCGGATCTGGCAGATACTGATGCTGACTCTTACGATATATCTCGCCGCGAGCTTCCTCAATCTCATACAGGCTCAGATAATGGCTGTCGTCACGCAGAAGATCGGCTACAGGATGCGCCGCGACATAGCTGAAAAGATAAACAGGATGCCGATGAAATACTTTGAGAGCAGGCCGTACGGCGATGTGCTCTCAAGGATAACGAACGATGTGGACACATTCGTCCAGAGCCTTACGCAGAGTGTCTCGATGGTCATTCAGTCGGTGACGACAGTGATCGGGACTATCATAATGATGCTCACTATATCTCCGCTCATGACGGCTATAGCGATGGTGATATTGCCGGTATCAGGCACGATGGTCAGCCTGCTCGTGCGGCTTTCGCAGAAGCACTTCGTAACGCAGCAGGAGTATCTTGGATCGCTCAACGGCAAAGTAGAAGAGAGCTTTTCCGGACAGATGGTGATCAAAGCCTTCTGCCGTGAGGAAGAAACACAAAAAGCTTTTGATGCTGACAACGACGTGTTATACAGCTCAGCCTGGAAAGCGCAGTTCATCTCAGGACTCATGCAGCCTGTGATGTTCTTCGTCGGAAACCTGGGATATGTGGGAGTCGCCGTTTCAGGCGGGTTCCTCGCGATAAAAGGAGTCATAGGTATCGGAGACATACAGGCATTCATACAATATGTGAAGAATTTCACCCAGCCGCTGCAGCAGATCGCGCAGGTCATGAACCAGGTGCAGTCGATGTCTGCCGCGGTCGAGAGAGTGTTTGAGTTCCTGGAAGAAGAGGAAGAGGACGAAAGCGGCGCCGTAAAGTCAGAAGCCGCGAGAACGCTTGCGGGAGAAGAAAAGCAGTCGGGAATGGAGAAGCTCGCAGGTGCTGCCTCGGTCGCGAAGAGCACTGTGCTGAATGCGGCGGCAAAGGGGCAGGTAACGTTCGATCACGTGAGATTCGGATATGATCCTGAAAAACCTGTAATACACGACTTCTCGGCGGATGTGCAGCCGGGCCAGAAGGTCGCGATCGTGGGGCCTACAGGAGCGGGAAAGACTACGATCGTAAAGCTGCTGATGAGGTTCTACGATGTTGACGCAGGCGCGATAAGACTCGACGGCATCGACATAAGAGAGTACGACAGGCACGCGCTCCGTGAGAACTTCGGAATGGTGCTTCAGGACACATGGCTGTATTCGGCATCGATAAAAGACAATATCAAATATGGACGTCCTGACGCTACTGATGAGGAAGTTGAGCAGGCCGCTGAAGCCGCGCACATACACCACTTCATCCATTCACTTCCGGGCGGCTACGATATGAAGCTTAATGAAGAGGGAACAAACGTATCCGCGGGTCAGAAGCAGCTCATCACGATCGCAAGAGCGATCCTCGCTGACAACAGGGTCTTGATCCTGGACGAAGCGACATCGTCTGTTGACACACGTACAGAAGAGCTCATCCAGAAGGCTATGGACAACCTTATGAAAGGGAGGACCAGCTTCGTGATCGCGCACCGCCTGTCCACGATAAGAAATGCCGATCTAATTCTCGTTATGGATCACGGCGACATCATAGAACAGGGCACGCACGAAGAACTTCTCGCAAAAGGCGGGTTCTACGCCGGCATGTACAACTCGCAGTTCGACGGGTAGATAACGATCAGAACAGGTGCATAACAGGAGTCAATAGATTTGTGCAGGAGCCACAGTTGTGATAAAATATATAAGAGTATAGCTTCAGTCAGAAACAGGGGAATTGTATGAAAAAGATCATAACGATAAGCCGTGAATATGGAAGCGGTGGAAGAGTAGTCGGAAAGCTTATCGCAGAGAGACTGGGAGTCCCTCTGTACGATAAGGATATCATCGATATGGCTGCAAAAGAAAGCGGCCTTTCCAGGGAAGTGATAGAGAGCGCGGAGCTCCAGGCAAAGAGCAGCTTTTCATATACGCTGTCTTCTGCAGTAAGTTTCGGTGAAGGATTTGGCGGTGAAGCGATCTCCATGAACGAGAAGCTTTTCCTGGCGCAGTTCGATGTCATCACAGAGATCGGAGAGCGCGGGGAAGGAGTCATCGTCGGAAGATGTGCGGATTATGTGCTCAGAGACGACCCTGACGTGGTCAATGTCTTTGTCTACGGCGAGAAGGAGGACAAGATCCGCCGCTGCATCGAAGAATACGGTGACAGCGAGGCTGAAGTCGAAAAGAAAATGGCGACATATGATAAAGCCAGAAGAAACTATTACAACTACCATACATCAAGGAAATGGGGAGATTATAAGAACTATGATCTCGCCATCAATTCCAGCCTTGTAGGAGAACAGGGAGCGGCAGACGTGATCTGCGAGTTCCTTGCCGCAAGAGAAAGGAAGGCGTGAGATGAGAAGGAAAAAAGCTGAGAAAAAAAGAAAGAGCGTTGCAGCGAAAGCAGCGAAGATCATTCTGATCACTCTTGGTATCGGCGCAGTCTTCGGCGCAGCAGCGGCACTGGGCATCCATGGGATGATCAAAAAGGTATTTGTAAACGAGAAATGGCCTGACGAGGAATGGTCGAGCGACGACTGGGCTGAAGAAGAACTCGAGAATTAGAGTGGCGGAAAAACACAGAAAGAGTTGATGAGCAGCTTTAATATGCTCTCATCAGGAGAAAAAGATGGAAGATAACAACTATAACAACGGCTCTTTCCAGGGCGGAAACGAACAGCCGCCTCAGTATCAGCCGCAGAACAATGGGCAGTATCACAGGAATGGCCGTGACAACAGGCCTCCGAAGAAAACGAGCGTGATCCCGATAGTCCTGATCGTGCTTGCTGTGATCCTGCTCTTCATTGCGATGTTCTCATTCACATTGAGAATGATAAACGGCGGGCTGAAGAGGTATGGCTTTTACGCCGGCACAGATACCAGCGATGAGCTTAATTACAATCTGCCGTATATCGCGGTGCTCGAGCTGGAAGGTACGATCCAGGGCGACAGCGGGAATGAGTTTACGTCTCAGCCATATCATCATTCATGGATGCTGAAGAAGATAAAGCAGCTGAAAGAAGATAGCAACAACCGCGGGCTGATCATTACGGTCAATACCCCGGGCGGCGGAGTCTATGAATCGGACGAGCTCTATCTCGCGATCAAAGACTTCAAGGAAACAACAGGGCGCCCTGTATATTCATACATGAAGTCACAGGCGACATCAGGCGGCTACTATATCTCCGCGCCATGCGATAAGATAATAGCCAACAGGAACTGCTGGACAGGCTCGATAGGAGTTACGATCGGTACTATCTATGATATCACTGGTCTTCTCAAGAAATATGGTGTGAAGACGGTGACGATCACAGCTGGTGACAACAAGGCCATGGGAAGCTACACCGAGGAGCTTACTGAAGAGCAGCAGGAGATCCTGCAGAGTCTAGTAGACGAGGCGTATGAACAGTTCGTCGGTATCGTGGCCGAAGGACGCAGCATGAGCGTCAAAGATGTCAAGAAGCTGGCAGACGGCAGGATCTATACTGCAAAGCAGGCGAAAGACAACGGACTGATCGACGAGATCGGAACGTATGATGAGGCAGTAGAGGATATGAAGAAGCGCTTTGAGCTCGATTCATGCGTTGTGCATAAGATCGAGTATACAAACGATGAGCCGCTCCTTTACAGACTCCTTATGCAGACTGCCGAGATCGGAAAACGCAAAGAGGAAACAGAGCTTGACGGATTGAAGTCGCTCATGGATGAAAACGGAAAATTCACAGTGACATATATTTCGGAGATACAGAAATAGCAGGGTACAGCAGATGAGTGCGGAAGTATTTACAGGGACAAATGCATGGCAGATCATAGGAGCATACGCAGTGCTTGATCTTCTGGTGCTTCTGCTGCTGGACCACTGGCTCTGCAACTGTTCGTACGGATACCGCACAGGAGTCGCAAGGCGTGTGATAGTCTGCTTCCTGTTTATCTCGATAGCATTTCTTCCTGTGCTTGCGCTGTTCATCCGCGACGGTGCATATAAGTATTTCCTTGAAAAATACAGCTATGTCTGGATGGGATTCCTGATGTATTTCGGGGCTCTCATCCTTGTTTTAACTATATTTGAGATCATCGTCAGGCTGATATCCGGCGCGTCGAAGCGAAGCCGGGGTTCTGATGACGAGGCGAAGAAAGAGATCCCTGAGAAGAAAGACGGCGTGCAGTTTCAGGATGTCGCCGGATCTTTTGAAGAAACAGAAGACTCCGCCGGTGAATTTGACGAAAAGAAGCCCGGACTTGCCGGAAGGATCATATCGGGGATACTGCTCGTCGCTGTGATCGCGGCGGCGGTCGGCATCAATATCTACGGTACGGAGCATGCCGGTGATACTGTGGTCACGCACTACGACCTTAAGATCGATAAACATGTGAAGAGCACAAAGGATCTCCGCGTCGCTTTCATTTCTGACCTTCACCTGTCATACAACTCTGACCCCGAGATGATCAGCAGGATGGTCGAGAAGCTGAACGCAGAGAAGCCGGACGTCGTGCTGGTCGGCGGAGATATGTTCTCGTCAAGCTACAGCTCAGTGCTCAAGCCTGAGGAATACATCAAAGCCCTGAAAAGCATCAAAGCAAAAGAAGGCGTTTATTGGGTATACGGGAATCACGATGCGGAGGAACAGCTCTTCTGTGGATTCTCTATGGTCGCCCCCCAGGATGCGGTCCGGACCAGAAAGATGAAAAAGTTCCTCAAGAAGTCGGGATTCAAGATACTTGACGACAAATACACTGCTATCTGCAAGGGTGAGATCCAGCTTGCCGGAAGAGCCGATAAATATAAGCCTCTGGAAAAAGCGGAGAAGCGCCTGGAACCGGATGTGCTTCTGGAGGACATGGATAGAGACAAGCCGATCATTGTTCTGGAGCATGAGCCGGATGGATTCAAGGATCTGGCAGAGAGCGGGGCAGATGTCACATTCGCAGGCCACACGCATGCAGGTCAGATATTCCCGGGAACAGAGATCATAAAGCTGTTCCACGACGCAACTTACGGGCTCAGAGACAAATACGGAATGAAGGTGATCGTGTCATCCGGCGTTGGATGCTACGGGCCACCGATAAGGGTGCTTACAGACAGCGAGATCGTGATAGCGGATATCCACTTTGCGAAATAGTAATTGTTCATTTTCTGTACCGCCTATGGCAAGCAGGTCATAGGCGGTATATGATTTTATAAAACAGTTTAACACTGAATTGAGAGCGACAGGAGAAGAGAGGAGTTCATATGGGCGGATTTTTCGCGGCGGCATCGAGAGAGAACTGCATTTTTGATGTGTTTTTCGGGACTGACTATCACTCACACCTTGGAACGAGACGAGCCGGAATGGTGATGTACGACAGGAAAGAAGGATATCAGCGCGCGATACACAATATAGAGAATTCACCGTTCCGTACAAAATTCGAGAGTGAAGTCAATGATATGCACGGCAATCTCGGGATCGGCTGTATCTCTGATTACGATCCGCAGCCCCTTCTCGTCAGATCACATCACGGCACATTTGCGATAATGACGGTGGGGCGGATAAACAATCATGATGCGCTGGTGAAAGATGTTTTTGAAAGCGGTCATATGCATTTCCTGGAGATGAGCGGAGGCCTCATCAATAATACAGAGCTCGTGGCGGCTTTGATCAACCAGAAAGACAACCTCGTGGAAGGCATAAGGTTCGCACAGGAGCAGATCGACGGATCTATGACGATAATCCTGCTGACAGACAAAGGTATCTTCTGCGCGCGGGATCTGCTGGGGAGGACGCCTGTCACTATAGGTATGAAGCCCGATGGTTTCTGTGCGTCATTCGAGGCATTCGCATATAAGAAGCTTGGATACGCCGACTATAAAGAACTCGGACCGGGAGAGATAGACGTGATCACGCCGGAGCAGGTGACGATCCTGATGAAGCCGGGTGAGAAAATGCGGATCTGCACATTCCTCTGGGTATACTACGGCTACCCGTCATCAAGCTATGAGGGTGTATCAGTAGAAAAAATGCGCTATAACTGTGGAGCGAATCTTGCTAAGCGTGACGGCATGACGAGGGATGATATAGACATAGTCGCCGGCGTTCCGGATTCGGGGATAGCCCATGCGATCGGATACGCGAACGAGTCACATGTTCCCTATTCCCGTCCTTTCATAAAATACACGCCGACATGGCCGAGATCGTTCATGCCTACAGTGCAGTCGAGACGCGACATGATAGCGAGGATGAAGCTGATACCGGTGCATGAGCTGATAGACGGCAAGAGGATACTGCTGATCGACGACTCCATCGTCCGTGGGACACAGCTGCGCGAGACATGTGAGTTCCTGTACAACGACGGGGCAAAGGAAGTGCACGCAAGACCTGCGTGCCCGCCGATCATGTTCGGGTGCAAGTACATAAGCTTCTCACGCTCGACGTCAGACATGGAGCTCATCGCGAGGAGAATCATCAGCCGTGAAGAAGGCGAAGACGTGTCCCGTGATATAATCGATGAGTATGCGGATCCGGATTCCGAGCGCTACAAGAACATGGTCGCAGGTATCTGCAGACAGATGAACTTCACATCGCTTAATTACAATCGATTAGACGACATGCTGGATTCAGTCGGCATCGACAGAGATAAGCTCTGTACATACTGCTGGAACGGAAAGGAATAGGATATGGAATTCAGGAAGATGAGGAGGTCCAGGCAGGAGCTTGACCATGAGGCATGCCTGGAAATGATAAGGCGAGCAACATCAGGCGTACTGTCAGTAACAGGAGACGGAGGATATCCGTACGGCGTACCGATGAGCTATGTGTATGTTGACGGATCCGGCGAAGAGGGCTCTGTCGGTACCTTCTATTTCCACTGCGCGAAGACAGGTCATAAGATAGACGCTCTGCGGGCATGCGACAAAGCGTGCTTCACGATCATCGACAGAGACGATGTGGTCGCAGATGAGTTTACTACATATTTTAAGAGCGTGATAACTTTCGGACGTGTAAAGATCCTTGAGACACCTGAAGAGATCCTGCCGGCTATACGTCTTCTTGCAGACCGCTATTCGCCTGATGAGTCAGAAGAGAAGAAGACACATGAGATCGACAAAGAGATGCCGGCACTTGCCATGCTGGAATTCAAAGTCGAGCACATGACCGGGAAAGAAGCGATAGAACTCGTCAGGAAACGCGAGAAATACGAATAGATCCGTGAGGATATGACATTATCCGGACAATTACAATAAAGCGGCGTGCCTTCCGGCACGCCGCGATTTTCTTTTTATGTCTCTTCTATCTGAGCTACTGGATGTTATGTATGAATCCTCTGATGTTGCTCACGTTTCCGTAGAGATCTGCCTTCTCGCCGTTCTGGACGATCAGTGTAGGAGCTGCTGTTATATTGTACTCACTTGCAAGCGCCGCTCCATCAGGTTCTTCTGCATATTTCACATCATACTGGATACCTGCTTCGTTGAGGAGCTGCTTCGCTGTGTTGCAGTTCGGGCATGTCCTCGTGGTGAGAAGTACCATTCTTGACTGAGCCTGCTCCATTGCAGCCGCTTCTTTTACAGGAGCTGCATTCGCCGCATCCTGCAGGCTGTCGCCGATCAGAGCGCTCTCCTGAGCGGCCTGAGCGATGTCGTTTCCATTCGGAAGATCTGATCCCGCTTCGTTAAGAGCAGCGTCTGAAGGCTCGTAAGTCTTCCTGTTCCTGAACTCGGAAGCTTTTCCGTCGTTCCAGTTCCTTACAGGCCTGTAGTAACCTGTGATCCTGGAGTACACCTCAGCGTCCTTTCCGCAGATCGGGCATGTGAAATGCTCGCCCTGGATATAGCCGTGCTCGCGGCATACGGAGTATGTCGGAGACATCGTATAGTACGGAAGCTTGAAGTTGTAGGCGATCTTTCTGACCAGGTTGGAAGCTGCTTTCCAGTCCGGAAGCCTCTGGCCGAGGAATCCGTGGAATACTGTTCCTGATGTGTACAGGGTCTGCATGTCGTCTTCCATCTCCAGAGCATCGAAGATGTCGTCCGTGTATCCGACAGGAAGATGTGAGCTGTTCGTGTAGAACGGAGCTTCGCCCGGCTTTGCTGCTGTGATGATGTCGCCGAACTCTTCCACGTCATGCTTCGCAAATCTGTAAGTCGTGGACTCTGCAGGAGTAGCTTCGAGGTTGTAAAGGTCTCCGTATGCTTCCTGATAATCCGAAAGTCTCGTTCTCATGTGGTTCAGGACTTCGACAGCAAAGGCTTTGCCTTCCTTGTTCGTGATGTCTCCATCCATCCACTTGGCGTTTTTGATCGCCTCGTTCATGCCTACCAGGCCTATCGTCGAGAAGTGGTTCGTAAAAGTACCGAGGTAGCGTCTTGTGTACGGATAGAGGCCTTCGTTCATGAGCCTTGTGATGACCTTGCGCTTGATGTCGAGCGAACGTGCTGCGATATCCATGTAGTGGTCGAGCATCTCGTAGAAGTCATCTTTGCTTGATGAGAGATATGCGAATCTCGGAAGGTTCAGCGTTACGACGCCGACGGAGCCTGTGCTCTCGCCGGAACCGAAGAATCCGCCGCCTTTCTTCCTGAGCTCACGGAGGTCGAGTCTCAGCCTGCAGCACATGGACCTTACGTCAGACGGCTTCATGTCTGAGTTGATGTAATTCGAGAAGTAAGGTGTGCCGTACTTCGCTGTCATCTCGAACAGAAGCTTATTGTTCTCTGTCTCGCTCCAGTCGAATTCTCTTGTAATCGAATATGTAGGGATAGGATACTGGAAGCCGCGTCCGTTCGCGTCGCCTTCGATCATTGTCTCGATGAAGGCTTTGTTCACCATATCCATTTCCTTCTTGCAGTCGCCGTAAGTGAAGTCCATCTCTTCACCGCCGACGATCGCCGGATTGTTCTTCATGTCGTCAGGTACGGTCCAGTCGAGTGTCACGTTGGTGAACGGAGCCTGTGTGCCCCATCTTGACGGTGTGTTCACGCCGTAGATGAATGACTGTACGCACTGCTTGACTTCTTTATATGAAAGGTTATCTGCTTTTACAAATGGGGCAAGATAAGTATCAAATGAGGAGAATGCCTGAGCTCCTGCCCACTCGTTCTGCATGATACCGAGGAAGTTCACCATCTGGTTGCAGAGTGTGGAAAGGTGCTTGGCCGGCGCAGATGTGATCCTGTCAGGAACTCCGCCGAGTCCTTCCTTGATCAGCTGCTTGAGGCTCCAGCCCGCGCAGTAGCCTGTCAGCATAGACAGGTCGTGGATGTGCATGAAGCACTTTCTGTGCGCTTCTGCGATCTCTTCATCATAAACTTCTGTGAGCCAGTAGTTTGCTGTGATCGCGCCGGAGTTTGAAAGAATGAGTCCGCCGACTGACATCGTGACTGTGGAATTCTCCTTTACACGCCAGTCCTTTTCAGACCCGATATAGCCGTCGACCAGCTTCTTGTAGTCAAGGAGAGTATCCTTGGTGTTACGTAATTTCTGGTGCTGGCTTCTGTACAGGATATAAGCCTTGGCTGTCTTCGGGAAGCCGCATGTCATCAAAGCATTTTCGACTTCGTCCTGTACCTGTTCTACTGTAGGAGTCTCGATTCCCTGTTCACGGATCGCTGATCCGGCCATCAGGGCAACTGTTCTTGCGACTGAAGAAACGTCGCGAGTGTCAAGCTCGCCAGTCGCTACAAAAGCAGATGCTACTGCGTTTTCGATCTTGGTCTGGTCGAACATTACGACCTGGCCTGTCCTCTTGATGATACTCTTCATGATTCCCCCCTCGGATCCCTGCCTGAGGCCCCAGGCTCAGGCGCCGTCCTGCGGATCCGTTTCAAATAGTCCTGTCTGATTATTCGGTATACTGCACGGCGTGTCCTTCTGCGAGGCTCTTCTGCACATCTATGAGCCTCTGGTTGAAGCTCCCTCTCCACATGCATTCCTGACGTCTGTCGTCATCCACATGGAGAGCATCTACATATCGTCCATCTACGAGCACATCCACATATGCGAGCACGTCCTTTGCGTGCTCGGGAGGCAGGATGCCTTCTTCTGTCATTCCGACGAGCTGCTCATATGTCCAGCCTGAGTAGGCCCATACGTCCAGCCCGGCTTCTTTAGCAGCCTTCGCTATCGCAAGCGATGCTTCCGGCTGAAAGAACGGGTCTCCTCCTGAAAGGGTGATGCCGTCCAGGAACTTGGTAGAGAGGATCTCATTTATGACTTCATCGAGATCCCGTTCAGTCCCGGCATTCGGATCATGTGTGTCGGGATTCTGGCATGCCTTGCAGTTATGCGGGCATCCCTGCAGGAAAAGCGCGTATCTCACGCCTGGTCCGTCTACTGCGGAGTGCTTTACCTGACCTGCTATCCTGACCGTTCCGCTCAATCCTGAAACCGCTCCTTTCAGAACAAATCTGATATGCTCGCGGGGAGCACGAGAGCATGATAATATGCTCTTTTTCCGTTCCCCCTCACGTCGTGCAAGACACATTATATACGCAATATTTGGGCGTGTCAACACATAAATATACTATATATTGTGTCTTAAGGAAATTTATTAATTGTCCTTTAATCTTTGCGCGCCGGCCGGACATTGGCTGCATACGGCATCTGCAGAACAGCAGATAAGCCAGCCCGCCAGATGCATTTCAGGACAAAAAAACAGGGGATACGAGAAGCGCTGTATCTCATCAGCTCTTCTCGGTTTGTCTAACCCCTGTAATTGATATTATACACTATCTTATATTATTTGACAGTATGTAAATGTTCTAAAACTGATTTTTGTTTCCGCATAAAGCTACAGCATTGCTGTCCGATGTTGCAGCCTGTTAGCTGCGTATGCTGCTTCATGCCGCAGCTTCTTTCCTTATGCCAGGTTCAGTTTATTTTCCATGAAGTATTTGCAGATGAAGAAATATACTGTTGACAGCCCGATGCTTGCAGTGATCGCGATGGCCAGTAAAGTCTGTGTGGCTGCGAAGCTGCTGCCGAACGTTGTGCTGAAGTCTATGTTGCCTGTGGTAAAGGCTCCGATCGAGATGAATAGATTTCCGATCGATGACTCAAACACCAGCAGTCCGATGTAAGCCCCGATGCTCGCAAGCACGACATGGTTCCTCGCGATGTGTCCGATAGAGATCGCGGCATAGATAGCGAGGGTGCTCTTCACGAAGCTGAAGATGCATGCTATCAGGAATTCGATTACAACGATTATGGACTGAGCCAGTCTGAAGTCGCTCGAGTATGAGTTCCAGAAATCAGCCCAGCTGAACGTGACCGGATCACCGTTCCAGAATGCCTGAGTTCCGCTCATCAGGAGTAATACGATAATTCCTGAAATCACCGCAGCCAGCATGGTCAGGACAGCCCATACGAGAGCCGTAAGGGCTTTGCTCAGGATATGCTCACCCGCGGATACCGGAAGAGCCTGGTAAAAGTACGCTTCTTCACCGAAAAGACTGTTGTAGTACCTTTGTATGATGAGTACGATCGCCATAACGAACACCGCGATGGTGACGCTGAAGTACACCAGCACCGGGATTATGATGAAACCGTTCGGGCTCTCGATCCTTCCTGTTGTGATGCCGAGAAGTACCGACGCAGCGAGCCATGCAAGATACATCGGCGCAAGCCCGCGGCCTACCGCCGGGATCTCATATTTTAAAAGCTTTCCTAACATTTGAATACCTCCCTGAACACCTTATCAACACTTTCGCCTTTTTCTTCTCTGATCGCGTCTGCCTGCTCGTGCAGCACCACGCGGCCTTCCTTAAGAAAGATCACGTCGTCAAGGACGGACTCGATGTCCTGGATCAGGTGAGTGGAGATCACCACCACCGCTTCCTCATTGTAGTTCGATATGATCGTTTTAAGTATGTAGTCGCGTGTCGCCGGGTCTACGCCGCCGATCGGCTCGTCAAGCAGGTACACGTCAGCCTCTCTCGCCATGACCAGGCAGAGCTGCAGCTTTTCTTTGGTGCCCTTGGACATCTTCCGCATTTCCTGTTTCATGTCCACACCGAGCTCGCCAAGCATCTTCTCAGCTTTTGCTGCATTGAAATCACTGAAGAAATCACTGTACATTCTGATCAGTTGTTGTGATGTCATATAGTCGGGCAGGGCGTTCCTGTCAGGAAGATAAGCTACCATCTTCTTGGTCTCCACGCCCGGCTTAAGTCCGTTTATCCTCACTTCACCGCTTCCTGGTGTGAGAAGTCCGGTCAGGATCTTGATAAGTGTTGTCTTCCCGCTTCCATTCGGACCGAGCAGCCCTACGATCTGACCTTTATCGAGTTCAAGGCTCACATTGTCAAGTGCGATGACACTGCCGAATGCCTTGCTCAGATTTTCTATCTCAATTCTTGCCATTATCTCATCTCCTTCATCCATTCTTTGACCGACCGGCTGATCTCCTCGTCAGACATACCGATCTTCCGCAGCTTTTCCGTGAATTCATCAAAGCACTGTTTTGCCAGCTCTTCGTGAAGTGCCGTCAAAATCTCATTGTCTTTTGTGACGAACCTTCCGCTCGTTCTTTCAGAGAAAACGAGATTTCTTCGCTCGAGCTCGGCCAGTGCGCGCTGCATAGTATTAGGATTGACTCCCGCGTCCAATGCCAGATCCCTCACAGACTGGAGCTTCTCGCCTGGCTTGTACGCGCCGCTTGCGATCCGCATAGTCATCTGATCGATGATCTGAGTATAGATCGGGACACCATCTTTAAATTCCCATTCCATACATACCTGCCTTTCTTTATTCGATCTGCAGAAAAGCCTGCAAATGCCCCTTTCTGCAAATGCCTCTGTCTGCAAATGCCCCTTATTGATTGTTCATATGATTTGGCAATACATACCGCGTCGTAAAAGGACGGTTTGTGTATTACTGTATTAACTACTTAATACAATAATACACACCAGATGCTTTGTCAACCATGTTTTCAGAGATTATTCAATTTTTTGTTATTAATACAAAACAAGAGCTTCTGACATTTCGTCAACCTGTGATTTGCCGAAATGTTTTTCATCTTGTTAAATAGAGATTTGTGGGGATTATTGTACTTCCGATACGTTCAAATTCCCACACTTTATCTGGCATTAGGTTTGAATGTGATCTGCAGTCAGCCATACCACATGATCAGTTGCTCTGCAGTCAGACATACTACATGATCAGTTGCTCGTCTACGAAAAGCAGAAAATCATCAAAAGTGATATCATTTTGCATGATTATTCCTGTTCTGTAGACAGAAACGGCCAGAAAACCTATGATCCCGTCTACAGAAAGCAAAAAACTAGCGAAAATGGTATCACTTTGCAAGATTTTCTTCATTCTGTAGACGGAAACAGTAGGAAAACCCATGATTCCGTCTACAGGAAGTAAAAAACTAACGAAAATGATATCACTTTGCACGATTTTTCTCATTCTGTAGACAGAAACAACCTCAAAAGAGTGATTCTGTAGAAAAAACAGCAAGATTTTGATGAAAAGTGTAGTAAAACGAGCAATTCCGATGCATTTTTCTACAGAAACGGTCTCAAAGAAGTGATTCTGTAGAAAAAATAGCAAGGATTTGATGAAAAGTGTAGTAAATCGAGCAATACCGAGGCATTTTTCTACAGGGACAGCCACGAAAATGAGATTATGTCGATAAGTGAGCAAAACACAGATGGGAGCATAGCAGACAGTACGTCGATAAACTGCGGTTGGAAGAGCTATACAGCAAACATCTCCTCAAACTGGGTAGTGCGAGCGATATAAAAGACATCTCCCCAAATTGCGGTTGGGAGAGCAATACAGCAGACATCTCAATAAACTGCAGGTTATCTGGCAAAAAACATCGTGTTGAGTTAAGCATAAATTCATTAGGTAATCATTGGAGAGTCGATGCATTTGATCGGTATTCTGAAATGTCTGCGGATGAAAAAAGAGCTGCCAAACGACAGCTCAGACAAGATACAGATAATCGCAATAAACAAATGATCAAATAACCAAATGATCAAATAACCAAAAAAGTAAATAACCAAAAGATCAAATGATCAAATTGTCAAATTGTCAAAAAATCAATACTTCAGTGTTTTGGAAGAGAGCTGGATGCTTATGTGATCCGGCTATTTCTCAATAACTTCTACGATCGCGTTGTAATAGATATAACGCTTTCCTTTCAGCTGGAATTTCACGACTCCGCTGTCGCGCTCGGCGATATCGATCCTGCCGTCGTACTCGGCGAGCTTGTCGCCGTCAAGTGAATAGACGTTAATGTGTCTGTCCAGACCTCCGGTGTATTCGCTCTCGATATCTTTGATCTTTCTCTGTGTGCTGGCGCGTGTGAAGAAGATGACACCTGCGATGACCAGTATAGCTACCAGGATCGCGATTACTATCGCCAGGACTTTCGTTGTTTTACTCATGGCTTTCCTCCTACATATATAACAGGCCGTTTTCTAACACGCGGCCATAAATAATGACAAGTCACATCATACGATCAGTCGTTCGCGGCTAGATCAGTCGCCTAACTCAGTCGGGTACATTGTCCGTCATCGATTCATGCGGTTACTCGGCCGGTTCTGTCTCAGCTGCGGTTACTCGGCCGGTTCTGTCTCAGCTGCGGTTACTCGGCCGGTTCTGTTTCAGCTGCGGTTACTCGGCCGGTTCTGTTTCAGCTGCGGTTACTCGGCTGGTTCTGCATCAGCTGCTATTACTTCGTCCTAAGCTTCGACATCGGTGGCTTCTGTCTCAGTTGCTGTTACTTCGTCCTAAGCTTCGACATCGGCGTCTTTGGCATCGGCGGCTTCGGCATCCACGGAATCGGTATCGGCGGCTTCTGCATCCGCGGCTTCGGCATCGGCGGCTTCGGCATCGGCAGTTTCGGCGGCTTCATCAGGCGCATCGAACTTCTCTAGCGCGATCGCGACTCCGAGCTGGAACACAGCAAAACATGACTGGAGCACTGCCTCCGACTGCTCTTTTGTGGCTTCTGCGTTGCTTCCGGAAAGGTACGGCGCCATCTGGCTGCTCCACACTCTGTGAAGGCCTATCAGAAACTGTCTCCACGCTTCCGGTGACTCGCAGATGTTCGATGTGATGTCAGTCGAGCGGCGTCCTACATTGTTTTTGTACAAAATCTCATCGTATCCTTTTTCCTCGAAACCTTCCGGCTTCACCTGCCACTGCGCGCCGTATTCGATGCCGGCTGTCAGGCAGTAGCGGATCACATTATAATAGTAGATCTTCGGATCGTTATTGCACGCTTCGGAAAGAGACTTGTCGCCGAGCAGAGTCGCAACAAAGATCTCACGTCTCGGCTTGAGGTCGGCAACTTCATCGATCCCGTTTTTTGCGTATCCTAAAGCAGCTGCATACTGCCCGAACAGATCCTTGCATTCCGCGTAGAAATTCGCGGCATTGAAATTTGACATTCTTTTTCTCCTTGTGTTTTATAGTGGGTTCCACTTCACATTCGTTCTGAAGTGTAACTAGCATCCTGAACCATCGCATGTGCCCTGAATTGCTGTCTGCATCCTGAACCAGCGCATGTGCCCTGAACTGCAGCTCTATAAGATCTAGAATTCAGCGGTCTTTGGTGTGCGTGGGAACGGAAGCACGTCGCGGATGTTGCTCATTCCGGTCGCGTACATGATCATACGCTCGAATCCGAGGCCGTAGCCTGCGTGTTTTACGCCGCCGTATTTGCGAAGTTCGCGGTACCACCAGTAGCTGTCTTTGTCCATCCCGAGCTCGTCCATGCGCGCGTCGAGGATGTCAAGGCGTTCTTCTCTCTGGCTTCCGCCGATGATCTCGCCGATCCCCGGTACGAGCAGGTCGCTCGCGGCGACCGTTTTGCCGTCGTCGTTGAGACGCATGTAGAAGGCTTTGATGTCTTTCGGATAGTCAGTCACGAACACCGGCTTCTTGAACACTTCTTCGGTGAGGTAGCGCTCGTGCTCTGTCTGGAGGTCGCACCCCCAGTACGGATCAAAGTCGAATTTGTGGTCAGCTTTTTCGAGCAGTGCTACGGCATCTGTGTACGAAAGCCTCTCGAAGTCTGAATTCACGACGTTCTGCAGTCTGTCTTCAAGTCCTCTGTCGATCCTAGTGCTGAAGAACTCCATCTCTTCCGGCGCGTTCTCCATCACATAGCGCAGAATGTATTTCACCATCGCTTCTGCCAGATCCATCGCGTCTTCAAGGTCGGCGAACGTGATCTCAGGCTCGATCATCCAGAACTCCGCGGCATGTCGCTGAGTGTTGGAGTTCTCGGCGCGGAACGTCGGTCCGAATGTATATACGTCTCTGAACGCGAGCGCAAAGATCTCTGCCTCGAGCTGACCACTCACCGTGAGGTTGGTCGGTTTCCCGAAGAAGTCCTTGGACCAGTCGATCTTTCCGTCTTCTGTTCTCGGCGGGTCCTCTGGATCGAGTGCTGTTACGCGGAACATCTCGCCGGCGCCCTCAGCGTCGCTCTCAGTGATGATCGGGGTGTGTACATAAACAAAACCCTGTTCCTGGAAGAATTTGTGTATAGCGTATGCTATCATGGAACGGACTCTGAAAACGGCGGCAAAAGTATTGCTCCTTGGACGGAGGTGCGCGATCTCACGAAGGAACTCCATGGAGTGGCGCTTGTTCTGGAGCGGGTACTCTGTAGATGATTCAGCAAGCACTTCGATCTTTGCTGCGTGGATCTCGAAAGGCTGCCTTGCGTCAGGCGTGAGCACGAATGTGCCGGTCACTTTTATGCCTGATGAAAGTGCAAGTCCTGCGATCTCATCAAAATTACCGAGATTCTCCTGCTCGTACACCACCTGTACCGGCGTGAAGAACGAGCCGTCGTTCAGCTGTATGAAGCCGAAGTGATTGGATGCTCTGTTCTGGCGTGCCCAGCCGCTGATCACTATCTCCTTATCTGCAAACTCTTCCGGCCTGCGGAAGAGATCCTTTACTTTAACATTGCTTCTTTCTGACATTGTTTCACCTCTGTTGCTGCGGCTGCATTTTTATACAGATCATTTTAAGCGAATCTGCATGAGAGCCGCGGTTTCTTATATGCTCCTTAATAATAACACAAATTATAGAAGATAGTCCATTGTATGGGCGCCGGTTTTGTTATATAATTATTATTACTGTGAATAATCAAGGAGGTATGGTTGATGAAAAGCTATACAAGTGAAAATATCAGAAACGTCGCATTGCTTGGACACAGCGGATGCGGTAAGACTACATTTCTGGAAGCAGCACTTCTGACTTCCGGCGCTATCACCAAGGCCGGCAAGGTCGAAAGCGGAAATACCGTGTCCGACTATGACAAGATGGAAATAGAAAGAGGATCTTCGATCAATACTTCTATCATTCCTGTGGAATGGAAAGGAAAGAAGATCAATTTCATAGACACTCCGGGAGATTTTGACTTCGTAGGCGAGGTCCATGCGGCACTGAGAGCAGCAGAGGCTGCAATGATCATCGTTGACGCAGGATCAGGCGTACAGGTCGGAACAGAGATGGCCTGGAAAGCATGTGAGAAGTACGGTACACCGAGATTCTTCGTGATTAATAAGAGAGACAAGGACGAGCTGGATTTTGATAAGACAGTAGAAGCACTGAGAGATCAGTTTGGAGTAGCAGTTGCTCCGCTTTCAGTTCCTATCTCTGCTGATATCGACGACGAGCTTATGGAAGCTATCGCCGGAACAGACGAAGACCTCATGGAAAAGTACTTTGATGAGGGAGAATTATCTGAGGAAGAGATCAAGACAGGTCTTGCCAAGGGAATCGCGGCAGGAGACATCGTACCGGTTCTCCAGTCTGTATTCCAGCTTGGACAGGGTGTGGACGACATCCTGGACGCTGTAGAGGCGTGTGTTGCTTCTCCGCTCGAGCGTGCTCCGTATGAGGCAGAGGACGGCGAAGTCGAGCCGTCTAAGGATGGTGCTCTGTCATCATTCGTATTCAAGACGATCATCGACCCGTTCGTCGGCAAGATCTCGATCATCAAAGTCGTGACGGGCAAGCTTGACGCAGCAAGCGAAGTATACAACTCGAATGCTGAAAAGCCAGAGAAGCTCGGAAAGCTCTTCTATCTGAGAGGAAAAGAGCAGATCGACGTAGCATCAGTACCTGCTGGGGATATCGTTGCTGTTGCAAAGCTCCAGTTCACTGAGACAGGAGATACGCTCTGCGACAAGTCGAATCCGGTCAAGTTTGCACCGATCGCATTCCCGCAGGCGACATACTACATCGCTATCGAGGCTGCTGACAAGAACGATGAAGATAAGATGGGAACAGGCCTCAACAGGCTTCGTGAAGAAGATCCTTCATTCGTGGTCGACAGAAACGTCGAGACACACCAGACACTTATCGGAGGCCAGGGAGACAAGCAGATCAATATCGTCCTTGCCAAGATGAAGGACAGATTCGGCGTAAACGTAAAGACAGTTCCACAGAAGATCGCTTACAGAGAGACCATCAAGGGAACATCAGACGTAGAAGGAAAGCATAAGAAGCAGTCAGGCGGAGCCGGACAGTTCGGAGATGTATTCATCAAGTTCAGCCCATCGACAGAAGACTTTGAATTCGCAGAGGAGATCTTCGGCGGATCAGTTCCTAAGAACTACATCCCTGCAGTCGAAAAGGGACTCCAGGAATGCATGGAGAAGGGACCTCTTGCAGGGTGCAAGGTACAGGGCGTCAAAGCTGTGCTGTATGATGGTAAGTATCATCCTGTAGACTCCAACGAAGTATCATTCAAGATCGCTGCTTCACTGGCGTTCAAGAAAGGTATCGTAGAAGCAAATCCATGCCTGCTCGAGCCTATCATGAAGCTTGAGATCCTGGTACCGGATGACTTCACAGGAGATGTCATGGGCGACATGAACAAGCGCCGCGGAAGGATCCTCGGTATGGATCCTCAGGACGGTGAGCAGAAGCTGCTGGCAGAAGCTCCGCAGTCAGAGCTCTTCGACTATGCGCTCGGACTCCGCGCTATGACACAGGGAAGAGGCTCATTCACAATGGAATTCGTAAGATACGAGGAAGTTCCAAAGAACCTCGCTGATGAGATCATCGCAAAGCACGCAGAGGAAGAGGAGAACAAGTAAGGTTCGCCTTGATCTAACGCCGTTGCCCATTTTCCCCAGCTTCAGCTGGCTGGACAAATGGGACAGCGTAGGTGGCGCAAGGAAGCGAACCTTGCGAGATCGCAGACAAGCAGCGATCTCTAAAAGCAAAATAAGGTATTTGCTGGTTGGAGGCAGGCACGATATTGTGCCTGCCTTTTTTATGACCGGCCGAAGCAGAAAGCGCAAACGGGTTTGCGCCTGCGCAGGGCGGGCCATGCATGCGAGCGAGCGTCTCAAATCATTGTATGAATTAAAGAGGCGCGAAGCGAGTCGCAGCAGGGAGAGAAAAATGGCGAAAAAGACTAAAACGGTATATGTCTGTCAGGAATGCGGATATGAGAGCCCTAAATGGATGGGACAGTGTATCTGCGGAGCCTGGGGATCTTTTGTTGAGGAGAAGGTAGACCTGGAGCCGGAGAATGACCCCAGATCGAGAAATGCCAGAGGACTCGGCGGTGCCGGCAGCTTCGGAACAGGCGGCGGCAGGACGATTAAGCCTTCGGTGCTCCGGAAAGTAGGATCTGCTGATTATGAGCGTATCAGCACCGGGATAGGAGAGCTCGACAGAGTCCTCGGCGGAGGTCTCGTGAAAGGCTCGCTCGTTCTGATATCAGGAGAACCTGGTATAGGGAAATCCACGCTCATCGTGCAGGCAGCAGCCCATATAGCAAAAAACTGCACAGTTCTTTATGTCTCCGGCGAGGAGTCAGAAGAGCAGATCAAGATGCGCGCTGACAGGGTGTGTCCTGATCTTGGCGACAGCCTTTATGTGATGTCGGAAACGAACATGGAGAACATCGAGAACGCTGTGGATGATCTCAAGCCGAGCTTCCTTATCATAGATTCGATACAGACCATGTATACCGGAGAGCTGGATTCCGCGCCGGGAAGCGTTTCACAGGTGAGGGCATGCGGAAACATACTGATGAAGTATGGGAAGACGAGGAACATTCCTGTCTTCATAGTCGCGCATGTGACAAAGAGCGGCGACCTCGCCGGACCTAAGATAGTCGAGCACCTGGTAGACTGTGTGCTGAATTTCACAGGAGAGAGAGATCACGACATCAGGATACTGAGAGCATTCAAGAACAGGTTCGGTACTGCGAGCGAGATCGGAGCATTCCAGATGGGCGAAGACGGGCTTACAGAGATAACAGATCTATCCGCGAGTTTCCTTGAAAACACCGACGAGCAGGCTGAAGGGTCTGTAATCACAGCTGTTTATGAAGGGAGCAGGCCTGTCCTGCTCGAGGTTCAAGCGCTCACATCGTCATCGGGAGTCCAGTTCGCGAGAAGGACCGCAGTCGGTATCGATAACCAGAGGCTTGCGATGATCCTCGCAGTCATAGAGAAAAAGCTCGGCATGTTCATGGGCGATCAGGACGTATATGTCAATGTGGTAGGAGGCCTGAGACCGGACAGCACTTCAGTCGATCTCGGCGTCGCCCTCGCCATCTATTCATCGATGAGAGGCATCACACCGGGGAGGCGTATGATCGCAGTCGGCGAAGTCGGACTTACGGGAGATCTCAGATCATGCCAGAACGCCGACAGGATCGCGGCAGAAGCAGCAAAGCTCGGCTACAGCGAGATCATAATGCCTGCCAGAAATGCCAGTAAGATCGCAAAGGACGGGATGGACATCAAAGTCACAGGCGTTAAGAATATCTATGAAGCCGTAAATGCATTTAAGAACTGACTACAGTGGAAAGTGCAGCTTATTATATGATGTATATATATAAGTATTACGTATAACTGGCAATATGTTTTTTAAAACCCGTAAAACCTTGCAAACGCTTGACCGAATCGAGGTTTTGATGATATATTGTAAGAGCATTAGATGTCATAAGGAGGAATAATGAAATGATGAAAAGATTATTGACAGTTTTGCTTATCGGAGTACTTGCGGTATCCGGTGCAGTAATGATGACAGCATGCGGCGGAAGCGGAAGCGAAGGCGGATCAGACAGTGGTGAGAAATTCACCATCGCTATCCCTAATGACACGACTAACGAAGCGAGGGCGCTGATGCTGCTTCAGGATAATGGATATATCAAGCTGAAGGACGGAGTCGACATCACAGCAACAGCAAGAGATGTGGAAGCTCCTGATAACATCGAGTTCAAAGAAGTCGAGGCTGCTCAGCTTCCTAATACTCTGCAGGACGTAGACTTCGCGGTCATCAATTCAAACTATGCGATAGATGCCGGACTGAATCCTGTAAATGATTCACTGATCATCGAGGGCAGTGCTTCCAAATATGCGAACATCCTCTCCGTTAAGGAAGGAAACGAGAATGAGCCTAAGATCAAAGCTCTGGTCGCTGCACTTGAGAGCCAGAAAGTACAGGATTTCATCAATGAGAAATATCAGGGTGCTGTAGTAAGCACAGTTGATGCTCCGACAGACGGATTCGACGCTGACGTCGATTATGACAGCCTGAAGGGCGAGACAGTTTCAGTTGCATGCTCACCTGCCCCTCATGCAGAGATCCTGAAGATCGCTCAGGACATCCTCGCTGAGAAGGACATCAAGCTCGACATCAAAGAGTTCACAGATTATGTACAGCCTAACAATGTAGTAGAGAGCGGCGAGATCGACGCCAACTACTTCCAGCATGTTCCATACATGGATGATTTCAATGCTGAGAACGGCACACATATCGTATCTGCTGCAGCTATCCACTGCGAGCCTATGGGACTCTACGCCGGAAAACAGTCAAGCCTGGATGTACTGCAGAAAGTAAAGTAAACAAAGCATATTTCTGACCACAGCCGCCATGTTTTAAAGCATGGCGGTTTTTTGTATGGAATTATGATACAATATTGTTAACAGACGAAGATAGTTGAAAGGCATCATAAGTAATGGAAACAGGGTCAGAATGGAAAGGATGGATAGTTGAGGAGAACCTCGGAAAGGGGTCTTTCGGGCAGGTCTACAGGATCACCCGGAAGGATTTCGGCTACACTTATGCATCTGCTCTGAAAGTCATAAGGATCCCGCGGGATGATTTTGAGGTTGAAGCTCTGAGAAGAGACGGAATGAGCGAAGAGGACATCACCTCATATTTTTACGGTATGGTCGAGGACATAACGTCGGAGATCGTTTTGATGTCCCAGCTGAAGGGACACAGCAATATCGTAAGCTACGAAGATCATATGGTGGAGAAGCTCCAGGACGAGTTCGGCTGGGAGATATATCTGAGGATGGAGCTCCTAACTCCGCTGTATAAGTATCTCAGCGAGAATGTTCTGACCGCCGCTGGGGTGGTAAGGCTCGGTATCGACATGGCAGGCGCACTTGAGGCCTGTGAGAGCAACAACATCCTTCATCGTGACATAAAGCCTGATAATATCTTTCATTCGAGACAGGGAACGTTCAAGCTCGGCGATTTCGGTATCGCAAGAAAGATGGAGAAAGTTTATGCAGGCTTTTCCAGAAAAGGTACTTTTACATATATGGCGCCGGAGGTATATCAGGGCAAGTCATATGATCAGACCGCGGATATCTATTCTCTTGGTCTGGTGCTGTACAGGTTCCTGAACGACAACAGGGGGCCATTCCAGCAGGAGCGCGCGTATCCGATGGCGTATTCTGAAGCTGAGGAAGCAACGATGCGGAGGATGACCGGCGAGGCTCTGCCGGCGCCTGAAAAGGCGGATGACAGGCTTTCAGAGATCATCCTGAAGGCGTGTGCATATGATCCGGCAGACCGCTATCAAAGCGCGGCTGAGCTTAGGAAGGATCTGATCGATATACTTGACTCACAGGACGATGCAGCACCGGTCATACCGCTGTTTCCGTCCGATGGAAACACAGTGACGATGTTCAGCAGCTTTGACGAGTCGGAGGTCATCGATAGATCAAAGTCTGTAAAAGACATCCATGAGAGCAGTCCGGCAGCAGAAGTATATAAGCCTCAAAAGCGAGCAAAGAGCACATCCGGCAGGAGAAACATTGTCATAGCCGGAGCTGCTTTTGCTGTTTTGATTTCGGCGCTGCTTGCATTCCTGCTTCTTTTTGCAAGAGTGCCTGACGTGACAGGCCTCAGCTATGAAGCTGCTGAGAAAGAGATAGAAAAAGCCGGGTTCAAAGTAGAAGAGAGCGGCAGATCATTCTCATATGACATAGAAAGAGGCCATGTTATCACACAGACTTCCGATGGTGAGAGACTGAGGAAAGGCTCTGTAGTATACGTAACTATAAGCAGAGGAAAAGCGATAGAGGCGCCCGACCTTACAGGTAAAAAAGAAAGCACGGCCAGGTCCGAGGCGGAGCGGGAAAAGCTCACGGTCGAAGTCGCGTCGTCAGAGTATTCACAGGACGTAGCGAAAGGCCGCGTCATCAGCCAGGATCCAGCAGCGGGGACCGAGTGCGAGGAAGGCCAGACGATCAGCATAGTAAAAAGCAAAGGCCCTGAGCAGGTAGAAGTCCCGGATCTCAGCGGCATGGCAGAGAAGAAGGCGCGGAAGACGCTTGAAGATCTCAAGTTCGGGACCAAAGTGTCTTACAGCTATTCCTCAGAAACAGCTGCGGGGAAAGTAGTGAGCCAGAAGCCCGCGAAAGGAGACAAAGCGGACAAAGGATCGAAAGTATCAGTTGTCGTCAGCAAAGGCCCTCAGCCTGCAAGCAGCACCAGAAATTATTCCAGAAGTACAGGGACGAAAAAATCAAAATCAGGCAGTTCAAAATCTAAAAAGAGCAGTTCCGCAAAACACGGAAAGGGTACGAAGCTTTAAATGAGCAAAGTCATATCGGTCTATTCCAGAAATGCATATAAAGAATTCAGACTCCCGGCAGGGGATAACAGAGAATGTGCCGTCCTGCTGGAGAGGAAAGATTTTGATGTTGAAAGAAGTATAAGGATACTTCTGGAGATCCGCGAAGGAGATGTGTTTATTAAATGCTCTGACGGATATACCGTTACAGATCCGGTAAATGCCGGTGAAATGATAGATATCCTCCCGGGAAAGACGGTAAAGATCGTGTCAGCTGACGGAGACAAGTTCGTGCTGACGAGAGAAGACCAGCCTGATGAGAGTGACAGATTCGTACGGCTCGACATATCCGGAAAAGATATGGTCACGATAGGAAGAGGAGACGAGTGTGACATCCGCTACGACCACTTCGGACTCGTGTCAAGAAAGCACGCGGTGCTGAAAAGGACCGGATATGACTGGGAGATCGAGAGCCTGAGCAAGAACGGTATATACGTGAACGCAGCTCATATCATGGATAAAGTGAAGCTTTTCCACGGTGATCACATAAATATCATAGGGCTGCATCTGATCTTCCTCGGGGAAGCGCTCGCAATGTATGACGCTTTAAGATCTGCGTATGTCAGCGATATCCAGATCACAGCCTGGGACGAGCCGGATGAACTGAACCCTGGAACAGTTTCAGGCGTGGAAGACCCGGGCTCGGTGACGGTAAAAATAGAGCAGCCTGTCGTCGGTACTCAGAACTGGAAAGAGACATATGAAGAGTATCTTGGGCTTAAAGAAAAAGAGATAAAAGAAGCAATACAAAAGAAAGCGCTTTATCTTGAGTCAGAGTTTCCGTCTTCCGGTGAATATCTTGAGGAAAGCTGGTTCGGAGAAAGAAGCTCAGGAGGAGGCAGGCTTCCTTTCTGGCACAGACATCCCGGAGATCCGGGGTTCATGATGATCCGCGTCGGAAGAACAGAGATCAAAGACCCGGTCAGGATAGATCTTGATGAAGAGAAACTGTATCTTACGGACAGAGAACTTGCCGACAAAGCAGCCAGGATGCTGGCCGCGTACAGGACGGTAAAAGACCTGCCGCTTATGGCAGACCTCGATGGAAAGACTGCAGTATGGATCGGTGAGACCCGTGAGAGGTCTGAGATCACGGCGGATGATCTTCTGATACAGCTCGCTGCGCACATACCTCCGTCGGGGCTCAGGATCGCGATGCTGTCTGACGGTGAAACATTCGATGCGACGGACTGGGACATTTTCAGAATGCTGCCGCACTTATGCCGGGATGATCTGCAGGAGCTCTCTGGGATCCTGATAAAACGGGAGGCGATGACCCGTGAGGAGATAAGCCGGGAAGTAAGATATGTGATACTGATAAGCGATATCAGTATGATAAAGGGTACCGTATTTGAGAGATATATAAAACTGGGGAATTATCTTGGATTTACAGTTATAGCTTTTGATCAGGACGGCAGTTTCACGATAGGGAGCAGCAGATCTGACTCTGAGCTCAGGCTCCCTCCGAGGGATGAGCATTTCAGGCAGGACGAACTGGATCCTGATCTCATAGAAGGATTCGTAAAGCGCATCCAGGCAGCTGCAGGGAGCAGCTCTTCAGGACTGGGTCCTGTGCCGGAGCACGTGACGCTTGCCTCTGCCGCCGGGATAAAGGATACGGAAGATATAAATATTCTTCAGAGATGGGCAGAGCACAGGACATATGACCATATAAAGTGCGTGATCGGCGTGGGAGCAGGAGGAGCAGCAAGGTATCTTGACCTCCATGAAAAGTACAACGGACCTCACGTGCTCGCAGCCGGTATGACAGGGTCGGGCAAGAGTGAGCTTCTGAAGACGATGGTGCTCTCGCTCGCCATGGAATACAGCCCGGAAGACATCAACTTCATTCTGATCGATTTCAAAGGAGGGAGCATGGCGAACAGCCTTGCAGGCATCCCTCATTCAGCAGGCCGTATCACGAACCTCTCGGGAGGTGAGATAGAGCGCGCGATGCTTGCTGTGAAAGACGAGATAAAAGAGCGTCAGATCAGGCTCGCGGATGCCGGCGTCAGTCATATAGACGACTATATCAGATTGAGAGAAGACGGAAAAGCCGGCAGGCCGATGCCTCATCTCGTCATCGTGATAGATGAGTTTGCCGAGCTTAAAAAGGAAAAACCTGACCTTATGGCAGAGCTCATAACCATAGCGCAGACAGGAAGAAGCCTTGGGATACATCTTATCCTTGCGACCCAGAGACCAGATGGAAATGTTGACGGCAACATCAGAAGCAACGTCAGGACAGACATATGCCTCAGAGTCCAGGATAAGCGGGACAGCGAAGACGTACTGGGAAAGCCTGACGCGGCGTTTATCTCTCATCCCGGAAGAGCTTACATCAGGATGGGCGAGGACGAGGTATTTGATGAGTTCCAGACTGCTCTGGCTGGGACAGACGAGAACGTCATCAAAAGCCAGCTTGCTGCTGCTTCAGCCAGGGCAGGCATGAGAGTGGAGAGACTGTGGCTTGACCCGCTTGAAAAAGAGATAGATCTGAATGATGTGCTGGATATGCTTAAGCGCAGCAGCGCCTCAGACGGCAAAGCAGAAAGTGCGGTAAATGCTGTCGCCGGGATGGCAGATGATCCGGAGACAAGAAGCCGTTACCCGCTTGCGCTCGGGATCCCTGAAGCCGGGAACATAGCAGTTGTAGGTATGCCTTCATCAGGAAAGACGACACTTTTATATACTCTGCTGGCTTCGCTGAGAGATTCAGACACAGAGATCAGCATACTGGCTCTTGATTCGGGCAGACAGGGAAAGCCTGACTGGCTGAGGGCTGAAAGATATGTATGTGAAAGAGATTTAGAAGCGGCAGATGATCTCCTTGATGAGATCTCTGAAGAGATACAAGAGAGGAAAGCTTCAGGAGTCAACAGACCGTATGCGGTCGTGGCGATAGACAGCTATGAGGATCTCCGCGACATCACCGGGTACAGCGGCGAAAAGAAGCTTGCCGATATGATGAGGGAAGCGGAGAGTGCGGGTGTGATCTTCATAATCACAGGCGGTGGATATGGGCTTGGCCAGATAACAGGAGGCGCAGAGAAGACCATCAAAACGACCCTGTGCCTGCGCCAGAGAAGTATCTATGACTACATGGATGCGCTCCATACAAAAGATATATACAGGATGCCGGATCCGGATATCAAAGGGAGAGGAATGGCTTTGATAAACGGGAGAGCAGTCGAGTTCCAGACGGCGGTCTGCACAGAGCATGCGCACGGCGGAGAGGACAGGTGATATAGATGTCAGATATGCTGGTAGTAGATGAGATCGAAGATGAGAATGATTATCTCGCAGGCAAGGCGAAGGACGTCAATGCTCACGTGTCGGATACCAGGCTGGACGTATCACAGTGTATCGACGGGAACGAGGCCGTGAAGGCTTTGATCGATGATAATGGAAATGCAAAAGAGATGGCGGTAACTGCCATACCGGACGACGGGAGCACGGAAGTTCCTGAGAGCATAAGGGCAAGAAGCAAAGACACAGGGATCATGCTCGTCGCGGACGCATCCCTGTCTCCGGCGGAGTATCTAAAGCCTGACATCAAAGCGACGTCGCTCCTCCTCAGGCCTTTTGACGATGAGGAATGCGCGAGTACGATGAAAGATTTCATTCTGGACTGCTACGCGGAAGATGATGCTTCGGGAAAGAAGATCGTGATCGGAACGCGCGGGAAGAAGCAGGTTATCCGGGTGTCTGACATCTATTATATCGAAGCGCGTGACACGTGGGTTTTCTTCAGGCTGAAGGATCACGAAGTCGGTGAGTACACAAGATTCGAGAAAGTACTGAAAGTGCTGGGCGACAGCTTTGTCAGATGCCACAGGAGCTTTGCGTTCAATCTGGATCATCTGAAGGGAGTGAAGCTGTCGGACAATACGGTCGATCTTACGGAAGGGCTGACCGTTCCGCTTTCAAGGACGTATAAGAATGCAATGAAGGATCTCATGAAGGATCTGTAGGCGAAGGCCAGGTAGCGTTATGGCAGGAGATCCCGGTGAAAAAAAGAAAAACGATAATATCTGGTACAGCTTCAGCACTAAAGAGCTGGAGCTTCTTCTTGCTGCGGCCGGAGCAAAGAAATGGTACAGCCCTGCAGGCGATCGTTCAAGTAGAGCAGTAAGCAGGGAAGTAGTGAACAGGCTGCTTGCAGGCATGTACAGGAAAGGCATCCTGGCTTTTGATGACGGCAGGATCGTGATGTCTGAAGAGCAGGAGAAGATAACGGAGATAATAAAAGACGCATCGGCAGTTGCATCATCTGTCTGCGGTGTTAAGAGCGGGATCCCGTATATCGCGTATTTCTGCAGAGGCAAAGCTGCTGTCCTCAGAGCGGACATCGCAGGAAGAGGACGGGTCATCGTAAAAATGATAGATGATGTGGATTGGCCGGGATTCCTGCTTGAAGAGTCGCAGGCAGTCTACAGTGCAGCAGGCGCCGGCAAACGTAAAGATGACGACATTCGTAGAGATACGGACGAGAACTTTTCAGGAGAACTGAATGGGATCAGCTGTGGCAGCCGGACGGGGACAGAGCTGAAGATCAGCGGAGAAGGACTCAGGCGGGCCGGGACTGAGCTCGCAGGGTGCGGAGATATCCTGAAGCGGCTGTCGTCAGAGCTTTATACTACTCTTTCCGGGGCAGATAAAATGGACCATGGATGCGTCAAAGCGCTGGATGAGGCGCAGAAGACACTGGAACTGAACGGGCTGAGATCAGATGCTATGGCGGAAGTGCTCATCAGGACAGCGGACGAAGCAGACAGAGCAGAGAAGATGATACTGGACCACGAAGCTTTGATGAAAGCCGCGCATGTAAGACCAGGTGAAAGTGATCTTGCGGATATGTCGGAAACGCTGGATAAGGCGGTGAGAAAATGAGCAGATTATATGTGAATATAGACAGGCTCAGAAAAAGATGCCGGGAAGGCGAGGCAGTCCGGAGCAGGATCTTTGATGATCTGAAGAGGCTGGAAAACGATCTGAAGAGGCTCAGGGGAAGCGGCACTGTCAGCGCTGAAGACATTGACGTACTGAATAATGAGATGAAGATGCTGCGCACAGAAGCGGATAATATAACAGCTGTCTGCGAGTATGACAGATATGCGGCGGAACGGTATGCAGCAGCATTGGAACGGATGGAGAACATGACGGAGGGGGTCAGGCTGTGAACGAGATCGAGGATCTGAAACGGGATATAGATGACCTGTGCGCCGACATGGATTCTTTCTGTGATATCTACAGGGAAGATAAGGACGTGTGGCAGGGCGAGGCAGCGACTGAAGAAGTATGCTATATAACATCGGATATAGATGAGTTCAGAGGAACTGCCGAGAAGATGAAGAGAAGGCTGGATCTTCTGACAGAGACGGCTGGCGGGGAAGAACGGTAATGGATAATGACAACGACAGAACCAGATATGAACTTCAGGCAGAAGCAGAAGAACTGGCTGATGTGATCCGAAGACTCGATGCTGTTCGCGGTATAGTCAGAGAATCATGGTCCGGCGATGCATCAAAAACATTCCTTGGCAGGCTGGATAACGTGATCGCCGAGGCAGAGGATGCAAAAAAGACGATCGACAGAGCAGCAGATAATATCGGATAAATTTCAGGAAACAAGATAGAAGATGTAGAGCTCAGGAGATGGCAGAGATGCCATCTTTTTGCGTAGAAAGGATAGTATACTATGAACATATCATTATCGTAATGTGTCTTATAATTAATCAATATTACTGCTTACAATTAAGTGGATTCTGAAATGGGAGATATGAAATGAAAAAGCTGGTAAAGATATCGATTTTAACAACTGCTTTGATTATGCTTTTTATATGTATGTCCTCAATATCGTTTGCAGGGACAGCAGAGGATACCGTAACAGTGGACTACCGTGCGGTAGGTGTAAATGGGTTTGTATCTATTGCTGATTCATTAGTAGTAAAAGGTGATCTAACAGAAACGTATTTTCCTGAAAGCATACCATATGAACCAGAGGGGGTGTCTTGCTTTGATGCAGTCATAGCTGATCATATAGCTAAATATGGTGAAGATAGCATTACTGATTACTTATCTGTAGAGTTGCAAGACCCATCTTGGGGGTTTTTAATGATCGGAAAAATGTACGGCATGAATTATTTTAATGGTTTTGTGATAGGTAAAGAATATGCAAGGAATAATCATGCTGTTATTAAAAATGGAGACACCATTACCGCACTAATAAGTGACGAGTCTTATGATTTGATATTTTGTTATTTCAACAAAACAAGTTATTCGACGTCTCTACTGGAACCTGTTACTATAGAATTACAGGCTAGGAATTGGGATGATACTGATTGTTCGGCTAATGATATAGTTATAGAAATAATAAACAGGGAAACGGGAGAATTAACACCTATTGATACAGATATTGATGAAGAAGGAAATGTAAGCGTCGCTTTCAATGAGGCAGGGGAGTACTTTATAACCGCTAAAGGAACAGTACCAGCGGATTTTGGATGGGGAGATATTACCTTAGATTGTGTTGGCGCTTTTGCAACTGTAACAGTCGAACCTGATGACACTATAAAAGCAAGAGGGGAATATAGAGGAGTACCGTGGTTTTTAACGTGGTCAGGAGAGCTATTCCTCGGAGAAGACGGAAAGGAATATACATTCAATGATAGCGCAGTGGATACTATCCCGTGGGGAGATTGTTCGAGTGATATAAAGCGTTTTAAGGTATTAGGAACAGTTCATGCATCTGGTTCGTTGAAAAACATGTTGAATCATGCATCTAATATGACTAGTGTTGACATGGCGGGACTAGACACATCTAAAGTAACAGATATGAGTCATATGTTTGATGGCTGTATAAGCTTAAAGATGCTTGACTTAAGCGGATTTAATACATCTAATGTAATAAATATGAATCATATGTTTGACTACTGCATCAATTTAAAGACATTGGACTTAAGCGAATTTGATACATCCAAGGTAACGGATATGAGTTGTATGTTTTTAGAGTGCAGCAGTATTAAACAGTTAGATGTAAGCGGATTTGATACATCTAATGTAACAAATATGGAAACAATGTTTGGCAGTTGTGCGAATTTAACACAATTGAATTTAAGTGGATTTGACACGGCTAAAGTAACACATATGGCTGGGCTAGTTAATGGATGTAGTAAACTAAAACAGCTAGATTTAAGTGGATTTGATACATCTAATGTTGTCAGCATGGCCTATATGTTTACTGGATGTAGTAAATTAACACAGCTAGATTTGAGTGGATTTAATACATCTAATATTATTGATATGACCGAAACGTTTTCCGGATGTGAAAGCTTAACACAGTTAAATATAATTGGATTTGACACATCTAAAGTAGAAGACATGTTTGCCACATTTTATAGGTGTTGTAGCTTGACAAAACTAGATTTAAGTGGATTTAATACATCTAATGTTTTCGGCATGGAATACATGTTTAGTGGATGTAGTAAATTAACACAACTAGATTTAAGTGGATTTAATACATCTAATGTTATTGATATGAATGAAATGTTTTCTGAATGCAGTAGTTTAAAAGTACTAGACCTGACCGGCTTTGATATGCAGAAAGTCCAATACATGAAAGATATGCTTAAGGGTACAGAATTGACTGAGATTGGATTGAGTGAAAAGTGTAACCTCAGTGACATAGGTATAGGTGGACATGAGTATATTAGATATAAAACGATAACTGGAGATCAAATAGAAGGCCCTAAAATAGGAAACTTATCAGAGTATGACAATAATTATCCGGGATGGTATAAAGTAATCCACAAGCTCGAAGAGAAAAGAGGGGGGAAAGCTACATGTACAAAATCAGGTATAAAAGGTTATTGGTATTGCAGCCTATGTGATAAGTTGTTTTCGGATAAGTTTGGAGAAAATGAAATTGCGAAACCGATAGAACTCCCAGCTCTTGGCCATGATTATCAGAAAGTAGCAGGATCTGCTATAGAAGCAACATGTGAGCATGTTGGAAAAACTGCAGATCAGAAATGTTCTAGATGTGATAGTCTAATCGAAGGTGAGATAATAGCAAAACTACCACACGATTTGGAAATGGTTGAGGCAGTCAAAGCTACGAACAAGAGTACGGGGAATATTGCTCACTGGAAATGCAAGACCTGCAGTGCACTGTTCGAAGATATGGAAGGCGCTAAGGAGATTACTCTAAGCGATGTGACCATACCAGAAAACGATATGACAGTAAAAGGTAAAAAGCTAACAGCAAAATCAAACAAGGAAAAGAAATTCAAACGATCAAAAGCTTTTGTAGTTAAAAACGCAAAAGGCAAATTGAAATTCAAAAAGTTAAATGGCAACAAGAAAATAAAGGTCTCAGCCAAAGGTAACATTACGGTGAAGAAGGGACTGAAGTCAGGCAAGACATATACTGTCAAGGTGCGCGTGTCATCCAGCTCGTCCAAGCTGTACACATCTATGAGTAAGACCATCAAGTTAAAAGTAAAGATCAAAGGCAAAAGTAAAGCATAAGCCAATTATTGTAAAAATCAAATGATAAAAGACGGGGCTGCTGCCAAGTGAAATTCTGGCAGCAGCCTCGTTTTTATTATCTGATTAATTGTATACAGGCATGATTTCTTAAATCTCAACTTCAAGGTTGTTTTTAAATGCTCTAGTACAACAATATGAACATAAAAGAGTAATAATGTGTCTAATAAATATAATATAAGAATTAGTCTAAGCATTTATATTTTAATGATTTATATGAAAGATGCAGAAAAATGAACAGTGAAGAAAAACAAAAAGCCGTAATGATGCATAGGAATTTCTTTGATCAGTCAAAGGCAGCGATTGAAAGTAAGTATTACTTCGAGGCAATGATGTATGAATATGCTGCGATAGAAGGACGACTGGAAATTATATGCGGGATGTTAGGCTGTCCATGTAACAGGCAGCTTGATGATGATACTAGAAGATCTATAAAAATTGGCAGAAGGATCACATGTCTTAAGCGTTTGTATAAAATACACACAGCATGTAAAAACAGCACAACGAAAATCAATAAGGAAATATGGGAGCGAATAGATAGATGGATCAGACGAAGGAATATGTTTGTCCATGGATTATATAAGGATCCCAGTATTTACACGAATCGAATCAAAGACGTAAAAGATGAAGCAGAAGAAGGATACGAACTAGCTAGGCTTTTATACAATGAAGCGAAGCGGATAAAACGTCTTGTTGATAACCATCCGGAAAGAATGTGCTGGGAGGGAAAATGTTGTAAAAAGCAGTGCTTCAAAAAGTGGTGAGAATAAAGCACGTCTATAATATACAAAGTTGATTTGTAATCAATAGGACTAGAATTTAATGTAGTTTATGCATATGGAGGAAAAGTATGAAGATTAAAAGATTTATAATTTCAGCATTAGTTTTTCTTGTATGGATCATGATTGGGCAAGTTGCTTATGCAGAATCCGAACTGGAACCAGATATTTGGGATGGAACAATAGAGCAGCCAACAGAGACGATAAGAATAGATAATGTGTATTATTACAAGATAACAAAGGCAAGCGAGCTGGCTTACATCGCTCAAACTGGTGGCGATTGGCTCGAATATAAATATATTTTGTATAACGACATTATTCTTAATGATGCAGACTTATCAGCTGACGATAGTGGCGAACTGGTTAATGGAAAAACAGGTTTGCTTAAGTGGGTACCTATTGGGTATAGGGGTGGATATTTTCGAGGAGTTTTTGATGGAAACGGACATTCTATTTCTGGAATGTATATAAATAATAGCAATTATATAGATCTTGGCCTATTCGGCTCCACATACGGATGCATAAAGAATTTAGATGTGAAAAATGCGTATATTTCTATTAGCCCCAAGAATCCCTTGGCACATACAGGAGGAATTGTATCAGGAATAACAAACGGTACAATAGAAAACTGTTCTTTTTATGGAACGATTACCGAAGGAGATATAACAGATACAACATATGCCGAATGCACGGGAGGGATTGTTGGTCTTGCTGGCATGGCGAGTCATGTTGTTAATTGTAACAATTACGGTAGTATTATTAATGTGAGTAACTCCGGAGGAATAGCAGGAGAAACTGAAAATAGTTACATAACCAATTGTACTAATTACGGTGATGTTATAGAGGGGAGCGTGTCAGGGGGCATAGCTGGCAGTGTGGGTTCCGGTGGAAACGTTGAGAATTGTATTAATTATGGAAATGTGACTGGAGACGCTGAGATTAGAATAGGAGGAATTGCAGGACACAGTAGTGGAGGGATGAATTTCAGTATAATTAAGAAATGCCAGAATTATGGCGCTGTAAAAGGGGATTCCCAAGTGGGTGGTATTTGCGGCTTGGAAACGAAAGAAGGCTCAGCAGGTTCTGGTGTTTCTGATTCAATCAATAAGGGTCCCGTTCTAGGTAATAGCTATGTTGGAGGGATAGTCGGTCAGTGTTCTAAGTCGGATGTTCATAGTTGTTTCTCAACAGGAAATGTTACTGGAGAAAGTGAGACTGGTGCAGTGATTGGCAATTCAACGCATATGACTGGATCAGGTTCGGTAACTAAGTGTTATTATTTAAAAACGGCAAAAATAAACTCCGCATTGTTTGCTTTCGGTAATGGCGACGATGATGAAGGAATTGCAATGCCTTGCTCATTAGAATTAGTCGAAGCAAAGGCATCAAATTGCACCACTAAAGGGAATTCCGCATATTGGAAATGTACCCCAATAGGCACCTATTATTCAGATGAGGATGGATTAAACGAGATTGAAAAAAACAGTTGGTTATTAGAGGTTGATCCTTCTAATCACATTTATGGAGACTGGGCTGTGACAAAAGAGGCGACCTGCACAGAGGACGGAATAAAAGAAAAGGTCTGCAGTGCCTGCGGTAACAAGATCACGGATACTATCCCGGCAAATGGACATTCCTGGGATGAAGAGTTCACTGTAGATAAAGAAGCGACCTGCACAGAGGAAGGCTCCAAGTCGAAGCACTGTGCAAACTGCGATGAGAGGAAAGATGTAACAACCATCCCGAAGATAGAGCACACCTATGGAGACTGGGCTGTGACAAAAGAGGCGACCTGCACAGAGGACGGAATAAAAGAAAAGGTCTGCAGTGCCTGCGGTAACAAGATCACGGATACTATCCCGGCAAATGGACATTCCTGGG
>JAFWHX010000017.1 GCA_017533915.1 Eubacterium sp. | reverse complement strand
TCAGCAGAAATAATACCTACCAGTCCGACACTGTCAAAATCAAGTCCTTTCGCGACGAGCTGTGTCCCGACAAGTATATTTGTCTTCTTTTTGGAAAAATCTCCGATGATCCTGTTTATCTCTCTCGTGTTCTTTGCTGTATCAAGATCGAGACGGTCGACCGATGCATCGGGGAATAGCTGTTCTGCAAGCTCCTGTACTTTCTCAGTACCTGTACCAAGATATCTGAGTTCGCGGCCTCCGCATGAAGGACACTCAGCAGGCACAGGATATGCGCGCCCGCAGTAATGGCACACCGCGGCGCCAGTCCCGCCCTTCACTGATGAAGCATATCTGCCGGCAGCATTTACACTCTTATGATATACTAGCGTGATCCCGCATTCAGGGCATTTCAGCGGTTCCCCGCAGTCACGGCACTGAACATATGTTGAGTATCCGCGCCTGTTCATGAAAAGGATCACCTGTTCCCCTTTGCCCAGTGTCTCCTCCATCTCCTGTACAAGCTCTGAGCTGAAGATCCCGCGGTTCCCTTTTCTAAGTTCATCCCGCATGTCTATGATCCTGACTTCAGGAAGGAGCGTCTCATTGAAGCGCTTTTTTAGCTCGATAAGCTTATACACCCCCTCACGTGCCCTCTCGTATGACACGACCGAAGGTGTAGCACTCCCCAATATCAAAACCCCATTAGTCGACATGAGCCGCTTGACAGCTATATCAACTGTCTCATATTTTGGTGTCTGGTCTGATTTGTACGTTGATTCGTGTTCTTCATCGAGTATGATCACGCCTATGTTGTCGAGCGGCGCGAACACTCCGATCCTTGCGCCTATGGCTATCTTCGCATCACCCCGCCTGAGCCTCATCCATTCATCAAATCTCTCACGCTGTGTGAGATGGCTGTGCAGAACTGCGATCTGATCTCTTCCAAACCTGCCTGCAAAGCGTTCGATCACCTGCTTGGTGAGCGCAATCTCAGGAACGAGCATGACGGCAGTCCGTCCGAGAGAAAGAGCATGCTCGATCGCCCTCATATAGACTTCGGTCTTGCCGCTTGACGTAACGCCTTTAAGCAGGAAGAACTGGGGCTTCTGACAGTTTATGGCACTGTTTATCTCATCGACAGCAAGGCTTTGCTCATCAGTAAGCTTATCTATGTCCTGTTCTTCGGGGACCATGTCGCCGTACGGGCGCTTCTCATGCCCTGGCTTAGCCGGCTTCCCAGGCGGAATGAAGCAATGGATCCCGTCCATGTACCTGATCCCGTACCGCGTCCGCATCCAGCTGATCGTCTTCATCATCTCGTCGTTCAGCGAATAATCGTCGATACGGCGGATGACTGATTTGATATGACTCACATCACAGTCAGGGGTGACATCTGTCTCGAACACGTAGCCCAGGCGTTCCCGGTTGTTCTTGTTGAACGGTACCATAACAACGTCCCCGACCGCCGTTCCATCCGGTGCCGAGTACGTGTACAGCGCATCCATATACCTGCTTTTTGTGTCTATTGCGACGTTAACGTAGATCATACTGATATTTTATCATAAAAAAAGAACAAGGGACAGTGACCGATATGCCGCTGTCCCCTTTATTTCGATCATTATCTCCTGTTCCGGATCTTATCTTACTTTTATCATTTTACTTTTATCGTCTTTTTTCTGCTCCATCTTGAGTAGATCCGGCGTCCTTTATATTTGCGGTACGCACGCACACGGACAGTATATTTCTTTCCGCGCTTAAGGTTTTTGATCGTATATGTCGTCCTGCTGTTTTTCTTGATATCGATCGTCTTATACTTGCCGCGAGGAGCTTTGTACTGTAGCAGATAGCCTGTCGCGTCCATGGTCCGCTTCCATGTTGCCTTCAGCTTTCTGTTCCCTACACGTTTTACAGATTTCAGACTTGTAGATGTTACTGACGGTTCTATGTACTTCAGTATAACGCCATCTGACGTAACTGAGTAGTTACCGTATGCCACACGGCATATGATCGGCATCTCAACATATGAGTCTTTCTCGGCTCCCGGGATCTTCAATTCAAGTGTGCTCGCCTTTAAAGCGGTATCACTCTGGTTCTTTATATCAAACGAGTCTGTCTGTATGATATTCCACTTTCCAGATGCGTCTTCCATCATCCAGTAGAACCACATCTTCTCATTACTCAGGAATATACCATCATCTTTCCTGGCTGAGCATTTCAGTTTAACAGTCTCGTCTTTGCCGTTATCCTGTATAGTCTTGCTTTCTGGCTGCTCGGTTATCAGAACATTTCCGCTTGTCTGCGCGCTGATGTTCACTGTCACCTTACGGTCGATCGCACCTTCTGACACCTGATTCTTTGTTCCATCATCTTCAAAGAACACCGGTACAAGGTAGAATACACTCTTATCGCTATAGTTTTTATTATCAAGGTGAACATCATAAGTTGTGTATTTAGTCTGCGCCCTCGGGATCATGCCTTCTTTGTTCACAAGATGGATCGTACCCAGGTTAGAGTTGATATCAGCAATGTACAGATTATATCCGTCAGGCACTCTTTGTTCATCCTTCGCCTGGCTCACCCATGAGAAACTGATATCACAGGATCCATCGTAGTTCTTTCTGATGGATTTTCTTGAGAACTGATCAGGCTGTTCAGGCATCTTTGTCAGATTCGTAGTAAAGAAGCTCAATGCCATTACTGTCTCGTCGCCATAATCCTTAGCTCTGTCACTTAGACAGTATGCGACCGCAGTGGAATTGTAGCTGTAATCGCCGCTCTCCGGGTCGTAGTGCACTATTTTGAGCAGATCATCATATGCAGAAGCTCTAGGATCAAACGATATGCCATATTCGAGTTCCTTTGGTATACCGCGGTAATACAGGGTATAGCTCATACCACTGACCTTGGACTTTCCTCCTGATAACTCACCGCTGGCTCCGATGCCTACATCTGCATAGCTGCAGCACTTCAGATGCAGTGTAAGTTCAAAATCTGCCCCGAGACTGTCATCTGTCGTCTTCTCGAACTCCAATGTGTTTTCTACCTGCTCAGATGTGCTGTTCACAGATGATTCAACAGCTATGGCTTTATCCTTATCATCTATCGTACTCTTTCCGATAACGTCTTTCAGGCTGTGCGGATATCCCATTGGGTCACCTGGGGCTGACGCAGGAATCATATCTCCAGTTACCGGTGACACACTCACACCAGCCGGAAGATACTCATCAGATGACGGCATAGTCACAGCTTTATTAAAGTCATCCAGCGACAAAGCCGCGAACGCAGGCGAAAGCGGCTGAAACATGTTATACTGGGCGCATTCTCCGGTCTCATCGATTATCAGATCATACATATTGACAACTTCAGGCACTGTGTACACCAGAGCATAATCCCGATCAGAATAAAACTGAAATGTCTGCGTCGCCGTCTTGGTTTTGTTCACCATGAAGGCATAAGAAAAGTTCAGTTCTTCGTTCACTCCACCCCTGATTCCGGGTATACCTGTCGGGAAATTGAAGTCACCCTGGAACAACAGCCCGAGCTTTTCATTCGAATCAAATCCAATTCCTGTGGACACTGTGAACTTGGCATCAGCATCATTTATCTCTTCATAGAACGGCTGTGCCTGGACGACCGTGTATAACTTCGGCGCAGTGAACGCGGCATAGGTCCCACGATATCTGTAATGGAAAGAATCGGCCTCGCCGTCAATAAAACAGATGGCAAGCGATGTTCCGTTATCGTCTTCATCGCTCCTGTCTATGATGTCATTATGCGTCACTGTCTTCCATTCGCCTTCCTTAGCAGCGTCAGGACTTTGATAGTATGAAATCAACGTCAGATCCATATATATATGGTCTGCGCCGGCGCCCGTGTCATTCGTGATCAAAGCGATCGAGTCCACGTCTGCCTCGGCACAGAAATGTCCGCTCACCGCAGTATCTATCCATGAATGATGCAGCGGATTAGAGTACTTTGATGTGTCGAAATCGTACACTTTACGGAAGGACACGTCTGACTCAGCAAGGTTCTCGGCATTGTTGTCCGGCTCTGTATCCGAGATTACCGCATATGTGCAGTTGTTCTGAACGTCACTCTCAGCATATGACGGCGTCCCTGTGACCTTCGTTCCATCAGCCGCGAGAATGATGCCCTCTATGCAGACCTGGTCAAAACTCTGTCCGGTGCTCCCGTCAAAATGCCCAGCACAGAGAGCCACCGGTTCAAGCGAGCCGAAGTGTTCCGGATCGAGATTCACAGTGGAATCTACCGCTTTATATTCTTTCCACGTGAGCTCATAAGTCCCCTTCGTATTCGAAATGACGTTCACAAAGTTCTTGCTCGCATCATAATCTCCGGCATCTTTAAGGTCATCTCCTACAGCCTTTTCACTGACTCCTGCTACAACTATCTCATCAAAGCCGTCACCATTTAGATCGGCGTCGCATGAATTGACTGCAGTCATACGGTAATTAGAGCCGCTATATGTGAAAGCCTCATGCTCAGTAGTCCAGAGCTGCTCGATCTCACCGCCGTCTGTTTTTCTTCCATAGATCCCAGTGAATGAATCGTTATTAAGATCCCCATAGCTGCTGATGTTCGGCGTAGAGATGTTTATCACCAGATCCTCGTATACGTTATAATGCGTGACAGACTTTGAATTGTGGCTGTCCTTTCCGTTAAGCCTCGTTCTCGTTGTATGGAGCGAGACGACCGGCAGATGCCAGTCCTTATCCATACTTGCAGTATCTGGCGCAATGTCGCGCAGATAGATCTCATTCAGTTTTTTGAAGCTGTAGCCACGCTCGATGTCTTTGTCTGCCGTTACCTTCAGTATGCAGACCTTCGCTTTGATACCCTCATCATCCTTCTCTCTGCTCGGCACATAAAAAGCTATCTCATCGCCGCCGTCGCCATCAAAATCTCCAGCTGTTATCGCTGTATACCCCTTTGCTTCAGATGCTTTTATATCCAGGATCTCGTTATTCCCCGGGAGATGCTCTGAAAATCTTGAATCAGATTCATTCTCTGCTCCTTCCCAGAGCCATCTGGAGCCGTCGTCTGTATACTTCGTAAAAATGTCAATATCAACATCACCGTCGCTTCCGCTTGCTCTCAGACTGAGAAACGCCATAACTTCATCTATGCCGTCGCCGTTCAGATCTGCGCCGATGATATTATGAGTCTGATAATCCTTTGATTCCTTCCAGGTAGTCTGCGTATTACTCTTGGTATCCCAAAGCCCTATATTATCAGGAAGCGTTGACACATCGTTCGTCTTGACATCATTATTCACCCTTATGATGTTTTCATGATTGCTGAACTGATTATCAGTCGCTACCACGAATTCATTAGGATCAATATAGCTGAATCCTGCCATCGGATCTTTGTACGATTCGTCGTCAAGAACATCATTTACCGTGTCAGTAAGCTGATCTGAATCGAATCCGAAGGCATCGTAGACTTCAGGTGCACATGAAAGCGGCATTGCATCTTCAGGCGTCTTAAGACTGCCCTCATCAAAATCGATCTCGCTCGTCGGATCGGTATGTGAGAACAGCGCGTCTGGTTCGACCACACTTGTATCATACGTCCCCGACCTGTACGAGATCTCCTCAGTCGTGACCTCAACTTCATCACTGTCAGCAGACAGCTTCATGCCGCCGCCATACGCAAATGCTTCTGCCGACATCGTATTGCTCCTATCCGCAAATGCTTCTGCCGGCATCTCTTTGCCACCAAATGCAAATGCTTCTGCCGGCATCTCTTTGCCGCTAAATGCAAATGCATCTGCCGGCATCGTGCACACACAAAGCACTACAGCCATCAAAACCGCTGACATCTTTCTCAAAGCTTTATGCTTCATCACATCCGCCCTCTTTCATCTATTTAACACGTCCATATATCCAATTATTTATTCGTCCAATTATATAAATACGTTTTCCAGGCAAATTCCCATATACAAATGCGTTCAGCTGGCAAACACGCATTTCTGCTTAACACATTTCTTATTATGTTACGGGTCATGCTGTGTACTCATTTATAAGCATTCTCTTAAGCAGTTCCAGTTCTTTCATCGGATCATTCCCATTATTGAATACAAGCCCGACAGCATATCTTGTAACGGCAGCAAGCATAAGATGAAGACTCGCGGAGAAGATCTCCTGCTCCGTAAAGTCAGTTTTAAGAGTTCCATCTTCAATGCCTTTAGCATAAGCCTTATGGAACCGCTGAGAAGTCATTTTAACGACATCCATAAAGCCTTTCATCTGCTCTGCTTTTATATGTTCTTTCTCGATATACATGTTGAAATACTGGTTGAACCGCAGAAGATTCCTATCATTTCTGTACATATCGAGAAATGAATCCAAAAATATCTCGTAATCGTCCGCGCCAGTTATTTCATCATCATCACGTACGTCATAAGATTCAATATAATCTCTCCAGAACTTGGCACTTACTGCCATCACAAGATCCGTCTTGGTGTTGTAATTCCTGTAAAGTGTTGCAATTCCAATACCACAAGCATCAGCTATCTGATTCATTGTGACACCGTCGATCCCCTGATCCGCAAAGATCAGGAAAGCTGTTTCGAGTATTCTCTCCTGTCTTGCCAGACGCTCTCTTTTGTCCTTCTCAACATTTCTGCCCATCTTACTGTCCTCATCAAAGGCTGATTTAATACCATACAACTGATAGAAAGCATATCACCTGTAATGAATTATGTCAATGATTCAGCAAAGTAGGAGTTTGCTCCTACTGATATTGCATTTTGACTCCTACTTTTTATATGAATATTGGCAAAATCAAATGATTTTATGGCCGTCATTTCCCTGTTTTGGTAGGAGCTTACTCCTACTCAACCGTAGACACCAGCAAATATGTATCTACTTTTTCCCTTTTTGCGCGCAAACTTATGAGAGCTTGCTTGTACTTCACTTAGAGCACAAGCTAATATGAATCTGTTTTTTCCCTTTTGCTCACAAACTTACGGGAATTTGCCCCTACATCGCTTGAGACGCAAGGAAGTTTTGATGATGCTGTTAATCCAGAGCAAAGTTTGATCAACAATTTGAGCATGAGGTTTTGTTGGAGCGTGCAGCAATTAGTCGTCTCATCGGATTGGTGACGGAGTAGCAGTTAGTCATCTTATCGAGTTGGCGATGGTTATTTCTTCAAAATGGAGAGGGAGCAACTGGCTGTTTCTTGAAATTGGAGAGGAATCCCGAAAATATGGTAATACAAAAAATACGGTAAAACGACATTTAAATCACTATTTTCGACATGAAATCAAAAAGTATCTTGAATCTTTTTTAGTATCGTTATATAAACATTTATCAGCAAAAGGGACGGCTTTTGTTTGTTGCATCACTGATTGAGAAAAGTGGATCGTTCAATGTAAAGTGTTCGGAGGAGCGGAATGTTAAATATTATCTCTGCGCTTGAATGGGAGCTGAACAGGATAAACAGGATGGTGATGGCTTTGCAGCGCAATGGAATCAAATCAGAGTCGGTTCCGGTTTTTGTAAAGCGCAAGAATGACATAAGTTATTATTACAAGTATGCACGTAAGAATGGAAAGCGAAAACAGGTTTATCTGGGTACGATCGACTCACCAAAGCTAAAATCTGTCGTGGATTCCTCTTTCAAGGCTGAGATGCTCAAGATACTGAAATATGATCATGATCTTTTAAGCAAGGTTCTTAAACTGTTCAGGAAATATTCTACTGCTGATGTTTTGACGAGACTCTCACCTTGCCTGGCAGATTATCCGATCAAAACTGTTTTTGATGACGCCATGAACGAATTATATAGATGGACAAATATGCAATACGATAAGAACTCTTATCCGATCAAAGGCCCTGAGATTCTTACTGTCGACGGTACGCGTGTAAGATCAAAAAGTGAATGTATCATATACAACGCTCTCCGCTATGCGATGATCCCGTTCAGATATGAACCTTTTCTGGAATTTGATTCACCTGATCCAGCCAAATCCGGGATGTCTGAGTATTTCGCACCTGACTTCATGATCAAATGCCTCGACGGTTCTTATATAATAATTGAACACGCGGGAATGCTGGGATCTAAAAACTATTCCGATGAGCTTTCGTGGAAGCTTCGAGTCTATTGCTATAACAACTATGTGCCGAACGTCAATCTCTTCATAACTGCGGATGGACCGGATGGAAGCATCGATACTCAGGCTTTGTCTCAGCTCATCGAGACGATCTGGTGGAGGATCCTGAAGTAGTGATCTATCTGGCGGATCTCACGAATTCTAAAGTAAGGATCTATCCGACGGATCACGCAAAACCTATTATATTGATTCATCCGACGGATCGAAAAAAGAAGCGGGCTGTTCGCTCCGCTTCTTTTCGCAACAAATAATATAATCGATCTACAACAGCTCGATCCCGTTCTCGCGGCACTCTTCAACCATGTCTTCAGGCCAGACTGCAACCTGGACCTCGCCGATGTGCGCCTTTCTGAGGAAATACATACAAAGGCGGCTTTGACCGATGCCGCCGCCGATGGAGTACGGAAGCTCGTCGTTAAGTACCATCTTGTGGAACTCGAGCTCGCGCCTGTCATCGCATCCTGCAAGAGTAAGCTGTCTGTCCATAGCCTCGGCATCTACACGGATGCCCATCGAAGAGATCTCGAACGCAATGCCGAGAACGTCGTTCCATAGCAGAATGTCTCCGTTAAGCTCCCAGTCGTCATAGTCTGGTGAACGTCCGTCGTGCTTTTTGCCGGACTTGAGCGCTCCGCCGATCTTCTCGATGAAGACAGCTTTATGCTCGCATGTGATGAGCTGCTCGCGTTCTCTCGGATCGAGAGCAGGATACATGTCTTCAAGCTCCTGCGATGTGATAAAGAATATCTCGTTCGGAATAGTGTTCCTTACTTCCGGATACTGCCTGTTCACAAAATCGGAGAGGTTTTTCACTGCGTTATAGATCGTGGTAACTGTGTCATGCAGATATTCGGTCGTACGCTGCTCTTTTGTGATGACTTTCTCCCAGTCCCACTGGTCCACATAGACAGAGTGGATGTTGTCAAGTTCCTCGTCGCGGCGCAGCGCGTTCATATCAGTGTAGATCCCGCGGCCCGGCTTGAAGTTGTATTTCCCGAGCACGTAGCGCTTCCATTTTGCAAGTGACTGCACGACCTCGACGCGTTTTTCGTTCATGTCCTTCAAAGTAAAGTCAACACGCCTCTCGACGCCGTTCAGATTATCGTTCAGCCCTGTGTCCGGGTCAACGAACAAAGGCGCTGTCGTCCTGCGAAGCTGCAGTCCGTACGCTATCTCATCCTGAAAATAGTCTTTGATCTTCTTGATCGCTCTCTGCGTCTCGACCGGTTCCAGCTGCGCGCTGTACCCCGCCGGCAAAATCAATTTTGACATTTTATCCCCTCCTGACTCTATTTAAATATAATTAACTATCTGATCAACGCTTGCTATACCGGCATCCGCAGTAGTCCTGCCTGTATAGTCCGTATGCTTTTGAAAGTCTGATCGAATGCAGAAACCCATCTTTCTTTTTGAAGTCGAACGGGTAGTACTCGATGCCTGTTTCTTCGGCTATCTGCTGTCCTATCTCTGATATCACGCGGTAGTTCTTGTGCGGGCTGACTGTAAGTGTTGTCGTGAAGCCATCAAAGCCATGTTCTTTTGCGTATCTGGCCGCTTCGTTAAGACGCATCCTGAAGCAGACTGCGCACCTGGCGCCGCCTTCCGGCTCTCCTTCCAGTCCTTTTACAGCTTCCAGGTAATTATCAGGGTCATACTTCCCTTCTACTACTTTTACCGGGCCGTACTTCAGCGGCGTGATCACTGTGCCGTTCGCACCGGTGTCTTCTTCCGGAATTCCCACGTATCCGTTCGCATTTATCGTATCGACAAGCCGTATCAGATTCTCCTTGCGCTTTTCATACTCCGCGGCGTCATCGATACATGGGTTGTAGAAGAAGAGTGTTATATCATAGTCTGGCGCAAGTCGCTCGATGCAGGCAGAACTGCACGGTCCACAGCAGCAATGCATCAAAATCTTCTCGCCTGACATTTCCTCTCCTTCCTCCTTTAAGCATCAAAATCGTATCATAAAGCCGTCACGAATAGCATTGTCAAAACACTTTTGAAACGTTAAAACCTGTAAATTTCAAAAAGTATACCATATATCCATAAGGCTGTCTATACATTTTACGGATGTTATTGTATCATAATAAAGACATTTATGAAAGCGAATGGAGCGCAAATGACTTATAAGGACAATAAAAGTACAATAGACCCGCGCATTCTGGATCAGGGCGATGAATACAGCAAAGTACCAACCGACCCGCGCATTCTGGATCAGGGCGGTGCGGACCGGATAAACAATATCAGCTTCTGGCTTAAGCGTAAGTTCGGTAAAAAGATGATCAAGCTTTCTATCGACGGCGGTTTCACTTGTCCAAATCGTGATGGTTTCAAGGGAGTCGGCGGCTGTCTTTTCTGCGGAGAAGGAGCAGGTGGTGATTTTGCCAGTGACATAGATTCGCAGATCAGGCTTTATCAGACAAAATGGCCTGAAGCCGGATATATCGCTTACTTCCAGAATCACACAAACACATATGCCCCGCTGCTTAGAAATGAGAACGATCAGGGTGATGTGGGTTTACAGAATGAGAAACCGGCTGACGTCGATCTGCTCAGTGAGAAACCTGCTGACGTCGATCTGCTCAGTGACATACCGACTGACGTCGATCTGCTTCGAAATAAATTCATGAAGGCTCTTGACGATCCCAGGATCAGCGGCATAGCGATAGCTACGCGTCCTGACTGTCTTCCGCCTGACGTGCTCGACCTACTTGAAGAAATAAATGAGCATCATTTCATGTGGGTAGAGCTCGGCCTTCAGACTTCTAATGATGAGACTGCTGCACTCATAAACCGCTGCTACCCCACAAGTGTTTACGATGAAGCAATGGATGCTCTTAATATGCGCGGCATCAGGATCGTCACTCACCTTATCCTCGGCCTTCCAGGTGAGACCGAGCATGATATGAAACGTTCTGTCGAGCACGCTATAAAAAAGAACACGTGGGGCATCAAGCTCCACATGCTCAATGTTGTAAAAGGTTCAAGGATGGCTGTAGAGATGCCGGATTATGTTCCTTTTCAGTCTATGGACGAATATATAGATCTCGTATGTGATCTCATAGAGATCATTCCACCTGAAATAACGATACACAGGCTTACTGCAGATGCTCCGAGGAGCACACTTATCGCTCCAGAATGGAGCTATATGAAACGCTCGATTCTTAATGGGATACATGCTGAATTGAGGCGGCGCGGCACGCATCAGGGAAGCCGCGCCGGGCAGCTGAGTAATTCCGGCGCAGATCATTAATCGTGCCTGCGCCGGCAACGAAAAAGGCGCCGCAGACTGATAAAGCGCATAATGGCAACGCAAAGGCGCCGCAGCAATGATACCACTCAGATGTATCATTGCTGCGGCGCCGTTCCATTCGTCCTTATTCCTCTTGCAGTTGTTATCCTTTACTTCTTCTTTATTCTCTGGTCACAGTTATCTTATAATTCCGCTTTAGCCCCGTCGATGCTTTGCATACGACGATCAGCTCATTTTTCCCTTCCGCAAGCTCAAACGTCCCGTTGCCTGCGACTGTCGCACCCTTCTTTTTCGATGACGGCTGGCAGGCGGCATCTGCGGTTATTTTCACTTTTTCCACGTTTGCCGGAACTATCAGCTTGAAAGATGTCTTATAATTCAGCTTGCTTGTTTTTATATACTTTTTGGTAACTGTCTTTTTTGACTCACCATCAGATTCGGGTACTGTGTACTTCACATAGAGTTTCTTTAAATAACAGTTATTATCCTTCTTTTTGCTCGTACTGGGCCGCCCACATGGTTTTGACGGCATCTTCTTATATACCGGTATGTAGAACTCCAGCGGCTTCTCGAATATCCCGTAGTCGGAGTATTTGCTCGAGATCTGCCCTGCTATGCTTATGCCGCCGTTCAGAGACGTCATGTAGACGTGCGTCCCGACCGCGGAAAGCCCGTTAAGCACATTGAAATGCTCGGTGTACGCCGTAGCCTGGTTGTTTTTGATGAATGATGAATTCAGATACCTGGCGCCTCCACGTATCGCTTTTTCCGGGGAATCCCACTTGCGCCCATACGAAGTATGCGGCCCCGCCGCGTAGTTCTTTGAGGCTTTGCCGCCGTTCGCGTAGATGAGCCCGCCGACCGGGCCGAGAGTGTCAGACGACCCGATATTGTACGCATTATAGCAGTTTTTATATTTCACACCGCCGTATGTGAACTTGTGGCCGTTCATCATGAAGTCAGAAGTCCCGAGCTCGGCAAACGACTTGGAAGCGAGATACATCGGGCTGATGTCATACTTTTTCCCAGCGCTCACGAACGTCTTCGCCTGCCCGTGCAAAACCTCATTCCTCCTGAGTATCTTCTTGACTATGCTGGTCTTCTGATAACTGTGGTACGTTCTGTCTTCGAAAAGAAATACGTTCCGCTCATCCAGGAAGTTCCGCGGATCCATAAAGAACTTTACTGCCTTTTCCGACGCCGCCGGGAAGCTTCCGCCGCTGTACGAGTCCTGCAGATAATCATAGTATCCTTCAGCGGTGCTTTTATATGCCGGCGTATATGAATACCAGATCGTGTTCACTCTGGGGTTCGCAGTCATCTTAGCTACCGCATCTTTCCATTTCAATCCGGTCTTTACCGGTGTGAACTTCCATGTGGGATGCTGCTCGTGCAGCTTTTCCAGCTTTTCCAGGTAGCTGTCCGGGAATCCGTCTTTTGTTATGTAGTCATCATCCGCGTATGCTGTACCTGCATTTCCGATCAAAGCCACCAGTGTCAGCAATATGATAACTAAAACATCCGCGGCTATAGAAGCTCCGGCCGCGGTCATTGTTTTTCTGATATTCTGTTGATTCTCAGACAGATCTTTCATATTCAGGATCGTAATTAAATATATTAATAACCAATATAATTATACTACCTCCTGTTTTAACCATTTATTAAAAAGACTGAAATTGAATTAACATTCGTTATGGCGCTGATCTTCTCTTTAATAAATACTCCTGTGCCGGGTACGTTTCATAGCCCTGGTCTTCGCAGCATTAAAAAATCCCCATACGGCCGCAAACCGAATGGGGATCTTTTTTCAGATCTGATTTCTGCCTTCTCACATTAGCTCATGCAGAAAACGAACTAGCCTGATCAGTTACTTAAGTAACCGGAGAGTGAACTGGCGATCGTACATTAACGTCATAGTACCGTCCGCCAGAAACGGCATACTGCCATTAGATATTCACTCTCACGATCTTGCCCTTGAATCCAGCTTTTCTGAGGTTCTTCTTGAACTTCTTGAACTCTTTGGCACTCATCTTCTTGGTCACTTTGATAGTGATCTTCTTTGTGTTCAGCTTACCGAACGGGTTCTTCTGAACCTTCAGTGCCTTTGTGCTGTAGATCTTGACGACCTTCAGTTTCTTCATCTTGGCAAAAGCATTTTTGCCGAGAGTCGTGATAAGGTACTTCTTGCCATTCAGCTTTGCATACTGAGAAATGACCTTGGTCTTGTTCTGTAAAGTAGAAGACGCGGTTCCGGTAACTGTAGCCGTGTTGTTTGAATATGTTGTATATTCAGTATAACGGCCTGTCTGCTTACCGTCAGAAGGAGTTTCCTTTGATGGTACTGCGAAAGCAAAGCTTGTCATAAGCATGAGCGATGCGAGAAGCATTGCAATCAACCTGAGCGGTCTTTTCATTTTTTTCACCTCCTTTATTATGGAATAATTATTGTTCACTGGAAAAATGCGCTTTCTTTCCAGATCACAAACATCATTATTTGGAGTAATACTCCGATCCGTAATAGTACCCTCTTCCATAGTAGTACTTCTTGTAATATCCGCCTGTCGTGGTATCCACGCGGTTCAGAACGAATCCAAGCACCGGGCATCCTGCACGCTCGAGCTGTCTGATCGAATTCCTGATCATCGACTTCGGTGTGACTCCGCTCCTTATCGTAATTATCGCGCCGTCGCACATGTTTCCGATTCGCTCTCCGTCAGAAACCAGTCCTAGCGGCGGAGCATCAACAAAAACATATCTGTACTGTTCGGCCATATAGTCGAGCATCTTACGGAATTTATCACTTTCGATCAGCATCGACGGGTTTATGACGTTGTCGACATTCGGCAGCATAGCACCATTCCCGCCTGGAGTCGTCAAAATGTATTCTGACAGATCATCGTATCCCGAGAGATACTGCGATGTGCCCTTCAGCTCTTTTCCGTCCTCTCTTTCGAGCCCATATGTTTCTACGAGCGCCGACTTTCGGAGATCCGCATCGAGAAGTATGGATTTCTCCCCTGCCTGCACCATCTGCTTCCAGAGATTGAAAGCAACGAAGCTCTTTCCCTCGTTCGGCTCTGAGCTTATTAACAGGATCTTCCTTACATCACTCCCAAGGAAGCCTATGTTTATCCTGAGCCTGTTTATCGCTTCTTCCATCGCATAAGGGAGCGAAGGCTCATATCCGAATTTAACTTTGTTCGAATCAGCCATCTTATTTATCTCCCTTCTTGTTCTGTTTATACTTATGATGCCGTTTACCGCCCGATCTGCCGAAGAGCCTGCTTAACAGGCCTCTCTTTTCTGCTTTGCCTTCGGTTGATCCATCGCGGCCATGTATATTACCCTCTGGTATAGTCGTGAGCGGCATGACGCCGAAGTTCTTCTCGACATCGTCCGCAGTCTTGAGTGTGTCGTCCATAATATAGAGCACAGTGAGCACGGCGAGCACGGCGAGCATCGCAAGCAGTGCTCCGATCATAGTATTCTTTGTAAGGCTCGGCGAGCTCTTATGCTCAGGCACTATCGCCTTCTCTGCTATGTTCGGCTTAGGCGCGTCCATAAGCTTCGGCAGCTCAGTCTCAGCCTTTATGGCCAGAGCGTTTGCCACATCCCTTGCCTCGAATTTATCCGGACTTGTAACAGAGATCTTAATGATACGTGTGTTCGGCAGGACCTTAAGATCGATCATGCGCATGAGCTGTTCATATGTATAGTCCAGCTTGAGTTCATCAGCGACGCCTTCAACGATCGGGCGTGTTTTGATCAGCTCAACATAGTCTTCGGACAGCGTCGTACCTATATTAAGGTCTGACAGATCCACTACCGAGTCGCTGGTCGACGACACCATGTACATAGTCGAAGTCGCCGTGAACTTAGGGGTCATGAGGAATCTGGTCACCAGTCCCGCTATCAAAGCCCCTATGATAAACGCTCCGATGATGAGCACGAGCTTCGTCTGATAGTACATCAGAAGATCGATAAGATCTATCTCGATCTCGCTCTCATCCCTATTCCGAGTGTTCATGTTGATTTCCTGATCCATGCCTAAATTCTCCCGCAAAAATATATATGTATCAGCAGCTATCTCATCAATATTCGTGTCCTTCGCCGAGTCCGCAGAGCTCAGTCAGTATCTTCGCTATGGATTCCTCGTCTGCGTAGAACTGGGCGTAATCCCGTTTATCGCCTTCTACCCTGCCTATCGTATGCTCGCCCTCTATTTCATATGTTCCTAAATTTTCCGATTTGTAGACGAGATTAGCTGCAGCAGAGATCCTGTTCCCCGGCAGATTCGTTACCGCAATGCCTTTAAGCTCTTTGAAAAGGTCATTGGCAAAGGTCTTGTTCCCAGCCATTTCCTCACGCGACTTGTCCATGAGCGCCTGCATATATACACGCTGCCGCTTCATCCTGGACTCGTTCGAGCCGTTTCCGATATCCATCCGGCTCCTCACGAACAAAACAGCCTGCTCGTCAGTGAGGTGTACTTCGGCTCCGGGAACCATTTCTTCGTCCTGTTCCGAAAAGTCATCCTCTATCTTCACAGTGACCCCGCCGACAGCGTGGTTCACTTTGTCTATGTCATCCATATTGACGGCGTAATATCCGTCGATCCCAAGGCCGCCAAGGAGATATGAGACCGATTCAGTCAGGTTGTCGAGTCCCTGCTCGATATCCCTGCCGTACCATGTCGCCGTGCAGATCTGTTCTTCTACAGTAGTCGCAGACTCATCATTACCGTCTTCCTCGATACGGATCACGTCAGTTATCGTGTCACGGTCTATCTCAACAAAGCCATATGTGCCTTTTGTTTTGTTTATGATAAGAAGCAGCTGGTAATCAGCCATAGGGCCGTGATAGTGCTTCGCATTCGGTTTTGATCCAGAACCATCCGTACCGACGAGCAGATAGGTCTTGATGTTGTCGGTGACTTCGTACTCGTAGTCGCCAAGGTACAGATACACAGGATCCGGCGCTGCGTTCTGCCGCTCGGCTTTTCCCGTCGATCTGTTGTCATACAGATGTATCGCATAGAAAACACCCGCTGCGGCAACGATCAGCAGCCCAACGATCAATATGCTCTTGACCACCTGCTTTCTGCTCATAATATCTTCTATATCTCTTCTGCGTCCTGCAGCAACTGATCAAGTCTTGCATCTGACTCGTCCAGCGCATCCTGTCCGATCTTCCGCGCGATGATCTCCCGGGCTTCGAGGAGATTCGGCCGCCGTTTGTCCATATTGTGGCAGTCAGTTCCTACCAGAGTCTCAGGATGCTCCCGCTTGACCTTCATCGCAAACCTGCTTTTCAGCCAGCCTCTCAGGAAGCTCCCTGCATTGATCTGCCGAGTTACCGGGAGTCCGAACACCTCGTCCCAGACCGATCTGTCTTTCTGGAATTCATAGTACCGCTCGATGTGAGCGATCACGACTTTGAGATGCTGCCTCATGACCAGATCATGCATATCATCAAAGACCTGTTCATTCCATTGTGCGAAAGGCATCTCGACAAGGATCGTATCTGTCCCGGTCACACAAAGCTCCTTCACACGCTCCGCGCGCCCCATACCCTGGAAATAGTAGACCTCAGCGCCAGTATAGATCTTAGGAAGATCCCCTCTTTTCTTCAGGAGCTCTGCCGTTGATCTTGCAGCAAGGTCACGATTTTCGAGAAATCGGTCAAAAGACATGCGGTGCGCATAAAAATGCGGCGTCGCAACTACCTCCGTGACTCCCTGCCGGGACTCCTCTGCCAGCATCTCCTCAGTCATACTGAGATCCCTGCTGCCATCATCGATGCCCGGTAGAATATGAGTATGAAAATCGATCATAATATTCCTATATTATCATTATAATTATACAGTTTGATTTTATCACAGCACATCTGTTAAGACAATAAAAAAGTGACAAAATGTCACTCTTTTGAAGCAGGAAAGATCCAGCCTGAATTATAGTAAATACCTGACTGAAAATACCAGTAAAGCTACAACAAAACCTGCAACACGCTGAAATTACAGCAGGCACCGGAACGTACAAAAAAGCGGCTCTTTACATGAGCCGCGAGAATACGATATATGCAGTTTTCAGTGCGTCGTGCCTGATGCTGCCGTTTACATAAGCCGCGAGAATACGATATACGCTGTTTTCAAAGCATCGTGCCTGATGCTGCCGTTTTCGTCGATCTCTATTATGTCGCTTACCTCTAATTCAGCGCCTAGATCACGCACGGCGTCTTCATCGAGTTCGACAAGTGTCTTCTTTTCTTTTGTATATGAGTCGGAGGTTTTGATGTCGACTTCTTCGTTGTTTGCGATCACAATATCGACCTTACGCTCGCCGAGGTACTGGTTCAGGACTTTGATGTGGTCGCTCACGGTGTATCCGTCGGTCTCGCCCGGCTGAGTCACAAGGTTCGAAATATACATGATCGGCGCTTTGGTCTCGTGCAAGGCCTGACGTATCGCCGGCGCCAGCAGGTTCGGTATGATGCTGGTGTAAAGGCTGCCGGGGCTCAAAATGACCAGATCTGCGTCATGGATCTTTTCAACGATCTCCGGGTCGACTTTGATCGGATGGTCATACGATACGCGCTCGATATCCTTCACATTGTGGCCGACCGCTACCTCTCCGATGAATTCCTGCCCCTTGCCGTGACCAATGAGCTCGACCTTCTCTGCTGTCACCGGGAGCACCGTTCCCTTTACGCGGAGCAGCGACGACATGTACCTGCTCGCCTCGGTCAGATCTCCCTTAAGATCGATCAAAGCCGCGAGCATGATGTTCCTGACCGGATGATCGTGCAGCGACCCGCTTTTCTTGAATCTGTAGCGGAGCAGCCGGACAAAATCCTCATCTACGTTCGCCATCGCCAAAAGCACCTTGCCCAGGTCGCCTACTGCCGGAATATCAAGTTCCTCTTTCAACTGTCCACTGCTTCTCCCATTGTCACTTACCGCGATCACAGCGGTAACATCCATCGGAAAAAGCTTCAGTCCTGAAAGAATGCAGGAGATCCCCGATCCCCCGCCGAAAATAACGACTTTCTTCATAGCTCTTCAATAACTCCCAGGCATATTCGCTATGCACGAGAACTTTATAATCTCTCTTTTCTTTCTAAATCTATTTATAGAAGCTGTATATATAGTCTTTCTTTTTTCTGTATCTATGTATAGAGGTTTTATAATCTCTCTTTTCTCTCTATATCCAGGAAATACTTGTATGTGTCCACTGTCAGTTCGCCGCATGCTGCTTCGTCGCAGCAGATTATTGCGTCGTTATGCATCTGGAGCGCGCTGCATGTCCATTTCTGAGAAACACCGCCCTCGACTACATGAGCAAGAGCTGTTGCTTTGTTATGGCCGCTTATCAGAACGAGCACTTCTTTGGAGTCTGTTACTGTGCCGATCCCGACCGAAAGCGCCTGTGCCGGTACCTTTTCAGGGTCGCCGCCGAAGAATCTGGAGTTCACGATCCTCGTATCTGTAGTAAGGTCGCGCACGCCAGTCCTTGAAGTAAGCGATGTGTATGGCTCGTTGAAGGCAAGATGTCCGTCACATCCGATACCGCCCATAAAGAGATCGATACCGCCATAGGATCTGATCTTCTCCTCGTACATGGCGCATTCCTTTTCCGGATCATCAGTCATCCCGTTCAGGATATTTATGTTATCCGGATCCATATCGACCAGGTGATCAAAGAAATTGTCATGCATGAAGTACCAGTAGCTCTGGTCATGTTCATGAGGAAGGCCGAGATATTCATCCATATTGAAAGTGACGACATTCTTAAACGAAAGCTCTCCAGCCTGGTTCATGGCCGCAAGCCTTTTATACACACCTATCGGGCTTGAGCCAGTCGGAAGGCCAAGCACGAAAGGCCTCGTCTCCCCAGATTCAACATGCGCTCTGATCTTTCCAGCGATATGATCCGCCGCCCAGTCGCTCATCTTTTCATAATCATCCTGTATTACAACCCTCATATCAAACCCCCTGCTGCTCAACAATCACCAGAACGTTTCCGCTTCGTTCTGTATGTAACTCTGTATCTACTTCCGAGGCACGACCACGCCGTTGTTTTTGAATATGTCGTTCACTACTTCCGCGGCACGACGTCACCATTGTTCGTATAAAAGCTTTATTTACGCGGCACGACCTCGCCATTGTTTTTGTAGATGCTGTTCTCCGGCACTGTCCCGCGGACGCATGACGTTGGATAAACGTTGGTATTCCGCCCTATCACAGTACCCGGATTACACACTGCATTACAGCCGACTTCAACAAAATCGCCAAGCATCGCACCGAACTTATGCATCCCGGTCTCAAGCTGTTCCGATCCCGAGTGAACAATAACATTTTTCTTGTCACTCTTGACGTTCGATGTGATCGAGCCCGCGCCCATGTGGCTGTGATATCCTAATATCGAGTCTCCGACATAATTGTAATGAGGAGTCTGTACGTTATCGAACAAAATCACATTCTTCAGCTCTACAGAATTCCCCACTACGCAGTCAGCACCGACAAGCGCCGCGCCACGAACAAAAGCGCAATGCCGGACTTCTGTTCTCGGCCCTATAATGCAAGGCGCCCCAAGATATGCAGTCGGAAAGACCGTAGCTGTTTTGTGCACCCATACATGCTCCGCCCTTTCCTCATACTCATCAGGGTCGAGACCCTCGCCTATCTCAACGATCATCTCTTTGATGCCGGGGAGCGCCTCCCACGGATATGTGAAGCCTCTCAGATAATCCCCCGCAAGCGAATGATCAAGATCATATAATTCCTCAATCGTATACATACTGATCTCCAGTCTGTTACTGTTTTAACTATTATTTTCAGTGTAAATTATAACAAACGAAAAAGGCGCTTTAAAGTGTAATACACTCAAAAAACACCTTAATTCTTCTTCATATATCCGCTTCCGCATATATCTGCTTCCGCCTAGCCCCTCTTGTTTGTAAACTTGACTTTCTGCTTTTATTCAAGCTCAATCACTTCTATACTTGTCCATCAGCTTCTGTGCTTGTACATCAGCTTCTGTGCTTGTCCATCCACCATCAAAACCATGTATGTTGTACATAGTGTACAAGGTTTTGTTGTATGTGTACACAAAAAAGCATCAAAAAATGCCGATTTTGCGAAATAAGCGAAAAAACCTTGGTGCATATTGTACAAGGTTTTGCTATATGTGTACATAAACAACGAAAAGTGTATACTTCAGAAAATTGAAACTAATAATTTGGTGCATATTGTACAAGGTTTTGCTATATGTGTACGATACCGACTGTCCTAATCATAACATACCGACTGGCCGCCATTTGAATGACTTTAAAAAACCCCAAAATCCAAATCGTACGGTAAAACGACATTTAAAACACTATTTTCGACAACTCGACAAAAAGTGTATTGACATATCAGAAAAGAAGATAAAAATGGGGTTACATCAATCAATTTTTATTGCATCGCCGACTGATGCGAGTATCGAAAGATAGTGGAGGTAAAAGATGACATCTTTTCTGAACAGCATCAATATTGAGTTAGAAAATCTGATTCAGCTGGAATATGAACTGAATAATGATCCTGTCGTTCCTAAGAAGGTCGTGGTAAGATCGAGCAAACGAAATAATAAGACTTATTACTATCAGATAACTTCATCTTCGACTAAAAAGCAGGTATACCTGGGTGATGCCAGCTCAGGCAAATTACATGCCCTGGCAAGGTCTTCATATAAGAAGGAGCTGCTGCGACTTGTCAAGCGCAATATCAAGATCCTGAAAAAAGCGCTGAATGACTACTGCCCTTACTGCAAGGACGATATTCTGGCAAAACTGTCGCCTTGCCTGCGTACAGTGCAGTTCGATAGTAATTTTGATACGATCATGGAAGATCTGCGGAAGTGGGCAAGTGCTGACTATGTAAAAAATCAAAAGCCGTTCCAAGGGCCCGTTATTCTCGCTAAAGACGGTACGAGAGTGCGGTCAAAATCGGAATGCATAATCTATAACTTACTTCTTGATGCCGGTATCCCATTCCGTTATGATCCAGTCCTGAAATTCAGAAGAAAAAACGCACACGGCGAATATGTAGAATATGTTGAGTCTCCGGATTTTCAGATAATGTGCCCTGACGGATCTTTTATCCTCATCGAACATGCAGGTCTGCTTAACAATCCCCAATATGCAGTCGACCTCGCCACCAAGCTTCAGATCTATCAGCTGAACGGTTATTTCCTCGGCCGTGATCTTTTTATCACAAGTGATACTGTAGATGGCGGAATCAATTCATCACAGATCGAGAGCATAATCGACCTGATACGCGCACGCTTCCCCTATCTTTAGCGGCTGAATAGCAAAGCCTTGTGTCAAGCGGTTGAACAGCAAAACGTTGTGCCAAACTGCCGAATAGCAAAGCCTTGTGTCAAGCGGTTGAACATCAAAGCTTTGTACCAATACGAGTTTTTCGTACATATGGTACAAGGTTTTGTCGTATGTGTACACAAAAAACGAATTCTATATATTTCGCAGAATTGAAACTGATAATTTGGTGCATATTGTACAAGGTTTTGTCGTATGTGTACACAAAAAAGCCTCTAAAAACGCTGATCCATCAAAATTGGCAATAAAACCTTGGTGCATATTGTACAAGGTTTTGCTGTATGTGTACATAAAACGGTCTTAAAATGCACAAATATACCGGTCGGTGGTGAACAGCTGCCACACAAAAATACCGCGCATGGAGTTTTGATCTTTCAATCAGTTCCACATGCGCGGCAATGATTATATTGGTGCTTCGGCGAGCATATTCTAGATTGTATGAGTGCTTCGACGAGCACATTCCGGATTATTTAAGCATTTCAGTGCACATTCCGGATTATATCAGCGCTTCAGTACACATTTCAGTTTATTTGGTCTTCACAGATTTCACTTTGCTCCAGGATGAATATACTGTTCCATCTGCCGTTTCTTTATAGGTACGTATTCTGACGTAGTATTTCTTGCCGCGCTTAAGACCTGTTACTTTTTTCTTAGTCTGGGTATTTTTCTTTACTTTAATCTTCTTTACACCCGATTTGAAGTTTTTCTTCAGACTGCACTGAATCTGATATCCTGTCGTGCCCGTAGTCTGCTTTTTCCAAGTGACTGTAAATGCCTTCTTCGACGGAGACAACTTCTTTATCGATGTAGCTTTTGGACTGACCTCTTCGTCTGTCGGATCATCAGATGTCGGTGGTTCGGATGGTGACGGGTCTACTGGATCATCAGGCTTTGGTTCATCTGGTTTCGGATCATAGGGCTTTGGATCATCTGGTTTTGATGGGTCTGTTGTTTCATCAGGCTTTGGTTCGTCAGGATTGTCAGGATCTGACGGTTCTTTTGTCAGCTCATCAAGCCTCTCCTGCGCTCTATCCAGACTGTACTGCGCTTTTGAAACATTTGCTTCTGCTTTGTCATACTTTGTCTTCATCTCACTTAGTTTTGTCTGCGTAGCCTGTGCAGCCTGAGCCAGAGCGGTTTTGAATTCTGCCGGTGTCACCACCTCACCATAAGACGCGCTCTGATCCCATGAGAACGACTGCTCGTCTGTACTATTCTCGGAGATGTGTGCGAATCCTGTCTCCACGTTTCTTGGATCGACGATATTGAGATAATGTCCGACCTGTGTGGACAGTTCATGGTATGACTGCGATACCTCATATGCATCCATTGTATCCAGCCCAGGATATTTACCAGATGCGACAGCTTCATCATAGATCTTCTTTTCCGCATCGTACCATCCGTCGAATGGATCGCTGTAGCGCCACGCAAGGTTCTCTCCCGGATACTGCGTAACATAGCTGCCGAGTGAACCAAGCGCACCATTGTATATCGCCGGTACCGCTACGTGCGCTATGACCTGCGAGGAGATCGCCGCACTGACAGCCGACAGGATCATGAGCCTGTAGTTTATTTTGAGCGGCGCAAGAGAATGCTTCGCCCTCAAAGTATTGCACTCATCGACAAAATCTGCCGCCGCGTTGAGATTGCTGACTGAAAGCGCCGACGCCACACCTGCCTCGAAATCTTCATTATTCATATACTGCTGAAGCGACGCATCTTTTCTGAGCTGCTCGATCAAAATCTCAACTGTAAAGTTTTCACCTGATTTGTTATTCAGGAACACTTTACCGGCTTCATTAGCTTCAAGCTTAGCAGCTTCGAGATCAGCTTTAGCAGTCTCAAGCGCGGCCTTACACGTCTCCAGCTCACTCATGCACTGTTCCACTTCAGCTATTGCAGCTGCAATCGCCATATCATCAGCCTGAGTGGCAAACGCCGCATCATCAGACCGCACCGCCGCGAATGACGGAACAGCAGCAAAAGTCAACACCATACACAATAAAACAGCCACTATTTTTTTCATCTGTCTATACCTCCATGCAGAATGTAGCAATCTATCAAACAACCATCCTAATGATCCACCAATTTAATAGACCAGCGATCTGACCATCCTAACGATCTGGCAATCTAACAGATCAGCGATCTGACCATCCTAATGATCTACCAATCTTACAAATCAGCGATCTGATTATCCAACGATATATTAATCTACTTTTCTACAGTGAACTCTGGGAATTCGTAGTCGAGACCCAGCTTGTCTCGGATCTCGAGGATCTCTCTCTGCACCGTTTCACCTACCGGAACGCCTTTCTTCTCGCGGTCTTTCCAGATATAATATGCCATCTCGCCCGGAGTGTAGATGCGATCCTCTCCCGGCGCCTTCTTTGACGCGCGGAGCTCGCGGCTTATCTGGCCTGCGATCTTGCGGAACTCTTCCCGTCCCATGAACGCGTCTGGATCCACAACGAAGAAGAAGTGTCCTAAATGATACATCTGCGGCTTTCCGTCCGGACCTACCCCTGTCAAAGCCTTCATGTACTGCCCTCCGGCAAGTGCAGCGGAAAGGATCTCCACAACTGCAGCGTAGCCATATCCTTTATATCCAGCCATAGTGTCGCCGATCCCTCCAAGAGGAGCAAGAGCAGCCGAACCGTCAACAAGAGCCTGGAGTATCTGCTCGCTGTCAGTCATCGTTGAGCCGTCATTACGTATCACCATTCCAGCCGGTGTTTCCTCACCCTCGCGGGCATAGTATTCGATCTTGCCCCGCTGAACGATCGAAGTCGCACAGTCTATGCAGAATGGGTATTCCTCGTCTGTCGGAAGAGCGAATGTGAGCGGATTAGTGCCCATCATGTTCTCTACTCCGAAAGTCGGCGCGATTGAAGGCCTGGCGTTCGTGCCTGTAATACCGATCATTCCTTCTTTGCTCGCCATCGTCGCCCAGTATCCGGCGATGCCGTAATGAGTAGAGTTACGGATCGCGCCGCCCGCCATGCCGTAAGTCCTGGCTTTTTCGATGAGCATCTCCATCATGCGGTGGCTTGCGACCATGCCCATGCCGTCATGTGCGTCCATGACAACAGTCGTCGGCGTTTCTTTCAGTATCTCGATCTCCGTCTTCGGGAGCAAAGTCCCCTTCTCGATCCTGTCGATGTATATTGGCTTGAAACGGTTACAGCCGTGGCTTTCTATCCCGCGCCTGTCAGCTTCAAGCAAAACATCCGCGCAGATCGCGGCTTCGTCCCGAGGCACTCCGTATCCTTCAAAAACATCCGTCATGAAACTGTTCATCTTATCCCAGGCAACATGCGGCCTGTTATCTTCAAGATTTAGTCTCGCCATTACAATTCCTTTCTCTACAGTCCTCTTTGTTGTTTTTCCCAGCGCCAGGCGTCGCGGCACATATCATCTATCGTAAGCTCTGCGTGCCAGTCCAGGATCTGGTTGGCTTTGTGGGCGTCTGCGTAGCAGGTCGCTATATCGCCTGCGCGGCGTGGTGCTATCTCGTACGGGATCTTTATGTCGTTTACACGCTCAAATGCCTTGACAAGGTCGAGCACGCTCACGCCGTTCCCCGTCCCGAGGTTGAAAACTTCGAAGCCTGTGTTCTGCTCGCTGTAATCAAGTGCTTTGAGATGACCTTTTGCAAGATCTACCACGTGGATGTAGTCGCGTACTCCGGTCCCGTCCGGTGTCGGGTAGTCGTTGCCGAAGACGTTCAGCTTCGGCCTTATCCCCGCAGCGACCTGTGTGATATACGGCATCAGGTTGTTCGGGATACCATTCGGCTTCTCGCCGATCAGTCCTGACTGATGCGCGCCGATCGGATTGAAATATCTCAGCGCAACAAGAGACATCTCCGGATGCGCCGCCGCAGCGTCTTTCATTATCTGTTCTATCATATACTTGGTCCAGCCGTACGGATTCGTGCAGCCAGTGTCCGGATCAGTCTCGACATAAGGAACTTTGTCAGATTTGCTGTATACAGTAGCAGATGAAGAAAAGATCATGCTTTTGATCCCATGCTCTGCCATAAGCTCCAGCAGAGTCACCGCACTGTCGATGTTGTTTCTGTAGTACTCAAGCGGTTTCTCGACCGACTCGCCAACTGCTTTGTAGCCGGCAAAATGCATTACACCGCTGAAGTCGTGCTCTGCGAGCATGCTCTCCATTGCGGCTTTGTCGGTTACGTCAAGCTCATAGAAGGACGGCCGCTTGCCCGTTATCTTCTCGATCCGGTCGATCACGGCTGCCTCACTGTTATACAGGTTATCGACGATCACAACATCACGGCCGGCTTCTAGAAGCTCGACCGCCGCATGCGATCCGATATAACCGGTCCCACCGGTAAGCAAGATCTCGCTCATTGTCATTCCCCTTGTAGTTTTCTCTTGTCAGTATATTGTGCGCCGTCAGAGACATCAAAAACTCCAGCAGCTATTCATTCTCTGTAGTTATACTGTCAGTTCATCATATCTATGGTTATACTGTCAGCTCTTCATAGATGCCGAATAAGTATTCTCCGTATTTGGTATTTTTCATCGATTCGGCTTTTTCGTGGAGCTCGTCGATCGTGATCCAGTGATTGTGTACAGCTGTCTCTTCGAGGCAGGCGATCATCTTGCCAGAACGCTGCGCTGCTTTGATGGCGCCGGATGCTTCGTAAAGGCTGTCGGCGGTCCCTGCGTCGAACCATGTATATTGTTCGTCGAGCGATATGACGTGGAGATTGTTCCTGCTGAGGTATACGTTGTTCACGTCTGTGATCTCAAGCTCGCCGCGCGCGGAAGGCTTGATCTCGCGCGCGATCTTAACCACGTCGTTATCGTAGAAATACAGTCCCGGAACGATATAATTCGACTTAGGATGCTGCGGCTTCTCTTCGATCGAGATGGCTTTGCCGTCTGAGTCGAATTCGACTACGCCGAATGGCCTCGGGTCGTTGACGTAGTATCCGAAGATCGTAGCTCCGCCGCCTGGCTCGTTGACATCAGACGCGTCGCCCTCCTGAAGCCGCACTGCTGCACGGAGCTTTTGACGGAACGACGGCCCGAAGAATATGTTATCACCGAGCGCCAGGCACACCTGATCATCTCCGATAAAGTCCGCGCCGATTATAAACGCGTCTGCGATGCCGCGTGCTTCGTGCTGCTCAGCATACTGAATGCTTACGCCAAGACTCGATCCGTCTCCAAACAGGTTCTGGAACGAGCCGATTTCTCCTGCCGGTACGATGATCAGAATCTCTCTGATCCCGGCACGCATGAGCGTGGAAACTGAATAATAGATGAGCGGTTTGTCATACACCGGCAAAAGCGGTTTGCACACCGGAAGCGTGATTGGATACAGCCTCGTACCTTTCCCCGCTGCAAGAACGATCCCCTTCATAACATACCTCCTTGAGAATTTAAAACCTGATCATTATTATGTCAGAAAAGACACTTATTTACATGTTTGAGCTTATATAGTTTCTGGTCTTTGTTAGCTATTACCAGTATCTGGTCTATCCTATGACCGTGCCGGAATAATCACGGTCTCCTATCAGTTCAGCCAGATCATCTTCGCCGGCTCTGCCTGCACGGTAGTCATATGCGGCAGTGATGAGTTTCACAGCATATTCTTCTGACAGCTCTTCAAACCTGTCAAAATCTTTCATTTCCATATCGTCGCAGAAGTGGTTGCTGTACGGGAACGCCGCCAGACGCGCATAGTTTTTGCCTGTTATCTTCGCGAAAAGACCCGGCAGCCCATGTGTCGGTATCTTTACTGGGATCCCGGCTATGATCTTTTTCTTGTAATCCGGGTCGACGTGGCGCTCGGCGATCTTTTTCAGTGTATCGGCGGCAAGTATCACCGGCTTAATAGGCAGGCTTCCTGTTACTTTATCCAGTATCCCTTTGTCATCTTTCACGAACCACAAAAAGCCTTTCATGTGCCTGTAGCCGTCTCTGAAGAGGTCGTCATCCCATCCATATACCGCCTTCATCGAACTGCGAAGCTCAGGTATTTCCGGGAACGGAACAACGAGCTTCATGATGTCGTTCCTGTTCCTTCCGCTGCGCTTCAGAGCTATCCTGTCCAGCTTGCGCTCGACCGCGGTGTGCATACCGACTCGCCTCGCCGCAAGCATGTTGATATATGGGTGTACCGTCGAGTCCAGAGCATAGTGGCAAAGGAATCCCGCGAGGTACGCGAACTGTCTGTGATTCTTCTCTTCAGGCGAGCAAAATCTCCTCGTCATCTCCATCAGAAACTCTCTGCACTTCTCATGGTGCATGATAGTTCCGCGCTGATCTACGCCGTTTCTGAAAGGAGGAAGGAAAAACCTGTAGAAGAAGAACGGATCTGGTCCGAGCACTCCCACATGAAATGCGTTGCTTTCACCTCTAATCTCATCAGCTATCTCTTCGGGCAGCCTGTTGAGCACACTGTCGCCCATCGCGTTATGAACTGTGATATCTGGCATTTTTACCTCTGGTTTCTGAAACCATTTTACAGATCTCTTTTTATGTATCTATTATATCATACTTATTCATTTAACAGCTAAATGATAAACCTGGTGCGTCCATACGGATCAACCCCAGCGTTTTATAATCAGCCACGTTGCTTAATGCAGATCACCTCATGCGAATACGGTGAAGCACCAAGTGTGTGTCGATAGCTAGCAGATCACCTCATGCGAATACGGTGAAATACAGCGCGAGTGTCGGCAGCATGAAGATCACCCATCCGGACATAAGATAGATCAGGTGCTTTTTCTCAGCATGGATCGCGATGAATTCGCGGATCAATGCGCTCGGCCAATAGTACAGTGCGACGCGGCTCCCGATACCGGTGCATTTCAGGCCTATCTTCCGGCAGTATCTCAGCGCGCGGTAAACATGGTAGTTGCTGGTCACGAGTGCGGTGTAATGCGGCCCCGGACGTGACTCTATTATCGCCTTGGAGTTCTTCAGGTTTTCCAGAGTCGTCGCCGATTCGTCTTCTTTTATTATCATGTCCTCAGGGATCCCTTTTTCGATAAGGTACGCCGCCATGGCGTCCGCTTCTGACGTGCGCTCATCAGAGCCTTTTCCACCTGAAGGGATCATGACAGGAGGTGTCGGGTCTTTCCTGTATACCGCGATGGCTTTGTCCAGGCGGTCCGCAAGGAGCCTGGTCACCTGTTTCCCGTCTTTAAGACCTGCTCCATGGATGATCACATAATCAAAATCTCTTTTTCTCGGGATTATCATGAGGAACAATGTATAGAACATAAAGGCAAGGAATGCCTGTGATATATATATAACCGTGCCGGCGATGAGAATGCTCACAAAAGTAAGATCTACCATGGCTTTGTTGTATCCGCCATAGTTCACGATCGGGAGAAGGAATGTCAGGAACGCCGCAATCTCACCGAATCCAACAAAAAGCCCCAGCGCGAGCGAAAGAACATTCGCGATGCTGAAGCCTTCTTTCTTTATCATGATGACGCCGTTAGATACGAGCCCTATCGGTACGGCGAGAAGCGCTATCATGATCACAAAGAATACGACCACCAGTGCTTCTACCTGATCCTTCCCTGCGAGGAATGTTGCTGAGAACACAGTAACGATAAGGGCGATGAACAACAGATAGCAGTTCCTGTACCTGCTTCTGTCCCTGATGAATGAGAAAAGGAACACGCCCCAGGCAAAGAGTGTTAAGATTGCATAAAATACTAAAATCATTACTTCCCTGCCATTAAGATAAAAAGTCATTCTATATAAGTATTATAACGCAATGTATGGAAAAGGGACAGACACCAATCGATGTCTGTCCCCTTTTATATTCAATATCTGACTCTGGCTATATAATAGTCTTGCTGCGCCGCTGTTTATCGGAGCTGTATCATATCATAGTCTTGCTACGCCGCTGTCTCTTGCGGCCTGTGCGACGGCGCCTGCGACGGCGTCCCGTACGCGCGGGTCGAATGCTGCGGGCAGTATGTGATCCGGCGAGAGCTCGTCATCGCTCACGAGGCTTGCGATCGCTTTTGCAGCGGCGAGTTTCATGTGCTTGTTGATCGTGCTGCTCCGGACATCGAGTGCTCCTCTGAAAATGCCCGGGAAGCACAGGACATTGTTCACCTGGTTCGGATAGTCGGACCGCCCGGTCGAGACGATCGCCGCTCCGCCCGCTTTGGCGTCCTCCGGAAGTATCTCAGGATCCGGGTTCGCGCAGGCAAAAATGATGGCGTCTTTGTTCATGGTCTTGACCATATCTGTCGTCAGGACACCTGCGGATGATACTCCAATAAATACGTCCGCATGCTTTATCACGTCTTTAAGTGATCCGCTCTCGTTGTGGTGGTTGGTATAATGCGCAAGCTCTTCTTTGGCGGCGTTCATATGCTCTGATCTGCCTTTGTGGATAGCGCCCTGTCGGTCGCATACGATTATCTCATGAGCACCTGCGACATTCAGTATTTTTGATATCGCGGTCGCTGCAGCACCGGCGCCGTTCACGATGATGCGGATGTCAGATATATCCTTGCCTACGACTTTAAGCGCGTTTATCAGTCCGGCGAGCACGATCACCGCAGTACCGTGCTGGTCATCGTGGAATATAGGGATGTCGGTACATTTCTTGAGCCGCTTTTCGATCAGGAAGCACCTAGGCGCGGAGATGTCCTCGAGATTGATGCCACCAAAAGATTTTGATATGAGACGGACTGTCTCGACGAACTCATCGACGTTTTTGCTGTCCACGCAAAGCGGCACGGCATCGACACCGCCGAAAGCTTTGAAAAGCACGCACTTTCCCTCCATGACCGGCATTCCGGCAAGCGGCCCTATGTCGCCGAGACCCAGAACTGCCGATCCGTCGGTTATGACCGCGACTGTGTTCCAGCGCCTGGTAAGCTCAAAGCTTTTATTCTCATCTTTCTGGATCGCAAGGCATGGCTCCGCGACTCCGGGAGTATACGCAAGACTCAGCGCCTCAGCTGTGTCCACAGGAACGCGAGGAACTACTTCCAGCTTGCCCTTCCATTCAAAATGTTTTTTCAGCGATTCTTCCTTAATGTCCATTCATCCATCCTATTCTTCCATAAGGGACTTTGCGAACGCCGCGGCGTCTGCCAGGTCTTTCTCATTCGGCCTGCCTTTATGCAGTCCTTTGAATTCACCTTTACAGTGGAATTCTTTTTCTACCATCGGGATACCGACTTTATCTGCCTCGGCTTTGACTTTTTTATATGTCGAGTTGAGCAGCGCGGCTGACCCGAAATTTGCGATTCTGCCGACCTTCTCTTTGTCGAGAGATCTGATGAAATCCCTGACCTCAGGGTCGATCGAGAACGCGTAATACGAGTTCCCAAGCATCAAAACATCCACTTTCTCATCCACCGGCACGCTTATCGGCAGAGCCTCAACTCCCAGCGCTTCAGCTACCGCTTCCGCAAGCTTCTTTGTGTTTCCTGTCTTAGTATAGTATCTTACTGCAAAAGTCATATAAATACCTCCAGTTCAGATATATGATCATCTTTATATATTATACACTCAATTATTACAAATACTTATATACCCATTATATTCCATACGCAACATGAGTGGATCGGTTTTATATCATCTCTGATGCCTTGAGCGCCTCGAATATGCAGAACTGTTTTTTTGCCCGGATCAGATTCTGTCCGTCGCGCTTCACAGGAAAGTATGAGTTTCCTCTGATGTGATCTGTATGGAACCTCAAGCCAAGTTCAAAAGGCATACGTTTGATCGTGAGCATAAGCGCTCTTTTTTCTTCTTCGGATGGAACACGCCCGCATGCATCATAGTACGCTTTGATAAACCGCTCCATTCCATCAAGATCGACTTCGACTGATGCATCGACGCTTTCTTCCGTGATGCCGTCTAGATTCTCATCGCTCCCGCAGAGTATGGACCGTACGCTGTCTGAGATATCGATTAGCGGCGATCCTGTCATGAATGTGTCCATGTCGATAAAGGAAGCTGTTCCGCTCTCGCTGTCGTACAGAACGTTATCTATTTTCGTATCGCCGTGTATCACTGAATCAGCATCAGAAATATAGTTTCCCATAACATATTTTATGTTTTCTTCTATCAGCATGTCACAGTATTTGTTTCTGCGGCTGCTGTCACACAGCTCACAGGCATCGGTGTAGCTGCTGTAGTACATGTCAAGTCTGTGGAAGTCTGGTATTACAGTCTCAGGCCTTCCCGGGTAGTGCTTTAGTATGTGGTGCATATCAGCCAGCGCTCTTGCGAAGATCCCTATCGTATCATGATCCTTACAGCATTTAAGCTGTTCTCCTTTTATATATGGATAGACTCTCCATGCCGTATGATCTTTGTCAGTCCAGATATACCTTCCGTCGCTGTCAAAGATCCATTCCGGAACAGAAAGCCTGATGTCCTCAGTCTTCCTTGCGAATTCTAAAGCGCGGGTAAATGACCTGTAATTATGCTCCATGCCATCCAAATGATCGCCAAACACCACTTCATTCAGACTCTGGACCACATACTTTCCCCGGTCAGACAATGCCAGAAATGTACTGTTGATCGACCCGCTGCCGAGTTCTTCGACTGAGCCTATATTCACATTTTTAATGAAGTGCCTGAGCACTGTCTCGATATCTTTATCATCCATATCGTATTACCTGTCCAGTAGTTTCTGGAGCATCCTGTACGCGGCGTCTTTTTTGGCGGCTGTCTTGTTCTGGCCTCTTCCCTGTGTCGTGAGATCGTCGCTTATGCATCTGCACTCCCATTCATCCGGCGCTTCGGTGAACTGGTAGTCCGGCTTGTTCTCCAGGTATCCTTTCTGCCAGATCTCCTGGAGCTGGTTTATGCTGTTCTCAGGATCGGGATCGATCCCGGCGTCATTGATGTTCTTCCAAAGGCTGTGCGTATGGACGAATGTGTACGCTAGCTCTGCCGCGTATTCGCGTGCGGCTCCGCGTGTGTCACGCTCGACGTCGACCTGCTGATCTGTCCAGATGCCCTGATCGTTCTTAGGAACTTTGTACTTCATCGAGCAGTGGTAAGGTCCTCTTCCTGATAGCTCATACGACGGTATCTCACCAAAGCGGCTCTGATGCCAGGCGTTGAAAGTGTCGTAGTATGTCTTTGCGATGATCGGCTCTACGTCCTTCATCTCAACTGCTGTGAGCTCGTCCACGACCCTTCGGATCACGTCTTCGTTCCACCTGCTGTCGATCGCCGCGGCTCCGATCAAAGCCTCTACTGTGTCTTCCAGACTTCCGTCTGTCTGTTCTTCTCCTGTGCCGTATAATATAAATTTACCGAGCCCCAGCTCAGCTGCCCTGGATGAAAGGTAGTCTTTTGATATGTAGTGCGAGCGAAGCTTTGTCATCTCTCCTTCATCGTGTTCGCAAGCAAATGGAGACTCTGTGTCACCCGCATCTATATCTGAGAGCTGTTCTGTCATATCACGTGTAACAGCCATACTAAGCACTGAATCTCCGATGAACTCCAGCTGCTCGCAGCATCCCGAGAGAGCATGCTCGACCGCGAAAGATCTTCTTGTGAAAGCCTGACGGAGCAGATTCTCATTCACGAACTCATACCCTATTATCTGACGGATCGCAGACGGCGGATCCTCACGCTCCGGTGTCATATCTATCTTGAGCCTGTTCATATGGTCAGTAAGATCATCCTCCCACGCCTCAAGATCAAATCTTCCGTCTATCCAGTACTTTTCTCCAATCTCCGGCTCGAAATCGTCAGGATCATCAAAACCTTCACCATCCGGATATTCTTCATCTTCGTCAGCCCTGAAAACGCTGCGGATACCGCCTTTCCGGAACTCATCGGAAAGCTCATAGCTGTCATTCAGTATCCCGCGCTCGACCAGGCCGTCAAAATAGTCTTTGATGTCACGGAGATCTTCCGCCTTATCGTCAAGAGCGATTAGGTCGATGTCATCTGCTTCCCACTCTGGGCCGCACCCGTCATACAGCGGCTCCGGCCACACACAGTCTTTAGGCCACGGTTTTCCAGTCTCACGGCTGTTCTTCATTCCAATCAGAAAATCCATTAAAAATGCCTCCTTTCAGCAATTGCTTGCATGGAGGCCCATTACCGTATCGAAATAAAAAACCACATCGGTACCATATCCACACTCTTCTGTACGCTGCCTCTCTGCCCTTCACCCCACGGTATCCCACGAGACAAAGACCAGGATGATATACATACAGCCGAACGCGTCATGCCATCCATGCCAGATTTGATTACAGGTATATTCTAAATAGAGAAAACACATAAGTCAAGATGCATCGTTTTTAGTATCGTATATGACAAAAGGCAGCTGATAAACGGCTGCCTTTTGCTCTCTATATGCTTTTTCTCCATACCATCTTGTTTACTACACCCACGTAACTCTGGATTATTTTCACAACTTTGGAACTTACGTTTTCGTCTATATAATCTGGTACTGGATTGGCGCCGCCAGATGGTTCATCATGTATCAATGTTACTGCCATATCCACTGACTGCAGCAATCCTACGGTGTCAATACCAGACAATATGAAACATCCTTTATCAACAGCCTCGGGTCTCTCGGTAGATGTCCTGATACACACCGCTGGGAATGGATGTCCTATTGAAGTAAAATAGCTGCTTTCTTCCGGAAGTGTGCCACTATCTGATACTACACAGAAAGCATTCATCTGCAGAAAATTGTAATCGCAGAACCCAAGAGGCTCATGCAAGATGATTCTGTGATCAAGTGTGATCGCACTTTCTTCCAGTCTTTTTCTGCTGCGCGGATGACAGCTGTATAATATCGGCATATCATATTTTTCAGCCATTCTGTTTATTGCTGTAAACAAACTCAGGAAATTGTCCTCATTATCGATGTTTTCTTCCCTATGCGCCGACAGCAATATATACTTGCCCTTTTCCAATCCAAGATTATCGATAGCATCCGACGACATAATTGCGTTCATATTTGCATGCAGAACTTCTGCCATCGGGGATCCAGTAACAAATGTCCGTTCCTTTGGAAGACCACATTCTGCCAGATATCTTCGAGCATGCTCGGAATACGCGAGGTTCACATCCGAAATTATGTCGACTATACGACGATTGGTTTCCTCAGGAAGGCACTCATCCTTGCACCTGTTGCCTGCCTCCATGTGGAATATAGGAATATGCAGGCGCTTAGCTCCGATAACTGATAAACATGAATTGGTATCACCAAGTACAAGCACTGCGTCAGGCTTGAGGTCCACCATAAGCTTGTAGCTTTTATCAATGATATTGCCTATCGTAGCACCTAGATCTTCTCCAACTGCATCCAGGAAAACATCTGGATCATCTAGAACGAGGTCGCGGAAAAATATACCGTTCAGCGTGTAGTCATAGTTCTGACCAGTGTGAACCAGAATAGTGTCAAAATATCTGCGGCATTTTTTTATCACTTCAGACAGTCTGATGATCTCTGGGCGAGTACCGACTATGACCATAAGTTTGATTTTACCATTATTCTTGAATCCCATAATGATGACCTCAAAAAAAGATTTTACTGCACAATCATGATTTAACATATGCATATAATACTGACATTAATATCATACTTTTTCATAATATGTATCCGGCTTTTCCGGATCGAGCATCTCATTTGCCCACATCAGTGTCACAAGTTCTGCAGTGTCTGACAGGTTGATAATGTTGTGAGTATATCCAGGCAGCATATGCACGGCAGTGATATTTTCGCCGCTCACTTCGAACTGTATTGGTTCGTACGGCTCTCCTGTTGTTGGGTCTGTCCCGATCTTTCTTTCCTGAATCAAACCATGTCCACTGACCACAATGAACAGCTCCCATTTGGAATTATGCCAATGCTGGCCTTTGGTTATGCCCGGTTTACTGATGTTCACAGAAAACTGTCCGTGATCAATTGTTTTCAATATTTCTGTAAATGATCCTCTCTCGTCAACGTTCATTTTAAGTGGTACTGCGACTTTGGATTCCGGCAGATATGACAGATACATTGAGTAGAGCTTTTTTTCGAATGATCCTGCTGGGATAGAAGGCATCGTGAGTGTTGACGGTTGGTCGTGGAATGTCTTCAGAAGTGATACAATCTCGCCAAGCGTTGCTTTGTAGGTTACCGGACATCCACAGTACTGTCCTGAAGGCACCCATCTAGGCGTCAGACCGTCATAAGTCACGCCACAAACTACTGCTCCTTCTGATGGATAATCGCACCTGTGCGGCTTGTTTTCGAGCGCATCATACATCTCTTCAATCAGGTCATCGATAAACAACAAATCAAGCTCAACTGACGGATCGTTTACTGTTATCGGTAAATCGTTCGCAATGTTATAACAGAATGTTCCTACTGCTGAGTTATAGTTAGGGCGCACCCATTTACCGACCAGATTCGGAAAGCGGTACACCAGCACTTCTGCACCAGTCTCTTCAGCATACTTGAAGAATAATTTCTCGCCGTCTCGTTTTGACAAACCGTACTCTGATGTGCCAAATCTTCCCGCAAGCGTAGCCTGAACTGATGACGCCAGCATTACCGGGCATGTGTTTTCATGCAGCTTCAATGTATCTAACAGGGTTGAAGCAAATCCGAAATTCCCCTTCCTGAATTCTTCAGGATCTTTAGGCCTGTTCACTCCTGCAAGGTTTAATACAAAGTCAGCCTTTGAGCAGTATTTATCAAGATCTGCCGGATCATTATCCAAGTCAAATTCATATATCTCGTCTACTTTTAAATTCGGCCGTGTCTTATTTCTTTTGTCCTGCAGCGTCTTCAGGTTCTCCACCAGATTACGGCCTACAAAACCCTTCGCGCCTGTAATGAGTATATTCATTACCGTCTCCTATAGGTATTTACTGTAATCTATTCCCTGTTTCTCACACTGTTCTCTTACATAGTCTGTCGTAAGTATCTTTTTGATCGTACCTTCTACATCGAGCCTGTGCGTATTGTCACTTGTGTATGCTTCTTCCGCCATGGTCTTGACTTCGCCGTCCACAAAGAACTTGTCATAGTTAAGGTCACGCGTATCCGCAGATACGCGGAAATAGTTGCCCATGTCCTCGGATCTCAGGCGCTCTTCTCTTGTCATCAGTGTCTCATACAGTTTCTCACCATGTCGCGTTCCGATGATACTGGTTCCTGTATCCCCGAACAAAGTCTGTACTGCCTTCGCAAGATCGCCTATCGTTGACGCGTCAGCTTTCTGGATAAACAAGTCTCCAGGGTTTGCATGCTCAAAAGCGAACTTGACGAGGTCTACTGCTTCCTCAAGGTTCATAAGAAACCGTGTCATATTGGGATTTGTAATAGTAATCGCATCACCTGTTTTTATCTGCTCTATAAACAGTGGAATCACGGATCCTCTTGAACACATGACATTTCCGTATCTGGTACAGCATATCATCGTTTCGCTTTTTTCTGCTGCAAGTCGTGCATTTGCTGTTATGACATGTTCCATCATAGCCTTGCTTATCCCCATGGCATTGATAGGATATGCCGCCTTATCCGTTGACAGGCACACTACTTTTTTAACGCCTGCTTCTATCGCAGCATGTAGCACGTTATCTGTCCCTTCTACGTTTGTCTTCACCGCCTGCATCGGGAAAAACTCACACGATGGAACCTGTTTAAGTGCTGCTGCATGGAATATATAATCCACTCCATGCATGGCATCCTGAACAGATCTGTAGTCACGGACATCCCCGATGTAGAATTTCACTTTTCGAGCATGCTCGGTACATTTTGCCTGCAAGTCATGTCTCATGTCATCCTGTTTCTTTTCATCACGAGAAAAGATCCTTATCTCGCCGATGTCAGAAGTCAGAAAGCGCTTCAGCACGGTTGAGCCGAAAGAGCCTGTACCTCCAGTTATCATCAAAGTTTTGTTGGTAAATGCAGACATACTATAGAATCCTCCAGAAATGTATTTTATTTCAAAAGCAGTATCTTATCCATTTTGGCAATGTTTATTATATCATGTTTAATTATGATCCGATGTTTTTTGTGAATATCGTCTCTAATCACTGTATACCGAGTAATTCTTTATCTATCAAATCAAGGACTGTACTATCGATCGCAGCATCAAATTTTCTTGCAAAAAAATAACCTATTTGTGATAAATCAGATAGAAAATCAATATTGTCATATGTGAATACATACGGATGGCCCGTAACTGGTCTGCCTTCAGCCTTAAAGTAAGGAAACGTTTTACTGTTCTGCTTGACCATGTCTGGTCTGTTTACATCAATTCGTCCTCTGTAATCCGAATTCATAATCATAGTCTGATAATAAGTCTCATCTGGTCCATTGATCGATTTAGCCGCTTTATAATGATCCGTTTTCGTTACATATTGATTGACGAGATACTCAACTATATCATCCGGTAATATCCACCACTGACCTCCACCATATAATTCCATGTTATTTGCCTTAAGCTTTTTCGTAATATTCATAAACGGCCATGTAAGGATATTCACGAAATAAAAAGGTGCTTTTATTATTTTCCTGACAATACCAAATTTCGTAACATTTGAATATACTAAAACATTGTCATTACATTTAACATACCAGGTACTGAATCTTTCTCTTCTGGAAAGCCAGTTATTATCTGATCGCGGTGTACAATCAATATATGGCTTTGGGTATGTTTCTAATAATTCGTCAACAATATCCGTAATAGGCTTCAGCAAGTAATCTTGCCCTGATAACAAACAATAATAATACAAATGTGTATGAGTTTTTGAAAAACATAAAGCATCAGTTAAAAGTCTGTTTTCTATTTCAACAAGAGACTGACCATATAAATGACCTGAAAGTCTCTCAGCCAGGAAATGGATCCTGTCATCATTCATGAGTTCAGACAGATCGCCAGTATACTTTTTATCAAAATGCAAAAAAACCTCTACCCTGTCATCTGATAATAATCTGTCTATCAAGCGTTTCACTTGATCAGCATTTTTATGAGCCATAACTAAGAATGCTATTTTTTTCATAAATGATATTTCTTTCTTGATCCATTAGTACAATACTTGTCAATTGAACGATAAGAATAGTATGCAGTTTAAGCATCTCTATTTTTCCTGTCTTTCAACATTTTTCTGACGAAAGTATATAAAGCAATAGCAAATATAACTGTAATTGTGTATCTCAATATATCATTTTGATACCAGATAATACCTGACAATGATATTACAATCGTTCCAACAGATAATAGTACTATTTTCTTATCATCATAAATACTCTCACTACTGCCGGTTACATTTCTGTGAATCCTTACCGCCCAAACCGCTTCTAATAATGCCATTATGATATATCCGACCAGTGTGGTGTATGCAGCTGCATAATAGCCATACATTGGAATAAAGACAGCATTTAAGATCACGTTCAAAACTGCAGCAATAACTGCTCCGTACATGACATATTCTGTTCGCTTATAGTATACAAGAATATTAGAATACATATGGGCAACTGATGTAAAGAAGATCCCCGCAGAGATAGGCGGCATAATATATATTGCATTATAGTATTCTTCTGTTGCTAATACTTTAACTATCTCAGGCGCTATAAAAGTCAACACCACTGCTACGATCGCATAAGCTTCCAGCAGTCCAAATGATATTTCTTTTATTTTATGTTCTTCTTTTTCAATGTTCTGAAACAGATAAGGTACAAACGAAGCATTGATTGCATTCCAGACTAATAGAGAAATGGAGCTGACCGCATATAATGTTCCATATATTCCTACTGCGCTTTTATCAACTATCTTATCGATCATCAATCGATCAGATACACTGAGTATTTGCGCTGCTACTTGATAACCGATCAGCGGTATACTTAATCTTAAAGATAGTTTCCAATAATCTATATTTATAAATGTTTTTCCCTTTAAGAACTGATATATCCATATTATGAAAGCGACTCCAAACAATACAAAATAGTTAGCAAATAAACGTCCTTCGGCAAGATTATCTGCACCTTTATCAGCCATTTTCAGAACAACTACGACTGATAATACAGAAGCAGCTAATGCAGACAGAATACTTATCAATCCTGGCAAAACATATTTATATTCATATCTTTGTTTTGACATCCAGAAATCACGTGCCGGTTCAACAAATAAGCCAAATAACATCAGCATTATTAATGACGTGGGGAGTCCAATAATATTATCCCAGAATAACGGCGCAGCAAAATATGTGGCAGCGATGATTAACGCGACTAATGAAGTTAATGTCTGTACTGATGAAACATATTCATCTCTTTTCCCTTCATATTCTTTCATCGCTACCGCAAAGCCGCCAGATGTTAATGAAAGAGTTGCTATAACACTGATCAGTCCATGCCATGAATTATATAGATTCACGATTCCTATCTGTTCGGTCGACATCATTCTAGTGAAAATAGGAATTGTAATAATAGCAAGCCCACGCGAAAACACCGTAGCTGTTGTATAAACAAAAGCAGACCGCGCACCAAGTGGAATTGATTCAATTCTATTAGCAATTCTATTCATCCAGCTCATACTGTTCGAATTCCTATTAAACTAGCTTTGTTTCATAAACATTTTTAGATGATCCCGATCCTGACGGTACACTATGATCGCGCTTCTGAAAGCTGTTCAATAAGTAACACCACGAAGCATAAGTAAACAGGAAAAGTGTATGTGGCTCTTTATTGATGATCAACAAGACTATCACTTCTATTACAATAGCACTAAAACCTGTAATCATTTTTTTCCTGAATAAATTGAGTATAGAGACAATAAATATCAAAGTGTAATACGCTCCTAAAACCCCAAAAGCTGCCATGTAGAAAAATGATGTCGATGTTTGTGCAGCTCGATCGAAAAATATCATCTTTTCTGAATACAGATTGCTTGCACCTGCAAGCCCATGTCCAACCAAAGGACTATCAGCCAGAATTGCAAGATTTGCCTGTAATGATAGAATCCTACTCGCTCCTGTTCCTTCACTTAAGTCAAATTTTTGAAGCACGCCGATATTGCTTGAAATAAGAGCAGTGTAAACATTCCCTGAGAAAAAGGCCGTAAAGACAGTCATAAAACCCAATAATACAACTAAGAGTTTCTTCCATTTCCCTCTATAGTTTAATACCGGAATAAACAGGACTATACATAAAAGCAAATATCCTGCAGCAGACTGCGTTAATAATAATGCTATGATAAACAGCACTATATCTTTTAAATTGTAAATTTTACGATCAAGAAACTCGAAGAACAGTGATATACACAAATAAGATGCATACAATCCTGGCTCCCAGAAAATACTGATTATTCTTGGAGAATAAATAGATGTATACCTATATCTATTCCAGATAATACCAGTTTGATAAACAACGCCGTTAAAATTATTCAATTCAGGAAGTGGTGGGTTTATCCCCAATATTACGGTTATAACAAACATTACTATTGCTATTACCGTTATGACTCTCATTACTTTAATAAACTTGGAGATCATTTCATTCAATGGACATCTTTGCGAAATCAGAATAGCGTCGACGAGCACTAATGTCATATGAATGTATGCGTTTACATTTTCTGATGATACATTTGCAAGAGTTGAGATCATCCCGATTAACAGCCAAGCCCCACAAATACTTATCTTATATAAACCCATCTTTTGCTTTGGTTTAAGAAGCAACAACAAAGCAAAAGTAATCAGCAATAATGGTATGGTCCAGTTCGAGTACTTTGTTGTACTTATGGCACTTCCACTTATTGCTAATGCACATATTATTACCCAGTATTCCGTGAATCGTCTAATGTTTAATATCATTTATTGCCTCTAAAAAAGTGCTCTTTTATGTATTTCTTCCAATTTTCTTCTCTTGGAATTTTGAGCAGTTTATGTATAGATTTACTTACGTTTCCCCTAAATCTCGACTCAAATGGTAATAAAATGATTTTTTCAACTCTCTTTTCATATTCATGATCCTGCAGCACTGTTTGTGGATGCTTTAACGGAAATGTCAACGGTGATGAATCCATTCCACAAAAGCGCTTTGTCATTTCCATATCAAGACTACTCCCCCCATGTTCAGAGAGGCTATCAACGCCTATGTTCTTTATTTGGTTCTTTGCTGGTGATATTCCAAACATGGAATGTACTCGCACCGACCAAGCCATGTGATAATCCCACGAGAAATAGTTGCCTTGTTTTTCATACCGGCTTTTTTCCATCAATACCCAATCCATCAATTGAGTAAATAACCTTTTATCGATAAAGCTTTGCCTGACTCGTTTTGCATTGACTGCATTTAGAGTATCGAGATTAAAGTCATAGTATTTCAGAAATTTATCTGACCATGATGCCCATCCACAAGGTAACAATTGCCTGGTAAAAACATAAGATGCATCGTCTTCTGGTACATAACTACCTAAATAGTTAGTTCCACAAACCCATAAAACTCTGCTGTCAGTTTTATACTTCTCCAACATCTCTTTACAATAATCAAAAAAAGTCGTTTCCGGAAGATTATCATCTTCCAGAAAAATAGCTGACTCTTCTCTCTCAAATACCCATTTTGCCCCTAACGCTATATTTTTATATACTCCTCTATTCTCCCCGGCAAAGTATTTTACTACTTCACAATCCCAATCAATTAGAGCAAGTACATATTCTCTTACTTTTTTGACTTGTTCTCTTTCTTCTTCTGTTCTACCCTGATCAGATAGTAAATATACTTTCTGAGGATTAACTTGTCTGAGCCTTGCAATAATACTGTCTAAAGTATCTATTCTTCGAAACAGGATCAAAGCAACAGGTATATCGAATTGTTGACTCATTCTTTCAATTCTTCCTTTCGCTGACATTTCGAATTAAATCATTAATATCTCTTTCTTGTTTCTGTTTTAATGATAATAACGTTTCATTTATTGGCAGCGCCTTATGAAGATCTATCTTTGTTATTGCATCTGCAATACTTTCAGGATCATACGGAGCAGTAACTATCAGATCTCTAAGCCTACTATTCTCGATGGCATCAGAACATGTTGCCACAACTCTTAATCCATTAGAAAGATATGATGCTATTTTAGAAGGAAAAGATGCATTATTGTAATCATCCTTTACTATTTGTGGACATAATCCAATATGACATTTCTGCAGGTATATATTATAATCGGTGCCTGTTTTTAATCCATCATAGACTACTGCTGCTGAAGATACACAATCGTTGTTATAAGATTCAATATCTTTCACTAATCTGTCTATATCATCTTTTTCCCCATAACCAATTATATGAATGATATAATTTGAATCCAGATATCTGGCAATATCCAAAATCATTCCAGCGCCCTTATCCGGATTGATGATTCCGGCATAGATCAGATGTATTTTCCCATCATTTGCCGGTTCTGCAACTTGCTTCTCAGGTGTGATACGCCCTTCTATGACACAATATGGTTTTGTTTTGTCATTTACATAGTCATACAGTGTTGGATTAGGAACAATATAGCCATCTGCCAGTTGAATTACTTTTAACTCAAACCATTTCTTAAGGAAATCCATATCTGGCGAAACAACTCCAAAAACCTCTTCTAACTCAAGAATTAATGTTACCTTTTTCAATTTGCATAGTATAAATGTTGGAATCAATTTATACAGTGCATGATATTCTATGACTGTATCTCCTGAGTTAATACCAGAAACGTAAAAATATAACAACCACAGTCTTTGAAACACTTTAGCAATCATTTTACCTATAGATGATTTGTATTTAATAGCTGGGCCAATGATTACGTTTTCTCCATAATCACCTCTACTATAAATAGTTTTCCATCCATGATTTCCTTTTTTTGAAATAGATACACAAATACTATTCCAAATAATACCTGTGTTGTTTAACAAATTTGCCAGATATTTTGCTTTATTAGTTCCTGAAACTGAAGTTTGTCTTATGTTCTCCTTATTTTCATAACCACAATCAGCCACGTAAAAAACCGCCAATACATCCTCCTCATAAATCAATGATTTTTTCTATGTCTTATCATAGAATAAAACAAATGACAATATTGAATAATTGTAGGCTTTAAATCGTTCCAATACCAAAGAGCAAAGCATTTACAGCGCTTACGATCTCTATTCCATTGAAAAACAGAAAGATTACCATAAATGACATGTCGTAAATCCGTAGACTCATTCATAGCATAAAATGATTCATCCTCATTTGTTCTCTTCATGCCGTTAGGAACTTCATAACCAATCACACTATAGTACCAAATCACCGCATAAAACACTTCACTACCAAGACTAAAAAATGAATTCCCTGAACTTCTCCAATTTATTTCGTTTAAATATACTTTGTCCTGTAGACATAGCAACTCTACATCAAACATACCAGAATAGCCTATGCTAATTAATGCATTAAGTATAGTGTTGCACATATCTTGAACTAAAATGTTGTTATCCCTTTGAACAAAAGAATTCGACCCGCCTACTCTTGGCCAAATTCTAACTTTTTTATTTATCAAATAGGCAGGATTCGAAGAGCAAGAACCAATAAATCCAACCTCATAGTCATAATTGATGAAATCTTGAACAAGGATCCTTTTATAGCCAATTTCTGTTAGTCTAGAAAAATAATCCAGAAGTTCTGCCTGATTGTTGAACACTCTTATATCAGTTTTGAGCCCTTCAGTACTAACAACAGGTTTTATGATGCATGGGTAATGAATGCCCTCTGGCAGGTTATGGCATGGGAGTTCTACAACATAGCTATTTGCCATAGGGATTCCAAACTTATTTGCAAAGTCAACCTGTTTACTTTTATCCATTAATTGCACAATAGAACTTTGTTCCCCATTAATAGATGGTACTATAAAACTACTATTAAGTTTATTTATATTTTCATCTATAACTTCGGCAGCTGTATCCGACCACGGAATGATAACTGGTCTTTCTTTTTCATTCCCAAATGTATTAAGAAGAAAATCAACGATTTTGTCTTTATCATCTAACGCCCATGTTTTTTTCCAAAACTTCGAGTAACGCACAAAGCTATTCTTTGAACCCTCACCAATAATAATGCCATATGGATAAATATGGTTTATTCCAAAAGAACGAACCAATCCAAGACCATTATGATGATTTCCGCCTATTAGTATTACTTTATTCATCATTACCTATTTTTAAACAAACAGTATCGAATCCATCTTACAATGAAAATGCTATTCTCTAAAATAGTACCTATTAAACCTTGTCCATCACGAATACAAGATAACGCTTTCTCTACGTTTATAATTCTATTTCTATTATTAAATAAGAAAGACTCTAGTTTTTTAAAATCTTCTTCTTTCATCACACTAGGATGAAACACGTATGTAAAAACTCCAAAAGGAAAACTGAATGGACCATCACATATTGATGGAACGAAAACCATCCCATCCTTTTTATATGCCTCGAGAGCATATCCATCAGATATAAACTGTATCTCTGGGAATTCTTTTAAAGCTCTAACAGTGTTTAAATCATACGTATGAGCTGGTGCAAAGAATCCGCTTGGTTTTACTCTATTCTGTCTCAGAATAGTAATACCCTCCGACATCATTTTCTTTTGAATACTATATTTCAATCCTGCATACTCAGTATAAATGCTATGTGATTTTTGGTAATAGCCCACAGGATCATGATAAAACATTTTGTGGTGTAAACCATGCATTGCAATAGTCCAACCTTTTTTCTGCCATGTTCTAACTTTCTCCCAAAAACTGAAATCATATTCCCACAAAAAATCAGGATCTTTATTATCAGGTATTACTCCAACAATGGGACAAATACCATATTGATCCAAGAGTCGTTCAATTCGATCCCAATTGTTATGATTCATGGTTTGGCAAGCATCGTCTAATCGTATGATATATCTACTCATAATTATCGTTCTTCTTGTCACCCCAATAACTTTCATAAAACCTTTTTAAATAATTAACATTATCGGAAATATCAAAGCCAGCATTTCTTATATATTCCGATTTATTATTACGTTCGACATTTCGTAGTTCAATAGCTTTTTCAGCCCATTTTTCTTTGCCCTCGCTTATATGAAGATAATGGACTAAACCAGCTTTGATATCTGCTTCTTCTTGGATATTTTCAGATACGATACAAGGCAGGCCCGCCGCCTGTGCCTCAACTAATGCAATACCTAATCCTTCAAACAATGAAGGAAAGATGAAAACATCCATTGCCTGCAACAAAGATCCAACGTTATTTGTCTGACCTAAAAACAGCACTGCTTCTTCCAGTCCTAGCGCTTTGACCTTTTGCTTTATCTCTACTTCCATTTCTCCGGAGCCTACTAGTATTAGAACGCTATCCGGCTCAGCTTTATGTATCGCAGAAAAAACATCGATAAGGAAACTATGGTTCTTTGCGTATGTAAATCGTCCAACATGGCCAATCACGATCGTTTTATCTGATATATTAAGATGACTTCTTATTTGTGCCCGCCTTTCAGAATCATATTTATATAATGTCGCATCAATACCGTTATTTAAAACATGGAACCGGTCTGATCTAACAGTTTTTTCACCAAAACGATCGATTCCAGCTTTTCTTGAACACGCAAAGAAAAAATCTGCTATATATCGTATTGGATACGATGAAATCAAGAAGGCATATTTCTTTATACTCTTCTCAGAATTGCGCGTGCTATGACTATGCGCAACAGCAAACCTGCCATGCTTTTTCGCACATTTTAAATATATCGCAGCAGAGCTGTTTATGTGTCCATGTATAATACGATACTCATTATGATCAGTTAAAAAATCATCCCAGAAACGTTTATACTGCAAATAGTTAATGATGTTATAACGTGTCGTGTGAAAAATCTTTCCTCCAAGTGAAAGGATCTCGTCATCGTAGAATTCCTTTTTATCGGTATGAACAACAAAATCGAATTGGATTCTTGTTCTGTCAATATTACGATAAATATTCATAATCATGGCTTCTGCACCGCCACAGCCCATCGCCCCGATTACATGTAATATTCTTATGGTAGCACTCATTTCTCCCGATATTATATCCTTTCACTTACAGCTGGCCTTTTAACATCTCCATGCCAGATCATATGAAGGCATCTCATTGAAATATACAATTCAGCCCTTACTTAGCACATCTGAAATAAGATCACAGCTTCTTTCAGTTGCTTGACCATATACTGTAACATATTTTTCTTGAAATGCAGTTGTTTTTTCACAAAATGATTCATAATGCTCATGCATTATCCGTAATTCATTTATCAATGTGGCCTCATCTCTGTGAACGATAAATGGCATTTCTGTTTCAAGATCAAGGTACATTCCCCTTTTATGAAGGTATTCATCATAATCATAAGCAAAACAAAACATTGGCTTATGTGTGATCGAATAATCAAAAAAAACACTCGAATAATCTGAAATCAACGCATCTGACGCAATTATCAGGTCACTTAAGTTCTGATAATCTGAAACATCAATGAATAATGGATACTTACTTACATCTACATGTTCCGCAGCTTCGTAATGAGCTCTGAACAACACGATGAATTTTTCGCCAAGAACTTCCTGCCAATATTTACAATCAATAGGAATATCCAGAATAACTTCCTTGCTCTTTCCCTTCGTATATTCACGAAAAGTTGGTGCATACAATATTACAGTCTTGTTTTCAGTAATTCCCAGATCTTTTCGTATCCTGCATATATCATTTTCCTTATATTTTAAAAGGTTATCATTTCTCGGTAATCCAATCATCTTGAAAACCGATTGCGGCAGTTTAAATGCATGAGTAAAAACGATAATATCATATTGGCTCTGTGCCAGCATAATATCTGCTCTGACTAACGATTTGCTCTTAAACGATTGATTCCCGTCATTGATATCTATTCCCATCGACTTAATTGGAGTTCCATGCCATGTATTAAAACATACAGTCCCCTTTTTTTTGAAATCAAGCCCTCTTTCCATCGAAGAATTAGTTACCCACATTTTCGCCCTCAAAGCAGTTACAAAATACCGGAAGCTATCAGTCTTTATGATCAAAGCCCTACCAGGCACTGATTCTTTATCCGGCTCTTGTACCGCCCATACAAATTTGTATCCATCAAACCGATGATCTGAGAGCATATACTCATATATCTCTTTAGGACTATCATTATATTTCTTTCCACCATAACTGTTGAAAAGAATCATTTTATCATCCTGTCCAACAAATACACCTAACAGCCTTAAAAGAGCAGACATTACATAGTAATAAACACCATATAAAAAGCGAGATGATTTCAGTATGTATGATACCTTATTCATCAATACCTCCTAAACCATATATCAATGAAGTACTTCTTGTTGATATAATGTTTTCATTGATTTAAGCGTATTTGAAAGATCAAAGTCTTTTAAATGAAGACTGTTCCGTTTTACCTCATCAGAACAGTCTTCCTTCATTGCTATCATCAGTTTTTCTTTCAGTTCCTTGACGGATGTAGCGGAAAACAGCAATCTGCTTCCTCTAAGCAATTCGTCAGTTCCTCTGTTTCTAGAGGCGACGCAGACTAATCCCATACTCATTGCTTCCATCAGGGCGACAGGCAGTCCCTCTCTCAATGAAGGAAGAATAAAGATATCTGCCATACGATAGAAGTTTATGACATCTGTACGGTATCCTGTCATAATGACACGATCGCCTACTCCAAGATCATCTGCAAGTTTTCTGTATTCTTGAATAAGTGGACCTTGACCGCACAAAACAAACCATGCGTCCGGGAAGTCCTGTAAAGCTTGTATAATCAGTTTATGGTTTTTATTAGCATTAACTTCACCAACCGAAAGAAGCACTGTCGCAGATGCCGGTATTCCAAGATCTGATTTGAGCTGTTTTGCCAGCTCAAGGTTATCTCTCTTATAATGATTCAAATCAATGCCAACGCCAGGGATGTATTCAACATGCTTTGCATTAAACTTTTTAGCACGCTGATAATCTTCTTTGGTAATAGTTATAAGGACATCTGTCTTACGCGCAAGATATTTTTCTGCTGAATAATACACGATCCAGTTAATTAAAGGAGCGCCTTTATAAAAATGAAATCCGTGAGCTGTATAAAAAACCCTGGTTCCTTTCTTTCTGGCATCTTGAGCTGCCAGACGCGTAATCAAAGCCCCAACCGGAGTATGACAATGGATTATATCGTATTCTCCCTTGTCTATGATCTGTTTGAGTTCTTTATATGCTTTTATATTGTCAAATCTGAATGGGTTTCTTTCAAATGGAATGTCATAAAATGTATCACAATATGGAATTACACACTCTCCTTTATTATCATAATCATTTTTCGCTGCTACTGCTGTCTCCCACCCCATCTCTTTTAACATTTTTAAATATGGTACGTGGAATTCCATGATATGATTTTTGACTACTGTTGCCACATAAAGGATCTTACTCATCACTATCCCCTTCAGATGCTTGCACAGAAGCTACTCCCTCTGTACTGTCCGGCATGAATAAAATCTTTATAGTTGCAAAAATGATCCTGATATCTTCAAATATGCTCGCATTCGCAATATACATTAAGTCCATGATCAATTTGTCATATGGTGTGGTGTTATATTTACCATATACCTGGGCATATCCCGTAAGTCCTGCTTTTACCTGCAGTCTTAACACAAACTCTGGTAATTCTTTTTGATATTTCTCTGCAAGTTCCGGTCTCTCCGCACGAGGTCCAACTATCGAAATATCGCCCTTAATTATGTTAAATAGCTGAGGAATCTCATCAATTCTTACCCTGCGAATAAAACGACCAACCTTTGTTATTCGATCATCACTATCCCCAGTTGATAATCTGGCAACTCCATCTTTCTCTGCATCAGGCTTCATGCTGCGGAACTTATATATTTCAAACTTTTTACCGTCCTTCGTTAACCGGCATTGTTTATATAGTACCGGACCATGATCTTCCATCTTTATACAGATAGCTGTGACCAACATAACTGGTGAAAAAAGAATAACAGCTATCAATGATAAGACGATATCACCTATTCTTTTTATAACCAGATATTCAAACGATGGATTATATCTTTCTACCTTCAATAGCAGCAAGTGGAACATATGAACACGTTTTGAGCCTGTTAAAATCAAGTCTCCGATATGTGGAATCAAAAAAGCTTTTATGTTATGCATCAGGCAATGCTTTGTAACTGTATTCCTGTCGTGACTATGAACCCCAACAAGGAAAACTGTATCCGCATCATCTAATACCGATAGATCTTTAATGCATTCATCAGCTGAAATTGTTGCCACTACTTTGAATTTCTTCGCCAGATTATATTTCTCAATAAGTCCCGCTATTCCACGTTTTATGTCATATACCACAACCGTCTTATTAGCCGGAAATGTATAGTAATACCAAGCTTGAGAACAATAAGCCCATATAACAGCAATCACGATCTGAACAGCCATTAATCCCAACATAGGGAGTACAGCTGGCATATGTCTGATCAACAGCCAGGCTACAATATATATAATTACGTTAACTTCAGAAAGCGAAAGCAGCTGACTGTAGATCATCTCGCCACGGCTGTAGTATGACATATTGAATGCATCATACAGCCTGCCTATAAATACATATAGCAGAGCATATAGTGCGATTACCATCCAATGGCCGCGCATGTAAAAGATGACCCATAGCTTATCAGCATAAAATGTATACCATACGAATACAAATGGTATAATCATTAATACGATATTCAAAAGCTTTATGGCTCTTATCGTTAGATCATGAAACATACGGCTCCTGGAGCTCATTTCATATTCCTCTTATTATCTACAGATCAGCAAAAAAATCTAATACAAAACCGTAAATGTGACCATCCGCCACACTTTCATTTCCTGTTCATAATTTAGCATATTATGTAGTAAAAGGCAATACTTATAGCCTGCCGCACTCCGCATTGAGCATGCTCATATCAATGGCAGATGTCTTCATAATCAAGCAAAGGACAGGCGCCCTCCGGTCTTACCGGCTGACACCTGTCCCTTGCTGGCCTGCTAAGCATATATTATCGCAGCTTGCATTAATAAATACTATTCTTTACACAGCCTCTATTTGATCTTCCCGGACGTCACCTTCTTGCTCCAGTCACTCTTATAACCATCATATGTGATCGCCTGGACCTTTACTGTGTATTTCTTGCCCTTCTTGAGATTCTTGATCTTGACTGACGGACTGTGATAATTATTCTCATCTACCTTGACTGTGACAGTCTTGGCTTTGACGCCCTTAGCGCTGTATGTGACTTTGTACTTGAAGTCAGAGCAGCCTGCCGACTTCCATGTCACCGTCATCGACCTCTTGCCGGCGACAGCTTTGACATCTGTAGGCTTACGCACTTTGTTATAGTCAGTACCAAAGCGGCTCGGCGTGTCCCTGAGCTGCACCTCAAAGACCCCGGTATCTCTCTCGTCTTTAAATCTCACCTTGATCAGATATGTCCTTACCTCGTCATTTATATTCCATGAGAAAAGGAAATCCGGCTTGGCTGATTCTCCGTCATAATACTGGTTGTAATACTGGCCTTCCCCATAGAAGATCAGTCCCTGCCTCTCTATATTCGACGGAAGTGCCGGAGAAGAGATCGATTCGAAATAAAGATTTTTCCCGGAATCGATATTATCCGGCACTTTCCATTCGAAGACGACCTCCTGATTTGGTTCATTAATAAACGCATTATAATATTCGCCCAGCGTCATCGGGATCGGATCATCCATCGTACCTGCATGTTTCTCAGCGAACACAGACGCAGGCGCCATGACAGCCATCAAAGCAACCGTAAACACCAGTGCAGCGATCATTCTCCTGATACTCATATAAAAGCCTCCTTTTGCCTTTCTGTAATGCCATATTATATTACTATGTCCATCTATATATATATAGATACACCTGCGCCGCATATTCCCAAGTCTCTTTATCCCGGTGCAGAGCAGGTGTATTAAAAACAGATCCCGGCTTCAGGCAAGACCCGGGAATCCCAGCTGCCTTAGCGCCTCGTAAACTATAATATTCGCTGAATTTGCCAGGTTGAGCGACCTAAGTCTCGTGTTCTCGCTCATTGGGATACGGATCGCCATGTCCTTGTGCGCCTCGATGAAAGGTCTGGGCAGTCCGGCAGTTTCACGCCCGAACAGAATCATGTCCTCGTCGTGGTACTCAACGTCTGTATAGAACCTCGGTCCCTTTGTCGTCGCCAGGTACATCCTGCGGCCTTCATACTCCGCCAGAAAATCATCAAAGCTGTCATGCACTCTAAGATCAACGTATGGCCAGTAATCAAGACCCGCCCTTCTCACCGACTTCTCATCGATGTTGAATCCAAGCGGCCTTACAAGATGCAGCACCGAGTCAGTGATCGCACACGTCCTCGCGATGTTCCCGGTGTTCGACGGGATCTCCGGTTCAACAAAAACAACATGAAGCGCCATATCTCATTCCTTTCCTGAAAAGCCTGCAGATCAGCCCTACATAAATATTATTACCTGTATATACTGTAACATATTATACTCATATTGCATATTATTTGTTCCTAAGCTGCTATATTGCATATTTTTTGCGCAATTGTATTGATTTTGTGGTAATATAACTATGTATGACTGTTTATAAAGAAAGGACAACGATCCAACACATGAAAAAAGTAAAGATCGCGCTGCTCGGCCTTGGAACGGTCGGCGGCGGAACATATGACATCCTGACAAAGAACCGTGACATCATCATGGAGCGTACAGGTGTCGACTATGAGATAACTCACATTTTTGAAAAGTATGCAGAGCAGCTCGAGAAGCATGGCGCTGACCTGAGCCTTCAGACACTCGATATCGATTCGATCATAAGCCAGGACAGCGGCGTTGATATCATCGTGGAAGCGCTCGGCGGGATGGACTTCCCTGTCCAGGTAATGACTCGTGCTCTTAAGAACGGCATCAGCGTCGTCACCCCGAACAAAGCCGCTGTGGCTGCAAATTACGACACTCTTAAGAAAGCGGCTGATGAAGGCCACGCGTACCTTAAGTTCGAAGCTGCGGTAGGCGGCGGGATCCCGATCCTGACCCCTATCCAGGAGCAGCTTTCATGCAACCACTTCACAGATATAATGGGAATACTGAACGGGACGACCAATTATATTTTGACCAAGATGCTCAAGCAGGGTCAGTCCTACGAAGACGCGCTCGCAGGCGCCAAGAAAAACGGTTTTGCTGAGCCTGACCCGACAGCCGATGTTGAAGGCATCGACTGCGCGAACAAGCTCTGCCTGCTCATGGTGCTCGCGATGGGCCGCTACGTAAACCCACAGCAGATCCCAACAAAAGGCATCACTGACGTCACGATGGAAGACATCCAGGCGGCATACAACCGCGGCTGCGTGATCAAGCTTATCGCCCATGCAACACTGAACGAAGACGGCTTCAATTATTACGTCAAGCCTGAGGAGATCCCTCTAGACCACCCTCTCGCATCAGTGTCTAATGAGTTCAACGCGATCTACCTCGATGGAGACGCGGTCGGCGAGCTCATGTTCTACGGCAAAGGCGCCGGTGCTCTCCCGACCGGAAGTGCGATCGTGGGAGATATCCTCGCGATAATGAAGGCACTGCAATAAAGACTATTACTATAGACGACCAATCATGCTTTGATCGGCGCAAAAGCCAGAACAGCTGCGCCCTATGAACGCGCGGCAGTCATAAAGCCGAAACAGCCGCGCCCTATGAACGCGCGGCATATGAAAGGAACTGAAAGCAAAAATGACCAATCCATATAAGACAAGAGAAGGCGGTGCGACTGTTACCGTATTCGCACCATACGACTGCGGAAACCACTGCCCGTTCTGTATAAACAAAGGCGATTACGAAGATACTTCGTGGTTCGACCAGGACAAGATCGAAGAGTCGATCCGCATCATGGATGAGATAACGCCAAAATGTGATTTTGTTTTCACAGGCGGCGAGCCTCTCGCGAATATCCCTATGCTTCAGCGGATGATCGATCTCATCCCGAACACGCACCGACTGTTCATAAACACCACCCTGCCGACATTTGAAGGCCAGGGACTCGACGAGCTCATCGCATTCACAGAGCACAACAAAGACAAGCTGACATGCATCAATGTTTCGCGCCACATGCAGCACTACGTCACCGAGACGCCGGACTCATATCTGGCGGAGCTCGCATGCCCTGTCCGCGTTAACTGCGTGCTCTACAAGAAATACCCTGCTGACCAGCTCCCAGGCTATCTTGAGCGCTGGCTCCCGTACGGCATTCCTGTACAGTTCAGATTCGACTACACCGCGACGACGCCGGAGAACCTATACGATCATGAGAACGATCCGATCTTCACCGACGTCAGCAAGATCGCCGATTACACAGGCCTCGACGGATGCCGCATGAGATGCGGGTTCCACTTCAACTACAAAGGCCTCGAGCTCACATACCACAAGACCCTGCCGTACAGCACGATCGTCGAGACCGACCCTGAAGACGGCAATACCTACGATATCCTCTACGACATCGTAGTCAGACAAAACGGTGAGATCCGCTCCGACTGGGACGACACCAAGCTCGACGTCGACGCATACCGTAAAGTCAAGTTCGAGCCAAACGACATGCGCATCTACGAAGGCGACCTGGTACATCCGGTAAAATAGCAAACCACACAAAAAGCAGACCCCTTGAGAGCCTGCTTTTATTTTTGTGATGCACATGAAATAACACGGCGGCATTAACTTACACCGAACACAAAAAGAGGCGGCGATGCTCACCACCGAACACAAAAAACGGCGGCGTTAGCTCACCACCGTTTTTTACTAGCACTTTATCTGACATGAACGCATCGTCGCCAGCGCGGCTTCGTGAGCCTCCGGCGTAACGCCTGCGCAGCAAGCCGGATCGACGCTGATCTCAGCTTCCGGAAGAAATGCTTTGATGAGTAAAGCATTTGAAACGACGCAGATGTCGGTGCAAAGGCCGACGAGCTCGATCTCCATACCTTCGCCGTTCGGGTAGTCGTCCCCTGCCAGATCCCTTAGCGATTCAGCAAGCTCTACCGATCCGAAAGTCGGCTTCTCAAAAACATGAGCATCATGGAGCATCTCCTCGATCGCAGGTGAAAGCTTCCAGCCGTCTGTGCCCTTTATGCAGTGCTCAACTGGAAGGTTCTGCCCTTCCTGCGTATTCATGTAATTCGGCCCATGCGTATCCATCGTGACGTAAATGTCACATGGGTTGTACTGGCCGATCTTTTCCCGCACATTGTCTACGATTGCGACCGCTTCCGGCGTTCCGAGCGCGCCATCGATAAAATCATTCTGCATATCCACAACTACGAGTTTTTTCATAATACCCTCCATTCAGCGGCTCAAACACCAACTGACTAAACCTTCTGTGGCTCATTTAACTGCTGGCCGAAGACATCCATGGCTTATTTAACTGCTGGTCGAAGACATCCATGGCTCATCCGCCTGCTGTCAAAAGACATCCATGGCTCATTCGCCTGCTGTCAAAAGACATCCATGGCTCATTCGCCTGCTGTCAGAAATCTCTATCTAACAGTTGCCGGTACTGCATTTTGAAACACAGTACCGGCGCACAAAACTTTTTACTTCCCGCACGAGCAGATGGTTTTGCTCATGCCAGATCGAACTACCTCACATACCGATGAGGCTTTGATCATGTCAGATCAATCTACCTCACATACCGATGAGGTTTTGCTCATGTCAGAACAATTCACCTCACGTACGAATGGGGTTTTGCTCACGACTCAAAAGATCCTACAGATCTTTTCCTTTGTACTCAGCATCGCTGAATCCGAGCACCATTCTTGCAATACGGTCTAAAAGGATCAGGAAGATCGTGTAGCCGATTCCCTTGCCAAATGATTTTGCTAGCTTGTTACTCTCGATGACCTGCAGAACAAGAGCTACGACTCCGCCAATTCCCGCAAGCATCGGAAGCATGGCATGTTCCTGTGCCATTTCAGGAGTGATCATGTTGATTCCGATAAGAATCACAAGGTAAAGGATACCAAATCCACCGTTCCAGCAAAGATCATACTCATCATAAGTGTTCAGGAACGGAATGATGCTGTGCCAACCCGGCTTCCCAGCCTTCTCAAAGAGCTTCCAGTCACCGATGATCTGAAGTACCCACCAGATTATGAGGATCACTCCAGCTACCGCAACTCCACCAAATGCTAATTCCATAACAATACCTTCATTAAATAATAAAATATAATAACATGTGATATTATATCATAACTGTCAAGCCGTTCATATCAAAATCTTGCCCACTAATCTGCAGAATCCCTTCCTGTAATGCTGTTTCTGTAGAAAAATCCTGCAGAATTATCTGTTTTGTTACACTTTTCATCAAAATCTTGCCGATTTTTCTACAGTATCCCCTCCTATAGGCTGTTTCTGTAGAAAAATCCCGCATAATTATCTGTTTTGTTACACTTTTCATCAAAATCTTGCCGATTTTTCTACAGAATCCCTTCCTATAGGCTGTTTCTGTAGAAAATTCCCGCATAATTATCGGTTTTGTTACACTTTTCATCAAAATCTTGCCGATTTTTCTACAGAATCCCTTCCTATAGGTTGTTTCTGTAGAAAAATCCCGCATAATTATCGGTTTTGTTACACTTTTCATCAAATTCAGGTCCATTTTTCTACAGAATCCTGTCCTATAGACTCATTCTGTCTACGGAACTAGAAAAATCGTGCAAAATGAGATCATTTTCGCTAGTTTTCTGCTTTTTGTAGACGGAATCATGGGTTTGGGGCCGTTTCTGTCTACAGAACTAGAAAAATCGTGCAAAATGAGATCATTTTCGCCAGTTTTCTGCTTTTTGTAGACGGAATCATGGGTTTTGGGGCCATTTCTGTCTACAGAATTAGAAAAATCGTGCAAAATGAGATCATTTTCGCTAATTTTCTGCTTTTTGTAGATAGATCATAATCTATCCGAAAGTCATATAAGTTTAGTGGGTGCAATCGCAATCTGACATATCATGAGCTCAACAACAATTTGGTAATGTGAAAGCGCAACCGCAATCTGACATATCATGAGCGCAACAGCAATCTAGTAATGTGATAGCGCAACAGCAATCTGGTAATGTGATAGCGCAATCGCAATGTGGCGATGTGACAATCTTGCAAATACCCTATTCTCTTTGTATAATCGTATTGTACGAGCAAAATCTCATCGGCTCATTTGGGAAGTCGGAGTTTCGGGCTCGGTACAGGAGGTGCAGCAAATGTCGAAATATGATACCGTGCTTTTTGATTTTGATGGTACGATCGTCGACTCGACTGACGCCGTACTGAAGTCATGGCAGCACACTTACGATGTGCTTCGGCCTGGCGAATATGATGAAGCTGAATGCCTGAAGACGTTTGGCGAACAACTCGACATCAGCCTGCACAAACACTTTCCTGAAGTTCCGACCGAAAAGGCCGTCGCGATATACCGTGACTGGCAGATCGAGCGACTTACTGATCTCGTGCATGAGATACCGGGCGTTCTAGACGCAGTGGGTCGTGTGCACGACGCAGGATTCAAGACAGGAGTCGTGACATCAAGACACAAAGAGACCGCAGATATAATGTTCGATCTATTCGACGCGAGACAGTATTTTGACGTTATGCTCACATGCGAAGACACTGAGAGGCATAAACCAGACCCTGCCCCGATCGACAAGGCTTTGAGCATGCTCGCTTCAGATCCCGAGAAATCGCTGTATATCGGCGATGCCGTTTTTGATCTGCTTACATCTCATAACGCCGGCGTTGATTTTGCTCTAGTTTTGTGGACCAGGACATACCAGATCGAGCGTGATCCTGACGGCAACCCGGTCAAAGCGATCTCCAGCATCACTGACGACCAGCCGGAATATCTGATCGCGACACCTGCTGAGATAATCGACGTACTGTAGATCCGGCTGACTACCGGATGACAAAAGCACGGCTGATTATCTGAAGCATGCTATCCGGCCGACTACCGGATGACAAAAGCGCGGCTGACTACCGTGCTACCGTCAGCGCCCTACTTAGTAACTGCGCCGATATAAAAGAGAAAAAGAAGCCGATTAGAAAAAGACACCGAATAAGCAAAAGAAAAAGAATGAAATTATCAGAAAGAACACGTAACCATTATGAAAGCGGAAACATACGAGAAGATCATCACTGTTGATGATTATCTGGATAAATACTGCGATATCGAGCTTTTCCAGGAGAAGTGCGCGCTTTGCCCTGTGTATGGGTGGAGCTGGTCATGCCCGCCGTTTGACAGTTTTGACACGCTCAGGTACTGGAAATCGTTTCACAGCCTGATCCTCGTCTGCAGGAAGCTCATCATGACTGACAAAGACAAAGCGGACTACCGCAAGGCGGTCGCAGAGAAGTTCGTCAACGATAAGCCTAAGGCGGATGATTGGCGGAGCGAAAGCGGCAAGATGGCTGTGAAGGGCGAGATCAAAAGCGGCGGCGATGGCGACAAATTCAATATAAACAAGCTGATCGACGGAAATCTCGCCGGCCTTCTGGAACAGCTTGTGAGCCTTGAGAAGATCTATCCGGGCAGCAACGCCCTTATCCCGGGAAGCTGCATAGTCTGCGGCTACGGCAACTGTGCCAGAAAACTGGGCAAACCGTGCCGCCATCCCGAAAAGATGCACCATTCTCTCGAATCCCTCGGCAGCGACCTTGACAAGACGACGCGTGAACTGTTCGGCATCGAAATGAAATGGATCGTCGACAACGAGCTTCCTGATTATTTCGTGCAGATCGGCGGTCTGCTGATCAAAGAGTAGCCATGCAGCACCGTCCGGCGGCTTACTGATCAAAGACTAACCATGCCAGCACCATCCGGCGGCTTACTGATCAAAGACTAGCTTATAAAGAAGCAGCAGCGATGAGTTCGTACTCACCGCTGCTGTTCTTCTATTCCCCCGACCCTTGTAGATTTTTACTGTCAGTGCTTATTTCTTGGTCCTAACGGACTTCTTTTTGCTCCACTGTGACCAGTATGTGATACCGTTCTTCTTCACGTAGGTGCGTACCTGTACGTAGTACTTCTTGCGTGCTTTCAGTTTCTTCACAGTGAGGCTGGTCTTGTTGTACTTCTTCACTGTCTTATACTTGGAGCGCTTCATGCTCTTCTTCGTGCTGTAGCGGATCTGGTAGCCTGTGATGTTCTTCTTTGAGACTTTCTTCCACTTCACCTTGAACGAGCGGCTGCCCTTCTTGAGTTTCTTTATCGCAGTCGGCTTCACGATGATGGTGTATCTGGCTTCTCCGGAGCCCATATGAATGTCTCTCGCGATGGCGACGACTTTGTAGATGCCCGGCATCGTGCTGGTCTCGTCATCGGTCAAAAGTATGACATTATCGTTGGATTCTTTGATGCCGTCGCCGAGCACTTTGTCGCCGTTCTTCACTGTGACAGCTGGAAGTTTCTTGGTGCCGTCGTAGATGAACGTGTACTCATCGAGCGTTACATCGAGGTCTGAGATCACCGGCTCAGGCGGGATTACGGCTTCTGTCACTTTGAAGAAGCAGATGTCCGCAGCGCCTGTGATCCTTGACATTACTCTTACAGCAGCAAAACCTTCATCGAGCATCGTTACTCGTCCTGAATTGCTGGTCTTCAGCACTTCGTCATCGCCATAGCTGATCGAAGTCCACTTGAATGAGTCTGTTGATTCTGATGACTCAGCGCCGAGCTGGATCTTATCCTCAACGCTCATCTTCATCACCTGGCCTGATACCGGCGCGCCGTTATGCGTGATATAGACGTATGAATCTACCTCGCCGACTGTCAGAACACATGTGTCCTTAGTGAGCACTTCGCTGCTGCCGGAGTTCGCATCGTTCTTCGTGAATACCTCTGCCGTGACGTTCGCAGTTCCATTTCCGATACCTGTCAGGATCACGTTTGCTTCGAGCTTGTCGTATTCGTTATATATAAGCTGCGTCCTGACCGTGCTCACTGTCTTCATCAGACCTGATTCCTCATCGTATACGAGGAATCCTGCTGCTTTGTCATTATCCACAGTCCAGACGACTACAGCATCCGGACCTACATCCTTTACAGTAGCGAACAACACGTCGTTTCCGCCGATCCTGAGATCCATCTTCTCCCGGCTTACTGTTATCAGCTTGTCAGGCTCAGGCTCAGGCCCTGGACCAGGTCCCGGAGGAACCGGTCCGCTTCCTCCGGTCACAGTCACTTCACAAGTTGCCGACTCTGCACCTTCTGCTTCAGGCTGTGCTGTAATAATCGCTGTACCTTTACTTACTGCCTTGACCACTCCGCTGTCCGTCACAGTCGCGACTTTTGTATCCGAAGATGACCATTTGACCTTGCCTTCTGCTCCCTCCGGGATCAGTTTCGCCGTCAAAGTCGCCTGAGTGCCTTCTTTCAGCTCAAGCTTGCTCGGTGTGACTATGACTCCTGTCGGTTCAGCGATGACTTTGATCATCACAACATCTGACAGGCTCGTATTGTACTGAGACGTAGCTTTCACCGCGGCGGTTCCGACTTTTCTGAACGTCACGATTCCTGTACTGTCGACCTCGAGCACAGGATCCGCGCTGTCGTCGATGACCTCCCACTTGAATGTATCACCTGTATGAGATGATATTGCTCCAAGCTTGACATACTGGCCGCTCAGCGACATCTTCAAAGTCTGCCCTGAAATGCTTGTGCCGTTCAGTGTGATGTTTATAAATTCGTTCGAAGGACTTACGGTTAACGAGCACGTCTTCTCAATAGTGCCTGCTGCTCCCTGGACTGACGCTGTTATGACCGCGTCTCCTTCTGCCTGTCCAAATACAGTGATGTAAGCTGTAGCTTTGCCCTTTCCGTCCGGCGTCAGCTTCGTCTTGGCTGTGTCGACGACCTCCATGGCGCCGGTTGTTTCATTCTTCACATAGAATCCGCCGACTGTGTTTTGATCGATGGTCCATGTGATCTCGGCATTTGCGTTCTCATTTGAAACGACTGCGTTGATCGTACTGTAGCTTCCTATTACTGTGTTGAGTGTTGTCGGGTCGATCGTAAGATCATTTGCCGGCTCAAGCACGGTTACTTTCTTTGAGTCTGTCAGGCCATTAGATGAGGTCACGGTGATCGTTACATCGCCGCCCTTTTTACCTGATATGAGTCCGTTCTGGTCGACTGCCGCGGTATCTTCATCTGATGAAGTCCATTCTATCGTATCAACAAAGCCTTCAGGCGCCGTTTCCAGCTCAAGCTGCAGGTTATCGTCTTTGTTGACCGTTAAGTCGTCGCCCTTGATCTTCAGACTTGTAAGGTGCTTCTTTACTTCCACATGTACTGTCTTCGGATCGATATCCTGGATCTTGATACCATCTTTATCCACGACAGTAACGGTTATGATCGCTTCGCCAAGCTGTCCGGCTGTGACTTCTTTCGTCTTTCCGGTAGTTTTCGTATCGAGAGACGCCACATCACTGTCGTCGACAGCCCATTTGAACTCTGTCTCATATGGGAGCTTCTCTTTAAGTGAAGCATTGATAGTTATCTTCTGCTCAGGAGCCATATCGGCTTCTGTGATCTCGTTTCCTTCAGCATCTGTAAGCGTAAGGAGATCTGCAGTGTTTGATATCGTGATGTCGTAGTCACATGTGAACTTGCCGTACTTCACTATGACTTTTGCGGCTCCCTGTTCAGTAAGTGCATCATTCTCCTTGAGAGGCTTCTCCTCTTCATCTCCGACCTTGAGCGCAAGAGTATAATCTGTGACCGGCGCCTTCGTATCGTCTGTGAGTACAGCCACGATCACAAGGCCGCTCTTGGTGAAGTTGTCATTGATCTCATATACGATCTTTTCCGCTTCATGGAAGATCTCTATCCTCTTCACTTTTGCTGCAGGAGGATTCGGCTTGATCTCTTCTTTTACGGTGGTCCCGCAGACTGAGCACTTGCTCGTCTTCCACCACTTGCCTTCCTCATCCGGTTCGTCTGCGTATTTCCACTCCTCGCAGAGATGCGGCACGCACTTGATGTATTCCGGATGATCTATCACGCCATTGTTCTCCAGCAAAGTTCCGTAGTTGTAGAAGTATTTCCCGTCAGCTGCTCCAGGTGTTCCCGATCCTTCCGGAATGCTTATCGACGCGTTCGCCTTGTTGCGCATCGTTCCGTACTTGTGGACTGTAGCGCCCTGTTCGACCTCGATAACGCCGCTGTTTTCGATGTAGGTATTTCCGTTCATGGTGAATGCCACATCTTCCTTGATAATCAAAGTCGTATTGGCTCCGACGCTCACGCTTTCGTCTGCGAGTGTGCATGTTCCTATGATCGTGAGCACCTGAGAGATCACAGAATCTTCAGCAGCAGCTTCATTTGCTTCTGCCGCCCTGAACGCCTCTTTGATGTCTGTGTAGTATATGATCGGCTTCGCGTCTCCGTCTGATGTAAGTTCGAGTGACGCCACATAATCACTGAGATCCACGATACCGACTATTGACATATCTTCGTCAAGTTCAACGGTATCTCCCGGAGCGTAGGCTTTGTCGTCGATCTCCCACGCTGTCACAGTAACTCCATCAAAGACGTCTGCCGGCGGAAGCTTGTTATCGCCTGGATACAGATATGTGTCAAGATGGTGTCCATCCGCCTCGTACGATACTTTGATCGGAGCCTTGCACTTCTCTCCTCCCAGCTTTATCTGGATCATTCTGGCACTCTCAGGATCATCAGCTGATGTATCATCAGCAGGATCTGTGGTCCCCCAGACAGGATCATCAGTGCTGCCGTTCATAGTGTACGCAAGTTTCCTTGTGAACGCAGGTGTCTTGACTTCTTCTTCCTGAGCCTGCTGGCCGGTAGAAGATGCAAGAGTGAATACGCTCGTTCCGAACTGATCGTTTCCGTTGTATGTGGCATTGTAGTAGTTGCCTTCAAATGTTCCGACCGGATTATCAGTCACCCTCGCAATTACGTTGTCAGTCGGATAGCTGAAATCTGACTGTCCGGCATACTTGACACCGAAGCCTGCAAAGTAACTGTTCTTTATCTGGCCTCCCACTTTCTGATCGCCAACTATCGTATAGTTATTAACGACGCCGGCCATAACCGTGTTTGCAGCATCTGCGTCAGTTGTTACAGAAAGTCCGCGTACAAGACAGTTCTCGATCGTGCCGTTATTCTCAAATGCTATACCTGCTAATGGCTTGTTCCTTTCAGAAGATGAAGCATCAGTGACATCGAGGACAGAATCTATGATCGCAACGCCGCTAATCGTTCCTGAATTCGTTTTGCATATCAATCCTGTCTGTTTTGATGATACGTAAATGCCGCCCATAATATCACCCATCGCGGCCACATCAAGCCCTGACAGAGCCACATCTCTGATGCATGCGCCTTCCTTTACATTTCCAAAGAGACCACTGAAAGGAATTACTCTTCCATCACCATATGCTGACTTGATCTTCATGCCGGTAATCGTATGTCCTTTACCATCAAATACCGCGCTGAATGATTTAGGTCTCGGAAGGCTATAATTACCTTCGAGTGTTATGTCATCGGTCAGGACTCCGTCAGGCTGGTTATCAACACTGTCAGTGATCATTTCGAAATATGCAATGAGCTGTTCCTGCGGTGTCCTGGTATCCTTCTCATCAGGGATATAGATCACCCTGTAATCACAGACTGCGACTTCTTTGTCTTTGTTCATGCTCGCGATCTTATAGCTGTATGTCTTCCTGCCGTCTGCTGTTATCGGGTCACCTGAAGCATCCAGAGGCTCGCCATCTACCGTAACGTAGGAATTACTTGTTTCAGGTACAGAAACTGTGAATTCAAATTGCTGTCCCTTTTGAATGATATAAGACTCTCCGTCATCTATCTCTGTCTCATCTTCGCTCAAGATGATCATATCGGACTTTTCGATCTTCCTTACATCCTTTGTGAATGTCGCGTCGACGTAAGTACTCGCTCCGAATCTGCAGACTATCGTCTTGTCTTCATCGAGATCCTTCAGAGTGACTTTGCCGTCCTCATCAAGATCCAGCTGCTCATCGTTCACGATAACTGCGTTCAGCGTGTACTCGTCTTCACCGTCGGCGGCTCCGATCAAAACCTCTTCACCTTTGTATGCGTCAACTGTTTGCTCAGCTCCGCTGAACTCGACAGGATCCACATTGTCGCCGTTTTTATCAGTGATCTTACATACAGCTGTACCGCCGCCTGTCGTCGACAGCTTGAGCTCCAGCTTTTCATCATCCTTAGTCTGAACTGAGATGTTCATATTTTCAGTGATGTTGAACGAATATGTACCTTCACTGGACTCGTTCGTCGTCCCATTTACGGTCCAGCTCTTTATCAGTTCTCCTCTTACAGGCTTTGCTTTTACGGAAACAAGTGATCCTGCTTCAATGTCGTATACAGGATTTCCGCTCATTTCCTCTCCGTCGACTGTAACAGTGAACTCTATACCTGTACCTGAGGTGTTGACGGCATATTTGCCTTTTTCAGCGTCTCTTGCGACGATGCATGATATCGCATCATCATCAAGCTTGAATCTGCAACCTGGACGTCCGTCTGACGTCACTTCAGTTACAGTAAGCGTCTTGATCTCCTCTGATACAGTAGTCTCCTTGACATCCCACTCGCTTCCCGGAGTAAACACGATGCCCGGCTTAGCTCTTACGATGACTTCTACTCCCTTAGGAACGTCCTTACCTCTCTCAGTCATCACGAGCTCGCCGTCATCATAATACGGATTACTTCCGTCGTTTATGTACAGGACATCAAAGTCATTTGACGTGATGATATCGATCGTATCTCTTGCGAATATCGCATACAGCTCTGCAGAGTTATCCGGCATCGTGAATGTTTTTCTGTTCACGCCTTCATCATCAGTTACTCCGCCGGATACGATATTGTTTCCGCCGATGTTCGTCCATCGCCATTCTTCGAAACGCCAGCCCGCATCAGGCGTCGCTGTAAACTCAAGCTTCGTATCCGCAAGAACGATATCTCCACTTTCGATGCCTGACGGCTTGAGTGCAAGGCTTCCTTTTCCGATCTTGCTGAATGTCAGCCTGTTCTCCTTAGGCTTCATAACAGCCAATATAGTGATCTTTCCATCGCCCTCCACATCTGCTTCTTCATTCTCGCTCTTCACTGTATATGTGATGGTCTCATCTCCAGGAAGAGTATATGTCTTGGTCGTTCCGTCCTTTACCGGTTCAGTCACCAGCCATTTACTTATCTCATATCCCTTGTTAGGAACCGCTTGCAGCTGAAGCTTTGTGCCGCCCGCATATCCTTTATCCGTGAAGTCGGTCAGATCGTCAGGAGAGATCATCTTTACACTTCCGGTGTTGATGTCGGCAGGTCCTGCAGATACCAGATAGTAGTTTCCTACAACGATGAAGTCTGCGCCGCTGAATGTCGGCGTATAGAAATATGACGCATATTTCTTGCTTTCGTCTTCTCCACTTTCAGCTTCTATGAACGACACATCAGTATGGTAAGCTGCCGGTATGAATTCATTCTTATGCTGCTCCGCATTATCTGAGTTGCAGATATAGTCTCCATTCTGCTCGTAGTATTTGAAGAGCAGAAAATCCATAAGGCTCTTGTCGCCGTCAGCAGTCTTTATATTCTTCTTTTCAAGTTCGATATCGTTGGAAACTGTAACATCAGAAGCGTCGATCCATTTCAGCATGTTCCCTGTACCGGTAAGCTTCTCATTGAGGGAGATCTGGACTTCGACTTTCATCGTATCTATATATGAATGTGCGACAGGTTCGTCTCCGTCTGTATATGCTTCAATATAAGCGTGCTTTGCAAGTTTCTTATCAAGCGGTACTGGAGCTTTCTTATCGCCGCTCGTAATGTCATATGTTTCAACGAGTTCTCCCTTGGTTATCTCGTCGCCATTTACGATCGCTTCATAGAATTCCAGCTTCGTGAGCTTGTCAGTGAGATCAGTCTTCTTGATCTTGCCGTTGCCGCCTTTCTGATAATCTGACAGCTCCACGGTCTCCATTACATCCTCGCCGAAATAGTATGCGGATTTTGTCGACAGGAATATGCATTCTTCGATATTTCTCAGATAATGGTATTCCTCAGGGTCATCTGCCGGATAGAATATCTTATTCCCTTCATATCTTACTGTAATCAGATATCCGCCGTCGACCATCGCCTCTGCGCCGGCTGTACCGATAAGATCCTCTATGCTCTCGATCTCAGCCTTTCCGGTAGCCTCATCGATATCTGCCTCGAACGTGAGGATGCCGTTCGGACCCTTGAAGGTAAATTCCATCTTCCCTGCAGGCTTCTCTTTGCTTGTAGGATTGTCGTTTGACACTGTGACAGAAAGCCCGGTATCTGTTATATTGCCCTGATTGTCTCTTACTTCAGTGACTTTGATGTCGCCGAACTTGACGCTCCTCAGCGAATACGTGACTGTACATGTCTCTGTATACGCGCTAATATACTGCGGATTGCTCTCTATACTTCTCACGAGGTTCATCCTGCATCTGTACTGACCCTCGTCATCCGGGGAGCAGCTGTAGAAGCACAGGTTCTTTCTGGTGCAGCCGTCCAGATCTTCCCACTGCCTTGTCTTCTGATTGTATTTCTGCCACTGGTAGTTTATATCGCTTTGATAATTCTCCGGGTCAGCCAGTCTGGTCTCGACGAGATATACGCTGTCCGGATATATAGTCAGCTTATCTGTTGACAGAGATATGTCAGGCATGGTCTTCACGAACGTCCTCGCCTCTACGACCGGGCTGAAAATGCTCTCAGGCGGAATACCGTCTCCCTTTACTTTCAGCCTGTAGCTGTATCTGGCATCAGCTGTAAGCCCTTCTTCTATGAAGGAATAATGTCTGATAGGACGTCCCTTATCATCCACTATCGTATGACCGTTCTCATCCTTCATAAGCTTATAGTCGGAGCCGTCGACAGTTCCTACCAGCTTATCGCCTCCGCCCTGAGGGAAATCCTCATATCTGTATATATCAAACTCCTTCGGATCACCCTGTGTCTGAGTCCATGTGAGCGCGATCTGTGAGTCAGTGGTATTGTCAAAATCCTGCTGGATGCTGTCCGGCAGTTTTGGCGGAGCGCTCACGTCATCGACTATATAGGTTATCACGTAGAACGAGTTCTTCGCATCTGTCTTGATCTCATACTTTAACAGCTTCCACGAGAAGTCATATCCATAACCTTTTGCCGCCTTCGGCATGTTTGGGACCGTTCCGGAGCAGTCACTGCCTGACGTGGTGCCGTCCGTTGTTCCCTTGTTCTTTGTGAAGCTGAAATTCAGACCACCTTCACCGGTAAAGAATATGTCGGTAGGAAGCGTCCCTCCTCTTGTCCCGCCTATGCCGGCGTTGATTGAGAAATATCCGCCTTTCAGGAGTGTATGCGTATAGTTATGTGTAAATGTGATCGTCTGCGTCACATTTCCGCTTCCATACGCGACGCCTGCAAACTGCTTGAACGTCTTTACTTCTCCGAGCTTTTCTTTGGCCTCTTTTGTCAGGTCATTCTGGCTCTTTGGATAGGATGATGGATCTCCCGGAGTGGATTTGAAATATTTTGTCACATCAGGGATCTTATTTTTGCTTCTCTTCTGTATATCTATATAATCATCGAGGGCGATCGTCTGTGTAACAGGCTTATGCGGCCTTGCGACTATCAGAGGCTGCGTGCATTTTTTGAAATTGCCGTCGTCGTCTACAGATATGCCCTCCAATACATACTCATAGTTCTCTGTAGGTATAGAATACAGTACTACAGAATCTTCGCCGCCGGTCTTGTATGACATCTTGAAAGCTGTGGTATCAGTGTTGCCCCATGATTCGTTCCTGGCATAGCCTCCGGTAGTTTTGACCGTCATATATATCAGCTTTATGCCGAAATTCACATTAAGAAATGCTCCGACATTATAATTGAAGGAGTGGCTGTCTCCTGAGATGGTACCGTCAGTCTCGCCGTAAGTCGTACTGCATCCTGACGCCAGACTTCCTCCCGTAAAGTCCGCAACATCCTTGAAATACGGTGCAGCTGTAAGCACTGCCATTACTTTAGGCTCCTGATAAACGATATTATGAATTCCGGTATACGTAGCGACCATACTGTCTATGTCAGTGTCGGTCGTTGTGACGAAGCGGGGAGCGGACTGTGTCATACTATGATATTGATATCCGTTTAACGGGTTCATTTCATATTTGGTAAGCTCGTTCTTATTGTTCAAGTATAAGAGAGAGTACCTTGCGTCTGTTACATATTGTCTTGACGCCTGTGTTTCTCCTTTTTCTTTATCAACGCTCACTCTGCTTACGATAAGGTAATCAGATAACGAACCGGTAAAATCACCTGAATCTGCTCCGTATTCATAATACCAGCACTGCATATCGTAAAACCCAGGAAACTCTTTCTTTATATCCGTGAATACCCTGCTGCCTTTATATTTCTTTGGATTATATGAATTTCCCTCATCATCTTTGAGCTCGCTGCTGTCCTCCAGCTCATCGATGATCTCATACTGTCCGTTTTCATATGAATATAGAACACTGTCCATGTAGATCCTGGTGCTGCTGGCTTCTCCCATGAATTTGCCGATCGCAAGATTCGTTTTCATCAGAGGCGTACTGAAATACGCCTGGTTCCAGCCGTTCGTGGAATAGAACCTGTCATTAGAGTCATAATCTCCTTCGACTACTTTGACATCCTGTATGGATTCGACTTCCATGCTGTCGGAATCAGTGTCATATATGTATTTACCAAGTATTCTTGTTTCATTTCTGTTTGACTCACTCTGCAGCTGGCCGCCGATAAACATATCTTCATTTCCGTCACCATCCACATCGCCGAATGCAAATGATACTCTGATGAGGTCATTATCATCATATGACAATACCTGCTCATCCCTGAGCATCTGCCCCGTATCTCTTCCATAAAGGAGGACTGATGTACTCGGAACGGATCTCTTTATTATCACAGGAGAAAGTGAAATTGTACCATGTAGATAATTATCAGTCTCAGAAGCGCCGTATGATACGACCAGATCGCAGATACCGTCATTATCAGCGTCTCCTGAAGTGAGGTCCAGGTTGTTGTATACGTTTCTTACACATTTAATCGTGCCGTTATTGCTGAAATTGACGACTTCACTTTCGGAAACAGGAAGTACATAATTCCAAGCTTCCCTCCAAGATGCGACGCTGTATGGATTCTCACATTCCGTGCCATCCGTAAGATCGAATATAGTCACCTTGTTTCTGACCTTTTCAGTACCGGACGGTACGTATACCGCTATCTCATCTACTGAGTCTTTATCGTAATCCCCTGCGGTTATCTGCATCTGAGACTGCAGGAAGTAATCAAAATAAACGAGATGCTGATTATCTGTGTTGTTGAACTCCGCTATTTTGATCGCATCCGACATTATGCCTTCAGCAGGATTGTATAAGCGCAGGAAAACTGACTGAAGCTCCTGGAGCTGTGCCTTTTTCTGCTGTTCTGACAAAGCAGAATTATTATAGATCGCCTGAGCCTTTTCAGTTGAATAGTTCGTATAGACTATCGCTAAAGCTGAGTCCCTTCCATCACCATTTATGTCGCATTTTACCGCAGACATAAATGCGCCTTCCTGCATCTTATGGGGATCGTCATTTTTTCTGATATTTTTTACTATCGGATTATTCTTGAATGTCTCGAAGCTCCCGTTTAGAGGCTTGTTGTGTCCGAAAAGCTCTGAGACGCCCCCTTGCTGCGTGTTAGACGTGTCAAGGATCGCCAGCTCCTTGACTTCGTTAAGAGTGGAAACATCTGATCCGTACGGGTTTGTCGTGGCATTCGGATCATATGTATCCGGCAGCTTTGTGGTATCAAAGCCGAGACTGCTCAGAATACCTCCTGTCTTATCATATATGACATCCGAGCCGTCGGCTACAGATCCCACACTCGCATAAGCTGTTCCAGAACCACTGTAAAGGCCGGCCGGTCCCACAGTAAGAAGTGGCTCGGCCAACACCAACATAACAGCTACAAACACCGTCATACACCGCTTAGCAAAGCACAGCATTTCATTTCCCTCCATAACAAACAGATCAAAAAAACTTATTAAATGCACCGCTATATCACGTTACTTTGTTAAAGTACATTATACTCTCACTCTATATAAAAAGACACAAAAAGACGGGGTTTCCCCCGTCATTTTTTAAAATATTTTAAGACCCGCTTAAGATGTTTTTAGGACTTTATCGCTTTACGCGAAGACGCGCCTGACGCCTGCGATCGTATATTTGTACTTGCCCTTTTTGTTCAGCAGCGTAAGCAGCTTGACTTTCTCCACTTTGCCGGAGACTTTGCTTGCGTGTATGATATTGCCGTATCCGAGGTAGATCGCAACGTGGCCGACGTTGTTTTTGCTCGTGTTGAAGAAGATGAGGTCACCGCGGTACACTTCCGGGAAGTCGCCTTCTACCGGCGTTCCGTAGTTGGTCACCTTCTTGAGATCAAGCTCCATGATGTCGGGAGCAATGTTCGCCTCTCTTGTTGAAGGGCTCAGCGGCCACAGGTCGATCCCTGCGCCGTAGCATGCCTCGATGACAAGTCCTCCGGCGTCTATGCCTTTGCCGGGAGCCTGAGTCTTGCCGCTTACGTACGGATCACCTTCATACTTGCCCGCCGTCTTGAGTAGAGCAGCAACGCAGTCGTCCCTCGTGCTCGCGTCATTTATGAGCACCGGCGCAACGTAATGATCAAAGCCATGCTTGCTTATCGTGTTCTTGATCTGGATATACTGTTTCGGGTTCTGGTAGAATCTCACCGTGGTGATCTTCAGGGTCGGGCTCGTATACTCCGCTGATGTTTTGCTCTGCGGTATATACAGCCGCCACGAAGATGTCTTCCCCCACCAGTCATTCGGGAATGGGATACTGACAGTCTTTTCTCCCGTCCCTGATGGAAGAATTATGGTCTTCTTTGTCACCCAGCTCTTGTCGACGTACATCTGAAGACTTGCTTTTCTCTTTTCAGGCGATGTGATCTTGACCGAGACCGTATAGCTCGTTCCTGATCTGAGAGAGGCCTTTTTCGGGAAGCCTGTAACCTTCGTCGCTCTTCTCTTCTGGACCGCCTTCTGGTTGATCACATTGGAATTGGCCCCATCTTTGCTGTAGCTGTAGTTTACGTTCCTCGCGATTACATAGAACGTATATCTGTGATTCTTCACCAGGTTCTTGAACTTGTATGTCGTTTTCTCTGTCGTTACCGGAGCTTTCCAGTTAAGGCCGTCGTCGGAGCGGTAGACGTCATATTCAGTCGCATTTTTTACTTCGTTCCAGGTTAGCGTGATGCTCGTGTCGGTCGCGGTGTCGACCTTGAGCTTCGGAGTTCCGGGCTTTAAAGCGCCGACTACAGTAACTTTGCACGTGATGTCGTCGCCGCTTGAGAGCCTTCCTCTGATCGTAGTGCTCCCAACTCCAGCTGCTGTGATCTTTCCTTTGCTCGTGACTTTTGCGACCTTCTTGTCATCGGAATACCACCTGAAGCTCTTCGCGTTATACGTCTCCTTCGGCTTTTCATATGCAAGCTTGAGCTTTACTGTGCCTTTATACTGGAGCTTTTCTGACGTACTGCTGATCGCCGCGGTATTCACCGTTTTGAGCATGCTCGCTGTCGTCTGGCCTGCCGCCCAGTCAGAGCAGTGTGAGATCAGCCTCTGTCCATTCTTGTCTAGATATGAAACGACTACATATGAATATGGCGTGTCGGCCTTTGCTGCTGTCTTGTCCACATACTTCGTCTTCGGAGTCCATTCCTCAGCATCTCCATCAGAAGTCCTGAACGGTATTACAGCGATCTCTTTATACGTTTTGGCAGTCCCCGTCTTTCTTAGTAATATAACCCCATCGATGAATTTCATGGCTTTGTTTGTCTTCCAGTAGACCGTTATCTTTGATTTTGCAGCTTTGAGCTTTACATGGTCTACTCTGCCTTCATCCATGGCTTTGATCTGTTCTGCCTGAGTCACGACTTTTGACTTGAACTTCAGCGTGTTTCCGTTGAGCTCGACTGACTTTGCCTCAGGAAACTTTTCATCAGGATCGACCGGGTCAGGATCTATCGGCTGTGGATCAGGGTCTATCGGCTGTGGGTCTATCGGCTGCGGATCCGGATCAATGGGCTGCGGGTCACCTTCGACCTCCTTTGTCGTTCCGCATGACCTGCATGTGTATATAGTGATCCTGCTGTTGTTCGGATCGGCCACACCGCCGTCCCAGTCGTGTTCCTTAATTGGTATTATGAGATCCTCCTGGTTCGTGACCTCTTTTTCACCTGCAGCATCAAAGAATTCTTTGCCGCATCCGGTATTTCCTGTGCACACATAATGCGCCTCAACGCCAGACTTCAGACACGTGGCGTCTACTCTCATGACGAACTCCAGAGAGTGCCTGTGCTGCGTGCCGCCGTCTTCTCCCTGACTGCTGCCATCTTCACCGCCGTCGACCGGAAGATCACCTTCCGACAGCGTCATGCCTCTGTCAACATTCTTACTCTCTGCAAAAGTCCCTATAGGGACCATGCTTACACACAATAAAACAGCCGCGGCTAATGCCGTGACTCTATACAACTTTCCCCTAGCTTTCATCATAACAATAACCTCACTGAATGATCTCTATATCCAAAGCCGGCTCCCTCAACCGGCTTTACATAATATCCCTTTATACCATCTACATTATACTACCCATAATACGCGAGCATTTATTAATAATGTTAAAGAAACGCACCTGCTCCGTATCTGAAATGGTGGCATACCAGAGAGATTCCAGAATTGCCGGCACATATCAGAAGACCGCCGGCATACAAAAGGGGCTCCAGCATTTCTGCTGAAGCCCCTCGATCATCTTTCGGCCGCTCATGGACCGTTAGCCATGAGCACATTGCCATCAGTTCATTGGCAGATCGTTACTTTGCGACCTTCACTTTGAGGGTAACTGTCTTTGACGATGTGAAGTAGAGATCAGAATCACTGTCAATGACCTTAACCTTTACTTTGTATGTCTTGCCCTTCTTGAGGCCCTTCTTGACTGTAACTTTTCCTGCGCTTGAAACTGTGATCTTCTTGTCTCCGCTTATCTTCTCAAATGAAACTGTGCCTTTGTTCCCGGAGACCTTGAATGCTTTCGCCTTGGCAAATGTCATCTTCTTGGAAGCTTTTGCCTTTATCGTCTTACCCGATGCGATGAAGTCAAGGTTCGTCTTTCCTACTTTGATGTAGCGGATATATGTCGTACCATAGTATTCGCCGATGCCTTCTGCAAATGCATAATACTCACCAGGATCTTCAGGGAATTCTGTTCCTGCATAGTCGACATTTATTCCATAATAGTTTACTGTATAATCTTTTCCTTCTTCAAGTTCCTCATCGTTGAGTTTAACTGTAGGATCAAGGATCACTCCAGGTTTCACATCATAGCGGAACCATGGCTCGTCATCAAGATATGAGCCGTAAGTGTAGTCGAATTCGAAGAATGGTGCATATCCTGAGATAGACTTCTTGCTGTACATGTATACCCATTCTGCATAATCCTCTGTCATGCCAGTAAGAGTATCTCCCTTAGCTACCGCAATGACTCTGAATATACCGGTTCCCTCTGTAGGCTCACCGTTGAGGTCAGGCTCTGATCCCTTAGGATCTGTCTTGAGGTCTCCTTCCCAATCTTTCCATACAGGAATGCCTGTTTCTTCATTATAGCCAAGATATTTCTGCACTTTGAGTTCGTAATCGATACCATTCTTCAGGTATAATGTCTCATCTTTTCTCTCGTAATAAACAGAAGTGTTGTCTTCCAGATACTGTCTGTCTATTACTTCACCCTCGTCGACAAAGTCTTCCCAGGAATTGATATCAGAAGGAAGCTTAACTTTGTATTCGTTCAAATCTGTTGGGATATTCTCAGTCCATAATACACTCCATTCCTCATGAGTATCTTCTCCCTCACCCCACTTGCCGTGAAGTACGAGCAGTGATTCTTCGGCTGACATACGCTTGATGTTATATACAGCCTTCTCATCTGTTCTGGAGACCGGTTTATCAAGTCCTTCAAATGCTCCGCCATCGACTTCCCAGTCAAATTCCACATTCTTTACGATCTCACCACTTTTTGGAGTTGAAAGCGAATAGTGCCTTACTTCCACTTCCACTTCCCTACTCTCACCTACACCTAGATATGAATCCAGATATGTCGGATACATTTGATAATAATCGTCAGACTCGAGAAGGAATATAGTATCTGTTCCAACTTCTACATCATCAGAATAAGCAGTAACCTTTACAGAAATGATCGCATCTATTTCTGTCTCTCCTGCAGGAAGATTTCTGAACTCAACCGTAGCGAGAGAATTGGTATATTTGTGTACCTTCAGTTTGGCAAACTGTGAATCATCGTCGCCAAGCTCCCATTTGAACTCGAGATCTCCATCGTCTCTGTAGCTTTCGCCTTCAAAATCATAATATACGTCAGCAGTAAGTGGAATTGATCCTCCTGGGAGTGCGATATAGCTGAATCCTTCTTTAAAAACCGGTTTGATCTCTACATCGTATCCAGTGTCGTCTGCGTATGCCGTAGTGGCTCCTGCGGCCATCATCAAAACCATTGCTGCGATAACTGCCAGCAGGACCGCAGGCATGTTGATTGATTTCATTTTCATGATATTCTCCTTTCGATCTCTGCAATTACAATTATGCGACTACAATAACCGCTGTGTTAACCGGAATATTGTTATAGATCCACATAGCGTTGTTATATGATGTACGCACGCTTCCTCTTGAATTGTTGACGCCAAGACGTCCGTCATATACTGAACCGTCAGATGCCCTGTAGATAATGCTGTTGAGAGCATACTGGGTTCCATCATCGCCTTTATAGAATCTGCAGAGTCCCCAGCATCTTACCTTCACACCCGTGTCAGGATCCTTGACCTCATGCTTCTGGAGCTTCTGATAGATCTTGAATGTTCCTGTAGGTGTCGGAGTCTCTTTCTTACCGACTGAGCAAGTGAATGTATAGATCTTGTTCCAGTTGCCTTTCTTGCCCTTATAGATTCTCACCTGATGATTCTTCCTTATCACCTGGATGAGATATGCTGTCTTGCTGCTCTTGCTCTGCATATTCTTATCATATGTATCCATCGAGCTGATCAGTATACCGGTAGTAGTACTGAATACATACCAGGTTCCTCCGATCTTCTTCTCGCCGATAGCGATCTTGCCGCCGCCGAGGCTGTATCTCTGCTTCTTGTCAGAGCCCTTGAACCATCCTGTATTCTTGACAGCTTTGCCGCTTGAGTAGAAGTAATAGAGAGAACCGGAGATCTTGATCGCTCCAGTCTTCATGACACCCTTGGAATCAAAGTAATACTTGTATCCTTTGATCGTCTTGAGACCTGTCTGCATGACTCCGTTTGAATCGAAGTAATACTTTTTCTTGCTGATCTTTCTGAAGCCGGTCTCCATCTTTCCGCTCTTCGGGTCAAGACGATATTTCTTGCCGTCTAACGTGAGCCAGCCGGTCTTCATCTTTCCGTTTGAAGCAAAGTAATACTTGTCGCTCTCGATCTTGACCCATCCGGTCTTCATCTTTCCGCTCTTCGGGTCGAGATAATACTTTGCTCCGTCAAGCTTGAGCCAACCAGTCTTCATCTTTCCATTCTTAGGATTGAAGTAGTACTTGTGCTCTTCGAATGTGACCCAGCCGGTCTTCATCTTTCCGTTTGATGCAAAGTAATACTTGCTTCCGCTGATAGTGTGCATACCGGTGTACATATTACCGTTTGAAGTATTGAGATAATACTTATCGCTCTTAAGCTTGAGCCAGCCGGTCTTCATGACGCCGTATGTGCTCCCCGCTGCTCCCGGAGTTCCAGGCGTCGGGTCGAAATAATTCTTGTTGCCGTCTGTAAGCTGTACCCAGCCTGTCTTCAGAGCTCCTGTACCATCAAAATAGTAGAAGCTCCCGCCGATCTGCTGCTTGTCTGTAAGGTACTTCGAACCATCCCAGTACTTCCATACTTTTGTTTCAGGATCCTGCTGCCAGCCGATCTCGCCCTCATTAAGGCTCATCTTTGACTCATACGCGATGAACTGCTGCTCCTGAACCGGTTCTTCAGGCGTATCTCCGTCATCAGCGAAAGCAAAAGATGCAGGTACCATGACTGCCATCATGCATACAGCAAGCAGCAGCATTAATGTTTTCTTCATCCTTGTCCCTCCTTTTATAACCGTTTAAACTCCCATAAAAACTTCCAGCTGAAACCCAAAGTCAATATATTAACAGGCAAATTTTACCCCTGACTTAATACCGACACTAAACCCTTCAACTGAAAATAACATTAAAATGCAAAAACTGCTTCCATCAAAAATAACTAACTATCAAACTAACATTATAATAACACAACATATGACTAAAATCATTGAAAAAAAACGCTTTCAGACCCCGCCTAAGCCATAAGAATTATTTAGAAATTCAGCATCGATAAGGCTATCTGCAGCAGAGTTTTGCGCCATGTCCTATCCCACATATAGTTGCTCAACGATTAGCCATGTCATCTTCTATGCGTTGTCATGCAGGCACCCACTATGTGGTCTCTCACGCGTTGTCCTGTAGGCATGCACTACAGATTCTCCTGACAAAGTCCCTTCAGGCAGCACCTCTCACATTCCGGCCATCAGACATGCACTAAATATTCTCCTGGCAAAGTCCATTCAGACAACACCTCTCGCATTCCGGCTTGCGGGCATGACAGCATCGACGCCCGTGGAAGATCAGCAGGTGGTGCGACTCAGTCAGCCGTTCATGCGGAAGTTTCTTTATCAAAGCCTGCTCGGTATGCTCCACATCTTTCTCATGGACCAGTCCAATCCTGTTAGACACTCTGAATACATGCGTATCAACAGCTATCTGCTGCTCGCCGAAACCCTCGGCGAGCACGACATTAGCGGTCTTTCGTCCGACACCCGGAAGCGACTCCAGATCTGCCCTGCTCCTTGGAACCTCACCTCCAAAGTCAGAAGCTATCCTTGCAGAAAGACTGATGATATTCTTCGCTTTCTGATGATACATACCTATCCGCTTTATGTATTGCTCAACATCTTCCGGCAAAGCATTACCAAGCTCTTCGGGTCCCGTATAAGCAGCAAAAAGATCCGGCGTCACCTGGTTCACACTCACGTCCGTCGTCTGAGCAGACAGCACTGTCGCGACGAGCAGCTGCCATACATTAACATGCTCGAGCTGGCACTTTGCGTCCGGATATTCATTACCAAGCCGATTCAGTACCTCGACAGCCTGATCCTTTGTAAGTATTTTTCTGCTCAACTTTCCTGCCTCCCACACGACTTTCACAAGATCTATGCTTTGCTACTTCACACCGATAACGCAGATATTTTCGCCTTCGCCTCGCTCAGACCGGATCTCATTGAATCCGGCTTTCTTCATGAAATCCGCTATCTCATCTGCCGTATATACTACGAACGGAGTAGAAAACTTCTCCCTGTCATCCGCCCACGTATCATGATTGCAGGCTTCAGCCATTACGACAAATCTGCCGCCGCTTCGCAATACCCTTCTGATCTCGCGAACAGCAGCGAGCGGATCCGGCCAGAAATACATCGTCTCGATTGCTGTCACAAGATCAAACTCTTTGTCCAGGAACGGCATCCTTTCAACATCAGCTTTCTCGATCCTGCAGCGTTCATATTTGATCGCCTCATCATTGATCACTTTAGACAAAGCAATGCTTTTATCAGAGTGGTCTATTCCTTTAACTATGCTGCCCTCTGAAAGAGAAAGCATTTCATGCACAGCTGCACCGCCTCCGCATCCGACATCCAGGATCTCCATCCCCGGCCGCCACTCAATGAAGCTGAATCCCCAGCTTCTTAGCGGCTTGTGGTGTTCATTCATCCTTATCAGCATAGCAGCGCCAGAGTCGCCAGCAGGATGTCCCGGATCCTCCGGGATACTTACATCACTATTGTTCGATTCCTGACCATTCTCATTATCGACAGCATCAACAGCTTCCGCTTTGATCTGCTCGTCAATTACTTTCGATTCATCTGACATGATTCCACCTCGCCGTTACCGGCATATTGTCGTTCTGCCGTCATCAAAACAAATACAGCAAAACAGCCTCAGATGTTCCATATTACTTCTGACCACATTGTACAACATCTGCAGGAAATGTGCACCGCTATTTCACTATCACCATCACACTGAACAGCAGATAACCTTGCTCGATACCTTTACGCAGCATTATCGACCCTCAAATCGCGGGTTTTGGTTGGCTTTTTGATCTTTTTTCACAAAACGAGTTGGCTTTTTGCAATTCTCGTCAAAAAGCCAACCAGATCACATTCCAAATTGGAGTTTGCAGGTGCCAGATTTGACTTACGAGATGAACGATGGAAAATAATATCGGATGATAATCTCAAAAATGAGCTTCAGCCCAACTAGGACTGAAGCTCATTTTTTTATTCGGAAATTCTTTCTTCTCTTCCTTTCCTTAGATGTACTCGACTTTGAATGGCAGGCTGTCCTCGCCGTCAACGGTCAACGTTTAACTTAGCCTTACTTCACTTCGAACTTCAGGCTGTCCTCGCCGTCAGCAGGCGCGTCGATCTTTATCGTGCATCCATCGGTGACGTCTCCTTTGATGATCATCCCGGCGATCTCGGTCTCGATGTGCGCCTGGATGTATCTCTTTACTGGCCGTGCGCCGTATGCCGGATCGTATGCCTCGTCTGCAACGTATTCCTTTGCAGCCAGAGTCATATCGAGCGTGATGTCTCGCGCCGCGAGCCTTGCCTCGAGATCTTTCATCTGAAGCTCGATTATGCCTACGATCTGTTCCTTCGTGAGCGGGCTGAACACAATAATGTCGTCCACACGGTTCAGGAATTCCGGTCTGAAGTACTGTCTCAGCTCACCTTCTACGTGTTCCTTGACTTCAGGGTCGATCGATCCGTCTTCTCTGATGTTCTCAATAAGCTCGGCACTTCCGATATTGGAAGTCATGATGACTATCGTGTTCTTGAAGTCTACGGTCCTTCCCTGGTTATCGGTCAAGCGCCCGTCATCCAGCAGCTGGAGCAGAATGTTAAACACGTCCGGATGTGCTTTCTCGATCTCATCGAACAAAATCACGCTGTACGGGTGCCGTCTCACTGCTTCTGTGAGCTGGCCGCCTTCGTCGTACCCTACATATCCTGGAGGGGCTCCGACCAGACGAGATACCGAGTGCTTCTCCATGTACTCCGACATGTCGATCCTGATCATATTCTTATCTGTATCGAACAAAGCCTCTGACAATGCTTTTGCAAGCTCTGTCTTTCCTACGCCTGTAGGCCCGAGGAATATGAACGATCCGATCGGTCTGTTCTCATCTTTGAGCCCGGCGCGTGCTCTTATTATCGCTTCGGCAACAGCTTTGACGCCTTCATCCTGGCCGATCACACGCTTATGCAGTATATCCGGGAAGCGGAGCAGTTTCTCACGCTCGGTCTCGACGAGCTTGGAAACAGGGATACCTGTCCAGCTGGAAACGACTTCTGCGATCTCTTCTTCCCCGACTTCCTCTGAGAGAAGCCTGTCAGCGCGGCTCTCAGCTGCACGCTCTTTTGCTTCCTCGAGTTTTTTCTCAAGTTCCGGCAGTGTGCCGTACTGCAGCTTTGCGACAGTCTCAAGATCGTATTCCTTGCCGGCGACTTCCATCTGATGCTTCACGTCTTCGATCTGCTTCTTCAGATCTTTACTCGCAGCGATGTCTTTTTTCTCGCTCTCCCACTGAGCACGCATCTTGCTGTCTTCTTCCTTGAGTTCAGAAAGCTCTTTCTCTAAAGTCTCCAGGCGGGATTTTGATCCCCTATCGGTCTCTTTGGACAAAGCCTGCTTCTCGATCTCGAGCTGCATGATCTTACGTGAGATCTCGTCGAGCTCAGCCGGCATGCTGTCGATCTCTGTCCTTATGCGTGCCGCCGCCTCGTCCATGAGGTCGATGGCTTTGTCCGGAAGGAACCTGTCGCTGATGTAGCGGTCTGACAGCTTGGCACAAGCGATCAAAGCACTGTCAGTGATACGCACTCCGTGGTGTATCTCGAACTTCTCCTTGAGTCCACGGAGGATCGATATCGTATCTTCCACGGAAGGCTGATCTACAAGCACTTTCTGGAAACGCCTCTCGAGCGCTGCATCTTTCTCCATGTACTTTCTGTATTCGTCGAGAGTAGTAGCGCCGATGCAGTGGAGCTCGCCTCTCGCAAGTTTCGGCTTGAGCAGGTTTCCGGCATCCATCGAACCCTCGGTCTTGCCTGCACCGACGATATTATGGATCTCGTCGATGAACAGGATGATCCTGCCGTTCGACTTCTCGATCTCGTTAAGCACGGCTTTGAGACGCTCCTCGAACTCGCCCCTGTACTTGGCCCCGGCTATCAAAGCACCCATATCAAGTGCGAAGATCGTCTTTTCCTTCAGCCCCTCCGGGACGTCGCCGTTGAAGATACGCTGCGCCAGTCCTTCGACTACGGCGGTCTTTCCGACGCCAGGCTCACCGATCAAAACCGGGTTGTTCTTTGTACGTCTCGAAAGTATCTGGATCGTGTGGCGGATCTCTGAATCTCGCCCGATCACAGGGTCAAGCTTTCCTTCTTTGGCCATGTCGACCAGATCGCGTCCGTACTTGGAAAGCGCGTCATAGCTGTCTTCCGGGTTGTCAGAAGTTATGCGCTGATTTCCTCTTACTTTTGTCAAAGCCTCCAGGAACTTATCCTTTGTGATCCCGTAACGCTTGAAAAGCTTTGCCGAGATCGGCGGCTGGACGTTAAGAAGCGCGATATAAAGGTGCTCGACGCTTATATATTCATCCTTCAGACGTTCTGCGATCTTGCCGGCTTCAGTAAGCACCTGTGAGAGCTGCCTTGAAGCATAAGCCTGGCTTGCGCTTCCGCTTACCTTCGGAAGGCGGTTCACTTCATCATTCAGATCAGCCATCATAAGATCAGGCTTTGCATCCATATATGTAAGCAGCTTCGGGATCAGCCCATCGTCCTGCTTCAGGAGCGCCAGATGAAGATGTTCCGGCGTGACCTCGCTGTTTCCCAGCTGCACCGCCAGGTCCTGCGCCTCGATCAGCGCAGCCTGTGCATTATTCGTATAGTTTTCATTCATATATATATCACCCCTTTCAGGTAATCTGCATTTTTGTGTGCTGTAAGAGCTATATCTTAAACTGCTCTCCTGGCATGAGAAAAAGCTTCATCCGTTGGAACCAAGCCGTTTTTCTCTGTTCTATAATTATTATATAACACCAAAAATCAAAAGTAAAGCAATTTTTAGCACTCTTTATGTAAGAGTGCTAACAAAACAGCATAGTTCTTCTCCGGATCACGGTAAATGCCCTCCCCGATTGAACGGGTGCTATAAATGCAGTATAATAAAAATGGCAGCAATGATGCCAACAAGAATGATAATACTAATGATAAAATGAATAATAATCAAACAGAAAAGAGGTATCCGCTATATGGAACTTGCAAATGTTCTCAGAAATCGTTTTTCGGTTAGGAAGTATAAGAGCACTCCTATAGGCGACGCCAAACTCAATACGATCCTCGAAGCTGGACGCATTGCACCAACAGCGGCCAACCATCAGTGTCAGAGAGTTTTTGTTCTTAAGAGTGATGAATCAATCAGGAAGATACGCTCGATCACAAAATGTGCTTTTGATGCTCCGATCGTCCTTATGATCGGCTATGACAAAAACGAGCAGTGGGAAAACCCATTTGAAAGTGGTGTGACTTCGGGCGAGCAGGACGCGAGCATCGTAGCTATGCAGATGATGCTCAAAGCATGGGACCTGGGGATCGGCTCCTGCTGGGTCAACTATTTCCCTCCGACTGAAACTGCGAAAGCTTTCGACATACCAGACAACGTAAGAATCGTCTTACTTCTTACTCTGGGATACGCCGACGACGGGGTCAGACCGGCAGCTCTCCATTCACAGAAAAAGGCTCTGGAAGAAACTGTTACAACGCTGTAGCTAGGCGCCGGATATCCATGAGCGCTGTCCTCAATACTTAGGCGCCGGATATCCATGAGCGTTGTCCTCAATACTTAAGCGCCGGATATCCACGAGCGCTGTCATCACTACTTAAGCGCTACATTCCCATAAGCGGTGACAGGAGCGTCATGATAAATGTCGTCACAGGACCAAGAATAGCGCTCACCACGCCAAGCAGCACAAGGAATATCAGGATAAAATATCCCCACTGGTAATACTGCTGATACCAGCTGTACTTTTCCAGATGAAACAGGTTGGTCACGATGCCGAAGCCGTCAAGCGGCGGCACCGGAAGCAGATTGAACACCATTAGAACCACGTTGATCGCTACGACATTTATCAGGATCTGATAGACGATCGACCCAACATCCGGTCCCATGACCGGGTATACCATCGTAGCCACACGAACAAGCAGGCTGAAGACAATAGCAAGGATCAGGTTCATCGCAACACCCGCAAAGCCGACCATGATCTCGCCCTGACGCCTGTTTTTATAATATGAAGGATTTATCTCTACCGGGATCCCCCATCCGAACCCTGCGAAAAGCAAGCACACCATACCTACCGGATCGATGTGCGCGAGCGGGTTGATAGTCACCCTGCCCTGCAGCTTCGGCGTCGGGTCGCCCAGCTTAGTCGACACATACGCGTGGCCGAACTCATGGAACGAAAGCCCGATCAGAATTCCCGGCAGTATCAGTATCTTTTCCATTATCCAGTCCATCGGATTCGAATAACCTCCGCGCATCAGGCTGTTCACCGCCATCAGCACGAAGATCAATATTATTGGAAGCATTGGATTTCTTCGTAAGTTGTTCATTAACCTCTTTCTCCTTCTAAAATTCTATCCCGCGGCGCGCCATGATCCCCTGATCGTACGGATGCTTCACCTTGTGCATCTCCGTCACATAGTCCGCGATGTCCATCAATGTATCATCCGGATGTCTTCCTGTCATGACTACTTCCAGGTGCTCCGGCTTGTTCTTCAGAAAATCTATGAGCAGCTGCTCGTCAAGAAAGCCTTTGTGACATGAGCCGAGTGTCTCGTCCATTATAAGCAGGTCGTAATCGCCGCCCGCGACCTTCTCGCGGATCTTGCCGAGCACGGCATTGTCGGCCGTGAGCATCTCCTGTTTCTCCTCGTCCGTCATCCTGAACGAGAACTTCTTCATCCGCGGTGCGTCCATGATCTCGATCCCCGGGAGCGACTCCAGCACAGCGATCTCACTGCTCCTGCCTGTCTTCATGAACTGGATGATCAAAACCTTCTTGCCACATCCCGCCGCTCTCACGGCGAGCCCCATCGCGCAGGTGGTCTTGCCCTTTCCATTACCATAATAGATATGGATACATCCCAGATTATTCTCAGCCATTCTATACTCCTTGCTCCCATACATATCTGTTACGAATCGGAGATACTTTATATCAGCTCACCTTCCAGACTGAAGGTCTTGCCTTTCGTGATCCGTACCTGAACGAACTGGCCGGTCAGGTCACTATCTGCCGCCTGGACTTTGATATCATCAGTACCGTCAGATATCCCTGATCGTACGGCGGCATCGTCAGATATCCCTGATCGACCAGCAGTACTGTCCGATACGGTGAAGTTAACGAGCTTGAAGCCATCAGTCCTGCCGGCATATGTGTTTCGGTCGCGCTTGCTCCGGCCTTCTACGAGAACTGTCTCGACGCGGCCTTCGTATGCGGCGTTCTTCTGCGCGCTGATCGTGTCGATAGCATCGACCAGCCGCCCGAACCGCTCGTGCATTACGTCTTCCGGGATCTGATCTTCATATTTTTCCGCCGGCGTTCCGCGGCGCTTTGAGTACAGAAAAGTAAAGGCGGAATCGTATCTGACTTCGTTCACCAGATCCAGCGTCTTCTGAAAATCTTCCTCGGTCTCGCCCGGGAAGCCGACGATTATATCTGTTGAGATAGTGATGTCAGGCGCCGCTTCGCGCAGCTTCCTGATCTCGTCAAGATAGACCTGGCTCGTATAATGGCGGTTCATGCGGCGAAGCACTTCGTCGCTCCCTGCCTGTACCGGCAGATGTATGTTCCTGCAGAGCTTCGGGCATGTCCTGAACAGTTCGATAAGCTCGTCTGAGATATCCTTAGGGTGCGAAGTCATGAAACGTATCCGCTCGATCCCGTCGATCTTCGCGACCTCCTGGATAAGCTCCGCGAACGAGCAAGATCTGCCTGCCTCCTGACCTGCAGCTTTCGCCCCGGACTGCCATTGACCTTTATATGAATTCACGTTCTGCCCCAGCAGCATCACTTCTTTTACACCGTCCGCCGCAAGCGCGCAGATCTCTTTCAGGATCTCCTCAGGTGCTCTGCTTCGCTCTCTTCCGCGCGTATACGGAACGATGCAGTACGTGCAGAAATTATTGCATCCGTACATAATGTTGACAAGAGCTTTGCACTTGTATAGTCTCTGTGCAGGAAGACCTTCTGCGATCTCCCGTGCTTCATCCCAGATCTCGCGCTCCCTTACCGGCTCTTTTTTCTGATCCTTTGCTCTTCCAGCTCTATCATGACTGCCAGTATCCTCGGCTCCGCCAGCCCTTTTATTCTTTTCTGCTTTACATAACTCTTCAGCCTTCGCATCTTCCCTGTGCTGAAGAAGATCTTCAAGCAGGTGCGGCAGCCTGTGCAGATTATTTGTGCCGAACACGATGTCCACCCACGGATACTTCTCGTTTATCGTATCGACGACGTGTTTCTGCTGCATCATGCATCCGCAGACACAGACTACCAGATCCGGATCGGCTTCATGCCGGTGCTTGAGCTGTCCGAGCGTGCCAAAAAAACGCTTGTCCGCGTTCTCCCTTACACTGCACGTGTTGATGATCAGGATCTCCGCGTCCCGGCGCTCTTCCTTACGCTCGTATCCAAGTTCCGCGAGCATGCCCGCCATGATCTCCGAGTCGTGCTCGTTCATCTGGCATCCGAATGTTGTTATGTGAAATGTTTTATCCATCTATCAAAATCTCGTTTATGCCCGGAAAGGCTCTATCATTTCTTTCCGTGAAGCAGCTTTCCTATGTCGACTTCGTTCTCGTCGTGGTTGATAAGGCGCTTGATATTATCACTGTGTTTCCAGATAACTATCGCAGCCATTATAAGGCTTACCGGGAACATCTCCCTGTGCATGAACCAGCAGGCTATCGGGAATGCTATGCAGACGGAAATAGACCCGACTGATACCATCTTGGTTATCAGGACCACGACTACCAGAAGCGCGAACATCATGACAGCTATTCTCCAGTCGAGCCTGAGGACCACTCCAAATGCTGTCGCCACACCTTTCCCGCCTTTGAATTTGAAGAATATCGGCCATACATGGCCGCAAAGCGCTGCCAGCGCAGCCACATATGCAGCTTCAGGTCCTGATATCATCTCTGCCAGGGATACAGCGAGCACACCTTTGCCGATGTCGACGATCAGCGTGATTATCGCAGCTTTCTTTCCAAGCACGCGTAGCGTGTTGGTAGTTCCTGCATTGCCGCTTCCCTCTTTCTTTATATCTACGCCCTGAGCCTTTGCCAGTATCGTAGATGGCGAAATGCTGCCGAGAAGATAGGCAATCACAACTGCCAGTATGAAATTCAGGTCAATATTTTCGAGCATTTTCTATCCGCCCCCTCACATCTGGCTGCTTCCTACTGATCTTTCTCTTTTTTCTCTCTGAAAACGAATTTTATCGAGGTCCCCTCGAAATCGAATGATTCGCGAAGTCTGTTCTCCAGATAGCGGGCGTATGAGAAATGCATGAGCTCGCGCTTGTTTACCTGGAATGAGAACAGCGGCGGTCTGTCTCCTATCTGTGAGACATAGTATATCTTGAGCCGCTTGCCTTTATCTGCCGGCGGCTGTTTCATCATCATCGCGTCTGCGATAAGGCTGTTCAGCGGTCCTGTCGGTATCCTGCGCCTGCAGTTCTCAGCAACGCGCCGCGCCTCAGTCATGACCTGCTCGATCCTGATATTCTCAGTAATAGATGTAAAGATTATCGGTGCGTAAGTCATAAAGACAAGCTCGTTCTGTACTTTTTTGCGGAATTTGTTCATCGTGTTAGTCTCTTTTTCGATGAGATCCCACTTGTTCACACAGATAACGATGCCTTTGCCGGCTTCATGTGCCAGTCCTGCGATCTTTTTGTCCTGCTCAGTCACACCGTCAACTGCGTCGATCATGAGCACAGCGACGTCGCTTCTCTCGATCGCGGCGATCGCACGGACCACACTGAACTTCTCTATATCCTCGTAGACTTTGCTCTTCCTGCGTATGCCGGCTGTGTCGATCAGGTTGTACTCCTCGCCGTTCCAGGTGAACGGTGTGTCGATGGAATCGCGCGTAGTCCCGGCGATCGGCGACACAATGACCCTGTTCTCTTTGATCAAAGCATTCACGAGGGACGATTTGCCTGCGTTTGGCTTTCCGATGATTGCGATGTTGATCTTGTCGTCCTCCTCCATCTCTGAAGTCTTTGGAAGATCTGCCACTATCTCATCCAGCACATCGCCGAAATTCAGCTTATTTGCAGCGGATACAGGGATCGGCGTGCCGATCCCGAGCTCGTAGAAATCATAGAAAGTATCAGGCAGGTTTACCGGATTATCTATCTTGTTGACCAGTAAAATGACCTTCTTTCCGGTCCTCCTCAGCATGTCAGCGACCTCTGTATCAGCAGTCGTAACGCCGTCGCGGCCGTCGACCATGAATACGATGACGTCTGCCATGTCGATAGCGATCTCCGCCTGCTCCCTCATCTTGGAAAGGATTATGTCGCTGGAAGACGGCTCGATACCGCCCGTGTCTATTAGCGCGAACTCCACGCCGCTCCACTCAGTCTCAGCGTAGATCCTGTCACGCGTTACGCCCGGCGTATCCTCAACGATCGCGAGACGCTTTCCTATCATTTTATTGAAAAAAGTCGATTTGCCCACGTTCGGCCTTCCGACCACGGCAACGATGGGTTTACTCATTGTGTCCTCCTGAATTATCGTATATCTGTCAAAATCATTCCTGCTTCTGTTGGGATCATGCCTGCTACTGCTCGTCTACGATCTCTGACGCGAATGCTTCTGGATCGAACTTCTGCAGGTCATCGATTCCTTCGCCAACGCCTATGTATTTGATCGGCATGTCAAACTGATCTGTAACTGTCACGGCGATACCGCCTTTTGCAGTGCCGTCGAGCTTGGTTATGATAACTCCTGAAAGCTCAGCGACTTCATTGAACTGCTGTGCCTGTGAAATGGCATTTTTGCCGTTGGTCGCATCAAGGACGAGGATCGTCTCTTTTGATGCTTCCGGATACTCACGCAGTATGACTTTATTCATCTTCTCAAGCTCTGCCATGAGGTTTCGCTTTGTCTGGAGCCTTCCTGCGGTGTCTACGATCAGAACATCTATGTTCTTTGCCCTTGCGGACTGTATCGCGTCGTAGATGACAGCTGACGGATCTGCTCCTTCCTGGTGCATGACTGTGTTGATGCCGATCCTGTCGCCCCAGATCTGGAGCTGCTCACCAGCAGCCGCCCTGAACGTATCAGCCGCACAGAACATGACAGTTTTGCCCTGCTTCTTATACATGTTTCCGAGCTTCGCGATCGTAGTCGTCTTTCCGCCGCCGTTTATGCCGATCATGAGGATCACAAGAGGATAATCCTCAGACATATTGCAGCGGTCGCCCTTATCGATTATCTCCGTTACGATCCGCTTGAGCTCACGTGTAACATATGAAGGTACCGTGATCTCCTTCTTCTCGACCACGTCTCTCAGCTCATCCATGATCTTGACCGTAGTGTCCATTCCGATGTCTGACGTGATGAGGACCTCCTCAAGGTCATCTATCATGTTGTCGTCTATCTTAGTCCTCGCCAGGATAACGTCGCTTATCTTCTGCGACAGCCTGCCGAAAAAGCCCATTTTCTTCTCAGTAATTGACATAATAAAATCCTCTAAATTTGTAAGTTACTAGCCGGTACATGCGTTATAACACTCCCTGAACGACCCCGCAGGACCTTGGTCCTAGGACTAGTGAAGGGAGTGCTTATGACGCATTGCTGGCAGGAATTGTATCATTATTCTGTATAGTCGTCCGGATCATAATCACCAAGGCGGAGCGACAGCAGCTGAGATACTCCGTGTTCCGGCATAGTGATGCCGTACAGGACATCTGCATGCTCCATTGTCGCCTTCTGGTGGGTGATGATCGCGAACTGTGTCGCCGCAAAATGTTTAAGATAATCTGCGAATCTGTCAATATTCGCGTCGTCGAGCGCTGCTTCGACCTCATCCAAGATGCAGAACGGCGTCGGCTTTACATGAAGTACAGCGAACATGAGAGCAATCGCAGTCATCGTCTTCTCGCCGCCGGAGAGCAGATTGATATTCTGCAGCTTCTTGCCAGGCGGCTGCGCGATAATGTCGATACCAGCTTCCAGCATGTCCTCGCCATCTTCTATCCTGAGCTCAGCATGTCCGCCTCCGAACAGTTCCGAGAATACCTGCTCGAATCTTTCCTCCACTTTATTGAAGTTGTCGCTGAATCTGGACCTTATCGTCCTGTCCATATCGTTTATGATGCCGTTCAGCTCGCTCATCGCAGTCGTCACGTCTTCACGCTGCTCCGTCAGGAACTTGTAGCGCTTGCTTACCTGCTGGTATTCTTCGATCGCTCCGATATTTACGTCGCCGAGCTCGCGGATGCCGTCACGCATCTCCTTGGATTCCTGCTGGGCTTTTCCCATCGCGAATGACTCCCAGCGGAGATCCTGCGCCTCGGCATAGCTTATCTCAAAGTCTTCCCAGAGCTTGTTCTTCAGCTGTTCTTCCTGAGCATCGTTCCTCGCCGTCTTTATCTCGAGCTGGAACCGCTCATCCTTTATTGCATTGATCTCGTCTTCTTTCTGCCTCAGCTCGCCGGATATGCCGGCTATCCTATCAGATATCTGCTCACGCTCTTTGTTCAGCTTCTTGATCTCGCGATCTATGCTTTCTTTCTTCTTTTCCAGTTCCTCAGCTTCTGCAGACCAGTTTTCACGTCCTGAGGTGATCTCTTCAAGTTCCTGCTCAAGGATAAATATCTGATCCTGGCGTGTCTTGATATCGGCGCTGTAACCCTCAGCCTCACGCTGCACGCGCATCAGGATCTCGTTTATGCTTGTGAGCTTGCTGCTCCACTTGTTTGCTTCGATCCTTGCCTCAGTGAGAGCACGTGTCGCATCTTCCGACTGGCGCTGCCTGGTCTCATACCCCGACATCGCCTGCTCTATCTCTGCGCTTACTTTCTTGATCTCTTCCTCGGCATCCTGGCTTTCTTTCGTCAGCCCTTCCGCCATCTCTGTGTTGCGCCCGAGTTCTTTCTCTATCTCTGCGGTCTCGGAAGAGGCTTTCTCGATCCTCGCCTTTATGTCGTCGATCCCGCTGTGCGCGGCACCTGCGTCTTTCTGGAGTCCTGACAGCTTTACGTCATTATCAAAACGCTCACGCTCTGCTTTTGCTATCTCTTCTGTCGTTTCGGCTAGGTCTGTCTCCGCCTTCTCGAGGTCTTTTGATGTTTTTGAAAGCTCTTTCTCAGTCTCCGCGACTTCGGCTTTCAGTCTCGCCATCTCGTTACGCCTGCCGATAAGGTTCGCGTTTTCGCCTTTGTACCTGCCGCCTGTTATCGCGCCCTGTGGATTTATCACTTCTCCATCCAGAGTCACGAAGCGCAGTCCCTGCCTTCTGGCTTTCTTTGACAGCCTGATCGCGTCGTCGATAGTCTTCACTACAGCGGTGCGGCCGAGCAGGTAGTCCATGACGGATCCGTATTTATCATCAAAATCTATAAGGTCTGATGCGATACCGAGGTATGTGGGATCGTTCTTGACATCTCCCGAAGGTTCTGTATAAACACCGTCGATCGAAGCGACAGGAAGGAACGTGAGCCTTCCGGCGCGGCTGTTCTTGAGCTCTGATACTGCGCGCCTTGCGCTTTGATCATCTTCAACTATGATGTTCTGCTTGGCTGCGCCGAGAGCTGTCTCAACAGCAGTCTCAAGCTCGCGTGGAACATCGATCAGCTCAGCCACGACTCCTATAACGCCTGAGAGCCCGGCCTGCATTATGTATTTGACCGGATAGTTGTAGCCTTCATAGTTGTGCTCCATCTCTTCGATTGTGCGGAGCCTTGCGGAAATCCTGCTCGACGTGATCGAGAGCTGTTCCTTTGAAGATCTCAGCTTGTTTATCTGAGCGCCCAGCTCAACTTTTCTGGAGGCTCCATCCGAGAGGATCCCATCTATTCTCTTCTTCTCCTGCTCAGCCTGCTGCAGGCTCTCGTCGAAACTCCTGAGACGGGCGTCTTCATCTTTGAGCTGATCGGAAAGGTTCTGCTTCTCCTTCTCGATCTCTTTCTGCCTCTCAGTAAGCGTCTCTCTGTAATTCTCAAGGCTCTTTGCTTCACTCTTCTTGGCAGCTGCCTCCGAATGCAGCGCAAAGAGTCTGTCATTTCCCTCGTCTATTATTTTGTTGAATCCGGAGGTGTCACTCGCGATCTTGTCGTATTCTTCAGTCTTTGCCTTCAGATTCTCTGCTGCTGTTCTGTTCTTTGCTTCTGCCTCGTCATGGTCAGCCGTGAGGCTGGTCATCTCGGCGGCGCTTATCTCATGCTTTCTGGTCAGCTGCTCGATCTCAGTCGAAAGACGCTGCCTTTCGGCCTTTATGCTCACGATGCGCTCTTCGGAATGCTGATTTGCCTGTTTCTTATCATTGATCGTCTGCACGGCTTCCAGCATCCTGTTGTGCGCGTCTTCAGCTTTATTGTCGAGCTCCGCTCTTTTCTTCTCAAGCTCTGCCGACTCTTCGTCTACCGAGCGCTTCCCTTCTGCCGCGGCGTCTATCCTCTCCTGAAGCTCTTTCTCCTGTTCTTTGTAATCAGCAGCGCGCTTTTCAGCATTGTCTATGTTTCTGAGCGTGATATTGACTTCCAGCTCTTTGAAGCGGTCGCGCATCTTGAGGTACTTTTCTGCTTTTTCGCTCTCTTCTTTAAGCGTTCCGATACGGCCCTCTATCTCAGAAACTATATCATTTATGCGGTCAAGGTTCTGCTGTGTGCGCTCGAGCTTGTGCTCAGCCTCTGTCTTCCTCGTCTTATATGCGACGATACCGGCAGATTCCTCAAAGATCGCGCGTCTTGCCTCCGGCTTGTTGCTTACGATGTCGGCGATCTTTCCCTGTCCGATTATCGAGTATCCGTCCACGCCGATACCAGTATCCATGATGAGCTCGCGGATGTCCTTGAGACGGCACTGATTGTTGTTGATAAGATACTCGCTGTCTCCGTTGCGGTACATACGCCTTGTTATCGCAACTTCGCTGTAGTCGATCTTCAGGATGCCTGCAGAATTATCGATCACAAGCGTTACTTCAGCCATCCCTTTTGCGCGCCGCGCCTCGGTGCCGTTGAAGATGACTTCCTCCATGCGGCCGCCTCTCAGCGCTTTAGGGCTTTGTTCGCCGAGCACCCAGCGGAGAGCGTCGCTGACATTCGATTTGCCGCTCCCGTTCGGTCCGACGATACACGTCACGCCCTCATGGAAATCTATGACGACAGGGTCCGCAAAACTCTTGAACCCCTGCATTTCCAGTCTTTTAAAGTACATTAATCCAGGTACCCGCCTTCCATTGTCATCTTGGCGGCCTTCTGCTCCGCCTCTTTCTTCGTCTTGCCCTTGCCGGAGCCCATCTCCCGGCCTTCGAGCACGAGCGTCACGAAGAACACTTTGTCATGATCCGGACCCTCTGTCTTATCGATCCTGTAAACGATCTCATGCATCTTTCCGTCCTGCTGGAGTATCTCCTGAAGAGTTGTCTTATAGTCGCTTACCAGCTTGCCGCCGGCAGCGTCCCTTAAGATCTTTCTGAACTCCTTCAGCACGAAATCGCTTGCAGCATAGTATCCCCCATCAAGGAATATCGCTCCGATAAGAGCTTCTGTCGAGTCCGCGATTATCGACTTTTTCTTTCTTCCGCCAGACTTGTCTTCGCCGACGCCGAGCAGGAGATAGCTGCCTATATCGATCTTCCGTCCCACCTCAGCAAGTGAGTCTTCGCACACTACCAGAGATCTCGTCTTGGAGAGCACGCCCTCCCTGACATGCGGCATCTGCTCGAACAAAGCCAGCCCTGCGATGGCGTCCAGATATGCGTCTCCGAGGAACTCCATCCTCTCATTGCACTTATAGTTCCCCATGTTGTGCTCGCGCGCATAAGAACTGTGCGTCAGCGCAGTCTCAAGAAGCTTTTTGCTCTTGAACGTATAGCCGATCTTAGTTTCAAATTCTGCCAGATTCAATTCTTTCTTCCCTCCATTACCATAATGCGGCCGGTCTTCTAGAGATCTGCGGAGTCTGCAGTATCTTCAGCGGCCAGCTCGCTTATCGCTGTTGCGATCGTATCTACGACGCGGTTTTCGACGAAAGGAATGGCTTTCAGTATCGTCTGTTTGATGGCCATCGCGTCTGATGACCCGTGTGATTTCAGGACGACTCCCTTCACGCCGAGAATCGGGGCGCCGCCGTATTCACTGTAGTTGAATTCCTTCTTTATTCCAAGAAGCTGATCCTTCAGCAGGAGAGCTCCCAGTTTGTTCTTTATGTTTTTCGTGAATCTGTTCTTCATCTCGCGGAGCACCATCGCTCCGATCCCCTCGGTCAGCTTGATCAAAGCATTCCCTGTGAAACCATCTGTCACGATGACGTCTGCCGCTCCGTTCTGTAGCTCACGAGTCTCGATATTACCGATGAAGTTGACGTCGCTCTCGCTTAGAAGCTTGAACGCTTCCTTCGTCAGCGCTGTACCCTTTCCTTCCTCGGTCCCGATGTTTACCAGGCCGACTGTCGGATTCGGGCGGCCCATCACCCTCTCCATATATATCGAGCCCATGACGCCAAATTCGCGAAGATTGCTCGCACGGCACTCAGCGTTCGCGCCCGCGTCAAGGATAAGTGATGGTTCTCTTCCGACGACCGGGTATATCGTCGCAAGCGACGGCCTGTCGATCCCGTTGATCCGTCCGAGTATCAGAAGTCCTCCTGCGAGAAGCGCACCTGTGCTCCCGGCTGATACGAAAGCTTCGCCTTCACCGTTCTTGACCATCTCGATGCCCTTGACGATAGAAGACTCCTTTTTACGTCTTATCGCTCTTACGGGCGATTCGTCATTAGTGATCACGTCGTCTGCATTAACTATCTCGATCTTATCGCCCTTATAGTGGAGTTTCTTCAACTCGCTCTTCAGCACATCTTCCCTGCCTACAAGAACGATACTTACGCCTTCAGGAAGCTCCTCTGCCGCCTGGCACGCTCCATCAACGATCACCTGAGGGGCATCATCTCCGCCCATGCCGTCAACTATGATCTTCATATTTTTTCTCCTTCCAGCAAAATCGTATCTTCCCAACACTTAATCAAGTGATAAAACAAGCAATCCATCGCCCCAGTCAACAAAACCCAGGCTCTCCCAGAATGAAGCAGCGTCAGTCACTCCGTCTATATCGTCCGGACTCGGTGTGTCCTCAGTGACATCAACATACACAGCGTTCGCTCCTTCAGCCCCGGCGAGCTTCTTCATCTTGTCAAGCATGATCCTGCCGATGTCGTGCCCGCGGTAATCAGGCGCGACTACTGCAGCCGCGATGTACCACCTCGTTCCGGGATCCTCTGATGCTCCTGCACCCACAGCATCGTCTCCTATCTTTTTCCCGTCAGACCTGACGCTTCCGACCGCTTTCTCCGTCAGTATAAAAGCACCTGCGATCGTCTCGTCTCTCAGATCCACCTCATATGTGTAAGCCTTCTTCCCGAGCTCGATCTTATTGACTCCGTTGATCTTGAGGAACAAAGCGAGCTTGTTGTAATCTGCAGCTTTCTTCATCAGGAACCACTGGCGTCCCGGACATGTTTTCCCGAGAAGCGCCTTCAGCTCTTCCTCCGTAAGCTTATGCTTTTTCGGCTTTTTTACATCCATTTCCGATCTTCTCCTCTCAATCGTCCTCATCGATGCCTGCTGAAATACTGTCATCCTTGTCCGGCCTGTCAAAGCACACATTCCCCTTAATGAGATATTTCTCGCGGAGAAGCTTTCTTATCATCCCGATAAGGTAGAGCGATCCAGTGAACAGAACCACATCATATCCCTTAGCAATAGACATCGCGAGAGCTGCTGCATCCTTCGGCTTTGGTATCTCATAGACCATCTTGCCGCGGCTGTTTATCGCTTTTGCAAGCTCATACGCCGACAGCTTTCTTTCGTTCTCAGGCTCCGTCGCTACGAAGTCTGTCCCGATCTCTGTGAATTCATCGAGGATCCCGGACACATCCTTGTCGGCCAGTATCCCGCATACGAACAGCACACGTCTGCCCGGGAAGAACTGCCCCATCGCAGCCCTGAGCCGCTTCGCGGCGTCTTGGTTATGCGCGCCGTCTATTATCACCCACGGATTCCCGGTACCATGACCTGATACGTGGGTGTTTTGTTCGAATGCATCTTCATTTGGATCGTAAAGGATCTCGAACCTTCCAGGCTGCTTTGCCTTTCCAAGACCTCGCCGGATCGCTTCTTCACTGATATCAAATCTGTCCTGTACAAGGAGTGCAGTTATCGCTTCGGCAGCATTTATTACCTGGTGCTCCCCGCCCATGGATATCTCGATCCCGTTCATCGACACATGGCTTCCGCCGATATCAGCAGAATAGTCGAATGTGGATCCTCCCGGTCTCAGCTCTTTTATCGTATATGACGCAAGCTTACGAGTATCGTACAGCGGAGCTCCGAGCTCTGATGCTTTGTCACTAAATACCTTCAGTGCGGCTTCCCGCTCTGTGCTGACCACTACCGGACAGCCCTTTTTGATGATACCGGCCTTTTCGGACGCTATCTCGGTTATCGTAGAGCCGAGCCGGTCCATGTGATCGTACGAGATCGATGTGATAACAGTTATCACAGGCTTTTTTATGATGTTGGTCGAATCTCCGCGTCCGCCGAGACCGACTTCCAGAACTGCAACGTTGCAGCCGATCTTCTTGAACCAGACAAAAGCGACGGCGGTGACCACTTCGAACTCAGTCGGAGATTCCATGCCTTCGTCCACCATCTGACTGACTTTCTCAAGCACAACATCTGTGCATTCTTCCAGATCCTCATCAGATATGACATGGCGGCCAGCTTCGATCCGCTCGTTGAACTTCTCGATGAACGGCGATGTGTATATTCCGGCATTATATCCGGCCTCTATCAAAGTCTCATAGATATATCTGGAAGTTGATCCTTTTCCGTTCGTTCCGGCGATATGGATCACTTCAAGATCGTCCTGCGGGTCGCCGAGCCTGTGCATTAGCTCAGTTATGCGCTCCAACCCGAGCCGGCTCCCGAATCTCAGGAACTCACCTATTCTCTCTTCCGCCGTCTTACGTCCCATATCAACACTTATCTGTATCTTTCAACAGCTTGCTCCGGTCTGCTCCTGCTGCAGTTCGCAGCCAGATGCGTTTCTCTATATACGCTTCTCTACGTCGGCCAGCTGTTCTTCCACTTTTGCAAGCATCTCTTTATACTGTGCTTCTTTGTCTCGTTCAGCCTGAACTACCTTTTCCGGAGCTTTAGCGACAAAGCCCTGATTAGAGAGCTTCTTTTCGACTCTTTCTACTTCTCCTTCCAGCCTTTCTTTTTCTTTTGAAAGCCTGGCAAATTCTTCTTTGAAGTCCACGAGCTCCGCCAGAGGTATAAATATCTGAGCTTTGCTGATGACCTTGGACATCGCGTCCTCAGGCACATCTGCCTTGTCTGTCACAAATGTGATCTCCGATATACCTGCAAGCTCCTGGACATATCTCTCGCCGTCCTTAAGTGTCTGCAGCGCGTCACCTTCTGCAAGGATCACTGCCGTAAGCTTCTTTGACGGCGCTGCATCTGCCTCGGCTCTGATGTTACGGACAGCTGTGACTGCCTCCATCGCCATCTCAAGCTTTTTCTCTTCTGCCGGGAACGAGCGACCCTCTGAATAAACAGGCCAGCAGGCTTTGATCAGATACTCTAACTCCTTATCGGAATGCGGCAGGAAGCTCCAGATCTCCTCAGTGATGAACGGCATGAACGGATGGAGCAGCTCGAGCATGTTCTTGAGCACCATGACGAGCACGAACCTCGCGACCTTCTTATCCTCCTCGTCGTCCCCGTACAGACGCTTCTTGGTGATCTCTATATACCAGTCGCAGTACTCGTTCCATATAAGGTCGTACACACGCTGGCCTGCGAGGGCGAGATCGAACTTGTCCAACTCATCCGTCACGTATTTCACCGCTTCGTTCAGCCTGGAGATCATCCATTTATCTTCGTCACGGAGTGCGATACCGCTGAAGTCCGTCGTACCGTCGAAACCTTTTCCGGCCCCGTCAGCGAGCTCGAGGAATTCGCCATTATCATCCTGAAGATTCATGATGACATAACGCGAAGCATTCCACAGCTTGTTGGCAAAGTTTCTGGCGTTCAGTATTCTGTCTATCTTATACCTCATGTCGTTACCAGGCGTGATGCCGGTAGTCAGCATGAATCGGAGCGCGTCTGCGCCGTATTTATCGATCTCTTCAAGCGGGTCGATGCCGTTTCCGAGCGATTTGCTCATCTTGCGGCCTTCAGCGTCGCGGACCAGGCCGTGGACATATACATATTTGAACGGCGGCTCTCCCATGGCTTCGCAGCCTGAGAACACCATTCTCACGACCCAGAAGAAGATTATGTCGTATCCTGTCACAAGGACGTCTGTCGGATAAAAATACTCGAGGTCCTTTGTCTTCTCAGGCCATCCGAGTGTAGAGAACGGCCACAGCGCCGAGCTGAACCATGTATCAAGCACATCTTCATCCTGATGCAGATGTTTACATCCGCACTTCGGGCAGACTGTCGGATCCTCTTCAGAAACGATCACTTCACCGCAGTCATCGCAGTACCATGCCGGGATCCTGTGTCCCCACCACAGCTGGCGCGAGATGCACCAGTCACGGATCTCGTAAAGCCATCTCAGATATACTTTCTGGAACCTGTCAGGAACATGCTGGAGCTTTCCTGATTCGGCCGCTTCTATAGCCGGCTTTGCGAGCTCCTGCATCTTCACGAACCACTGCTCTGAAAGCATAGGCTCGATGACCGTATGGCATCTGTAGCACGTTCCTACAGGAATGGTCATCTTCTCAGTTTTCACAAGGTATCCTGCGTCTTCGAGTTCCTTGACCCAGAGCTTTCTGCACTCGTACCTGTCCATACCCTCGTATTTACCAGCGACTGCAGTCATCTTTGCGTCTTTGCCGATGCAGGCGAGGACCTCAAGTCCGTGGCGCTCCCCTACCTCAAAGTCGTTAGGGTCGTGCGCCGGAGTGATCTTTACAGCACCGGTTCCTTTTTCCGGATCCGGATACGGGTCAGCGATAACAGGGATCTCGCGTCCTACGATAGGAAGGATGACCTTGTGACCGACGACGTCTTTATATCTCTCGTCTTCTCCGTTCACTGCGATTGCAACGTCTCCGAACATCGTCTCAGGACGTGATGTAGCGACCATGATGTCAGGACCGTTCTCCTCAGCAGACGGATAACGGAAGTACCAGTATTTTCCTTCTACGTCCTCATGCTCTACCTCAGCGTCAGACAGCGAGGTCCCGCAGCTCGGACACCAGTTCACGAGCCGGTTTCCTTTGTAGATGAGGCCTTTTTTATACAGGTTGCAGAACTGTTTTCTTACAGCTTTGCTGCACCCTTCGTCCATAGTGAATCGCTCGCGGCTCCAGTCGCAGGAGTCTCCGAGCTTACGGCACTGGCGCGTTATGCGTCCGCCGTATTCTTTCTTCCATTCCCATGCGCGCTTCAGGAATTCCTCACGCCCGAGGTCTTCTTTCTCGAGTCCCTCCTTCTCACGTATCGCATTCACTACCTTGACTTCGGTCGCGATACTTGCATGGTCAGATCCCGGAAGCCACAAGGCACTGTAGCCTTCCATCCTCTTCCATCTCGTGAGCACATCCTGAAGTGTCTGATCCAGCGCATGCCCCATATGGAGCTGTCCTGTGATATTTGGAGGTGGCATCATGATAGTGTACGGTTTCTTGTTCGGATCAACTTCGGCTCTGAAGCATCCGTTCTCCTCCCACATCTTATAGATCCTGTCCTCAAAATCCTTAGGATCATATGTCTTTGCCAGATTTTTTCCCATTTGTCGTTCCCTCTCGTAGTTCAAATATATTTAACAGCTATATATGCTAGTTGAATGCCTTATTCTCTTTGACCATCTCGTTAACTTTATCGAATGTCTCTGCAGTCTCCTTGTCCGGACCGCCTGTCACGATGCTGACGACAAGTATCACTATGCAGTTCACCACGAATGCCGGAAGCAGCTCATAGATAGTGAAGATCCCGCCGAGGTTCGCGATCCCGAACTTCCAGACGAATATCATGATACCGCCGGACAGCATGCCGAGAAGCGCGCCCCACTTGTTCGTCTTCTTCCAGAACAGGCTGAACAAAACGACTGGCCCGAATGACGCGCCGAATCCTGCCCAGGCGAAAGACACGATACGGAATACGCTTGAATTCGGATCCCAAGCGAACATGCATGAAAGTACTGCGATTATGACTACAGTCACCCTTGCGAGGATCATCTGATTCACGGCTGACATGTCTTTGACAATGAATCTGTGGATGATGTTCTCTGACACACTGGAGCTTGCCGCAAGGAGCTGTGAGTCTGACGTCGACATGATGGACGCCAGGATTCCGGAAATGATAAGCCCCGCGACGATAGCCATCAGCGGATTCACTTTGCTTATATATGATGCGATGTACACTATGATCCTCTCCGGATCGAACGTATCGTTTATGATGCCCTCTTCCTTTGCGAATGAATATCCGACGATTCCGATGAAGATCGCGATGCCCATCGAGATAACTACCCAGACAGATGCGATACGTCTTGACATCGCAAGTTTCTCATGGTCTTCGATAGCCATGAATCTCAGCAGGATGTGAGGCATACCGAAGTATCCGAGGCCCCACGCAAGTGTCGAGGCTATCGGAAGCGCGCTGTATGAACCGTCCGGACCTGTCAGGCTGAAATATCCCGGAACATCCTGTGTATTCGCGATCACCTGATCGATCCCGCCCGCTCTGGAGATACCATAGAAGCATACTACGAAAAGAGCTATCGTCATGATGATGCTCTGTATGAAGTCTGTAGTGGAAGCCGCCAGGAATCCGCCGAGCAGCGTATATGTGGCAATGATGACAGCGCCGACTACCATTACCATGTGGTAATCGATCCCGAACAGGCTGTTGAAGAGCTTACCTACACCCGCAAAGCCTGATGCAACATACGGCACAAAGAACACGATGATAATAAGCGCGGCGATCCCTATGAGCGCTCCGCTCTTATCGTTGAACCTGTTCGACAGATAATCCGGTATCGTATTTGCGCCGATATGCTCAGAATAGAGCCTGAGCCTCTTTGCTACGATCAGCCAGTTGACATAGGTCCCGACAGCAAGGCCGACTGCGGTCCATACCGCCTCGGCAAACGTTCCCGTCATACCGACAAGTCCCGCAAGAGCTACGCCCGGAAGACCCATGAGAAGCCAGCTGGACATATCCGATGCCTCAGCCGACATGGCTGTTACAAAAGGCCCGAGCTTACGTCCGCCAAGATAGAAGTCATCTGTCGACTTGTTCTTGCTCGTGAAGTAAAAACCGATTCCTACCACCAGTGCCATATAACCGATTATGGCCGCGATGATCAGTACATTTGACATAAAACCACTCCTTCATTCTTTTATTGCGTTCTGCGCTCATATCCGCATCGATCGGACAGCCCTAAAATACGCCTCCTGATCATGTCCTCGCAATGAAAAAAGGATACAATACCGCAAAATAACACTAATAAAAATTATACAAAAAAAAGCGCTCCATGTCAACGCATAGAGCACGTGAATCACATTGAAATTCAAGCACTTCTGAGCGGTCATTTCCCGCTGCAGACAGTGTTGCCTTTTTACTCGGAGCGGTCATCCCCTCCGTAGACAGTATGGCTTTGTATATAGATATACACGCAGACACAGATCACCGCGGAGAGAAGCGACCCCATCGGTGCCGCGAGCCCCATCGGGAAAAGATTGTCCGGGAAGAGTTTTGACGCCATATAAGCACCCGGTATCCTCACACACACTATCGACACCGCATTATGTATGAACGACCAGACCGACATGCCAATACAGCTGAAATAGCCGCTGAAGCAGAAGTGTATCGACGCCAGCACACAGTCGATTATGTACGCGCGGATGTACTGCGACCCAAAACTGATCACATCCGCGTCGCTGGTGAACGCCGAAAGAACTTCCTCAGAGATGAACTGGAATGACACTGCAAACACCATGCCGACTGAGCACGCTATCGCCATACCCGTGAACAAGACCTTCCTTGCCCTTCCGTATAGTTCTGCTCCGACCGCCTGCGCCCCGACTGACGATATCGTAGAAAGCATCGAAGACGGCACCAGGAACAGGAATGTTATCATCTTCTCCACTATGCCGACGGCGGCAGCTATCTCTACCCCGCGGCTGTTCGCGATCGCAGTGATCACAAGGAAAGATACCTGTATGAAACCGTCCTGGAACGCTATTGGAAGCCCTATCCTGACAAAACCCATTATGATGTCTCTGTCAGGCTTAATGTCAGCTTTCGTCACACGTATTCCCCTGTCCTGCTTACTGACATCTGACTGTATTTCCTCTACGGCGCCATTCGGATCCGCTGCTGCCTGCACGGCATGTCTGTTATTGTAATGGATCCATATAAGCGACAGGATGACGCTGACGGTCTGCGCTGTAACAGTAGCAAATGCAGCACCTTCCGCTCCCATTGAAAGCCCGCCAATCAGAAGATAATCCAGCCCGATGTTAAGTATGCAGGCGATCCCGACGAAATACATAGGAGTCCTTGAATCGCCCAGTCCTCTGAAAACAGCGGCGATCACGTTGTATGCCGTTATGAAAGGAATACCGGCGAAGCATATGGTGATATAAGTGAGCATGCCGGCCTTCGCCTCAGGCGGTGTCTGCATGATCCCGACTATGCCGCGAGCACTAAAAAGAAGCACCGCTGTCATCGCAGCTGCAGCAGCTGCGAAAACAGTAACGGTGTTTCCGATTATCTTGTTTATTTGAGCATGCTCGTGCGTTTTGTTCGAACTGCTCCTGCCCACTTCATGTGCGATCATGACAGTAGTCCCGACGGCAAGCCCGACTATGACTACGGTCACAAAATGCATCAGCTGGCTTCCGCCCGCGACTGCAGTTATCGTATCGGCTCCGCAGAACTGTCCTGTGATGAAAAGATCTGCCAGACCGTAGAACGTCTGCAGAAAATATGCCGCGAAGTATGGCAGAGAGAATTTTACGATCGTACCGAAAACGCTTCCCTTAGTCAGATCATTCATCGTTTTTGCGGCAAATTATTTGAGTATGCAAGTGTACAAAATACATCCATCGATAAACAATGGTACCAGACTGGATATCAGCGCAGACAGCATCCTTCTTGGCGAGACTTCATGCTTGACTATCAGCGCTATCGCGCCTGCAAGCGGGACAAGCGCCAGAAGACCCAGCAGTATGAAAGCGACCCAGTCCATGGCATCCGACTTGAAATACATGCACGCATACATTACAGCCATATAGCCTACCGCGCTGAGAAGAGTGTTTGTTCCATCTGAATTGATGTCATTACGTTCTTCAGGAGCTGCGCTCATTCCAAGAACAGAAATAAAGATCCACGCTAAACCAACTACTATTCCTACTGTGATAAGTGACATATCTACTCCTAAAAAAATACGCCGGGGCACCAACCATGCATGCCCCGGCAAATCAATCGAAAAAAGCTTATCTGGCCAGTGAAACGCCCATTACCACACACTCTTTGAGAGTATGCTGATCAGGGTCACCTTTGCATATCACTGACAGGCATGCAAGCTTTGCGCCAGCCTTGTCAGCATCTTCTTCCCAGGACTGCATCCACGGACCGCCGCCTGCGCCGTATGAGCCAAACAGGCCGATCCTCTTGCCCTTCAGCTGAGTCTTGCAGGCATCCCACAGAGGCTGCATAGTCTCCTCCTCAAGCTGCTCATTTCCACGCGCCGGGCATCCAAACGCAACGGTATCAAACTGATTCACCATGCTGGCACTGAAGTCCATAGCCTTGTAAAGATGTGCATCCGCTCCGGCTGCCTTGGCGCCTTCGCAGACCGCCTGAGCCATCTTCTCAGTATGACCAGAACCACTCCAATAAACTATTGCAACCTTTGCCATGATAGTCTCCTCTCCTTACATACTTCCCAATACACCCTGTTCAGGATGCGCCCGGAGATATGTAATGAAATATGATTTACGAGAAATCAAGTACTTCTCATTCTTTTACAAACTAACTATATCACCTGGGTGCCCGATAATCAAGACATAATGTATACAGCAACACGATATGATGTCAGCGGCAGCATTACGACAAAGCCACTGCATAACCGCAACCTGTTCAATGAAGCTTGCTGAAGCGGCTTTACAGGAACAGACTGGTCTGTGGGTCTATCCATGACTCTTGTGGGACATCATGTATCTTATCCCCATCAAGGTATCCGCCGATCAAAAACGGTGAATCAGGATCATGAAGTTTACTTCTCGCAATCACTTTATCCGGCTCCACGTTCGCATAACAGTATCTGCAAAGGTGCCTGCAGGTGTTATACGCTCCGATATCGCATGACAGATAGCAGGCGCATAAATCTCTCGCAACTTTTCTTTTCGGCGCATTCAGCTTCCTGCCGATCGCTTTCTCATAATCGCTTATCTTCATGCAGCCACTGCAGTCAGCTCCATATTCTGCAAGCTCATCACCTTCAGCGCAGGGTTTTACAGTCATGCCATGCGAAGACGCTGTTTCGATGATCGCCTTCCCAAGCTCAATCCGCTGTTCTCTCGTGACTTCCACTGCTTCCGGGAAGTTCTTTCTGACTTTCGGATATAGATCTATAAAGCTTATCACCACTGTTTTTGTGTATCCGTCCAAAGTAGCTGCCATCTGCTCAAAAGCTCTGAGATGATATTCCATTGTATAGCGGTCCGTAATTAATATCGGGTCATATCTCCAGCCGATAGAATCTATCCCTACAATATCTGAGAGTTTTCTGAAATCATCGAGCAAGCGGTGTTTATCCGGCACATTCGGTTCTATATCCCGTCCATACGGTGTGATCGTAACGAACCAGTACTGTCCATAGTCTTTTAAAAGATCCATATACTGAAACATAGGCGCGGGATTCTTTGTGCAGAAGCCGATCACATCCACGATCGACGGATCCAGACGATAATGGCTCACCTGACTCTGATCATACGGATTTCGTACACAAACAAAACCCTCACGGAGCCTGTTTGCAAACCACTCCGCGTAGAAAGCCGGTATATCCGTTCGTTGTCCCGTGTTGATGATCATAAAAATACCATTCTATCCCAACAATATCAAAATCCTTCTCTATCCCAACAATACCCAAACTCAGCTGCATCCAAACAATATCCAGACTAACGTATTAAATACATGTGCTTTCCACAATGTGTTACATACATTTTCTTCCTGCAATAATTGAGCATACCTACTTCCAGTGATGTATTTGACGGCACCTGCTTCCAGTGATGTATTTGAGGGCACCTACTTCCAGCGATGTATTTAGTCTCAGAATTCGTTCTAAATTAGTATAAAAATACTAACAACTGCCTCTTGTTGTACTAACTTTCTGCACTGTCTGCAAACTTGTTAGTATAAAAGTACTAACATCTGTCTCTTTTTATACTAACTTCCCGCATCGTTTGCATGTTTGTTAGTATAAATTTACTAACATCAGCCTATTGTTATACTAACTTCCTGCACTGTCTGCAAACTTGTTAGTATAAATTTACTAACATCAGCCAATTGTTATACTAACTTCCTGCACTGTCTGCGAACTTTTTAGTATAAAAATACTAACCAAGGCTTATTTGTATACTAATGAAATTCTGATATAATAATGAAATTTTGATGTACTAATGAGATTTTGATATGATAATGCAATTTTGATGTACTAATGAGATTCTGATACACTAATGAGATTTTGATCAGCTGGACGAAAAAAAGTCACTCGACTTCATGTATCACCTCTGACTTGTGAGGTGTCATATATGAGGCTCGATCTGGACACCATCAAAAAAGGCCAGATACAAAAACGTACGGTAAAACGACATTTAAATCACTATTTTCGACATAAAGTAAAAAAGTGTATTGACAGCAATTTTAAATCTTTTATCATGTCAGCGAAAGACAGTTACTGCTTATAATTGATCGTACATGCTGAATCAATCGGAGCCTATGATACAGGCAAATATCATTGTGTACATCTTCTTTCAAGTATGCGATCACACTTTAGGGAGAGTATAATGACAGCACTAATAGAAATGCTAAAAAGTGAGCTGGCTAATCTGGTCACTTTACATGCTGATCTGATGAAGGACAGTGTGCGTCCTTCGAGCGCGGCAGTGATTTCCAAGGAGATCAGAGGTAATACTTATTTCTGGAAAAGCACAAAGAAAAACGGCAGACGTACTCAGACTTATCTTGGGAGCAGCACATCTGATAAACTTGTCAAGATCGCCCGGAGCGCATATAAACGACGGCTGATTGACATAGTTGATTATGATATCAAAATCGTTAAACAGACCCTGGCTAAGATCAAATCATATGAGACAGCTGCAGTGTTTGCCGGATTGTCACCAGCACTTTACAATGTTCCATTCGATACCGAATTCAGTACCGTAATGAAAAAGTTGTGGGATTGGGCACACGCTGAATATAAAAGAAACACAGCCCCCTTTGGCGATACGGTCATCAAGGCAAAGGATGGCAGGCGGGTAAGATCAAAATCCGAATGTATTATCTACAATGCGCTTCTGGATGCGGGGATCCCTTTTCGATATGATTCTGTCATTCCTTTGAAGCGTCGAGGTGAAAACGGTGAGATCGAGATTTTTTATGAATCTCCGGATTTTCTGATCATGCTTCCTGATGGCTCGCTGATCATAATCGAACATGCCGGAAAGCTTGACTCATTGCAGTATGCCGAAAGCCTGGCGAAGAAGCTGCAGCTGTATCAGCTTAACGGCTACTATCTGGGATACTCTCTTTTCGTTACGAGTGATGAGGTGCTCGGCGGAATCGATTCTGAGGAGATCGGTAGAATCATCAAAATCATCAAGACACACTTCCCATACATGTAAACATGCAAAAGAAGCCATAATATCGTACAATCATAGAAACAAAACACAACAGATCAAAATGGAGGCAACAATATGGATATCGCAAAGGAGGTCTTCCTCAGGAAAAGAGCCGTGCGAAGCAGACTTAAAGATGCAGGCTTTGTTTTGCGAAACAACATAGACGGTCCATGGTTCGTTTATTCAGAGAAGTTTATGGACGGCGACCTCATAGCGACAATTAAAATAAAACCTGACGGGAGTATTTTGAATACTGTCAGGGACAGTGAATCTCTGGAGGAGTATCTTCCGCTCAATATCGAGGGGTATACAGGAACGTATATCGGAAAAGTACGTGAAGAGTACAAGGCTTTGCTCGAACGAGTGGCCGAAAGATGTTTTGATGATATGGAATTCGCTTCGGATCAAGCTAACAGGATCGCCGCGGAGATCGAACGCACATTCAGCGCTCCACCTGAGCATCCGTTCAAGGGCGACGGATCTGCCGTCTTCAGAAATCCCTCGTCGGATAAATGGTTCGCACTGGACATGTGTGTAGAGCGTTCAAAGCTCGATGACCCGTTTTACAATGGGGACAGCCGCGAGCTGATCGACATCATGAACGTAAAAGTCGACCCTGATACGGTGGACGAATTATTGAAAGAGCCCGGCATCTGCAGGTGCTACCACATGAACAAAAAATACTGGGTCACGCTAACTATGGACGACAGACTGAGCGATGACGAAGTGATGGAGCTTATCAAAAGAAGCTTTCTGCTGACGATGAACGGGACTGCTGCCCGCCGAAGCTCTGCTTTGACGAGAAGACCTGATGACACGAGAAGATACTGGATCATTCCATCGAATCCGGCCAACTACGACGTTGACAAGGCATTCCGCGACAGCGGAAACGATACACTTGCGTGGCACCACAGGATAAATGTGCTTCCTGGTGATATCGTCTACATATATCAGACCGAGCCGGTCGCGTCAATCATGTGGGAATGCGAGGTACTGGAGTCGTTCCTGCCTCGTCCTGAAAACTGGGGCACATACGCGCAGAGTTCAAAATACAGAATGACACTGAAAAGACTTCGCTCGTTTAAAAAAGGAGATTACCCACGATCGTGGATGAATGAGCACGGCGTGAAAAAGACTGTGCGGGGCCAGCGCAGTGCGCCTGATGTACTCGTTCGGGCAATCAAAACAGACGATTCCGCGTCCCATGATAGATAAATAGCGATTATCGCTATGGCTAAATTAAAGTAGGAGCTATTAAAGTAGGAGCTATGTTCAGCGAAAGTAGGAGCTATGTTCAGTGAAAGTAGGAGCTATGTTCAGTGAAAGTAGGAGCTATGTTCAGTGAAAGTAGGAGCTATGTTCAGCGAAAGTAGGAGCTAGCTCCTACTTTTTTCTGGAAATGACGGCCATAAAAACACATGACTTTTCATAGATCAGGTGTTTTGGTAGGAGTCAAATCTGCAATTTGGTAGGAGCTTGCTCCTACTTGTTCTGGAAATGACGGCAAAAAAACACCTGACTTTTTAATGCCAGGTGTTTTGCTGCTTATTTTTCAGAACATCTTGCGTGCGATCGAATCAAGTACGGCATCTGCATTCTCTTCTGCCTGAGCCTTTCCCTTATTATCAGAAGCGTTCTCCGCCTCATTGTCAGGTTCGGATTCCGCTGGCTTAAGGCCGTATTTGACGAGTTCTTCCTCTGTCAGGCTCTCTTCCACTGCTTCAAACTCCTTCTCAAGTTTTTTGAGGCGGCGGCGTGCTTTCGGGTCCTTTTCTATTTCCTCTTTGTATTCTTCGAGTGTCTTCATCACAGGAATCCCCAGTTTAGCCGGCCCATCTCCGGCAGGTCGCATCAAAATCCCTTTCGCATGCCGGGTAAGCCCATCTCCGGCAGATCGCATCAAAATTCATATCGCATCAAAATCTCTTTAGAATGCCCAGCTCAGCTGATCTCTTTCCGGCAGATCGCCGAACACACCGTGTTCGCGGAGCGTGTCGCAGGCGGCTTTGTTGATACCGGCGCGATTCACGGCGTCCTCGATAGTGTCGAATGGCTTCTCGGTGTATGCGTCGTATATCGATTTGGCGCATGACTCACCGACTCCATTGTATGCCGAGAACGGGAGCAGGACCTTTCCGTCTTTTTTCCAGAATTTCGTCGCCATCGACTCACCGATGCGAGCTGGCGCGAACTCGTAGCCGCGGGCGTACATCTCATATACGACTTCGAGCACGAGCATCTCTTCTTTTTCTTTTGCGGTAACGTTGGTACCCTTCTGCTTTATCTGATCCATCCTGTCCAGGCAAGCCTGTGGTCCGCGTAGGGCAACGTCTGCGTTGAAGTCTGCTGCAACGCTCGTGAAGTAGGTCGCGTAGAATTCGACCGGATAATATACTTTGTACCATGCGAGGCGGAACGACATCATTACGTAAGCCACAGCATGAGCACGCGGGAACATGTATTTGATCTTTGAGCACGAGTCGATGTACCAGTCCGGTATGTTGTGCTCTTTCATGACTTTGATGTCGTCTTCTGTGAGCACACGATTCTTCTTACGTACATCCTCCATGATCTGGAACGACTTCTCGTTCTGTATTCCTTTCAGCATGCAGAAGTTCATGATATCGTCACGCGTCGAGATGACTTCACGCATCGTAGCGACTCCGTCACGGATGTAATCCTGGGCATTGTTCAGCCACACGTCGGTACCATGCGAGAATCCCGACATACGGATCAGGTCTTCGAATCTTGACGGCTTGACGTCGTCGAGCATCTGGCGCACGAACGAAGTCCCGAATTCCGGTATCGCATATGAACCGTGTGTGAACTTGTAGTCTTCCATCTTTATGTCGAGCGCTTCGATCCCGTTAAAGATCGAGAGCACTTTTTTATCGGTCAGGTCGACTTTCAGCGGGTCGACTCCCGTCATATCCTGAAGCTGTCGTATCATTGACGGTACATTGTGTCCGAGGATATCAAGCTTGAGAAGGTTTTTATCGATCTTATGATAATCGAAGTGCGTCGTCACGATGTCTGTCGTCGTATCGTTTGCCGGATGCTGTATAGGACAGAACTCGTAGATCTGATGGTCGTCCGGAACGATGATTATGCCGCCCGGGTGCTGGCCTGTCGTCCTTTTTACACCGGTACAGCCGATCGCCAGACGCCCTGCCTCATACTTATTCAGAGGCCGTCCTGTCTCTTCAAAGAACTTCATCACATAGCCGTAAGCGGTCTTGTCTGCGATCGTTCCGACAGTACCGGCTTTGTAGACGTTCTTTTCACCGAAAATCTCGCCGACGTACTTGTGTGCGCGTCCCTGGTACTCACCCGCGAAATTGAGGTCGATATCAGGTTCTTTGTTTCCCTCGAAACCGAGGAATGTCGCAAACGGGATCGTGAATCCGTCGCGCCGCATTTCTGTCCCGCACTCAGGACATACCTTCGGCGGCATGTCGACACCGCAGTCGTACTTCTGCATGTCGCCCCATTCCAGGTGTTTGCATTTCGGGCAGATATAGTGCGGATCTAGCGGGTTGACCTCGGTGATCCCAGCCATCGTCGCTGCGAATGAAGACCCCACAGATCCTCTGGAGCCTACCAGATATCCGTCAGAAAGCGATTTGTGCACGAGCATCTGAGCAGATACGTACATGACTGCGTATCCATTGTTGATGATCGCATTTAACTCTGTCTCAAGCCGGCTGCCGATCTCTTCCGGCAGCGGGTCTCCGTAGATCTCGTGAGCACGCTCCATGCATGTCGTACGGAGCGTCTCTTCTGCTCCTTTTATTCTCGGCGGGCACTTCTCGTCAGGCACAGGCTTGATGCCTTCGTCTATCATATCCGCGATCAAAATCGTATTGTCTATCACTACGCGCTTTGCTGTTTCTTCGCCAAGATAAGCAAACTCATCAAGCATCTCCTGCGTCGTCCTGAGATACAGGCCGCGTCCGTTCGCTGCGTCCTTGAAACCCATGCCGGCAAGCAGGATATTTCTGTATATCGCCGACTCAGGCTCATCATAATGAGCGTCTGTCGTCGCCACGATAGGCTTTCCCATACGGTCAGCGAGCTCAACTATCCTTCTGTTGAAATTCTGAAGGTCCTCATTCCCATTCGCTGTGCCGTTTTCGATAAGAAACTTATTGTTAACAACAGGCTGTATCTCGAGATAATCGTAATATGCCGCGATCCGTTCCAATTCCTCGTCTGAAGCCCCTGCCTCTACTGCCCGGAACAGTTCTCCTGCCTCACATGCAGAACCAAGGATAAGTCCTTTACGATACTTTTCCAGTACCGAACGCGGTATACGAGGCTTTTTATAGAAATAATCCAGGTGCGATATTGATACGAGCTTATAGAGATTCATCATTCCTTCCTGCGTGGCGACAAGGATGATGATGTGGTTCGTCGGGCGGGCTTTGTAGTCTATCGTACCGTCTTCTTTTATCAGGCTCGGCTCGGTCATCCCGTTTTCCCTAATGATCTCTTCGTCCGGGAGAAGATATCCTTCCATGCCGTAGATGACTTTTATGTCGGTGCCGTTCTTTATCAGTTTCTTAGCTGTGTTCGCCGCGTCCGGGAAGCTCTGGACAACTCCGTGGTCTGTTATAGCCACTGCAGGCTGCCCCCATCTCGCAGCTGTCTCCACGATCTTGTCGGGCTCGTTCAGGCCATCCATCGCGCTCATCTTGGTATGGCAGTGAAGTTCTACCCGGTGCGGGCCGTCGTACGTGTCTTCTCTCATCGGCATAGTGCTCACCTGAAGCTGTGAGAGCAGCACGTCCATCTCATTATCAAAAACGTTGAATTCTGTCTTTCCACGGCAGATGACGTACACGCCTTCCTTCACTGCGCTTCCGTCCTTCTCCCACTGCTCATTCTTGAGGAAAGCTTTGACGCATGTCGAATTTGTCTTGTCGGTTATGTGCATCATTACGAGCAGCCGGTCTTCTCTTATCGGCCGTGTCTCTATGTGGAATATCGTTCCCTCGATCACGACTTCGCCCATATCCGGTCTGAGGTCGTTTATAGCGGTACGCGCGCCTGTGATCTTTCCGCCGAATATATTCCTGGTTCCACGCCTTCTTCCGCCGCCGGCTCCATATCCACCGGATTCTCCACCGGCATTTGCGCTTTTCCCTGCTGCTCCGCCCTTTCCGGTGCCGCCATCAAAGCCTCCATTTGCCGCACCGGCGTTTCCTCCAGCGCTCTCTCCGCCGTCAAAGCCACCGCCATATCGGCGGCCTGTATATCCCGGATCCGGCAGATCTGCTCTCTCGGCTTCAGCTTTCGCAGCGTCTTCCTCAGCTATCTTGGCGAGCTCTTCATTAGAGAGCTCGATATGCTTCTTTATCTCATCTCTCGCTTCATGATCGTGCTCGAACCTGACATCATAATCCATGCCGAACTTCTCATGCAGCTTGTCTTTTATCCTGGCTGCAAATACTCTATTGACCTCGTCCAGCGAAACACCGCCGATGACTTTGATGATGCATGCACCGTCTTCAAGCGTGATACTGTCCTGAACTACCGCATTCCTTACGATAGGCGGAAGTCCCGCCGTACATCTCGCCGCATAGAGCCTGACTATCTCCGCCGGCTCCTGCGCCATATGCTCCGCGTCATAGATATACCTGATGCGAACGCCTGTAACATGCGGGACGACCTCACAGATCTTCGCGCACATACGCTCCTCATCATCCCTGGACACAACAAAATCAGCCCTTAGAGCGATCTTCAGCACTCCATCCGGGCTCATTACTGCCGCAGCCGGCTTAAGGTAAAATGCCTCGACGCTGCCGCCGTATGATTCTTCAGATATACAGTTTTTCAGGATTATCTCCAGGTTCTCCATTACAACTCCTATATGCCCGTCTTGTATGCCTGTGCAAGCTACCTGCTGTACTCTGCGCGTATAACACGAATGAGCTCATCCGCCAGCGCGGATTCTTCTACTTTCTTTATAACTTCGCCTTTTCTGATTATCAGGCCCTGTTTGTCGCCGCCGCAGATGCCGAAGTCAGCTTCGCGTGCTTCTCCAGGCCCGTTCACGACACAGCCCATCACTGCTATCTTGAGGCCTTTTGGAAGGTCTTCTTCTGCCCTCAGGCTGTTCAGGCGCTGCTCGACATCGTCGACCAGCGGCCCCAGATCTATTTTTGTCCTGCCGCATGTAGGGCATGACACTATGTCGAACGCCGGCTCACGGAAGCCTATAGCTTCCAGGATGTCCTGCGCAAAGTACACTTCGTTCACTGGGTCTGATGTGAGCGATACTCTTATCGTATCGCCTATTCCTGCAAGGAGAAGCGCTCCGATCCCTGTAGCTGATTTGACCTGCCCGCGTTTCAGCGTCCCCGCCTCGGTTATTCCAACGTGGAACGGATGAGTCGTTTTTGACGCCGCGATCTTATACGCATCGTATGTCATCCTGACGTCAGAGGATTTGATCGAGATCACGATATCGCCAAAGTCCATGTCCTCCAGCATCTTCACGTTTCTGAGCGCGCTCTCAGCGAGTGCCTCCGCCGTGACGCGGCCGTACTTTTCCAGGATGTCTTTTTCCAGCGATCCCGAGTTGACGCCCACCCTTATCGGTATGCGCGCTGCCTTCGCAGCGTCTACCACGGCCTTCACACGTTCCGGCGAGCCGATGTTTCCCGGGTTTATGCGGACTTTGTCTGCGCCTGCTTCTATCGACCCGACCGCGAGCCTGTAATCAAAATGGATGTCTGCTACGAGCGGTGATTCGGTCTTCTTCCTGACCTCCCTGAATGTGTCCAGCGCGTCCATATCCGGCACAGAGATCCTTATGATCTCACATCCCGCATCCTCAAGCTCTCTGATCTGCCTCATCAAAGCTTCTTCATCACGCGAGTCGACGTTAGTCATCGACTGGATCGACACTGGAGCGCCGCCTCCGACCGCTATGTCGCGGATCAAAACCTTATCCGACATTGTATTCTCCTTCTGTTCGGAAGCTTCTGGCTAAGATGATCAAAACAGCGTCGTGTTGCGATATCTCTGCTGAAGCTTTGTCTTAAAGCCACGGAATCACCTGAAAAGCGTTCCGACGTCCTTGAACGTTATCATTATTATAAGCAGGAGCAGGAGCGCCATCCCTATCATGTGGATACGCGACTCGAGCTCGTCAGTGATCATCTTACCTGTGACTTTACGTATGATCACAAACAGTATCCTTCCGCCGTCGAGCGCCGGAAGAGGCAGTATATTGATCACCGCAAGGTTCACGCACATTATCGCTGTAAATACCAGATAGTACGTTATGCCCTGTGAAGCCGACTCATTCACTGCGGTCACGATCCCTACCGGTCCTGAAAGATCGTCCATCGAAGCTCCACCTGTGAAGAGCTGCTTAAGACTGTCAACTATAAGAAGACCCATTTTGCCGACTGTCGCTGCTCCGTCAAGTACAGACTGGGCAATGACCTGAAGCACCCCCATGTCTTCCGGCAGGCTGTCCATATTTGTAAGTCTCACAAATACCAGCAGGAAAAACATGATCAGAAAAGCTGTGACGACATTCATGATCACTCCTGCTGACAAAATGATTATCTTTACCCAGCCAGGCTTGCTGTTGAAAGCCCTGGGGTCTCCGGTGTCTTCGTTCTCACCTTCAAGCGCGCAGTATCCGCCTATCGGGAATATCCTGACGGAATAAAGAGTCTCCTCGCCCTGCTTCTGCAGGATGGCCGGACCCATCCCGAAAGCGAATTCGTTCACCTTCACGCCGAGAATCTTTGCTGTTATGAAGTGTCCAAACTCGTGAGGCACGATGAGTACGATGAAGAAAACTATTACTGCAATTATAGTGATTATTATATTCACTGCATCATCCTTATTATTCCGGAAGTGTTTCGTATACTTTTTCGCGTACTTCGCTGTCGATCTCAACTACTGCTTCAAGATCCGGCTCTCCTGACGGATCATGCTCGTCGAGCACCCGCTCTATGCCTTCCGCGATATCTGTAAAGCCGATCTTTTTGTCCAGGAATGCCTGAACGAGGACTTCATTTGCGGCGTTCATCGCCACCGGATAGCTCCCGCCTGCCTTTGACGCCCGCACTGCGAGCGGCATGCAGCGGAATGCTTCATTGTCAGGCTTTTCAAACGTAAGGCTGCTTCCCTTCCCGAAGAAATCCAGTCCTTCAAGACCGCTGTCTAATCTTTCAGGGAATCCGAGCGCCACGCTGATCGGTATCCTCATATCAGGTATGCCCATCTGAGCAATTACTGAAGTATCCTCGAACTCGACTGCCGAATGTACTATGCTCTGCGGGTGCACGAGCACCTGGATATCGTCTATATCAACACCAAACAGCCATTTGGCTTCGATCATCTCAAGTCCTTTGTTCATCATAGTAGCTGAGTCGATGGTTATTTTCCGTCCCATTGACCAGTTCGGGTGCTTAAGCGCCATTTCAGGCGTAACTGTTCTGAGCTGTTCATATGTCCATCCTCTGAAAGGACCGCCTGAGCATGTAAGCAGGATCTTCTTGATCCTGTTTCCATGGCTGCCCTGCAGGCACTGGAAGATAGCGCTGTGCTCACTGTCCACAGGAAGCATCTTCACGCCTTCTGTTTTGACCGCGTTCATGATTATATGACCGCCCGCGACTAATGTCTCTTTGTTTGCAAGCGCGATGTCATGCCCTGCCCGGACCGCATGATACGTCGGTACGAGCCCGCGCATCCCCATCAAAGCGTTCAGGACTATGTCGGCGTCATACTCTGCCGCGTCTATGAGTCCCTCCATACCGCTTTCCACCTGGATATCAGGAAATTCGCCGCGGATCTTCGGGATCATTTTCCTGTCTGAACAAACAACAAGACCAGGACGATCAGGTCCGGGAAGCGACCTTATCTCGTCGATAAGAAGATCCACGTTCTGCCCGCATGTCAGGCAGGATACCGTGAATCTGTCCGGATGTTTTCTTATGATATCTAGAGTCTGCGTTCCGATCGAGCCCGTGCTCCCGAGCACGGTTATACGTTTTTTATCCATCGCATTACGCCTCACTATCTGCTACGCCGGCATGCCGATCGCAAAGTACTCCATAACGATAACGATGTAGTAGTACACGAACGGCGCTGTGAAGAGCACGCTGTCTATCCTGTCCATGACGCCGCCATGACCCGGTATCAGATCGCCATAGTCTTTGATGCCCATCTTGCGTTTGTACGCGGACGCGGTGAGGTCTCCCAGCATGGAGATCGGTGATCCTATCAGGCCGATCACGATGCAGTGCACCAGGAGCGGCTTCATGAAGATGTATCCGAACAAAGCGCACAGCGCCACGCTGCCGGCGACACCTCCTATCGCGCCTTCTATCGTCTTCTTAGGGGAAAGTGATGGACAAAGCTTGTGGCGTCCGATCAGCATCCCTGTGAAATACGCGAATATGTCTGAGCCGAATGCTGTAAGAAGTATCAGCCATTTCAGATCTGAGTTCGTCGGCAGCTCATCGACCAGGACCACATGGAACGCGAAGAACACGATATATATTAGGCCCTGTGTGGTGGCCATCGAATCTATGGGTTCCACTTTATCCATGTTGAACATATAGAGCGCGCCGGCGATCACGACGGCTGTAAGCCATCCAAGCAGGAATATGTTATTGAAATCGCCCATATAGTACATATAGGCGTTCATCGCATATAGGACTGCCAGCGCGCCGTACCCTATCTTGTAGTTCGGATGCACTTCCATGTGCGTGTAGCCATTATAAAATTCCTTCAGCGCAAGAAAGCTGGCTATCGCTACAAGAGCCATGAGCCAGAATCCGCCGAAATAGAAGACCAGCAGAAGCGGCACCATGGCGAGTGCTGAGATCACACGTGTTTTCATTTTTACCCCCTGAAGTAGCCGCGGCATTCGCGGCTGAACTGAATATCATCACACCGCGGCATTCGCGGCAGTTTTGTATATCATCACGCCGCGGCATCCGCGGCAGTATTATATATCATCGATCCTCGCCGTCCACGGAAGGATCTGTCATTACGAGATCGTTTATATGCTTATAAAGGCATGTTACTTGCGCCCGCCGAATCTGCGGTCGCGCGTCGTATAGTCGAGTATCAGCTGCTCAAAAGCCTCTGGTGTGAAGTCAGGCCACAGCAGGTCGGTGAACTCGAACTCGCTGTATGCCGCCTGCCAGAGCAGGAAATTGGACAGCCGCTCTTCGCCGCTAGTTCTTATGATAAGGTCCGGATCAGGTATGTTCCCGTTCTCGTCCCCGGTGTAGAGCGATCTCGAGATCATTTCCTCAGTGACATCTCCTTCGATCTCTCCTGATCTGATCTGCTCGGCGATCTTGTTAACACCGCGTACAATCTCTGCCCTGCTCCCGTAGTTTATCGCAACGTTGAACTGCATGCCTGTGTTGTTTTCAGTAGTCTTAAGAGTCTTGTCCAGACTCTTCTTCGCGGCATCCGGTATCACACTGTAGTCGCCGAGCACACAGACTTTGACGTTCTCTTCGTCAAGCTCTGAAAGGTCAAGCTTTACAAACTGCACAAGCAGCTTGAAGATCCCCGACACTTCCTCCATGGTCCGCTTCCAGTTCTCTGTGCTGAAAGCATATACGGTCAGGTATCTTATGCCCATATGCGAGGCTTTCCTGACGATCTCTTTCATGGCTTCCATGCCGGCCGTATGGCCTTTTATGCGCGATACACCTTCCCTCTCAGCCCACCTTCCGTTGCCGTCCATGATGATCGCGACATGCGCCGGGAGCTTCTCAGGGTCGATCAAAACCTCGTTCATTTCGTCTCCTTTTATACAGCAAAGTGGCTGCTGAATGCAGCCACCATATTATCATCTAACTGGATCACTGTCGGCAGTGCTATACCTCCATGATCTCCTTGTCTTTTTCCTTGATGATCTCGTCGATCGCTTTGATCGCCTCGTCTGTAGTCTTCTGGATCTTCTCAAGCTCGTCGTCGCGGTCGTCCTCTGAGATCTCGCCATCCTTCTCCTGCTTCTTTACAGAGTCGTTAGCCTCGCGGCGGAGGTTTCTCACTGCGACTTTGGCTTCTTCACCGTATTTCTTGGTGATCTTTGTAAGCTCTTTCCTTCGCTCTTCTGTAAGATCAGGAATGATCAGACGTATGTTCTTTCCATCGTTAGTCGGTGTTATACCAATGTTAGCGATATTGATCGCGCGCTCGATATCGCCGAGTGATGAAGGATCGAACGGTGTGATCTGAAGTGACTTAGGATCCGGCGCTGCAATGTTGGCAATGTTTCTGAGCGGTGTCGGCGTTCCATAATAATCAACACTGACTTTGTCGAGAAGCGCAGGGTTTGCTCTTCCTGCTCTTACTGTATTCAGGTCCTCTTTCAGTACCTCTTTGGTAACTTCGATCTTTTCCTGAAAATCCTTATGTGACTTACCCATCGTGATTCCTCCTATTCTTTGATCAGTGTCCCGATCTTCTCGCCGAGGACCGCCCTTACCATGCTGTCCTTTTCAGCGACTCCGAACACCTGTATAGCCATGTTGTTCTCTTTGCAGATAGTCGCCGCGGTGAGGTCCATTACCTGAAGCTCCTTATCTAGCATCTCCTTGTATGTGAGCTCATCGTACCTTACTGCATCCGGATGTGTGACAGGATCTGCAGAATATACCGCGTCAACGTTCTTCGCGAGAAGAATGATATCGGCTTCGATATTCACAGCCCTGAGCGCAGCTGCCGTATCTGTTGAGAAATGCGGCTCGCCGATCCCTGCTCCGAAGATGACCACATCATGATCTACAGCAAGTTCTTTGATCGCCTTCCTCCAGATGTACGGCTCTGCGACTTCACGCATCATGAGAGAAGTCTGGACTCTGCATCCTACGCCTTTCGCCTGGAGCACATCCTGAAGAGCGAGAGCATTCATGACAGTCGCGAGCATGCCTATATAGTCAGCGGTCTCACGCTTCATGTCCTGACTCGTCCTGCCGCGCCAGAAGTTGCCGCCGCCTACTACGACTGCGACCTCCACGCCCAGATCGATGAGCTTTTTGATCTGATCAGCCACTGTCGAAGTGACTTCCATGTTTATCCCTGTGCCCTGCTCGCCAGCGAGCGCTTCGCCGCTTATCTTCAGCAGCACCCTCTTATATTTCGGCTCCATATGTGCTCCTTTGTCATACCTGTCAGCTATCATTTTATACTGCAGTAAGTATACCATATTTTGCGCTGCTGGTTAACAGATTATTATGAAAACATACAAGATATTATGCAGCTGTAGTTCCTAATAGTGTATAAAAAACTCCCGGCCGGTATTACCCGGGCCGGAAGCCTGATCCATCGTTGCGATACGGCGCCTGCTACTCCAGAGAATTGATGTATTCTGACGCGGCAAGAGCTGCGATCGTGCCGTCGGCCGCCGCTGTGTCGAGCTGACGGACTTTTTTAGTCCTGCAGTCGCCGGCGACAAAGATCCCCGGCCGTCCTGTCTCACACGCCTCAGTTGCTTTGATGTAGCCGGTCTCATCGAGCTCTGCTATGTCGGCGAAGTTTGTGTTCTGCGGCATCTGTCCTACTGCTTCGAACACTCCCTGCACCGCGAGCTCGCGTTCTTCACCTGTCAGGTTGTTCTTTATCACAAGTCCTGTAACAGGGCCGTCTCCAATAAACCTTACCGGTGATGAATTTAAGATGAACTCAACGTTTTCAAGCTTTTCCAGGCGGTCGACTGTCTTCTGCTCGCCGCGGAAACGATCGCGGCGGTGGATAAGGTAGACTTTGTTCGCGACACCTGCGAGGTATTCCGCGTCTTCCAGCGCAGTGTTCCCTCCGCCTATGACTGCAACGTCACGGCCGCGGAAGAACATCCCGTCACATGTCGCGCAGAATGAGACACCGCTTCCTACGAGCTGATCCTCCCGGTCGAGCCCGAGCCTGCGGTTGACCTGTCCTGTCGCGATTATCACCGCTTTCGCATCAAAATCTCCCGCGTCTGTGTGTACGGTCTTTACTCCGGCTGCGTCTGTGATGCCCTTTACCTCTGCTGACTGGTACTCAGCGCCAAAGCTCTCGGCCTGCTCGAACAGAAGCTGAGCGAACTCTGCTCCCGAAACATTCTTAAGTCCCGGATAATTCTCGACCGACGGCGTCGTTATGATATTTCCGCCGTAACCCGCCTTGTCGATCATGAGTGTGCTCTTTCCCGCACGCTGTCCATAGATCGCGGCGGTCATGCCCGCAGGACCTGCGCCGATTATTATGATATCGTACATTTTTTACCTCCAGAATTGATTGTTTCCGCTGCTACTCTTCCGACTCCTCAGACTCTTCTATGATCGTGTCGGACAGATCGTCATATCTCACAAAATAGCAGTCTTTGCCGGTGTCGTCTTTCTTATTGTCCCAGTTGAAACCGCCGTCGTAGTAGAGAAGCGCGCCTTCGCCGTCCTCATAAACGACCTCTTCCTCCTGCTTGCCTTCATCGTTTATTGTGAGCTCGATCCTTGTGCAGTTATTATATGTGAGCATTCCGCTCTTATGGTCAAATTCTCCATCGAACTCCCAGATCGTCGTCTCGAACGCACTGCTGCCCCAGCTGACCAGTACTGCATAATGACCTTCTTCACCAATAGGCGTGATCGTCATGTCCGCGCGCTGGCTCGTCTTGTCCTGATATTCGCCTGTAGGATCAAAATCTTCAGGTGCCGTTACAGACTGCAGTACCTTATCTTCTGTTTTTCCCTGCTCTTCAGTCTGACTTTTCTCAGATCCGGTATCATTGATGTTGACGTTCACACGGCATCCCGCTGTAAAAGCCATTACAGCACCGATCATGAGGACCGCGATCAGAGCCGCGGCCGCTCTGCTTCTCTTACTGTTTCCCATTAAAACTCCCCCTTTTTATTCGTATTACCTATAATGCCTCTATTACTGAAATGATACACTCAATGCCCGTATATCAAACCTTATCACTACTTTATCATATAATAAGCACTTATGGTAGTGGTTCGTACATGAAAGCCGGGACCAGTTGCAAATGGCCGCGATCGGAAACATACTTACAGGTCTGTCTGCATGTCAGCGTTTTTATCTGTGCATGCTGCTGATCTGGTCGTTCACACGCCCGATCTCGCTTATGAATTCATGCGATGATATGCGAAGCGCGCCGTGTCCCATGGATACTATCTGTTCGAGATTGTCTGATGTCACCACAAGTATGCGGTCGGAAGCTCCGGGCTTACGGTGCTTCATGATATTGAGAGTCTCGCGCTCGATGTATGCGTCAGCTGTCTCATGCTCACGGGTGTAGACGACTGTTATGCCGTTTATCCTCATTTTACTTCCGACGCCTTCGGTCACTTTATAGGCATCGTATACCAGAACGGTCTCATATCCCATGAACCCGGAATAGTTGCAGATTATGTCGGTAAGCTCGTCGCGTGCGGAGCCGAAATCGATGTCTGCGAGTTCTTTCAGCTCAGGCCATGCGTGGATCAAGTTGTATCCGTCGACAAAGAGATGTGTCACTGTCTGTACTGCACTGCGGGCATTAGCCTGGCCCGCCTTGCGTACATCAGCCTGCCCTGCCTTGCGGGCATCAGCTGGACCCGCCTTGCCGGACCTGCCTTGTCCGCCGGATCCTGTGGATGGTCCCGCTTCGTCGTAATCATCTTCGTATTCGTCGTATTCTTCCTGCCTGGAACGGCGGTAATGTCTGATCGGACCGTATGTCTGCTCAAAGATCGCCTTCAGTTCTTTGTCTGTGGCAGTCTGCTGCTCGCGGCGGCGCCGCTGTTCTTTTATGCGGGCTTCAGCGGCAAGCATCTCGTCTGTCTGGCCGCCGGGTATGATACTCATGTGTTTCCTCCGTGCTTCAAGTACGGATGGTATGTGCATGCAGCTGAATACCTGATCCCACTTTACTATGTCTCCTGAACCGTGGCTGCAGAACACGGAATCCGCAGGATTCCGCACATCTCGGTCAGGGGCGTAGCCCTCGCGCTCTATGACGTCCTGCGCGCCGGCGCAGACGTCATAGCCGCCCATGGCGCATGAGAACTGTGTGCGCCCATGGGCGGACCCGGCCAGCCGGGCTCCGTAGCCGCGCAGCCCGGCGGCCGGGGCGCGGCCGCTCAGCACTGCCGTGGATCCGTCTTCAGATATCTCCGGCGGATCCACGGAGCCGCCCATATTATCTATATCAGTCATTATAGCGCCGATCTCCGGCGTCTCAGTCTCTATTCTGAAATCGAGCCATGGCTCGAGAAGCACCATATCTCCGGCTTCGAGAGCCTGCATGAGTCCCTGCCTTACCGCTCTCAGCGCCGCCTCCCTGAAGTCTCCGCCTTCAGTATGCTTTTTGCTGGCGCGCCCTGCGACAAGACATATATCGACATCAGTAAGCGGCGCTCCGATCAGCGTACCGCGGAGGCGATGCCTTTCCAGCACCGACATCACGAGATTCTGCCAGTTGATATCAAGAAGTTCGAGCGGGCATTCGGTCCGTACCGTCACACCGCTCCCCCTCTCTGCCGGGGAGATCACTACATGTGCTTCGGCGTAATGCCTGAGCGGCTCAAAATGCCCTACACCTTCATAGACACCTTTGACTGTCTCTTTGTAAATGATCTTCTCCTCGCCGAAAGCGCAGCTGATCCCGAACCGGTCTTTTATAACACGCGTAAGTATCTCCAGCTGTACTGCCCCCATTATCCTGACTACGATCTGCTTCGGACCGCTCAGCCATTCTGTCTCCAGCTTCGGGTCTTCAGCAGCGAGCATGCTCAGGGCTTCAAGCAGTGCATGCGTATCTTCTTCGTGCTCGGCATAGGCGTTATATGTCATGTACGGCTGCAGCACCTCACCTGCCGCAGGCTTTTCAGATCCCACGGCGTCACCCGGTACAGCTTTCGAAAGCCCGGTGACCGCAATAATCTCGCCTGGTCCAGCCGCCTCTGCAACTGTGTATCTGTCTCCGGAATACACTCTTATCTCATTTATCTTCTCGCCATAAGATTCAGCGCCGTCTCTGGGCACGATCTGGATCATCTGGCGCGGCTTCGTCCTTCCGGATGTTATCTTCATGAACGTCACGCGGTCTTTCCCATCGTACGCGACTTTGAAGATACTGCCTGAAGGCTCGCCCTTCTCATCTCCGCGAAACGCCGCGGTATACTTTTCAAGCCCACTTATCAGAGCCTCTACTCCGCTGAATCTCAGCGCTGAGCCGAAGTATACCGGAAACAGCTCACGGTTCTTTACAAGCCTGATGATCTCAAGATCTACTGCTTCTCTCTTTTCTCGCAGATCCATGTCTGAAAGGACGAGCTCGGCAGCTTTGTCCGATATCATGGATATGTCATCCAGGAATTCCTCCGATGAAGTGTCTGTGAAGTCTGTGAGCTCCGCTCCCAGTCCTTTATCTATATCGTCTATGATTCTCTGTCTTAATGGCTTCGGCGCAGCTGTACCGCCGGCTGACATATCAGATACAGACAGACCGCCGGCAGCTGAACCGCCCGCCTCTGACGGGGCATCGTTTCCCTCAGCCAGGTCGATCTTGTTCACGAAAATAAACACCGGTATACGGTGTTTTGAGAGCAGTTTCCAGAGAGTAGCCGTGTGGGCTTTGATGCCGTCGTTAGCGCCGATGATCAGCACCGCATAGTCGATGACAGAAAGCGTCCGCTCCATCTCCGCAGCAAAGTCTACATGCCCCGGAGTATCGAGGATCGTCGCCTTCATGCCGCCGAATTCGAATCCAGCCTGCTTGGAGAATATCGTGATCCCCCGCTCTCGCTCGATCGAATTCGTGTCCAGGTGCGAATCGCCGTGGTCCACGCGGCCGGCCTTCCTGATCTGTCCAGTTGTGTAAAGGATCGCTTCCGTCAGTGTCGTCTTGCCTGAGTCCACAGCCGCAAGCATCCCGATCGTGATCTTTTTCATGTTTCTAGTATACCACAAGTACTCTCCGTCTGGCCTCAGTTGACACTCTCAATCGAAAAAAAAAGCACTGTTCCCTTGCGCAATCTTTTACTGATTTTCACTGCCAACAGTGATAAAATTACTCATGAAGAACTGACATTTGCAGATGAGGAAAATGAAGATGAAACACATGATACTTTCAAACTCGAACAATTGCAGTAAGTCACACAAACATACGACAGGTAAATGGCTGTCGATCGCTGCAGTGATACTGCTCATAGTGATGATCCCGCTCTCTTCATACGCAGAGAGCGAACGTCTTATAGCAGTAGCGTCGGACAGGCACGGAAATACAGAAGCGATCGGCCAGGCTATGGCGGGCATGCCAAAATCCGTGGAGTATGTCTGCCTGATCGGCGACATGGTCGGAGATGTCAGCTTTCATAAAAATGACGAGGCAAGCGAAAGCACTCATAACGATTTCGAGAGCAGCGAAAGCACTCATAACGATTTCGAGAGCAGCATGAAGCCGGAATTCAATACCAGCGAGATATTCAACGAAGTGCTGAGCCTTGGCTTTGCCGCCAGCAAGCCTATGGAAGACATCTCGATCCTCTGGGCGAGCCATGATCAGAACGCCGTAGACGACTCGGGCATCATGTTCGGAGCTGACGGTACCGGTTCCGGTGTCATGAAGACAGGCATCAACGAAGACGGTTCAGCGGCATATTACATATACGGAATCGCTTTTAACGACATGGCGAAGGAAGAAAATGCTGAGACTGCGGCGGCTGATTTCAAGGCCTGGATCGACACTCTCGATGAAAATGACAGCGCTCCGGTTTTTGTTTTCTGTCACATGCCTCTCCATTATGCGCGAAAAGACAATAAAGGCGGCACGATCTGGAGCAAGGCGCTGAATTATGCCGCGACAGGAGTAGATTCAAACACCCTCAGCCTTGCACTTCGCCGTAACGTAGTCTTTATGCACGGACACAACCACTCTACTGAAACAAATGATAAATACTCCGGCGAGTTCTACGTACCGGCAGGCTCTTTCATTGAGACAGGCGCTGCAGAAGGAACGTGGGGTCCGGCTTACTACACATACGTCACCGCAGGATATCTGGACAGCAACACCTCAGCCACCCTGCTCTCTGTAGGCCGCGACTTTATCACAGTGACAAAATACCAGAACGGCGCCCCGGCGTTGATCTACGACGTGGTAAGCCGCAAGAGCGGTTTTTTCGCAAACCTTTTCAGCATAAGGAGCGTGAACAGGATCCGCAGAGTTAACGCGCGTGAGGACAGCCCGATCAAAGCCTCCGGCGCCACAAGGACTGTAAAGTACAGCAAGCTCAAGAAGAAAGCCCTGACGGTCAAAGGCATAACAGTGAAAAACGCTGAATCAGCAGGCACCCTGAATTACACAAAGGTGTCCGGCAAAGCCAGATTCACCGTAAACAAGAAGAACAGCAAGATCAAGATCAGAAAAGGCACGAAAAAAGGAACTTACAAAGTCAAAGTCCGTGTCACCGCGTCTGGCACCGACACATACCAGCCCGGCAGTAAGACTGCGACAGTAACAATAAAAGTAAAATAGCTTTTTCGATATATTGAACAGAAAGGAATCACCAATGCTTGACGTCTGTCTCGCCGGCACCGCGGGCATGGTCCCGCTCCCTAACCGGTGGCTGACAACTTTATATGCGTCGTGTGAAGGCTCGTCGCTTCTCATCGACTGCGGCGAAGGCACCCAGATCGCGCTCGCGGAGTCCGGCCTCAGGCTGAAGCCGATCGACGTCATCTGCATCACGCACTTCCACGCCGATCACATCGCAGGCCTTCCTGGGCTTCTTCTTTCCATGGGCAACATCGGCCGTACCGACCCCGTTACGATCGTCGGCCCATCAGGCCTCAGGCACGTGCTCCAGGGCCTTCTCGTGATCGCAGGCGGCCTTCCGTTCGATATCGGTGTGGTCGAGATCGATCCTGACGGCGACGAGATCCGTAACGGTTTTGTTCAGTGCGGGAGAATGCTGATCAAAGCCTTCGCGGCCGATCATGTCATACCATGCCTCGGCTACACTGTAGAGATCAAAAGACCCGGCATGTTCCTCGCGGACAAAGCTGAAGCACTCGGCATACCAAAAGAATACTGGTCGCGTCTGCAGCATGGTGAGACTGTGACAGTTCCTTCATCTGCCGGACTTACTTCAGCGGCAGGTCCGGACGGACGCACTGTTGATGCAGCACATACCTCCGGAACGACTTTCATGCCGTCAGCTGTTATGGGACCTGAGCGCCGCGGCATCAAGATCCTCTATTCAACTGACACGCGCCCTGTCCCCGAGATGGCAGAACTCGGACGCGGCGCCGATCTTATGATCCTTGAAGGGAACTATGAATCAGATGAGCAAATAGATAAAGCCATCGAATGGGGCCACATGACATTCCCTGAAGCAGCCGAGACTGCATCCGACGCAGGAGCGCAGGAACTCTGGCTCACCCACTTCAGCCAGTCCATAGAGGATCCCGAAAACTTTGCTGACAACGCGCGCGCAATATTCAGAAATACCGTCGTAGGACATGACGGTCTTCGAAAAACGATCGACTTCAAAGATCCGGACCCGTCGGTCCCGCAGGAATAAAAACAAGCCGGCACGCAACTGCATGCCGGCTTTTTCAGTTGTGTTTTGCTGATCCAGCCTATTTCAGGTCTTCCAGTTTTCCTTCTTTTATCGTCTCTGTATCGAATGTGTATGTGTCATCTTCCGGATCTCCGGATTCGATCGTCTTTACGATCTCGTAAGTTCCTGCGTCTTTGTCGATCTCGAGCAGGTTCTCAGTCTCTACAGGAACACCAAGTTTCTCTTCTGCCTTTTTCTCGACGACTTCTTTGATAAACTCAGTATTCTTTTCGTCTTCCAGGAATGTTTTCCAGGCTTCGACCGCTTCTTCAGTGAAGTTGTCCTCGATCCACTTATCGTGACCGCCCCCGTCCGCACTCCATGTGACGTCTGTCAGCTTCGGTCCTTCTGCTGTGTAGTCGAATGTCAGAATCGCTTCGCCATATGCGCCGGAAACTTCGTATGCCTTGCCATCCAGAACCACATATTCACCTGTGCCGAGATATACATCCCATACTCCTTTGTCACCATCTCTTTCGATGCTGAACGCCTCCGCATGACCAAATACATCATCAGGCATATAGTCAGCGTACTGCACTTCAAGAACTTTTCTGGCTGCCTGATCATACAGATCGTCCATCTGATCCTCAGAAAGCTCAGGACCGTCCTCAGGCTCCTCGACCAGCTCTTCCTGCTGCTCCGGCTCATCCGCCGGCTGCTCCTCAGCCTTGTTCCCGCATGCAGTCATCACTGCTGCAGCTGAAAGCATCATGACTACAGCAAGTATCAAAGCTATCGTTTTACTGTTTTCCATGACCTATACCTCCTTTAAATATCTATATTATTTCAGGTCTTCCAGCATGCCTTCTTGTATAACTTCTGTATCGAACTTGTATGTATCATCAGCCGGATCACCTGTCTCGACCACTTTCAGGATCTGATATGTTCCCTTTTCATCGTCGATCTCAAGCAGATCATCCTTCTCTACAGGAACTCCCATCTCCTCTTCTACCGCCTTTTCCATCTCGAGAAATAGCACGTTCTCTCCTTCATCGTTATTAGCGACAAACTGCTCAGACTTCTTCAGATAACTCTCCGGGAAGTTCTCTTCCATCCACTTTTCATGATCGCCGCCGTCTGCGCTCCATATGGTCTCAAGATATTTCGGCTGATCATCAGTGTACTGGAATCTGATTATCGCTTCTCCGGCAGACCCTGATACATTGTAAGCCCTGCCGTCGACTACTACATACTCTCCCTGAACGAGGTTCACGTATGCCTTGCCCTCATCTCCTTCTCTGTCGATCCCGAAAAACTCGGCATTCGCAAATTCCTCATCCGGAATGTACTCCTGATATCTCAGCTCTATCTCCTGATCAGAGATCTGCCACAGAAGCGAATCTTTCTGACTGTCTGTAAGCTCCGGTCCTGTGCTCGCCGGCTGCTCCTCTTCCTGCTGCTCAGGTCCAGCTTGAGGCTGTTCCTCAGCCTTGCTTCCGCATGCAGTCATGACAGGCACGATCAAAAGCACCACTATCAAAGCAATTACGCTTATCCATGTTTTTTTCTTCATTCCTCTGCCCCCTTTCCTGTATCATCATTATACTATGCTACGTTCGTTCTATCATCAGAAAACTGCAGCTGGAATCATTAAAAAACCTTAATGCGGCTGAATGCATGATCATCAGCGAAAAGCCGCATTAAGGTATTTTATAATGTCTATGGATCCCGGAAAGAGATCATCTATCGTCTGCGGATCCCGGAAGGGAATCATCTAACATCTATGGATCCCTGATCCGTGATCGCGTATTATTCTATTCCTGTCACTTTATAGTCACAGTCTTCTACTGCTTTCTTAAGAATATCGTCCGCGACATCTGCTGAAAGCTTTACGACAGCCTGCTTCTTCTCAGCAGAAGCCTCGGCAGACTCAACTCCATCCAGCGCCTCGAGCGCCTTCTTCACAGTACCCTCGCAGTGAGCGCATACCATTCCTTCTACGCCTATGATCTTCTCCATAGTGCTCTCCTTTTCGTCTTCTACATCATCAGTTCTATCATCTGAACCATCTTCTGGCTCTTCTTCGATCTCAGTTCTGTCTGCCTCTTCCGCGATATCGTCTTCTGTGTTTCCGCCGTCCGCTGTTTCAGACGATGTGCTCTTCTTGAGTTTTATCAGGTTCAGCCTCAGCGCGTTCATGCACACACAGAAGCTCGAGATGCTCATCGCCGCGGCTCCCCACATCGGGCTGAGCGTCCATCCGAGTATCCCTGTATATACACCTGCCGCAAGCGGTATGAGCATCACGTTGTAGAAAAATGCCCAGAACAGGTTCTCATATATGTTCTTAAGCGTCGCACGGCTCAGCTGTATCGCTCCTGCAGCATCCATAAGGCTGCTGTTCATGAGCACCACGTCTGCCGCGTCGATAGCGACATCAGTTCCGGCGCCGATCGCGATACCGATATCTGCTCTAGTAAGAGCCGGAGCATCATTGATTCCGTCTCCTACCATCGCCGTCATGCCGTTTTCTGAAAGGCTCCTTATCACAGCCTCTTTACCGTCAGGAAGAACATTACCGATGACTTCATTCACCCCAGCCTCTGAAGCTATGCTCTTTGCTGTGATCTCGTTATCTCCGGTCAGCATCACTACATTGATGCCCATATTCTTCATCTCAGATATCGCTTCTCTGCTGTCGGCTTTTATCTGGTCAGACACCGCTATCATCCCCAGACACTCGCCGTCAGCGGCAAAGAACACACAAGTCTTGCCTTTCTGTATAAGTTCTGAATATCTTACAGCGATATCATCAGGTATCCTGCACTGTTCTCTTATATAGTCCCTGCTTCCTCCTGTTACGAGCACGCCGCCGATCTTCGCAGAAAGCCCGTTTCCCGGAGCGATCTTAAAGTCTGTCACTTCACGGGCATTTATACCCTGGTCTTCCGCGTATTGAACTATTGCCTTAGCGATCGGGTGCTCACTCATCTTCTCGAGCGAATAAGCCGAAGTCAGAAGTCCTATGCCACCCTGTCCAGAGGCTGCTGCTTCTGAAGGTTCGACAACATCTGTTACTTCCGGCTTTCCTTTTGTGATCGTTCCGGTCTTGTCCAGCGCTATCTGCGACACTTTCCCGGTCATCTCCAGCGACTCTGAATTCTTGAAAAGGATACCGTTCTTCGCGCCGACTCCGTTTCCTACCATGATGGCGACCGGTGTAGCAAGCCCGAGAGCGCACGGGCAGCTGATCACGAGCACAGCGATCGCTCTCTCAAGGCCAAACTGGAAGTCTTTGCCAAGCATCACCCATGCAGCGCATGTGATGACTGCGAGCACAAGCACGACCGGTACGAATATTCCTGAAACTTTGTCAGCGACTTTTGCGATCGGCGCTTTTGTTGAAGCCGCGTCGCTCACCATCTGGATTATCTGCGACAGCGTAGTGTCACGGCCGACACGTGTGGCTTTTGCTCTTATATATCCCGAGGTATTCGTCGTTGCAGCCGACACCTCGTCGCCCTCAGCCTTATCCACCGGGATACTCTCACCTGTGAGCGCCGACTCATCGACAGCCGTCACACCCTCTACGATCACGCCGTCTACCGGGATATTCTCACCCGGCCGCACCGCGAAGAGGTCGCCGACCTCGATATCATCTATAGGGACCGTAACTTCTTTACCGTCAACTATCTTGTTTGCGGTCTTCGGTGCCAGCTTCATGAGTCCTTTCAGCGCATCCGTGGTCCTTCCCTTTGACATCGCCTCAAGCATCTTCCCTACAGTGATCAGAGTTACGATCATTGCGGCCGACTCGAAATAGATCTCGTTGTGCAGCATATGATTCGCCATTTCTGTGTCACCAGCCCATGCCGCGCCTGTCATCCTGAACAAAACGACCACGCTCCATGCGAATGATATCCCCGCCCCCATAGCTACCAGAGTATCCATGTTCGGTGCCCCGTGGAGCACGCTTCTCGTTCCGCTTATGAAGAACTGCTTATTGATGAGCATTATCACGAATGAAAGAATCATTTCCAGCAGCCCCAGAGACAGCGGATTCGCGAAGATCTGAGGCACCGGCCATCCCAGCATCGTATGCCCCATTGAGAAGTACATAAGCACGATAAGAATCAAAACAGACGAAATAAGACGTTTTTTCAGCTTAGGCGTCTCTTTGTCCCTCAGGGCCTCTTTCTCCGCCGCATACGGATCATATGAGGCTCCTGCGCTGCCTGAAACGGATCCCCCGTCCGCAGCACGTCCTGATCCGGCGCTTTCACCGTTCTTTCCTCCGGAGGCTCTTTTCTGTTCTTCTCTGATCGAAGCACCGTAGCCCGCGTCCTCTACAGCTTTTATAATATCCGCCGGCGCCGCGGTTCCTTCGACACCCATAGAATTAGTCAACAGACTGACCGTGCACGATTCCACTCCCGGAACGTTCGACACAGCCTTTTCCACATGCGCCTGGCACGCAGAGCATGTCATACCGGTTACATTATATTTATCCATGATTCCGACCTTTATTCTGCCATTAAAGGTATCTCGCCAGACCGGATCTGATCCTTTCAATTGCGTCATCCGGCTGATACCTTTTCATTTATACCTGCGAATCATATATATGAAGCGCCTGACAGGTATAATTTACCCGCCAGACGCTTTCAATAATCATTTATCCGCGCTGAACTATACGCCCGGGATGATGATCTCATCATCCAGATAAACCGTTTTACTCAGCGTGCTCTTCTCTTATCCTGTTCTCAAGCTTTTTCTTCAGATACAGGAATCCGAACAGAACTACCCCTACTACGACTATGCTCCCGATGAACACAGGCATAGAAGCACCGCCGCTCTGGAGCTTGTCGGCGATTCCCATCATGCCCAGAACCTTGCCCAGACCGAAAACAAAAGCTATGAACACCAGATAAAGGAGCTGGCTCGCAGCGAGGAGCTTACGTCCCGTGCTGTCCACACCCTCTGCCCTTCTGTAGGTAAAATAGACGTTTACCAGCACAACTATCGTAAGTAATGCAAAAAGCATCCAATTATTCATACAGTCAACTCCCCTTATTATTCATCGTCTTCAGCCGGCGCTACTTCCGGCGCTTTTTCTGTTTTGTCTGCTGCTGCAGGCGGCTCCGGATAATCTACTGTTTCCTTTTTCACAGGAGGCTCATATTCGTCGATAAGGTCGAGTCTTCTGTCCTTGTTCATCTGCATGCACATCCTGATGAAGTCTTCGAGCGGTACGTCGTGGATCTGCTTGTTCGTTCCGCGGATGTTGATGGAGACTGATCTGTGCTCAGCTTCCTGATCTCCGAGAACGATGATATACGGATCTTTATAGTGCTTGTAGTTTTTGATCTTCTCCTTCATGTTCTTCTCAGAGAAGTCTGCCTCACACCTGATGTGATACTTGCGGAGAGCCTTCGCTACCTTTGCCGCATAATCATTATGCTGCTCCCTGATCGGTACGATGCCGACCTGCATCGGTGACATCCAGAACGGGAACGTTCCCTTGAAGTTCTCGATCAGGATCCCTATGAACCTCTCGAATGATCCGAATATCGCTCTATGTACCAGTACCGGCTGCTTCGGCTGTCCGTCTTTATCCGTATACTTCAGGCCGAAGTTCAGAGGGAGCTGGAAGTCGAGCTGGATCGTTCCGAGCTGCCACTCTCTTCCGAGACAGTCTTCCATAGAAAGGTCGATCTTAGGACCGTAGAAAGCGCCGTCGCCTTCGTTGATCTCGAATTTACCCTCGCCGTATTTATCTGCCAGGATCTCTTTCAGCTCTGCTTCGGCTTTGTTCCATACCTCGATATCTCCCATGTAGTCGTCCGGACGGGTGGAGAGCTCAGCCTTGGACTTGAGTCCGAATGTGCCGTAAAGCTCATCCGTGATCTCCATGATGTCCGCGATCTCATCTTTGATCTGATCTTCTCTGATGAAGTTGTGAGAGTCATCCTGACGGAACATCTGGACTCTGAACAGTCCGTTCAGCTCACCTGACTTCTCTTTTCTGTGGATGACGTCTGTCTCATTGTATCTAAGCGGAAGATCTCTGTAGCTGTGCAGATCGCGCTTATAGACCATGATCGCGTTCGGGCAGTTCATAGGCTTTGCCGCATAAACAGATGCGTCGCTCTCAGGATTATAATCCGCTTTCTCACCGTCGTAATCCTCAGGGACGATGAACATGTTCTCATGATAATGAGCCCAGTGGCCGCTGGTGAGCCAGAGCTTCTTGTTATTGATAACAGGCGCTGAGATCTCCTGATATCCGTGCTCTTCGTGTACTGATCTCCAGTAGTCGAGAAGAGCATTGAACATCTTCCACCCTCTTGGCAGCCAGTAAGGCATTCCTGGGGCGGTCTCATCGAACATAAACAGGTCGAGCTCTTTGCCAAGCTTCTTGTGGTCGCGCTCCATCGCTTCCTGGATCATCTTGAGATGCTCCTTGAGCTGCTGCTTGTCAGGATATGCATAGACGTAGATACGCTGCATCATGATGCCGCGCTTCTCGTCGCCGCGCCAGTAAGCGCCGGACACGGATTTGATCTTGAACGCCGCTCCGAGGAGCTCCTGTGAGTTGTCGACGTGCGGGCCCCTGCACAGATCGATATAGTCGTCACCTGTAGTGTACGTAGTGATCGTCTCGTCATCCGGAAGATCCTGAATGAGTTCTGTCTTGAATTTCTGGTCCTTGAAGATCTCCAGCGCCTCAGCTTTGGATACCTCTTTGCGCGTCCAGTCTTCTTTTCTCTTCAGGATCTCACGCATCTTCTGCTCGATCTTGTCGTAGTCATCCTTGGTGACTGCTTCCGGCAGCGTGAAATCATAGTAGAATCCGTCAGAGATCTGCGGTCCTATCGCGTACTGAACGTTTTCCTTCCCATAGATCTCGATAACGGCTTTCGCGAGCACATGCGCCAGCGAATGTCTGTAGACCTGTAAATATTCTTCTCTTTCCATAATGTTCTCCAATCCAGCCATCCGGCCAACCGGGCCGGGCTGTTTTTTCACTAAATTAAACTATTAATCAGAAATCACTGGCTGCGGCGCCATGTAGCAACATTCTACAATCTGCCGCGCCGCAGGACCTGTGTGATCTCTTTCAGACTATTTGAATGCTTTCATGCCAAGGTATCTTGCAGATTCGCCGAGCTCTTCTTCAATACGAAGCAGCTGGTTGTACTTGGCAACTCTCTCTGTCCTTCCCGGAGCTCCGGTCTTGATCTGACCTGAGTTCATAGCTACAGCGAGGTCTGCGATCGTAACGTCCTCAGTCTCACCTGATCTATGTGAGACGACTGCAGTGTATCCTGCGTCCTGAGCCATTCTGATAGCGTTCAGTGTCTCAGAAACTGATCCGATCTGGTTCAGCTTGATAAGAATTGAGTTGGCGCATCCGAGCTCGATACCCTTTGACAGTCTCTTCGTATTAGTTACGAATAGGTCGTCTCCTACGAGCTGTACTTTGTCGCCGAGCTCCTGTGTAAGGAACTGCCAGCCTTCCCAGTCCTCTTCATCAAGTCCGTCCTCGATTGATCTGATCGGATACTTGTCGACAAGTGATTTCCAGTGAGCAACGAGCTCTTCTGAAGTGAACTTCTTGCCTGATTTCGGCTGCAGGTATTCGCCCTTCTTCTCGCCTTTCCATTCACTGGAAGCAGCGTCCATAGCAAGTACGAAGTCCTTGCCCGGCTCATATCCTGCCTTCTGGATAGCCTCGATCAGCTGGTCCAGTGTCTCCTCATCACTTGAAAGGTCAGGAGCATATCCGCCCTCATCACCTACTGATGTGGCAAGTCCCTTATCTTTCAGGATCTTAGCCAGTGTGTGATATACCTCTGTGCACCATCTAAGTCCTTCTTTGAATGTAGGTGCGCCTGCAGGCATGATCATGAACTCCTGTGTATCTACTGTGTTCGTAGCATGAGCACCGCCGTTCAGAATGTTCATCATTGGAACAGGAAGAGTGTTTCCGTTAGCACCACCGATGAATCTGTAAAGCGGAAGATCAAGAGCTTCTGCAGCCGCCTTTGCTGTAGCCATTGAAACAGCAAGGATAGCATTAGCACCGAAATTAGACTTATTCTCAGTTCCATCTGCCTCGATCATCTCTTTATCTACTGCGTAGATATCAGAAGCATCCATTCCTTCAAGCAGCTCAGCGATCTCGTTGTTGACGTGGTCAACAGCTTTCTGTACACCCTTTCCGCCGAATCTTGCAGGATCGCCGTCTCTCAGCTCATGAGCCTCGAACTCGCCCGTGCTTGCTCCTGACGGAGATGCGGCTCTTGCTGTGCAGCCATCTACTGTGACCTCTGCCTCAACCGTAGGATTACCTCTTGAGTCGATTATCTCTCTACCAATAACTTCTTCGATTTCCAGATATTCCATAATGATGTCCTCCTATCTGATCACCAATATCAATCGTATCATATCCAGTCATCGGGCTTCTCATACTGAGCTGCCCTTTGCAATGACAGAATTAAGCAGTTCTATAACTGCGTCTGTATCCATACAGTGCACCGCGCATGCCTCTCCGAGCGTCTCAGCCTCAGCACAGAAGCAGCCGCTGCAAAGCATTCCGTATTCCTCCAGAACAGAAGCAGCCTCAGGATATCTCTCAAACACTTCAGCCGTTTTCATATCAGCAGTAATACGTTCCATTTCATTTACACCATGCAGAAAAAGCAACAAACACAGACTATATAAAACTCCAGTACTTATTATACTGTCAAACTGCCCAATTTACAAGTACCATAACATTCCGCCCGCTTTTACACATATCTGCTCACCCACTTTCAGACCCGGTTCTGCCCCACTGCTGTGAATACATTTGTGATAGTTTTGATAGAACGCTGAACCTTAATGCAATTCAAATAAAGAACGATGAGCAAGATAAAAGGCTGCTGCCCTAAGTGCCTGTTCCGGTACTTTGTGCAGCAGCCTTATTTTTATGCATCAGGTCATATATACTACGAATGTATTTTGACTATGCTTCCTTTTTACTGAATGACTTTCCTTTCAACGCCATAAGTGTGACAGCAAGGATAACGAGTCCCACAGGAAGTGATATTATCCAGTTCTTTGTAAGTCCCGCAACGAGATATGTCACGGCAGAAACAGCTGCGACTGTAACAGCGTACGGAAGCTGCGTGGAAACGTGATTGACATGGTTGCAGACAGCTCCTGCAGACGCCATGATGGTCGTATCTGAGATCGGTGAGCAGTGATCGCCGCATACAGCGCCAGCCATGCAGGCTGAGATAGCGACGAGCATGAGCTGCGGATCTGTTGCCTGGAATGCGCTTACAACGATAGGAATGAGGATACCGAATGTTCCCCATGAAGTACCTGTAGCGAATGCGAGGAAGCAGCCGATCAGGAATATTATAGCCGGAAGAGCCCAGGCAAACCCGGCTGCATTGTTCTGAATGATGCCGGCGACAAAGTCTTTTGCGCCAAGGCTGTCTGTCATAGCTTTAAGGGTCCATGCAAATGTCAGTACCATGATAGCAGGTACCATGGCTTTGAATCCTTCAGGAATGCAGTTCATGAATTCTTCAAACGAAAGGATCCTTCTCACAAGATAGAGCACGAGCGTGATTGCCAGTCCGAAGAATGAGCCTACAGCAAGTCCGACCGACGCATCACTGTTTGAGAATGCATCGATGAAGTTCCCGCCGTCTTCTCCAAAGAATCCGCCGGTCCAGATCATTCCGATCACGCAGCAGATAACGAGTGATACTACAGGGAGCACCAGATCAAGTACTGTTCCCTTCGCATTTGGATCAGACTTTTCTTCCTTGAGGTTAACGTCTTTAACGGTCATAAGATCGCCTTTCTCAGCATTTTCCTCATTAAGAGCCATCGGGCCATAGTCGATCTTCATCACTACGATGAATACCATCATAGCAATTGTAAACAGCGCGTAAAAGTTATACGGGATGGCTTTGATGAACAGAGCAAGTCCGTTCTCTCCCTCAACAAAGCCTGACACCGCAGCAGCCCATGAGGAGATCGGCGCTATGATGCATACAGGTGCCGCTGTCGCGTCGATCAGATATGCGAGCTTGGCTCTTGATACCTTGAATTTATCTGTCACAGGACGCATGACACTTCCTACTGTCAGACAGTTGAAATAGTCATCTACGAAGATCAGGCAGCCAAGCACGATCGTCGCCAGTTCTGCGCCGGCTTTTGTCTTGATATGTTCAGAAGCCCATTTACCGAAAGCAGCAGAACCGCCTGCCTTGTTCATCAGTGCTACCATAGCTCCGAGGACAACGAGGAATATCAGAATACCCATATTATATGAGTCAGTCAGTGTACCGCTTACGAATGCATCATTCTCATCAGTGTAGCCGACCATTGCCTGGAATATGTGATTAATAGTTCCTTCAAAAGCAAATCCGCTGTATAGCAGCCCTCCTGCGATGATTCCGGCAAACAGCGAACTGTATACTTCTTTTGTGATCAGCGCCAGTGAGATAGCGATGACTGCAGGAAGCAGCGACCAGGCAGACTGCTGCACACTTTCCGGTGTCGTAATAAACTTAGCTGCTACGATGATAGCGATAACGACGGCCAAAGCGATCAGGCTTTGCGGATTCTTACCGATCGTAGGCATTATGAAACTCGATTTCTTACTCATAAAAAGACTCCTTCTGAACTTTTTATTTTAATTAATAGTTATGAATAATTTTACACTACCGCCATCGCCTTGTCAAACCCTATAGTTCTTATAAAATCTAAAAAACACCGTCAAATAGCGATCACGTTCAATAGAATCTGAATTCGATATAAATCGACGTTTTTGTAATATTGTACATCAAAATCTTATTCCAGCGTATTTTAAACAACTTCAGCACTCGGACCCAGGCAATAAAAACATCTAATAGCAAAAAAACGTCTTATGATACATTGACAACATATTGTAACCATTATATCATAAATACGTTGACAATCATTCTGTTGCAAACGTACCAGTAAAGGAGAGACATTCATGACACTGCAGCAATTACTATACGCACTGACAATTTCCGAAAAAGGCTCTATGAACAAGGCGGCAGAGTCTTTATTCATATCACAGCCGTCTCTGACTCTTGCGATGAAAGACCTGGAAAAAGAGATCGGCATAACGATCTTCCGCAGGTCCAGCCGCGGAGTTGAACTGACGAACGAAGGCGCGGATTTCCTCGTCTCTGCCCGCCAGATCTATCAGCAGTATGAACTTCTGAAAGACAAATATACAGGCGAGAACAATATCCGCCGCAAGTTTGCAGTATCGACACAACACTATTCATTTATAACCAAAGCGTTCGTCGAGACTGTCAAGAAGTACGACACCAGAAACTTTGACTTTGCCATCCGGGAGACCAAGACCAGCGATGTCATCGCAGACGTCGGTAAGCTGAAGAGTGAGATCGGCGTTTTATTCGAAAGTGACTTCAACAGAAAAGTCATAAATAAGATGCTGCGCGATAACGACCTCGAGTTCACACCTCTGATCGACTGCAGAGCATATGTATATCTCTGGAAGAACCACCCTCTTGCCGGAAAAGACGCTTTGAGCATGAGCATGCTCAAGGATTACCCTTGCCTTTCGTTCGAGCAAGGAGAACAGAGCTCATTATATCTTGCTGAAGAGATCCTCGGAGAAAACGAGTATCCGCGTACGATCAAAGCGACAGACCGCGCTACGATGCTGAACCTGATGGTCGGCCTGAACGGATACACGCTCTGCTCAGGCATTATATGCGAAGAACTTAACGGAAGCGATTATGTCGCGATACCGTTCAAAGAAGACCGCAGCCACAAGAACGCCGTCATGACGATCGGCTACATAACCAAGAAGCATAATATCATGAGCGACATCGGAGAAACATTCATCCAGGAAGTGAAGAACTACCTCGGATAGCCGGACAGACAAGATTCTTGATAAAAAAAACGCAGCCACGCCTGCGTTTTTTTATATCGGTTATTCATTTATGGCTTATATGAGGCTTATAGGACAAAATGTGTTGGTAAAACATTTCTTTGTGGCCGAAAAATCAAGGATTCACAATTTCGTCTTTCTCAGCAGCTTTTCTTAGCTGTCGCCTTCTTCATAAATTTCTCATTGTCGACGATGAAGCGCTCATGTGTTCCCTCACCTATCAGTCCTTCCTCATCGTACACTTTGACAGAGAACGTAAGCTTCTTCCCGTCGATCTTCGTCAGCTCGCTCTCACAGGCGACTTTCATTCCTTCCGGAGTCGCAGAGACATGTTTCACATCCAGGCTGATCCCGACAGTTCCGCACCCTTCGTCCAGCTCGTATGCTACACTTCTCCAGCACGTCTCCTCGATCAAAGCAATCATCGCAGGAGTAGCGAACACATCGAGCTCACCGCTACCCATAGCCCGCGCAGTCCTGTCCTCAGTAACCGTAAGCTCCAGCCTGTTGATGATACCTTCTTCCATCTCTCTTTCCCCTTTCTTCTCTATAATAGGATCATTCCACATACCTATTACATAATATACCAACAAATTGATATAATGAAGAAGGATCTCTATTTCCTTGACACAAAGATGCTTTTGTGAAAGAATAGTAGTCTGTGATTTATGGATCAGGCATGACCGGAGCATATCATACTGCTGCCGACATCATGCTTCCATAAACTGTCGATAATACTTCTGTTCAGGGGGACTCAATGCAGTTAATAGCACAGATAACAGCTATCGGTATATTCATACTCATGTTCGCAGGCATACTGTCAGAACGTTTTGAGCGGCACCAGGTGTCGCTGTTCTGCGGTGCGGCCATGCTGATCATCGTATGCGGCATGATGCTGAAAGACTACGAGGGTCTGTGGAAGATCATGGCTTTTGATGAGTTCGTGGATCCGGATTTCTGGTATCAGCGAGGCGAGCTTGCTCAGTCTACCGGGATCAACTGGGCTACTATCATCTTCATCGCCGGAATGATGGTCATGGTCGAGGCCATGGCAATGGCCGGCTTCTTCCGCTGGCTCTGTCTTACTATAGCGAAAGCCCTGCATTACCGCGTTATCCCGCTCTTCATCGCTTTCATGGTGATGTCGAGCCTTCTTGCGATGTTCATCGACAGCATCACGGTGATAATGTTCCTTGCCGCGGTGTCTGTTGAGCTTGCAAGGCTTCTGAGATTCGACCCGATACCGATGATAATCGCAGAGATATTCTGTGCAAACCTCGGCGGTTCAGCCACCATGTGCGGCGACCCTCCAAACATCATCATCGGCACCACACTCAGATTCGGATTCTCCGACTTCATACTGAATACAGGGCCGATCGCCCTTGTTTCACTGTTCGCTGTCCTGCTGTTCTTCTACACCGTCTATCACAAGCGGCTCCTCGTAAAGATGAAGTCACATAAGATACATAAGGACACAGATGCTCCGATACAGTATCCGGAGCCTTCAGATGCGATCAAGGACAGAAAAAGCTTCATAGAAGCGTCAGTTATATTCGGCGCTGCGGTGATCCTGCTCGTAACACATGAGTACAGCCATCTCACCGTCGCTACTATCGGTATGTTCATCGGACTGGCGTCACTGATAACGGCCGGGAAGCATGCCAGCGAGCTCATCCACAAGATAGACTCAAAGACGATCTATTTCTTCATCGGCCTCTTTATGGTCGTAGGCGGGCTTGAAAACGCCGGAGTGCTGGATCTTATAGCAGGCGCCATCGAAAAGATGAGCAGCGGCAGTGCGTTCATTACAGTCGTGCTCGTACTCTCGATCTCAGCTTTTGCGAGCGCATTCGTAGATAATATACCGTTCGCGGCGACAATGATACCTGTAATAAAACTGCTCGCGCACGTAGAAGGCATGCCGCTCTCGACTCTTGCGTGGGCGCTGTCTATCGGAACAGACATCGGCGGCAGCGCGACACCTATCGGCGCGTCTGCAAACGTAGTCGGCATATCCGTTGCCGCACGACACGGCTATATCATAACCTGGAAGAAATACTGCAAGGCGGCAGTCCCGGCGACCCTTATGGTCATCGTTATCGCGACAGTAATAATTTATATAAGATATTTCCTTCTGGCCAGATAATTAGATGTTTTGATATTGCATGAGGTAAGATATGAAAAGAGAGAATTTGATCATTACGATCGGCCGTGAATTTGGAAGCGGCGGCCATATCATCGGCGAACGGCTGGCGGAATACTACGACATTCCACTGTATGACCGCGACCTTCTGAAAAAAGTATCGGAGGAGAACGACATCGATTATGAGGAGCTTGAGATCTATGAAGAGCGCCCGGTAAACCCGTTCCTGTCCCGCACGGTACACGGTTTTTCGAGCTCGCTCCAGGACGCTATCGCGCACCTTGAGTTCGATTTCATCCAGGAGCATGCCGACATGGGAGAATCGTTCGTCGTAGTAGGCCGGTGTGCAGAGGAAGTCCTGAAAGATTACGATAATGCGATCAAGATCTTCGTGCTCGGCGATTATGAAGCTAAGGTCCGTCAGATCATGTGGCAATTCAGTCTGTCCGAAGAAGATGCAGAAGATATGATCCATAACATCGACAAGCAACGCAAGAGCTACCATAACCACTACTGCGAGACCAAATGGGGAGACTCACGCAACTACGACATATCCATCAACAGCAGCCGATTCGGTATCGAAGGCACAGCCGATTTCCTCAAGACCTACATCGACCTCAGGCTCCTGTCAGATTAATAACAGAACAGGAAAATATCACTTGCTTTATTATATATAATCTATGATAATGGAGTTGTAAAAACATAATAACACAAAGATATGGAGGTACTGGTTATGGCAAAATATAAATGCATGATGTGTGGTTATGTCTATGATGAAGCAAAAGGTGATCCGGATAACGGTATCCCGGCAGGAACAAAGTGGGAAGATCTTCCAGCAAGCTATGCCTGCCCAGTATGTGCTTCACCTAAGGGACAGTTCAAGAAGATTGAAGACTAGTCGCAGATACTCAGACGGTCTTTTATAAGATCAGAAAAACCGGCTGGCATGTAAATATGCCGGCCGGTTCTTTTATTGTCCCACTGCGTACCAGAGCCTTGCGCTCATTTTTTATATCTGTACAAGACCGGGCATTACCCTATCGAGGATGTCTTGAATATTATTCTGCTCTCACCCTGTATGTCTTTCGGGGATCCTCCCATGAAGTGTCTTCTGCCTGATGCTTCTGATATCGCGTCGAGACGGTCCAGAGTATCTGTTATCTTATCGGTGTCGAGCTCGGATGTGAGCTTTTTGATGCCCTGCTTGTCGAACTTGGCGATTCCTCCTGCCAGTGTGTCCGCTCCTGCAGCGAGCTGTCCGGCGCCGCTGTCTATCTTCGAAGCTCCACTGTTGAGCCGGCTTATTCCCTTTTTCAGCTCCGGCATCTTTTCTGACAGGCTGCTGAGGCCGCTGTATACCTGCCCTGCTCCCTCGTCGACTGCCGCTGCTCCTTCTGTGAGCTGCCCCATGCTTTCAGAGAGCTGATCCGCTCCCTTCGTTATCTGATCCACGCCGTCCGTGTATGCTTTCACGCTGCCGACATACTTCTCGACTGAATCAAGCGACTCTTTGACCTGTCCGAACGCCTCTTTGTATTCTGGGACCGCTTCTGAGAGAGCGTTCAGCACATCTGCATATGACGACGGCGACAGCACATATTTTGATGCCTGTTCTTCCGGCATCCCGCCTGCGACCAGCATCGCCTGCAACTGTGTGGTCGCGCTGGCGAATACAGATGATTCTATCTGCTTCGTCCCCTCGTTCAGAGCTTCGCTGTTTGCTGACAGCTGATCAAGTCCATCCGATATCTGCTTCGCACCTTCCTCCGCAGCAGCCGAGCCGTCTTTTATCGCCGACGTGCCATCTGCAAGTTTTTCTGACCCTTCAGTGAGCTTTGATACTCCGTTCGCAAGCTTCTTGCTGCTCTTATTAAGCTTTGACGTACCGTCCGCAAGTGTCGAAGTACCGTCTGACAGCGTATCTGTACCGGACGCCAGCTTCTTGCTTCCCTTGACCAGCTTTGATGATGCGTCGGAGAGTTTATCGAGCGCTGACTCGAGCTCGGACAACTTATCCGTCACTTCGCCGGTATCGGTGTCCAGATCCTCCAGAAGCCCCGTAAGCGCCACTGTATAAGTCCCGTCTATCTTGAAGCCTGTTGTCTTTGCTTTGATAACGACCGAATCGGGAATGTCGATCATGTCTTTGTCCAGCGCGAGATTGTCCTGCATCCCTGGAAGCGCGATCCCGAGGCAGACTGACGAGCCGCTCTCGTTCATTACGCGCCCTGTTGAGACTTCAACATCGGTGAATTTATCATTATCGAGCACTACGCCGCTCGCCATGATGTATGGATGTGTAAGATCGTATCCCGAGCCGCCGGATGATATGCGGTCTCTGGCATTCACGCCGTAATCGAAATGTATCTCCACATCACCGCTCTGCCCTGCTATCTCATCAGCTGAGACCTCCTCGCCGTCCAGATAGTATGTGACGTCCACACCGACCGGAAGGTCCGCGCTGCTCGTACCGGTGTACTTTATGTCGCTGCCCTTTGCAGCCCAGACGACTGTTTTGCCTTTTTGCTCGAACTTTTCATCTCCGTTCGTATTGCGTATATCCTTGAGGTCCGTCTTGTCTTTGATCGTGTCGAGCTTCTCCGGATTCTTCAGCCACTCGCTGACTACGCGCTCCGTTTCATTCCCGTCGGAGTCCATGATGACGTACACAGTCTCGTCCTTCCTGAGAGTGTCCGCATCTTCAGACTTCACCGTGATGTCCGGGAACGAGCTCTCGACAGATTCCTGTGTCTTCTTCGCGACCTCTTCCGCATATGATACCGCCCCGCCGCTTCCATCAAAGCCTTTACTGCCTACCGCAGCATCTTTTATAAGTACCCCTGAGACTACAAGCAGCAGGGATACTGATGCCACGGCACAGACCTTCAGCATATTCTTAAAAGACCTTGTCCTGCCATGCTTATCATGCTTCATTAGTCAAACCTCCGTTCAAGCAGTTGTGATCGTTCTTAAATCTTTTGTTGTTTTTATTATCAGCCTGTCAAAAAGCATCAGAAACGACGGCAGTACTATAATTACCGTGAACATGCTGATCACAGCACCGCGCGCCATCATATTGCAGAGAATGCTGATCATACCTATATCAGAGTACATACCGACACCGGCTGTAGCTGAGAAGAAACCGATCGCGCTCACTATTATCGACGGGATAGAAGCCGCGACTGCTGTCTCGACAGATTCACGCTTTGGCTTTCCTGTCATTCTTTCTGTCTTGTACCTTGTCGACATCAGGATCGCGTAATCGACTGTGGATCCGAGCTGGATAGTACTTATGCATACCGGCACTATGAACGGCGTTACGAGGCCCGTATAGCCAGGTATGCCGAGGTTCACGTAGATCGCAAACTCTATCACCAGCACCAGTATGAAAGGCAGTGCCCACGATTTCAGCACCAGGAATATTATCAGGAACACAGCGCCTATCGAAATGATGTTGACATTCCTGAAGTCCTGACTCGTGAGTGTGATCAGGTCTTTTGTCGCAGGCCCTTCGCCGATGATCGAAGAAGTCTCGTCATACTTATGGATGATATCTTTTATCTCATCTATCTGTTCGTTGCATTCGTCAGTAGAAACGCTGTATTCAGTGTTTACCAGGATGAGCTGATGCTTATCTGAGATAAGAGTATCAGTTATCCTGTCAGGCAGCATATCTCTCGGAACAGATGGATCAAGAAAAGCATCTACTCCAAGCACCTGCTTCACGCCCTTGACGTTTCTTATCTCATCACACATATCCCAGCCGTCTTTCTGGCTGAGTCCGCTGTCTGCGATGATCATATGCGTGCATCCTATTCCAAAGTCCTCAGAGAGCTTCTCGTTTGCCCTGAGGTAAGGAGCATGCTCATATTCCAGTCCATTCGGCCCCATGAATATGGCGCTCAGGTCATAGCTCGTCTGGGCATGCAGATATCCATACACTGCCGGCACCGTGAGTATGATGAAGAGAATCGCGACGACTGCCGGCTTGGCAGTGAGTATATGCGATATCTTGTTCATATCCGGCATTAACGGCTTATGCCTGGTCTTTATCAGCACTTTGTCGAACAGAAGGATAAGAGCTGGAAGCACCGTTACGCTTGCGATCACTCCGATCACACACCCTTTGGCCATAACGATACCAAGGTTGATGCCCATCCTGTACGACATGAAGCAAAGCGCAAGGAAGCCGGCTACAGTCGTGACCGAGCTTCCCGTGACGGATACGAGCGTGTCGTTTATCGCCGCCGCCATCGCTTTCTTATGATCCGGCTCAGTCTGAAGATTCTCTGTATAGCTGTGCCACAGGAATATTGAATAGTCCAGCGTAACGCCAAGCTGCAGGACAGCCGCGATCGCCTTGGTGACATATGCTATCTCACCCATGAACACGTTAGAACCCAGATTATAGATTATCGCCATACCAATGCTGGCGAAAAAGATAAACGGTATCAGATATGAGTCGAGCATGAGCATCATCGCTATCAGCGACAGGATAGCCGCTATAACTATGTATTTCGGCTCTTCTGTCTCAGCGATATTCTTCAGGTCTGCCACAAGCGCAGTCATTCCCGATACATAGCACTTCTTTGTTACGATACTTCGTATCTCCGTCACTGCGTTTATCGACCCCTCGTCAGATGTAGAAGTATCAAAAAACACGGCGATCATCGTCGCATCATCATTCTGGAACTGCTCCCTTATCTCCTCAGGGTACAGATCCTGCGGGACCGCCGGGTCGATTATATCGTTGAAATTCAATACAGTCTCGACGTGCTCGACTTGTTTTATCTTTGACGCTATATCCTGGACATCTTCAGACTGCATGTCCTCTACCACGATCAAAGTAAATCCGCCCTTGTTGAAATCTTCCATCAGTATGTTCTGACCCTTTATAGTCTCCATACTGTCAGGAAGATAAGTGAGCATATCGTAATTGACTCTCGTCGTAAAATAGCCTATGACTGACGGGATCAGAAGAAGCATAGAAATCAAAAGGATGAAGAGCCTCGCCTTTATCACCTTGCTGCCAAAATCCAATCTATCCAGAGGCTTAAGCCCTTCACCCGTTTTCACTTTTCTGCTGATCCTTCCTTGTTGTATCGAAACGGCACTGCTTATACCGCACACCGGTATTTAAGCCGTCTTACATGGTATAATAAATTCTGACCTTTAGTCATAATTTATTATACCACAAAAACACAAGTCAGTCAACAATTAACGATATCTCCTTCTCGGAATAAAAAATGCAGAAGCAAATGCTTCTGCATCAATGCATTTATTATTATCCAACTCACAAGGTACGCCCCGTCTCGTCGTAATGGCCGGACACGATCTCATCTTCGTTTGCATCCATAAAGATAACGATCATCTTAATGCCGCTGAATCCTGTGTCTTCTTCGATCTGCCTGACGATGCCCTTGTAGTTCTCTGTCTGGTCGTTCAGGAACTGCTCAAGGTCCGGCTTGAGGATCTCCTCAGTCTCCTTATCGTCCACGTCTGTCATAACGAAGTCGAAGAACATCGTGTTGTCCGCAAAGGATATGTCTGTCTTTACGCCTTCAGCAGCAAAACCTTCACCTACAGAATCAAGGCTAGCCTTCTCCTCCGGATTTTCTTCTATGTATTCCTCAAGATTTGAAGGTCCCTGCTCTTCTTCAGCAGGAGCATATGATTCATACGGATGAAACTCAGGAGACGCATCTTCTTTCTGTAATACGACCTCTTCATGAACAGGAGCTTCGTCTAATACCACTTCTTCCGGAGCAGCTGCTTCATCCAGCACGACTTCTTCATGAGCAGGAGCTTCATCTAACATCACCTGTTCCGGGATACTCTCTGTATCTGCCGAATCATTTTCAGCGTCATGCCCGGATACATCTTTCTTCCCCGCATACTTTGCTGCAGCATAAGCCGCCGCTCCTGCAACAAGAGCAGCAGATCCCAGGATGAATGATATGACCTGTTTCTTCTTCATAACCTACCTCCGCATCAAACTGTCTTTCTGCAGATCTCCGTACCGTCAGCGTTGAAGAGCACTATCTCCATCGTTATACCGCTGACTCCCGACTCTTCCTCAAGGCTCTTGACCGCGTCCCTGAACGAACTCCCCTGCTTTGCTATCATATCGTCGAGCGCGTCTTCCATCTTATCAAAATACTTTTTGTCGATGCTCTGAGTGAGAGTCATTGCCATAGTGATCGTATTTTCTTTTACTTCTACCTTGCCTTCCATATTCTCATTGGAAAGCGACTGATTGATCTCTGCCAGCTCCTCGATCCCGCTGTCAGATTCAGCCAGAAATTCCTCAAGCGTAGTCGGAACTTTCTCCTCTTCCTTCGGCTTACAGGCTGTGACCGCCGCCATGCAGCCGACGAGCGTCACAACAACCAGCAAGACCGAAACGATCTTTGATCTTCTCATACCCTTACCTCCCTTTCCCTGACTGTAAAGCATGCGCAGCGCACCTCTTCCGCCAGGCTGCTTCATGCAGGGTCTTTTGATGTTTCACGTTCATATTTTAAACGAGCTTTCACAGCCTCGTTAACTTAAAGCTTTTAAATCATTATGCAACGATTTTGAGAAAATGTAAAGACTGGCTTGACGTGAAGCAGCATTCTTTAAAACAAAGCAGAAGCCAGGCAATTAATTATATCTTTTTCTTATAGCGCAGTGTTATACTGAGAAAGAACCAGAAAAGAGTACACAGTCAGGATCATCTGTCAATAATGATCAAGAGAGGGAAAAAACATGAGCAGCATAAATGGAAAGTCAGATGGGCGGTTTATATCAGGCCTGTTTTTCAAAGGCCTTCAACGCAAAGGAACGCGCGGACCTTGTCGATCCGAACGATAATTCGCCGAAAGGACTCAGCATCCGCGTGTTCATGGGCATCGTGAAGACTACAGAATATCAGCAGACTCTGGGCATCAACGTGTTTACGGCAACAGTATGATCTTCTGTGATAACTCAAAACACCCTGTCCACCATTCTGGACAGGGTGTTTTTTAATGGTCTCAAAGTGTTTTAGGCAGGATCAGTTATTTTTAAACTGTCAACTTTACCAGTTTACGCATATGTCGAGCTGCCGCGGATTTCTCTTTGCAAATCCGCCTGTATCGACAACGATCCCGGTCCCGACTGATGTCTCGATCAGGGATCCTCTTGGCCTGAGCTTGAGATTCGCAGCGACCATTACATATCCGCCGAGCGTCTTCACACCATCAGCACGGACTTCATAAGGATATTCTTCAGCTGAGAATCCCATCCTTCTCATGACGTTCACGCAGACTCCCATGTTCAGGTTATAATAGGTCTCTTTTCCTGAAGGCCCCATTATAGTCCCTGCGCCCGGTGATATCCTGCGCCCGTTCCAGCCTGTGTTTCTGCCGGTCCTGTCTGTGTTTTCCTTCGCGATCCTTGCAGCTTCATTCGCACGCTGCTCTTTCTTCGCTTTTTCTATCTCAGCTTTACGCTGTTTCTTCTTTTTCTCTACTTCCTCCAGACGCTTATCTTCCTGTTCACGCTCATATTCATTCACAGTCTGCCTTGCCATATTGATCCCGGCAGTATCGACATCTTCGTGGATATTCACGAGATCTACCGCTTCCCTAGTCGTGAGGTTATCCATCTTCTCTTCAGCAAGCTCATGCTCTATCTCCTGTTCAACGTCTGTCGCATAGACCTTGAATGAGAATACGGAAAGTGCGATGAGTATATATATAAGCGCTACGATAAGCGAAAGAAGCCTGTTTACAGCCTTATTTTTGAACATAAAAAATCAGTCCTCCAACGGACTAATCCCTTTTCCCCATACAGACATTATACCTTAAATCTGTACTATTTCAACCTGATTGTTTAAGAATTCTTAAGAATATGCTATCATTCAGAGATCACCTGATCGTCCGTAAGCAGCTTGATCGCATGATAAAGGAATGGTTTATATTCATCCATCGTAAAAGGCACGCCTGACACTATCGGGCTGTAGCATGTCGAGTTCACAAGCTCGATTATAGTGTATATAAACATCTTCTGGTCTTTTAGCTTCACCTGGCTCTTTTTGAGAAGTCCACGGATCACTTCTTCCAAATCCATAAGATGTTTTGATTCGACCCCATCATTATCGCTCTCAGAGATCAGTACCATGCCCATCGACTTGGAGATGAACTTGAAAAGCTCCTTATTCTCAGTAAGATAGTCGATGATGTAATCAGTCATCCTGATAAGTCTCTCATAGAAAGAAAGCCCCTGCCGCTTCTTCTCAAGGTCATCCATTGCCGCCTGCAGTATCTGCGCCGACTTCTGCACGATGATAGAATCACGCACATCCTCTTTGTCCCGGAAATAAAGATAAAAAGTACCCTTCCCGAGTCCAGCGTGCTTTGAGATCATCGCGATCGTCGTCTTATGGAAGCCTTTTTCAATGAACAGATCATATGCGCTGTCCATGAGAAGCATACGGCTCCTCTCCTTCTTAAGATCCTGTCTCATCGACCATTACCTCTACCCTGCCGAACACACGCGGCAGACGAACAAAACCCAGTTTTTCTATCCAGACAGGGAAGCGCCGTTTTCTGCGGTGCTCCCCTGCCGTGTCATCATTTTACACAAGTGTCGCGACTATGATCGCTTTAATGCTGTGCATCCTGTTCTCCGCCTCGTCGAATACCTTGGAGTGTTCTGATCTGAACACTTCATCCGTGACTTCGCGAATGTCATATCCGAGCTTTATCTGCTCGGCTGCCATTCTCGTGTTAAAGTCATGGAACGAAGGCAGGCAGTGCAGGAATATCACGTGCTCGTTCTCAGTGCTCGCGAGCATATCCATCGTGACTCTGTATGGAGTGAGCAGCTTGACTCTCTCCGGGATCTGATCCTCTTCTCCCATAGAAGCCCAGATATCAGTGTAGAGCACGTCCGCACCCTTAAGAGATGCAGGGTCGGAGCTGACTTCGATCACGGCACCTGTCTCAGAAGCGACTTTGCCGACTCTGTCGAGCACATCCTTATCGATCTCAGCCGCAAGCTCATCAGGCCCATACGCTACGAAATGCATGCCCATCTTGGCACATCCGTACATCCACGCGTAAGCCATATTGTTTCTGACGTCCCCGCAGAACACGACCTTCACATCCTTGAGCGGCTTATCAACGTGTTCCTCGATCGTCATCATATCAGCGATTATCTGGGTCGGGTGATCCACATCTGTGAGTCCGTTCCAGACCGGTACGCCAGAGTATTTCGCGAGATCCTCGACCACCTTCTGATCAAAGCCTCTATACTCTATTCCGTCGAACATCCTTCCCAGGACTTTCGCCGAATCCTCGATAGATTCCTTCTTGCCGACCTGCGAATCATTCGGGCCAAGGAACACAGCATTCCCGCCCTCATCGTTCATAGCGACCTCAAACGAAGATCTCGTCCTGGTCGATGTCTTCTCAAACATCAGGCAAATGGTCTTCCCTTCAAGCAGATGCCCTATCTCGCCTGACTTCTTCTTCGCCTTGAGCTGATGCGACAGATCTATCAGATATCTTATCTCCTCCGGCGTGAAATCCATCAGAGTCAGAAAGCTGCGCCCTTTCAAGTTCACTGTCATATATACCTCCTGTTCAATACATAGCGTACAGTACGCTATGATCGATTCTGCGTATCTTAGTCGTCAAGCATGATCGCACCCTGAGCAGAAGGCGCTACCATCTTTGAGTAACGGTACAGCCATCCAGACTTCACGTTAGGCTCACGCGGAACATAATTCTTCCTGCGCTCCTCAAGCTCCTCATCAGACACCTTTACATTTATCGAATGCTCAGGGATATTGATCTCGATGATGTCTCCCTCTTCGATCAGTCCGATAGTACCGCCCATCGCAGCTTCAGGGCAAACATGTCCGATCGATGCACCTCTTGAAGCACCGCTGAAACGTCCATCAGTGATGAGAGCAACCGTCTTATCAAGCTTCATTCCTGCGAGAGCACTCGTCGGATTGAGCATCTCTCTCATTCCCGGACCGCCTTTAGGTCCTTCATATCTGATCACCACTACATCCCCGTCGACGATCTTGCCGGCATAGATGTCTTTGATCGCGTCGTCTTCTGAGTCATATACACGTGCCGGTCCTGTATGCACCAGCATCTCCGGCGCTACTGCGCTTCTTTTTACTACGCAGCCGTCTTTTGCGATATTGCCCCAGAGGATCGCGAGTCCGCCTGTTTTGCTGTATGGATCTTCCACAGGCCTGATCTCATCAGTTCTGCGCTTCGCGTCTTTGATATTCTCTCCTACAGTCTTTCCTGTGACTGTCATGAGAGAGGTGTCAATAACACCTATCTTGTTAAGTTCAGCCAGCACTGCCTGTACGCCGCCCGCATTGTCCAGATCATGCATATGTGTAGGACCTGCAGGCGCCAGATGGCAGAGGTTCGGAGTCTTTTCAGAGAGCTCATTGAATGTATCAAGAGTAACATCCACACCTGCTTCCTTTGCGATAGCAAGAAGATGCAATACAGTATTTGTAGAGCATCCGAGCGCCATATCACATGCAAGTGCATTTCTCAGCGACTTCTCATTAACTATCTGCCTGGCTGTAATGTTCTTTTCGACCATGTCCATGATCGCCATACCCGCATGCTTGGCAAGCATTATCCTTCTGCTGTGAACAGCAGGGATCGTTCCGTTTCCAGGAAGCGCGATGCCTACTGCTTCGCAGAGGCAGTTCATGCTGTTTGCTGTGTACATTCCTGAGCAGGATCCGCATCCCGGACATACGTTCTGTTCAAACTCAAGCAGTCCCTTATCGTCGATGATGCCGGCTTTACGCGCGCCTACAGCTTCGAACATCTTTGACAGCGAAGTCTCGACTCCGCCGACCAGTCCTGACATCATAGGACCGCCAGAACATACGACTGCAGGTATATCGAGCCTGCACGCTCCCATGAGCATTCCCGGCACGATCTTGTCGCAGTTAGGAATAAGCACGAGTCCATCGAACTGATGAGCCTCAGCAAGAGTCTCGACGCTGTCTGCTATGAGCTCACGTGAAGGGAGTGAATACTTCATCCCTACATGTCCCATGGCGATACCGTCACAAACACCGATCGCAGGCACCATGATAGGTGTTCCCCCCGCCATCCTTACTCCGGCTTTAACAGCTTCAGTGATCTTGTCCAGATGCATGTGTCCTGGAATGATCTCACTATGTGCAGACACTACTCCGATAAGAGGTCTTTCGAGCTCTTCCTTCGTGTATCCCATGGCATAGAAAAGGCTCCTCATCGGCGCCCTCTCCACGCCTTTTGTTACGTTGTCACTTCTTCTTGACATATTATTGCTCCTATCGTTATACAAAAGCTGCGTAAGGCTTAAGCCCCGCGCAGCTTGATCAAACTAAGTATTCTATCCGGCGCGGAAATATTTCTATTTTCCGTCATCCAGCCAGCTCATCATCTTACGGAGGTCAGCTCCTACTGCGTTAACAGGATGCTCAGCCTGGACTTTTCTCATTGTGAGGAAGTTAGCCTTTCCGCCAGCATTCATCTCCTGGATGAATGTGGAAGCAAACTTACCGCTCTGGATGTCAGCAAGGATCTGCTTCATTCCTTCTCTGGATTCCTTGGTGATTACCTTAGGTCCGGATACATAGTCGCCATACTCAGCTGTATTGGAGATGGAATATCTCATCATGCCGAATCCTTTTGCATAGATAAGGTCGATGATCATCTTCATCTCGTGGATGCATTCGAAGTATGCCATCTCTGGTGCATATCCAGCATCTACCAGTGTCTCCCAGCCAGCCTTCATGAGCTCGCAGACACCGCCGCACAGTACTGCCTGCTCACCGAACAGGTCTGTCTCTGTCTCTTCTCTGAATGTTGTCTCCAGGATACCGGATCTTCCTGCGCCGATTCCTGCAGCATATGCAAGAGCAAGCTCTTTAGCTTTTCCGCTTGGGTTCTGCTCTACAGCGATCAGGCAAGGAACACCTGAACCCTGTGTGTACTGCTCTCTTACGATATGACCAGGTCCCTTAGGAGCGATCATGATAACGTCTACTCCCTCAGGAGCGATGATCTGCTGGAAGTGGATATTGAATCCGTGAGCAAAAGCAAGTGCGTTGCCTTCATGCATGTGCATTGCTACATGCTCTCTGTAGATCTTTGACTGGAGCTCATCCGGAGCAAGCATCATTACGATGTCGCCGGCTTCTGCTGCAGCGTCGATATCCATAACTTCAAGACCAAAGTCCTTTGCCTTCTTCTCGTGCTGTGAGCCTGGTCTCAGACCTACTACTACATGAGCTCCGCTCTCTGTAAGGTTCATTGCATGAGCATGTCCCTGGCTTCCGAATCCGATGATGGCAATAGTCTTGCCGTCCAGCATATGGAGGTCACAATCCTGATCATAATACTTGTTAATCATCTGTTTAATTCTCCTTTATGATATTAATACTTTTAATAATTAGAAACACCTTTATAATCAACTGCGCTTCTGCAGTTCATAATGCACTTCTTTTATAATAAACTAATTCTGTACCAGCCGCAATATGTTTTAGCTGTTACCTGCGGGATACCTATCTCTCGTTCCTGCCGCGCGGCGTCTCTATTCCTGCGATCCCTGTTCTGCAGACTTCTACTATGTCGTAGCAGCTCATGATATCCAGGAATCCGTCGATCTTCTCCGGCGTACCGGTCACACTGATGATCATGCTGTCTCTTGACAGGTCCTCGATCTTGGCGTGGAATACGTTACAGATCTCAAGGATATGCGTCCGGTCTTCCTTGGTCGCATTGAGCTTCATGAGCAGAAGCTCTCTGTACATGCCGTTCTCCCTGTCGAGAAGGTAAACGCTCTGTACTACTTCCAGCTTCTGCGTCTGAGTTATGATCTGCTGCATGGACTGCTCGGTCGCGCTGAACGCGATCGTGATCCTTGATATGCTCGGATCATTCGTCGCGGATACAGTAAGCGAATCGATATTGAATCCGCGGCGGCCGAACATCATTACTACTCTTGTAAGTACGTTCGCCTCATTCTTTACGAGAACGCTGACGATCTTTTTCTTTAATGGCTTATACATCTTCCGCGTCCTCCTTCCTAATCGATTATCACGTCATCAACAGTCTTCATCGGCGGTATGAACGGGAGCACCCGCTCTTCCCTGTCGATCAGGCAGTCGATCCATACCGGGCATTTATCTTTCACGGCTTTTGCCATGGCTTCTCTGAACTCTTCCAGGTTGGTCGCCTTGTAGCCTTTGCCTCCGAATCCCTCGATCACTTTCACATAATCGGTCTTGCGCTCAAGGATCGTGTTTGAAAAACGCCCTTCGTACAGCAGGTTCTGCCACTGATATACCATTCCGAGCACGCGGTTGTCCATAATGACGGTTATGATCGGCAGATTATTGGTTACTGCCGTGCAGGCCTCGTTCATATTCATGTGGAACGAGCCGTCACCAGTGATATGTACGACCTGTTTATCAGGGAATGCCATCTGAGCACCTACAGCCGCTCCATATCCGAATCCCATTGTACCGAGTCCGCCGCTGGTAAGGAAATGGCGAGGGAGCTTATGCTCGAGATACTGTGCTGACCACATCTGGTGCTGCCCTACGTCTGTAACAAAAATCGTGTCGTCCGGCACTGCGTCACATACAGCGTGGAGGATCTCCGAAGGATGAAGGTTGTCAGGCTTTGCTTTTACTATCTTCTCTTCTTTCTTCCATTCTCTGCACTGTGCGAGCCATTCATCGTGCTTCTTATCCTCGATCTCCGGGAGTACTTTCTGTATAAAGTCCTTTACATCGCCGACACAGCTCATGTCGACCATCACGTTCTTATCGATCTCGGATATATCTATATCGATCTGTATGATCTTTGCTTTCTTTCCCCATTTCTTGGTGTCCTGCGCCACGCGGTCACTGAATCTGGCACCCAGAGCTATGATGAGGTCTGCCTGCGCGATGGCTTTGTTCGATGCGACAGATCCGTGCATACCTACCATCCCGAGATTGTGATCATCGTCGTAACGCATGATACCGGTCGCCATGAGTGTGTGCACCGCCGGGATGTCGGCCTTCCTGAGCAAAGCCTCTACCTCGTCCCAGGCTTCGGACGCCATGGCGCCTCCGCCGATATAGCATACAGGACGCTCAGCCTTATTGATGTATCTTACGAACTCCTGGATGCTGTCGTCTGAAACGATCGGAAGCGGAGTCACCGGATAAGGCGGCTTGTTCTCGAACTTGATCTTCGCAGCCGTTACATCCTTAGTGATATCAACAAGTACAGGACCTTTTCTCCCGCTGTTCGCGATTCGGAAAGCTTCTCTCAGCGAATGCTCCAGATCCTCGATCCTGTTTACGAAGAAATTGTGCTTGGTAATAGGCATCGTGACGCCCGTGATGCATACCTCCTGGAACGCATCGCGTCCGATGAGGTTATCCGGTACGTTTGCTGTAATAGCTACGACAGGGATACTGTCCATATAAGCTGTAGCAATGCCTGTAACAAGGTTCGTAGCACCAGGTCCGCTGGTCGAGAACACCACTCCTGTCCTGCCTGTCGCGCGTGCATAGCCGTCCGCCGCATGAGCTGCATGCTGTTCATGAGATGCAAGCACATGATGTATCTTGTCTCTGTACTTGTACAGCTCATCGTAGATATTCAGAGCTGTACCTCCAGGATATCCGAAAACGGTATCCACGCCATGATCCAGCAGGACTTCAGCCACTATCTGTGATCCTGTAAGTTCCATCCTGTTTTCTCCTTTTGTTATATGCCCCGGCCGGTCCTGCATAAAGAACCGATAAAATGATCAATTCATCTTGCAGCACACCGACTGTATACTAAAAATCCGCGTTTTGTACGTGGAATATACTAATAATTATACATTCAAGCGGATAAAAGTCAACAAAACCCAAATGAAAAACTGACCGCAAGACCAAATAAAAACATTTTTAGAACACTTTTGATCCGCAAGATATCGTCCGCATCAGACCTTCGTTTAAGCGCAGAACCGGGCTCTCCCCCGACCCCTTCCGGAATCGCCAAAAAACCTCAGCTTTATTTGCCCGCTCCCCTTGCATTCAGACGTGGTTTCTAATATCATATCTATAGGGGATATTAAAGAGAAGAGAAACATCTTTTCTCTGTTTTTTACGCTTAAAAACAAGGCAATGTCGTGCTCCATCCTGCTCGCTGCTGTGATGCCATGACATCCTTTTCAGGGTATACTGTGCTGAAAAAAGGTAATGATCAGACTAAACAGTCTGTGTCTGAAATGATCAAAAACTACTGTAAGAGCAGCGGACACGGCGCAGGAGCTAAGCTTCTCGCACCTGTGGTCTGTGCTGTTTTTATTGTTGTCTTCTGCTTTAACCTGCTCAGTCTTGATTTTGATGCCGCCTACTCCGACAAAGAGATCGCTGAAGGCCGTAAAGCTGTCGAGGGATATGACTGGTCGGACGTGAAGACCGTCGAGAGCATCATCAAGTCCGTCGAGGCAAAAGAAGTCAGGACCGTGAACACCAAGGCAAAGTCGAATGTCTATTATCTCAAGAAGTTCCGTGACAGCGTGATCCTCGGAGACTCGATAACTGAAGGCCTCACGGTATATGGCTTCCTGCCTGATGACATCGTGCTTTGCTCTATAGGCGCATCGCTTGAAGGGAGCGACCCGCTTTTCAAAAAAGCAGCCAAGCTTGTACCTGACACCGCCTTTTTCACATTCGGTATGAACGACATGATCAAATACCGCGGCAAGACCGGGCCATTCATCAAGCAATACAGCAAGCTGCTCGACACATTCCAGAAGAGATCGCCGGATACAGCTATATATATAAACAGCATCTCGCGGCCGAGCAAAGACGCCCAGAAAAACCAGCCGTCGCTCAAGAACTGGCAGAAATACAACAAAGCACTTGAAGAACTCTGCGACGAAAAAGGCTATACATATATAGACAACACGTCGATCCTCGAAAAGCATAAAAAACTGTACCAGCCAGACGGGATCCACGTGATTCCGACTTATTACCCGATCTGGATGAACAATATGATACGAATAGCTGACCTTTAATGCTCCGATACGGAACAGCTGTCGGCATAACATACAGAACATACGGAACATAACAGGACATCAGGAGAATGGACAAGAAAGAAAAGGAAAAACTGGGCATACTTGCAGCACGTAAGGAAGCGGCGTTCGGAATAAAGGTCGCCTTTATTTTCGTGCTCGTTCTCTTCCTGGCATTCGTGTATATGATCAATGACGCAAAGGATGTCCCGATGTCTGATATCGAGTCTAAGCTCCTCAAGGAGACCGATCTCGGCGACATGAAGAAATGCAACACCAGAGAGCTTCTGGAATTCATGGGGATTGACTATTCCGCGTATGATGAAGTCCTCTACTACAAGAGCAAAGTCGCACTGGACGTCACTGAGCTCATGATCGTGAAAGCAAATGATAAAAACGAACTTAACGCTGTGCAGGACGCCGTTGAGAAGCGCGTATCCTCACAGATAAACACTTACCGCGACTACGGTCCCGCCCAGGTGAACCAGCTTAAGAATGCCGTGATAACCAAGCGCGGAAAGTATCTGTTCTACTGCGTCGCGAAAGATCCGGAAAAGTATGAGGGGGTGTTCAACAGTGCTGTTTAGCAGTATCACATTCCTCTTCTATTTCCTGCCGATAGTGATCGCAGTGTATTTCCTTATACCGAAGCGGATCCTATGGGCACGCAACCTCGCGCTCCTTGCCGCGAGTCTTATCTTCTACAGCTGGGGCGAACCGGTCTATGTCTTCCTCATGATATACAGCGCATGCTTCAACTGGTTTATGGCGCGTGAAATAGAACGGACAAAGGACCGCGGCGGAAGCGGCCGCGCTGACCTCTTATTCACGATAGCGGTAGATCTGTCCATACTGTGCTTCTTCAAGTATTTCAGCTTCCTTATGGACAACATCAACGCGCTTACTGGCATGAACATAAGCTACACTGCACTTGCACTCCCGATCGGCATCTCATTCTACACATTTCAGGCGATGTCGTATATTTTCGATGTGTACAGAAGAAAAGTCAGGGCACAGAGGTCCCTGTTCAAGTTCGCACTGTATCTTTCGTTTTTCCCGCAGCTCATCGCCGGCCCTATCGTGAAGTACAGAGACATCGAAAATCAGCTGAGATCCAGAGAGACAGACCTCGACAGCTTTGGCGACGGCGTTTCAAGATTCATAACAGGACTGGGCAAGAAGGTTTTGCTCGCAAACAACCTCGGCGCGCTCCAGGCGGCTGTCCTCGCTCTTCCGGACAGTAATATCTCTGCTGCATCGTACTGGATCGGCGCGTTCGCGTTCACGATGCAGATATACTTCGACTTCAGCGGATATTCGGATATGGCTATCGGCCTCGGGCGGATGTTCGGCTTCAGGTTCAGCGAGAACTTCGACCATCCGTACGTTGCTGAATCGATCACAGAATTCTGGAGAAAGTGGCACATCTCGCTGTCCTCCTGGTTCAGGGAGTACCTGTACTTCCCTCTCGGCGGAAACCGCGTGCCGCCTGCCCGACATATACTCAATCTCGTGATCGTATGGGCGCTCACAGGCCTTTGGCACGGCGCCAACTGGACATTCGTAGTCTGGGGGCTCTATTACTGCGTAGTGCTGATCCTTGAGAAATACGTATACGGCAAATGGCTGAAGAAGCTCCCTGCAGCGGCCGCGCACATCTACACGATGCTGATCGTTTCGGTAGGATGGGTCATTTTCATGAGCGACTCGATCAAAGCCGCCCTGGCGTACCTGAAAACCTGCTTCATGTTCAGCGGCTGCCCTCTGTTCGACGCGAGCACGCTTTTCTTCCTGAGAACGAGCGTCGTGCTCATGCTGGTATCTGTGCTATGCTCGACAGAACGTCCGGGAAAAGCGCTAAAGCGGCTGAGAGAAAAAACGCCTGCATTGTGGCTGGCGATACTGTTTGCAATATTTGTGCTGTCTACAGCCTACCTTCTCTACAGCACTTACAACCCGTTCCTGTATTTCAGGTTCTGATAGACCAGGAAGATACACGGACAAAATGTTTTTGTTGATCACGTCCACAACGGACGAAGAAAGCATATAAATGGCAGAAGAAGAAAACACAAAACTGAATACGACTGAGAGCGAAGCCGAGAGCACTGCCAAGACCAAGAGCAAGTCCAAGGCGAAGACTACGTCCAAGACCAAGACCGAGACCGAGTCAAAGTCAAAGGCCAAATCAATGTCAAAGACTACTAAGGCGAAGAGTACGTCCAAGTCCAAAACCACGACAAAGCGCAAGACCAAGTCCTCATCAGACGACGCGGCCGAGACCACAACAAAGTCAAAGGCTAAATCGACATCAAAGACTACTAAGACAAAGCGCGAGTCAAAGACAAAGACCACGACAAAGCGCAAGACCAAGTCCTCATCAGACGATACTCCAAAGACTACGGCAAAAAAGCGCAGTACGACCCGCAAAAAGAAGTCTGAAGAGCCGGATAACCAGGAGATCTGGGATCTTACGCCGAAAGCCGAAGAACCAGAAAAGCCTGCTGAAGAGCCGGCTGAAGCTCCTCTCGAAGAGCTTAAAAAGCCAGCGGAAGAGCCGGCTGCTGTCGAAGAGTCGGAAAAGCCAGCTGAAGAGCCAACTATTGTCGAAGATTCGGAAAAGCCGGCGGAAGAGCCGACTGTTGTTGACGTGCCAGAAAAGGCAGCTTCTGACAGCCTTTCAAAAGTAGTCAGTATAGACGACTATCAGCCTATCATCTGGTTAAGTGATGAAGTCAGCGATCTCTCTGACAACGCTGAAGCCAATACGGAAGCTGACTCATCAAAGAAGCCCGAGCACGAAGAAGCAGCTTCTGATGCAGTGATCAGCCAGGCAGAAGATTATCTGAACAAAGAAGCTCAGCAAAAAGAACAGCCGGATCAGCCCGCATTTTCCATTCCCTCAGGATCCGTCAGTGCTGAAACTGAGGCTGTCGTAAAGATGAGCCCGCGCGCCCGTCGTGCAGTCCGCATAGCAGGCGCCGCATTCTTTGCCATACTGGTTTTGATGTTCATCCTTAATATCGTCACAAGGGATGTCCTGTACTCGGATCATGAGAACCGTGTTTTCCAGCAGCTGCCAAAATTCTCACTCAGCAACTATCTGTCAGGCAGGTTTGAGTCACAGCTCGACAACTATGCCAGCGATCAGTTCGCCGGGCGCAACGCGTTCATCAAGATCAAATCTGCCGCGGACCTCACGATAGGCCAGATCAAAGCCAACGATGTATTCAAGGCAAAAGACAACTACCTCATGGAGGACATCACCTACCCTGATGAAGCCAGCGTAGCTGCGGACCTCAACGCGCTCAAAACATTCAAAAAGAAATATAAGGGCAAGAAGATGTACTTCATGCTCGTACCGAACGCCGCCAATATCCTTGCCGACAAGCTGCCTGCCGGCGTAGTCACACGCGATCAGAACGCTGACATGGACAAGGTACTTAAAGCGGTCAAAAAGATGGGCTATGAACCGATCGATGTCCGAAAAGAGCTTTCCGAAGCGAGCAAAAAGCAGCAGGTCTACTACCGCACTGACCATCACTGGACGACAGACGGCGCATATGTCGCGTACCAGAAAGCTGCAGAAGTCATGAAACTCAAGAGCAGCACAGAGTACGAGGCAAAGACCGTTAAAAAAGATTTTGCCGGCACACTGTACTCAAAGAGCGGCTTCACGAACGGCCTGAAGGACCCGATCAAAATCTACCTGCCAAAGGGTGACAATTACCTGAATTCCGTGATCCGCTACAAAGACAAAAAAGAAAAAACGACCATGTACTACGACATGGCCAATCTTGATATTAAGGATGCGTATACAGTTTTCGGCGGGACCAACCAGTCGCTCATAACGATCTCCACACCGACAAAGAAGAACCGCCATCTGCTGGTCGTAAAAGACTCCTACGCGAACTGCTTCATCCCATTCCTGACACAAGACTACCGGACGATAACGATTGTCGACCCGCGCTACTATTATGAGAACATCGCAACAGTAATGAAAGCAGATGAGATCGACGACGTCTTATTCCTGTACAACGCAAACACATTCTTCAGTGACAACTACATGAGGATGATGCTGACTAACAAGTAACATCCTGCCGACTAACTAGTGGTTTCCTGCTGACCGACGAGCCACTGCTCCTTCGTGAGACAATTCACATGCATAGTGCGCTTCTCGTGAAGCAGCTTGACCTCAAAATCTTCTATCGTCCGCTGATATCGGAATCCCATCTTCTCCTGTGTGCGTTTTGATTTATTGTTGCCGTCATAGTATGCACACCAGATACATTCCATTCTCAAGTCCTCAAACGCATGACGAATCAGTTCTTTCGCGGCCTCAGGCATTATCCCCTGCCCCCAGAACGGCTTGCCTACCCAGAAACCAAGCTCGCACTCGTCGTCACAATCAGCGAGTTCCGAATCGTCCTTCATCCTGAGTCCTATTGAACCGATCACTCTGTTCTCTTCTTTAAAGCAGATCGCATAAGTCTCATCCGCACTTAAAACATTCCTGATCGCATCCAGACTTTCCTCAACACTTTTATGTACCGGCCAGCCCGTGATCGGGCCTATATCCGGATCCTTTGCGTATTTATATAATTCCTCCGCGTCACTGTCTTCCCAGCGGCGCAGGATCAACCTTTCCGTTATAAGCATATGTCATTCCTCATAGCTATTAATATAGCTATTTCCCCTCTAAATACTGACTGCAAGCATAACAAACAGTCAAATGTTAGTATTTTTATACTAACTGATTTACATTGATTGCCGATAGTTAGTATAAAAACTGGCAGTTGTTAGTACTATTATACTAATGGATTTACAATCATTGCCGACAGTTAGTATAACAATTGGCAGTTGTTAGTACTATTATACTAACGGATTTACATTCATTGCTGAAAGTTAGTATAAAAAGTGGCAGTTGTTAGTAGCATTATGCTAACGGATCTGCATCCATTGCTGAAAGTTAGTATAAAAACTGGCAGTTGTTAGTAGTATTATACTAACCAGTTTGCATTCGTACAAGGCACTCGGTGATCAACATCAAAACCCACTCGGTAATCAACATCAAAACCCACACAAACAAAAGCACCTCCGAAGAGGTGCCCCTTGATAATTACAGCTATAGTATGGTTTATTCTCCCTCACCCATCTTCTCCGTCAGATCGTGAAGACTTTTTTCGTATTGCTCTTTCGATATCGCGCCGGTCCTTAAGAATGTGTCGAGCAGTTCCTTCTGCCTGAGGTACAGCTGGTGATTCTTCTCATCGTAAGATAAGAAGTTCCATATCGCCTGTTCTCCCTCTCGATCCATCTGATCAGCTCCAATCTGTCCAATAATTCAATCTGCCCTGCTTCAGATACGGCAGAATCGTCTGGCTGCGTCATATCATCCCATCAGCAAAAACGCCGCAAGCATTTTATCATGCCGCGGCGTTTCAGTCCATCTGTTATTTAAGTTGTGCAAGCACGCTTTCGTATATCTCGTCGGCTTTCGCAGTGTACTCTGCGATCATCCGGTCTGCCTCTTCGTTAAGCTTCGCAGCGTACTCTTCGTCCTCTAGTGATTTCGTGTTGATGTAGATGTTCAGCGATGCTCCCTGGAGTGCGGCCTTACAGAACAAAACCCCTACTCCGGCATCGCTTACCGCGCTCTTGTTTCCTATCTCCGCGAATCTCCCGCAAAGGTCGATCGCTTCGCAGCACTTCCGCATTATTTTCAGCGGCGGCTGACAAGCCTGACTTTTGGCCGCGATGAGCACCGCCGTGCGCTTTGCAGTCTCAAGCTCTGTCTTATGCGGAAGCTTGTATGCCTCCATAAGCGGAAGAAAAGCTTTTTCATCCTCATCCATCAGTTCAAGGAAGTCCTGCTCCAGCTGCTCGGCTTTGTCGATCATTTCTTCGATCTCGTCCTCGACCTCATAGTACTTGAGCTTCCCTTCAGTGAGGCTTCCGACCATGTTGCCGAGCGCTGTCCCGATTGCGGCAACCAGCGCAGACGCTCCGCCGCCTCCCGGCGTCGGCTCGTCACTCGCAAGGACATCTATAAAATCTTTTATACTGTTGTCTGCAATCATATTTATCCCTCTTCACATGAAATGCCAGAACAGCCCGCTGTTGTCTATGTTATATTCTTAATGCCAGAACAGCCCGCTGTTGTCTATGTTTATATCCTCAATGCCAGAACAGCCCGCTGTTGCATCCGCGGTTATCAATATCTATATTCTCAGCCTTACATCAATGCTAGAACAGCCCGCTGATACGTCCGCTGTTGTCTATGTCTATGTTCTCAGCTGCCGGTGTTTTCGGAAGTCCAGGCATCGTCATGATGTTTCCTGTTTTTACTACGAGGAACCCGGCGCCGGCGTCTGCTTTTACGTCGACAACGTTTATCCCGAATCCGCGCGGAGCACCGATGACAGTCGGATCATCCGTGAAGCTGTACTGTGTCTTTGCTATACAGACAGGAGCATCATGGAATCCGATCTGCTCAAGTTTAGCGATCTCCTTCTCTGCTGCAGCGCTGTAGTTTACGCCATCTGCTCTGTATACACGTGAAGCAACAGCCTCGATCTCCTCTTTTATCGACATATTCGTATCGTATACGAAACCATATTTATGCACTCCCAGATCGCAGAGGCGTACGACTTCTTCAGCGAGTGCGATACCGCCTTCCCCGCCTTTCGCCCAGACTTCACTAAGAACGACGTTCACTCCGAGCTCTTTGCATTTTTTCTCTACGAGCCTGATCTCCTCCTCAGAGTCCGTAGGGAATTTGTTCAAAGCGACTACCGCCGGGATACCGTAGACTTTGGTGACGTTCTCAAGATGCTGGAGAAGATTCGGAAGCCCTTTCTCGAGTGCTTCGAGATCAACGAGCTCAAGGTCTTTCTTCGGGACACCGCCGTGATACTTGAGCGCACGTACTGTCGCGACGATAACACACGCGTCTGGCCAGATACCTGCCTTGCGGCATTTGATGTCTATGAACTTCTCAGCCCCGAGATCAGCACCGAATCCTGCCTCAGTTACTGTATAATCAGCTAGCTTGAGCGCAGTTCTTGTCGCCATGACCGAATTACAGCCATGTGCTATATTGGCGAACGGTCCGCCGTGCACTATCGCAGGTGTGTGCTCAAGTGTCTGGACGAGATTCGGCTTGAGAGCATCTTTAAGAAGCGCAGCTGCCGCGCCTTCAGCATGGAAGTCTTTTACCCTTACCGGATCCCCGGCGTAAGTATATCCTACGATTATATTTGCGATGCGGGCCTTGAGGTCTTTGATGTCTCTGGCGAGGCAGAGGATCGCCATGATCTCGCTCGCCACTGTGATCTCAAAGCCGTCTTCTCTCGGGACGCCGTTCGCTTTTCCGCTGAGTCCGTCGACGATGTGGCGGAGCTGCCGGTCATTCATATCGACTACACGCTTCCAGGTTATCTGCCTCGGGTCGATATTCAAGCTGTTCCCCTGCTGGATATGGTTGTCCAGCATCGCCGCGATCAGGTTGTTCGCAGCGCCTATAGCGTGCATGTCGCCCGTAAAGTGAAGGTTGATGTCCTCCATCGGGACGAGCTGTGCGTAGCCGCCTCCCGCGGCGCCTCCTTTGATGCCGAATACAGGGCCAAGCGAAGGCTCCCTCAGCGCGACTATCACCTTTTTCCCGATCTTGTGAAGCGCGTCAGCCAGTCCGACAGACGTAGTCGTCTTGCCTTCACCTGCAGGAGTCGGTGAGATTGCAGTGACGAGGATGAGCTTTCCGTCAGATCTGTCGTCCATATCGTCAAGGATCTTATAGTCGATCTTGGCTTTGTACTTTCCGTACTGCTCCAGATAATCATCAGCGATCCCGGCCTTTTCGGCGATCCTGGTGATCGGCTCCATCTCGACCGACTGCGCTATCTCTATATCAGTCTTCAACAGTTCCATTTATTTTCTTCCTCCCTAATCTATATCATAGATACTTGATCATGATCAAAATCTTCGGCTTGCCCGGCGATCGTATCGATCAGCCCTCAAAAGACTTGTCAGTCCGCAAAAGTCTTAAGGAAACTTCTCCTGTGTATCGGCGTCATACCATGTTCGCGGAGCCCCTCATAGTGCTCTTTCGTGCCATAGCCTTTGTTCTTCTCGAACGCATAGCCCGGGTACTTCGAAGCATACGCAATCATAATGTCGTCCCTCTTCACTTTTGCGATTATCGACGCCGCGGCGATCGACACGCTCTGCTGGTCGCCCTTCACGATCGGCGTCTGACCGTACTGCAGGTCGTCGAGCTTCACAGCATCGATCAAAACCTCCTGCAATTCTCCTCGGCCTTTCATCTTCAACATCATGGCCGCTTCATCTATCGCGTCGCGCATCGCTTCTTTCGTCGCGTTCAGGATATTGATCCTGTCTATGGTCTCATTATCACGCATGCCATAACCGTATGCAAGCGCTTTTTCCCGGATCAGCACATCCAGCTCGCGGCGTTTTTTATCTGACAGTTTCTTTGAATCATCCACGCCCAGCACATCAAAATCAGCGGGAAGTATTACGCAGGCCGTGACCACGGGTCCGGCCAGCGGTCCCCTTCCGACCTCATCCACGCCACCTACGAAGCAGATGCCCTGCTCAGCCAGGCCGCGCTCATACCTCTTCATTGTTTCCAGCTTCTCCGCGAGCATCTGCTCACGCTCCGCCTTCTTCATAACAGACCTCCAACCTGTCCCAATTGAAACAAGCCCGCCTAACGTGGACAGGCACCAATTGGAGCATAACCTTCTAATGGAGAGCAGCATCAATTTGAGCAAGCCTCCAATTGGTGCCTGCCCCCATTTTGATGCTCGTTTATAGTTCTGCGTGTTCCAGTGTGATGCGTCCGATCTTGCCTGCGCGGAACTCATCCAGTACAGTCCTTGCGCACCTTTCGTAATCTATCCGCTTGCCCGGCATTATGAAGCCTCTGTTTCTGGCTATGGCTTCCATCGCTCCGAGCGGTGTGTACTCGCCGTTTTCTGATATCGGTGTGATTCCGTCTGTGCAAAGGCTCTCTGATTCATCTGCGCCCCATATGGAATCGTCTTCATCTGTATCGGCAGTATCTGCTCCGTCAGGTGCTTCTAGCTTGTACCTTGCGTAAAGCTCGTCTCTGTGTTCTGCCAGCATGAATCTGATGAAATCCAGGCAGAGCTCTGAGATATCATAGATCTCGTCTTTGATCGCTCCGCAGTAGGCGAGGTGCCTTCCCTGCTCCTGGTCTTTGATGTTCGGCCAGAGTATGCCCGGCGTGTCAAGAAGCTGCATGCCGTTCTCAAGTGTCAGCCACTGCTTCCCGCGCGTAACACCAGGCTTATTTCCCGTCTTCGCCGCCCTGCGCTTTGTCAGGCGGTTGATCAGTGAAGACTTTCCGACGTTCGGTATTCCGACTATCATCATCCTGAGCGGCCTGTCCCACTTCTTTGTTGAATTCCGGTTCTCATTTGCGCGGTCAAGCTCTTCGAGAAGCTTTCTGGTGCCTTCCCCGCTCTCACAGTCACAAGGGATGACCGTGACGGTTTTGCTCGAAAGCGCGCGGATCCACGCTTTGGTCTCAGCCGGGTCGGACAGGTCCTTTTTGTTCAGCACGATGATCTCCGGTTTGGAGCCGATGAGCTCCGGAAGGATCGGGTTCCTGCTTGCGACAGGGATGCGCGAATCGATGACTTCCACCACGAGATCGACCATCTTCATATTCGATTGTATAAGCTCCCGGGTCTTCTTCATGTGCCCCGGATACCAGTTTATCTTGTCCATACCTCACGTCCCTGCACGGCAGTATCAAAGCCTCCATGTGCCAGATCAACCTGCCTTTGATATAAATTCAATACATAATATAAGAAAAACGGGGAGCCTTGCGGTTCCCCTGAAATACCATGCTATCTCGCGTCGAGAGCTCTGATCTTCGCAGCTTTTCCTGTTCTGCCGCGCATGTAGTTGAGCTTGGCTCTTCTTACACGGCCCTTTCTGACGAGCTCGATCTTTTCCACCCAAGGTGAGTGCAGTGGGAATGTCTTCTCAACTCCTACGCCTGAAGCGATCCTCCTGACTGTGAAAGTCTCGGAGATGCCGCCGTTCTGACGCTTGAGCACGAATCCCTCGAACACCTGGATACGCTCGCGGTTTCCTTCCTTGATCTTGATGTGCACTCTTACTGTGTCACCAATTCCGAATTCAGGAATGTCGCTCTTCATGTATTCCTTTGTTATCTGGTCAATAACGTTCATTCTTAGTATTCCTCCTTCCCTCTCAGCACGTTCGTAGGTGGCCGTTAAGTTCGGACCCTGCACGATCCGGAACACGCCCCGGCATTTGTCAGCCAGTCAAGATCCGCATAACTGCGGTGATCCCACCCAGAGGACCGTCCGTAATACCCGAATAGTATACCACAGCGAGACATATGTATGCAAACAGTTTTTTCAGTTTTTTTGAATAATCCTGAGCACCTACTTTGCTCGCGGGTGGCACCTGTCGTACACGTCTTTGATGCGGTTCTTCTGCTCGCCGAAATAGACCTGCGTCGCGGAGATATCCTCGTGACCCATGAGCTCCTGAAGCGACTTGATGTCGATCCCGTTCTGGACCATATGCATAGCGAACGAATTCCGGAGAGTCTGAGGTGTGAGCTTGTCCTCGATCCCGGCTTTTTCGCCGTACTGCTTCAGGATCTTCCAGAACCCCTGCCTCGTCATCGGCTCGCCAAGATAGTTCACGAAGAGCATGCTTTCAGGGTCGTCAGGATCCTCGTCCTTCAGCATTATGCTTCTGCTGTGTTCCAGGTAATCCGTCAAAGCCTCTTTTGCAGGTATCCCCATCGGTACTATCCTTGCTCTTCCATGTGATCCGCTGCATGAAACAAAGCCCATACGGAGGTTTACGTCAGACAGCTTCATCTCGATGATCTCGCTTACTCTCACGCCTGTTGCGTACAGGACTTCGAACAGTGCCCTGTCCCTTTTTCCTTTTATGCTGTTGTCCGGTGCCTCGAGAAGCGCAAGAACATTCTCATAGCTGATATAGTCTATGTCTTTCCTCGCGATCTTAGGCGACCTGATCTCCTCGGTCGGATCCTCGGACATCCTTCCGGAGTTGATCAGGAACTTATAGAATATGCGAAGGGATGCCAGTTTCCTGTTCACGGTGGACCTCGACTTGCCTGCCGTCTTCAGATCCATCAGATAAGCCACTACGTCCGTGTTTGTGGCCTGGTCGGGTTCTTTCCCACGCTCCGCCAGAAAACGCGCGTAAGCGTCGATATCGCGCCTGTACGCCTCTATCGTGTTATCAGACATCTTCTTGGTGTCTCGTAAATATCTTTCAAATTCATCTATCAACATCTCAGGACACTCCTTACCACAGGTAGTCGTCTAATTCTCCGTTATCTATCATCCTCTTGACCATGAGGATCGCGATCTGTGTCTTTGCGTCATTTATCTCGCCGCTCATAACCATATTCACGAGATCATTTATCTTGTATTCCTCAGTATCTATCGCCTCGTTGTCATCAAGGTCAGTCTCACCTGCAGAAAGGCCTGTGCAGAGGTATGCGTAAAGGATCTCTGTCGAATAGCCGCATGATGTGTAGCATTTGGTGAGATATCTGATATTCTTCGCAGTATATCCGGTCTCTTCTTTGAGCTCTCTTGCAGCGGCAGCTTCCGGCTTCTCTCCCGGGTCAAGCTTTCCGGCAGGAAGCTCGAACATAACGCCGTCCATAGGCTTTCTGTACTGCTTCTCCATCGTTACTTTCCCATCCGGCTTCAAAGCTACCATCACCACGCCTCCCGGATGCTCCACGATCTCCCTCATGGAAGTCCCGTTCACGCTCGTGACTTTATCGACCCTGACATTTATAAGCTTTCCCCTGAAGACATAATCACTCTCCAGCGTTTCCTCTTTAAAAACCATACGATCCTCCTATAAAAGCTTTTATTTACTGCTCATCGAGATCGACTTCTCTATCGCCGCTTCGGCGCCTTTGCTCACGATCTCCTCGAATCTGTTTTCATTGAGCGACTTGACCGCTTCTATCGTCGTGCCGCCCGGCGTGCATATCGCGTCGATCATTTCATCAAGCTTCTGAGCCTGTGCCTGATCGTCTGCACATTCCTCCTGATCGTCTGCACATTCCTCCTGATCGCCTGCACATTCCTTCTGATCGCCTGCACATTCCTCGAGCACTATCTTAGCCGCGCCGAGCACCGCCTGAGCAGCAAAAGTAAGTGCTTCCTGCTCGTTCATGCCGTACTTCACCGCAGCCCTTGAAAGCGCCCTGATATACATATATGTATATGCCGGGCTGCTGCCTGAAACGCCGATAACAGCACTGATAAGATCTTCTGGAACGATCACTGCTCTGCCCATACCTGAAAGCAGCCCGACGACCATATCCGCCTCTTCATCAGTGACATTACTGTTCGGGCTGACTGAAGCCATGATCTCGCCGACTCTGGCAGGCGCGTTAGGCATGATCCTTACGATCTTTGCCCCATCCGGAAGGTAAGACTCTATCGATCCGACAGTAACACCTGCTGCCATAGAGATCAAAACCTTATCAGTCGTGTACGCTTCCGCGACCAGCGGCATCACGTCCGGAAACGCCTTGGGCTCTACTCCGATGAAGATAACATCAGACGCTTTCACGAGATCCTGTTTCGAATCGACAGCCTTTACGCCAAGATCTGCAGCAGTCTTCTCTGTCTTCATAGGATCGCGACCGCAGATCAGAACATCATTTTTGCTTATCTTTCCGGAATCAAGAAGTCCTTTGAGGATCGCTCCTCCCATCTTCCCGACACCGATAAATCCATATTTCATAGATCGCTCTCCAATGACGATATGCAGAAAAAGCCATAAAATAAGCCGGCAATATCATGTCAGTCAATGCACTTTTCCCACTTTACTGTATATGATATATCGACAACTACGATTATTATATAACTGCCAAATCCATTTTTCCATATTGACTCTAAAGAAATTATCAGAAATTTTAATCATTTTTTAAGAATTAGTATTGCATTCTCTGAAACGCTCATATATAATCACAATTGTGGTTATCCCCCTGATAACCTCATTAATCTCTAATCCCAATACCCCTTTTGAACAGAGTAGACTGCACCCCTGCGGCCTACTTTGTTTTTTATTCCTATATAAGCTGGTATGTCGGATAATTTATTGTCTGTATCTTCTCCTGGAAACTGTTTCTGGGTAGTTCTGGTCGTTTCTGTCTAATTCTGTCTACAGAATGAGAATATTAGCGCAAAATTATATCATTTTCGATGGTTTTGCGTTTTCTGTAGACAGAATATGGGCTTTTCTGGTTGTTTCTGTCTACAGAATGACAAAAAACATGCAAAATGATATCATTTTCGATGGTTTTGCGCTTTCTGTAGACAGAATATGGTTGTTTCTAGCTGTTTCTGTCTACAGAATGACAATATTCATGCAAAATGATATCATTTTCGATGGCTTTGCGCTTTCTGTAGACAGAATATGGGCTTTTCTGGTTGTTTCTGTCTACAGAATGACAATATTCATACAAAATGATATCATTTTCGATGGTTTTGCGCTTTCTGTAGACAGAATATGGTTGTTTCTAGCTGTTTCTGTCTACAGAATGACAATATTCATGCAAAATGATATCACTTTCGATGGTTTTGCGCTTTCTGTAGACAGAATCAGATTCGGCCGCAAAAAGACCGGGATCTAATTGGATCCCGGTCTTTCAATAATGCGCGATGAGGGACTTGAACCCCCACGATCTCTCACTAGAACCTAAATCTAGCGCGTCTGCCAGTTCCGCCAATCGCGCAGGTATTCAGTTTGCTACAGTTCTAAGCTGCAACTTCAAACAGTTTACCAAATTAACAGCTGTAAGTCAAACTGAATGATACCTTTTCACATCATGCATATGATGCCTTTTCACATCATGTAAATGAAACTTTCTCATTTTTTAGCAAATGACATCTTTTTGCATCTTGCAACGATTTCTGTTCACATCCCGCGGATAAGATCCTTTACACAAAACATCCGTCGTTCCTACTCAAATGCAAAACACCTGTCGTTCCTACAAAAACATAAAACACCTGTCATTCCTAACAAACTCAAAATATCTGTCGTTCCTACTCATAGTACACGCATCTGTACGTGATGTTCTGCGGATTACCGAGCCTGACAGACATCTTCTTCTCACCTGTCGCGAAGTCGATCACTGACATGCATTCATCGTCGGTCGTCGCCCAGCCCCATCCGATCATGTAAAGATCGTCTTTTATGTTCTGCACTGCTCCGCATGCCTGTGAGAATTTTCCGTTAAATCCATACGATCTGACCAGGTCCGCCTTCTTCGCGTCAAAGTCTATGGAGTATGATCTCACCTCTGTCTGCTGGTCGCGGTTGCCATTGTTGAACACCATTATCCGGTTTCCATCGACGGTTACATAATGCTGTCCCGAAGTCTTCTGCTGCTCAGTAAGTCCGAATTCGTCTGCTTTGCCTGACAGTTTCCATTTGATCTGTTCCTTGTCTTTGGTCCTGTCAAGGCACATTATCGTGTTAAGATGCCTGAACGAGCACACCAGATCTCCATCGTCATTAAGTCTCATCGCATTGAAATGAACTATATCAGGCGCATCCACTTCTTTGTTGTCAAAGTCCGCTGCTGTCGGAGTAGCGTCTGTCGCAATGATGTCGTACAGCTCCGGATAGTCGATGGTCTTCCAGTCCCATACGACCTCGCCGTCCTTCACTTCCTGAAGATACGAATAGATCACATTCGTCCCGTCCGGGTAACCTGGCACGTTTTTCACATTCTCCCTTACGTAGCACGACAGTATATAGTGATCCAGGTCGATCAGAAGAAAATCGTGCCCGTCTATGCCAGTGCCTTTGTCTGTAACGTCAGATGCCTCGGCGGTGATCCTTTTCACTTCGTTGAAATCCTCATCGAGTATTACACGCTCGCCCGGGGCGTAGCCTCGTAGATCAAAGTCTTCATATGCTCCAGTCTGATCGTGGTAGCTGTAATATGTCTTTCCATCTATCTCATGCTTCTTAAAGTCCCAGAATCCCGTCTGAGCATCCTCCGACGGCTGCTCCTCATGTTTTGACCAGACGATGTTCCCCTTGCCGTCCAGCATGATAAGGTTCCTGCTGTACACGAACGACAAAAAGAAATTTCCCGGAAGATCTGTCTCCCCCTCCACTGATATCTCCGCCAGGCCGTCAGCGACTACAGCCTCTTCTGTTCCTGCTTTCTCTTCGCTTTTTTCCGCTTCAGGCGCGCCCTGCTCTCCGGCGCATCCTGTCAGAAGACATACCACGATCAAAACCGATATGGCTATGATCTGCCACTTTATCTTCTTCATCTTTCTCCTCCTGTCCGGATTTATTCATGAAACCGGCTCATTCTTCCAGATGCAATTTCGGTCTTTCAAGTCATGCTGTCATGTTATTTATAAATATTATATCACAACATCATGCTTCCATGTGGTTGACAATCGCATTATCGAAGTTTACAATATACCATATACGATAAGCAAATTTATAAATGCTGGCTGCTTAAAAGTGAATGAATATGCTCATAAACAGCCATATTACCATAAGCAGCCATATTAATGTCAGCATAGATAAAAGTGAATGGAGATACTCATGAACAGCAATACGATTGGCAGAAATAACGTCACATTCATGCTCATCCTTACAGCGATGTTCGCCGCCATGCTCGCGATAGCATCCTGGATCTCCGTACCTCTTCCCTTTACGCCTGTACCGGTAAACCTGGCGACGCTTGCAGTAACACTTGCCGGTGCCCTGCTCGGCTGGAGATACGGCACAATTTCGGTCCTGATCTATATATTGCTCGGCGCGGTGGGAGTCCCTGTATTTGCTGGATTTACCGGCGGCCTTGGACATATCGCTGGTCCGACCGGCGGATATATTATAGGCTATCTCTCATCAGCACTGATATGCGGCCTCATTATTGAGCGCTTTTATGATAATGACCGGACTACATTTTCATCTGACAAAAGCTCTGGAGCTTATGGATCAGAGCACGAAGGCAGATGGTGGGTCATCGCTGCTGCGGCATTGCTGGGGACAGCAAGTTGCTATGCTATCGGGACGATATGGTTCATGATCCTCACTGGAAACAATCTCGCCACATCTATGACGATGTGCGTGATCCCCTTCCTCCCGGGAGATGCCTTCAAGATCGCAGCTGCGGTGATCCTGATACCTGTAATGAAAAAAACTCTGGCAAGATTCATGTAGACAACAGCTGTTGTAAACATCAACTGTTATAAACAGTAACCGATATTGACAGCAGCTGTTATGATAAAAAAAGATTCCGGACAGATCGTTGGAGGCCTGTCCGGATTTTTTCTTTCAGATATGCATAAGGTCAAAGAAATATCTTATGAAGAGATTAGTTTCAAGATAGTTTACATGCTGGCCGTCTTTCAGTATAAGGTATCCTGATTCAAACGAAGGATAGTTTTCGAGGTCGTCTAGTGCTTCAGCAGCTCTTTCCCCTGAAAGGCCGGTCAGTATCGTCTTTGCATCTATAACCAGCGTGCCTTCCCCTACTGTCTCACCCGGTATGTCCAGCTCCACGCTGCCGTCTCCAGAGCTCATCCTCAGACTGTACGGCGCATTTTCCGTCGGGAATGATATGTAATCCACAGGATCATTTCGCTGAAGAGCCTCAACAGCAAGTCCTGCACTGGTGACTTTTGATGTTTTGATGATATAGCTGCCTGCAGGAAATCCCATTTTTGACATAGCACGATGAAAATCTGTCTGCCTGATTACAGGAAGTATACGGTAGAGCTGGCATATGTCATCGTGGTTATGAAGCATTATCGTCTTCTCGATCGCGTATGACGGTGCTGACAGGTACTGCTCGTAGAGTCTGATGCTTTCACGTCCATCGATTCTGTCGTCACGGTCAGCCGTCATACCCATAAATCTTTCGATACTCTTCTGTGAAAGCGATCCCGTGAACTTTTTGATCTCCGAATATCCGCTTAATACGGTGAACAGATCGAGATCATACGGCATGTCGCATATAAGCCCGTACTTTGCCGCCCTCGTCCTGGTGAACGGAATGTCAAAACTCCTGCCGTTATACGTCAAAACCACATCTGCTCGTCTGAGCACGGCGATCGTCGCCTCGAGCACCGCCTTTTCATCATTCAGCGTCTCAGCAAAAAACTGGTCCGCACGAGCACGCCCGTTTTCTATAGTGAGCATGCCGGTGAGCATGATCATATCGTTCCTCGGGAAAAGCCCGGTGGTCTCGATATCATACACACAAAGCCTTTTACCGCCGAAATAAGTATCGAGAACACGGCTGTGGAACTCATCAATATCAAATTCGTCACAGAAACGTTTCATGTTTTATACATCCTGATATTACGTTATTACATTCATTCTATAAATAATGTTACCACATACATATGACTTTGTAACATCTCCAATTCTATACATTAGATACTGCGGCGTTGATATACATAGCTTATTTCGGAAACAATAATTTACGACTGTATCTGATGCATATTGTGACATGATAAAAAACACCGGGCTGCATTACTGCAGACCCGGTACTTGTAGTGGTGACCCCGTCGAGAATCGAACTCGAGTTATCGCCGTGAAAGGGCGGTGTCTTAACCGCTTGACCACGGGGCCATAGATATAAAGGCAGACTGTATAAACAATCTGCCTTTCAAACCGGCAACGTCCTATTTTCCCGGGCAGTCACCCACCAAGTATCGTCGGCGCTAAGGAGCTTAACTACTGTGTTCGGGATGGGAACAGGTGTGACCTCCCCGCTATAATTACCGGATATGTCCTATGTC
>JAFWHX010000006.1 GCA_017533915.1 Eubacterium sp. | reverse complement strand
GCATTGAATTTTAACATTATTACGCTATATTGTCTATGTTCGTTTTTTGTTCTTTTTTTGCCTGACGCCCTGTTTGCATATGCTTGACCAGTCCGCTGTACCTCTCAAAACGGTTATTCAACGTTTTTCATCAATATCTGCTCGATTTTAGGCAATATTGTCACTTATTTCTGTATTTATTCATCATTTCGTATTTTTATGCTATAATACTTGGGAATGACAAGCCGTGAACGGAGGCAGATATGAGACTATCAAGACAAAACAAGATTCTCGAGATCATCAAGACGAATGATGTCGAAACACAGGAGCAGCTCCTTACCCTTCTCAGGGATGCGGGCTATACAGTTACCCAGGCTACAGTATCAAGGGATATACGCGAGCTTCAGCTTATAAAAGGACAGGGCAAGGATGGCAGATACAGATATTCTGCAGGCAATTATGAAAACCGCCCGATATCTGACCGCTTTAAAAAAATATTCCGTGAGACTACCCTTTCATATGCATGCGCTCAGAACCTGATAGTAGTAAAGACTCTTCCGGGATGTGCAGGCGCAGCCGGAGAAGCCATCGATACACTCAGTCTGGAGCATATGGTCGGTTCTGTTTGCGGTGACAATACGATGCTGGTCATTGTGGACCATGAAGAGAACGTTCCGTATATCACAGCTGAATTCGATAAGGTGCTCAACTCCAACGATTAACATATAATGATAGACCGTATTGAGATAAACAATTTTGCGACCATCGAGCACCTGTCTTTTGACCTGGGTGGACATTTTAACGTGATCACAGGTGAGACCGGTGCAGGTAAGTCAGTGCTCATAACCGCTGTAAGTACTGTGCTTGGTGACAGAGCCGACACTTCGATGGTAAGGACCGGCGCAGACAGAGCTTTTATTCAGATCGCAGGCACAAAAAATGGCGAGGATGTGATCATTTCACGTGAGATACTCGCAGGCGGTAAATCCATATCCAAACTTAACGGCGAGATGGTAACGCTGGGCCAGCTGAGGCACTTCTGCAGCGACTGGATCGATATCCACGGGCAATACGATAATCAGCAGATCCTTGATCCTGATAATCATATCCGCATCACTGACAGTTTTCACAGTGAGGTGCTCTCTCCGGAGCTCGGGAAGCTTCGCTCCTGCTACGACGAGTACAAGTCCGCTCAGAATGCATATGAAGACCTGCTCAAAGATGAAGCGAACGCTGCCCGGCAGCAGGATTACTACAGATTCGAATACAAATACATCCAGGATCTTGGTCTGTACGCAGGCGAAGATAAAGAACTCGAGGACAGGCTTGCGATGATGAAGAACAGCTCCAGAATATTCCAGAGCGTCCGTTCTTCGTATGACCTTCTTCAGGGAACCGGATATGAAGGGGGTCCTTCCCTGCTTGACGATCTGAGCCGCGTAGCTTCTGAGCTTAGTGAAATAGGCGGTTACAGTGATCAGATCTCATCTATGGCTACACAGGCATATGATGCATATTACTCGCTTGAAGATATTTCTTCGGGTCTGCGCGACCTGCTCTCCTCCCTCAGTTTCTCAGAACAGGACATGGATGACATTTCAAGTCGTCTGGCTGTGATCGAGGATGCAAAGCGCAAATACCGCAAGTCTGTCGAGGAGATACTTGAATTCAAAGATGAGCTTAGCAGTAAACTTGAACTTATACAGAACTTTGATGCTGAAAAAAAGAGACTGGCTGAAGCTGCTCAGAAGAAATATGCAGTACTGGAAGCTCAGGCTGAGCATGTAAGCGAATTGAGGCACATAATAGCTTCAAAGCTGGAGTCGGCCATAATCAAGGAGCTGAACGATCTGGAATTTGCCAACTCGGAGTTCAGGATCGATATAAGCAGGATGGATGAGATCGGACCGCTTGGTTTTGACAAGGTGGAATTCCTCATATCCACAAATCCGGGCGACCCTCTCATGCCGCTGACCAAGATCGCATCCGGCGGCGAGATCTCAAGGATAATGCTTGCTTTCAAGCATATAATCGGAGAAACCGACCGTGTCGAAACCATGATTTTCGATGAGATAGACACCGGGATCAGCGGACATACCGCACTTGTAGTCGGCAGAAAGCTCTCAGAGATCGCAGGTCACAGACAGATCATTTCTGTGACTCATCTTCCGCAGATAGCCGCTTATGGTGACGATAATTATCTTATTAGCAAGTCCATCGATAATCAGAAATCATACACGAATATCGACCATCTTGATGACGAATCCAAGGTCCGCATGATAGCGGCTTTGTTCAGCGGCTCGTCAGAGAGCGAAAACGCCCTCGAAGCAGCACGCGAGCTTATCGCTTCAGCAAAATAAAAGACCGTCATATGTGAAATAAGGCCTGCCTCATGGGCAGGCCGAGATCGCTATCAATTCCAGGGCAACATCCTTGTCGATGTTGCCGCTTTTTATGTCTCTGTCCGTGTTATACAGTTCGGTAAGTATCTTGCCTATACGTCTTTTGCTGTATCTGCCGGCAGCATTGAAAGCACGCTTGAACCTGAACTCATTCACGCCCGTCTTCTTTGCCATCTGGGAGATGCTGTAGCCCTTTTCATTCAGCTCCACCGCATCATACATTATCTCGAACTGTTTTGTGAGCAGCGCAAGCACTGCCATCGATCCGTCCTCATCTCTTATGATGGCTTCAGCGATTGCAAGAGCCTTTCCCCTGTCGCCTGAGACCAGTGCATCGACCAGCCCGAACACGAACCTGTCGCTGTCTCCAATCAGGATGTCCTCAATAAGCTGGGCGCTTATAGAATCACCGCTGCAGGCTCTTACGATTTTATCGGTG
>JAFWHX010000016.1 GCA_017533915.1 Eubacterium sp. | reverse complement strand
GACATAGGACATATCCGGTAATTATAGCGGGGAGGTCACACCTGTTCCCATCCCGAACACAGTAGTTAAGCTCCTTAGCGCCGACGATACTTGGTGGGTGACTGCCCGGGAAAATAGGACGTTGCCGGTTTGAAAGGCAGACTGTTCATACAGTCTGCTTTTTTGTTTCACTCATAGTCATATGATTAAACGGATATATTAATATGAAGTTTTATTAATTTGATATAAAGAGCATGTTTGTGTAGAATATATAAGGAGGTTTATGTCTATATGCTCGTTCTAAAGATCGTATTCGGATTGATAGTCACGCTGCCGATACTCTTATTGGCCGACTTTTTATTTGAGAATACGGTAGCCGATGCAGTGCTTGGAACGACTAGAAAGAAGAAAAAGCCTCTTGTGCAGCGCTTATTCCCATGGATAAAAAGTAAGAAACGGCGTAAGCAGAAAAATGAGGAAGAATAAGTGCTGAGATAGATCGATGCATCATTGATTATTGATATAAACAGACCGTAAACAGGTATGGAAAATGAACAGAGGATTGTTTATTACATTTGAAGGGCCTGATGGGGCCGGCAAATCTACACAGATTGAGAATCTCAGAAACTATCTGGACGATCTCGGTCTTGACTCTGTATTCACACGAGAACCGGGAGGCACAGATCTTTCGGAAAATATCCGTGACATTCTTCTCGATCCCGCGAATAAAGGAATGACGAGCAGGGCAGAAGCGCTTCTTTATGCCGCAAGCAGAGCGGAACTTGTGGAAAAAGTCATACAGCCAGCTCTCGATCAGAATAAGATAGTAGTATGCGACAGGTATATAGATTCAAGTCTTGCATATCAGGGATATGGACGTGAGCTCGGAGCGCTCAAGGTGTTCGGGATCAATCAGTTCGCTACACAGGACCTGATGCCGGCTCTTACGATAATGCTCATGCTTGATCCGGAGAAAGGCAGGGCGCGGCTCGATCAGGATAATCTTGACAGGCTCGAGAGCGAGGATCTGGAGTTCCATAAGAAGGTACTGCAGGGTTTTGCTTATGTTGCAGAAGAATATGCGTACAGGATGAAGGTAGTAGATGCCGGCATGTCGCGCGAAGAGATCTGGGACGAGATAAAGCCTGCGGTCGACTGGAAACTCAAGAAAAGAGGATTCATATGACCCTTTCAGCGTACGGTAAATACGGGAGTGCGGCCAGAAAGCTGGGCGATGCTGTAAAAAGCGGCATAGTATCACATGCATATATAATAGAAGGTGACAGCAATATCGATAAGATGGGCTTTGCCAGAGCTTTTCTGCAGGCTCTTACGTGCCGGGAGATGCCTGGCGAGGGCTGCGGAAAATGTGTGAACTGCCGTAAGATCGCAGATGGGAATCATGAGGATCTGTATGTTGTCGAGCCTGACGATACGACAGCGGCAAAGTCGGGAACAGTCTCGATCAAAGACGCTGCGGTCGAGGATCTCCAGGTAAGGCTGAAAGAAAAGCCGACAGCAGGAGAACACAACATGGCTGTCATTTCAGGCGGCGACACTATGACCACAAGAGCGCAGACGAGATTCCTGAAGACGCTGGAAGAGCCTCCTGAAGGAACTGTAATAATGATACTGTCAGAGAACTCGGAGGAGCTTCTTCCTACGATCAATTCCAGATGTGTGAATATCAGGCTTTATGACGCTTTGGGAGAAGACAGGACAGAGGGAGCTGAGGAAGCAGAGAAAATACTGCGAATGATAATGGATAAGGCGTATTTTGCCGATATCAGGTCTGAACTTGATAACGCAGTAAGATCGCGCCAGGATGCATATATGCTGCTCGACGGGCTGGAGAGTCTGATCGGGAGCATCGTCAGGGGAAATGAAGAGCTCAGTCTTGAACCGGATCAGGCCAGAGTGAGCACGGAACTCATCGAGGAAGCACGGCGTGACATAAAGCTTGGAGCCGGATACAATTACAGGATACGCAGCCTTGTGCTCAGGCTTGGAGAAGCTGTGGAGTGAGCACGGAAAGCAAGAACAGGGAAGCGATATATGAACAGTCAGGTGCTCGGCGAGCACGGCTGATCGGATAGATACGATAGAACGCATACAGGAGAAGATATATGGTAGAAGTAGTTGGTGTGAGGTTCAAAAGTTCGGGCAAGATGTATTATTTCAGCCCGGGGGATCTCGATATAAGCGAAGGAGCCGGGGTCATAGTAGAGACTGCGCGCGGTATGGAATATGCCGTGGTCGAGCTCGCCAGGACCATGGTCAGCGACGATAACGTAGTAAAGCCGCTTAAGAGCATAGTAAGGATCGCTGACGAGAAGGACATAAAGCGCCATGAAGAGAATGAATCCAGAAAAGCCGAAGCGATGAAGCTTTGTCAGGAGAAGATCCTGAAGCACAATCTGGAGATGAAGCTGATCGATGTGGAGTACACATTCGATAATAATAAGATAGTATTCTATTTCACAGCTGACGGAAGGATCGACTTCAGAGAGCTGGTCAAGGACCTTGCAGGCGTCTTCAGGATGAGGATAGAGCTCAGGCAGGTAGGAGTCCGCGATGAAGCAAAGATGCTTGGGGGCGTGGGATGCTGCGGAAGACCGCTCTGCTGCGCATCCTGGCTGTCGGATTTCCAGCCGGTATCGATAAAGATGGCAAAGAACCAGAACCTTTCGCTCAACCCGACTAAGATCTCGGGTATATGCGGAAGACTCATGTGCTGCCTGAAATATGAGAATGACACTTACTGTCAGCTCCGGAAAGGCATGCCCGAACCGAACGATGTAGTTGAGACGCCGGAGGGCAGGGCAAAGGTCGTAGAGACAGATATCATCCGGGGGATCGTGAAAGTAAGGATTTTTACAGGCGAAAAAGACGATGACGGACAGGATAAGCTCGGAAGCGACATCATCGAATTCGACCGTGAGAAAGTGAAAAAAGCGGGGAAGAACAAAGACCGCGGCGACAGGCAGTAACAGGAAGAGCAAAGCCCTGACTTTTCGCGCGCATATTCCCGATAAGGTAAAACGCCGGGAATATGGAAAAGATCTGATAGTTGCTAATAAATGGAAATACTGATATAATATCCCACACAGTATAGGAGGTTTAATTATGATTACTATTGATATCCAGACTTTACTTATCTATCTGCTGCTTGCAGCGCTGATCGTTCTGGTCATCTATCTTGTCCTTCTGGTCAGGAAGCTCATCTCGACTCTTCATACTCTGGACGGTACTCTCACCGAGGCATCTACCACCCTTCAGAAGACAGATAATGTCATAGATGACGCACACGTAGTGACAGGCATCGCCGCAGATAAGGCGAAACAGCTCGACGGTGTGATCGACGATATTACAGGAGTCGTGAGCGATGTCACAGCAGACGCGAACAACAACCAGGGACTTATCAAAACAACTATAGACGCCGGGAAAGCCGTTGCTTCTGCTGCTTCATACATAAAAGAGAAGGAAGAGAAAAAGGAAGAAAAAGAATTCAAGGAATATAAGAAAGCAAAGAAGGCCGAGAAAAAAAAGAAAGAATCTTAGGAGGAAGCTTAGATCATGAAAGCTACTGGAATAGTAAGACCTGTTGACTCCCTGGGGAGGATCGTTCTTCCCGTGGAGCTCAGGCGTACTCTGGACATAACGACCGAGGATTCTCTGGAGATATTCACTGACGGCCAGAACATAGTGCTCAAGAAGTATTCCCCGTCATGTATCTTCTGCGGTGAAGCTGATAACGTCGAGATGGTCAGAGGTAAATACGTCTGCAGGAACTGCCTTAACGAGATGAAGAAACTGTAGGAGAATATGGCTAAATTTCTGGTACAACACAGTTCCCCGCTTTCAGGGGAAGTAACGATAAGCGGAGCAAAAAATGCGGTCCTGCCTCTGATGGCGGCTACACTCCTTTCAAAAGATGAGTGTAAGATCTTTGATGTTCCCGAGCTGGCCGACGTGGCTGTTATGAGAAAAATACTTGAGAGCATCGGATCTGAGATCGAAGAGCCGGTCAGGTCAGTGCTCAATATACAGACGAAGGACATAAAGACCATCGAGCCGGATAACGAGCTCGTAGGCATGATGAGGGCATCCTTTGTTGTAATGGGCCCGCTTCTGGGACGCGCGGGGAAAGCCAAGCTTTACAGGCCTGGAGGATGCAGCATCGGCGCTAGGCCTATAGATCTGCATCTAAAAGGCTTTAAAGCGCTTGGAGCCAGGATCACGATCACTGACGACTATATCGAAGCTGAGGCACCTGAAGGAGGGCTGAACGGCTCTACGATATATCTGGACTTTCCGAGTGTGGGCGCAACTGAGAACATAATGATGGCAGCAGCGCTCGCGAACGGTACGACATACATAGAGAACGCTGCAGAGGAACCTGAGATAACAGACCTGGCGAACCTTATAAACAAAATGGGCGGCAGGATCAAAGGCGCAGGTACAGATAACATCAAGATCGAAGGTGTTGCAAGCCTGCACGGCGCGGAGCATACGGTGATACCTGACAGGATCGAGGCCGGAACGTTCATGCTGGCTGCCGCGATCACACGCGGACAGCTTCTGATAAGGAACGTTACACCTGATCATCTGAAGCCTGTGACAGCGAAACTGCGGGAATGCGGCGTCACAGTAGAGATGGGAGACGAAGGTATGTATGTTCTGGCTGATGACAGAGAACTGACATCCACGAACATCAAAACCATGCCGTACCCTGGATTCCCAACTGACATACAGTCGCCTTTCATGGCTTTTCTTACGACGGTGTACGGACACAGCACTGTGATAGAGACCGTATTCGAGAACAGGTTCATGCATGTGGCAGAACTCAACCGCATGGGGGCAAATATCGAGATACAGGGCAACAAAGCGATAGTGAAGGGGGGCCGCAAGCTCAGAGGTTCACATGTTATCGCCACAGACCTGAGAGCAGGCGCAGCAATGGTCCTGGCAGGGCTGGCGGCAGAAGGCACTACACAGGTCTCTGAGATATATCATATCGAACGTGGATATGAGGACTTTATAGAGAAGTTCAGATCGATCGGAGCGGATATTTCAAGAGTAGACTGATAAACTTATGATACTTAAATGATGGCGGTAGAAACGGCACTAAAGGTGCGCTGCCGCCATCTTTTCAGCATATAAACAATAAACAGCAGGCTCCGGACTTGCTGCATCATCAACAGGAGGAACAGATGTCGGATATAAGATTTCTAACATTGCTGGCGGACCGCTACCCGAACGTTCAGGCAGCATCAGCCGAGATAATAAACCTTAACGCGATACTGGCGCTGCCGAAGGGAACAGAGTATTTCTTCAGCGACCTTCATGGTGAGCATGAGGCATTCGTTCATATGCTGAAGTCATGCTCCGGAACGATAAAAGACAAGATCGATGACCGCTTTGGAGATGAGCTTACAGAAGATGAGCGCGATGCGCTCGCGGCTTTGTTCTATGACGCGGCTTCAGAGATAAGGAGAAGAAAGGCATCCGAGCAGGATTTTGACGAATGGTGCAGAGTGTCGATATACCGCATGCTCGCTATATGCAAAGCTGTGGCGAGCAAGCATACAAGGTCCAAGGTCAGGAAGCGCCTTCCTGAGTATCTGGGATATGTGATGGACGAGCTTCTCCATGCGGATGATGAGGAAAACAAGACGAGCTATTATGAGGCGATCATCAATTCGATCGTGGAATGCGGCCTTGCAGAGACTTTTATCAGAGAACTCGCAGACGTCACAAGCAGTCTGGCGATCGATCAGCTGCACATAATAGGCGACATCTTCGACAGAGGGGGGCATCCGGATAAGATACTGGACTACCTTATGGAACAGCACGATGTGGACTTCCAGTGGGGGAACCACGACGTGATATGGATGGGCGCCGCGTGCGGGAACTGGGCGTGCATAGCGAACATAATCAGAAACAATGTGAGCTATAACAATTTTGACATGCTGGAAGTTGGTTACGGTATCAATCTGAGACCTCTTACGTCACTTGCTGCGAGGGCATACCGAGATGACCCGTGTGAAGCTTTCAAGCCGCATCTATACGATGAGAATAAAGGCGACCCGGTAAGCATGGGCACTGCAGCCAGGATGAACAAAGCCATCTCCATAATCATGCTCAAAGTCGAAGGGCAGCTCATCATGGAGCACCCGGAGTATGAGATGGAGGACAGGCTGCTGCTCGACAAGATAGATTTTGATAAGAAGACGGTAACTGTCGACGGAAAAGTATGGCCGCTCAAGGATATGTTCCTTCCGACGGTGGATCCGGCGCATCCATACGAGCTTACAGATGATGAGAAAACTGTGATGAAAGCACTGGAGGTATCTATCAGGAACTCCGAAAAGCTGCAGGAGCACATCAAATTCCTGTTCAGCCACGGTGCGCTGTTCAAGATCACAAACGGGAACCTGATGTTCCATGGATGCATGCCGATGACTGCAGACGGTGAGTTCATGGATGTAAAGCTCGCAGGAGAGTCACATAAGGGCAGGGCTCTCATGGAGTATCTGGACGATCAGGTAAGAAAGCAGTTCTATACGCCGGAAAAAGCAACAGAGGGCGGAAAGCCGGGGGATCTCATGTGGTACCTCTGGAAGGGCAGCAAGTCGCCGCTCTTCGGCAAAGACAAGATGACGACATTCGAGAGGATGTTTATAGAAGACAAGTCTACACATAAGGAAACGACCGGCCCATATTATACTTTGATCAAATCGCGCGGACCGGTAGAGAAGATGCTTCGTGAGTTCGGTCTTGATCCATCAAGGTCCAAGATCCTGAACGGACATGTACCTGTAAAGATCAAAAAGGGCGAGAGCCCGATCAAGGCAGACGGCCTGCTGTTCATCATAGATGGCGGTATGTCAAAGGCTTATCAGAAGACGACCGGCATCGCAGGCTACACATTCATCTACAACTCACACTCCATGGCGCTTGCAGAACATAAGCCATACAGCCCGATGAAGGAAGACGGTACGCAGGAATTCCATTCGCCCAGACTTGAAGTAGTCGAAAAGCTGGATAAGCGGATGCTTGTTGCAGATACAGACAAGGGAATCGATATCAAGCAGAAGATCGCGGATCTCAAGGAACTTGTGCAGGCATATCGTGACGGTGTGATCAAGGAGAGGTACTGATGCACTGAGAGTGTCACTGAGAAAGCCTCTATAAGAGATATGCTTCTGCGTTCTGAAGGAGAAACTGTAATGTATGAATTGGTACAGGTATCTGAAGATTGCTACTACATTGAAAGCCCGGCAAAGATCGGCCTGGTGAAGACCGGCGATGATGAAGTATGCCTGATCGACAGCGGAAATGACAAGGATGCAGGCAAAAAGGTAAAGAAGATACTGGATGCTAACAGCTGGAAGCTGACGGCGATATATAATACGCATTCTCATGCGGATCATATAGGCGGGAACAGGTATCTTGCGGTGCAGACAGGGTGCAGGATATACGCTCCGGGTATCGAGTGCAGCTTCACCAGGCATCCACTGCTGGAGCCTTCTTTCCTTTATGGAGGGTATCCGCCGTCAGAGCTGAGACATAAGTTTCTGATGGCTAAAGAAAGTGATGCGATTTTGCTGGACGAGCATGCTCTTCCTGACGGATGGGTGATGATGCCGCTTCCGGGTCATTCGTTCGACATGGTCGGCTTCAGGACGCAAGACGATATAGTATATCTCGCGGATTGTCTTGCGAGCGCTGAGACACTTAAGAAATATCAGATAAGCTTCATTGTAGACGTGGAGGCTTACCTGAGCACGCTGGAAGCGGTAAAAGCCATGAAAGCAAGACTGTTCATCCCTGCACATGCAGAGCCGGCAGAAGATGTCTCAGAGCTTGCTGAGCTGAATATCGCTAAAGTCCATGAGATAGCTGATAAAATAGCCGGAATATGCAAAGCGTCTGCCGTGTTTGATGATATCCTTAAAGGAATTTTTGATGATTACGGCCTCGAGATGACGTTCGAGCAGCATGCACTCGTGGGAAGCACGGTGAGGTCATATCTTGCGTGGCTGGAAGGATCCGGCAGAGTGCGATCAGAAATATCAGACAACAGATTAATATGGACGGCGGTGTAAGAAGACCGTAATACCTGTTATATGTGCAGAAAAACAAAAAAAGAACACTTTTGTACTTTGCATTGTTAAACCCTCAAAGTGTACTGTTATTGTATTATGTACATTCATGGGGAAGTATGCGAGGATATCATGTATCGTCAGCCGGTATTGAATTGTTGAAATATCAATGATATAATACAAAATAGTTTTATTATACGCTGGATCGGTGTATTGTTTCCGGCGTATAGACGGCTTGAGGTTGAGCTGTTTTAAAGAAGGAGGATGATTCAATGAAAAAGGTATTAGCGCTTGTGCTTATCGCAGCACTATCAGTCGGTATGCTTGCAGCATGTGCTCCAAAGGAGAAGAGCGAAGCAGAAGGAAAGAAGTATACCATAGCAACTGATAAAGGATTCAGCCCATTTGAGTTCGAAGATGAGGACGGCAATATTGTGGGTATCGACATGGAGATCCTTCAGGCAATAGCTGAAGACCAGGGATTCACATATGATCTTCACTACATCGGCTGGGATGCGGCAATCGCAGAGTGTCAGGCCGGACAGGCTGACGGTATGATCGCCGGCGCGTCGATCACAGAGGAAAGAAAAGAGAATGGCTGGATCTTCTCAGAAGGATACTACGATGCAACACAGGGAATGGCTGTAAAGGCTGACTCAGACATTGCAAGCATTCAGGATCTGAAAGGGAAGACCGTAGTAGTAAAGAACGGAACGATGAGCGACCAGTATGCTACTGAGCTCAGCGAGAAGATCGGATTCACAGTAACACGTGTTTCCACATCTCCTGATATGTATCAGCAGGTAACAGGCGGACAGGCAGTAGCATGTTTCGATGATACCCCTATTCTGAAGTACAGCATCAAGACTGGCGAGCTTGACATGAAGTATGTAGACGGAACTGAAAATGCTCCGGCTGCTTATGGTATGGCAGTATTCAACAAGGACAAGCAGGATCTTATCGACGCATTCAATGCCGGACTTGCTAATATCAAGACAAACGGCAAATATGATGAGATCATCGCAAAATATCTTGGTGAAGCCGAAGAGTAAATAATTATTGTTATGAAGGGCATTGGAGTGATCCGATGCCCTTTTTATGCTGAAAGATGGTGACTTATGGCTCAAATTCTATCTCAATATGGTCCGATCTTGCTGACCGCAATGGGTCAGACTCTGCTTCTGGCACTGTTAAGCCTGTTTTTCGGATGCATTCTGGGCGTGATCTTCGGCCTTATGAGTGTTGTGAAAAACAAGATCTGTAATAGCATAGCACTGATATATGTAAATCTTATCCGTGGAGTACCTATGATAGTACTCGCGTTCTTCGTATATATCGGCGTACCGTATGCGCTGAATCAGTTCTTCGGCATGGGAGTGACTCTTACAGCGCTCACAGCTGGTACGATCTGTCTGGCTTTAAACTGCGGAGCTTATATGTCGGAGATCATCAGAGCGGGTATACAATCCATAGATCCCGGACAGATGGAAGCCGCAAGGAGCCTCGGACTCACATACTGGCGCAGTATGTACCGAGTAGTTCTTCCTCAGGCTATCAAAAACATGGTGCCGAGCATCGTAAACCAGTTCATCATAACGCTGAAGGATACATCCATTCTTTCGGTCATCGGATTCCCTGAACTGGTCAATAAGGCACAGAACGTTATCGCTATCACATTCAAATCCTTCCAGGTATGGTCGATCGTAGCTGTTATGTACCTGATCGTTATACTTATCCTGCAGAGGATAGCCAAGATACTGGAAAGGAGGCTGAATTATGACAGACGAGCAGAAAAGAACGGAAAGTGATTTCAGTACAGCCGAAGCCGAAATGGATATAAGGCTGGCGCATCATATAGAGAAGAAAAGCAACAAGAAGTCTGATAAAGTCAAGATACATGTAAAGGATCTCCATAAGACATATAATAATAAGCTGGAGGTCCTTAAAGGTATAGATCTGGACGTTACAGAAGGAGAAGTGCTCGTGATCATCGGCCCTTCAGGAGGGGGTAAATCCACATTCCTGAGGTGTATGAACGGTCTTGAAGAGATAACCTCCGGAACAGTTGAAGTAAACGGCAGCAACATCGCGGACAAGAAGGTCAACATCAACAAGGTCCGTGAAGATGTAGGCATGGTATTCCAGCACTTCAACCTGTTTGCAAATATGAGTGTGCTGGACAACCTGACGCTTGCGCCTGTTGACCTCAAGAAAGCTACAAAAGAAGAAGCAGTCAAGACGGCGAAATATATGCTTGACCGCGTAGGACTTCTTGACAAGGCAAACGTATTCCCTCATCAGCTCTCCGGAGGACAGAAACAGAGAGTAGCGATCGCGAGAGCTCTCTGCATGCATCCTTCCATCATGCTTTTTGACGAACCGACATCGGCACTTGACCCGGAGATGATCGGAGAGGTACTTCTGGTAATGAAGGAACTGGCGGCTGAGGGCATGACGATGGTCATAGTCACACATGAAATGGGATTCGCCATGGAAGTAGCTGACCGCGTCATTTTTATCAGCAACGGCGTGATACAGGAAGAGGGTACACCTGAAGAAGTGTTCAGACATCCTCAGAATCCGAAGACTCAGGACTTCCTGAGCAAAGTTCTGGAGATCTGATACTGACTTCACTGATGTGACAACTGCAGCGATCTATGATCGATGCAGATGACAGATTGATATAATGAAAACAGCGGCCGCATAAAGCGGCCGCTCATATCGTATAGAGAGAAACAGATATTTATGAGTGAATTTATCGAACCGGTATTTGATCTAATAGAAAAAGAAAAGAAGCGTCAGCGCGAAGGACTGGAACTTATCCCAAGCGAGAACTATGTGAGCAGCAATGTGTTGTCTGCTATGGGATCCATCCTGACTAACAAGTACTCTGAAGGGTATCCAAGCTTTACAGGGCTCACCGAATGGGATGATGACGAGATCGCTTCAAAGAAGCTCGCCAATCACCGTTATTATGGCGGCCAGAGGAATGTGGACCGTATCGAGAGACTGGCGATCGCAAGAGCGTGCAGACTCTTTCATGCTGATCATGCAAATGTGCAGCCTCATTCAGGCGCCCAGGCGAACATGGCTGTTTATTACGCCTGGTGCAGGCCGGGAGATACGATCCTCGGCATGTCACTTCCTGCGGGAGGCCACCTTACGCATGGCGCGAAAGTCACTTTAGATGCTCACATCTGGAAATTCGTGAATTATGGTGTTACGGCAGAAGGAGATATAGATTACGACGAGCTGGAGAGAAAGGCACTTGAGAATCTCCCTAATCTGATCCTCATAGGTTATTCTGCCTATATGAAGATCCCGGATTTCAAGCGTATCGCCAGGATACGTGATGATGTCAGCAGAAAAGCCGGACATGAAGTTCTGCTGATGGCGGACATGGCGCATGTTGCAGGCCTGATCGCAGGAGGAGTGCATCCAAATCCATTTGATTATGGATTCAATGTTGTGACCACCACTACGCATAAGACTCTCAGAGGTCCGAGGGGCGGACTGATCTTAAGCAAAGGCCATGTCGCATCGCCTCTGAGCAAGCCGGATCATACACTCAAGAACATACCGGTACTTATAGACCGAGCTGTTTTCCCGGGTACACAGGGCGGCCCGCTTGATCATATTATCGCTGCCAAGGCTGTTGCTTTCGGTGAGGCATTACAGCCGTCCTTCCGGACATATGTAAAGAATATCGTCGATAATGCGAAGATCCTGGCAGATGATCTGAAAGAAAACGGTTTTATTCTGCAGGGCAATGGAACTGCCAACCATCTGATCCTTGTTGACATCAGGGCAAGTTATGGTATAGATGGTAAGTTCTTTGAAAGAGCTCTTGATAAGATAGGCCTTACGATGAATGCCAATGTTCTGCCTTCAGATAAGAGTGATGCATTTCGTCCGTCAGGCATCCGTCTTGGTACGCCTGCTGTAACGACGAGAGGTCTGGGTATCGAAGAGATGCATATGATCGCGAAATGGATGAAAGACGTAGCTCTGATATGCCAGAAGGCTGGAGATGAAGACCATCTGCCTGAATACTCAGATGAGCTGAAGTCGATACGCCGCGATGTGAAGGCTCTCGCGCTCAGATTCCCGATACCTGGGATAGATTAGAAAAGAGCAGACTGTAAAAAGGGGTGAGAGAATTGATGATCTCACCCTTTTGTAATATATCAGCTACATGAGGACACTTATAATGAACGACATACTACTGATTGCTGAAAAAGAGGATATTATCAGATCTTTCACTACGATGCTCTCACCGGCTTTTAATGTGGTACACGTCACTATGGAGCAGAAGGGGATAGAAGTTCTGAAAAAGGATTATAGAAGAATTGCGGCTGTGCTGGTGGAGCTCAGTCTTGCCAGAAAGAGCGGCTTTATCTTCTCTGATCATATACAGGAATACTCTTTTTTGTCTGCTGTTCCACTGATCGCCATTTCGGATTCATATGCTGATGATGGAGATATAGACTGCATCGAGCACGGGTTCTTCGACCTTATCTGTGAGAGATCGCCAAGGCAGCTCGTATATCAGCGGATCAGAAACGCTATACGGGCAAAGGACTCTATGTCTCTTACTGAAGTTGAGAAGATGCTCGGGGAGCTTCCTTCCTGTATATATCTTAAAGATACAGAAGGTCGCTATGTCTTCTCTACAAAGTACTGGCATCACCTTGATACAGGAAATGACCCGTGCTGGACGATCAGAGGGAAAACGGATCTGGATATCAGACGTGATAAGGAAAACGCGAAAAAGGCGATCGAATCGGACCGCCGTATTCTTGAGACAGGCAAGGGTGCCGATTATATCATTGAAGAGAATGAAGACGGTGTTACAGAATACCTTCAGCTGATCAAGCGTCCTGTTTTCGATGATAACGGCAAGGTCAAGGGTATCATAGCGCTGATAAACAACGTTACGGATCATCAGCTCCTGAAGCAGGAGATGGAGAAACATTTAAAGACGGATCACCAGATGATCACGGCGATGTCCGCAGATTACACGAGCATATACCACGTTAATCTCGACAAGGATGAGAGCCTTTGCGTCCGGTCGACGGATAAACAGAATAAGAATATGTGGGAAGGACGTATCTTCCCGTTCCGCGAAGGCATGATCGATTATGCGGAGCGTTATATAGTAGAGAATTACAGAGCGGATTTTCTGGATTTTGTTGAAGCTGACAATATCCGTGAAAGACTTGCGACGGAGAAGATGATCTCGCATAGATATCTTACTGTCAAAAACGGCGTCGAGCAGTATGAGATGGTCAGGATAGCCGGAGTGCGTCTTATTGAGGAACGCGACGACCATATCGTCCATGCCGTCGCGATCGGATTCTCTGATGTCGACCGCGAGACCCGCGAGCAGATGGAAAAGAACCGTGCTCTCTCTGAGGCGCTGGCCAGGGCGGAAGAGGCAAATGAAGCAAAGACGGCTTTCCTGAGCTCGATGAGCCATGAGATAAGGACGCCGATGAACGCCATCATAGGTCTGGACAGTATTGCGCTTCATGAAAAGAACATACCTAAGCACATCCGTGATGAATTCGAAAAGATAGGCGCAAGCGCACGTCATCTGCTGGCACTTATAAATGACATCCTGGACATGAGCCGTATCGAATCCGGACGTATGGTACTCAAGGAGGAGGAGTTCTCCTTCAAAGAGATGATCGAGCAGATCAATATCATAATCAACGGACAGTGTGAAGATAAAGGTCTTACATACGACAGCAGTGTGATTGGTGATATGGAGGAGTACTTTATCGGAGACGACCTGAGAGTAAGACAGATAATAATCAATATTCTCGGTAATGCCGTTAAATTTACCGATCCGCCGGGGACTGTCACATTCAGAGTAGAGCAGAAAAGCTGTACCGATGATATCAGAGAGCTCAGATTCACGATGAAGGATACCGGTGTCGGCATGAGCGAGGAGTTTATCCCGAAGCTCTTCGAGCCGTTTTCTCAGGAGGACGCTACGACGACGAACCGTTACGGGGGAAGCGGCCTCGGGCTTGCGCTTACGAAGAATATGGTCGACCTGATGGGCGGCACAATAAGTGTTGAGAGCAGGAAGGGAAGCGGAACGACGTTTACTGTCACTATACCGCTGAAGAAGGCGGATCATGCCGCGGATTCCGGCAATGTTAATGAGGCTGCTGCGGAGATATCTCTGGCCGGACTTCATGTTCTGCTTGCGGAAGACGTGGAAATGAACGCGGAGATCATGACGGATCTTCTGGATATGGAGAATATCACGTCGGAATGGGCAGAAAACGGCAAACGCGCAGTGGAGCTGTTTGAACAGAACGAGCCTGGCCACTTTGACGTTATTCTAATGGATATGAGGATGCCGGTCATGGACGGACTAGCTGCTACAAAGACGATCCGGAAGCTGGACCGCCCGGATGCGGCGGATATACCGATCATCGCACTTACAGCGAACGCTTTTGAAGAGGATGTGAAAGCGTGTATAAAGGCCGGTATGGATGGACATATCTCAAAGCCGGTGGATATAGATAAATTTAAAGAACTGCTGGGCTCTATTCTTTCCCGCCGGGGAGATAACAGGGTCAGGTAGAGTAAACGGCTGTTCGGGTTCGAGTTCCCCCGCTCCGCACCATGAAAAAAGATGGCCTCGGCCATCTTTTTTCGTGGTGCGTCACGGGGGACTCGAACCCCCAACCTACTGATTCGTAGTCAGGCACTCTATCCAATTGAGCTAGTGGCGCATATATTTGCTTTTTGTTTGCTTTACTATATTAACAAAATGACATTGTCGTGTCAAGAGAAATCGACGGTGACCGCATGATTAATCATCGCTATGGTCAGATGACAGGCCGGTATTGATCGCGGCCATGATGTCGCATGAATCCCCGAAAACTTATGTACGCATTCTTTACTATGTGATATAATATATTCACTGATGTAAATGGTTAATGATCGACGAAGGAAACATACGACTGTAGACATCTTGTTTTTTTGCGTGGAGGAGCCGGTATGGGCAGGAATATTGAAGAATTCGTCAGCAGCCATTTCGAAGAGGCGATCAGGCGTCATGAGATACAGGCGTTCTATCAGCCTGTAATACGCACTTCTTCTGGGAAATTGTGCAGCTTTGAAGCGCTCGCACGGTGGATCGATCCTGAGATCGGCATGATATACCCGGATGAGTTCATACCGGTACTGGAAAAGGAAAAGAACATATACCGCCTTGATGAGGCGATCCTGACGCAGGTATGTGAGAGGATCAGGAGCACCGTGACCCGCGGCGAGACCCCGATACCTGTATCTGTCAATCTTTCACGTCTTGATTTCACATTATGTGATATCTTCACATCTGCCGACCAGATAGTCAGCGACTTTCAGATCCCGCACGATTTCATCTACTTCGAGATAACAGAGAGTGTCATGGCTGAGCAGAAGGAGCTCCTTAAAGGGATAGTCGACAAGTTCCGGAGCGCAGGATACCAGATATGGATGGACGACTTCGGAAGCGCCTATTCATCGCTTAACGCGCTGAAAGAGTTCTCGTTTGACGAGCTCAAGCTGGACATGTGCTTCGTAAGGCCGTTCACGCTGAGGTCCAAGCGCATCGCGACGTCAGTCGTCGAGATGGCAAAGAGCATAGAGATCCACACACTCGTCGAAGGAGTGGAGGACGAGGAGCAGTTCAGGTACTTCAGGAATATCGGCTGTGAGAAGGTTCAGGGATACTATTTCGGAAAACCTATGCCGTATGAGGATTCTCTTGCGAATATACTTAAGCAGGGGATAAGCATAGAAGAGCCGCAGGACAGGCAGTATTATGAAACGATAGGAACGATCGACTATCTGAGCGCGGTCCCGTTCATGACAAGAGAAGAGCGGGACGCTTTGGTCAGCGCAAGGCAGCTTAACAGTATCCCGCTTGCTCTTGCTGAGTTTGCGGAAGATTCATTCAGCGTCCTTTTCTATAACAGCGCTTTCGAGGAAACTGCGGGAGATACCGGTCTGGTATCGATCGTCTTCACGCAGGATATGCTCTGCAGGCCGCAGCCGTACAGCAGGCTGTCGGACAAGATGATCAACCTGATGGATTCAGTGAGAAACGGCGGCGACGGCAGGATGCTGTTCACATACAATGAGGATTATTATGAGGTCCAGGTCCGCTGCATGGCAAAGACGAAAGGAAGATATTGCGTGCTCATACGGATAACGGACCTGAGCAAGGAAATGCAGTCGGAGAACACGAGCCAACTTGACGAGTTCGTAAGGCGGGTCTATGCGCTGTTCGAGAGGATCACACTTGTAAATATCAAAGAAGACATTATCCGGCCGCTCTATATTGCAACGCGAAAAGATCTGGTGTCCGGAAGACGCGGTATACGAAAGCTGCTGGAAGAATACGCAGGGAAATACATTTACCCAGACGACAGGGAAAGCTACATCAGTCTCTTCGACCCGAAGACGGTCGCGGAGCACTTCGCTGATACGAGCACGTCGAGCATATCTCAGGTGTTCCGCACGAGCGTGCGCCACGGACAGTATGCGTGGAAGGAGTACACGCTCCTCAAGCTCGACGATGATAACTACTTCATGCTCATAAGAAACGTCCATGACAGCATCGCTGGGTATATGCAGAAGACCAGCGACGCCCCGGATGCTAATGAGATCTGTTCGCCGGCACATCTTTGGGAGAATCTCGTAAAGTCGGATCTTCTCAGGATCTTCTGGAAGGACACGGACCGCAGATTCTTGGGGGCGAGCAAAGCCTTCCTGGACTATTATGGTTTTGATTCTCTGGATGATATCATCGGGAAGAATGACGAAGATCTTGGATGGCACATACACCCGGACCGCTACAGAGACGACGAGTACCAGGTTATACATGAGGGCGTTACGACGCATAACATCCCGGGGCTCTGCACGAGCGGAGGGGAGAGCAAGGAGATACTGGCAAGCAAGACGCCGATGTACGACGACAACGGCAAGATCAAAGGCCTCATTGGTTACTTTATCGACAGAGAACTCCTCACGGCCAACGACAAGAGAGGCAAAGAAACGCTTCGAAGAGACATGCTGACCGGCCTTTTGAACTTCCGGGGGCTCTCTGAGGAGATCGTAAGATACCGCGATGAATACTATCTCAGGAACGCGGACTTCGTGCGTATCCATATAGAGATAAACGATTTCAATACTATCAACGAGCAGTATGGTTTTGATCTCGGCGATAAGATCCTGACTGTGTTCGGCAAGCTACTTGAGAAAGAGTACGGAAGGACCTGCGCGGTCGCGCGGTACATGGGACACAGGTTCATAATGCTGTGCAAGGTAAAAGACCGGAGCGATGCGTTCGCGGTGCGGGACAGGATAAAAGAGATAGGGAAAACGATCCGTGAAGTCGGAGGAACGCCGGTCACGCTGTATCTTTCCATAGGATTCGCGCTGTTCTCGGAATACGGAGACCTGGAAGAACAGGCCAAGCACTGCGAGCTAAGGCTTCATGCTGATTATGACGATAACATCTCGGCTGAGAGCCGTATAGCTCACGCCTCGGAGCTGTTCCATCTGTTCGACGATCTCCCGCTCTCGTACAGCGTGTATCGCGTGACGCGCGCCGAGCACAGCGGCAGGATCGATGCGGTGATATTCTATGTGAACAAGAAATATGCAGAGTATGGAGGAAAAACTGCTGACGAGGTTATCGGCCACAGTGTCAGAGAGCTGTATCCGTCGATCGAGGAGGACTGGTTCGACAAGGTGAGCAGAGCGGCGTTCGACGGAGAGCCTGTCGACGGCGACTTCATGTATGCAGTGGGCGGAAAGAGATTCAAGTTCACAGCGCGTCAGATATTGTATCCTGGATACTGCGCGGTCACATATCTGGAAATACCTGAGTGATCAAAAAGTAAATATAAGAGTGATAATTAAGCAGTGTTTCTCAAGCGACGAGACTACTCTTTTCAGACAGCTTTACAGATGGAGATCGACTTCGTTCGGTCTCCATTTTTGTTGACTTTAAGGTGCTGAAATAGTAAGATAAAGAGGGTATTTATACCCGGTGTTTTTTGTTATCAAATGGAGGAAACATACTATGGGCAGAAGACAGTTAAAGACGATGGACGGTAATACCGCGGCAGCGCATGCAGCGTATGCATTTACTGAAGTTGCTGCTATTTACCCGATCACTCCATCATCTCCAATGGCTGAGAGTGTGGATGAATGGACCTCTCAGGACAGGGAAAATATTTTCGGAGAAAAAGTAAAGGTTATAGAGATGCAGTCCGAAGGCGGAGCTGCAGGTGCCGTTCACGGATCTGTAAATGCCGGTGCGTATACAACAACGTTTACAGCTTCACAAGGCCTTCTTCTGATGATACCTAATATGTATAAGATCGCTGCTGAACAGATGCCTGCAGTATTCCATGTTTCGGCAAGAGCACTTGCAACACATGCTCTGTCTATCTTTGGAGATCAGCAGGACGTCATGGCAGTACGCCAGACAGGATTCGGCATGCTCGCGAGCAACAATGTTCAGCAGGTCATGGACCTTGCCGCAGTAGCACATCTCGCTACGATCGCGTCATCTATGCCTACCCTGCATTTCTTTGATGGATTCAGAACTTCACACGAGCAGCAGAAGATCGAGATCTGGGACTATGATCAGCTGAAAGAACTGGTAGACAAGGATGCTGTACAGGCATTCAGAGCACGCTCGCTCAATCCTGAGCACCCGCATCTTAACGGTGCCGCAGAACAGCCTGAAGCATATTTCCAGCACTGCGAGGCGAAGAACGGAAGATATGTCGAATATCCGGAAGTAGTAGCCGAGTATATGGATAAGATCAATGCTCTTATCGGCACAGACTACAAGCCGTTCAACTATTACGGCGCGCCTGACGCTGAGGAAGTCATCGTAGCTATGGGTTCCGTATGCGACTGCGCAGAGGAAGTAGTAGACTACATCAACGCAAAGGGCGATAAGAAAGTCGGCGTCGTCGAAGTACACCTGTACAGACCGTTCTCAGTTAAATACCTGCTGAACGTACTTCCGAAATCAGTAAAGAAGATCGCTACGCTCGACAGGACTAAAGAACCTGGCTCAGTAGGAGAGCCGCTGTACGCAGACATGGTCGCTGCTCTTTCAGACACAGAGTTCAGAGATGTACCTGTATTCCGCGGAAGATACGGACTCGGATCCAAGGACATCCAGCCGGGCGACGTTCTCGCTGTATACGAGAACATGTGGTCTGACGAGCCTAAGAAGGAGTTCACGATCAGCATCAACGACGATGTTACGCACCTTTCGCTCGTACCGTCAGAGTATCCTGACACACAGCCTGCGGGGACCACAGCATGCAAGTTCTGGGGCCTCGGAGCTGACGGAACAGTTGGCGCGAACAAGAACAGCGTTAAGATCATCGGAGACCACACCGACAAGAAGGTGCAGGCATACTTCCAGTATGACTCCAAGAAGTCAGGCGGCGTGACCATCTCACACCTCCGCTTTGGAGACAAGCCGATCAAATCCACATATTACATCAAGCAGGCTGACTTCGTAGCCTGCCATAACTCAGCGTACCTTAAGAAGTACGACATGGTAGAAGACGTCAAGCCGGGCGGGCACTTCCTGCTGAACTGCGTATGGAAGGACGAGGAGCTCGATGAGCACCTGCCTGGAAAAGTAAAGAGATTCATCGCAAAGAACGACATCAAGTTCTACACATGCGACGCCGTTAATCTGGCGAAAGAGATCGGACTCGGCGCAAGGAGGACCAACACGATACTTCAGGCAGCGTTCTTCAAGCTGGCCGACATCATTCCTATCGATGAAGCCAAGGAATACATGGAAGATGCAATCAGGCACACATACGGACGCAAGGGCGAGAAAGTCGTGAACATGAATATCGCAGCTGTAGAAGCCGGTATCAAATATGTTCATAAAGTAGATGTACCTGCGTCATGGGCTGACGCTCCTGACGATCCGGCTCCTGCTGAGCTGATCGGCCGCGACGAAAAGATGACAGAGTTCCTTAACAAAGTCATGGTCCCGATGTCGACGATGAGAGGGGACGACATCCCTGTTTCCACATACCTCGATTCAAGCGACGGCTCACAGCCTTCGGGAACATCTGCTTTCGAGAAGCGCGGTATCGCTGCAGATACTCCGGTATGGATCAAGGAGAACTGCATCCAGTGCAACCGCTGCGCTATGGTATGCCCGCACGCAGTAGTAAGACCATTTGCTCTTACAGAAGAGCAGGCTGCCGCAGTAGACGGAGATGCGATCAAGATGATCGGAAAGGGAACAGAAGGAAAGATGTTCTCGATCGCGATCTCAGCTCTCGACTGCACAGGCTGCGGACTCTGCGCAGAGGTATGCCCGTCCAAGACCAAGGCTCTCGAGATGAAGCCTGTTGAAGATGAGATCGTGAATGCAGAGCAGAAGAAGTTCGATTACCTGTTCGAGAATGTCGACAACAAGGATCTTCCGTTCAGCGACGATACAGTAAAGGGCGTTCAGTTCAAGCAGCCGCTGCTTGAATTCTCAGGCGCATGCCCGGGATGCGGCGAGACTCCATACGCGAAGCTGATCACACAGCTCTTCGGCGAGAGGATGATCGTAGGAAACGCTACAGGATGCTCATCTATCTGGGGCAACAGTGCTCCGAGCACGCCTTACACAGTAAACAAAGAAGGACGCGGCCCTGCATGGTCCAACTCCCTGTTCGAGGATAACGCCGAGTTCGCACTTGGTATGGCTATCGCTGTAAAGGCAAGACGCAAGGAAGTTGAAGACGCTGTTAAGAGGAATCTGGATAAGCTCGGAGATCCTGCAGAGGGATGGCTCGCAACGATGAACGATCCTGAGAAGGCAGCTGAGGTTGCGCCTGATCTTGAAAAGGCATGCGAGGCTCTCGGAGACTCAGAAGACGCCAAATTCATCCTTCAGAACAAGGATATGCTCAGGAAGCCTTCAGTATGGGCGTTCGGAGGAGACGGCTGGGCATATGATATCGGTTACGGCGGAGTAGACCACGTGCTCGCATCAGGAGAGAACGTAAATGTCATGGTATATGACACAGAGGTATATTCCAATACAGGCGGACAGGCATCCAAGTCGACACCTGTCGGCGCAGTCGCCAAGTTCGCGGCAGCCGGCAAGCCGATCAGAAAGAAGGACCTCGCACAGATCGCGATAGCTTACGGCTATGTATACGTCTGCAAGATCGCTATGGGTGCTGACTACAACCAGACAATCAAGGCCATCAAGGAAGCTGAAGCATACGACGGCCCATCTCTGATCATCGCTTACTCACCGTGCATCAACCACGGCATCAAGAAGGGCATGAACAAGATCATGGAAGAGATGAAGGAAGCCGTAGACTGTGGATACTGGAACCTCATCAGATACAATCCTGACCTTGCGAAGGCAGGAAAGAACCCGCTGACGATCGACAGCAAGCCGCCGGTAGAAGGTGGATATCAGGACTTCCTGATGGGTGAAGTAAGATACAACTCACTTAAGATGAGATTCCCTGAGAGAGCCGAGAAGCTCTTCAAGGAGAATGAAGACCTCGCTATGGACAGATATGTGAAACTGGTCAATCAGAAAGCGAGTCTGGAGCCTGCAGAGGAAAAACCTGAGCAGTAAGGATATTACTGCAGATAAAATCGTTTATGAGCTCGGCCGGAGCGTCATCTACGGCGCTCCGGCCCGGCCGTAAAATAGTTCATTGTTTTAATGAAGATATATCAATTGTTGAAAGGAAAAATCAGAAGGAGGTAATTCATGGAAAACAGTGCACTGGACCTTAAGCCACTGGACGAGATCCTGGACGAGCTTGCGGATCAGTATGGCAGCATGATATCCATCCTGCAGAGAACGCAGGAGGTCTACGGATATCTTCCTATGGATGCGATCTATCACATCTCTGAGAGGACGGGAGTCTCTCCTGCCAAGATCATGGGAACTGCCACATTCTACGCTCAGTTCAGACTTCAGCCTATCGGCAAATATCTGATCATGCTTTGCAAAGGTACTGCCTGCCATGTAAACGGTTCTGACGCTATCGGAGATGTGATCTCCGGTGAGCTGGGGATCGAGAACGGCGAGACGACAGAAGACGGACTGTTCACACTCGAGTATGTGGCATGTCTCGGATGCTGCTCGCTTTCACCAGTAATGATGATCAATGGCGAGACCTATGGTCAGCTCGACGGCAAGAAAGCCGTGAAGATCATCAATGATTACAGAAAGAAGGAGGCTGCTCAATGATAAAGCTTATCGTAGGAGAGGGCAGCTGCGGTATCTCCGCAGGCGCCGCGAAAGTATATGACAGCCTCGCAAAAGAATTAGAGGCAGACAAAGTCGCTGAGCTCGGCATCACAGGATGTATCGGAATGTGCTTCCTCGAGCCTATCGTAGATGTGTACAAGGACGAACAGCTTGCGGCAAGACTCGTTCACGTAAAGCCTGAGCAGGCTGCTGACATCGTAAAGGCAGTAAAGGATGATGACCTGGATGCTCTTGCTGATCTTATGATCAAGGACGAGGACAAGGTTTACCTTGAAGAGCAGACACGTATCGCTCTCCGTCACTGCGGACTGATCGACCCGACGTCGATCGACGAGTACATCGCTGCAGACGGATTCCAGGCTCTCACAAAGATCCTGAAGACAGGTATGACTCCTGAAGAAGTAATCGAAGAAGTCAAGATCTCAGGCCTCAGAGGACGTGGAGGCGCAGGATTCCCGACATGGTTCAAGTGGAACGCATGCCACAATCAGCCGAACGAGCATAAACATCTCATCTGCAACGCAGACGAAGGTGACCCAGGTGCATTCATGGACAGAGCTGTTATCGAGTCCGACCCGTTCAGCCTGATCGAAGGAATGCTCATCGCAGCATACGCTATGGGAACTGAGGATGCTTTTGTTTATGTAAGAGCTGAGTATCCTCTTGCTATCAAGAGACTGTCGCATGCTCTGGAAGTTGCTGAGGAGAGAGGATACCTCGGAGACAACATCCTCGGATCCGACTTCTCATGCCACATCAAGATCAAAGCCGGCGCAGGAGCTTTTGTCTGTGGAGAAGAGACAGCCCTTATCGCATCCCTCGAAGGACAGAGAGGTATGCCTAAGCTGAAGCCGCCATTCCCTGCTCAGAAGGGATATAACCAGGAGCCTTCCAACATCAACAACGTAGAGACTTACGCGAACGTTGCATGGATCATCAATAACGGCGGTGCTGCTTTTGCTGCCATGGGTACTGAGGACAGTAAGGGAACAAAGGTATTCGCACTCTCAGGAAAGATCAAGCGCGGCGGACTCGTTGAGATCACAATGGGAAAGACACTGCGTGAAGTCATCTTCGACATCGGCGGCGGAGTCAGGAACGATCGTCAGTTCAAGGCTGTTCAGCTCGGCGGACCGTCAGGCGGATGCATCCCTGCATCACTCATCGACACGAAGATCGAGTACAAAGCACTGCAGGCCACAGGAGCCATCATGGGTTCCGGCGGAATGGTAGTTATGGACGACAGCACATGCATGGTAGGTATGGCCAAGTTCTTCCTGAACTTCACATCCAACGAGTCATGCGGAAAGTGCTTCCCATGCAGACTCGGCACCAAGCGTATGCTTGAGCTTCTGTCCAGGATCACTGACGGTGAAGGTAAAGAAGGAGACGTAGAGCTCCTCGAAGACCTCTGCCACATGGTAGGAAGCACGGCTCTCTGCGGACTTGGACAGACTGCGCCAAACCCGGTGCTTACGACTATCCAGTACTTCAGAGACGAGTACGATGCTCATATCAGAGACAAGAAGTGCCCGGCGAAAGAATGCCAGAAGCTGCTCACATACACTATCAACAAAGACAAGTGCGTAGGCTGCACGCTGTGCGCAAGGAACTGCCCGGTGAAGGCTATTACCGGCGAAGTCAAGAAGCCTCATGAGATCGATCATTCGATCTGCATCAAGTGCGGCAAGTGCTACAGCAACTGCAGATTCGGCGCTATCGACGTAGAGTAAGGGGGGACAGTAATGGACGAATATATCAAAGTCACGATCAATGATCAGGAAATTACTGCGAAAAAAGGCCAGACAATCCTCGAGATCGCTCAGCATAACGGCATATATATCCCGACTCTCTGCAACGATGAGCGTCTTAAGACATATGCTGCATGCGGCCTTTGTATCGTAGAAGTAGAAGGAAACAACAAGCTTCTCCGCGCATGCGCGACAGAAGCAGCTGACGGAATGGTCATCCATACAGAGTCTGACCGTATCGTCAAGCAGAGAAAGATAAACATGGAGCTCGTTATGAGTGACCATGAAGGAGACTGCAGAGGACCATGTCATCTGAACTGCCCGGCTGGTGAGGATCCACAGAGATACCTCAAGGCCATCCAGATGAAGGACTATAAGTGGGCTACGGAGATCATCCGTGAGCACATTCCACTGCCTAGCTCGATCGGACGTATCTGCCCGCATCCTTGCGAGGACAACTGCAGAAGAGGTCTGGTAGACCAGCCGCTTTCGATCTGTGCTCTTAAGGCATACGCAAGCGACAGAGACTATGAGTCAGACGATCCGTTCAAACTGAAGGTAAAAGGCAACTCAGATAAGACAGTCTGCGTCATCGGTGCAGGCCCTGCAGGCCTTGCGTGCGCATACTATCTGAGAGAGAAAGGCCATCAGGTAAAGATCCTCGAGGCACAGCCTAAGGCAGGCGGATTCCTTAGATATGGTATTCCTGAGTACAGACTTCCAAAGGCTATCCTCCAGAAGGAAGTGGATGTTTTGACAGATGCCGGAGTAACTATCGACTATGGCGTAAAAGTAGGCAAGGACGTTACTCTGGAAGAACTGAAAGCTCAGTATGATGCAGTAGTAGTTGCAGTCGGCGCATGGGCTGACATGCCGCTCAGATGCCCGGGCATCGACCTTCAGGGTGTTTACGGTGGAACTGCTTTCCTTGCAGCCAACGCAAACGGCAATGCTCCTGAGATCGGGAAGAACGTTGCTATCGTCGGCGGCGGAAACACAGCTATGGACTGCTGCCGTTCAGCAGTAAGACTCGGCGCTGAGAACGTATATGTTATCTATCGTCGTACAAGAGACGAGATGCCTGCTGAGGATGACGAGATCGAAGAAGCTATCGAAGAGGGAGTTGACTTCAAATTCCTCACGAACCCTGATGAGATCCTCGGAAAAGACGGCAAGGTAACCGGTGTAAAGCTTCAGGTTATGGAGCTTGGCGAGCCTGACGCAAGCGGAAGACGTAAGCCTGTTCCAGTAGAAGGAAAATTTGAAGAGCTCGAGCTCGATTCAGTAATCGCAGCTCTCGGACATGGACTCGTACGCGGCGAATGGGATATGCTCCAGGCTTCACAGAAGGGCAACATCGACTGCGGCGAGAACTCATTCCGTACATCTATGGAAGGCGTGTTCGCATGCGGCGAGTGCACCAACAAGGGAGCTACTATCGCAGTAAGAGCTATCGGCCAGGCCGGAAAGTGCGCTGCAATGGTAGACAAATATCTGAACGAGAGCGACGACTTCTACAAGACACCGTTCTATTCAGAGCGTAAGATCGATGAGACAGATCTCGCTGACGAGCCAAAGAAGCAGAGAGTTGAGAAGCACCTCAGACCTGCTGAAGAGCGCAGATGCGACTTCGGTGAGATCAACCTCGGCCTTTCAGAGGAAGAAGCCGTCGAAGAAGCAAAGCGCTGCCTCGAGTGCGGATGCCACGCATACTTCGACTGCAAGCTCATCAAAGCTGCTAACCGCTACAAGATCGATATTGAGAGAATGCAGGGTGAGAAGCATGACAGCTTCATCGAGCATGACCTCAAGTATATCGAGAGGAATCAGGGCAAGTGCATCCTCTGCGGTATCTGCGTAAGAACATGCGACGAGATCGTAGGCAAGGGCGTACTTGGACTTGTAAGACGTGGATTCAAGACCGTTATCAAGCCTGAGTTCAGAGATAAGGATACAGTAGAGTTCTGCAAGAACTGCATGAAGTGCGTAGACGCCTGCCCGACAGGAGCACTGCGTCGCCGTCTCCCTGCAGAGATCGCAAAAGACGAAGACTAGTAAGCCGCTGAACCGGTTGACCACTAGCTTTTCGGTGCAAAAGGTAATGAGGATCTTCAAAGATCTATAGGACCGCCAGACTACGATCTGATATAGTCTGGATAGATCCTCGAAAGCTTATAACATGAAAAAGCTGCTGCCTGAGTGATAACAGATCACTAGGGCAGCAGTCTTTTTGTGAGCAATGTTGGTGTCTGTGTATGCCCATTTGATTTCTGTTTTACTAAATACTGAATCCATCAAAAAAACAAATGTTAGTATATTTGTACTAACTCATCTGCATCACATGCTTAAAGTTAGCATAAAATCGAGCACATGTTAGTAAAATTATACTTACTCATTTGCATCATATGCTTAAAGTTAGTATAAAATCGAGCAAATGTTAGTAGAATTATACTAACTCATTTGCATCACATGCTAAAGCTAGTATAAAATCGAGCAAATGTTAGTATATTTATACTAACATCAGTTGAGATAGGTAAGCGAAAGCAAAACTATTATAGACAAATGAGATGGTTCTGATCGAGAAATGTAGAAAATACGGGAATACCAATTGGTTTTGCCACAGAAACAACCTATAGGAGTCTACAAAGTGGGAACTAATTCGTAAAATGTGATCTGTAGGGATACTTACAACATGCTGCTTTATACAGATTGTCTGAAACAATTATGCGTCCGTCTACGAAAAGCAGAAACCCATCAAAAATGATATCATTTTACGTGATTTTACTCATTTTGTAGACAGAAATGACTAAATACATCCGGATTCGTCTACGAAAAGCATAAAAATATCAAAAGTGATATCATTTTGCGCGATTTTACTCATTCTGTAGACAGAAACAGCCAGAGAACCCCTGATTCCGTCTACAGAAAGCAAAAAAATATCAAAAATGATATCAATTTGCATGATTTTACTCATTCTGTAGACAGAAACAGCTAAAAACCCTTGATTCTGTCTACAGAAAGCATAAAAATACCAAAAGTGATATCATTTTGCAAGATTATACCTATTCTGTAGACGAATGTAGCCTTCAGCGAAAGATTCTGTAGAAAAAACAGCAAGAATTTGATGAAAAGTGTAGTAAATCAAGCAATAACGAAGCATTTTTCTACGGAGACAACCTCGCGAAAGAGATTCAGTAGAAAGTAAACCAAAACCAGATGAGAGCATAACAGCAGACATTCCCACAAACTGCGGGTTGTAAGCATGATAGGGCAATGCTGCACAAAATGCGGGTTGTAGGCATGGTAGGGCAATGCCGAGCAAACTGCGGGTTGTAAGCATATGAGGACAATGCTACACGAACTGCGGGCTGTAAGTCTGGGACGGCGATGCCGCACAAACTACAGCCCGTCAGAATGGTAATCGTCTAAACAAATCCTGGACTGTGGGTTTTGGCAGTCAATAATTAAGACAGCAAGCACTGTTTAGATTCCCGGGATAAACACGATCTTTATCGCGTAGATCGCAAACAGCGCGGATGAGATCCACATCATCGGCTTGACTTCTTTTGCCTTGCCTGTGAGCATCTTCAGGATTACCCATGAGAGGAAACCGAACATCAGGCCGTTTTCGACGGAATAGGTGAACGGCATCATGACGATCGTGAGGAATGCCGCGACTGAATCAGCGATGTCATCTGTGAATGAGATATTGCGGGCTTCTTCCATCATCATTAGGCCGACCCAGACGAGCGCTGGTGTAGTCGCGAACATAGGGATCGCAAGGAATATCGGTGAGAAGAACAGTGCCAGGATGAAAAGCAGCCCGGTGGTGACTGATGTAAGGCCGGTCCTCCCGCCGCTTGCGACGCCTGTGCTTGATTCAATGAATCCGGTGACAGTAGATGTTCCGACACACGCACCGAAGACAGTTCCGACTGAGTCAGTCAGGAATGCTTTTCGCGCATCGATGAAGTCGCCGTTCTCGTCGACGAGGTTTGCCTTAGGAGCGATACCGATCAAAGCCCCTACTGTATCGAACAGGTCGATCAGCAGCAGTGTAAACGATATAGTCGCAAAGGTGACTATGTGCTCGAGCGCCCATCCGAAATTGAAATCAAAAACATGTTTGTCCACAGGTATAAAGCTGCCTGTGAAGACTGGGTAAAGCGAGTAAGCTCCAGCTTCCGGGTCGACCTGGTACCAGCCGGCAGCCTGAGCGATCATGCCGAGGATCCAGGTAGCAAGGATCCCGAGCAGGATGTGGCCGCGGACATGGAAATGAGCGAGCAGGGCGATTATGATCACACCTGCCATTGCGAGCACGACCTGAGGAGAGCCAAGGTTTCCGAGCGTTACGAGCGTTGAAGGTGCAGCCTGCATTATTCCGGCGTTCACCATTCCGCAGATCGTAATGAAGAGGCCGACTCCGACGATGATAGCGGAGCGAAGTACCTGAGGAACACTATTAACAAACTGCTCGCGGAATTTTGTGAGCGAGATCAGGACGAAGATCACGCCTTCACAGAGGACAGCGGTAAGGGCTACAGTCCATGGATTCTGAACACCCTGCGCGGCAAGTCCACCGCAGATTGTATACGCAAAATAAGCATTAAGCCCCATTCCAGTACAAAGCGCGATCGGGTAATTCGCATAGAGCCCCATAAGGAGCGTAGTAAAAGCTCCTGCTATAGCGGTCGCGGTGAATACAGAGGCTTTATCCATCCCTCCAGCTTCCAGCAATGCCGGGTTGACGGCAAGAATATATACCATCGAGAGGAATGTCGTTATGCCCGCGATGATCTCAGTGCGAACATCGGTATGCCGTTCGGTCAGCTTGAAAAATTTATCCATATATAACTCGCTTTCTGTTTAAATATACAAAAAGCCACGCAATTACCATGTGTGGCTTTCAAGGAACTAGTTAATGATAGTGCTGAATCAAGCCAATTTTATACTGCGCACTGTTTTACTGTCCGTCGCTGTAATTGAAGATCCTGCGCAGAAATCCGCCGATCCCGCCGGATTTCTTTTTGGCTGGCTTTGCGGACGGAGCAGGCGGTTCTTTGTGCTCTGGCTTCGTGTCAGGTGCAGGCTGAGGCTCAACGGCAGGCGCTTCTTCTAGCACAGGTTCCGCAGCTGGTTCTTCAACAGGCGTTTCTTCTGGCTCAGGTTCCGCAGCCGGCTCTTCAACAGGCACTTCTTCCGGCTCTGGCTTGGTTGCGGGTTCCTCTGCTTCCGGTTCTTCGGTCGGAGCTTCTTCCGACTCAGGCTCAGCAGCCGGTTCCTCAATAGGAGCTTCTTCTGGCTCAGGCTCTGGCTCGGCAGCCGGTTCTTCGACCGGAGCTTCTTCCGGCTCTTCCTCAGCTGCCTGGGCTTCTTTTGCCTTAAGGAGGTCTGAGTACCAGATAAGGTTCCCGGCATATCCGTTTTCGTCTGCTTTCAGTATCGCGACGGAGCCCATAGTCCCGTCAAGAGGCTTGGTCAGGCTGCCTGGATTTATGAGAAGATAGCCGTTCTCCTCGCCGTAGAAAGCGATGTGAGAGTGACCGTAGCAGATGCAGTTGCATCCCTGGTCTTCAGCGAGCTCGTAGAGGTGCTCATGAGTATTGTTGATGTCTTCTACGTGGCCGTGTGTCGCCACGATGCTTCCGGCGTCGGTGTCGATTATATCAAAATCCGGCTCCCATACATCGTCGCAGTTGCCATACACTGTAATGACAGGGAGTCCAAGCTCCTCGCCAAGATCAAAGCCATCTTTTTTGTAGTCGCCGCAGTGGATCAGATAGTCAAACTTATCTACATGCGGAATGCCTGCTGGAGTATTATCGGATGTTATCGCGTCGTACATCTCGATTACCCGGCTGAGGTCTCCGTGAGTGTCTCCTGTAATGAAAATGTTCATATAAATACCTCCATTTACAGGCGGAGATAGCCCGTCTGCTTTCAAGGACAGTGCTGCTTCTGTTAATTCAGTCAGTACATGTCACATAACTGAGTATATCACTCTTATCGATACCATGTAAACAGTGAACATTATAGAACGGCGCCTGCCTTTTTTGTCGCTTTAAGTGTAATTTAATTGATCTCTATTGACAGGCAGAAAAGGTAGTCGTACCATAATAAATGGATATAGGTATTGAAATTAGAGATATATAAACCATATATATACATATTATATATAATAATTGGAGAGCGGCTAACGGAATCAGGTTAGAATCCAAGCTGTATCTCAGCAACCGTAAAGCCGGTGTCTATTATCTGCATAGACAGCCGGATGAGCCGGGAGACGAGACCGCTGCTCCGATGATGTACTCTGAGGTAGTCACATCGTCATTCGGACAGGTATATCCCTTAAAAAGGACTTTGTATAAATGGTGCATTGTCATGTGGGATGGCACTTCCGGGTATGTATCGTTATCAACGGTACCATCCGATGACGTTACTAAAGCGGCTGCTTCAGGCAGCCGCTGTTTTATTTGTGGCCTTTTTGATGATCGTATGTATAGCTGGATCATGTTTATCGGATCCAGATGGACTGGATGAAACAGGAATATACAGCACGAAATAGTGATTCCAGTACGACTGTCAGTTAGAAGTGGAGGTATGGTAAATGTTTAGTTACAGAAAAACAGGTATGTGTGCAGCCCTTATAATTGTTTTGATGCTGTTTGCTGCGTCTTTTCTGACAGCGCAGACTGCATATGCAGATGATAAGACAGCGCCGGATTGGAACAAAGCAGTAACCGTTTATGTGAATATGACAATGTATGATGAATTTGTACAGGGTGGAGGATCGTCATTTGCTCTCGAACCGGTTACAGTTCCGTACTTCGATCTGGCGAATTACGATCTTGAATACTTATATTATAATGAAAACTGCTATGCAGAATCGGGAGGGGTCCCGTTTGGGAATTTTGAACCCGGTACGAAAGAAACTGCAGATGGTATAGTCACGATGCTCCATCTTTTTATATACATTACAGAAGTATATCGGAACGGTGTTTCTCCATCTGATGCGGGAACAGGCTGGCTGGCGGATAACGACTGGAAAGATCTCACGTTCTCCGGCAATGTTGGATCGATTTTCTTCAGCCCTACATTTTGGGATTACACTGGTGGGGATCTGAATTATTATTTGAACTATGAATATCCATTTGGCTACCCTGGTCTGGGAGCGACAGCTGATCAGATCGCTTTGACTAACGGTGATGTCGTATCGGTAAAAAACACTCCGTATGGATCAGAGGATGATATAGGGACATTCTATCACTTTGGAGAAAACGCGTTAATTGATCAGGAAGTGGATCAGAACAGTACGATAACTCTGTCGCTTTACAAAGTAGAGATGGATGATTTCATGTTTCCTACAGAGACGATACACAGTCCCGCTGATGAGGGATGTACTGTAAGTGTGGTAAACGCGATAGGCGGGAACGCTATCGTTAGTGGTACGACTGATTCTGACGGTGAGGTGACTCTTGACACATCAAGTCTGGAGCCAGGAATGTATTATGTGATATCTGATACTTTTGCACCTGCTGTTATGTACCTGGCAGTAAAAGAAGATCCTTCTGCTGCGCTTGACGCAGCAAAGGCCGCCGCAAAAACAGAACTGGCATCATATAAAGACCCATCACTTTACAGAGATGCTCAGAAGACAGAGCTTACTCAGTTGATCGCCAAGTGGAACGCCTTGATAGATGCTGCAGACAGCACAAGCGCTGTCAACAGTGCACTTGTCTCAGCGAAAGCCGAGATTGATGGTATCAAAACAGATGCCATGCTGCTCGCAGAGGAAAAAACAGCAGCCAAAAATGAACTCAGTTCATATAAAGATCCATCACTTTACAGAGATGCTCAGAAAACGGAACTTGCTGCTGCTATAAGCAGCGGAAAATCTGCAATAGATGCTGCTCAGACGACAGCAGGTGTCAATTCTGCTCTTGCAGCCGCAAAGAAGGAGATAGACAAGATCAAAACAGACGCTCAGATGGCGATCGAAGAAGGAAACCTGGAAGAGGCGAAAAAAGCCGCCAAAGCAGAACTCAGTAAATATAAAGATCCTTCGCTGTATAGAGATCCCCAGAAAGAAGAGCTGATAGCTGCGATCAATAAAGGTATCGCAGAAATAGATGCAGCCAAGGATACTAATGATGTCGCTTCAGTGCTATTAAAGGCTGAAAGAGAAATCGATAAGATCAAAACAGATGCGGATCTGCTGAAAGAAGAGAAAGAGGCGGCAAAGGAGGAACTCAGCAAGTACAAAGATCCGTCGCTGTACGAAGATGCCCAGAAAGAGGAACTGGCAAATGCCATAGCACGCGGCAACACCATGATAGACGCGGCGAAAAACACGGAAGAAGTAAACTCAGCGCTGGCAGCAGCAAAGGCTGAGATAGACCTGATCAAAGTCGATGATGACAAGGCTGAGCTTGACGCAGCGAAGAAAGCCGCAAAAACAGAGCTGGCGTCATATGAAGATGCGTCACTCTATAGAGATGCCCAGAAAGAGGAACTGGCAGCTGCCATAAACAGGGGTAATGCAGCAATTGAAGCAGCCGGGTCGAAGGATGAAGTGGCATCAGCTCTTAAAGCAGCAAAAGACGAGATCGATACTATAAAGACTGATGCCGAGATCAATGAGGCGCTTGATAACGCTGCCATCAAAGCCGCAAAAGCAGCTAAGCCAAAGATCTCTGCGAAAGCTATGAAGAAAGGAAAGGCAAAGATAAGCTGGAAGAAGATCACTCTGAAGTATACGGCTGAAGGTGTAGAAGAAACAAGGCCGGTATCCGGATACCGTGTATACCGTTCTACTAAGAAAAATGGCAAATACAAGCGTGTCAAGACGATCAAAAAGGGTAGTACTGTCAAGTTCACAGATAAAAAGCTGAAGAAAGGTAAGGTGTACTACTATAAAGTCAGTGTGTTCACTAAGATAGACGGCACTCATTATAATGGTAAAATGTCACGTGCTGTAAAAGTAAAAGCCAAATAGAGAGGACCAGGTATGACAGGTAAGAATAAGTGTCCGTATACAAAGGAAGAGCTTATTTCTATTCTGCAGACTACAGGGAAAGTTCTCGACAGGAAACCTACATGGAAAGATATGCCGTATGACATCAGGATGTACTACAAGATAGTCTTCGGAAAGTGGTGTTACGCCTTGGAAGAGGCAGGTCTGTCCGTTCCATCGCAGAAAACACTTGATAGGAGGAAACGACATAAAGAACGACACAAAAGGAAGCGTACTAAGCAGGATTCCGCTATTGAGATGTCGAACTGATTTAATTCCTACAGCATAACGTTGCTGTAGTTCTGACTGCGTTAGAATAGAGATATGGGTAACATGACGCGGGAAAGACGAAAACTATACTATAGAATAGCATCAGTTTTGCTGATGCTTGTTTTCGTACTCTGGGTACATGGGACACTGAATTCAGACGGACCATATAGCCCGGAAGAAGCGATCAGCGGTCTTAACAGCGAGAGATCGCAAGTGTTCCTTAGTGGTTCTAATTATGCCATTGACGAAGATACAAAGAACGCCCATGAGGAGGAAGAGAAAGAGCGAAGCAGGATACTGGCAGAAAAAAGAGCAAGTCATCAGCAGACTGCGACTCAGAAAAGACTGGATGAGACGCGAGGACAGTCCGAGGTAAAGCAGGAAAGCGGTAAGGGCGGCGGAAATACAGGGGAGAGCAGCAAAAAAGCAGGTGAACCGAAAAAGGCGGCAGAGCCTGAACCTGAGAACGAACCACAGAGAACGCCTGAGCCCCGCAGGCAGGATCCTAAACCTACAAAACCGGCTGATCCATCAAAACCTTCGGAAACAGATCCGGATGACGATGATGAGGAAGACTACTATAAAAAGAAACAAAAAGACAGAGACGTCCTTCCTACTATAAAAACAAGTCTGAGAGACGGTGTAAGTACCAAAGGCGAAACGATCAGCTTCTGGGTCACGGCTACAGATTACAAGAAACAGAATATTCCAGTGTTTTCCAACGGCGAAGGCAGATTTACCGTATATCTTAACGGCGAGGAGCTGACGAGTACCGGGACTTCAGGGAAAAAGACGAATTTCCGGCCGGCTGTTAAAGACGGCAAGAATACCGTGAAGATCACTGCAGTTGACAGAAAGGGCAATAAGAGGACGATCACCAGACGTGTCAACTGTGATACCAAACAGGAAGCAAAACCGATAGGCACGGTATATGTCAGCATAATAGCTCCGTCTCTTGGATTGGATGTGATAGAGAGCAATATATCAGTAAAGATATTTGAAGAGGAGCCGACAGCTGATATCCTGAGAGATGCTTTCAAGAAAGCCGGCATATCTTCGACGATGACTGATTCGTATCTTCAGGGGATCAGCAGGCCGGGCATAGCAGCCGGAACAGAGATTCCTGAAGAATTGCTTGAAGAGGCGGAAGAGCGAAGGATAACGATCTATGACCGTGAAGACTGGCCGAAAGGCTGGGAGGACAGGCTGTTCGAGAAAGATTTCTCGAACAGATCGGGATGGATATACAGGGTAAACGGCTCTATGCCGAATGTGGGCATAGGTGCATATATACCTGATGATGGAGATGAAATAGAACTCGAGTTTATCTTATTTGAGACTGACTGAAGAGATCAGTTTCTGAACATTGAAAGCTGCGGGCAGTAAAAGGACAGCCTGCAGCAGGCAGAATGTGTTGAAAGCTGCGGACAGTAAATTAACAGCCCGCAGCAGGCAGAATGTGTCGAAAGAGGGAGCAGTAATGAGCAGGATCATAAACAAGAGCATAACGTGTGCAGTAATTCTTTTCACTGTCATCTTTGCGAGCATGCTCTTTTTGGTGCAGACAGATAGTGTCTATGCGGCAAGGGATGTCGAATGGGGGAGCTATCAGAATAGTGTGGACAATAATGGAGTGACCGACCGGAGCACTCCTGAGTCATATAACGATACCGCACTGAAATGGGGACGGCAGCTGGTCTCGGGCTATACGACCTCATTCACTCCGCCGCTGATCATCGATGGATACATCTATACAGCGTCAAGAGAGAAAGTATATAAGCTGTCCAAAGAAACAGGAGAGATCCTGGCTGAAAGCGAGAAGATGGAGATCGACGTCAGCTATGCCATGCATCCGATGACATATTCTTCTAAGGAAGACGCTCTTTATCTTCCGCTGCTGAGAGGCCGTGTGCAGTGTATAGATCCAGGCACACTCCAACTGAAATGGATCAGCAAGGCCTATCCCGGTTCACAGGCTTTGAGCCCGATTACATATAGTGATGGGCGTGTATATACAGGGATCTGGACCAAAGAGACTGCTGACGGAGCATATTTCTGCCTTGACGCGAAGACCGGGAAAACTATATGGACATTACGGCCTTCAGAGCTCAGGACAGTTACAAAAGCTGAAGAGCTTGATACCTTCCAGGTGCCTGTGGGCTTTGATGCTCCTGAGAATTATTACAAGTACACAGCACTCATCACGGTAAAGCCGAAATCGGGCTACAAGTTCGAATGCGATAGATTCGGGAAGTGCTGGATCTGCGACAGCACCGGGAAGAAGCTCTTGCCTGCGGGAACGACTGAGTCCACTGCTGTTCCGTGCACAGTGAACGGCCTTTCTGCAGATATCGAGTACAGTGACGACGGATCCGGCCAGGCCGTTGTCAGGGCAGGATTCGATTATTACCAGGGACATTTTACTCAGCAGGGCAGCGCACAGAAGGGCGCGTCTGTAATTTCCGGGCTTGATGTACCAACAGTAGGTGCTTTGCTGGATACAGATGTAAATACTTCAGAGTATTTTGACGTATTGAACATAGAATGGAAAGAAGGGGATATCCCTCATGGATTCTACTGGGCAGGCTGCTATGTGAACGACAGATATGTGGTGTTCGGTTCAGACGACGGCCAGAACAACACGTTTGGAGCGGCCGGAGATGCAACGTATACAAGTACTTCTATTCTTTATTCGTGTGATAAAAAGACCGGAGAGATCATTGACAAGATCGACGGTTGTAAAGGCGATATCAGGAGTACAGTAGTACATCATAACGGCTATATCTACTTTACATCTAAAGGCGGTGTCCTTCACAAAGTAAAGCTTGGCTCTGACGGAAAGTTCAGCGATCTGTCTTCATTCGATACTGGTGCTTTGATGACTGCATCTCCAGTGGTACATAACGGCAGGATATATGTCGGCGTATGTGGTATGGCAGGACAGTTCAATGCGGATGGCGGTCACAAATTCTGCGTTTTCAGTGACGATGAGAAGCTGACCGGCCAGGCGATATACGACGAGAAGATCGTTGGCAAGCGCAGGATCAAAGTCATGAAGGATGGTACCGGCTCGTTCCGCTACTGCGTTGACATAGCCGGATACCCGCAGGCTGCGCCGGTGCTCTCTACATACTCTGAAAAGTCTGGTGTCGTGAGATTGTACTTCACATTCAATGCATTTCCGGGCGGCATATATTACCTTGAAGACACACCGTCAGCAAATCAAAGCAATCATAAAGAAGCAGAGCTTCTGTTCCGTCCTGAATCTGAAATGGAGCAGTACTGCATCAGCCCTATAGCCGTAGATAAAGAGGGGACACTTTATATCAAAAATGACAGTGGCTATATGATGGCGGTCGCTAACAACAAAGCATGGCTGAATGATATCAAAGTCACAGCGGGTGATGATGAAGTAGAATGGAACATCGACTTCAGACAGGGGACGCTGAAATATACACTTATCGCTCCAAATGATGCCCAGTCGGTGAACTTCGAGCTTGATGTTCCGGAAGGAATGACTGCGTATATCAACGGGAAAGAGTATAAGGGCGGCAAGGTGGCAGTTCCTGTGACTGAAGAGTCTGCTGCAACTACAGTTGTGGTAAAGAAGACTGTCGGTAAAGAAAACTATACAAGGACATATACTCTTAATATGAAGACGTCGTCAAATGACGCAAATCTCAAGGGAATAATCATTACTGACACCAATACACCACCTTCGGGAAGTGAAGGGCTTGGTATGGACCCTGAATTCAGCCCGGACACAGTCAAGTATGTCAGCAGGCGATATGATGGAAGCAAAGAATTTATTAATGTCTGGATCACAAAGAGCGACAGCAGATCAACGATAAAGGTATGGCCGGTGGATCATGTTGGAAATGACCTGGTCTACACCAATCCTGATGGAACGCTTCCTGACAAGGGGATGAACGGCAATCTCAGATATCCGGTATACTGGATCAAAGGGCAGATATCCGCTGAAGTCAGGGTAGAAGTGACATCTGCAAGCGGCAAAGTAGTGAAATCATATGACATAGAACTTGTCCGTACAGAAAGGAATCTGGATATAGGCAAGGAGCCGTTGTATGTTGAGCCTGCGACATGTGAGCTCTATACTGAGGGCGGCAACAAGACCAGACAGGCTAAAGCGACATACGGCGGTAAGGACGTAACTGCCGATTGTGTATGGACGAGCAGCAGGCCGTCTAAAGTGACTGTCGACTCGACCGGAATGATCGCTGCGCAGGGTTCAGAAGTTGCGTCAGACAATCCGATCTCGATCTGGGCAAGATACGGAGCACAGGAGAGGCCGGTGTCTGTATCAGTCGTTAAGCCGCTATGTGCAAGACCGCTGGCAAATATCGAAAACGGCACATATCTCAAGAAGAGAAATATAGTACTTACTTCGAGCACGCCAGGAGCAAAGGTGTACTATAACATCGGCGATCCTAACGAAGAGGCAGTAGAGATACCGACTGAGGAAAGCACTCTTTATGAGTCGCCGATAGTTCTTGGCGAAGAAGGTGAGGTGAAGCAGTATCTTATCAGAGCAGCTGCTTTCAATTCGATCGGAGCAAAGAGTGAGGTCATGGATTATCTGTATACGATCGATCTTACAGGGGAGCCGGAAGATCCCGCCGGAAGGTTCGTCCTCGATACGTCAGACGGGACAGGGCTTACCGTATCTTCGGATAGTATAACCGATCTTCCTAATGGAATATCGGTGGAAGAGATAAGAGACAGGTTATCCTCACTTACAGTTATGGCGAAGTCTACAGACGGCAGGACCATGTCGCTCGGTGCTGAGTCCGTATTCTGGGATGAAGACGTAATAATCACCAGGTACGATCCTTCGGATCTTTGCCCTGTCGCGTTCGGCGCTGAGGGTAAAGTAACTCTCCCGGACAGTATAGATCCGGATGGAAGCAGCCGCGACGTTTCGGTCGTAGTGACCGTACAGGAGGGGAAAGTGAGCAAACCTGTTTTTAAGCCTTCTGCCGGAAAATATAAAGAGCCTCAGTATGTGACCATGTCAAGCGCTACTCCAGGCGCGGCAGTGTTCTATACTATGAGCGGAAGCGATAAGACGAAGGTATATGAGGATCCTGTCGCCGTCACAGGTAAGGCCGGAAAGAAGACCGCGGTTGCATTCAAAGCATACGCTATGGCGCAAGGGCTGAAGAGCAAAACAGTTTCCTATACTATCATTATCGACAGGACGGGCGAGAATCCGGCCGCTGCAAAAAAATACAAAGTCAAGGGGCTTAAGATCACTTCAGCTAAGCGTAAGTTCACAGTCAAATGGAAGAAGACTCTGTACGCGACCGGGTATCAGGTACAGTATAAGCTGAAGGGCGCAAAGAAATGGTCGTCGCTTAAAAAGACGACGACTCTGGAAGTAAGATCCAAGGCAATGAAAAAAGGTGCGAAATATCAGTTCAGAGTGCGCACATATACAAAGTTGTCCGGTAAGACATATTACGGCAAATGGACAGCTGCCAAAACAGCAAAATGCAGTTAATGATTGTTTAGTTATATTTATTGATATTTTTAAACAGATGAATAGTGGTCAATAGGTTATTCGTATTGACAGATACGATATGAGGGTGTAGCCTGTTAATGGGTTAAAGGGTTTTAGAGATCATAACAAACAAGGAGAGAGGCTAACGGAATTGGGTCAGAATCCCTGCTGTGTCTCAGCAACCGTAAAGCCGGAGCCTGTATCAATATAGGCTGCCGGACGAGTCGGGAGACGAGCCTGCTGCTCCGATGATGTACTCTGAGGTAGTCACATTGTCGCCTGGAAAGGTATACTCATAATGGGAGCTTTGTATAGATGGTACACAGCTCTACGGGGTTGCACTTTCTGACGGATATCTTTTCTGATATCTGATCAATGATCGCTATTAGCGGCTGCCTTGGGCAGCCGCTTTTTCTTATACTCTCATCTGAACAAGAGGGTTTCAAATAGATCGTTTTGGTTGTTGTAGGATTGATGAAAGGAAAGGAAAGATGAAAACTAATCAAATCAGATCAAGATTGCTGATACTGTTTCTTGCTTTATTAGTAACAGCAATGATGCTGCCTGCATCGATCATTGAATCACATGCCTTAGAGAATAATGTGATCTATGACGGGGTGGGGAATGAGCAGTATTTTAATAGTATCAAAATAACTTTAAGTGGTGCAACTGTAGCCAGCGTTGTGCCTGATGACTCTTCATCTACTACTATCGATGTTACGCTTGCAGCCGATACACCCGCAAATCAGGTAATCAATGCTGCTTTTACAGTTTCTGCTAAATCTGGATTTTATATTACATCGGGGACTCCGAGATGTACGCTTAGTGGCGGACAAGGTACTATTACTACGGACGTTGTTGCCTGTGCAGGAGCGCCTAACAGGCCTATTGGTGCGTCTGCACAAAAATTTACGATCAATCTGGTCGTCGCAGGCAACGATGCCACGTACGATGTGACCTTGCCTACAGGTCAGGGATTTACGGTAGTGCCTGAAGCAGGATCCGTATCGCCGGTAACAAAACATGGTAATTACAGTTTTTCTGTAAACATAGCAGACGGGTTCAAGAAAGGTTCCAATTTTGCTGTTAAAGTGAATGGAGCGGTGATCGAACCGGTAAATGACATATATACTATTACAGATATTACAGAAGAAAAAACGATCACTGTTGAGGACGTAGTATCACAGGACACAGTAAATCAATACGACATTGTATTGCCTCAGACCGGCGGTGTTATTATCACTCCTGAAGATGGCTACAGTTCACCGGTCGATGAAGGGAGCGACTACAAATTTAAAGTGTCGATCGATGAAGGCTATGAGGCGACTGAGAGTTTTGCTGTCAAAGATAATGATGTAGTTATTACTGCAGACAGTGATGGTGTTTATACTATCTCAGATATCCATGAACATCACGCGATCACAGTTACAGGTATAATGTTTGCAGAGTCCTATGCTGTGGTCACGGCACCTGCAGGATCGACTGTCACAGCGGGCACATTTGGCAATTATTTTGTCTATTCATGGAAAGATCCGGTTCGTACTAAAAATAACGGCAATGGCACATCAACATACTATTTCGACCCGATCAGCGGGACTACTTTCTATAGAGTACAACATCCTGAAGGCGTAACATACTGGGACTATCAGCCGATGACTGCTGGGAAGTCTTATACAGTTACGATGGATGATCTTACGAAGAATGGCACCATGGAGTCTGATACCATATACCATGACTTTGTGTACAACTACCTTGACCTTGGTGATGTTTATCTTAACATAAATGAAAAGAACTATCTGTCACTGGCGAATGGCGGTACTCGTACATTAAGCGTGTTCCGTAACTGGCAGGCGATAGAGGGCTTTACCAATGCCAAGATCGCTGCTCCGGATGTGCATTATGAAGTTGTCGATATAAACGGGAATCCGAGTGACCTTGTAACAGTTGAACCAGATGCGCACAACAGTGGATATGCCACGATTAATGCAAGCAGCTCTGGAACCGGGCTTGCGGTAATAAAAGTAACATATGACGCAATGATCTATAAACAGGGCTATGCTTCAGGTTATGGCGCAGGCGGGCAGGATGTTACTCGTTTTACTGCAATCTGGCCAGAATGTACAGGAGTTATCGTTGTAACTGTTGGACAGAGTGGAACCGCCCCTGGTATGGGGATGACAATAAACACTGACCACCCGGAAGGCCATGCAGGGAAAGTAGCCGGAAATAATATCGATGCTGAACATGATCTGCTCTATTACTTTGGTGATGATGGTGCAGAGTATACATTTACGCCTGATGGCAGCTCGACGGTTTCGGTCGCGCGCTGTACAGTAGGCGAGCATGATCTCAGCTTCAGCGGTTTCACAACTGAAGGTGTGATAAAAGAAGGTAATAATGTAACCGTGACAGGACTTACAGCCGGACGCCATATCGTAAAGGTGGAAAAGAACGGAGTAGCAAACTATCAGGTCCTTTCAGCAAGAAAAGTTACTGTTACTGCAAGAGATGCTTCTCATAATCAGATCCAGGACTGGGAGACTAGAGTCTATGAGCCAGGGGATTCTATAGAGCTGATATTCCACAATGTAAATAGCCCGCAGGAAAAGCTTCAGGGATGCTATAATAACTCATTTACTATTTACTACATGGGTGAAAACGGTCAGAGATTAGCACAATCAAATAATGGCGGCGGACATGGATATGGACAGTACAATTTCAGTAGTTTAGATGTCACGGCAACGATCGCTATTCCAGATGATTGGACCGGAAAGACATATTCGGCCACACATGGGGCTGTTGCTATGGCCGGTTTTTCCGGGACTGCTGCTGGAGGGCACCGATCAAAGAGCTTTGGTGCGGCTTCTGGAATGGCTACAGGTACAGCTGGTAAGGGAGTGCTCGGGAAACTGCCGGATATTACATTGAAAGTAAAACAGCCTGCACCTACAGTAGAAGTGGATTTCACTTCTCAGATGAGCGGTGGATTCCTGCATGCTCCGAAGTTCGGATATGAAGTGGCAGGAGATCTTGCAGAGAACTATGGATATGAAGATTCCGTAGATGGTGTATCAGCACTTGATGTTCTGGTTGCGGCTCATGAGCTTGTATATGGTGATGAATTCACAACTCAGACAGCTGATACCTATCTGGAGATAGCATCTTCCGGAAGCCCGACAAAACAGTTTGGTATCGATATGGATGATTATTATGGCGGATTCTTCGTCAATCACTGTTTCCCGAATGACGGTACGATGCTTGATGATGGTCATTACTATGGTACCACTGCAGGGACACAGGCAGTCCAGGATGGCGATCTGGTGGAGTTCTTCTTCTATGAGGATGATTATCTGGGTGACACTTACAACTGGTTCACTGATTCAGAGGATGTGCCGGGTAGAAGCTTCTCAGTGCTGCAGGGGGAAGACCTTTCACTTACTCTGAAAGGCTTCTATGCGATGGAATCAAGTCTGTTCAGAGATGCTGATGAAATGATGGCATCTGATGATGCGTACGAGATTGAAGACGCGCAGATCTTCATGGTCGATCCTGAGACTGGTGCACTTACAGAGATAGATGGTGCTGTGACAGATGACGAAGGAAAGGTCACGTTAAACTTTGATAAAGCTGGTGAGTATACTATCGCAGCATATGGGAACGATGACTGCATGTTTACGCAGATACTCAGTCTGACTAAGATCAACGTTACTACACCTCCGGGACAGATCACGAGCGCCAATGTTGTTCTTGAGAACGATATCACAATGAAGCTGTATGCTACATTTGCGGAAGAACCTGATGAGGGCAGCATCTCCATGAATGTTACGATGAATGGAGAAGGGACAGAGATACCTGGGACGCTGCAGAGCGATGGAAGGTATGTTTTCCGGTATCAGGATATCAGCCCTGAGTACATTGGCGATGAGTTTGATGCTGTTATGACATATGCTGTTAACGGTGAACAGTTTACAGATACTCTTGAAAACTACAGCGTTAAAAAGTATTGCATGAAGACGCTGGAACTGTTAGACCAGAATAAGCTCACATTACCACCTACGGCAACAGAGGAAGAGACACGCATACTTATGGTGGACACGCTGTTCTATGGAGCAGAAGCACAGAACTATAAAGACCATAACACCGACAGACTTGCGACGAGTGATCTTACCGATGAAGAGAAAGCTCTGGCGACAGAATATGTAAGGCCGACAGCAGATGAGGGCGTGATATCGCCGCTGCTCACAGGGACAAAAGATGATAACCATTACTGGTACAGCGCGAGCGTGATGCTGGACAACTCAGCGAGGCTCAAGCTGTTCTTCATGGCGCCGAACGGTATCGACGGCCTGACAGTAACGGCGGGCGGAGAAGAACGCGAGATCAAGACGACAGGTACTGCAAATAAGTATTATGTCGAGGTAACCGATATCGCAGCTGATGCGTTTGGAGACCGTATAGAGACATCGTTCAGTGTGGATGGCCAGGCAACGGGACAGGTGTTCGCGTACAACATCAACACATATGTTACCATGACTGACGAGCATGCCACATTCGGGCCGATGGCGCAGAGACTGTACAATTACGGCAGATCATCCAAAGCATATGCAACAGCATAGGAAGGGGATAATATGAAAGAGAGATATGAGACACCTGAAACAGAAGTGATAGTACTTAAGAGTGAAGATGTTATGATCGTTTCCGGACCGGAGGTCCCGATCGGCGGGATGGAAGGTTAGGCCGATCTGAAGCTTAAACTTTTATAGTCGTGTATCAGATAAGGTATGATCACCCTGAGCGATGGTCATACCTTGTTTTTTATTGGTTCATCTAAGTATTTTATTCTATTCTATTGACGATAAAAAAATGTCGGTGTATTCTAAAGTTAGTATTATAAGTATTATAAATAATTGGAGAGCGGCTAACGGAATTGGGTCAGAATCCCTGCTGTGTCTCAGCAACCGTAAAGCCGGAGCCTGTAAAGATACTGTTTATACAGGCTGCCGGACGAGTCGGGAGACGAGCCTGCTGCTCCGATGATGTACTCTGAGGTAGTCACATTGTCGCCTGGAAAGGTATATTCCTAAGGGGAGCTTTGTATAGATAGTACACAGCTCTACGGGGTTGCACTTTCTGACGGATACCTTTTCTGGTATCTGATCAATGATCGCTGTTAGCGGCTGCCTTGGGCAGCCGCTTTTTTGATGTTCTGACTGCCGGAACATGGAATCAAAGCCAAACTGCCTGATCTTTAATGGACGAAACCTTATTTGACTTTAGAAAGGAGAAAAAATGAAAGCGAATCGATTAAGGTCACAAATCATGACAATACTCTTGTCACTGATTATGATCATCGGAACATTGACTGCCGCTACGGTCACTTCCTTTGCTGATGGGACTGATCCGACAGATTTGTGGAAAGGTAATGACTGGTATATTACTTTCACTTCTAGTAACATTGATCAGGTTCAAGTGTCAGGCGTCTCCGTGCAAAACTATGGATGGGAAGGCACTACGTGTGATGTAGTACTAGTTCCTAGCACTAAAAAGGAACAAGTATTCAATTTGAATATTAAAAGAGGTAGTACAGGCGGAGTAAAAATCAATGGAACACAGTATACCGCTACTAATATTGATTATCCTATGGAACTTGCAAATGGACAAGCTTCTGTAAGGATTCAGCCGTATTGGATGAGTAATAATGGTACAGAGAAGATTTTTCATTTCAGTATTGAAGGCGGGGGTCAGGAAACACTTTATGATGTTACGTTGAATTCCGGCACAGGCTATGCTGTAACTCCGGTTGGTAATTCTTCAACACCTGTAAGAAACAAAGGCAGCTACACCTTTGCCGTAAATATTGAGGATGGTTATAAGAAAGGCGCAAACTTTGCTGTAAAAGTGAATGGGCAGGAAGTTGCACTTGATGATAACAATCAGTACAGAATAACAAACATTACAGCTGATCAGGATGTTACAGTTGAAGATGTTGTTACATCTGATACGATCAATCAATATAATGTGACGTTTACCGAAACTGATGGAGTTACATACATTCCTGTTGACGGATATAACTCACCAGTAGAAGAAGGAAATGATTACAAATTCAAAGTTACTGTTGATCTGCCATATTGGAAATCTACTAATTACGCCGTAAAAGACAACGGTGAAACGATAATCGCTGACGAAAATGATGTCTACACTCTATCCAACATACAAGCGCACCATGCAATTACAGTTACAGGAGTAACACATACTGCAATGGTCACGGCACCAGTTGGATCGACGGTTAAAGCTGGATATGAGAATGGTGAATGGACATACTATTGGTATGATCCATTAGCTGTTAATGAAAATGATGACGGAACTGCAGCTTATTACTTTAATCCAGTAACAACAGGTAAACCATTCTTCAGAGTTCAGAATCCAAATGGCACTACATACTGGAATTTTGAAAGCATGGCAGCGGGAAAGGCATATACGGTCACGATGAATGACCTCACCAAGAACGGAACGTTCAATTCTGATACTATCTATCATGATTTCGTATATAATTATCTCGACCTCGGGGATGTTTACCTTACAGCAAACAATCAGGGTTATATTCCGCTGGCAAATGGTGGCACAAAGTCCCTCAATGCATTCAGGAATTGGTCTGCAATCGAAAGTTTCACAAACGGTATGATAGCTATACCGGATTTCCATTACGAAGTTGTTGACATAAACGGAAATCCAAGCAATCTGGTCACAGTTACGACGGATCAGAACAATTCCGGTATTTTTAATCTAAAGGCTAGTAATTCCGGCACAGGTATTGCAATCGTCAAAGTCACTTATGACGCGATGATTCATATGGACGGTTATGGCGCTCCGGGTCAGGATTCCGGTTATGGCGCCGGCGGAGAAGATCCAACACGTCTTGGCGCTATATGGCCTGAATGTACAGGAGTGATCGTTGTTTCAGTTGGACAGAATGGTACAGCCCCAAGCATGGGCATGACGATAAATACTGACCTTCCAGTAGCACATGCCGGCAAGGTGGCAGGCGATAATATCGATGCAGAGCACGACCTGCTGTACTACTATGGGGATGAGGGCGCAAAATATACTTTTAAACCTGAAACAGGATCAACAGTCAGCATAGCCCGCTGCTCAGTAGGAAGCCGTGATCTTAGCTTCAGTGGATTCACTACAGATGGAGTTGAAACTGATGACGAAGGTAATGTTACAGTAACAGGCCTGACAGCAGGACGTCATATCGTCAAGGTTGAAAAGAATGGCGTTGCAAATTACCAGGTGCTGTCAGCCCGTCATGTCACAATTGAAGTGAAAAATGAAGGCGGAGAGGTGATAAGTGATTGGGAGACACACACGTTTGCCCCTGGCGAGACTTTCTCAGTCAAACTGCATAACGTGAACAGCCCACAGGAAAAACTGGCTCAATGTTATAACAACAGCTTCTCCCTCGCATACTTTGACGAGACTAACAAGAGGATGGCTTCCACCAACGACGGGACACACGGCTATGGGCAGTATAACTTCAGCAGTGTGGACCAGGTCGTTACAGTTCCTATCCCTGAAGACTGGATTACCAAGCATACATATGAGCTCAGAGGCGCTGTAGCTTTGGCGGGTTTTTCCGGGACTGCTGCAGGAGGGCATCGTATAAAAAACTACGGCGGTGCAAGCGGTTCTGCAACTGGTACTGCAGGAGCCGGGGTCCTCGGAGAGCTTCCTCATCTTACTTTCATGGTTAACGCAAAGCCGCATATTATTGATGATCTGCCTCATACCGTTACAGCGCCGGTTGAAGAAGGAGCGTCATATGAAGCTGACCTTTCAGAGATATTCACTGATCCAAACGGCGATGACCTTACATATACTGTATCCGTAGATGGTGCCGATCCTGTCGCTGCTGACAGAGACTATTCATTCCAGGTCAGTGAGACGGGCATATATCGACTTGCATTCAGAGCAAACGACGGATCGGCTGAATCTGACGATGTCTACACTGTAGTAGTGAAATGTGGAATAGGCAACGTCAAGCCGATGCGTAAGGCTAATGTAGAAGAATCGATCGAGAAGACAATCGGTCAGGACGGAACTTATGAGCTCGACCTCTCTTCGATATTTGAGGATGCTGATGAAGATCCGCTAACATATAAAGTATCGGTAAAGGGTGGTGATTTTGTAGCTGCACCACAAAATTATGTATTTACTCCTGAGGCCGCAGGCAGAGTATCGCTTGTATTCAAGGCGAACGACGGATCAGATGATTCAGATGATACATTTGCTGTGAACCTTACGGTTCTTGGGGGTACTGACCCTACAATATTCTGGAATTCAGCTACAGATGGTCAGACATGGTATCCGTATACCAAGACCTATGGATATGTAGATAAGGTCAGCTCATCAGGAGCCCGAGTTAAAGAGTACGAGTGGGTAAATGCAGAAACATGTAACATCACGTTGATTTCTCAGACAGATGAAAATGCGGAATTCAGCTTCAATGTGGATATGTATACTAGAATTGCAACAGCGGGAGTCAATATCAACGGAACACAGTACAAAGGAAAAGCCAGCAGTACTCTGACTCATACAGTGCCTGTTACACTTAATCAGGGACAGGCGTCTATGACTGTTCAGCCATACTATAGTAGTAGAACCGGTACACTTAAGACCTTCAATTTCACTGTAGAAGAGCCTGAGGGACCTGCAGGACAGATCACGAGTGCTAATGTGGTTCTCGAGAATGATATCACAATGAAGCTGTATGCAACATTTGCGGAAGAACCTGATGAAGGCAGCATCTCCATGAATGTTACGATGAATGGAGAAGGGACAGAGATACCTGGGACGCTGCAGAGCGATGGAAGGTATGTTTTCCGGTATCAGGATATCAGCCCAGAGTACATCGGAGATGAGTTTGATGCTGTTATGACATATGCAGTTAACGGAGAACAGTTTACAGATACTCTTGAAAACTACAGCGTTAAAAAGTACTGCATGAAGACGCTGGAGCTGTTAGACCAGGATAAGCTCACATTACCATCGACAGCAACAGAGGAAGAGACACGCATACTTATGGTAGACACGCTGTTCTATGGAGCAGAAGCACAGAACTATAAAGATCATAATACTGACAGGCTTGCGACAAGTGATCTTACAGATGAAGAGAAGGCTCTGGCGACAGAATATGTAAGGCCGACAGCAGATGAGGGTGTTATATCGCCGCTGCTCACAGGGACAAAAGATGATAACCATTACTGGTACAGCGCAAGCGTGATGCTGGACAACTCAGCGAGGCTCAAGCTGTTCTTCATGGCGCCGAACGGTATCGACGGTCTTACAGTAACGGCGGGCGGAGAAGAACGCGAGATCAAGACGACAGGTACTGCAAATAAGTATTATGTAGAGGTAACCGATATCGCTGCTGATGCATTTGGAGAACGTATAGAGACATCGTTCAGTGTGGATGGCCAGGCAACGGGACAGGTGCTCGCATACAACATCAACACATATGTTTCCATGACTGACGAGCACGCCACATTCGGGCCGATGGCGCAGAGACTGTACAATTACGGAAAATCATCCAAAGCATATGCAACAGCATAGGAAGGAAAAGGGATAATATGAAAGAGAGATATGAGACACCTGAAACAGAAGTGATAATTCTTAAGAGTGAAGATGTTATGATCGTTTCCGGACCGGAGGTCCCGATCGGCGGGATGGAAGGTTAAGAATAGTTATAGACAGAAATAAACATATTTTGGGCGGCCCCTGAAAGGATGACTTTTGGGGGCCTGTTCTGGTATACTTAACTGGAATTAAAAAAGATCAAGGGGATAGAGCGATGAAGCTGTTAAAAAGAAACAGGACTGTAATTGTATTAATAGTTTTTCTGATAATAGTATTGTGTGCGGGTTGCAGCGCCGGAAACAGTGAAGTGGAGTCAGATGACGACTCTTCAATAAACGGGCCTGAAGTTATGCTGGATGACAGTGATGCTTCCGACAGCTCCGGAAATGACAGCGTCAAAGAAAACGATAAGAAAGACGAATCAAGCGGAGCCGAAGTGAAAGACTCATCCGATCTGGATGGCAAGGGAAATGCAGTGAGCGGAAAAACCGGCAATGATGAAGAAACTGAGTCGGCCGGCAAAGATGAGAAAAAAGACAGCAGCAAGAAAGACAAAGGGAACTCATCAAAGAAAAAATCCGGTAAGAAGTCCGACAAGAAAGACGATAAGGGGGATGAAGAAGATCAGGGAGGCGTGGAACTTCCTGAAATACCACTTGAATAAAACGTGTATACACCAAGGCTACAAAGAGATAGAACAGTATGACGCCGGATCATTTTGCAGCTGTCCTGATACGGGCAGCTGTTTTTTGATACTTAAAATGATCCTGTTCAGGTTGTTTTGGCATTTAATTGGCGTATAAACAGTATTTTGTGGTAATATATTCTTAGATAAATAGGCGTTGATGAAAAATGGTATGGATCTTCACCGGTAACCGGCCGGATGACTGCCGTATCGAGATCATTATAAACTGAAGGAATACAACATGAATGAAAAATCAAAGGGAAAAGATGAAGGCAGGAGATATCTGGCGCTTGGCCTGACGATATTTGTCGCCGGCGCGGCGCTGATAATCCTGTATATGTCGATGAGTCAGTATCATTCATTCGTGACGCTTTTCAACAAGGGTCTGATGATACTGTCGCCGTTCATATACGGTATCGTGCTTGCGTATCTTCTGGATCCGCTGTATGAAGCTATAAGGAAGCCGCTTCACGAAGCCCTTGACAAGAAGCTGAAAGAGAAGTATCACCCCAGAATAGTATCGGGTATTTCCGGCGGTGTCGCAGTAGCGATCACAATGCTCGTATTCATATTGTTCCTGATAGGCTTCGGCTTTCTGGTGATTCCACAGATAATCGACAGCCTGTCATCACTTGTCATTACGATCCCTGAACGAGTTCAGGCGATCGTCGACTTCGTTCAGAAGCAGGATGCCAACAGTCAGGGAGCGCTGATGGAGTCACTCATAGACTGGCTGAAACATTCCACGGACAACATAACATCATGGATCAGCGATACGGTGCTTCCTCAGCTGGGGAATTATATGTCGCAGATCTATCAGGGAGTCTGGAGCACGTTGAAGACAGTCCTGAATATCGCGATCGGTCTCATCACAAGCGTATATCTCATGACAGAGCGAGATCAGTTCAAGGCGTCGATCATCAAGATCGTAAGAGCTGTCTGGCCGGAAAAGAAAGCTGACGAGGTGATAGATTTTCTCAGGTTCTCGAACAAAGCCTTCGGCGGCTTTATCAGCGGAAAGATCATAGATTCTATCATAGTAGGATTCATATGCTTTGCAGCACTCAGCATACTGAAGATCCCGTATGCTGTGCTCGTTTCGGTAATAGTAGGTATCACTAACATCATCCCGTTCTTCGGGCCATTCATCGGAGCGATACCAGGAGCACTTATTATACTTGCAGCTGATCCGTTCAAAATGCTTATATTCCTTGTGGTGATCCTGGCTCTCCAGCAGTTTGACGGATATGTTCTGGGGCCGAAGATCCTGGGTGATTCCACCGGCCTCTCAAGCTTCTGGGTGATGTTTGCGATAATAATCGGAGGAGGAATGTTCGGATTCCTCGGAATGGTCTTCGCTGTCCCGACATTCGCAGTGATAATGTATCTGTTCAACAAGCATATCGATAAGAAGCTTGATGCAAAAGGACTTCCGACAGATACGGAGGCCTATGAACATGAGGATATAAAATGAAAAGAATAGAAAATGCCGACATGAGTGAATATACGTCGTTCCGCTGCGGTGGGAAAGCAGATCTTTTGCTGATCCCTGACACGCCAGACGAGCTCAGAGAAGCTCTCCTCGAGGCAACAGGGAATAACGGCGCATCATCTGAAGGTGAGGACAAAGCACGTGGCGTACTCATGCTTGGAAACGGTTCAGATACTCTTGTGAGAGATGGCGGATACAGAGGGACCGTGATCAAGCTGGGCGATGGTTTTTCCAGGATCGAGATAAAGGGAGACAGAGTTACTGCAGGATCAGCTGCGCTCCTTTCGCAGGTCGCGAAGGCTGCAGCAGCAGAATCGCTTTCAGGGCTCGAACCGCTGAGCGGGATACCTGGAAGTGTCGGCGGCGCAGTCTTTATGAACGCAGGCGCGTATGGCGGCGAGATGAAGGATGTGCTCGAAAGTGTTACGGCGCTTTCGATAAAGACCGGTGAAATAACCGAGATACCGGCAGATAAGCTGGATCTTTCATATAGGCACAGTGTGTTTTCTGATACAGGAGACGTGATCCTCTCAGCTAAGATGAAGCTCACGCAGGATGACAAAGAAACGATAGAAGCTAGGATGAAGGATTTTACCGATAGAAGGAATGATAAGCAGCCGCTGCAGTATCCGAGCGCAGGGAGCTTTTTCAAGAGACCTGAAGGATACTTTGCCGGAAAGCTGATCCAGGATGCAGGGCTCAGAGGGATGTCGGTAGGCGGAGCACAGGTCTCTGAAAAGCATGCCGGGTTCATAATCAATACAGGCGGCGCTACTGCGTCGGATATCATACATCTGATGCGTCTGGTTCAGAATACTGTATATGATCAGTTCGGCGTGATGCTGGAGCCGGAAGTACGTATCGTAGGAGAAGAATAGTGTGCCTTTGCAGACATACCAGAGTATAATGCCTGAGGACTGATGAGATTTTGACAGAGAGGTTGAAAGTTGGAATACAATATTGAGGAGTTAGTGAATGGATACCGGATGGTATTCGACTATCACACACACACGACGTATTCACACGGATTTATCACACCGCACGGGAAAGGTACAGTCGAGGAGAATGTACAGGCTGCGATAGACCGCGGGCTGGAGGAGATAGCTATCTCTGATCATGGTCCGGGGCATGTCTTCTACGGGATCAAAAGAAACAAGATCGATGACCTCCGGCGTGATATCGAGGAATCGCAGAAGAAGCACCCTGAGATCAAGATCTGGATGAGCTGTGAGGCAAATATCGTCGAATCAGGGAATAATCTGGATGTCAGCAGTGAAGAAGCAGGGAAGTTCGACTTTCTGCTCGGAGGATACCATTACGGAGTGATGAACTGCCATGCAGTAGAGAACTGGCTGCTCGCTCGTAGACACTACCAGGAGGGAGGAGACAACGGACTTCCGATTGAGACCAGTGAAGCGTATGAGAAGCAGCGTATGATAAACACAGAGATGTATATCAAAACACTTCGCAATAATGACCTTAAGATACTGACACATCCTGGAGACAAAGGCCCGGTCGATATCCGCGAAGTGGCTAAGGTATGCGCAGAGACTGATACCTGGATGGAGATAAATACATGGCACATGCATCTTACGATAGAGGAGATAAGGATAGCCATGCAGGAGGATGTGAAGTTCGTGATCTCAAGCGACGCACACACACCGAACAGAGTGGGAAGCTATCTGAAAGGGCTGGAGCGTGCATTGAAAGCCGGACTTGACCCGGATAGAATAGTAAACATAGCACGTAAATGATCTTATGGCAGATAGCTGCAAAACACAGGACGCATGAACAAAGATGGTTATCACTCACATTAATTGGGCAGTTTAATGAGAGGAGCGGCGTATGACAGAAGAGGGCAGAACGGAAGTCGTGATCGTTACAGGTCTTTCAGGCGCTGGAAAGACGCAGGCAGCGGACTGGTTCGAAGATCATGGATACTATGTGATCGATAATATGCCGCCGTCTATGATCGGGAATTTTCTGGAACTCGAAGCATTTGACAACAAGAGCATCCAGAAAGTGGCTTTTGTTGTGGATATAAGAAGTCACAATTTCATGGAAGGGCTTGAAGAGGCGATCGAGAAGCTTAATGAAAGCCCGGCTATCGACTCGGGAATTTTGTTCATCGAGGCGTCGGACGACACCCTTGTTAAGAGATACAACGAGACGAGGCGCACACATCCGCTGAACAAGAACGGCGGCATTACGACAAGGGAGGTCGTGCAGAAAGAACGTGATCTGCTTGAGCCGTTCAGAAGAAAAGCTGACCATATAATAGATACGACGCACATGAAGCAGGCCGATATGTTCGCAGATATGAGCAGGATATACGAAGGTCTGGATACTGAGAAGCATTTCACATTCAATATTATGTCATTTGGCTATAAGTTCGGCATACCACAGGGTATCGACATGGTTTTTGATATGAGGTTCATTCCGAATCCGTTCTATATCCCGAGTCTGAAAAAGCTTACAGGACATAATAAAAAAGTTTCGCAGTATGTGCTCAAGCAGGATGTGACTCAGGAGTTTCTTACGGAAGTGGACAACATGATGAAGACTCTGGTGCCGCATTATATAAAGGAAGGTAAGTACAGCCTCAGTATAGCGATAGGCTGTACGGGCGGACAGCACAGATCAGTTGCAGTTGCTAACGAGCTCGCCAGGATGTTCTCGGAAGAGGGATACCGTGTCACTATTGAGCATAGAGAACACTGAGGCATGCAACAGCAGTAATTCTCTGCAGAAGCAGTAGTTATTCTTCAGCTGCCGCACCTTTTTGGTGCGGCGGCGCTTGTTATGGAGGAAGATAGTTTTGTCATTTTCCACTGAGACCAAAAATGAGCTGGCTCGGGATATACCTGAAAAGAAGTGCTGCCAGCTGGCTGAGATAGCGGGATTCCTGCGTGTCTCCGGGAGCCTCAGGCTTGCGGGAGGCGGAAAATTCAGGATAGTATGTCCTACTGACAACCCGGCTATCGCGCGACATTATAAGAAGCTGATCAAAAGCTATTTTAAAGTCGACCCGGGAATCGGCATCGAGGAAGGCGGGGCGCTGAGAAAAGGGCACATCTATTATCTTATCGTCGATCCTGACATGAAGAGCGAGTCGATCCTGCGAGAGACTGGTATCCTGCTGGTCAAAGAAGGATCAAATTACATTTCAGACGGTATATATCAGGACATCGTGAAAAAGAAGTGTGACAGAAAGTCTTACCTTCGCGGTGCGTTCATGGCGTGCGGCTCAGTCTCGGATCCGGGGAAGGAATATCATCTGGACTTTACTGTGGAACACGAGCAGCTTGCGGCTGATATAAGGAAGCTTATAGGAACATTCGATGATCTTGAGGGGAAGATAACACGGCGTAAGGAAAAGTATGTCGTATATATGAAGAAGTCGGAGTATATCAGTGATATGCTCGCACTTATCGGCGCGGATTCGGCTGTGCTCGCTCTTGAAAATACAAGGATACAGAAAGAAGTAGTAAACAGGACCGTACGCCTTGCAAACTGCGACAGCGCTAATACTGACAGAACAGTCAACGCCGCGGGAAAGCAGATAGAAGCGATACAGAAGCTGAATGATGCGGGCATGCTCGACGCGCTTTCAGGGAAGCTGCTGGAAGTAGCGGAGCTCAGACTGGAGCATCCGGATGCAAGCCTTTCAGAACTTGGTGAGATGATGGATCCGCCGCTCAAGAAGGCAGGGATAAACAGCAGGCTCCAGCGGATAATTGAGGCGGCTAAAAATATCTAGAGAAGGACAGACCGCGGCTGGGAGCCCGACTGTACGATTTCTATTGAACAGAAACACAAAAAGAGTTATAATAACGGCAAATCGTTTTTTTTCAGGACGGTGCTCTGCTTGTACGAGAAGCAGATGTTTTCAATATCATCTGAGCACCGTATTCCTGGAGAGCATGTCTTATTAGCAGGGAGCATGTCATATGGTAGAAGAGACCGTAAAGGTGATCAGAGAGATAGAAGGTAAGGCAGGAGAGATAATCAGTAAAGCTGAGGAATCCGGGAAGGATCTCATAAGCAAAGCTGAGAGCGACGCTGAGACTTTGAAGGCAAAGGCGCTTTCTGATGCGAATGACGATGCGGATGATCTGATGAAAGATGCAGAAGCTCGAGGCGACAAGGCGAGAGAGATCGCGAAAAAGCAGCTTGATCATGAGATAGAAGAGCTTGCCGGAAAGGCAGATGCACGTAAAGAGAGAGCGGTCAGCGCAGTTATTCATGAACTCGTTGACTGATTATAAAAAGGACGATATATGGCAGTTTTAAAGATGCGGCGGATCAGTATCACCGCATTAAAAAAAGACAGAAAACCGATCCTTGAAAAGCTTCAGGCACTTGGCATCATGGAGATGCATCAGATAGAGCCTGAGGGATTTGAGAAGGTAGATACAAGAGAAGACCGGCAGGTCTTTGATAATAATGTCAGACTCACAGAACAGGCGCTGGATGTGCTGGAGAGCTATTCTCCCGAGAAAGCGTCGGTTCTTTCTTCGCTTGAGGGAAAAGAGCTGATCGACAAGGCAGATTACGTAGAGACAGGCAGCAAAGCGGCGGTAGTTCTTGAGACCGGAAGATATATCATTTCGCTGTCAAAAGAGATATCGGAGAAAAAAGCAGTATGCCAGAGACTTGCGGCAAGGGCTGAACAGCTGAAGCCGTGGAAGCTTCTCGGAACGCCGCTATCCGGGACAGCCCAGGAAACAGAAAAGACAGCTCTTCTGCTCGGAACGGTACCGCCTGATCTCACACAAGACAAGATATATGAAGTGATGGAGTCGGCAGATCAGGATGATGAAGCAGATCCTGTACCATGTGTGGTCGACATACTTGAAGAGGATAACGACGCAAAGTACATTTCCGTGATCTGCATGAAAGAAAACGTTCCGGAAATAGAAGATGCGCTGAGAGGCGCAGGGTTCGCAAAGCCTTCAGCAGAGACTGAGTCAGCACCGGCTGAGGAGATAAAGAAGATCGAAAGCGACATAAAGAAAGAAGAACAGGACATAGAGCGCCTTTCTTCTGAGATAGCCGGTCTTGCAGAATACAGGGAAGACATAAGGCGTCTTGGTGACTACTACAGGATGCGGTCCGGGAAATATGAGATCATCGCAGACCTTCCGGAAACAGAAGATGCTTTTATCGTGAGCGGCTATGTTGATGAAAGGCATGTTGAGATCATTAATAAAGTCATCGGGGATAAATATGACTGTAACATCGACGTAGATGAGATCTCTGAAGATGAGGACGTGCCTACTGTACTGGAGAACAACCGATTCTCGTCAAGTATGGAAGGCGTAGTGCAGTCGTATGGCCTTCCTGGGCGTCATGAGTTCGACCCGACGACTATAATGTCTTTCTTCTATGTATTCTTCTTTGGGCTGATGCTTTCCGACGCAGCGTATGGACTGGTAATGACGGTCGTCTGCGCGCTGCTGCTCTGGAAGTACAAGAGAATGGACCAGGGCATGAAAAAACAGCTCAAGCTGTTCATGTTCTGCGGGATATCGACAACATTCTGGGGCATCATGTTCGGCGGATACTTCGGAGATGCGATAACAGTAGTTGCTGAGACTTTCTTTGATAAGACAGTTACAGTGCCAGCGCTCTGGTTCGTGCCGCTTGAAGATCCGATGAGGCTTCTCATCTGGTGTCTCGCGTTCGGTGTAGTTCATCTGTTTGTCGGTCTTGCGATAAAAGGATATGAAGAGCTGAGGGACGGGAAGACACTTGATTTCTTCTGCGACGTCGTGCTGTGGTATGTGTTCCTCATAGGTCTTCTGCTTATGCTGATACCTTCTGAGATATTCAGATCGATCTCTCAGATAGACATATCATTCCCGCCAGCTGTGAATATGCTTGCAAAGGTCATGGCGGCAGGCGGTGCGTTAGGTCTCATACTTATGTCGGGAAGAGACCATAAGAACCCGCTGCTCAGGCTCGCGCTCGGGCTGTATGACGTTTACGGAGTCACCAGCTGGCTGTCAGATGTGCTGTCTTATTCAAGACTTCTTGCTCTTGGACTAGCGACAGGTGTAATTGCTTCTGTCGTGAACCAGATGGGATCCATGGCAGGAGGCGGAATCGTAGGGGCTGTTCTGTTCATAATAGTGTTCCTCATCGGACACTCTTTGAACATGGCAATAAATATACTGGGTGCATATGTTCACACGAACAGGCTCCAGTTCGTTGAGTTTTTCGGTAAATTCTATGACGGCGGGGGGCGACCTCTTGAGCCGTTTACTCAGGATACCAAATATGTAGAAGTTAAGGAGGAAATGTAAATGACATTAGGAATGGTTTATGCGCTTCTCGGTGCGGCGCTCGCAGTTCTTCTTGCGGGAGCGGGATCATCTATCGGAGTTGGGATCGCAGGACGTGCGGCAGCTGGAGTCGTGACAGAAGACCCGAGCAAATTCGCCAAGGTGCTGATCATGCAGCTGCTTCCTGGTACACAGGGTATCTATGGACTTCTGGTGGGATTCATCACGCTTTCCAAGATCGGCCTTCTCGGCGGAGGTGCGGCCAATGTAGATACTAACACAGGCCTTCTGATCCTCGCTGCGTGCCTTCCGATCGCTGTGGTAGGACTCATCTCGGGAAGAGCCCAGGGACAGACTTCAGCAGCTTCGATCGGGATCGTTGCCAAGAAGCCGGATCAGTTCGGTAAAGCGATGCTGTTCCCTGCAATGGTAGAGACATACGCTATTCTGGCGCTTCTGATCTCTATCCTTTCAGTTACAGCAATAGACATTTAATGGTGGCAGCTGATGTCAGGTTTAGAAAAGATAAGAGAAAAGATCCTTCAGGATGCTGAGAATACTGCAGCTGCCAGGATCGAGGCGGCAGAGGCTGAAGCCCGCGTCATTAAGTCGGAAGCCGTACGTGATGCCGACGAGATCGCAAAGAATGTGAAAGCCAAGGCTGAATCAGATGTCAAAGCCTTCTCAGAACGTGTCGATTCATCTCTTGATATGGAGCACAGGACAAAGATCCTTGCCGCAAAGCAGGAGATAATAGGCGACGTCATCAAAGAGGCCAAGAAAAGGATCGCAGGACTCCAGACACGAGAGTATTTTGATCTCATGCTGAAGCTGATCGAGAAGCACGTACAGCCTGAAGAGGGGACAGTCTATTTTTCAGCCGAAGATCTTACACGTATTCCAGAAGGATTCGAAAAGAGTATGAAAGAAGCGGCCAGAGAGGCAGGAGGAAATCTCCGCATCTCGCAAGAAGCCAGAGAGATGGGGCCCGGCTTCATCTTAAGCTACGGCGGGATTGAAGAGAACTGCACGATAGATGCACTTTTCGAAGAGAAGAAAGATGATCTCACAGACACAGTAAGAGAGATCCTGTTTGCATAGATCTCAGGTTCAGATCGAACGAGACAGTTGCTGTGCTCTATTCCGAACTTTGTGCGGATTGGAGCCTGGAGGAATTATTACATGGCAGAAGAATATACCTATGCGGTCGCAAGGATAAGGGCGCTGGAGAATGGTCTGTTCACAGACAGTGTAATAGATCAGCTCATAGCCTGTAAGGACGAGGCAGGCTGCATTCATTTTCTTGAGGAAAAGGGATGGGGCGACACTGACTCTGAAGGAAACGGCGAAGCGATCCTTGCCCGCGAGGAAGAAAAAATATGGGAAGTTGTTAAGGATCTTCATATTGATATGAAGATCTTTAGTGTGCTCTCACTTCCGAAGGAATTTCATAATCTCAAGGCTGCGGTGAAGAAAGTCTATGAGGATTCTGTCAGTCACGGTTCTGGAGAAGAAGCTTCAGGGCACAAAGATAACAGAGGAAGTCTTGGCGAGAGCCAGAAGCCGGCGATCTATTATGACGGTCTTTCTATATCTGGAGAAGAGCTGGAAGCGATCATCAGCGAGCGGGATTTTGACCGCCTGCCAGATGATATGAGAAACGCCGCAGCGGAGGCATATGACACATTGATGCACACCGGCGACGGCCAGGCGTGCGACATAATAATCGATAAGGCATGCCTTACAGCAGTGCTTGAGGCGGGCCGAAATGCCGGCCGTGCAGGATACGGCGTGATAAAGGATTATGCAGAGACTATCGTGAGTATAGCTGATATAAGAACTGCTGTAAGAGCCGCGAGGACCGGAAAATCACAGGACTTTCTTAACAGGGCGCTCGTGGATACGGAAGCACTGAGTGCGGATCATCTGGCAAGATCGGCAGCTCAGAGCGAGGAATCAGTACGTGATTATCTTGCGACGACAGACTACAAGGATGCTTTGGATTATCTTGCGAAGAGTCCGTCTGCGTTCGAGAAATGGTGTGATGACAAGATCACAGAATCGCTTGAGTCACAGAAATATGAGGCCTTTACGATAGGGCCTGTGATCGCTTACGTGATTGCCAGACAGAATGAGATAAAGACGGTCCGTCTGATCCTCACAGGCAAGGCGAACAGTCTTCCAGATGACAGCATCAGGGAAAGGGTAAGGCAGATGTATGTATAAGATAGGTGTAATGGGAGATCATGACAGCATCTATGGATTTGCCGCGCTCGGATTTGATGTATTCCCTGTGGAAGGCGACGAGGCAAGGCGTAAGCTTCGCGAGCTCGCTGAATCAGATTATGCTGTCATATATATAACAGAAAAGCTCGCTAAAGAGATACAGGAACAGGTCGACAGATACAGAGGCCAGCTTCTACCGGCGATAATCCAGATACCGGGGATCTCGGGAAATACTGGCGAAGGAGTGAGAGACGTTCATCTGTCAGTAGAAAAAGCTGTCGGATCAGACATCCTGTTTGGGAACGAGGAATAATGCGCGAGCATGCTCGCGGAGCATAGCGCGCCTATAGAGATTTTGATAATACGATTGTGAAAATAGAAGTTATAACCACTATCAGGAGGTAGTAAACCTACAATGAGCAGTACAGGTACGATTAAAAAAGTTGCTGGGCCGCTCGTCATAGCGACGGGCATGCGTGACGCTAATATGTACGACGTGGTCCGCGTGAGTGATGAGAACCTGACGGGCGAGATCATCGAGATGCACGGGGATCAGGCGTCAATACAGGTATATGAGGAGACTTCCGGGCTCGGACCGGGGGCACCGGTCGTTTCTACAGGCGTTCCAATGTCAGTAGAGCTTGGTCCTGGCCTGATCGGCAGTATCTACGACGGGATCCAGAGACCGCTTGAAGAGATCATGAGAGTCTCTGGAAACAGCCTGAAAAGAGGCGTTCAGGTCTATTCTCTGAACAGAGATAAGACATGGGAGTTCAAGCCATGTGTCGCTGTCGGCGATGAGGTAGAGGCTGGCGACATCATCGGTACCGTGCAGGAGACTGAAGTGGTCGAGGAGCGCATCATGGTGCCGTTTGGCGTAAAAGGACGCGTCAAGGACATAGATGCCGGGAAATACACGGTAGATGAGACGGTCGCTACGATCGAGACAGAAAACGGCGACAAGAAAGTCAAGCTCATGCAGACATGGCCGGTAAGAAGGAACCGCCCGTATAAAAAGAAGCTGCAGCCGGACAAGCCGTTAGTGACAGGGCAGCGTGTAATCGACATGTTCTTCCCGATCGCAAAGGGAGGCACCGCGGCGGTACCTGGCCCATTCGGCTCGGGCAAAACTGTCATACAGCATCAGCTCGCGAAGTGGGCGGAGGCTGACATCGTCATCTATATCGGATGCGGCGAGCGCGGCAACGAGATGACTGACGTATTGAACGAATTCCCTGAGCTGGTAGACCCGAAGACCGGAAAGTCCCTGATGCAGAGGACTGTTTTGATCGCGAACACATCGGACATGCCGGTAGCTGCTCGTGAAGCTTCGATATATACAGGAATAACGATTGCGGAATACTTCCGCGACATGGGATACTCAGTTGCCCTTATGGCTGACTCGACATCGAGATGGGCTGAAGCGCTCCGTGAGATGTCAGGAAGACTTGAAGAGATGCCTGGTGAGGAAGGATACCCTGCTTACCTCGGGAGCAGACTTGCCCAGTTCTATGAGAGAGCAGGCCATGTGGTCTCACTTGGTAAAGAGGGAAGAGAAGGCGCGCTTTCAGTTATTGGAGCCGTATCTCCACAGGGAGGCGATATCTCTGAGCCTGTATCACAGGCGACGCTGCGTATCGTAAAGGTGTTCTGGGGGCTCGATTCCAACCTTGCGTACCAGAGACACTTCCCGGCGATAAACTGGCTCACGAGCTACTCACTGTATCTTGATGATATGGGCAAATGGTTCGATGAAAATGTTGAGAGCGGCTGGAGCGAGGGACGTCAGAGCATGATGACGCTACTCCAGGAAGAGTCAGAGCTGAACGAGATAGTACAGATGGTAGGAATGGATGCGCTGTCACCTTCAGACAGACTGAAGATGGAAGCAGCAAGATCTATCAGAGAGGACTTCCTCAACCAGAATTCATTCGACGAGGTCGATACATACTCATCTCTCGAGAAGCAGTACACAATGATGAAGCTCGTTATGAGCTTCTACAACAAATCAGTAAAAGCGCTGGCTGACGGAGCTGACATGAACGCGCTGATCAGCATGCCTGCAAGAGAGGCGATCGGTAGATTCAAGTACACGCCTGAGGATCAGGTCGAGGTGCGCTACAAAGAGATAAATGACGAGCTTGACGCAGAGATCAAAGCCGCGTTTGAGAAGGAGGATCTGTAATGCCTAAGGAATACAGAACTATACAGGAAGTCGCCGGACCTCTTATGATGGTCCGCGGGGTCGAAGGCGTCACATATAACGAGCTCGGTGAGATAGAGCTGTCAAACGGCGAGAAAAGAAGATGCAAAGTACTCGAAGTGGACGGGACTAACGCAATGGTCCAGCTGTTCGAGAATTCGGCCGGCATCAACCTTGATTCGAGTAAAGTGAGATTCCTGGGGCGCAGCATGGAGCTCGGAGTTTCAGAAGATATGCTCGGTAGAGTTTTTGATGGCATAGGTAGACCTATCGACGGACTGCCGGAGATCCTGCCGGATGAAAGACGCGACATCAACGGACTTCCGATGAACCCTGCCGCGAGAGTATATCCTGCGGAGTTCATACAGACAGGAATATCCGCTATCGATGGACTGAACACGCTGGTAAGAGGGCAGAAGCTCCCGATATTCTCAGCGTCAGGACTTCCACACGCACAGCTCGCGGCGCAGATAGCAAAGCAGGCTAAGGTAAGAGGAACGAATGAGAAGTTCGCTGTAGTATTCGCAGCAATGGGAATAACGTTCGAGGAATCGAACTTCTTTGTAAACTCGTTCAAAGAATCTGGCGCGATCGACAGGACGGTCATGTTCGTGAACCTCGCGAACGACCCTGCGGTAGAACGTATCTCCACCCCGAGAATGGCGCTTACTGCTGCTGAGTACCTTGCGTTCGAGAAGGATATGCACGTGCTCGTAATTCTTACGGACATAACGAACTACGCAGATGCACTCCGTGAGGTATCAGCCGCCCGTAAAGAGGTCGCTGCAAGGCGAGGATATCCTGGATACATGTATACTGACTTTGCTCAGATCTATGAGAGAGCAGGCCGTCAGGTAGGAAAGAACGGATCGATCACGATGATCCCGATCCTGTCCATGCCTGAAGACGATAAGACGCACCCGATCCCGGACCTTACCGGATATATCACAGAAGGACAGATCATACTGTCACGTGATCTTTACAGAAAGGGACTTCAGCCGCCTATCAACGTACTGCCGTCACTTTCAAGACTTAAGGATAAAGGTATCGGCGAGGGAAAGACAAGAGGCGACCACGCGAACACGATGAACCAGCTCTTCGCGGCTTACGCACGTGGAAAGGACGCGAAAGAACTCATGACGATCCTCGGTGAGGCAGCACTTACAGAGATCGACCTCAAATACGCTGAATTCGCTGATAAATTTGAAGAGAAATACGTCAGCCAAGGATATGATACAGACCGTTCCATCGAGGAGACGCTCGATATAGGATGGGAGCTGCTTCGTCTGCTTCCAAGAAGCGAGCTCAAGCGTATCAATGACAAGTGGCTCGACGAGTACTACGATAAATAATGCTTTGCGTTTTAGGGAATCGCTTCAGAAAACACATAGCATACCGAAAAAGTCGGTGCATTATTGGTATAATAAGCAAGAGGAATTTGTAATGGCATCTAGTCAGATAATCCCGACCAGAATGGAGCTGTCACGCATCAAGCACAAGCTTCAGATCGCACGTAAGGGGCATAAGCTTCTTAAAGACAAGCGTGACGAACTGATGCGCCAGTTCATGATCATGGTCAGGAAAAACATGGAATTAAGGAAGAAAGTCGAAGCAGGCATCCGTGCGGCGAATACAGATTTCGTCATCGCGAAAGCCGGCATGGATGAGTATGCCCTGAATACAGCACTTATGGCGCCAAAACAGAAGGTAAGCCTGGAAATGCACAGGAAAAATGTCATGAGTGTGAACATTCCGCAGTTTGAGGTAAAGACCAGAACTGCTGACCCGAATGACATCTATTCATATGGCTTTGCTTTTACTTCAGGCGATCTTGATATGGCAGTAAAGTCTCTTGCAGATGTGTTGCCCGACATGCTCGAGCTTGCTGAGAAAGAGAAAGCCTGTCAGCTCATGGCTGATGAGATCGAGAAGACCCGCCGCCGTGTTAATGCGCTGGAATATGTCGTGATCCCGGAGTGCGAGACGAACATAAAATACATCTCGATGAAGCTCGAGGAGAACGACAGGGATACCAAGACCAGACTCATGAAGATGAAAGATCTGGTGCTCGAGGATGCTCACCACTACGAGGAGCGTGAAGAGACTCGCGGAGCTGATCCGAGCGGAAGAGTATAAGGCGTGACGTGATGCGGAGTGTCACAAAGAAACGTGGCACGACGAAGCGAGAAATGTAAAGTCAGATTGCGGCGTCTGACGTACATCATGGCAAAATATTAGGGAAGCGGTGCGACAAGCGCCGCTTTTTTGATCAGCTGGCTTAGTAGGAGCTTCGAGCGAGACAACTTCAGATCTGATTAGTTGTCATGAGTTCGGACGATTCGGATCTGCCGAGATAGGTTACATTTCGTCAAATTGTGATTGTTGAGATGGGCGCCATTCTGTCAAATTGTGATTTGTTGAGATGTGCGCCATTCTGTCAAATTGTGATTGTTGAGATGGCGCCATTCTGTCAAATTGTGATTGTTGAGATGGCTGTTATTCGGACACACATATATTTGCAAATTATATTTTGTACCAGATTTGAATGTGATCCGCAGTCAGCCATACTCATGATCAATTGCTCGTCTACAGAAAGCAGAAAATAAGCAAAAATGATATCACTTTTGCTGTTTTTTCTCATTCTGTAGACGGAAACAGCCAGAAACCCCCTGATTCTGTCTACAGAAAGCAAAGAATGATCGAAAATGATCTCCTTTTGCAAGATTTTTCTCATTCTGTAGACAGAAATGGCCAGAAAACCCTGATTCTGTCTACAGAAAGCAAGAAATGATTGAAAATGATCTCCTTTTGCATGATCTTTCTCATTCTGTAGACGGAATCAGCCTACAAGAGGAGATTCTGTAGAAAAATGAGCAGGAATCAAATGAGAAGCAGAGTATGAAGCAGCAGGCAATGATTGACTGTCCGCAACAGCCAGTTGCTTGTTTTCGTATTCTGGATGAGACATAATTGTATCGTGGATGGTACGGTTGACATACATAAAGAATAACAAGCAGTATAGATAGGGGATCAATGCTATGGAAACAAAAGAAGTATTAAAAAAACTCCGCGAGGAGCATGAGCTTTCACAGGATGAGCTGGCTGAAAGAGTAATGGTGACACGGCAGGCAGTAAGCAGATGGGAGAACGGAGAGACACAACCTAATACAGATACATTGAAGCTTCTTTCGAAGGAATTCGACGTGTCGATAAATACGATTCTGGGAAGTCCGCGCCAGCTTGTATGTCAGTGCTGCGGTATGCCGCTCAATGAAGACAGCCTTATCAGTAAGGAGCCGGATGGGGAGTTTAACGAAGATTATTGCAAATGGTGTTATGCAGATGGAAACTATACATACAGCAACATGGATGATCTAATCGATGTCTGTGTAAAGAATATGGTAAGTGATAATTTTTCTGAGGCAGATGCACGTGCGTATATGAGAGATACTCTGCCTAAACTGGATTACTGGAAAAGGTATAATGAACTGAGCGACGGCGGACAGTTCGAGGAGTTCAAGGCACAGCTGATCAAAGAAATAAACGATCTGCGGATCGAAGGTATGCCAAAGGTAGAAAAGCTGAATGCGCTTGTTGGTAAGTTCGTCAACCTGGAATACAGACTTCCGAGCGGAATGAATGTGAAATTTCTTAACGATCAGACGACATATCTCGGTAATCAGTTGGAATCAGAATTCGGTGGAGAGCGATGCTTCGGTGTGCTGGCGAACATGGATTTTATACTGATCTGCACTTATGGCAAAGATGGAGCAGATCCAGAGCTGGTGATGTATAAGAAAAGATAGCGGACATTATAAGTTTGAATATGGTCTACACCCTCGCTGTGATAAGCAGCGGGGGTTTTTAATTGCGATTGAAATTTTCGAAGGTCGCGATCGGTGTGTTTTGCGCTTTGATCGATCGGAGTCTTCGTAGGCCGCGATCGGTGTGTTTTGCGCTTTGGTCGATCGGAGTCTTCGTAGGCCTCGACCGATGTTTTGCGCTTTGATCGATCGGAGTCTTCAGAGGCCGCGACCTGTGTTGACGCGCTGAAGCCTTTTGGTATTTGCGAGGCAGGCAGTTGTTTACGCGCTTCGATGGAATTGATATAATAATGGTATCAAAGAAAGGAGACCATCTATGACGTTTTACTTTACTGGTACGGGTAATTCTTATGCGGCCGCGATCAAGCTCCAGCAAAACCTTCACGGTGATCTGATAAGTATTACTGACTGTGTACAGAATGGGGAATTTGTATTTGCGCCGGCTGATGATGAGCCGGTCGGGATCGTGTGCCCGATATATTACGGCGGCCTTCCGTCTATAGTGAATGAATTTCTTGAAAAGGTGCAGTTCGAAAATGCCCCATCATATCTTTTCGGGGTTTTGACGTATGGGGGCATGATGATGGGCGCCGGCTGGAGACTGGAGCAGAAAGTGAAGAAAGCTGGTCTTCAGCTGTCGGCTGTATTCGGCGTCAAGATGCCGGCAAACTTTGCGATCCTTTACGAGCCGCCTCATGAAGATGCGGCAAAACCAATACTGGAAGCGTCTGAGAAAAGACTTGATGTGATTGCAGAGAAGATCAGAGACAGAGAATGTGTGAAAGAAGGAGCAGGGATAGCGGAGATAGCCCTTTCTACAGCGAACTATCCAACGTATGACAGATCGCGTGTTACTGCTCCATTCTATGTTAACGATAAATGCGTGAGCTGTGGTGTCTGCGCAAGGAGATGCCCGGTGAAAGCGATCGAGATGGTAGACGGCAAACCTACCTGGGTTCTTGAGAAATGCGTATTCTGCATGTCGTGTGTGAGATGCGGCGCTATTCAGTACGGAAACAAACTGGAAGGACGTTACCGCTACAGACATCCTGTGTTCCGGAAAAAGAAGCATTGCTGCAAAAAGAAAGACACAGCTGAAGTAGAGTGAAGGGACAGTAGATGCGGCGTTAGGGATCACTTCTTATTAATGTAATAATATCCTTTCGGTCGAGGTGCTGATCAACTATGGTAAAAGGCGAGGTACAGGAAATACATATAACAGATATCACTTCTCATGGCATGGGAGTGGGAAGAGACTCTGACGGAGCTGCCGTTTTTGTTCGCGGAGCACTGCCAGGCGATACTGTGATGGCTGAATGCTACCGAGCGAAGAAAAAATACGCTGAAGCCGAGGCAGTAGAAATCATAAAGCCATCTCCTGACAGGGTCGACAGTTTCTGCGACCTCGGTGCTATTCACGGCTCTGAAGATCACGGCATGCCGTCAGATCCGGAAGATCACGGCAGCGCAGCATCAAAATCTTCTGCGTGCGGCGGATGTCAGTACTGTGAGCTTGCTTATGAAAAGCAGGTCGAGATCAAGCGGAGGCAGATCATACAGGATCTTATCAGGATAGGCGGGATCGAAGGACCAGAAGTCTGTGATACGATTGCTATGGATGAACCGTATTATTATCGCAATAAAGTCACATTTCAGGTCGGCTGGAATGGCGATGATCCGGTAGTAGGCTTTTACAGAGCAGGGTCGCATGACATAGTGGATTGCCCAGTATGCAGGATTCAGGCTCCACCCGCAGAGGCGGTCGCATCGTCACTCAGGACATTCATGCTGCAGGAGAAGATAACGTGCTTTGACAGCAAAACCAGGAAGGGGCTTCTGAAAGATGTCATAGTCAGATCCTGCTTCGAAACAGGCGAGGTCATGGTAGTGCTTGAGATAAACGGCACGAACATACCGGAAGCAGGAAGATTGATCGATATGATGGATGCTCAGATAAACAGGATCTCTTTTGCTGATGAAGATGCGCTGTCAAGAGAGGAACAGAGTGATACGGCAGGACTGAAAGATGAAACAGGTAAGCCGATATGCTGGAGTCTGGAAAGTGTATACATCGTAAATGACAAGAATGTGCCGGTTTTGATCGCCGGGAAGAAGACTGTTTCTGAAGAGCTTGGCGGAGTGAAGTTTGAGATCTCGCCGATGTCGTTTTATCAGGTTAATCCTGTACAGACTGTCAAACTGTATGATAAGGTATTTGAGTATGCGGCGCTCTCGCCTGGTGATTCACTTCTGGATCTTTACTGCGGAGTAGGGAGTATAGGTCTTTATCTGGAAGACAGGATGGACGATACGGTGAGCGTGCTTGGAATAGAATCCAATAAGTCCGCCGTGCTCGATGCTAACAGGAACGCTGTGATAAATGGTGTGATCAACGCAAGATATATCTGCGGAGCAGCAGAAGATGTGCTTCCGGATATCCTCGGGAGGATGAGCGAGCATGCTTCGTCAGCTGCCGGCGTGACAGGAGAAGGCAGGGAAGCCGTTGATAACGATAAGGGCAAGCAAAGCTGTGATGAGCCTGAAGAGGGGAGTACAGAATGGTTCGCGAGGGACGTGCTCGCATCCGTGAACGTTGCAGTGTTAGACCCTCCGAGAGTAGGCTGCGATGAAAAGCTCCTTGCCGCAGTCGCCATGGTCTCTCCAGCTCGGATCGTGTATGTTTCGTGCGATCCTGCGACACTTGCCAGAGACGTGAAATACCTGACCGCAAACGGATATGGATTCATCAAAGCCACGCCAGTCGACATGTTCCCGCATACAGGCCACGTTGAGTGCGTAGTATTGATGTCACGGGTAAAGGACTGACCGCCGAAAAAGCGCCGTATTTCCGGGCTTTTCGGGCATCGGGCCATCAGCGGCAGCGGGTGGATTTGACCGCAAAAATCGCTCTGTCAGAACATATCAACCGCTTCTGCCGGAGGGTTGAGTAGGCCATTTAGATGTCATAGGGTTGAGTGGTCGGTTTAGATGTTTTTGCGGTAGGGTTGAGTTAGTGATTTGGATAGCGCAGGGTTGAGACTGTGAGATAGATGTCAGCGCGACAACTCGGGATTTGTGAAGGAGAAGAGAATGAGAATTGCATTAGCTCAGATGAAGATGTCATCTGTTATTCGGAGCAACTATGAAAAGTCGCTGCAATTTATCAGGCAGGCTGCGGAGAATAAAGCGGAACTAATTTGCTTTCCTGAGATTCAGTTGTGTCCCTTTTTTCCTCAAAATCCTGACCGCGATGTGGAGCAATATGTTCTTACGGAAGATAGTCAATATGTGAAGGGAATAAGAGATGCATGCCGGGAAAACCACATATTTGCTTCCCCCAACTTTTATATTGAGGAAAAAGGGCATAGATACGATATGAGCCTTTTGATTGATGATCAGGGAGAAATCATCGGCAGACAGAAGATGGTTCATGTCGCTCAATGTGAAATGTTCTATGAGCAGAGCTATTACACTCCGTCTGAAGAAGGGTTTATGGTCTTTGATACGAAGTTAGGTAAAATCGGGATTGTTGTGTGCTTTGATCGCCACTATCCTGAGAGCATTCGTACGGAAGTTCTACGCGGTGCGGAGCTGATTATTGTCCCTACAGCAAATACTAAGTCAGAGCCCTCTGATGTGTTTCAATGGGAGATAAAGGTTCAAGCATTCCAAAACAGTGTCAATGTAGCAATGTGCAACAGAGTTGGAGTGGAAGGAAGCATGGAGTTCTCCGGCGAGTCGCTAGTTGCAGGCTTTGATGGCGAGACGATTGAAATGGCGGGAGATCAGGAAGAGTTAATGCTGGCAGAGGTGAATCTTTCCGGAGCAACCCTAAAACGTCACCAACGGCCATACACATCTCTTCGAAGAACGGATCTGTATGAGTGAAGATAATTGTAAAGGCCGATTGTAAATGACGACAAATTCCAGTTTGTCGAGCTGAAGCGGAGAGGCGACTCAACAAAATGAGAGGATGGATAATACATGTCTTTTAGCAGGCAACTACGGGCTTTAAGATCCGGTAAGCATATGACCCAGGAGACTGTTGCCAATGCCATTGGTGCAGAACGTGT
>JAFWHX010000015.1 GCA_017533915.1 Eubacterium sp. | reverse complement strand
TTAACCTTTGTTTTAGAGCTGGATTTGTCATTGATGGATTTTATGAAGAATGTTTTAAAACCAACAAAGAAATTCCTATGGTAATGATAGTAAGGCTTAAGAAGGTAAAACGTGATAGCTTAAAATAAATTCAAGTTTGTAAAAGACACACCAAGGCTCCCACACTGCCATCATCGGCGGCGGGGAGCCTTGGTTTATGCGTTTATCTCGATTGTTACTCCGGACTTGAAGTCGATGGTGAAGTGATCTTCCAAGACCGTAATCTTCGTGATCAGGCGCTTGACCAGCGTCTCGTCAAACTCCGTAACGGTGGTGGGCTGCTGATGAATGAAGTCCTGCAGGTCTTGGATCAGACGCATCTGTTCATCTTTGACCACGCTGTCGACCTCGGCCTGTTTTCGCATATCCCGGAGCCGGAGGATTTCATCCGCGATGGCGTCGTAATCATCCTTCTGATTCGCCATCTTCACGAGCTCCTTTTGCAGCTCCCGTAGGCGTTCATCGATGACTTCCGGCGACAGGGTATCTCCCTGCTTGATCACTGTGGCGATATTGGCTTGCAGGGTTTTCAGGAAATCGTCCTTCTTACAGAGCACCTGATTGATAGCCTCAACAACCACTTCCTTCAGGTGCTCTTCATTGACCGTCCGGGCATGGCAGACGTGACCGGTGGACTCCAACCGGCTGCAGCATCGCCAGACGATGGATTTGCAGCCACGGTTGTTCCAGTGAACGCGCCGGAAGAATTCGCCGCAGTCGCCGCAGAAAACCATCTGGGCAAAACAGTGATTGCAGGAGTAACAGCGCCGTTTACCATTCTCAGTGGTATGGACCAGCCTTCGTCGTGCAAGTTCCTCCTGCACCAGAAGGAAGATGTCCTTCGGAATGATCGCTTCGTGGTCGCCCTCCACGTAATACTGCGGGACAGTGCCGTTGTTCTTGATGCGCTTTTTTGTAAGGAAGTCTGTGGTATAGGTCTTCTGGAGAAGGGCATCACCGATGTATTTCTCGTTTCGGAGAATCTTATTGATGGTGCTGGTGTGCCACTTCGTCTTGCCTGCACCGGTGAGGATGCCGTCCGCTTCAAGACCAGCGGCAATCTTGTCCATGCTTTTGCCTTCGAGGTATTCCCGGTAAATCCGCTTGACGATTTCTGCCTGCTCTGGATCGACGATCAGGTGGCCGTCAGCGTCCTTGGTGTATCCGAGGAAGCGGTTGTGGTTGACCTGCACCTGTCCCTGCTGGTAGCGGTACTGCAGACCGAGCTTTACGTTCTGCGAAAGACTCTGACTTTCCTGCTGGGCGAGGGAGGCCATGATGGTCAGCAACACCTCACCCTTGGCATCCATCGTGTTGATGGACTCCTTCTCGAAGAAAACGGGAATGTTGATCTCCTTCAGCTCCCGGATATATTTCAGGCAGTCCAGCGTGTTCCGGGCAAACCGGCTGATTGACTTGGTAATGATCATGTCGATATTTCCGGCATGGCACTCGTCGATCATGCGGTTAAACTCGTCGCGCTTTTTTGTGTTGGTGCCGGAAATGCCGTCGTCTGCAAATATGCCTGCCAGCACCCAATCTGGATTCTTGGAAATGAACTCCGTGTAGTGTTCGATCTGAGCCTCGTAGCTGGTTGCCTGCTCATCGCTGTCGGTACTAACGCGGCAGTACGCTGCGACTCGAAGCTTTGGCTTTTCAGCTTTCTTGATGTTGTTTCCGACCTGTCTTCTGGCCGGGATAACCATAACATTTCCCATCAAACCACCTCGCTTTTCAGCAGGCTGTAGATGTATTCGGCCTGCTTTACCGGATTGTCGTAATGTTCCATGATGGCTCCGATGCTAAATTGCGTTGGGATCTTGGGACGTTTTTTTGTTGACTTCCGGTCTAAGCGACCGAGGGCAGCAGCGCGTTTAATCCGTTCTGCCTGCACCCGGTCGAAGGTTCCTTTGTCTATGATCGCCGGGTAGAAATCATCACCGAAGTAGTGCTCCGTCATCAACAGCCGCTTTGCGGAAGCGTGGTAGGTTTCGATTCCGGCTTCATTGGCAGCGTTCTGCAGGCTCATCCCGCCAAGATAGTTGTCATAGAGCATTCGGAGCTTTCCAGCTGCGTCTTCGTCAATCACGGCGACACCGTTTTCAATGCGGTATCCGAAAGGTGTATGTCCCATCTGATCACATCCTTTCCTTCAATTTCAAACCGCATTTCAGTTCGAAAACAAACTCGTTTCGGGACTGGATAATGATGCGGTCAACGGTCTGTTCAAATAGCTCTTCGTCAAATGAGTCGAGCATAGTGTTTTTGCCTGCAAAGTGAAGAAGGGCTGTCGCAGCTCGCAGGTGACTGGCATCGCCGCTGATGTTCTTGTTCAGCATGTTGATCTCAGCACGGTAATCGTCAGCCTGTTGGAGCAGGGCATTGTTTTCTTCGTTATAGATAATCGGATCAATGTAGCCTTGTCCCATGAGCTTCGTCAGGGTCTCGCGCTGGTCGGAATTCTGAAGAAGCAGTGTCTGAATCTGCTGAATCCTTCTTAGGGAGCCGTCCTTGTTCTCTGAGCGGAGGGCTTCAACGTAAGGCTTCAGAATCATGTGGTGAGCGTAGATCAGCTTGTTCATCATAGTGATGAAGGCAGCCTTTAGGGCATCGTCCTCCACATATTTCATGGAGCATTGAGCTTTGTCGTTGATGTGCGTATTGCAGCACCATGCGGCATACTTGTTCTCAGAGCATGAGTGTATCCGGCGCTTAAATGTGTTACCGCACTCGCCGCAGATGATCCTGCCGGAGAAGCAGTACCGTCTTTGGTATTTACCGCTGCCCTTGACAATGCCTTTTTCTCTGCCTCGCTGATGAATCAAGGCGCGGACGGCATCAAAGTCCTCTCTGCTGATGATGGCCTCGTGATGATCTGCAAGGGCAAATCTATCTTTTTCTCCGCGATTGACGTGACGGTTAAATTGTGAATCCGTATAGGTTTTCTGAAAGATCACATCGCCTGTGTACTTCTCGTTGGCCAGCATGCCGCGCACGGTAGTGGCAGTCCATCGCCCACCCTTTTTGCTGGGGACGCCTTTCTCATTCAGAGCGTCAGCGACAGCCTGTGTTCCCTTACCGGAAAGGACCTGTGCAAATATCCAACGGACGACCTCGGCCTGTTCCGGATTGATCACCATGTGCTCACCATTCCATTCATAACCGTATGGCGGATAGCTGATTTTGAAAGTGCCATTCTGGAACCGCTTTTGAATCGACCACTTGCTGTTTTCAGAAATGGATGTAGACTCTCCCTCAGCCATACTGCTTAGAATGGAGAGAAAGAGCTCACTTTCCATCGAGCTGGTATTCAGGTTTTCCTTCTCGAAGTAGATCGGTATGTCCAGTTCGAGGAGCTTCCGGACCATCTCCAGACAGTCCGTGGTGTTCCTTGCAAAGCGGCTGATGGACTTGGTGATTACGAAGTCGATCTTCCCGGCCTCGCAATCGGAAATCATGCGGAGCAGTTCCGGCCTGCGATCTTTCTTGGTACCAGAGATTCCTTCATCAAAGTACAGACCGGCAAATTCCCAGTCATCCCGTCCGGAGATATAGTTTTCATAGTGCTGCTTCTGTGCTTCGAGGCTTTCGAGCTGAGCGTCGCTGTCGGTGGAAACTCGGCAGTAGGCAGCTACGCGGAGCAGCTTCTTTTTTGCCTTCGATGCCTTGCCAGCACTGAGTTTTGTAACCTTTTTCAAGACTTCACCTCCCTTCGGTAGTGTCGCATATTACCTCTGTTTTAAAGAGTTATCAACGGTATTCGGGAATATATCTGCGAGGAAGGGAGAGAAAGTTTCCCGGTTCATATTGGACAATTTGTCGAATTGAGATAAGGAAATTAGGCCAGCATCCAGCATTGCTTTTGAGATCTGCTGGGCTCGATAAAAATCGACATCCTGCTGGAACTGCTCTGGGGTAAAGAAGTACTCCGTGGTTACTCCATCAAGGGCAGCGGCAAGCTGGGTATCAGGTAAAGTGGTCTGTGTCATAGGAATTGCCTCCAGTCTGAGAGGTTTTCCTCTCAGTCCCTACTGGACAAATCCCGCTGGGGTGGTCCGCTTTTGAGCATAAAAAAAGAGGGCCTGCGGAAAATCCCACAGACCCTGATGGTGATTATAGCTTTGTGCAATGGTCGAGGCTGATCCAGCCTGCACCGGATTTCAGGCGGCCCCAGCCGGAATCGGAGCCGGGACCTTTCTCCACCTGAAGGATCGTAAAGCATCCTCGACCAGTGAAGAAGCCGGTCTTGCTGTAGTTGCTGCCGGGACCGGTACGGATATTCAGATCACCGATGCCGACCTTCACGAGGAAGGGCACGGCAGGCGTTTCCGGCTCCGGAGCGGGAGCGTAGACGACATTGCCGTCTGCATCAAAAACGCTGTATCCCGGATTCGCATCAGCGCACTTCTTGGCATTGGCCAGATTCTTGTAAGCGCCTTTCTGCGATTTGCTGTCGGACCAGTCCTTCCGGACACGATAATATCCGCTGGCCGGTTTCTCGGCAGTAGCATCAGGCTGAGCGGAGCTGCCGCCAAGTGTCGCTGTGACCTTGCTGGCCAGATCGCCCATGCGAGAATACATCCAGTTTCCCGGACAGCTCTTGTTGGCAAACCAGCGGTGGACCGTCAGGATCATCTCGTCCGGAGCAGGGGTGTAAGCCAGCGTCTTGTCCTTGTCGCCCAGCCAAAGGAGCTTCTTCTTTCCGTTGCGCTGGCAGATGTCCACGCAGAGCTTGATGAGCGTCTGGTAAACAACGTCCCGGAAGGCGTAGGGCTCCGAGGCATCCGAGGCACATTCGATGGTAATGGCACGCTGGTCATTTGCGCTGGAGGAGGAGCACCATGAGCGGTTCTTCTCCTCCACGTACAGACCTACGCGGCCATCTTTGTCGATGCCATAGTTGGAGGAAGCCTGTGTGCTGGATTTCGCAAACCAGTCACCGAGGCTTTCTGCCGTACACTGGCCGACCACGCAGTGAGGCGTGATCCGGTCGATAGAGTGCGTGCGCTGGCCGGAGTGATTCGGACTCAGTTTGGTATAAGCCGTCAGAGGGCTGTTCGTGTATCCCATTACTCGTCCTCCTTTTCTGCGCGGTCATGAAGCTGCTCCAGCACGGCCTTCAGTTTTTCCGGGATGGGCAGGCCGAGGTGTGCGGCGTTCTCCACGAGACTGACGCCTTCATTGGAGATGTAGAAAAAGATCACTGCCGTCCTAAGTACACTGCCGGTGCCGATCACATGCGTGTCCAGAATGTGGCCGATGCCTACCAGCAGGAAGATCAGGACCTTGCGGCAGATACCCTTGAAGCCGACCTCGCTGGACAGCTTCTTATCGGCAAAGGCGCACATCACACCGGTGATATAGTCGATGGTCACGAAGGCCAGAAGTGCATAGAGAAGGCCATCGCAGCCGCCGAGGAACCAGCCCAGCCAGCCGCCAACCGCCGTGAAGATAAGTTGGATCGTGGTCCAGAATTCTTTCATAGATGGTTTTCCTCCTTGTGCAAGAATAAAGAGCCGCCGCAGCGACTCATGGGGTTACGTTATTCGTCGGGAAGGTCCGGTATCCTGAACAGGTAGGTTTTCAGTCCAGCCGTCCCGGCATTGTCTTTTGTGACCGTGATGAAGCCATCCGCAGTGGGCTTGTAGACGGCATAGGAATATGCTGCCGGATTGCTCACATTGGAGATGGCTTTTCCGGTGATGTTCTTCTTTGTCACAGAGGTGTCCTCTTCAGAAAACATGCTGCGGAAGCGGCTACCAACAATGCCGCCGAGCATCAGAAGATATGGCGTACCCGCCTGTACCTCATAGACATCAGAATAGTTGACGGTATCACCGCCGAGGGTCCAGATGCCGCTTGCCACATAACCACCAGTCAGGTCAAAAACATATGGGGCAAGCGGCTCGACAGTTGGAGGCACGTCCACGGTGAAAACCGAATACCCATCCGCGCCATCAGCCTTCGCACGGTATATCCCGTTTTCGCTGACAGACTTTGGGATCAGGACGATGCCGGGAGCATCCCGGACAGAGAAAGAGAGCCTGCCGGTGAGCTGCCGCCGTGGAGACAGGCGGCCAGTGAGTTTTCCATCCATCAGTCCACCTCCTCCGTCACGATGAACTCAGCGCGGTCGATGAAGGTGTCTACCGTGCCGTCCTCCATCGTGAGCTGAATATCATAAACATACGGTGCCCAGCCTGCGGTCAGCAGCTTCGTCTCCTCAGCCTCTAATCGCAGGAGCAGGGTGTCATGCGGGATCTCCTTCAGGAGGAGCGGCTCCCGGTCTGCGTATTTCTGTTTCAGGGCAAAGCGGATCACATCACCGGGACGTACTTCATATGGCTGACCGTCCGCGCAGAGGATTTCCAAGAGCGCCTCCAGCGTGTCGCCTCTGGTGATCGTGATGGTCGTTCCGTTGATATTAACCATTGTCGTTGCCTCCTTCCGGTGGTATGCGCTCTTCCAAAGCACGGATGCGCTGCTCCAAGGTCTCGGTATAATTCTCCAGTTCCTGATACCGCTGATCGGCATCACGCTCTGCTGCGGTGAGCTCCGATTTCATGTAGTAAGGCCGCTGGAAGGTTGCCGACTTCCCAATAAGCGACAGGGTGATCACGTTGCTGTCCTTGGAGAGAAGCTGGCCTTCGTCACCATAGCCCACGGCGTAGCAGCGGTACTCGCCGGTGATATGCGGAGCCGGAACCGTCAGTTCCAGATCGTAAGTGACGTACTCCTCGATGTAGATGTCGTATTGCATGACGATCCGGTAGCAGGCATATTGTGGCTTATCCGGAGGCGTGATCGTAAAGGTGACGGTATCATCCAGATTCACCTGTGCATCCAGCGTCGGAGCCTCCTGCTTTTTGCTTTTCCGGTTGACCGGTGCCACGATGCGGGTGATCTTCCGGTGCATCAGCTTGTAAAAGGCAATCGCGCCGATGGCCGGGAATGCCTTCACGCCAAGCCGCTCGATGCGGTTGCCGCAGATGCGCTGTCCCGGCTCGCCCCAGATCACTTCGGGATAGTCGTGGTAGGAGTAGGTGCGGCTGTCCTTGTCAAACACACCGATGGCATAGGTGTTCTTGTCACCCTGCGTCTGGTTTCCCGGCTTGATGTAATACTGAACCAGCTCCCCATCACTCGACTCGTGAATGATGGAGAGCTGGGATACGACCTTCGGAGCGAGATTGTCCGCATAGGCCGTCAGGTCTATTGTGTTTTCGATGATCAAAGCCATAGGCGCACCTCCCGTCACAGCGAGAAGCTCGGATTCACGTCCAGAACAAAGTTCTCATTTTTCATCGGACGGTCAATGTCCGCTGTCATCGTGATGATGGCTCCGTCTGCCGGAGCATGGGTGAAGTGAATCGGAGCACCGTTCCTGTGGAGATAGCTTGTGCCTTCCGAGAAGAAGCGTCCATTCCGGACCGCATCCGAGCAGCCGGAAACATCCGTGCTGAGCCGCCAGTGAGCTGCCGTGATCGTCTCCGGGAACACAAACCGATAGGACACAGCGGCGTTGCTGCTGCTCGTGACCGTGAAGGACTCCACGTCGGTCCAAGTCTCGCCGTCCTCAGAATAGCTGAGGGTGAAGATCGCATAGCGCCAGTAGTTGCCTCCGGTGTTCTGGATGGCGTTCATCTGGAAGTAGTCTGCCTCGATTCCGATCTGCGGGTCCGGCTCCAGTTCCCATTCCAGCGGGTGGTCCTTGTCCCAGACAATATAAATGCGGCGTTCATTGTTGGAGCCGGAGGCGACATCGTTGCAGCCGCCTTTCAGCGGGTGGAAGCCCATGCCGGAGGTGGCCGTGCTGTCCTGACGCACCAGCTCGTTTTTGAGGTTGCAGAAGATGCTGGGATTCAGGGAATACAGCTCGCTCAGGTTGTTCCGGTGATCGCAGGTATAATCCACGTCCCGGACCTGCAGCACACCATCCACGAAAACGCGCTCTGTATCCTTCATCCACAGGTTGAGCGGAGGCGTAAAGTCTACCTTCACGCCATCGCCGGTCCCGACGCGCATATCGGAAAGTGTGGTGTTCGGGAAGATGTCCGGATTCGGAAATTTCCAAAAGCCCATCGGCACGCTGGGACGATAGTAGTCGTAGCTTGGTCTGCCCCAGAAGCCGGGAATGATTCCGACCGCATTCACATAGTCCTGTGTGGGCTGATTCTCCGTTCCGAATCTGCCATTGCTGCAGGTCAGCACATGCCTCGAAGCATCATAGGAATTGGTGAGCAGCACGCGATTGCCGATGATATTTCCGTTGCTCATGAGGTCCGGATAGGCCCTGAGCATGACGATCTGCATGCTGCTGAGGACCGGGATCTGCGGCCACGACTGTGAGGCGGATTTACTTCCCAGAAGGTAGTAGTACCACGGTGACCACTCGAATTCCGAGCTGCTGGAAAGCTGGTACTGGAGGTGGATATCCACATACAGCACCTCAGTGTCGGTCTTCGTGATGGTCATGGGATTGCCCTCAGCGTCCTTGATGAGCGCATGCGTGCCCATCGCCAAGCCGGAGCTGCTCACCGTGATATACAGACCGATTTCAGAGACCGTGCCAACATAGGCGTCGGACGCATCGATCTTTGCCGTACACAGGATGTTCCAAGTGCCGTCCTGCGACAGCTCCGGCCTCTCCGTGGAGATGATATTTCCGTAGTTCCAGCTGAAGGTCCAAAGTGGATGCGTCAATGCGGTATCCGATTCGGACGGTTCCGCGCTGCCATCACCAAACCAGATGGAATGGATTCTGACACCGGAGTCCGCAGTCATCTGCTGCTTCATCCGTGCTGTGACGAGATTGTGGAAGTGAGCCAGCACCTGCTTTTTCCCATCCACGAACTTATAAATGGTGTAGGTATTCTTCATACCAAATTTCTGTGTTTTCATAGCTCCTCCAATCAGACAGGCGATTCGCCGGTTTGTTTGTACTCAATTCCGCTGGTCAGGCTGCCGATCATCACAATCTCGGTCTCCGGCTCATACGGATGCTCACGCACATGGGCATAGTGCAGACCAGAAGAAAGAGAAGTGAACGTCACCGTTTCTTTCATTGCCTGCCTGCGCTCCCGGATAGGCGAATAGTGAAGGCCGATGCTGGTGCTCCGGATACCGATGTTCTCCTCCATCTGCATGCGCCGGTAGATCGTCGTGTCTATTGTCAGGGTCCCGGACGGGCTGACGATGGTTCCCCATTGTCCGATCCGGCATTGCAGGTCATTACTTCTGGCAGCGTTGATATAAATATGCGTGATCAGCTTTGCCGGAGGCTTTTTCAGCAGGATCGTAACGATCGCGGAGCCTTCGTAGTTTTCAAAGGAAATCTTCTCGACATCCGAATACTCCACGCTGTCCTCGTTAAAGGTGATGACATCCCGCATGCTGGTGTCGAAGCAGACCAGCTCCCGGTCCACTCCGATCTGGATATTCATCAGGTCCTCGCTGACCAGTAGCTCATAGTGGACGCTGAGGTCTGTATCCGCTGGGCAGTACAGGAAGGCCAGATTCTCCTGCATGAAGAAATTCTCAATCTCCCTTGGCACCGACTGCGCCACATAGGTCCGTGAGGTGTAAAGCCACAGGTTTCTATTCTCGTTGGACAGTTCAAAGCCCAGCCGATAGTCATTCAGCCTGTGTACGCGGAAGGAGTCCACCGGTTCATCAATCAGAAGCTCCGTATCCAGCCAGTGCTTTGTGCCGAGGCCGACGTCGAAAACGTACTGCCGGTAATATGGTCTGCCGTTTTTGATGTAGGCAGCCACCAATCCCTGATCCTGCTCCGGATAGAGGTTGGAGCTGTATCCACGGCAGGCGCTGACAGCGGTCACATCGGTATCCAGCGTCGTGCGGCTGGTTTCATCCTCGCCGTGCTGGGCAAGCAGCTCTCCCTCCGGCGTGACCCAGAAGTACCAAGGCTGGTCCTCCGTCTCGATGGTGAAGTTGTCCGCGCTGTCCCGGAGGACCCAAGTGCCGTCAAATTCGATGGCGGCATCAATGGCATCACCGGCTGTGTACACACCCGTCCACACGGGATTGGAGGTATAACTTTCCCGGTAGTCCCTTCGGCTTACCAGCATCTTTCCTTCCTCGATACCGACTATCCAGATCTGATCCGGACCGTTGGATTCCAAGAGCTGACGCATGGTGATGTCGCGGACGTCCATCGAAATATCATCCACGGCCTCGGCAAAGTTGCCTGCGTCAATCGTGAAGAAGACGCCTCTGGTATCGATGTCCAGATGGCCGGAAAGCACAGTGGCGGTCACATACACACCGTGGATTCCTACACCGCGATTGAGGTAGGCGTGCGGAATGCCGATGCTGCCTTCACCCTCAAGGATGTCCATCTCCAGCGGCGAGTACAGTTCCTCCACACCCTGATCGTAAAATCGGAGCGTCAGGTGGGTGGATTCGCTGGCCGTATAGTTCATCAAAAAATGACCTTCCACATCGGCTTTCTGAGAGATGTAGTAGGTCACCATTCCCAGCGTCTGCTCGTCCTGCCCGACGATCAGAGGGCCGGTGTTGTAGTCGTAAATAAGCCGGTTGATGGAGCTGGTGATCGAGGAGACCTGCGCCATCAGGCCGGAGAGGTTCTTGTCGCTTTTGCTCTTGGCAGAGGCCAGCGCCGGGTTTGTACCGACACCCGTCACGGAGTATTTCGCGTTGTAGTGGAAGGTGTACTTCGTGATACAGGAAATCTTGCTGCTGTCGGCAAAGCCTCCCTCAAAACAGAGGATGTCCATCAGGTCATAAGCGGGATTGCCGATCATATCCACCGTGAAGGGCACGTAATGGATCTGGTCCATTGCGGAGAGGATTTCCCGGCACATCTCTTCCCGCAGCTCATCGGAATCGGTCTGCAAAAACGGATTCGAGCCGAGGTTGTAGGTCAGGCCGTTATCCTCCGGCTCGCTGTAATACACGGTCATCTGGTTTTCGATGTCCACTACAGACAGGCCGGTATAATGCGTCTCATAGTCTCCGAAGGTGCTGCCTGTAAGCCGGTGCTCTGTATCAATCCTGTCCGAGACATTCTGGTTGTACGCCTTCAGGATGATCTTCCCGTAGCGATCTGCAAACACATTACAGCAGCAAGCCTGCGCAATCCACGAAACGCAGTCGCGCCAAGTGTCGATGTCGTTATCGGCAAAGAGGGTGAGAATCCGTCTGCCGTTGGCGAGGCTATTAAAGTCCCTCGATCTCATGGCGAGCTCAAGGCCGCAAGAGGTGCAGGCCAGTGTCAGCAGCTCATACGGCGTCCCTGTCAGGCTGCTGCTGGAAAAGGAGCGGTCCAGCTTGGACATGTTGTCGTAAGCTGTGATCTCCACACCGCTGGCTGCCCAGCTCGCGGAGGAAACCGTGAACACACCCAGCGGGATATACTCATAGGCTCCGGTGTCCAGCCGGAGTCCAAAGTGCGGAATGATCTCCGAGCCCATCAGCGTGTATCGGGAAATGGGCAGGCCCTTCAACAGCGTGATCTTCAGCTCGCTGGTATAGACCTGCCCGATCTGCACATTGGAGGTATCCGAGCACTGGCCGGTAATCGTGAAGGACCCGGAGAGAATATTATCTTCAGTGAAGGCGACTCCGTTGACCGTTCCTTTAATCCGGTGTCGCTGGACCGGTCTTTTCATCGCCTCCACGTATTTCTGCGATACCGAATACATTACAATTCCTCCATCTTCACACTGAGCTGGTAGAGGCCACCGGTGTGGAGCTGCGCACGGGCATTCCGCACATGCTTCTCGCTGTCGATGGAGAACTGGCACTCGTGATCCGTCATCTCATCCTTGGAGGGATAAAAGGCGGATACCGTCACAGAGTCCATACTGGCCCAAGTGCGAAAAAGCTCCATCCAATTTCCGGTCAGGGTCCATGCGCCGGATATGGTGAGCTTTGATTCCCTACGGACGGAGACCTGCGTCGTACCGGCCTCCGTCTCATATTCTGTTTTTACCTTTACACTCGAAAATTCCAGATCGCCATCCGGCCTCGGAAGAGTGGTTCCATTGATCTTCAGTTCCTGAAACATTATCTGCCTCCTGACCGGTAAGTCGCTCTCTGGGCAGCGGTTACCACGATTTCATCTATGCGGTCCTGACCGATGTACACCGGGATAGTGATATCTCCGTTCTGGCCGGAAAGCTGCGATACGGCATCCGAAAGCCGCTGAAGCAGACCGGCGTCACCGCCACGGGTGACGGACTCTGCCATAGCCGGAGCACTTGCCGCCAGTACCGGCGAGAGGTTCATTCCTGCAGTCACGCCTTCCATCGCATCGGATACAAGGCCCTTGCTCTTTTCGATACCCTTGGCGAGGCCCTTCATGAAGTCCGGCATCCAGCTCTCGTAATCCGTCAGCGGTCCGATGTCCGGGACGGAGAAGTGCAGGTAGGAGCGGATGGTGTCCGCAACACTCCGGCACGCATTGGCGACTGCGCCGATAGCATTCCGGATGCCGTTCACGATACCCATGATGAGATCGCGGCCCCAGCTGAATGCCTGACCGATCAGGCCTTTCACAAAGCTGACGGCTTGATTCAGACCATTGCGGATTGTGCTGACGATCTGATTGATCACACCGGAGATGGCGCTGCGCATGTTGTTCCATACGGAAACCACCGAGGAGTGGATCGAATTCATAATGGATGTGACCGTGCTCTTGATGGTGTTCCATGCCGAGGAGATCGCACCGGAGATCGTATTCAAAATGCCGGAAATGAATCCGCTGATCGTATTCCAGACCCGCTCCACCGTGCTGCGGATTGCCTCCAGTGCTGTAGAGATGGCATTGGAGATCGCATCCCAGATGGTCTGGAAGAAGTTCCGGATGCCCTCCAGAATAGGCGTCAGGAACTGGACGATGCCGTTCCAAATCGTGGTGATCTTCTCATTGATCCAATCCAGCGCCATGCCGATCAGAATCTGAATGGCCTGCCAGATCGTCTCGAAGAGATACCGAATGGCCTCCAGCAGCGGTGCGAAAAACTCATAGATTGCATTCCACACAGAGGTGATTGTTTCCCAGATGGAGGTCATGACGCCTACAATGGCATCCCGCACAGCGGTCCAGATGGTAGACGCTGTCGTGCTGATCGCCGTCCAGATTCCGGTGAAGAATCCGGAGATGGCGTTCCATACGGTTTCCGCTGTCGTCTTGATGGCCTCCCAAGCGCTGCTCAGGAAATTGCCGATAGCCTCCACCGCTGTAGTCACACCGGTTTTGATGTTTTCCCAGAGGTTGATCCAGAAATTTCGGAAGCCCTCGCAGTTGTTCCACAGGTAGATGAAGGCGGCGACCAGCGCGGCAATGGCAGCGATGATCAGGACAATCGGGTTAGCCAGCATCACGGCATGTAGTGCCGTCAGCGCAGTTTTCACCGTCTTGATAGCGGTGGCGATCTTCGGGACCCAAGTCATGATCGTGCCGATGGCAGATATGACCTTGCCGACCACAATCAGCACAGGACCGATGGCCGCCACAATCAGCGCGATGGTGACGATGGTTTTCTTCGTGCCTTCAGAGAGGCTGTTGAGCCAGTCTGCCACCTTCTGCAGGGCGCTGACGATACCACGGATCGCAGGCATTAGGATTTCACCAAAGGAAATGGCGAGCTCCTGCAGCTGGGATTTCAGGATGGTGAGCTGGCCCTCAAGGTTGTCCTGCATGGTCTCGGCCATCTTCTGGGACTGTCCGTCGCAGTTCTCAATGGCGGAGGAGAGCTTGTTGATGTCGCCTTCACCGGCATTCATCAGAGCGAGGAATCCGGACATGGCGTTTTTGCCCACCAGCGCCTCGGCAGCGGCGGCCTGCTCCGACTCGGAGAGCTGGGAGAAGGCACCACGGCAGTCAGCAAGGATATCCGAAAGCTCCCTCATGGAGCCGTCCGCGTTGGTGGTCTGGATCGTGACTTCACCGAGGTTGGCTCCGCAGATCTTCACTTCACCGGCGAGGTTATTCATGATGGTGCGGAGGGATGTACCGGCTTGGCTGCCCTTGATACCGGCGTTTGCCATGAGGCCGATTGCCTCAGCGGTATCCTCTACGGAGAAGCCCAAGGCACCGGCGATTGGCGCGGCGTACTTGAAGGTTTCACCCATCATGGACACATTCGTGTTGGCGTTGGAGCTGGCCGCAGCCAGAACGTCAGCAAAATGCCCTGAGTCCTTGGCGGTGAGGCCGAAGGCAGTCAGGGCATCTGTGACGATATCTGATGTAGTGGCGAGGTTTTCGCCGGAGGCAGCGGCGAGGTTCATAATACCCTCGATGCCGCCGAGCATGTCCTCTGTCTTCCAGCCTGCCATCGCCATGTACTCCATAGCGGAGGCGGCTTCGGATGCGGAGAACTTGGTCTTGCTGCCCATTTCACGGGCCTTGTCCCGCAGGGCATCCAGCTCGTCGCCGGTGGCTCCGGAGATGGCGGCGACCTTGCTCATGCCTGTATCAAAATCGGCAGCGGTCTTAACAGCTGCGGTGCCAAGACCGGCTACCACGGCGGTTGCAGGCAGGAACTTTTCACCGACACTGGAGATGTTGTCACCGACCGTCTTGAGCTTTTCACCCTTGGCAGCGATCTCCTGAACAGCGGTGGAGGACTGCTTGGCCTGTTCCTCCAGACGCTTCAGCTCCTCCGTGGTTTCGATGATCTCCCGCTGGAGGGCATCAAACTGCTCCTGCGAAATCTCACCGTTGGCGAGTGCGATGTTCGCCTGCTCCGAGGCGGTCTTCAGGGTTTCCAGCTTGGTCTTTGTTTCACCGATGGCGTCGCCCAGCAGGCGCTGCTTCTGGGAAAGGAGCTCCGTATTGCCGGGATCGAGCTTCAGGAGCTTATCCACGTCCTTCAGCTGAGCCTGCGTGTCTTTGATTTCCTTATTGACATTTTGCAGGGCTTTCGACAGGCCAGTGGTATCGCCGTCAATGGTGACGGTCAGGCCTTTGATTCTGCCTCCTGCCATAGTGCAGCACCTCCTTCCTCGTTAAAATGCATCGAAGTCCTCCTGACTGGCGAGCTGCCGGTAGGAGTCCTGACATTCATCGTTCCTGCTTTCCGCATACAGATCGTTGACCATTCCGATGGTCAGAAGGTCCAGATCACGGATGGAGAGACCGATCTGTATGCAGCGGAGCAGAAACAATGCTGTCGTCATTGGGCGCTCAGTTGCGCGAAGTTTTTTTTAGTGGTCACATCCGTCTGGACGTTCAGGCCCCAGAGCTCGATGATCTCAGGCAGCACCTGATAGATCGAGAAGGTGTTGAACTGCTCCAGCCATTCCTCCGGTGTATCCGGGATGGACGGGTCAGCATGACGTGCCATCACATAGCTGATGTTCTCGAACAGCTCAAGGGAGAAGGTGTCCAGCGTGGACGCTTTCTCGTCGCTGCCTCCCATCGTTTTTTGCAGCGCGTCGAGGTCCTTGTAGATGTCCCTGTGGAACTTCACCCGGTACAGGCGAGGGATGGCGGCAGAGGCCCTGAAGGTGACCTCCTTGCCGTCAATGTTGATCGTTTTTGTCAGTGCCATCGCTTAGCCCTCCCCATTGGTGTTCTCACCGGAATTGGCGGTGGGCAGATACACAGCGCCGTACCAACCGTTGTAGGTGGCGGCATCCGTGGTGTTGCCGGTCTTGGCCTTCACAGTACCGTCCGGGAGCGGCGAGGCCTTGATGGTGAGCGTTTCGGTCTGGACCTCCTTGCTCTCCTCATTGGTCTTGCCCTCGATGCCGGGACGGGAGGCAGCGCAGTTGTACAGCACGTGGCGGATATGCTTCTGGTCGCCGTCAAACTCGAAGAGCAGCGCGAAGGCCGCCAGCTGGGACTCGGAGCTCTCCACCAGCACGCCATTGTCGTCCAGCGCCTCGTTCAGCACATCGGTGCGGAAAGACTCCGGGATCATGGCAAGCTCCAGATCGCCGTCATAGCCCATATTGTTGTTGATGACGTAATAGACCATGCCATCGGCATAGAAGTTTTCCGGCTCGCCGTTGGCATCCAGAGAAAGGGAGACAGCGCCGGGAACCGCTACAGGCGTGGCATACACCGGTGTGTCGTTCTCACCGTAGGTGAGCAGTGCGTAATGCACGTTTTTGAGATTGAACTTTACCTTGTTGTTAGGCATCGCAATTTACCTCCAATCAATCTGTTCTGAGGACCTCGGTCGAATACAGCACCTCGTACAGATGCTCCGTTTCGATCCAGACCTCGGTTTTGTTGTAGAAAATGTCGTGCCCGTCGAGCACAGCTTCAATCGACGCCTCCAGCTCCGGCTGCTTTAAGTCCGTGTACAGCTCGATATGAAGCGTGTCGATTTTTTGGTAGACCCTCCCGTCAGCGGAGAAGTTGTCCGAGGACGGGAACAGGAATACGAGAAAAGGCGGGTCCGGAGACTCGCCTTCAGCAAAGTGGTCGTATGCCAGCGGAAGACCGGCTTCCTCCAGCATCGCCACGATTTCATTATGTGTCATAGCCTTATCCTCTCAGCGTCCGTTCCAGCTCCCGCTCGATTTCCTGCTCGGCATGATCCTGCGCGGGAGCGATATGCGGGATGGCGCGGACCCGGCCACCGCCTCGCTTGGCATGGCCGTTTTCCAGCAGGTGCGCCAGCATGTACCGGGATGGCGAATACACCGTCACCTCGATACTGGAGGAGTCCTCCGATGTGACCTTGTAGGTCCACGACTTGGCGTACTTGCCTGTGCGGACCGGCGCGGAGGCGTTGATGTCGTCCTTGACGATCTTGCCGCCTTTCTTCACGGCCTTCTTTACCTCTTCGATGCCGGTTTCCGAGAACTTGTTCAGTTCCTCCATGATGACGTCCGCCATCTGGTCGACGCTTACTCTCTGATAGCCCATAGGCATCACCTCTCCACAAGCTGGGTATGGAACTTCCGGCTGTTACGCTTAAAGCCCATATCGTCGATATTCAGGATGTCGTAGATGCGGTCATTCAGGAGGACGCGGTACTGCTTGGAATCCACTGCAGCGGTCTCGGAAGACCAGCGCACGGTGATATCCAGACGGTCGGCCTCCTGCGTGGTCGCGGCGTGCTCGGTTTCCTCAGCGCTTTTGCCGCTGGCAACTGCTGTAGCCCAGCAGGAGAAGTAATCCGTCCATACGGAGGTATGATTGCCGATCCGGTCCACCGCCGTCACATTCTTCTGAATGGTGATCCGGACCCTTAGTCCTGCGATATTCATCAGACCACTCCTTCCCGTATTGCAAAGAGAAGGGAGCGGAGCGTCATCGTCAGGTCATGGTGATCCGCGTCCTCCCGGTGCTCATACAGATAGCCCAGCGCGTAGAGGATCGCCACCCGGATGGTTTCCCGGACCGGCGTGAGCGCTTCATCCTCCTGATCGGAGTCGATGGCCGTCCACTGTTCATTCGTAAGCCTTGCCACGTCAGCGCACAGCCTTGCGGCAGCGGAGAGGAGGCCAATGATCACGCCATCCTCATCCGCTGTATCCACACGGAGGTACGCTTTGGCTTCAGCAAGTGTGATGAGTGTCATGGGACCTCCTTTCCGCTCTGGCTTACGCCTTCATCTTCAGAAGCTGGATGCCTTCCGCAAGGATGACCTTGCCGTCGACACGCTCGGTGGCCACATAGCCGATCTGGCCGTTGGTGGCGTAGAGCTCGTTCAGCCTCTGGACGGTGCGGCCAGCACGGTCCGCGATCCAGTAGTTCTTGAAGTCACCGAAGGCAACGGTGAATGCGTCCGCAGCGACAGTCGGGACATACGGAGAGGTGTAGATCTCGTAGCCCAGCAGACGGTCAGGCTCACCGGCCTGCACGGAGGGCTGCCACAGATACGCGCCGTTGTTGTCCTTCAGCTTACGGATCAGGGAGATGGTGGCGTCGTTCATGAGGAACTTGGCATTCCTGCGGTAGGGAGACTTCAGCGCATACACGAGGGAGATGAGCTCGTCCACGGTGATGGCGTTGGTGGCCGCTGCGGTCACACCGACAGTGCCGCCGTTCTCGGTGAAGATACCGGTGGGCTGGCCGGTGCCGGTGCCGACGCAGAAGGCCTGCTCCTCAGCGATGCCGAAGGCACGAGCGAATTCGCCTGCGATGTAGCTCTCCAGATCGAAAGCGGAATCCTGCAGGAGCTCCTGACTCACGCGGATGAGGTCGGTGAGCTTGTAGGCGTCGATCTGCTTCTGGCCGAAGGTCGGGTTGCTCTCCTGATAAGCGCCGTTCTCAGCGGTCCACTGTGCCACGGAGTGGGTAGCGGCCACGGGAATCTTGCGTTCGCTGCCGGTGGTGATGACCTTGGCGAGGGAGCGGATCACGTTCGCCTCATCAAGGGTGGTGACAATCTGGCGCTCGAATTCCTCCGGGACCAGATAGCCGCCGTCCGCATCGGTGCCCTCGGAGAGCACGTTGTGCAGAGGCATCCTGCCGCGCAGGTGCCTGCCGAAGTCCTCGGCATAGGCACTGGAGGCACGACCGGCCTTTTCAGGCTTGGCCCCACGGTCCGGAGCCTCGGTGATAGGAGCATTGACCGGCTTGTTCAGCTCGGCTTCGATTGCTTCCTTGCGCTCCATACGGCGGATCTCATTGGTCAGGTCGTCGAGGTCCTTCTCCATGTTGGCGTAGGTGGCATCGTCCTCAGCGGACAGGACGCCTTTGTCGTTCCTCCGGGTGTCGAGAAAGCTCTCCATCGTGTTCCAGAGGTTTGCACGCTTGGTGCGAAGATCAGTGATAGTCATAATTAAAATCCTCCATTACATGAATTTTTTGATGTCGGCAAGCCGCGCCTTGAGATCGTCAACGGAGCGGCCTTCGGGTTTGGCGGGTTCCGGCTCTGCCTTTTTCGGTTTTGCCTTCTCCGCGAGCTTATTGAACAGGGCATTGGCGACAGCCTTGCCGGAATATGCGTAGGCTTCGACCGCTGCAGGAGCTCTCTTGGCATCCTCCAGCAGGCCGTCCGTGAAACCGAGCTCCAGCGCCTTCTTTGCGTTCATCCAAGTTTCCTCGTCCATCAGGCGGGAGAGCTTGGCGCGGGAGAGGCTGGTCTTGATCTCGTAGGCATTGATGATGCTTTCCTTGACCTCGTTCAGCATTTCAATGGCCTTCTGCATATCCTCGTGGTCTCCGAATGCCACCGTTGCGGGATTGTGGATCATCATTAGCGCCGTGGGAGCCATGAGCACCTTGGTACCGGCCATCGCGATGACGGATGCAGCGGAAGCCGCAATGCCATCGATCTTGACGGTAACGTCGCCTTTGTAATCCATGAGCATGGAATAAATCTGGCTGGCTGCGATGCAGTCGCCACCCGGAGAGTTGATCCAGATGGTGATCGGTCCGCTGCCGGAGAACAGCTCGTCCTTGAACATTGCCGGAGTGATGTCGTCATCAAACCAGCTCTCCTCGGCAATGGTGCCGTTGAGCTCAAGGACCCGTTCTGCGTCCGGCTCCGTTTCTGCCGTGTTCTTCCACACCCAGAACTTCTTGTCCTTCATTGGTGTTTTCCTCCTTTCCGTCACCGTTATCTGCAAAAGCTCCTGCATTGCCCAGCGGGAGCATATTGCCGTTGATGAGATACAGGTCACCGCCGTCCTCCGCAGGGATGCGGTCGAGGTTTTCGAGCTCGCGGATGTCATTGGCAGACATCCAGCCGTTCTGCCTTGCGGTGGCGTATCCGTTCATGCGGCTCTGGTAATCGCCGCGCAGCAGGCCCTCTACATTGAATTTCACGTCGTAGCGCTTTTTCTCTGCGGGAGTCAGGAGCGTGCGCCGTATGGACTGTTCCCAGCGGACGACCCACGGGTCCAGCGTGTACTTCACAAACTCCAAGCTCTGCTGCTCAATATTGGAAAAGCTCGACTTCTCCAGATCGCCCACCATATGCGGCGGGACCCGGAAAATTCGAGCTATCTCGTTGATCTGAAATTTTCTGGTTTCGAGGAACTGCGCCTGCTCCGGAGAGATGGAGATCGGCGTGTATTTCATACCTTCCTCCAAAACCGCAATCTTGCCGGAATTGGCGCTGCCTCCAAACTGGCTCTGCCATGCCTCCCGGACCTTCGTCGGGTCCTTGATGGTGCCGGGATGCTCCAGCACACCGGAGGGAGCCGCGCCGTTGGCGAAGAACTTAGCACCGTATTCCTCTGTGGCGATAGCAAGCCCGATGGCGTTTTTCGCCATTGCAATGGGGCTGTATCCCACAAGGCCATCAAAGCCGAGGCCCGGAATATGCAGCACATCCGATGGTCGCAGGATCACGGTGTTTCCCTTCATCGTTGGCGCTTCATCCGTAGAGCGGGTATAGCTGTAATAGAGCTGGCCCTTGTCGTCCCGGTCCACCGTCATCTTGTTTGGCATCAGCGGGTAGAGCGCCACCACCTCGTCCTTGCCGTTCCGGATCACCTGCGCGTAGGCGTTCCCCCAGAGGAGCAGGTGCGTCATGAGCGTTTCTCGGAAGACGAAGGAGCTCATCTCCGGATTGGGCTCATCATGGAGCAGCAGGTACAGCGGATGGTTGATGGCCTTTTCCTTGCCGCCGTCCTCCTTGTACCGGTAGAGTTGCAGCGGAAGTCCCGCGATGGCCTCCGAGAGAATCCGGACGCAGGCATAGACCGCCGTCATCTGCATGGCGGAGCGCTCCGTCACGACCTTCCCGGAGGTGGAGCCGCCGAGGTAGAAGGCGTAGCTGCTGCCAGCTGTCCTGTCGGTGGGCTTGTCGCGGGAGCGAAACAGTCCTGAAAAGATACCCATATTGATCACCGTCCTTTCCGTCAAACGAAAAGAAGACCGCGAGTGTCATAGACGCTTTCCTTGGTGTCGTTGCCGCAGCGGATGGCGCGGTCCAGACCCATGATCGTAGCGATGGCACCGTCGATCTTCTCTGTAGATTTCTCTTTGTCAGCTTTGATGTTGCCTGCCGGGTCCGTGCGGATATAGATGTTGTCCATCATCCAGCGCAGGACCGGGTGGCCGCCGTGCGCGATTTTCTTTTCGAGCACCAGCTTCATGAGCTCCTTCGTCGGAGGGCTCATATCCTTGAAGCCCTGACCGAAGGGCACCACGGTAAAGCCCATGCCCTCCAGATTCTGAACCATTTGGATCGCTCCCCAGCGGTCGAAAGCGATCTCCCGGATATTGAAGCGTTCACCCAGCTGCTCGATGAATTTCTCGATGTAGCCGTAGTGAACGACGTTGCCCTCCGTGGTCATCAGGAAGCCTTGCCGCTCCCAGACCTCGTAGGGCACATGGTCGCGCCGGACCCGCAGATCCAGCGTATCTTCCGGGACCCAGAAGTACGGCAGCAGGACATACTTGTCATCCTCGTCCAGCGGCGGAAACACCAGCACGAAGGCTGTGATGTCCGTTGTCGAGGAGAGGTCCAAACCGCCGTAGCAGACGCGGCCTTCCAGATCGTCCTCGCTGACCGGGAAGGCGCAGGCATCCCATTTCTCCATCGGCATCCAGCGCACGGCCTGCTTGACCCACTGGTTAAGCCGGAGCTGCCGGAAGCTGTTCTCCTCGCCGGGATTCTGTCTGGCAGAGTCGCAGGCGGCCTTCACCTTGTCGATGCCGACTGTGATGCCAAGGGAGGGATTGGCTTTCTTCCAGACCTTCGGGTCCGTCCAATCTTCTGATTCATCCGCGCCGTAGATCACCGGGTAGAAGGTCGGGTCGATCTTCCGGCCTTCGAGGATGTCCTTGGCTTTCTGGTGCGTTTCATAGCAGATGGAGTGGGTGTCCGTGCCTGCTGTCGTTATCAGGAAGTACAGCGGCTGCATACGAGCGTCGCCGGAGCCCTTGGTCATAACATCAAAGAGCTTCCGGTTGGGCTGGGTGTGCAGCTCATCGAACACGACACCGTGAATGTTGAAGCCGTGCTTGGAATAGGCCTCCGCCGACAGCACCTGATAGAAACTGTTCGTCGGCGTAAAGATGATCCGCTTCTGAGAGGCCAGTATCTTCACTCGCTTTGAGAGCGCAGGACACATCCGGACCATATCCGCAGCGACCTCGAACACGATGGAGGCCTGCTGGCGGTCAGCCGCACAGCCGTAGACCTCGGCGCGTTCCTCACCGTCACCGCAGCAAAGCAGCAGGGCCACCGCAGCGGCCAGCTCGCTCTTGCCCATCTTCTTCGGGATCTCCACGTAGGCCGTATTGAACTGCCGGTAGCCGTTGGGCTTCAGGATTCCGAAGAGGTCCCGGATGATCTGCTCCTGCCAGTCGATGAGCTCGAAGGGCTTTCCAGCCCACGTGCCCTTGGTGTGGCAGAGGTTTTCGATGAAGGCGACCGCGAAGTCCGCAGCATCCTGATCGTAGTAGGAGTCTTTAGCCTTGAACGCTGTCGGCTTGTACTTCTTCAGTTTCCTCATCATCCGTTTCATCACCTTCTTCCTCATATGGGATCAGCCATGACGGGTCCGGTACGAAAGCGTCATAGGGCAGGTCCTTCCTGTCGATTTTGAATTTCATATCGGCCTCCAAGGCATAAAAAACAGCCGCTGCCGTCATTGGCGCGACCTTCGTCAGTAACGAGATACAGCCCGGATGGGCTGCCTCGCCGGTTATTCAAATCGGAGTGTGTTGCTTACAGCATATCGTCTTCCTTCAGCTCGTCGTAGACCTCCTCCAGAAAGGCCTCGACCTCATCCCAAGTATCGAAGGTCCCGCGTGGGGCTCCGAAGGGTGCCTCGTGGCTGCCGTCGCCGTGCTCGGTCAGGTAAAGGCTCTCGTCGGTCATGACCAGCTGGCCCTTGTAGCTGAAGAGGAAAGCGGCTCCCTCGAAGTAGTCCCAGCAGGCCTTGGCCTTTTCGGAAAAGCCGTCCGGGAGCGCGTACTCGATTGCGGTGTTCTCGCTGGTCGGGTCGTTTCTATCGGTGGGATAAAGGCCGGTCAGGATGTGGGTATCAGGTCTTGCGTACTTCATGCTCGGCACCTCCTACTTACGCTCTCTCGACGTCCACCAGCCAGCTGGCTTCCGGGTGGGCCTCGCCGGTGGCCTTCTCGATCCGCATCTCGTCCTCCATGATATAGTGCAGATGCTTGCCGACCTTGATGAAGCGGATGCCCTCGTAGCCGGGAATGCTGGTCCGGAGGACCTTGGCCCTGCGGCTCTCGCCGTCGTAGCTCTTGCCGTCCCAGCCGCCAAAGGTGAAGGTGACCGTCTCGCGGGTCTTGGTGAAGCTGGCCTCAAACTCGGCGCGGGTGATCGTGGTGTTGTAGTTGCCCAGCGTGAAGTGGTTCCTCAGTGTGTAAGCGTTCGTCATGGTGGTTTACCTCCGTTCGTGTTTTCCGTAGGGTGTTCCCTTTCGGTAGTGTATTAATCACTCTAAACGGAGAATATAGCAAGTTATATCTGGCCGTTGATCGGCCATAATCTACACAAATATCTGCGACGGCATTTGTGTACATTATGTACGACCAACAGAGCCCGTAGGCTCCGTGGTGTGGCGGCGTTTTTGCTTACAGCCGCTCGATCTGGCAGGTCATCCCGTCCACATCCACGATGCGGTAGGTCCGGCCTCGCCATTCAATTTCCCGGATGCGGACTCCGGTGTAGGCGTTGCTGCGCTGCCGGTCGGAAAGGACCGTGCCGTGCGCCTCCATCCAGTCTGCGAGCTGTCCCATCAGACGGGACTCGCGTTCCATCTTGTCTGCATAGTTCATCCCGGCACCTCCTTCAGTTCAGGCTGAAGCGGATGCCCATGACCTCGGTGGGCTCCTCGTCGCCCCAGCGGGTTTCCTGTCGGGTGATGGTGCAAAGGCCGGTCATCGTGCAGCCCTGCGCGGCAAAGGCGTGGAGGTTTTCCATCACCGCCGTGCTCTGGTTGGTGTAGACGAAGGTCTCGATCCCGGCGCTGCGAAGGGCCTCGATGAAGTCCGCGACCTCCTTGTCCCAAAGGAAGTCGTCCATCTCCAGCTCGTCCTCCTTGCGGGAAAGGCTCTGTGCCCATGCGCGGTAGGCCTTGCTGACTCCCGACTCGAAGGGGAACTTGGCTGCGGCGTCCTCCTCGTACCAAGCCTTGAGCTCGTCGCTGTCCCAGCCGAGGGTGTCGATGATCTGCTGCTTGCGAGCCTGACGCTCGACTCTGGCGGCCTCCCAATCGTGGCCGATCCGCTTGAGGTTCTCGAAGTAGGTGTTGTTCTTGCTCATCATGGCGTCTCCCTCCTTAGTGCTGCATCGCCCATGCGATGGCGTGTCCGTCGTCCTCGAATTCGACCGCGCTGGCGGCGCTCAGGCCAATCGTGCCCTCGCAGGAACGGTCGTCGCTCAGGAATTCGTAGGTGGCTCCGAAGTAGCAGGGCTTGTTCTTGCCGTTGTAGTAGTACCCGGCGAGCAGGACCTTGTCTCCGAAGTTCAGGACCTTGCTCCAGCGGCATTCGAGGTCCTCCGGAGTGGTGGGGTTCGGCAGCCTGTAGGTTCTCATTGCCTCGTTGATCGTCATGGTGGTGTACCTCCGTGTGTGAATTCCGTAGGGTGTTCCCTTGCGGTAGTGTATTAATCACTCTAAACCGGAGATATAGCAAGTTATTTGTGCCGGATTCCTGAACATATTTTGCACAAGGATCGCGGCCTGAAATTGTGTAGTTTACTACGACCAAAAGAGCCTCCTGCGGCTCTTCTGGCTGCGAGGATCAGGCCTCGCCGGTCAGTATGAAGTGGACGTATTCGCTGCGGTGGTCCTCAAGGAAGGTGACCAGCTCGAAGAAGTCCCGTTCGTAGGCCAGCCGCTGGACCACCGGCAGGTCAAACATGTTCGTGAGGCCGGTGTCCCGGATGGCGAGGATCTGCTCCCGGATGGTTTCAGTCATCGCCGGTCACCACCTTCCGGACCACATCGACTCCCCAGATCACGTTCAGGCCGGAGCCATTGTCCCAATCCACCAGCAGGCTCCCGGTGTCGTCGACTCCGGTGACCGTGCCGTGGGTGCCCATCGGCGGTGCCTGCGCGTCGTCCATCTGGACCAGCTCCACGCGGGTACCGCGAGGGTAGGTGCTGCGCAGGTGCGCGAGCTGTTCAGGCCGGATCATCTTCATGCTGACACCTCCTCGGTTGCCTCGGCGCTGGCCTTGGCGGCATCGCGCTTGGCCTTCTGGGCTGCGGAGAAAGCGTCGGCCTTTTCCTTGTTCGGGAAGGCTGCGGTTCCGGAGAGGCGCTTCATCAGGATCTTCCGGTGGGCCTTGCTGTCGCTGCCGATGAAGCCCAGCCGGAGGAGGAAGCACCGGAAGGCGTACTTTTCGCTTTCTACCTCGGTCTCGGTGGCGGTGACCCGCGTGGCCTCCTTGGCCATCTTGCAGAGGGCTGCGATCAGGCTCATGTAAGCCTGCGTTTCTTCCGGCTCCGGCATGCGGTCCCACCAAGGGAACTCGACCCGGTCCTCGGTCCTGCGGATCGTCAGGCAGGCGGCGTCGGTGGCCTTCTTGATCAGGCGAGCCTTGCTGTCCACCAGCTTCTGCAGGCGGTCAAGGCTGTCCGGGTTGAAGCCGTCCAGCGGCAGGCTGACCGTCAGGCCTTCAGCGTCGTCGCCGGTCTCTTCCTCGATAGCGGCTTCCTGCGGCTCCGTGGCCGCCGTGTCGGCCTCCTGCGCGGGAGCTTCGAAGGGCTCCAGCAGGCCTTCCTCGGCCAGCGCCATGAGTGGCTGCAGGTCGGCGTCTTCGGGAACCGTGATCGTTCCGTCCTTCTCGATGAAGTAGGGTCCGACCTCATAGGCGCATCTGGGAACCTTGGTGTAGCGGGAGGTCCCGCCGATGATCTCGGCCAGCCTCTGGGCTGCGGCCTTGCGGTTGTCGGTTGCGAGCTTGATGTTTGTCATGGTAATGTACCTCCGTTTTTGAATGTCCCGTGGGTCCGTTCCCTTCGGGTAGTGTATTAATCACTCTAAAGGCCTGTAATAGCAAGTTGTATTTCTCGAAAAACGGCTTATTTCAGGCCTTTCCGGGACATTCTACCTATTACACAAAGAAGCGCCGGAGGTGTTGTGCAGTTTACGATTTGGACTCGACTTCCTTGACCAGATCGGCGTACATGAGCTTCTTGCCGTCCCGCTCCACATACACCTGATCCTCGTTTCCGAAGTCCTCCACATACCGGCGAAGGATGACGGAGGCGTACTTGGGATCGAGCTCCATCATGCAGCAGGTGCGTCCGGTCTGCTCGCAGGCCATCATGGTGGAGCCGGAGCCTCCGAAGGTGTCAATCACGATGCTGTTCTCCTGAGAGGAATTGGTGATCGGGTACGCCAGCAGGTCCAGAGGCTTGCTGGTCGGATGGTTCTCATTTCGCTTGGGCTTGTCGTAGTTCCAGATGGTGGTCTGCTTCCTATCGGCGTACCACGGATGCTTACCGTTCTGCAGGAATCCGTAGAGCACCGGCTCATGCTGCCACTGGTAATCCGAGCGGCCCAGCACGAGGCTGTTCTTCACCCAGATGCACACACCGGCGAGATGGAATCCGGCGTCGATGAAGGCCTTACGGAAATTGAGCCCTTCGGTGTCGGCGTGGAACACATAAGCCGCACCGCCTTTTTCCAGTACACCGGCCATCGCCTGAAAGGCCGCCAGCAGGAACTGATAGAACTCGTCGCCCTTCATGGAATCGTTCTGGATGGCAAGACCGCTGGAGCTCTTGAAGGATACTCCATACGGCGGGTCCGTCACGATCAGGTTGGCGCGTTTGCCGTCCATGAGCTTTTCGACATCCTCGGCCTTGGTGGCATCACCGCACAGGAGCCGGTGTCTGCCCACGGTCCAGAGGTCGCCGGGTTCCACAAAGGCTGCCTTCTCCAGCGCAGCGGAGAGATCGAAATCATCATCGTGCGATTCCTCCTCGTCACTGCCGTACAGGGCCTGAAGCTCCTCATCGGAAAAGCCGGTGAGCGACAGGTCAAAGGCCTGCTCCTGCAGGGCTTCGATCTCCACGGCCAGCAGGTCCTCGTCCCAGCCAGCGTCCAGAGCGGAGCGGTTGACGGCGAGGATGTAGGCTTTCTTCTCAGATTCGGTCATGCCGGTCAGCATCACATAAGGAAGCTCCGTCATGCCCTCGGCCTTGGCTGCCTCGACGCGTCCGTGGCCAGAAAGGATGGTGAAGTTCTCATCGACCTCCACCGGGTCACCGTAGCCGATGCCGCGATAGATGGAGCGGAGCTTGTTGATCTGCTCCTTGCTGTGGGTCCTCGCGTTGTTGGCGTAAGGTATGAATTTGTCGATTGGTGCCATCGGGTAGTCCTTGGCAAATACCTTTATTTCACTCATCAGTACAGCCCCCATTCCGCAAAAGCCTCGAAGCCGCCGACGCTCCGGATGTATTCTCTGGCTTCCTCCACGATCTCGCTGTAGGGCAGGCCATCCATGGTATCATCACCGATGGCGCAGGAGAGCTCCACCGGCTCGCCGGTACGCTGAGCCTTCAGGAAAGCGTGGATGTTGATGGACACATCTGCTTTGGAGAGGTCCTTGCCGTGCAGGCCGCCTCCGGTCACCGAGTCCGCCATGTCGCTGCCGAGCTTCCGGTTGGTAGCGCCGGTATCTACATCCGTGCCACCGGTCCAGTCACCGAGCGGGTTGATTGTTGCTCCGCCGTATTCCAGCTCCAGCTCATCCGAGGGAGCGTTGCTCTGGCAGATAATCAGGCGGCTGCCGTCCAGAATGTACTTCCCGTCAGATGTGTATTTCTCATAAATCTGGTGGGCAATGTTCGAGAGCAGGACCTGCTCCGGCGTTAGCGGACAGCCACGGAAGATGCCGTTGTCACCACAGCGGACACCGTCCGCCTGATTGGCAGAGAGGTGCTTATCCTGCGGGACGATTACGATGTCGGGTTTCACATTCCCGGCAATGCGGTCAATCGCGGCAGCGATCTCATCCTCCCGGAGGAGGGCAGTCGTTTCAATGATCACATGGCAGGCACCGTGGCCGATGAGCACCTCCACAGCGATCTTCGGGTTTTCTTCCGTCGCATACGCCAGATCCACAATGGCACCGGCGATGCGGTCTGCCACCTTGTCCGGGTGGCTCGGATTCACTTTTTCAATCATCTGGTTTTACTCCTTGCGCGTAGTAGTTTTTCCATCGCGTCATCCTGCGGCGAGCCCTCGTAGGCCGTGGTGCAGTTCTGCTTCACGATGTCGAATATCTCGTACCAGAGCAGGTTGGCCTGCTTCTGAAAGCTGAGCGCCATCTGCACGAAGGGACTGGCAATTGGTGCCTGCGTGGTCGGGTGCTTGCCCAGCATGCCGAATTTACTGACAGCCTCCGAGCATTGGATGTATCTCGCAAAGGCCTCGGAGTAGCTCTCCACCAGCCGTGGGTTTACCAGCCGGTCGCAGCCGCGCTCCTTCAGCCAGCGGATGGTCTCTGTAAAAATGATGTCCGCACCGAGCGGCTCACCGTCGCGCTGCTTGGCGGACAGGTAGCTGCTGGGATGAGGCATATCCGCGCCGGGTAGGTCAGGAACCGGACCGTAGTCGTCCGTGCCATCAAGCTCGGCAATGGGAAGGTCCATGACCTGCGCGGCTTTACCTCGTGCTATTTTATCGGCAAGGGCATCCGGCTTATCGCCTGCGCGGACGCGCCTGCCGCCTCTGTTGGTTCCGTCTTTCGCCACGTTTCTCACCGCCTTTCTCGTGGGTCGGGGGTCAATACCCTGTTTGAACCGGGATTTTTGCACGCGAGAGGGGGCGGCGGTCTGTGGGGCATTGCCTCGTAGAGATCTGACCGGCCCCACCCATCGTCTGACTCATCAGTAGTGGTACTCAGGAGACTGATCTTCGGTCCTTGTCTTGACATCATGGTGATGCTTGCACAAGGGCTGCCAGTTGTCCTGATCCCAGAAGAGGACAGGGTCTCCTCGGTGCGGCTTGATGTGGTCCACCACCGTGGCCTTGACGTACCTGCCTTCGCGCTGACATGCTGCGCACAGCGGGTGGGCACGAAGGAAAGCTCTCGACACCCTGCGCCAGCGGGAGCCGTAGCCACGAGCCGCAGCGGACCGGACCTCTTCCGGGTGCTGACACACGTGTTCGTCACAGTATTTCTGACCCTTCGGCACCAGCTTGGGGCAGCCGGGATGCCTGCAGGGATGGTCCGGGAAGTAAGGCATCACCATCACCGCCTCTCCAATAGAAAAGGCCAGAGCCGGTTTCCCGGTCCTGACCTTGGATTTTTCGCATCTTAATCCTATCATAAGACGCTACTCTCAATCTCTCTCATTTCCTCTCATGCTGATCGCGCATCGAGAATTTCCGTTACGGCAGCCAGCGCCGAGTCGTGCATCCGGTAGATATGCTGGATGCTGTAGTGCATCTCCACGGCGATCTTCTCCCAAGACAGGAAACAGAGATACCGCTTCTCCAGCAGGGTCTGAAGCTCCACGTCATCCACGGCTTTGATGGTGGACATGATTTCCTTCTTCAGCTCTACCAGCTCGTTGATGTCGTCCTTCAGTCCTTCCTGCACTTCGATGATCTTCAGCACGCAGCGTTCCACCTTGGAAGAGCCGTGGTTGGGATTCCTCGGCATGTCGGAGAACACCGCCGTGCAGCTGGTGGCCAGCTCCCGCAGGGAGTCGATCTGCTGGATCTTGGACTTGATCCGCATGTCCAGAAACCGTGCCTGACCCAGATAGGTTTTAGTAGTCATATTGCTTTTTCTCCTTCCGCAGCTTAGAGATCAGGAGGTCCGGGTCGACGCTTGTCAGCACACCAAACCATGCGGAGCGGAAGAAGCGCTCGATTTCTTTCAGTTCCCGCTCATCATCGGTCATCCGGTAGTCCTTCACCGCCTGAAGGACGATGGCGTTGGCGAGCTCCTGATAAGGGTCCATATTCGTACCTCCGAAATTGTGGTCCACTCGGATTGGCACGGATTGTCGAAGATTGTCTCAGATTTTCAGGTCCGCTTTGACCGCAGCGATCAGCGCGGCCTGCGTTCTGTCCTTGGCCTGCAGGGCACGGAGGATCTGTTCATCAATGGAGTCGGCTACCGTCAGGTGCTGGACGATGACCGTCTCGGAGGTCTGGCCCTGCCGCCACAGCCTTGCGATGGTCTGCTGGTAAAGCTCCAAGCTCCATGTCAGTCCAAACCACACGAGGCTGTTGCCGCCTGCCTGCAGGTTGAGTCCGTGTCCGGCAGAGGCCGGGTGGATCAGCGCCACAGGCAGCTCACCTGCATTCCATCTGCGGATACTCTCGGAAGAGTCCAGCTTGGCAAACGGGATATGCCGTGCATGGAGCCGTTGCATGATCCGCTGTAGGTCGTGCTGGAACCAGTAGGCCACCAGCAGCGGTTTTCCGTTGGCAGCTTCGATCAGATCCTCCAGCGCATCCAGCTTCTTGGCATGGATCTCGTTGATCTCACCGGCATCGTCATAAATCGCGCCGTTGGCCAGCTGGCAGAGCTTTCCGGAGAGGGCAGCCGCATTTGCGGCGGTGATTTCCTTTTCCGGCAGCTCCAGAACAAACTGCTTTTTCATCTCGTCGTAGGCCTCCTGCTCATGCGGGTCCAGATAGACCTTGTAAGCGGTGGAGATGAGCTCCGGCATCTTCAGGTGGTCGGTGGACTTCATGGAAATCGTGATATCCGCAATCTGCCGGTAGATGGCTTCCTCTGCGCCGGGTAGCGGCTTGTAGCTGTAGACGATCTGGCCGTTTCCCTTGTCCGGCATGAAATACCGCTGCCGGTAGTGGGTGATGAAGCGACCGAGGCGCTTGCCAAGATCGATGACCTTGAACTCGGCCCAGAGGTCCATCAAGCCGTTGCTGGCGGGAGTGCCGGTCAGGCCGACCACGCGGTTGATCAGAGGCCGCACCTGCATCAGAGCTTTGAAACGCTTTGACTGGTGATTCTTGAAGGAGGACAGCTCGTCGATCACCACCATATCGAAGTCGAAGGTGAAGCCGCTGTCGTAGATCAGCCACTGGACGTTTTCCCGGTTGATGACGTAGATGTCAGCCTTCGCCTCAAGGGCAGCCTTCCGCTCGGTCTCGGTGCCCACGGCCACGGAGAAGGTCAGGTGCGACAGGTGGTCCCATTTCCCGATCTCCGCAGGCCACGTATCCCGCGCCACCCGGAGCGGTGCGATCACCAGCACCTTGTGGACCATGAAGCTGTCGAACAGCAGGTCCGCGATAGCCGTCAGGGTGATGCTCGTTTTCCCGAGGCCCATGTCCAACAGCACGGCGGCAAACGGGTGACCCTCGATGTAGTCGATGGCGTATTTCTGATAATCATGTGGCTCGTATCTCATCGAGGATTCCTCCAATCTGCTCCGGCGCATCAAGTGTGAAGACCTTGAAGCCCAGCCGCTTCAATAATCGGTGTCTGGCTACCTGCAGAGGCCTTGGCACCTTGCCGGGTGCCTTGACCTCCACGAAGCCGATCCGGCCACCCGGCAGCAGGACCAGCCGGTCCGGCATACCATCAAAGCCGGGACTTACAAGTTTCGGTGCGATCCCTCCGATGGTCTTAGCCGCCATGACGAGCTGGTGCTCTATTGTTTTTTCTCTCATAAGGGTTATCTCCATCAGAAATGTGGGTGGTGGAGGTCATGACTCTCATTTCCAGAACTCTTCTTATAGGCTATTTTTTAAGGCCCTAAGAGGACTTTATGAAAAGAGGTACATGACCTCCACACCGTAGGGTTTACTTCATAAAATCAGACTTCAAACGCAGGCCAATGATCATGTTGGCCTTACTGGTACGGCGGCGATCAAAGCCACCGGCAGACTCCAGTGCCACGTAAAAGTCTGTCGTGCTGCGAATATACTCACCCGCCTGCATGCAATAGCTGCGGTATGCGTTGTACAGCTCGCCGGACTTTTCAGAATAGGACTTGTCCACCTCACAGCATTCCTCAAGGAAGTGGCTAAGCCAGTCGTTGTTCTCGCGGTACTTGGCAATGGCGTCCTGAACCACCTGCGGCTGCGTAATATGGTAGTCCTTGGCGATGACGCGCTTGGCTCCCTCGATGATCCACGTCAGGATCGCGCCACCGGCCTTGTCGTACAGGTAGTCGGCGTAGTTCTTGATGTCCGAGTTGCCCTCAATCTTCGCGTTGAAGGGGATGACGATCAGACGACGCCATGTCCCGGCATCAATCGCACCGACCTTGGGCAGATGGTTGGTATAGAGCACGAGGGTATGGCTGGGCACATAGGAAAACGGGTCCTTGTACTTTTTCTCGGCGTAGATCTCGTCGGTGGAGCAGAGCTGCTTCACATTGGAGGTGTTCAGCCGCATGCCTTCCTCCAGCTCGGCGGCGATAATGAGACGCTTGCCCTTGGCCTCGGCCAGCTCCGGCTTGACGTTCCGCTTGCAGCCGACCGTCAGGGTATCGGCGGACATGTTGCCGCTGTAGGTACCCAGAACACGGGAGACGGTATTCCAGAAGGTGGACTTGCCGTTGCGGCCTTCACCGTAGGCGATGATCAGCGCTTCGATATAGACCTTGCCGATGGCGGCGAGGCCCACGATCTCCTGCACATAGCCCATGAGCTCCGTGTCACCGAGGAAGAAGGTGTCCAGCGCGGCATCCCAGATATCCTTGCCGGTATCGGACGGGTCCACGGATGTCATCTTCGTAATGAAGTCTCCAGCGCAGTGCTCATGTGCGTCGGTGATGCCCACGCGCAGGTCATAGGTCCCGGACGGCGTGTTCAGCAGGAACTCATCCGCGTCCAGCTGCTTCTGGTCGATCTCCAGCTTGGGACGGGCCTCCTTCAGGGCTGAGGTGATATATTTCGAGTCCCGGCGCTTGATGGCATAGTTCCGGTAGGTGGTTGCGATCTCGTATTTCTGGAAGGACCGCGCCTGCTGGGAGTTGAAGGCAGCGGCAGCACGCTTGGGTCCCATCGAGGCAAGAAGCTCCCATGCGCCGTTGGCGACCATCTCATCGGTGGCCTTCTTGATCTCGGTCTCGGCCTCCTCAAGCTGTCTGTCGGTGAGCTCCTGCGCCACAGCCTGCGACTTGGGTTTGGACTCCTCCCAGAAGCTGCCGTTGTAGACGATGTAGTCCGTGGACGGGCTGTAGCGGAGCTTCTCTTCGTATTCCCGCGACAGGACCACGGCCTGACCGACGTCGGAATAGTCGCTGGGCTTCAGCTGCAGGTCCAGATTGTATTTCTCAGGCGGGATGTAATCCTCCTGATCGGCCACCTTGCCATAGAAACGGAGGGCACTGCGCCAGATGGCGTCGAGCTCCGTCTGCTCCAGCGGCGGCACGCACTTGTCGGCCAGCTCGGAGAAATGCTGTCTGGCTTCCTCGGTGTTGCCGTAGCGCTTCAGAATCTTCCCGGCAAAGTGGGACATTGTGGCATTCCGGCTGCCTTCCTCAATAACGAGGTCGCCGTACCGGCCACTGTCCATGTCGGCATCAAAGTCGTCGTCCGCGAGGAAGGTGGTCAGGGTCATAGGACCATTGAAGATCTCCACCTGCGGGTTCTTCGTACCGAAGAAGAATCTGGCGGCATCCAGCGCCTTGGTGTCAAAGTACGGGAAGATGGTATTGACCAGCTTTTTCAGGCTGGCATACTGCTCAGCGTCGGTCACCGGGTCGATGGCGAAGAATACATGGAACTTCGGTCTCGCCGGTTTGCCGTTTTTCACCTTCATGTGGTTGCGGCTGTAGTGGACCGCAAAGGCGACACCGGGAAAGGTGTCAGCAATGTCGGACGGGTACTTCCAATCCTCCGGGTCCTCGCTGTGATCGTTGTCGCAGTCCACCGGCAGGCAGTTGCTGCCGATGAAGTTGTCGTTGTTCCGGTAGCTGCCCTTGTACTCGGCACAGACATAATCCTTGCTGACCGCCTGCGCGAGGGAGGCCTTGTCCGTAATATCGACCGCATGCGGATACAGGCAGTTTCCCGCCTGTCCGATGCAGTCCGCATGATAGATGGTAAACATCAGTCGTATACCTCCTTCGCCTGATCCTCCAGCACCTTCGTGATGAACTTCAGTGCGCGGATGATGGTTTCCAGCTCACAGTCACCGCCAAGGGTGACCTCAAGGCCCTCGTCGCCGTCAAAGCCGTGTGCCTTCACACGGATGTCCGTGCTGCCGCAGTCGGTGATACGGAAGTAGGTGCGGCTGCCATGACCGGAGTCGCCTCCCTGAAAACCGTTGGTCCCGGCCTCGACACTCAACACGTTTGCGCTGTAAATCTCCCGCGTATACGTGGTTACATCCATCCCGTCAATCTTGCGGGTGTTCTCTTTAATCTCGTACATCCTGTACCTCCTTGAAATCGTCGGTGAAGTATCGCAGGCGATAGTTCTTCCAACGTGCCCTGCGAATCTCGGCAGCCATGCCGGAGCTGATCCGGTCACCGAAGACCCATACCTCAGAGCACTTGCTCATGATCGCGTTACCGAAAAACAATCCGAGCCTGCGTTCCTCCGGATCGTCATCGTTCAGGAACTGCGGAAACAGCAGGTGCGGCGCGATAGGGATGTACCCAGCGTCCACGGCATACCGGCTGTACCGTTTTGCGGCCTCCACGTTTTTCTCTATGTCTCCGGCAAAGGGAGAACAGATGTAGACGATGGGCCTGAATGCTCGAAGCGCACGGTGTTCGTTTTCCACAAGGGTGAGCGCCTCGTATGCTGTCGGGTCCTGATAGCCCTCAGCGTTTTTCCTGTCTGTATACATATCTGAAACCTCCAATCCGATGGGAGCACCGCCATCTGGTATCCACTGGACAAATGCTCCCAAGGTGGTCCGCATAAGATTTAATCTTTTCTGTAAAAATTGGTCTCGTAGCCATCAGCACGGAGCTGGAGCCCTGCGGCCCACGGCGGCGTCCGGCCCATCTGCTCACAGACGGCCTCAAGTGACATGCGCGGGTCCGCCTCGATCACCAGCTCGTCGTGGATGTGCATGGTGATGAAGCAACACCGGAGGGTCTGCATTGCGTAACAGAGGATGTCGCGGGAAGTGGCCTGCACGATGTTCTCCACGAACTTCGGACCGTAGCTTTCCAGCCGCTCCCACTTCTTCGTGCTGCCGGTGCCCTCATAGGTGATACAGTCGCCTCCGAATTGGTTTGTGCCGATCTTGGGCTTCACGTAGGCCAACCGTCTCCCGGAGGGTAGCGTGATAAACAGCATCCCGCTCCGGTAGGCAAACTGAACACCGGCCACCTCGCCGTCGATATGCTTCTGGACGGCGTTCATGGCGGCGCGATCCACGTCCCACCAGAACTTCGTGATGTTGGGATTGGAGGAGCGCCACATGCTGACCAACGGCTGAAGCTCGTCCTCGGCAAGGCCCATCTCAATGGCTCCCATTGCTTTCAGGGCACCAACCGACCCGCCATAGCCGAGCGCCAATTCCGCAATTTTGCCTTTTTGCCGCAGGTGGCCATTGATGCCATGCTTCTCCACCGGGACCTTGAACATCTGCGATGCGCTGGCACAGTAGATGTCACCGCCGCTTGCAAAGACCTCTTGACGCCATTTTTCACCGGCAAACCATGCCAGCACTCTGGCCTCGATGGCCGAGAAGTCCGCCACGATGAACTTGCAGCCTTCCTTCGGTACGAAAGCCGTCCGGATCAGCTGAGAGAGCGTGTCCGGCACATCCTCGTAGAGCATCTCCACGGCATCGAAGTCACCGGCGCGGACAAGACCTCTGGCCTGACCCAGATCCGGGAGGTGGTTTTGTGGGAGATTTTGCATCTGGATGATGCGGCCAGCCCAGCGTCCGGTCCGGTTGGCTCCGAAGAACTGAAACATCCCACGGGCACGACCATCGGCGCACACGGCCTTCTGCATGGCCTGATACTTTCGGACGGAGGACTTGGCGAGCTGCTGCCGGAGCAGGAGCGCCTTTTGCAGCTTGGGCGGCGCGGTCTTCAAGACCTCGGCCACTTCCTTTTTGCCAAGGGACTCCATCTCCAAACCGTGGTCCGCCAGCCACTGCTTCATCTGGATCACGCTGTTGGGGTTCTCCAGTGCGGTCAGAGCCTTCATGGCCTGCGTGAGCTCCTTCCGGGAGCGGGAATCCATGTCGATGGCCTGCTGCACCAGATTCATGTCCAGCGCCACGCCTCTGTCGTTGACCTCCTGATCGAGGTGATACTGATCCCAGATCTCATCCGGGACCGGGAACTTGGCCAGCCGGTTTTGAATGGACTGTTCGACCTCCACGTCCCGGCAGTTATACCGTTTGAAGGCGGCCCACTTGTCCGGCGCGTGCTTGGGCAAGTTTCGGGTCCGACCGCCGTTGGCCTTCGTCGGCGCACAGGGCTGGCAGAAGTATTTGATGAGGTCCTTGCCCTCGGAGAGCTTCTGCTTGTCCAGTCCCAGCACGGCACCGACGCCTTCCAAGGAAAGCGGCAGGCCCATGAAGGCAGACCAGATCATGGTGCAGCGCCATGCTGACGGGTCCAGATAGTTGCCCACGGTATCCTGCGGGATGCTGTAGCCGGTGTTGTCAAAGCCGCCGTTGTCCCGGAGCCAGCGTGAAAGGCAGATGCGCTCAAACTGCGCATTGAAGGCCCACTTGACCACGGCGTCATCCGTCAGGGCGGCCACGATCTCCACAGGCAGCTTCTCGCCGGAGGCAAGGTCCACCACCTGTACCGGTCCACCGTCCACGGAGTAGCCAAACAGCAGAATGTCGAAGTCTGGAGCCTCGGTGTACTTATAGACACCGCACTTGGACAGGTCATTGCTGCTGAAGGTCTCTATGTCGATTGATAATGTTTTCATTGGCTTTACCTCAAATGGAGTGGCAGCAGGGTTGGTGCCGCCACTCCGGGTGTGATGGTTATTCCTCTTCGAGCTGCTTCATGCGCTTCTCGTGGTATTCCTTGTCGCGCTGGGCACGCTCTTTCTCAAGCTGCTGGCGCTCGGCCTCCCACTCGGCGTTACGCTTGTCCCGCTTGCGGTCATCAATGACGTCGATGATGGACCGGACGATCCAGAACACCGCCAGAAGCAGGTAGAGGGAAAGAAGAAGGATGCAGAGAATGGTGGTTGCGTTCATCGTCGGTACCTCCTTAGTCCAAGAAGTCGTCCGCGTCGTCGGTGGCGAAGTCGGAAGCAGCGCTGGCCTTGCCGCCGAGAGGCTCGCCGTCACGGATCTTCTGCAGGTTGTTCAGGCCGCAGGCGATGCCCTTGTTGCCGTTGCTGTTGAAGGCGTAGAACGAGATCGAAGCGCGGCCATAGACACCGGAGTAGACCTCGGAGCGGGACAGGATCGGGTTGCAGTCGGCATCCACGATACCCGGCGCGGTGGCGGAGTTGGCGTTGATGAAGTAGGCGTTGGCGTAGGCGGGATCATCCGGCCTCTCGGTGTCGCCATCCCTGAGCGGCGTCTTGATCGCGGTCAGAGGCGGGACGGAGCGACCGTTGCCCTTGAGCTTGGCCTGACCCTCCTCGTAGGCGGCCTGAATGGCAGCCTTGATTTTCTCAACCGTGACGGTGTCGGACTTCGGCACAATCAGGCTGACCGAGAACTTCGGAGTGCCGCCGTTGATGGACTTGGCCTCCCAGACGTTGGCGTAGGACCAGCGGGTGTCCTTGCCGGTGATAACCTTCATGGGGTTTGCGAGTTTAGCATTGTTTGACATATCAGTTTTCCTCCTTAAAATCGTCAAGAATGGTTGTCATTGCCGGACGTTTATCGCTCTCCGGCACGAGCGTCGGTTTGCCTTGCGGCTTGGTGATCAGGCCGCCAAGGATGTCGTTGAACTGCTTCCTTCCGAGAAGGGTGGTCATGGCCGTGACTCCGAGGAGCTTGGGCTCGTCATACGGGTCATATCCGGCTGCCTTGACGGCGGCGACCACGGCATTCTCATCGGTGTACCTGCGGTTGGCGCGTCCCTCGACCAGCTTGTAGCCGGACCAGTGCTTGCCGCTGATGGCGGCCTGCAGCGCATAGTCCTTGATGTCGGAAGCCCAATCCATCAGGCTGTCCAGCTTGCCCAGAATCACCTCGACCTCCTCGTCGGTCAGGAGCGGCGGCTGCCGGAATTCATATTGGGCGAGTTCCATGTTGACTCTGGCGCGTTCCCGGCAGTCGGCCTTGGCCTTGCAGAACTGGCACCATTCACCGCAGTGGTATTCACCGTCACCGGCGAAGGCGAGCTCTGCTGTCGGGACCAGTACCGTCTCGGCCCAATCCAGCAGCTCCTGCCGGGAGAGGGTGAAGGTGCTGACGTTGGCACGGCGCGGCTGGTAGATCGTCATGCTGACGGTCTCGATGTCGTACAGGCAGTCGAAGATCTCCAGAGCGCCGAGCGCGTAGAGCTTCATCTGCGGGTTGTCCTCGGCCTCCACCAGCACACCGCGACCGTATTTGAAATCCACGATGTGGAGCGTGCCGTCAGCGATCAGGACACAGTCACCGGTGCCGAAACCGGCCTGTACGTACTTGGAGTAGTCAAGGCGCTGCTCGATCAGAACCACCGGATCGGTGCAGGTCTTCTTGGCCTCAGCTACCAGTTCCATCACGAAGGCGGCATACCCGGAAGCGGATTCCTCCATCTCGGCGTCATACCAAGTGAGGTCCTCGGTCGGGTCCTTGGCCTCCATGCCCAGCGCCTTCCGGAGCTTAAACTCACAGAGGCTGTGGGCATCACTGCCCTCGGCGGCGAAGTTGCTGCCCTTGTCGTCGTAGCCCTCACAGAGCCGTGCCGAGGGTGGGCAGTTCAGCCACCGGTGAGATGAGGATGCGGAGAGAAGTGCGTGATTACCCATTGCTCAGGCCCTCCACATCCGCGATCAGCGCCTTGTAGTGCTTGGCGTCCACCTCGGAGAGCTTGCTGGCACCGTACTTCTGGAGCAGCTCCCGGATCTGGGTGGTGAAGCCCTCGCGGGACTTGTCGGCCAGAATGGCGCGGACGTCTTCAAAGGCGAGAACCGGCTCAGGCTCCTTGGCGGCGGGTGCGGGTGCTGCATCGGCCTCCGGCTCCGTGTCGGCGCTGAAGGCACCGGTCAGCCAGTTGGCGATGTCGTTAATAGAAGCAGCGATATCCCGCAGCTCTTTGATGGTGGCATCCATTTCGCTCAGTTTGCTCATTGTCGATTCCTCCTTCCTTTGATTGACCTGTCTGGGAAAGCCGTACCAGCTTCCTTGCCAGACGCTTTGACGTGACGCTGATTGCCATGAGCAGGGCGATCAATTCCTCGTCGGTCGCCTGCCTGTTATCAGCTCTGGACTCATACATCGGCGGTTCCTCCTTTCTAAGGACGGGTAGGTGTGTTTCGCTGTCCTCAGTAGCCACTGGACAAAACCAGCCGGGGTGGTCCGCTTTTTTCTGAAGAAAATTTGAAAGCCATCCAGCCGTGGTGGCCGGAAGGCAGATGGCGATTATTCGTAGAAGTCTTGGAACTTGTCCGCAAGGCCGGACTTCACCTTGGCCCAGCGGCGTTTGAAGGCTGACCGGGAAAGGCCCATCAGGTCAGCTGCCTCACGCTCGCTGTGCTTGCTCAGCAGCTCACAGATGCGCTTGCCCTCCGGATCGAGGGCTTCGAGCTCTGCATGCAGGGCATCCAGCAAGGCGCGGTCCATAGCGATGGATTCCGGCGTGGGATCATCGTTGGAGATGGTGTCCTCAAGGGTCAGGTCTTCCGCGTCGTCAAGTGGCGTACTAAGGCTGACCTCCCGGCCTGCTGCGTGGTAAGGGCAGATCAGGCAGTCGGCGTCACAGGTCCAGAGCCTCGACTGCGGACAGGTACACTGGCCGGACCGCTGCATGCGCTTCCTGATCTTCCAGATGTCCGGCATGATCTGGTGGTAGACGTGTTCCGGGATCGGCTCAAGGCTGACCTTGTACGGGTCCTTGGCATCTCGGACGGGATAGTAGAACTGCTTGTTGCTATTGTTGTTTTCTTGATTATTCATTGTTCGACTCCTTTGGTTTTCGTTAGTCCGAGAACCGCCAGAGCCGACCGATCCGCAAAAACAGAAAGACGGCAGGGTAGAATCCTGCTCTCACATGGAGAACCGAATTCCGCACTGCCGTCTCGCGTTCTGGCGGATCTCTATTGAATTGTTGTTACGCTGCCTGCGGGAAATTCTCTATGCAGAGCGTCCCGTCAGGGTTGGCTGTGATTCGTGTGACGCAGCCTTTTTGAGAAATCACAACGACGCGTTTGTCTGCGCTGATGTCACAGACCCGTTTGCCATTGCTGTTGCGGACCTCTTCGATACCGACCACCTCCTCTCGTAATAGTTCATAGGCACCACCTCCTTCCTATAAAATCCGCTAATTCGCGGCTCCGCTTTTTAGCGAAGTCATATCGTAAAAAAATAGGAGAAGAAGGCGGCTATCTCATTCAGGAGAGATAGCCCAGCTCCTTCAGCCTAATTTCTGCGGCCTGCTTTGAAACCATGTAGAAGCCTGCTGTCTGTTCGATGATCCATTCTGACTGAGGCCGGAGACCCTTTGCTACGAAGGCATTCTTCAGACTCTCGACGGCCATTTTTTCGTAGACCGCACCAACGGTCTCAATTGGCATGAGGATGCGGGGTGCGACATTGTTCGCCTGCCATTCCATCCAATCCTCGTCGGTCCATTCTGTTTGTAGGTTTTCACTCTTTGGGACAGTGGGGCAGCGATAGACGGGCTTATCCTCTGCGGCATATTGCGCAGCGGCCAGATGATACCGGCGATGCCGAAACCAGTGGTAGCTTTCATGGGCCATCGTATTTCTTTTGCTACCCAGATTCCTTTTCGCATAAGTGTCAGGATCAATGATCATGGTCCCGGCTTTAACGAAGATCTCGCGGTATTCATCATTCACAGGATCATAGATCTCCGCCATGCCGTCTGTGAAGCACATCTGGCCGAGGATGCTCAGATCTTCGCTGAGATGGTGTTCCACCACTTTAATGTGCATGACCTCCGTGGCAATGTGCTCGATAGGGACACACATTGGCTTTTTGATTGCATCCGGATAGTACTTGCTGAGAAATGCGGTAGCTTCCGCGTCAAGTTCTGATTTCCAGATATGGGGCACGTACATGCTGAGATTAGTCATTACTTTCTTCCTGCTCAATCTGCTCGAAGACTTTCTTCCAGAAATCGTCACCGAGCTTTTTGTCGCTGGCCCTGCGGAGGGCAGCTCTTACATGGGGAATGCTCTCGGACATAAGATATTCCGGGAGATCAGGTGCGGCCTCATTCCGCTCGCGTCCAGCGAGGTCAAACATCTCTGCCTTTTCCTCAGCGGAAAGCTGCAAGATAATGGCGATCTTTTTCAGGGCCTCCATCTCCGGTGGATTGCGGCGTCCTTTGACGATGTCAGAGAGATAGGTTGCCGTTACTCCCATCGCTGCAGCGATGTCCTTCAGAAGGATGTCTGTTCCTCCGGGACCGCGTCCTTTCCGCGTGGTATCAATAAATCTTCCAAATTCGCCTGCCATGATTCTTCCTCCTTTGATATGCGGATGCGCTAATTCGCTTATCTGCGAAGTAGTGTATCACAGAAAAGCGCAGCTGTCAAGTGTGCTGCGCTCTTCGAATTATTAAATGTACGCGAAGGACTGCGGAACGTAGGAAAGGCCGACATCGGAAAGTGCCATCGGCTCGTCGTAAGTTCTCACTTCACCGAGCTGATAGGCAATAGCTACCTGCTTGTTTTTGTAATACTCCTTGAAGGCCTTTTTCGTAATACCACCGTCCGGCCTCGTCTGTTTCCAGACCTCTTCAACGGCGTCTTCAATTACTGCGATGATTGATACCTCACCTATCACCTGCTTTACCGGAGCGGTGGCGTAGATGACGATGGTGTCTACGTCCTCGCGGCAATGAAACTTTCTGAATTCATATTTTTTAGTACCAGATACGATTTTAGTAACGTATTCCGGCTTAATTGATAATAACATTCTCGACATCGACGTTGCCTCTTTTCATGATCTTATCGAATTGCTCTCTACTGAAACGCAAAGTCATAGGATGAGTACCGGGCCAGCAATTATTGTTCTGGAGCCATGACCAGTTAACATTATTCCCGGCACCAAAGTAACCGTAGTAGAGCAGCTCGATAAGCGTCAAGTTTGTGAGTGTGTCATACTTCGTGCGGAGTTGCTGATCATCATAAACTGATTTGTTGCCAACGATTCGCCTATACTGATCAAAAGACATAAGAGCGCGTCCGCCGCTTTTTACTGTTTCAATTCGTGTTGCAATACAGTAGGTTGTAATACAGGATTTGAAGCCGGGTTTTCCTTGATTTCCAGTATATCTCCTGAATATGAAAACCGGCTCTCCGACATTAAAACTAAGGCTATATGGCGAACCGATATAAACCTTTTTTAGCCCATTTGCAACACTAATGTCTACACGCTCCTGTAAAGTATTGGCAAGTTCGGATGCAGCAAACATAGTATCATGGTATTCCATGTCGATGGCAAGGCAGCCAGCGTGTTGAATATTGTCGCTCAGGAAAGGAAACGCTTTACAGGGATCGCTGAAATCAAGGTGTCTGCGGTCTTTTATGTATACGCACTCACCATTCTCCTTCTTTCCGGCCAGAATAAAGCCATATTTCTCCAGCAAGAAAATAAGCGTTTCATGTTTCGGATATACAGTTACATAGATTTCATTGCTGCCGCTATCACGCCAAGTCCAAAGCGTGAGGCCGAGAGCACCTTCACCAATACGACGACCACGATACCGGTCATCTATTTTCATGGTAGAAATCTTCATTCTCGGAACAGACGGAAGAACTGTTCCGTTATCCAGCGGTATTTCTTCAGCTTCCCCAGCCTTCAGATTGATGAGAGCTCCAATGCCATCGGCGTCCTCAAAGACCAGTGCCTTTTTTCCTTCAGAAGCTTTTCTGTGGAACCAAGGGATGAACGACTGCGGAGAATCTCCGCCATAGTCGTGCTTCAGAGAATCAAAGAAGGGATCGTCAAGGTTGATTTCCGCAAAGCTCTTACGTTCAAATTTTCCATCCATTCGTTTAGGTCCTCCTGCTACAAATAAACTCGACGGTGTTTTCTATGTCGTTGCTGCCTTCGGAAATCTTCAGAGGCACATGAAGAAGCTCTGCAACTTCCTTGGCGTATTTGACTTCCTCGTCCTGAAAGGCCTTGATGTCGGAAGCCTTGTGTTCCACGCCATCACGTTCTTGACGTCGCTTTGCAATGACATCCGGGTCTTCCGTCAGGAGAATGATGGCCTCCGGTTTCAGGGTGGTGAATGTACCAATAGGAATCCGTGTGATCACGCCTTCGGTATTCAAAAGACAGAAATGCCCATCCAGAAGGAATTCTCCAAGGTTGGTTCTCAGTTCGTCGACTGCGGCCAGCAGGTACAGTTGGTTCTCATCGATATCGGCTACCCGTTTGTCAGCCGGGAAGCCATGCTTTTTTCGCTCTTTGATCAGGGAACTGGCAGAGAAACACTCGATGCCAATGGCCTCCTTGACCAGATTGCAGAAATAGGATTTGCCTACTCCGTGAACACCGCTGATAAAGATCATGGGCAAGACACCTCCTTCGAGCTCGGTCGTGTATGTACAACATCGTATTATAACAGACGAGAGTGTGAAATTCAAGAGAAAACTCCGATTTCTGATGCTTTCGCAGGAATAAATCTTGTATTTTGGCTATTTCTGTGTTATACTGAAGCATCAGGTCTCAAAATGAAGCTCAGACACCGGAAAGAGAGGTCGAATTCATGGCGATCAGCTATAAAAAATTATGGAAGCTCCTAATTGATAAGGATATGAAGAAGAAAGATTTACAGCGAGTCGCTGGGATCAGTTCGGCTTCTATCACTAAGCTGGGCAAAAACGAAAATGTTAATACTGAAATTATAGAGAAAATCTGTACAGCCTTACAATGCGATGTCAGTGACATCATGGAAATGGTAGACGATTGAGCTGGCGAAACGAGGTGTACAAATGGGCGTGATTATCAAGGCACGGGATCTTCCTGCCCTTGAGCGGAGTGGTATAGCTCGACCGGTTTTGTATTGCCATTCCGACAAGTCGCTGGAGGAGCAGGCTGTTCCCATTAATGTCGAGATGGCAAAGAAGCTGTCCGCCATAAAGCCCAATCGTAGAACGATGCGCATGGAGCAGTGCTTTCAGCAGGTGCTGGGCACGCTGCCGGATTACGTTATTATCAAGGATTTTGATGTCATGTTCAATCCTGACTACGAAGTGGACGTTTTGCGGATCATGTGCTCTGCGGCAAGGACCAAGTCTTTCCGAGTGCTGTGGCCGGGTAAATGCGAGGATGGCCGTTTGATATATGCGGAGGAAGGCTTCCGCGACTATAAGGTTTTTGAAATAAGCAAATACGACGTGACTATTGTCGTTTAGGGAGGTAGCAAGGATGAAGTATTCAGAACTGATCAGCTTTAAGCCAATCGAATCGACGATTCAGCTGCTGGAGACTGCTGAGAAGTCAGCAGCAAGGGATGCCGTCAGCACCTATGTCATGTCCGATGCAATGGCTGAAGGCATGCAGGCTCCGGTCATCGACCAGCTCCAAATGGAGGACGTGGTGGACAACAAGGCCATCATGGTTGTTGGTAACTTCGGTACCGGTAAATCCCACCTGATGTCCGTGATTGCTGCGGTGGCCACCGACGAGGAGAACCTGCAGTATCTGCAGAATAAGAACTTCGCTCACAACATGGAGATCATCGCCGGAAAGTTCGAAGTCCTCCGAATGAAGGTGGACGGTTTGACCATGCCGTTGCGCGAGATCATCATGGGCGAGATTGAGGATGACTTTGCTGCCAGAGGCATTGACTACGAGGTCCCTAACCTCGACAATGTCCGCGACAATTCTCGGATCATCAAAGAGGCAATGACAAAGTTTCAGGAGAAGTACCCGGACAAGGGTTATCTCATCGTCATCGACGAGCTTCTGTCGTATCTGACCTCACGCGATGAGAGACAGATTGTTCTCGACCTTGCCTTCCTGCAGTCGATGGCAGAGATGTGCTCCAAGTCCCGACTTCGCGTTATCTGCGGTGTTCAGGAGAAGGTCTTTGATAACCCGCGCTTCAGCTTTGTCAGCGAGACGCTGAAGAAGGTCGGTGACCGTTTCACGCAGATCATCATCACGAAGGAGGCAACGGCCTACGTCGTTTCTGAGCGTATCCTGAAAAAGACGCCTGAGCAAAAGGCACTCATCCGCAAGCATCTGGAAAAATTCACGAGCCTTTACACCGGCATGTCCTCCCGGCTGGAGGAGTTTGTGGACCTGTTCCCGATCCATCCTTCCTATATAGATGTGTTCAACCGGATCTACCTGATCGAGAACCGGCACATCCTGAAAAACATCTCGACCTGCATCCGGAAGATTTTTGATACCGAGGTCCCGACAGACGCACCGGGTATCTACTCTTTTGATGATTATTGGCCTGCCATTAAGTCCAACGGTCTCCTGAAGAGCGATGTGACCATTAGTCGCGTGGTGAATGCCAGCCAGCAGCTGGAGGATATCATCAACCGTGCGTTCCCGAAACCGGCATATAAGCCGCTGGCCATCAAGATCATCTATGCTTTGAGCGTCCATCGCCTGACCACGAACGGCCTTGACGTGCAGTTTGGTATGACGGCAGAAAACCTGAAGGACGATCTGTGCCTGTATCTCCCAATGCCGGAGCAGGATGCCGACTTCCTGCTGGGTACAGTCAATGCCACATTGAAGTCCATCATGACGACGGTTTCCGGCCAGTTCATCATCTTCAATGACGCCAACAATCAGTATTACATCGACGTTGATAAGATCGTGGACTACGACGAGAAGATCAAGCAGAAAGCCACTGTTATGGCGGAGTCCGAGCTGAATACCTATTTCTACAAGGTGGTCTATTCCTGCCTCGAATGGGATGCCAAGCAGTATGTAACTAACTTTGAAATCTACGAATACGACCTGAATTGGGAATCTCATAACATCTTCCGCGAAGGCTACCTGTTCATGGGACTTCCGGGAGAACGGAGCACGGCCCAGCCGGAGCGGGATTTCTATATCCACATCATGCCGCCTTACGGTGCTGGGGAACCGAATATTCAGAATCTCCCGGACGAGGTTTATCTCTTCTTCCGTGGCAATGATGAGTTCAAAGAAATGCTCCGCCTTTATGCCGCTGCATCCAGCCTTGCCCAGATCAGTGAGGGAAAGGATAGAGAGGCCTATTCTAACAAGGCGGCAGCGCACCGCAAGAAGCTGGTGAAGTTCCTCAGCGAGAATAAGAACACCTGCTTCAATGTGACTTACGACCACCACATGCGTCAGATGATCGAAGTGCTGAAAGGCAAGTACAACCGCGACATGACCTTTAAGGACACCATCGATCTGGCGGCGTCCATCGTGTTCGATCAGTATTTCTGCACGAAGTATCCGGAGTTCCCGGTGTTCCGTACCAAGCTCACCCGGAAGAATAGAGCCGATGCCGCTCGCGCCGCATTCGACTATTTTGCCGGGAGAAAGAATCAACAGGCGGCAGCCATGCTGCAGAGCTTTGGCGTGCTGGACGGCGAGAAGATCAAGCCGGAAGGCTCCAAGTACGCCATGTACTATATCGATAAGATCAGGGAGCTTCCGCCACAGGGTGTGCTTAATTTCTCCGATCTGTTCGATACCGATCTGTATGAGAGCTTCGACAAAAAGTTCCAGATCAGCAACATGTACACTCCGATCATTTTCCTGTCGATGGTGTACGCTGGCTACGCGGTGATCACGCTGAAGAACGGCACGACGATCACGGCGTCCAATCTGGATCAGGTGCCGAAGATCGGCGTGATGGATCTCTATGAATTCAAGTATTTGTCCAGACCGGCGCAGATCGCAATGGCGGAGCTGAAGCACCTGTTTGATGTGCTCGGCCTGAATCCTGTGCTGCTGGACAATCCGAATGAGCGCGAGAAGGCCGTGACCGACCTGTTGACGAAGGCTAAGGAACTGAGCAACGGCTCCGTGCTTGCAGCCAGAAAGCTGACAGACGGATTCGAGCTCTGGGGAGAGCCTCTTGTGAACGCGATGGACATGAATCGCATGAAGAAGGCCTGCGAATCTGTCAGAGATGAATTCAGCAACTATGGCGCAAAGTTCAACACTCCGGCAAAGCTGAACAACTTCACGCTTTCAATGGAGGCAGTGGACGCTCTGGCCGACCAGATTGCACTGGTCGAAATCATCATGCGCTATGCGGATTTCAAGGCGGAGTGCGCATCCATCGTGGGGTACATCTCCAACATCGAATACATAGACCTTGGTGCTGCTTTCAAGTCTGAGATCGATCAAGCAAAGACCGCGTTCCGCGAGAGCCGTGACAGCATCATGGACGGCACACTGGCAGACGTTGCTGCCCAACAGGTAGAAGCTGCGCTCTCCAAGGTGAAGGACAAGTACATCGGCATTTACTTTGACGAGCATAAGAAAAAGCGCCTCGACATCACAGATGCCAAACGGCGCGGTCAGATTCAGGAGAGTGCTGCGCTGGCCAAACTGAAAAAGCTGCGCGGCATCGAGATCGTGTCCTCGGCAAAGCTCTCCGCCATTGAGCAAGACATCTCCGGGTTGACGGTCTGCTACGAGCTGACACCGGAGGAGCTGAAATCCACACACATTTGTCCGCACTGCCGTTACCAGCTTGGCGACCATGCGAAGAACGTCTACGGTCAGCTGGACAACATTGAGACCAGAATTGACGACCTTGTGGCGGAGTGGACAAAGACGCTGTTGGATACCATCTCCGATCCCATCGTGGCCAGCCAGAAGGAATACCTGACGGCGGATCAGAAGAAAGCCATTGATGACTTTGAAAGCTCCGGCGAGCTTCCGAGGCGTGTGGATGACTTCTTCGTCAAGGCGATCACGGCGCTGCTGCAGGGCTTCGAGCCGGTCGTCATCGATACGGAGGATTTGCTGCAGAAGTTGGAGGAACTGCCGCCTCTGGACGAGGCTGCGTTTGCCGCAAGGATCAAGGAGATTCTCGGAGCCTATACAAAGGGCAAGGATACCAGCAAGTTGCGCATTGTAGTAAAGCGGAAGTGAGGTGCGGTAAATGGAACGTAGAAAACTGACCAAAGAGGATATCGATAAAGTCCGTGGCATCGAAGGGTTCCCTATCGGTACCGACGAGGACATTATTGCGCTTTCAGATGCACCGTTTTATACGGCGTGTCCAAATCCGTTTATTGAGGAGTTCATTCAGGAATATGGAACCCCTTATGATGAGGCTACAGATGATTATCATTGTGAGCCTTTTGCCGCTGATGTAAGTGAGGGAAAATCAGATCCTATTTATACCGCACACACATATCATACGAAGGTCCCGTATAAGGCTATTATCAATTATATCCTCCATTACACAAAACCCGGCGATATTATTCTGGATGGCTTTTGTGGAACTGGAATGACGGGTGTCGCTGCCAAAGCCTGTGGCTCCTTTTCTTCACTTGAACAGATAGAGTATCGTAATCGTATAGAGGGAGGAGAGTTTGGTGAAAGGAAAGCTATACTCGTTGATTTAGCTCCGGTTGCTACTCACATAGCAAATCGATATAATGCAGGCTTTGATTTGGAGGCATTGAGAACGGAGGCTGAAACCCTACTTGCAAAGTTAAGGCAGGAATGTGGGTGGATGTATAAAACAAAAAGTGAAGCTCCACGCTCAGGACAGTTCTCGATAGATGATGATCGTTACGATGCTACCATCAACTATACTGTCTGGTCTGATGTCATGGTGTGCCCACATTGCGGAAAAGAGTTTGTTTTTTGGGACGTGGCAGTGGACCGGCCAAATAAAAAAATGTACGAAAAGTACAATTGTCCGGGATGTAACGCCTCATTATCGAAGCGGGAAAGCATAATCGCAAAAGAGATTGTTTTTGATCCGCGGAAAAGAGAACCGGTTTCTATTCCGAAGCAGGTACCGGTCTTAATAACATATACAACGACATCCGGCCGTAGAGGGGAAAAAACGCCTGATGAGGCTGATCTTTCTTTGATAGAAAGAGTAAAAGAACTTGAAATCCCATATTGGTATCCGACAGATCCAATTCCTGCGGGAGATAAAACACAAGAAGCTATTAATAAAGGAATAACCTCAGTAGATTATTTTTTCCAAAAACGAAATCTCTATGCGCTTTCGACTATTTGGAATGAAGCAAGCGAGCAGATGAAATTTGTTATTACCGCTTTCATCCTACGCGCCACAAAAATGAACAAAGTCCATATGCACAATTTCTTGTTTGGCGGAGGCGGCTGGAATGCGGGGTATTTAACTGGTGTCATTTATTTCCCTTCTCTTTCAGTCGAGACATCGATTGTCGAGCTTCTTGCAGAGAGAATTAAAAGCGTGACTAATGCCTTTTCCAAAGTAGGAAGAAATCATTCTGCCATCGTTTCTTGCCAGTCATCAACGGATTTGCGAAATATACCTGATAGTTCAATTGACTATGTTTTTGTTGATCCGCCATTTGGAGATAATCTGATGTATTCAGAACTGAGCTTCGTATGGGAGTCGTGGCTTAAAGTCCACACAAATGTCTCAAGTGAAGCCATAATGAATAGAACCCAGAACAAGAAGCTGCCGTTTTATCAAGAAACAATGGCGGAGTGCTTCTCGGAATTCGCGCGGGTTTTGAAACCTAACAGATGGATGACGGTTGAGTTTCATAATTCAAAGAATGCGGTGTGGAATGCTATTCAGGCTGCTCTTGGTAAAGCAGGGTTTATTATTGCTGATGTCCGTACACTCGACAAGAATCAGGGTAGTTTCAATCAGGTCAAAGGAGCGAGCCAAGCGATTAAACAGGACCTCATCATTTCTGCTTACAAGCCTCACGACAGCTTCCGTAGAGAGTTCATGGAGAATGCTGGTTCTCCTCTCACTGCATGGGCTTTTGTTCGTCAACACCTTGAAAATATACCTGTGGTTGTTATTAAGAACAATCGGATTGAGATCATTGCGGAGAGGCAGGCGTTTCTGTTGTTTGATCGAATGGTTGCCTACCATATCATGCAAGGTATCCCAGTGCCCATGGACGCTCCAGATTTTTATCGTGGTCTTGAAGATAAATTTTTGAAGAGAGATGATATGTATTTCTTGCCTGATCAGGTAAATGAATACGATACTGCGCGTATTGTTAATGAGGTCGAACCGATTCAATTCAGTATGTTTGTAACAAACGAAAAAACTGCAATTTCTTGGCTCTATCAGCAGCTTAGCGATGAGTTTGGTGGGCCTCAAACCTATCAAGAAATCCAGCCTAAGTTCATGCAGGAAGTAAAATCGGTAGACCGTTACGAGGCAATGCCTGAGTTAGCTGTTCTTCTGGAGGAGAACTTCCTTCAGGATGAGAAAGGTCGCTGGTATATCCCAGATGTCACCAAGGAAGGTGATGTGGCCAAACTCCGCGAGAAAAAGCTCTGGAAGGAATTTGAAGGCTATATGAATAGCAAGGGTAAGCTCAAGTTGTTCCGCTCCGAGGCCATCCGCGTCGGTTTCTCTCGCCTCTGGAAGGATAAGAACTATCAGGCCATCGTGGACATTGCAAACCGGCTGCCTGAGCAGACCATTCAGGAAGATCCGAATCTCCTGATGTACTACGATATCAGCCTGAGCCGCGTGTAAAGATATGGAGAGGTTAGCATGCTGAACATCGGTGATTTCGCCTTTGATACCACCACCGGCACAAACGTGCAGGTGCTGGAGAAAATCGACGTGTGGGGCTATGTGTCCTACAAGGTTTTCAATCCGGCAACCGGGAAGGTGTACAAGGTCAGCGAGGAACAACTGAATATTGAGAGCAGTGGAATCCTCTACGATGAGAACTATCTGCGCTATGTCACCTTGCTGTCCAAGATCAAAAACGAGACAGCGGGCGGCCTGCTGTCCTCCCTCTCCAGCGGCATCATTCCGTTGCCGCACCAGCTCCATGTGCTTAATCGAGCGATGGAGACAAATAACATCCGATACATCCTTGCCGATGAAGTGGGACTCGGAAAAACCATCGAAGCCGGGATGATCATCAAGGAACTGAAAGCCCGTGGCCTCGTGCAGCGCGTCTTGGTGGTCTGCCCGACCGGTCTGGTGACGCAGTGGGCGTCTGAGATGCAAGAGAAATTCCACGAGCGGTTTCAGGTGATCCTGCCGTCCGACTACGACACCATCAAGCGTTTGACGGACAGCGATGACGTTTACGGCCAGTACGATCAGGTCATTTCTCCGATGGACTCTATCAAGCCACTGGAGAAACGCGCCGGGTGGACGGACGAGAAGGTAGAAAAATACAACGAGGAGCGCATCTACTCCATCATCAACAGCGGTTGGGATCTGGTCATCATCGACGAGGCACACCGGGTCGCCGGTTCCTCCGGAGAGGTGGCGCGGTACAAGCTGGGCAACTTGCTCTCGCAGGCAAGCCCGTATTTACTACTTCTGTCCGCGACACCGCACAACGGGAAGACAGAGCCGTTCCTGCGGCTGGTACGTCTGCTGGATGCGGAGGCCTTCCCGAATGCCAAATCCATCGTGAAAGAGCAGGTCGCGCCATACCTAATCCGGACGGAAAAGCGCGAGGCCATCGACAACAACGGTAATCTGCTGTTTAAGAACAGGATTACGCATCTGGTCACGCTGCAGTGGGACGAGCGTCACTCCTTGCAGAAGGAGCTCTACCAGATGGTGAGTTCCTATGTGGCAAAGACATACAATAAGGCACTGCGAAACAAGAAGAAAAACATGTGTCTGATCTTCCTGCTGATCATTATGCAGCGCATGGTCACCAGCAGCACGGCGGCGGTGCGCCAGAGCTTGGAGCGGAGACTCAACGTCCTGAAAACGCAGAACACCCGGCTGGGTACGCTGACCGAGGAAGATTTGGAAGACCTGAATATCGAGGACGGCGTAGAGGAAGCGCTGGAGGCCATGTCCCTCGACATGGAGGAAGAAATCGCAGAGTTGGAGCGGATCATCGCCGTGGCAAAGCAGGCGGAGTTCCAGCATCCGGACGTCAAGGTGGAAACGCTCACCGATACGCTGGACGCGCTCCTGAGCGAAGACCGTGACCAGAAGGTCATCGTTTTCACCGAGTTTGTGGCCACACAGCTCTACCTCCGGGAACTGCTGGTGAACAAGGGATTCACCGTGACCATCCTCAACGGCAGCATGTCTGTCGAAGATCGTGACGCTGCCCTGCGGGAGTTCCGGGAGCACAGCAATATCTTCATTTCCACGGATGCCGGTGGAGAAGGTCTCAACCTGCAGTTCGCCAACATCATCATCAACTACGATCTCCCTTGGAATCCGATGAAGATCGAGCAGCGTTGCGGACGCGCCGACCGTATTGGCCAGACGCGGGACGTCCATATTTACAACTTCATCGTCGGCGATACCGTGGAAAACCGGGTGCGCGAGGTACTGGAAGAAAAACTCTCCGTGATCCTCGAAGAGATGGGTGTCGATAAATATTCCGATGTCCTCGATAGCGAAGTGGCCGAGCTTGATTTCACCGAGGTGTATATGCGCTCCATTGGCAGGCCGTCCAAGGTCGAGGAGAACATGTACCCGGTCGAGTCGGAAATGAAGCAGCAGCTCCAGAATTCCAAGAAGTATAAAGACGTCATCCGGGAGGAGAAGGACCTGTCCCAGCTCGTTGGGCAGGGTTCCGACTTTGACGTGGATACGGCGCTGCGACAGATGCTTGCCTATTATGACAGCTGGCAAGGCCGCGACCTGAAGCTGATTGACCGCATCGCCATTACTGATTCCGATATCATTCAGCATTTGCAGACTGATGTTCTGCAGGACCGGAAGTCTCCATTGATGTCGGTTGGCATCCAGAACTTCCCCAACGAGGCTGGATTCTTCATGCTGTGGGAGCTCACGATCTCCAACGATCCTGACGACAAGCGGATCATACCGATTTTCATTAATGAGAACTTTGTGCTACGACCGATGGCCGGGAAACGTCTGATGGACGTGTTCCTCGATCCAACCTCGCGCTTGACCGTCTGTTCCGTCCCGAACATCGACGGCGAGACCTATGATCGGCTGGAGAAGATGGCCGTCGAGTTCGCGTTTGATACCTTTATTGAGATGAAGGACAAGCGGATTCAGAAGAATCAGGAAAGCTACAACAAATATATGTATGCGCTTCAGCTGCGGACGGAAGCTGCTGAACACATCGGCATTGAGAATATCAGAGCATCTCGGCTGCGCAAGCTGGCACAGGAAAAGGCCAATATCGAAGAGGCTCACAAGGCCGGGAGCCAGATATACCCAGATTTCAAACTGGAAATTCTGATCAGATTGGAGGCGTGACGGATGTTTGCGGACTACGTGTACGAGAAGTCGGCTGCAAAATATGCGGACAAAATCCTGCTCATTGATGCTGATCATCTGACCGAGGATACTCGATTCACGGATGGCTTTAAGGCACGTGGTTTTGAGATCGTCATGTACCATGATGACCTCAGCTTCCGAATCGAATATGAAGCAAAAATCAAATCCAAGGAAGGCCGCATCGCCGTCGTGGTCACACCGGAGCAGTACGTTCCGTATGATCTGCGCCGGAGGCTGACAGCTTACAAGGTGTCGCTGGCCGACCTGTTCCCGCGCTTGAATACTGCAGTGCTCCGGGAGAGAGGCCCTGAAACTTATGACCTCGTGAGCTCTGCATACGAGCGGACGTATGACCAATATCGATCCACGGCTGCAACGGAGCAGTTCCTTCGGGTAGAGGCTTATTCCAAGGAAAACATCAAGCACAATTTGGTGAGCAGCTATCAGGAGCTTTTGCGGCGATCCGAAAGCTGCACAGACTATAAAGAGTGGTTTGCCATTGCCGAGGAGAAGGCACGCATCGACTGTATGGCTGTCCAATATGATCTTGCAATGGACACCACAGAAATCAACAGACGATTTCGGGATTACATCCTGAGCCAGTACGGAAAGCTCTCCACCAGCATGGATCGGGAAAGTCCGGTGCTGGTGAGCAAAGCAATGGAATTCATGCACGAGCACAGCAAGAAGTTCATCATCGTTGTCATGGACGGTATGGCTGAGTTTGATTGGAGTATTCTATCGAAATCTTTTCATGGGGTCCACTACCAACAGACTGCAGCTTTTGCAATGATTCCAACCGTGACCTCGGTTTCCCGGCAATGCCTGCTTTCAAATAAGTATCCGCGAGAACTGGAGAATCCGTGGAGCCAGAGCAAGGAGAAGCAGGAATTCATCGCTTGTGCGAAGAATATGGGATTCGCGGATAACCAGATCAGCTACCAGCGAGGATACGATGCCGACTTTGGCTCTCTGATTCGCTGCGGCGCGGTGATCATCAATGACATCGATGACATGGTGCACGGCCAGAAGCAAGGCCGCATTGGAATGTTTAATGATGTAGGCGTCATGGCAAGACAGAAGAAGCTCGTGGAGATGACGCGGAGGTTCTTGTCGGCAGGTTTCGATGTATATATCACGGCTGACCACGGGAACACCACCCGACGCGGCATGGGCAAGCTCATGTCATCCGGCGTGGAGACCGAAACGAAAAGTCGGTGCATGTTGGTATTGAAGGGCTTTGCTGACAAGGACAGCACGAGGGAAAAGTATGGTCTGCTGGAATTCCCGAAGACGTACCTGCCAAAGGAATACGACTACTTGATCTGTGATGTTGGCGATTCTTTTGACGCGAAGGGTGAAGATGTAATGAGTCACGGCGGCATCTCAATCGATGAGTGTGTCGTTCCGTTCATAAAGATAAAGGCGGTAGAGAACAATGGCTAAGATGGTAGGAATGAATGTTGTCGTAAAACAGGGCTGGACTAAAAAAGCCGTCGCTTTATTGGAAGAAAACCTTACAGAGGAACAGTATAAGGCGGCTTTAAATGAGCACCTTTCTTTCGAGATTGACAGTGCTATCAATCTGCGCAAAGCAAGAGAGATACTCATGAGAGTGTGGTACCGGGATACAGAGGGTGTGGAAAAGCTACAGGCAGAAGGCCGAGCGCTGGCTATGAAATACCCGGACCAGCTTACCACTATCAACTGGTGTATGACAGCATTAGTGTTCCCGGCTTTTGCGGATATCGCCAAACTGATGGGAAAAATGTTTGGATTTCAGGACGTGATCACAACTACACAGATCAAGCAGAAGATGTTTGATGAATGGGGAGAGACTGGCACGCTGCAAACCGTCGTAGCGAAGATTGTGGGCACAATGCGAGAAATCGGAGGGATTACATCAGAGAAGACCGGAAGGCAGGAAGCAGCAAGTATTCAGGTCAACAATGAAGAAGTCGTTTCCTTCATGCTCCGCGTAGCCATGACTTTAGATGGAAGTAGCTACTATGCATTCTCATCTCTCACGGAGTTTCCATTCCTGTTCCCGTTTAAGTATCGCGTGACTAAGGAACAGCTGATGCAGGACGAGAGATTCACGCTTTCCACATTTGATGCGACTTTGTGTGTTGCCCTGAAATAGCGAGTAGGCTTCGCCGGAGGAAAAGGAATGGAGTATACCATGCGGCTAACTGCAACGCCATTTGAGAAATTGCGAAATGGTTTAAAAGTAATCGAACTGCGGTTATATGATGAAAAAAGGAAAAGGATAAAGACAGGGGATACGATTCTCTTCATCAGTCTGAAAGACCCAAACGATACTCTGCTGACACGGGTAACCGACATCTATACGTTTGCCAGTTTTGAGGACCTTTACAGAGCGCTTCCTCTGGAGGACCTTGGTTACAGCGCTGAAGAGGTAGATGCGGCTTCACCGAAGGATATGGAAGAGTTCTACTCTCCGGAGGAACAGGCACAGTATGGCGTGGTTGGCTTTCGACTTGATCTGATACCGCAGGAAAATGCCGCTCAGGGTTAAACCTTTTAATGTTTCCATACCTTTTAATTATCCTTGAACGATTTAATTATTCCTTAGCTCGCGCTGTCGCCGGTGCGGCTGATGCACTGAGGTGGACCACCATTCGACTGATTTTGCGGGAGAGAGCAGTATGATGCAAACCGCCGTAAAAACAAAAAAGCCCAGAAAACAAGCCGTTCCAGGCCGTTTCTGGGCTATACGTACATATAGGGGACGTATCAAAGACGACCATAAGATAGATTGTGCAGTCGATTGAGAAGGAATCCTGATGCCTGCTGTAGAACTATTAGGGTTGAGACGATGGAAATCCCATGCACTCGCCACAAGAATAGGGTTGAGGCAATGGCTCCTCATTCCTGCTGGCTATTATAAGGAAGAAGGGCAGCGGTTGATTTGTTCCCGATAACGAACACGACTGGAGGCAGAGGCATAATCCGGTAGATTTGTTCTTACGGAACTATGTGGATTAATTCCCGTGAACGCAGAGGGCCGCTGACATCAAAATCGACGTATCGAGCCATGTGGAGACGGTTGTTTTATTAAGTGGGATAAAATCGATAGATATGTCGAGATAGATCTGGAAGTTGAGAAGCCGAAAGAAAACTCAGGAAATATCTGTATCAACCAAACAGGTCTGAATTGCAGTAATGAGATGAATACATAAGATGAAAATGAACAAGAGATCCAAGCTGATTTTATTCCTGATACTGGCGCTGGCACTCTTGCTGGCAGTCCATTGAGACCCGTGACTGCCTGATTATGGATACAGAATACGGCCTGGTGGGCGAGCCCTACGCCATCATCGATTGACATTTCCTTTTGGGACAGTATTATTGTTGTCGCTGGTCAAAAGAATTGAGGTGATAAGTCATGGAATCAAGTAAAGGGACTGTTGCAGTGATAAAAGAAAAGTTCCATAGGTTCGTAGAGAACAACCTGCTGTGGATATTGTTCCTGGTGATCGTTCTGTATATCATACTGGGAAGTCTTGTGTCGGAATTATTGTACATAGTAGTGCACAGATTCCTGGACATTACATCCGCAATGACATTTATAAACAAGTGGTATACATATACGTTAGGCTCAGTGGTAACACTTGTCGTCGTGTGCGCGGTTATCAGGAAGAATCATTTCATACTCAGATCTTTCATACCTAAGGGCCTTGGGAAAGATCATAAAGTCACGGTCGTGGAGGACACATATGAAGCGTCACAGAACAATACCGTCAGGAACCTGCTGATTGGTCTGCTTCTGGGATTTCTAATGAATTCTGGCTGCATCTTATGTGCGGTCATCCATGGCGATCTTAAGTTCTATCTGGATTTCAGCGCTGCTATGATACCGACGTTCATATACGCGTTTCTTATGGTGTTCATCCAGAGTTCATCTGAAGAGATGTGGTGCAGAGGCTTCATGTATGAGAGGATCCTGATCCATTATCCACTTTGGGTGGCGGTGCTGGTAAATGGCATATTTTTTGGAATGCTCCACCTTTCTAACGATGGCGTCACAGTTCTCGCCATAGCTGAAATAGTTATATTCGGTATCTCAGCTTCACTTGTACGCTGGTATACGGGAAGCATCTGGATGGTAATGGGGATACATACGATGTGGAACTTCACACAGAATTTCATATTCGGCCTGCCAAACAGCGGACTTGTATCTGAGGTCTCAATATTCCATCTCGACGCAGTGAATGGTGTGAGCAATCTGATCTACAGTTATGAATTCGGCGTTGAAGGTGGCATCCCGTCAGTAATTATAGATGCTTTGCTTGGGGTCGTATGTCTGATACTTGCGAAAAGGGATGGACGCCTGGGAGAACTGTCCATGAGCTATGAAAAGAAGGCGGCGCTGGCTGAGGACAACGCAGCCGGCGAGCAGGATGCCAGGGAGAATGAGTGAAAAAAACAGAAGAGTTGTACGGTGAGCTGCCTGCATCGGAGAAGATAAAGAATCAAATGGCAGATCGGAGAATACATGAAAGTGGAAATAAGAACGCTCAGGAACGATGAGGCCATTCTCCTGAAGGTGTTTCTTTTTGAGGCTATATTCATACCGGAAGGTGTAACACCTCCGCCGAAAGATATAGTCGAAAAGCCTGAACTGAGGGTATACACAGATGATTTTGGAACACGACGGGGAGATAACTGCCTTGTCGCAGTAATTGATGATCAAATTGTCGGTGCAGTCTGGACGAGAATCATGGACGATTATGGCCATGTGGATGATGATACACCATCCTTTGCCATTTCGCTTTACAATAATTATCGCGGTCAGGGCATTGGTACAAGACTTATGGAAGAGATGCTTTCGCTTCTTAAGACGCAGGGTTTCAAGAAAGCATCACTGGCAGTACAGAAAGAAAATTATGCTGTGCGAATGTATGAGAAGGTTGGCTTTCATGTTATAGATGAGAATGATGAGGAATACATAATGGTGTGCGAACTATAAACTAACCCTGAGATTTCAATGTTCTGCAGCTCAGACAGTTCTGAATTGACTGACTTTACGATGGTATCATTGAGAGTTTGAAATTGTCTGATAAACTATATCTAAAAGGAGCTTAGCACCATGAATAGAAAATCAATATCAGTTTAAGTGTTGCTGGCGATAATGGTATCGACAGCAGGCTTTTTTCTTATCGGGCATTTTCTGAGAGAGGGTGGAGCTAGACAGTATTCGATCACGGACGCCAATTACAAATGTACTGAATATGCGTCAAAGAGTCCTGAAGAGATAGTTGCAGGTCTGTCGCTTGAGCAGAAAGCGGCAGGATTGTTTGAAGATCCTTTCCTCGAAAAGACAGAGACAAAGCAGAAGAATACCGGCTCTCTGGAATATAGAAAAGTCGCTGAAAAACTGGTCGAAGAAAGCCTTGTCCTTCTGAAGAACGATTCAGAGATCCTTCCGCTGAAGGACGGCACGAAGGTCTATATAACGGGTCCTGCTGCGGATGATGCATCAGCATAGTGCGGCGGCTGGACTATCGCATGGAGCGGCTATTCAGAGAAGGAAATCGAAGGCGTAACGACCATTCGGGATGCTTTTGAAAGCTATGTTGATGATTATGGCATTGAGATCATCACCGACAAAAATAAAGCCCAGGATGCCGATGTGATACTGCTTTGTGTAGGCGAGCAGGCCTATGCAGAGTGGGAAGGCGATACTGCGGATCTGGAGCTTTGCGGCGCACTCGGCCTTTCTGGAAACAGCAAGGCCATAGAAGAAGCAAAGAAACTTGGAAAGCCTACAGTTACCTGCATTATTGCAGGCAGAAATGTTATCATCGATCCTGAAGACTTTGATGAGTGGGACAGTGCTGTTATGTGTTATCTGCCGGGTTCAGAAGGGAAAGGTATTTCTGATGTATTGTGTGGATGCGCAGATTTCGAAGGAAAACTACCGTCACCGTGGTACGGCAGTATCGACCAGATCGGTACCGATCAGAATTTCCTGGAACGCGGGTACGGCTTATCATACGGAGACAGCTTCCATCCGGAAGAGGAGCCTGAAAGGATCTCAGATTAGAATCGCTTAAGCGGATGTCCATGGTAAGCTTTGTCCCGCAGCCTGTGGAGATCGTGGATCTTGTCCCTTTGCATTACTATGCCTGTGATGAATTTAATACTGCCTTATGGGAAGTATTTGGGATCAAAGTATAAAGATTTACATGTCACCATATAAGGAGAGCATCTCTAAAAAAGCTGAAAACTGTGATCAGATATTCAATATGGAAGAAAAGATGGTATAATATAACATATTGTATGTTTGGATACCTGCAAGCAACGCTTGTTTTTGTGGAGACCAGAGCATGAAAAAGACTGTTGTTATAATCGTCAATGTAATCATTATGGCTGCCATATTGATTTTCGTTGTATTATATTCCAGATTTGAAAACAGGGATTCCTATAATAGACAGGTAGAACATTTTGAAAAAACGACTGTCACTATGGAACAGGTGACTGAGAATTATCTGGAAGGCGAGCAGCGTATTTGTGATGTCTGGGCGAAGTATATCAACAACGAAGCCATGACAATAGATGAGGCGATAAAGTATATCAGTGACTCCGATGCACTTGCGAATAATTCAACGCATCTGGTTTTCACGGATACACTCACAGGCCTCTCCACTCAACCAAAGCAGGGCACGACTGATGACTATGCTGTTTCTTATGAACGGATGGATCTGCTGGATGATGTGAGCTGGATAAATGATATCGGTGAGTCGATCAACATTACACGCGCTTTCACCAACCCGATGAACGGTGAGCAGTCGCTGGCTTTCTGCAACAAAGTCAAACTTCGCGATCCACAGAGTGATACATTAAAGGATGCGGTCCTGCTCAGGGTGATCCCTATCTCTGAGATCGAAAAGAAATGGGTCTTTCCGCAGGAAGAGTTCGGGAACGCTGAGCTTTCTATGATCGACGCAGACGGCGATTATATTCTCAAAGGCCGCAGCTTTAAGAACTCCAGCTTTTTTGAATTCTATAAATCATATAATCCTACGGATCCTGCATCGTCGAAGGAACTGTACGACAGGATCACTTCTTCGACAGGCTCCGTTTCAATGACCGACTCGCACGGGCAGGAGTGCATACTTGCCTTTACTCCTGTTACTGCTACTGCCGGCTGGACATTACTGGGATTTGTGCCGGCTGAAGATCTCAAAGAAGGTACGGAAAACTGGCTGCTGCCAGGAGTCATCTCTGCCGGTCTGCTGATCCTGTTCATCTTGGACCTGTTATATATGCTGAATCTGAACAGGCAGCTTCAGATCGCGGTCAGAGAAGCGGAAGCTGCAAACAGAGCAAAGACTGATTTCCTCTCCACCATGTCCCATGATATCCGTACACCTATGAACGCTATAATAGGTCTTACGACTATTGCCGAGAAGAATCTGGGTGATGTGGAATCAACAGGGGACAATCTTCGGAAGATCGGTCTTGCCAGCAATCATCTGCTTACGCTTATCAATGACATTCTGGATATATCCAAGGTGGAGAGCGGAAAACTGAAATTGAGTCCTCTGACGTTCTCCATTGTGGAAACGGTCGAAAATCTTGTGAATATCTCACAGCCGATGATAAAGGAAAAGAAGATCGAATTCAGCTTCCATATAAATCAGATGGAGAAGGAGTATCTGTATGCGGACCAGCTTCGTCTGAATCAGATCTATATCAATATTCTCTCCAACGCCATCAAATATACAGAACCCGGCGGCCGGATCAATGTGGATCTGCGCGAGGAAGAGAGCACGGAGCCTGGATGTGTAAAGCTGACCTATGTTGTAGCCGATTCTGGTATCGGTATGAGTCCTGAATTCATGGCGACGATGTATCAGCCTTTCTCACGTCAGACAGACAGTCGTGTCAACAGTATACAGGGAACAGGCCTGGGTCTTGCGATCACAAAGCAGATGGTAGACCTGATGGGTGGAACGATCGATTGTCAGAGCGAGCAGGGCAAAGGGACGACATTTACCATTGTGCTGGACATTCCTGTAGCCGACAGACAGCGTGAAGATATGAAGCTTGATCCGATCGATGTTCTGATAGTGGATGACGACGAGGTCATGCTGCAGACAGCTGTCGATTCTCTTGAATCTCTCGGCGCCTCAACGGAGCAGGCAAGAAGCGGACTGGAAGCGCTCGGCATGATAGAGCACCGGCACCTTGCCGGGCGTGATTACGGTGTTATCATCGTGGACTGGAAAATGCCTGAGATCGATGGCATCGGGACTATAAGGCGGATCCGCTCGGAGATAGATACCAAGACCCCGATACTGCTTATTTCTGCGTACGACTGGTCTGACATTGAGGATGAAGCAAAAGAGGCAGGCGCAAACGGCTTCGTCAGCAAGCCTCTTTTCCGCTCCACGCTCTATGATAAGATCAACGATCTTATCGGGAAGCAGTCCAGTTCTCTGGAGCCGGAAGAAGATTATTCCGATCTGCAGGGCCTTCGCATCCTTGTGGCAGAGGATAATGAGATCAACTGGGAGATAATTTCAGCGATGCTTGCAATGTACGGGATCTCTACTGACCGCGCAGAAAACGGAAAGGTCTGTGTGGATATGATGAGAGAGGCAGCTGAGGGCAGCTATGAGTTGATCTTTATGGACGTACAGATGCCTGAGATGAATGGTCTCGATGCGACCAGAGCTATCCGTAAGCTGGAGAGCTCCTGGGCTTCATCCATTCCGATCATTGCGATGACAGCTGATGCATTCTCAGAAAATGTCACAGAGTGTCTGAACGCAGGGATGGACGGGCATATTCCTAAGCCGATAGATATTAAATTAGTCATCAAAGAGATAAGAAGAATCAAGGAGAGGAGCGAACAAAAATGAGAAAAACGATATGTATGCTTTTAGCGGTGCTGATGGTACTTGGTCTGGCGGCATGTGGCTCAGAAAAGCAGGAAGCGGCAGCAGAGGAAGGCTTCAAGCCTTCGCTGGATACATCTGCTAGCTGCAAGATCACTGTTGTCGGCGGATACGACAATTTTGAGGCGCTGGAATCCGAATTTGACCGTTTTAATGAATATTATCCTGATGTTGAACTGGTGTTCACGAAGGTCGATGATTATAACAACATGATCGGCACGGTTCTTGACGGGAATGATGCTCCTGATATCTATGTGAATAACTCCTGGATGTATGGCAGGGATCAGTATAAGTCTTCTATAGATCATGGAGAGGATCTGTCCGATCCTGAACTCGGGCTGGATTTTGACTGTATCCGCAGCAATATCATTCTGAATACGGACGACGATACGCTTCCGATGGTTCCGATCTTCTCGAATACTTACGGCATGCTCGTGAACAAAAACCTTTTTGAAAAAGAAGGTCTGACTGTTCCAACTACCTATCAGGAGCTGGTGGAAGTGTGTGATGCATTTTATGAGAAGGGCTATAAAAGCCCGATAATGGGCTTTTCCAACGAGGAGACGACTTCGATCTTTACGGTAACTATATATCCGTTCTTCTGCGGAGCCGTGGCAGATGATGCAGAAGCTGTCAAAAAGCTCAATGCTCTTGATCCTTCGGCAGGCGAATATATGCGGTCTTCTCTTGAAAAGACCGAGCAGTTCCTGAAAGACTGCCATGTAGATCTTGATGCCTGTGCAGAGATCGGGGACAACTATGAAGGCGTGATACTTCGCTTTTTTGAAGGTGACGTACCTATGATGACATGCTCCGGAGATACTGTTTCCGGTACAAAGAAGCGTGAGAGCCGTTCCGAGGCATTCATCGCAGACCCATTTGAATACACATTTGTTCCTATCCCAGTATCAGATGACGGAGCTTACTTCCTCGACATGCCGAACCTGCAGTTCTCTGTCAACAAAGACAGCCAGAATCTGGACATGGTCAACGAATTCATGCGTTTCCTCATAACATCACAGGAGCTGAACGAGATGGCGCAGAACAAGGGGCTTATGTCGCCGACCAAAGATCTGTCTTTTGATAACATGTATGCTGCATTCGGTGATGTTCCGGAATCCAGGATCCTGTCTCCGGAAGTAATTGGATTGACGGATGATGCAATGATACAGATGAGACAGGCTGTTTACGGGGTCGGCACCGGTGCGATGACCGTAGATGAGGCTATTGCTGATTATGGCAAATTCTCCAAATAGTAAGAACAGGTGATATATAGATAAAAACTATTGTAAACATTTCTCAATGCTATTATAATTATAACAACCAGTCAGTATTACTGAATTTTTCTGTTAGCAGTACTGAACTGGTTTTTATTTTATAAAGTTTGTGGTAATGGGAGGGAAAAATTAAAGTGAAGATGAAGATTCTCCAGCTTCAATTGCACTGCTTGTTGAGGATAGTGACAGCTTCACTTTCGATTCGACGTCGGATGACATCAAAGCTTCTGTGGTAATAGATTCCGATTTCTGCGATATTGTTTCCTTAGAAGGGATCACAGGCAGCGACAGCAGTGTTTCATTTGCTGATGACATAATCAGTTTACAAGGATATGACAGCGGTTTTATTAATATGACAGTATACGTCGACGGCAAAGGCTTTCAGACTATCCCGGTAGATATCGATGCATATCTGGAAGAATTAAAGATGGAAGTACTCTTTAAGGATCCTTGCAAGTACGGCCACATGCTGGCATTAAAGGAGACTGTACCGGCGACCTTTGATGCGGATGGGAGTACCGAGTACTGGTATTGTGATAAATGCGGCAGAGCATATGACGTCGTAGACTGGTGGCATCAAAAAGAGATCGCATTGGAAGATACTGTGATCAAAAAGATCGGAACAGTGTCCCTCGACAAAACCTCCTATACATATAATGGATCCGTACAAAAAAGCCTTCACTGATCATAAAAGACAGCGAAGGAAAGATCATTGGCTCAGAGTATTACAAAGCGGCTTTCTCTGGCAAGAGCAGTAAGAATGCAGGCTCTTATAAAGTGAAGGTAACTGCTAAAGGGAATTCTAATTATAAGGCAAGATCTAAAACAGTGACGTTGAGGATCAGGGTGAAGTGATATAACAATCATTATATCAGCAGGCGCTCCTACGGGAGCGCCTTTCTTTTACGTCTGGCGGATAGTAATCTGAAGCCGTCAGTGTTATAATTTATATTGATATAATATACAGTTCAGGGTGAAGGGAGCCCTTTATGAGCAGGATAAACGGTGAAATGGACAGAATTATAGCAGACAATAAGGATCGTGATGCGCTGTACGCAGCACTTCAGAATGAAGCTGCGTCTCTCGATACCATTCATGAAATGCTCGGATCCGGTAAATGGACGATGGATTTTGATGAAGAAGGCAAGATGATCCATGTCAACTGGAGCAATGAATTCCGGAGAATGCTCGGATATCATGGAACTGATGACTTTCCGGACGTAATGGAATCCTGGTCCGATCTGCTGCATCCTGATGATAAGGAGCGCGTACTGAAGGCGTTTAATGAAACGATCTCCGACTATACAGGACAGAAGACGTATGATGTAGAATATCGTCTGCTGACGAAAAATAGAGGGTACCGCTGGTACAGGGCTGTTGGAAAACCTACGCGTCGTCCTGATGGCACACCTATAACATATGTGGGTGTTTTCATAGACATAACAGAACAGAAGGAAATGCTGCAGGAACTGGCACAGCAGCGGGAATCGCTGAGTATTGCGCTGAAAGAGGCAGAACAGGCCAATAAGGCAAAGACGGCATTCCTGTCCAATATGAGTCATGAGATCCGAACTCCGATGAATGCGATAATCGGTTTGGACAGGATAGCGCTGAATGATCCCGACATATCTGAAAAGACACGGGATTATCTTGAAAAGATCGGGCTGTCAGCTCAGCATCTGCTCAGCATAATCAATGACATTCTTGACATGAGCCGCATAGAGTCAGGCCGTATGACAGTAAAGAATGAGGAATTCTCCTTCGCAAAGATGCTAGCTCAGATCAATACAATAATAAGCGACCAGTGCAGGGAAAAGAGCATTGAGTATGAATGCCGTGTGAAAGGCGCGGTCGACGATTATTATATCGGTGATGACATGAAGCTGCGTCAGGTCCTGATCAATATCCTCGGGAACGCAGTCAAGTTTACGCCGTCAGGCGGCACCATAAGGTTCGTGGTGGAGGCTACTGCACGATTCAATGGAAAAACCACGCTGTGCTTTATCATCAGCGATACGGGTATCGGGATGAGTAAAGAATATCTCCCTAAGTTGTTCGATGCATTCAGTCAGGAGGATTCGTCCAACACAAACCGCTATGGGAGCACTGGCCTTGGCATGGCTTTGACCAAGAGCTTCGTTGAGCTGATGAACGGAACGATCTCAGTAGACAGCGAAAAGAATAAAGGAACGACGTTTACTGTTACAGTCACGCTGATCGACTGCGACCGCAAAGACACTGAAGAAGAGGAAAATGTCCCTCAGCCGCATGACATGTGCGTACTGGTTATCGATGATGACCCGATCGCGTGTGAGCATGCTCAGCTTGTGCTTGGACAGCTGGGCGTGAATTGTGAAAAGGCGTTGTCTGGATCGGAAGGCTTACAGATGGCAAAGGTACGTCAGGCCAGGATGGAACCATATGACCTGATCCTTATAGACTTGCGCATGCCTGACATGGACGGCATAGAGACGACCAGGCAGATCCGATCTGCCGTGGGCAAAGAAACGCCGGTGATCATGCTTACCGCTTATAATTGGGATGAGATCGAGGATGAAGCGAAAGCGGCAGGTGTGGATACATTTGTCGCAAAACCGCTCTTCGCGGGGACAGTTCTTGACGAGTTCAGAGAAGCTTTCAGAAAGAAGAATGCCAAGCTTATAAGGGAAACGGCAGATCTGAAAGGCTGCAGAGTACTGCTTGCGGAAGATGTAGCGGTAAACGCTGAAATAATGATCATGGTGCTTTCCATGCGGGACATGCAGGTGGATCACGCAGAAAATGGGCGTATTGCTGTAGAAATGTTTGAGGGACATGAAGCGGGATATTATGATGCCATTCTTATGGACATTCGTATGCCTGAAATGGATGGACTTGAGGCGACACGCAGGATCAGAGCTATGGACAGAGCTGATGCAAAAGCGATCCCTATCATAGCTTTAACGGCAAATGCCTTTGACGAGGATGTTGAGCGCAGCATGCAGGCAGGTCTGAATGCGCATCTTAGCAAGCCTGTGGAGCCAGACATATTGTTTGAGACGCTGGAAGGGCTTCTGCAACATTGATCGGGGCGTATGCATATGCGGAAAAGGGACAGAATATGATAGGCTTAGGGACGATAATCAATACTTTAGCTATTATCTTCGGAGGAGTGATCGGCAATTTTACCGGGAAACTGTTCAATGAGGAACAGCAGATCTCAGTAAATAAGGCTTGCGGCGTCAGTGTACTGTTTATTGCTATCGCAGGTGCGATGCAGGGAATGATGAGCATTACCGGTGATTCGCTTGTCAGCGGCAGATCCATGCTGGTGGCCCTTAGCCTTTTACTTGGTACTGTAACTGGTGAACTGATCGGAATTGAAAAGGGCTTTGAGTCATTCGGGGAGTGGCTGAAAGTAAAGACCGGAAACAGCGGTGATAAACAATTTGTAGATGCTTTTGTTACTGCTTCATTGACGGTATGTATTGGTGCCATGGCGATAGTAGGCGCCATCCAGGACGGGATCACAGGTGATTATTCTACACTGGCGCTCAAGGCGATACTGGATTGCATCATCGTAGCCGTTATGACATCTTCACTTGGAAAAGGGGCTGCGTTCTCTGCCATACCGGTTTTTGCTTTCGAAGGAACGATAACTTTGCTGGCACGGCTGGTTTCACCGGTCATGACTGAAGCGGCGATAGCCAATCTTTCACTTGTCGGTTCGATATTGATCTTCTGCGTTGGTCTTAATCTCGTGTGGGGCAAGACAGTACGTGTCGCAAACATGCTCCCGGGCATAATATTTGCCATTATTGCAGCTTATCTGCCGTGGACACTGTAGTCCCGCTGTTCTATACTGATCTTAACAGAAACTGTCAGATAAGATCAAAAATCATAAGGAGATGTACATGCCTGCAAGCTTCAGACCACATTATCATATTTCTGTACCGTTCGGCTGGGGTAATGACCCGAATGGCTTCATCTTCTATAAAGGGAAAGTTCATCTTTTCTATCAGAATTTTCCGCATAAGCCGGAGTGGGGCCCTATGCACTGGAGCCATGTCGCTACAGAAGACTTTGTTCACTGGGAGCAGCGTCCCGAGGCACTGTATCCTGACAAGCCTTATGAGCTTGTCTGCGGATGCTGCTCTGGTTCTACTATAGAAAAAGACGGGCGGCTGTATTTGTTGTATACGGCTGCTCAGCCTATGATGCAGAGGCAGTGTATCGCGGTATCGGATGACGGGGATCATTTTGAGAAGGATCCGGGGAATCCGATACTGACTGCTGAGATGCTCTCGACGGAGATCTATGAGGAAGACTTCAGGGATCCCCGCGTTATCAGGCGAGGTGATACATATTACATGCTCACGGGGATAAGGTATCTTGAAGGCGGGATACGGAAAGAGCATGCTCCTGCAGATCAGAGAGAGACCACCAATCCGCTCCAGCCTGCGCCTGAGCATAAAAAAGAAGGGTGGGGCAATCTGTGCCTTCTTAAGAGCACCGATCTGTACAACTGGTCCTATGTAGGACATCTTCTATATAATCAATCCGAGCTTGATCAGGACTTCTACCGCCTTGACGGTGTGTACGAATGTCCTGACTATTTTGTTGCTGATTCAGGAGATGAGGTCCTTATCAGCAGCCCGCAGAATCTGCCCCGCTCAGGGGATCTCTATCAGAACATTCACTCTGTATTGTATATGATCGGCCATCTGGATTTTGATACCGGACGCTTCGAGGTCAAAAAGGTCGAAGAAGTCGACAGCGGCTTTGATTTCTATGCTGCGCAGACAGTGAAAATGCCGGACGGCCGTGTGATCATGACAGCATGGAAGGAAATGTGGGACAGGTCGTTCCCTACGCGGGCAGAGGAATGGGCAGGTACATACATACTGCCGCGCGAGCTCACAGTAGAGGATGGACAGCTCATACAGAGGCCGGTACGGGAGATCGTAAGATGCAGGAGGGATCCGGTTCGTGTTCCTCAGCTAGAAGCAGACGGAAATGAAGTCAGTGTGCCTGGCATCTCAGGGAATGTTATAGAGCTTAAGTTCACACTGAAGCCGGGCAGATCAAAACGCGCCGGCGTGAAGCTGTTCTGTGATCAAGATCATGAGACACTGCTGTATTATGACCGGGAGGAAGGACTCATCGCTTTCGACAGGAAGAACTCAGGCGAGAAGATCACAGGTAACGACGAAGATGTGGATCGCAGAGTATGTGCCATAGGTAAAAAGGAAAGCATAGAATTCGATCTGTTTCTGGATGTCAGCTCGCTTGAAGCTTTTATAGACGGCGGACGTCATACAATGACGGGGAATGTTTATCCGGATCCTGAAAAGGCGACCGGGATCAAGTTCTTCGCCGTGGGAGGCGAAGCATCGTTCGAAGGTCTGGAGAAGTATGATATAGAATAGAAACTGACCACTACTATGTCTATATATGATGTCTGATTGAACAATTATAGTTCAGGGATTACAATAAAAAGTATATAAGATTTAAAGACTGGGAAATGAAAGGAGCCTGGGAGGCAATGATTCAATTACGCATAAAAGAAGAATCCGACTTGTACAATCCCTACGATCCTTGTAAGACGAAGGTCAATGAAGGCGTTTATCGCTACCTGAAATCATATTGCTCTGATACAGAGGTATCGGAACACACGTTTGACACTCTTCAGATCATCACGGATAGTCCGATAGATGTGGACAGATTTCAAAAGACTCTTCAGGATGCTGTTAATAGAGACCTGGCAGAATTTGACAGGCAGATCGATATGAACGATAAGAGAGTAATATGGGAGATCATTGTAGGTGTCGTATTCATTGCCCTCAGTATAATGCTTACTATCTATCTGGATAAGCTGCTTCTGACGATCGTTTCGGTGTTCGGTACGATGGCCGTCAGAGATGCCATCCAGCTGAAGACGACGATAAATCACAATATCAAACACTTAAAAAGACAGTTGGACCCAATAGGAGATATCAAGCTGGAAGTGGTTCAGCAATCATAGAAACAGTATTTAAGGAGGTTCTATCATGAAACTGTTGATGATCTTACTTTAATGATCATTATTGCGGCAGGCATTTCTTCGATCTCTGCTTTTGGTGAGAGTGACACTCCAAAGGCGAAGCGTACGATAATGCTATACTGCTGCGGGTCAGATCTAGAGACCAGAGCAGCAATGGCGACATATAATCTGCGTCAGATACTGAAGTCAAGGTTCAGCTCTGACGATGATATAAGGTTCATCATTATGACAGGAGGCTCCACGACCTGGCATCTGGATGATAATGATCCACAAAATGATAACGGATTGCTGGTATTCAAGGTCACGTTTAAGATAATAATCAGATAAACATATTTACTGTCTATTGCATTCAGAGAAACAAAAAATCTGAATGACCATACTATGGGAGAAATGAAATGGACAATACTGATAATACGAATATCAATCTGGTTGTTGATGACGAAGAGCTTCTTTATACGCCGTTCAACCCGGACCCTGAATTCAGCGAGCCTGTGAAGGCATACGTCAGATCAAGGATGGCTGTCATAGACTATAAAAAGGATATCAAACTGACAGTTATCTCACGAGATCCACTGGATGAACGCAGATTCAAAGCGGCAGTATCTAGATGGATAAGTGATGAAAAGAAAAAATACAAAAATGATGAAAAAAACTTGTTCCGACTGTTTATAGGTATGCTGGCTTTCGGATCCATAATGATCGTTTGCAGCCTTAATCTTGTAAAACTGAACGAGACGATACAGTATACGATCCTGCCGATATTAGGGTCTTTCGCTCTTGGCAAGGCTGTGCGTATCTTGATCATGGAAATGCCTATATTAAAAGCGCAGGAAAAAATGATCGATGAGCTGGAAAAAAACGATATTATCGTATTTGAGTACGGTAAAGATAAAGATCGTGCCTGATCTGAGAAGTGTTATAGTAATATAAAAGTTAAAACAGAATATGGTAAGGCAGAAAAGAGAATGAAAGACTACAAGGAAACACTGGAAAGATTAAAAAATACAGATCTCGAGGAGATGACCGAGGACGAGTATAAAGAATTAAAAGCTGCAGAGATGGCTGATATGCAGAGCTATGTCGATGCTATATCAAAGAGTAAAGTCCCGGAGGTCATGTATCGCAAAGGAAGAGCGGTCACGGATCTCCGCATGATGTTCGAATCAGGACCTGACGCTTTTGGATATGATAAGGTCCTCTATCATCAGATCATGCCGGGAGATGATGAATATACGGAATTTTCGTATGGACAGGTGCGTGACGATATCAGAGGGCTGGGGACTTCTCTGATCCGGCTGGGTCTTAAAGGTTCACACATCGGTATCATCGGCGCAAACTGCTATGAATGGGCTGAGTCGTACTTTGCCGTTACAGGCGGTGTGGGAGTCGTCGTACCGCTTGATAAGGAACTGTCAGATGAAGAACTGCTGAATCTTGTGAATATGGGTGAGATCAAAGCTGTCATCTGCTGTCAGGATAAGTACTATGATATATTCAAAAGATTCAGAGAAAGCAGCGATAATCCTCTAAGCATCGTGATTGGCGTCAACAAAGAAGAACATGAGGATACGGGGAATGGGCTGTATTCATGGAATCTGCTGAGAGAAGACGGCAGAGCCAGAGTCAAAGCCGGAGACATAAGCTATCTTGACGCAAGAGTAAGAGCGTCAGATCTTGCCTCCATAGTTTTTACATCGGGTACTACAGGAGTAAGCAAGGGCGTGATGCTCTCGCACCGCAACCTGTGCTGCGACGTTCTTATCGCGCAGACATATCTTGAAGTCGTTCCGGATGATATCTTTTTCAGCGTACTTCCGATCCATCATACTTACGAATGCACGTGTACTATGATAGAGGGGATGTTCATGGGTGCGTCCATGGCCTTCTGCAGAGGACTTAAATACATAACAAAAGATATGCAGATGGTCCATCCTACTTTTCTGCTGGCAGTACCTCTGATTTATGAGAAGTTCTATAACACGATACAGAAGACTCTGAAGAAGCAGAAACGCGACAAGCTCGTCAATACCATATTCGCGATAAATAACGTGACGAGCAGGGTCGGCATCAACATTGCGAAGCCGATCGCTGATAAGATAATGGCGCAGTTCGGCGGCGCGATAGACATGTTCATCGCAGGCGGGGCCAGGGTAGACCCGAAGGTCCTGGCATTCTTCCGCAGCATGGGTATACCTTGCCTTCAGGGATACGGCCTGACTGAGACTTCGCCTATGGTCGCGCTCAATCCGGATCATTGGAAATACATGAGAAATGATTCTGCAGGGAAGCTGTTCCAGTTTACCGAATGCAAGATCATAGATAAGGATGAAGATGGAAACGGCGAGATATGCTTCAGAGGGCCGCAGGTCATGATGGGGTATTACAATGCACCTGATGCTACGGCAGCCTGCATGGAGAATGGCTGGTTCCACACCGGGGATATAGGCCATCTTGACGCTGATAACTATATCTATATCACAGGGCGCAAAAAGAACGTTATCATAACTGCCAACGGAAAGAATGTATTCCCTGAAGAACTGGAGGAGAAGATCCTCCGCAGCCCTTATGTCGAAGAATGCATGGTGTGGGCAGATGAATCAAGCGAGGACAGGCATCAGCGTGGCATCTATGTGACGCTCAGACCGGATATGGAAAATGTAAGGGACGCGATCGGAAGCCGGGCAGATGATGAAAAATCTGTTATGTTGCTGATAACAGGAGAGATCGATAAGCTCAACGCCGGATGGCCGGATTGGAAAAGGGTAAAGCATATCATCCTGAAAAAAGGCGAGTTCAATAAAACTACCGGAATGAAGATACGCAGATTCGTTGAAGAGAACAAGACTGCAGATTAGGGCATTATTATATTTGCCACCGTCTGTTATGGTATGTTAAAATTAACCAGAAAATAGGAGGCAGTTTTTATGGAAGTAATAATGAAAAAAGAAAATGACGAGCTTGAAGTTGCAGTTAAAGGAAGGCTTGATACGACTACATTTCCTGAGCTCGAGGAGAAGCTCGAGCCGGAGCTCGGCAATGTGAAGAAGATCACATTTGACTTTGCTGATCTTGAATATATATCCAGCGCCGGCCTCAGGGTGCTCCTCAAGACCGCTCAGTCGATGGATGATATGAGTGACATGATCGTGAAAAATGTGAACAGTGATATCATGGAGATCTTTGAGGTCACAGGATTCACAGAGATCCTTACGATAGAATGAACAAAGCCGGCATTTTAAAGCGAGGGTCTCTCTCTACAAAGGTGCTCGGATCGATCATCGCCGGATCTGTTTTTATTGTGCTGATAGCAGCAGTCGCTGGTATTATCATGTATGCATCTGCCATGCTGCATACATACCAGTATCAGTCAGAAAGCATTGCGAGGAGCATTGCTGCTGAGCTTTCTCCGGTGGAAGAAGCTGCATTGAAGCGGGTGATATGATTTGAGCACTGACTCCAGAATGATATCGAAGCTGTTTTTCAGTCTGCTTCCCGTACAGATCCTGATCGTAGCGATCTCAAGTATCAATGGTATCGCTGACGGGCTTATGGCAAGCAACTTCATAGGCCCTGACGCGATGGCAGTCATAGGGCTGTATTCGCCTGTCATCAAAATATTCGAGACTGTGAATGTCGTCCTGCTCGGCGGCTCTCAGATTCTTTGCGGCCAGTTTCTTGGCAAAAACCAGATAGAAAAAACACAGGGAATATTTACCCTCGACATATCACTTATTGTATCGTTTGCCGCTGTTCTGGCAGCGATCTGTCTGGTATATCCAGACCAGGTAGCTCACATGCTCAGTAATGACGCTGATATCAGGAGCGGTCTTACAGACTATATCAGAGGGATGGCGCCCGGTATCCTTCCGCAGATGCTGGGGACGCAGCTTACAGTATTTCTGCAGATAGAACAGCAGAGTAAGCGCACATATGCTGGTATCATGGTAATGGTGGCGACGAACCTGGCGCTCGACTATCTGTTCATCAGGATTCTTGGCATGAGCATGCTCGGCCTCGGCCTTGCGACCACCATAAGCTACATGGCTTTCTTCGTTGTGCTCGGTATATTCTATTTATCCAGGAAAGCAATAATAAAATTCAATCTGCACAATGTCGATGTCAATGAGACGATACCGATCATAGCGATAGGGATCCCCGGAGCACTGACTACTTTCTGTCTTGCGATAAGAGGGGTCATACTTAATGCTGTGCTGTTCAGCTGCTCGGGAAATGACGGCGTTTCCGCGCTGTCTGCCCTGAATACATGCGGATATCTTCTGTATGCTGTAACTGCAGGCCTTGCTGCCGCGACGCGGCTTCTCGTCAGCGTATATATCGGTGAAGAGGACAGGACCAGCCTGGTCACAGTCATGAGGACTGCGCTTCTGAAGGGAGTAGCGATCGTCTGTGCAGTCTCAGCTGCGGTCATGATGTTCGCGGGACCGATCACATATCTGTTCTATAAAGACACAGCTTCACAGGTCTATTATCTGACATTATGGCTCTTCAGAATATATCCTCTGTGCATGCCGCTTTCCGCGATCTGTGCTATATTCGTTAATTATTATCAAAGCTCGTCCAGAATGGGAATAGTCAACCTGCTTTCGGCCTTCGACGGCCTGCTTGGCATATGTATCGCGACTGTCATACTTGCGCCGCTGTATGGATCGATCGGAGTATGGATAGCACATGTAGTGAATGGTATCATCACTACGCTGATCGTCATCTTATACGCTTGGAAAGTGAATGGAAAAGCTCCGTCATCTGTCGAAGATCTTTTAACTATTCCGGATAGTTTCGGCGTACCGGAAGATAAGCGCATCGATATATCCATACATAATGCTGATGAAGTCGCAAATACGTCTGAATTGATCATGGAATTCTGCAAAAGGAACGGAGTGGACAGGAAGAGGTCATATTACGCGGGACTGTGCATGGAAGAAATGGCCGCAAATATAGTAGAACATGGCTTTGACGATGAGAAAAAGAGCCATTCTGCTGACGTACGCGTCGTCTATAAGGATGACAGCCTGATACTGAGAATAAAAGACGACTGCAAGCCGTTTGACCCGAAAGAGAAGCTTGCGCTCATCGATCCTGATGACATTACGAAAAATATCGGGCTCAGAATGGTGCAAAGGCTCGCCAAGACCATGTCATACACAAGCATGCTTGGTATGAACGTGCTGACTATGACTATATGATATGACTGATCTGAGCTCTATTTCAAATCTGTGTCTGGATCGAGCAATAGAAGTATCGCGCTCTCTGCAGGGAAAATGCGGAGTGCGTCTTTTTTATTATCTGCGGGATCATTCTTGAAAATGTCATTGTTTCTGATCTTTCCTACAGTGCAGATCACTTCGTATCCGTCAGGAAGCTCGAATGGGAGCGGCGCGTCATGAGATGACGGATTGAATATGGCCAGTATGGTCTCGGAGCTGCAGCTCCTTATATAAGCAAGCGGGTAATGTGACGCAGTGCTTATGGTATTACTGCTGCTTACGCTGTCAGTTACTGCCTGGCCGTTTTTCACTGTGCTGTTTCCGATCGCAAGCAGCCTGAAGTCTGATCTGTTGTGGAGGGCTGGGTGCTCACGCCTTATCTTTGTCAGTCTCCTGACCTCATTCAGCAATGAATCCGGATCGTTCTCCTCAGTCATCACGTTTATATATGCTTTTGATGCGTCCTGCTTTATGTAGAGCATTTCTTCAGGTGCGGCAGAGAATCCTGCGTTCTTCGTATCGTCAAAAGCCATCGGCGACCTGGAGCCAGTGCGCTCATAGCCGCCTTCTACTGATGTCAGGCCTTCCACATATTTCATGCCGATCTCATCGCCGTAATAGATGAAAGGCACCCCCGGCATCGTCATAATAAACGCATAGGCGATCTTCATCTCTTCAGGATCAAGAAAGCGGGCGATCCTGACCATATCGTGATTCCCGGATGGTATGCACATCATGCCGCCGTCAGGGATCTCTGGAAGTACGTCTGCTTCGGGATGCCTGTAGCGGGTATTCTCCATATTCTCTCTGTACAGGTCAAAGAACTTTGTGAGATCACCTTTACCCTCACGTGAGAAATATGGCGTCTCAGTCCTGAACAGGTCCATGTAATGAGACGGCCCGAAGTGGAGAAGAAAATCCATATGGAACCCGGCAAGAAGCGATTTGTCTGGTTCTCCCCACTCAGACACCATGACGGCGTCAGGGAATTCTTTGTCAAGGAAATCGCGGAACTCCTGCCAGACGCGGATGTTCGCGGACTGGTCCGGATCAGCTTTGATCAGCGATCCGGCCATGTCGACACGGAACCCGTCGCACCCCAGAGACAGCCAGAACCGCATGACGTCCTTCATGGCTTCGACAGTCGAACGAGGCCCTTCAGCGTCAGGAGGCTGCTGCCATGGACGTTCAGGATCAGGATTAGCAAAGCCATAGTTGAGCGCCGGCTGTGCGTTAAAGAAGTTGGTGAGGTACGCTCCGTTCCGCTCGGTGCCGCCGCGTGTCATTCCCATTACGTTCACTATGTTTCCGACATTTTCCCAGACTGTATCAGTCCAGATATACCGGTCGGTGTATTCATTTTTCTCATCTCGCTGGGACTCGCGGAACCATCTGCACTGGTCGGACGTATGCCCGGGGACCAGATCGAGCAGTATGTGCATACCGCGTCTATGTACTTCCGAGCAAAGCCTCTCAGCATCGTCGTTCGTTCCATACCTCGGTGCGACTTTGAAGTAGTCGCGCACATCGTAGCCTGCGTCGATGAAAGGCGAATCATAGCACGGGTTCATCCATATCGCATTGCAGCCAAGACTCTGGATATAGTCCAGCTTGCTGATGATACCGTTGATATCGCCTATGCCATCGCCGTTTGAGTCGCAGAAGCTCTGCGGATAGATCTCATAAAATAAAGCGTCGTCAAGCCACTTGCTCATAGAATACCTCCGATCAGTTCACTCTGATCATATATTATCCCAAACAGATCAGCTTGCCAAGTATGACAGCAGGCATGTAAGCGAAAAACAGCAGACATGCAGACAGAGGCTGTAAATTATGCTTGACTAACCATTATGTCTTTCAGTATAATAGCCCTAACAATTTGAACTGCAAATACATGCGCCGCGGCGCCGCAATGAGCGGAATATGACATACGGCGCGCGTTATATCTACAGGACAAACTGATCAGGCGGTGGGGCACCGTGCCTGTCTGGACATGCATAAAATCATGTCCTCACGGAGAGCGGTGATTCGAAGGACTTCACTAGCCGGGTCCATATGGACAGCGGACATGGATTTTTATCAATGGCTGCGGGACAGTAGTACTTGTTCCGCAGTCTTTTTATATCTTCCTGTGAAAATGAAATCAAGAGGAAATGAGAGACTGCATCAGGCAGTCTTTTTGTATGGCTGACAGAAGCCGGTTTTTTTCACAGAAGGAGGAAAAGATAATGAGTGAATTAAAGAAAGAAGAAATAACAAAGATAACCAACCAGACAGCCGCGGTAGGAATAGCCGGGAATGTGCTGCTTTCAGGATTCAAGCTTTTTGCGGGTATCGCCGGCCACTCGGCAGCGATGGTATCGGACGCGGTGCATTCACTGTCAGATGTATTCGCGACTCTGATAGCGTACATAGGGCGCAGGATATCCGAAAAGCCTGCAGATAAAGAGCATCCGTACGGACATGAGCGCTTTGAGTGCATAGCGTCGATCATTCTGGGAGCCATACTGATCGCTACGGGTGTCAGGATCGGTACGAGCTGTGTTGAGGCTATAATCAACAAAACCTATCTGACTGCGGCCGAGCCCGGCATTATCGCGCTTGTCGCCGCTGTAGTATCCATAGTGACGAAAGAAGCCATGTTCTGGTACACGCTTTATCAGGCAAAGCGTATCAATTCCAGTGTTTTCAAAGCTGACGCCTGGCACCACAGGTCAGATGCACTTTCATCTGTCGGCGCGCTCGCAGGTATCGGCGCGGCGAGGATGGGATATCCGGTGATGGACTCAGTAGCCGGCCTGATCATCTCCTGCGTGATACTGTTTGTCGCCTACGGGATCATCAAAGACGCAGTGAACAACATGCTGGACCGCTCGGCTGATCCTGAAGTGGAGGACCGCCTCAGGAACGCTATAGACAGTTATTCAGAAGAATCCGGCAACAAAGTCATAATCGACAGCCTGATCACCCGCAAATTCGGCGACAGGATATACGTTGACCTTGAGCTCGGAGTAGACGGCGACATGACGCTTAAAGACGCACATGACATCGCAGAAGAAGTACACGACCTGCTGGAAAAGGATTTCACTGATGTAAAGCACGTCATGGTGCATCTCAACCCGAAAGGTTACGAGTATACAGTCCGCGCTTAAGGACAGTTCTCATAAGATAATGATATCTGAAATGTACAGACATCGCTGCAGAGATCTTTTTGCAAGGTGTCTGTTTTAGTATGACAATTCCCTGCGTATGAGACATACATACGTGATATAATGGAAACAGTATTTGTAAGGAGGCCTGGATATGCCTATAAGTTATGACCATGAACGCGGACTATTTACTATCGATACTGACAGATCCACTTATCAGATGATGGTGGACGGATATGGGTACCTGATGCATCTTTATTATGGCGCTAAGAGCAGCGGCTCGATGGACTGGCTCCTCAGTTTTGTTGACAGAGGGCTGTCTGCGAATCCATATGACGCGGGTACAGACAGAACATATTCGCTTGACTTTCTTCCGCAGGAGTTCCCGGTACAGGGGACTGGCGACCACAGATCGCCTATGCTTATACTTAGAGACAGCAACGGCACTTTTGGATGTGACCTCAGGTTCAGGCGGTATGAGATACAGAAAGGCAAGTACGCGCTGAAAGGCCTTCCTGCTGTGTATGCTGATGCGCCTGATGATGCTGAGACGCTTAGAATAGTGCTTGGAAATGACAGGACAGGTGTGGAAGTTGAGCTTCTTTACGGAGTGCTCCCTCATCTGGACATAATAACGAGGAGCTCAGTCATAACCAATGGCGGAAAAGGCAGGATAACAGTAGAGAAACTCGGATCAGCATGCCTTGATTTCGTCGCAGGAGATTTTGATGTCATAACGTTCCATGGAAGACATACGCTTGAGATGCAGAAAGAGCGCATGAGAACACCGCATGGAACACTTATGCTGGGAAGCAGAAGAGGGTATTCCTCGCATCAGTACAATCCGTTTTTCATCCTTGCGGACCATGGAACGACCGAGACCGCGGGGAGATGCTGGTCGATGCAGTTCGTCTACAGCGGCGGGTTCAGAGCCGAGATAGAGCATGACCAGTATGATCAGACGAGGATACAGATGGGGATGGCGGATGAGAAATTTTCCTATCCGCTCGATCCGGGCGAGAGCCTGACCGCGCCGGAAGTGATCATGTCGTTCAGCAGGAATGGTCTGCAGGATCTTTCGCATGATCTGCACAAATGCATAAGGGAGCATGTCTGCAGAGGGAAATACAGAGATGTGCCAAGAACAGTGATCATCAACAGCTGGGAAGCATGCTACTTCAGATTTACCGGTGATAAGCTGCTCGATCTTGCACAGAAAGCGAAAGATCTCGGAATGGAGATGCTTGTGCTGGATGATGGCTGGTTCGGCGACCGCCGCGACGACTACAGGGCTCTCGGCGACTGGTACGCAAATGAAGAGAAGCTGGGCATGACGCTTGGTGAGCTCGTAAAAGGAGTGAATGACATCGGGCTTAAATTCGGCATATGGATCGAGCCTGAGATGATAAGTGAGGACAGCGATCTTTACCGCGAGCACCCGGACTGGGCGATGGCGATTCCGAATGACAAGCCTGTACTTGGACGGAACCAGCTCGTCCTTGATTTTTCGAGGAAGGAAGTCGTAGACACTATATACGAGCAGATCTGCGCCGTGCTCGACCAGGGAAACATAGAATACATGAAGTGGGACTGCAACAGGTCTATAAACGACGTCTATTCATACACCGCTTCGGATCAGGGGAAAGTCATGTACGATTACGTGCTAGGCCTGTACGATATGCTCGGCCGCCTGAACGACAGGTATCCGGATATGCTGATCGAAGGATGCAGCGGGGGAGGCGGCAGGTTTGACTGCGGCATGCTGTATTACACGCCTCAGATCTGGGCAAGTGATAACTCCGACGCGATCGACAGGCTGGTTATACAGTACGGGCTTTCGTACGGCTATCCGGCATGTACAGTCGGAGCGCACGTTTCGGCATGCCCGAACCACCAGACAGGCCGCGTGACTCCTATCATGACACGTACGATCGTGGCTCTTTCCGGTACCTTTGGCTATGAGCTCGACCCGGACAAGATCCCTGAGGAAGAGAAGCAGGGCATACGCAAGGGCATAGACTTATATAAAAAATACGAAAGACTTGTGCATAACGGTCTTTACTACAGGCTTTCAGATGCAGGAACAGACAGATATACCGCATGGGAATTCGCCTCGGAAGACGGCACCGAAGCCCTTGTGCTGATGGTCGTGCCTGAAAACCACGGTAATGCTCCAACGATCTATGTTACACCGCGCGGACTCACATCCGGCGCAGAATACAAAGACGAAGAGACCGGTACCGTTTACAGTGCAGACGCTCTGATGGACGCCGGATTCCCGACGCCAGTCGTAGACGACGACCGTGAGAGCTTCATGTTTCACCTGGTGAGGTTGTGATGACAATGAACACTATAAATGAACAGATAACTATCGGACAGGATTCTGTGCCTGAGCCTCTTGCAGCGAGGCTGCGGCCTGAGACTCTTGATGAGATCGTCGGGCAGCAGCACCTGCTGGGGAAAGGCAAGGTACTCCGCCGCATAATCGAACAGGATAAAGTATCGTCTATGATCTTCTGGGGGCCTCCGGGAATCGGCAAGACGACGCTTGCACATGTGATCGCTAACCAGACGAAAGCGAAGTTCATCAACTTTTCTGCTGTCACCAGCGGGATCAAGGAGATCAAGCAGGTCATGCAGGAAGCTGACAACAGCATACGGTTCGGCGAGAAGACGATCCTCTTCATCGACGAGATCCACAGATTCAACAAAGCACAGCAGGATGCTTTTCTGCCGTTCGTGGAGAAGGGCAGTATCATACTGATCGGCGCGACGACGGAGAATCCGTCATTTGAAGTGAACGGAGCTCTTTTATCAAGGTGCAAAGTCTTTGTTCTCAAAGAATTATCGGAAGATGAGCTCGTAGTGCTTCTGAAGCGTGCAGTGTCAAGCCCCAAAGGCTTTGGCGATCAGGATATCGTTATCACAGACGACATTCTTCACATGATCGCAGTCTTTGCGAATGGGGATGCGAGAACGGCACTTTCCACACTTGAGATGGTGATACTCAATGGAGATTTTGACGGGGAGAAGACGACGGTAACAAAGGAAACTGTCGAGCAGTGCATCTCCAAGAAGTCTTTGTTATATGACAAGAACGGTGAGGAGCATTATAATCTGATCTCTGCGCTTCACAAGTCGATGCGCAACTCAGACCCGGACGCTGCCGTATACTGGCTGGCGAGAATGCTTGAAGCTGGTGAGGACCCGCTTTATATAGCACGCCGCGTCACGAGATTTGCGAGCGAGGATGTCGGACTTGCGGATCCAAGAGCGCTGGAGATCGCTGTAGCAGCGTATCAGGCCTGCCACTTCATCGGAATGCCGGAGTGTTCAGTACATCTGACCGAGGCTGTAGTGTATCTGTCACTTGCGCCAAAGTCGAACGCGTGCGACGTCGCTTATATGAATGCAAAGCATGACGCAGTCAGCAGGATGGCTGAACCTGTGCCGCTCCACATCAGAAACGGAGTGACAAAGCTCATGAAGGAAGTGGGCTACGGCGACGGCTATAAGTATGCTCACGACTACGAAGACAAGCTTACGCCTATGACGTGTCTCCCTGACTCACTCGCGGACCGCACATATTATGAGCCTACGACACAGGGGACTGAAGCGAAGTTCAAAGACCGTCTTGAACAGATCAAAGCCTGGAAGGAACGGCACAGAAACGACTAGGTGATATCTGATAATTTTTTGACAACGTTGATAGTATAGTGTATAATTCTTCATTGTGTATACTAATAACAACGGAGGATGAGTATGTATAAATATAAGTGCCTTAATAATATTTCGAAGGTGATAAATAAAGTATTCAATGAGGATTACGAGCAGGTCGAAGAGATCGAGAAAGCTGACGCTGTCCTAGTTAGGAGCGCGAAGATGCATGATATGGAGCTTCCTGAGAGACTTCTTGCGATCTCAAGAGCCGGTACAGGCGTCAATAATATTCCTCTCGATAAATGTGCTGAGAAGGGGATCGTCGTATTCAACGCACCTGGGGCAAATGCGAACAGCGTAAAGGAGCTCGTGCTTGCTTCTCTTATCAATGCATCCAGAAATATCCCGCAGGCGATCGACTGGGTAAAGGAAAACAGTGACGATGCTGATATCGCCAAGAATATGGAAAAAGCCAAAAAGGCTTATGTCGGTAAAGAGATAAAAGGAAAGAAGCTTGGTGTCATCGGTCTTGGCGCGATCGGCGGTATGGTCGCGAATGCGGCGAACAGGCTTGGCATGGATGTCTACGGAGTGGATCCTTATCTGTCAGTCCATAATGCACTCGTGCTCTCACATAATGTAAAAGTGCTTAAGACTTACGATGAGCTCTTTAAGAAGTGCGACTACATCACCATGCATCTCCATCTTACAGACAAGACAAGGGGAAGTATCGGAAAAGAAGCTTTTGCCGCGATGAAAAAGGGTGTCATCGTTCTGAACTTCTCAAGAGGGGAGATCGTGGATAATGAGGCTCTGCTTGAGGCTATAAGCTCCGGTAAGGTCGCGAAGTATGTGACTGACTTCCCGACTCCCGAGATCATCAAGGAACCGAACGTCATAGCTACGCCGCACCTTGGCGCAAGCACTGGCGAGGCGGAGGAGAACTGCGCCGAGATGGCGGCAGCGGAGATCCGCGACTACCTGGAGAACGGCGACATCAGGAATTCCGTAAATATGCCAGACTGCGACCCTGGATACTGTGATTCTGAGGGACGTATCGCGATCATCCACAGGAACAAGCCGAACATGCTCAGCAAATTTACTCAGATCATCGCAGATGAGGACATCAATATCGCTCATCTTACAAACACCAGCCGCGGCGAATATGCTTACTGTGTCTTTGACCTCGACTCGAAGATCTCAGATAAGATGGTAGAAAAGCTTAACTGGGTCGACGACGTGATCCGCGTCAGAGTGATCAAATAATAAAAGAGGGTGGCGAGACCATAAAAAACCGGCGGTCTAAGCCGCCGGCGCTGCTGACAGGGGATAATGTGACATCCCAAACCTATTAATTCCCTGATACAGCATGGACAGTGTGATCTCCGTCACCCTCTACCCATATATAATAATGGATTTATTATATTAAACCTTCATTAAAGCCTTGTGTGGAGTTCGTGAAGAACGTGAAGGTGATCAGAAGGGCAATACTAGAAATAGCAGAAGGGTGATTACTGAAAATAGTTAGTGACAAAAAATGCCCGATATGATAGAATGATTATCGCAGGCGCATGATTCTGATAGAAAGATCGTCGCCACACGTATGGTCCGTTAGCTCAGCTGGGAGAGCATCTGGGTGACAACCAGAAGGTCGGTAGTTCGAGTCTACTACGGGCCACCAAATATAAAAGCCTTGAAAACGCTGTATTTGCAACGCTTCCAGGGCTTTTTTGTTTGCTGTTTTTGTTCTGCTTCATAATTGGAGATATAGGACAAAACGGGCTTATAGGACAAAATGTGTTGGTAAAACATCTCTTTGTGGCCGAAAATCAATGATTCACAATTTAGGCCACAATTTCCAGCAAAACCTTTTGCGAGGACTACAGATCTGCATTGTTGTGCATATATAGAAAAAAGCTGTACATGGATAACGATCTGCCCTAAAAATGTACAACATTGTTCTAAAAAGCCATGGGATGATGGAAGGTCATGATACAAAAAAAGACGAAACCGATAAGATCATAAAAGTCCTGCAAGACCTGCTTATCGGAATCGTCGCCGGAGTGATCTCCGGACTGATCGTCTACTTGATAACCAAGTAAGACATCTAGTGTCTAGGGTGGGCGAGCAATCGCCCATCCAAAGACATGATATCATATCTTTCATCGAAATGCAATGAGTGTACCTGTTGACAAGGTCGAAGACATGGAAGCCGGGGTGAACGCACCGCCGTTCCATCCTAACTGCAGAGGGACCACGATAACCCACTTCGATGACGAGAACGATATCGACGATACCAGGATCGCCAGGGACGAGTACGGGAACCCGATCCATGTCGATGGTGATATGACGTGGGAAGAGTGGAATAATAGATATAACCGCTATACTGGATTGGCAGCTGCAGGTAGTATGGCTGGAGAAGTTCCTAAACATGACAAACCTCTGTTGCTGGAAACCATTGACGCTAGCGATCCAAATATAGTAAAATCAACATTAGACAAGTATGTTGATGAGCCGATGAGCGTATTTGAAGTATCGGAGTACGACTCATGGAGTGAAACGCTGAAAGGCCGATTACTCAAGATGGGTATAGGCTATAGGAGATGGAAGCGTGGATAAATACCAAGAAGAACGGGAAGAAGCGAAGCGGTGGGCGAATAAGGAAGAAAGCCTTGTAACAGAAAGGCTGCGAAAAACAGGACGCCTTTTGCCCGGGCTAGATGCTAATGTAGAAGAGTACAGGTATATTTATGACGAATTAGAAAGGCGAAGAAAGGATATCCAGACTAGAGCGAAACATTAACAAATCAGATCATCAAGGACCAGTTAACAACTGGTCTTTTTTGTATACGAAAAATTGCCCCGGGCAAGGCGTAAAACTGTCCTGAACAAGTGATGCGACCACGTAAAAAGCGTATGAAAGGAGCAAGTTAATGAACAGAGATTTCCTGAAAGAGTTAGGGCTTGAGAGCGACGCCATTGACAAGATCATGGCCGAGAACGGAAAGGACATTGAGAAGGCAAAGGGCGACGCAGGGAAAGCCAAAGAGCTGGAGGCTGATAACGCTTCACTTAAGAACGATATCGCGGAGCGCGATAGACAGCTCGAGGAGTTGAAGAAGTCAGCTGGGGATAACAAGCAGCTGAAGAATCAGATCGCTCCGGTCTCGCGGAATCTGATGCGGAACGTATAATCCGTATTGAAGCGACAAACGCGGCTACAAACGGCGAAAAGTCCGCCTACGAAGATGCCGGCATCGATGAGTACGAAGTGCTTGAAACACTGGACATCAAGACGTGCGATGTGTGCGGTGAGATGGACGGACATGTCGATAAGGTCAAGGACATGGAAGCTGGGGTCAACGCACCACCGTTCCATCCCAACTGCAGAGGGACCACGATAGCCCACTTCGATGACGAGAACGATATCGATGAGACCAGGATCGCGAGAGACGAGTACGGGAACCCGATTCATGTCGATGGAGATACGACGTGGGAAGAGTGAAATAAACAGTACGGTAGTGGTGAGGCGCTGAAAAGTGGTGCGCTGACTGGTGCATTTAATGATAAGACCGATCCATATTTTAAGAAGCGTGAAGCTATTGCGAATCGTCTCTATGAAGAAATAAGGAACCGTAATAGAGAATATGAGATAGCTGCAGTTGCAAAAAAATCAGGCTTTTCAAGAGAAGATGTCGACACGATTTTTGCTCACATCTTTGAGAAGGAGCATCTATTCGCAGATGGTTCGGTGCATCAGTTTGATTCAAGCTATTATATGGCTCAATCTTGGATACGCATTAGGGAAGGTACGAACATTCAAGAACATGATCTTATCATGCTACATCATGAGCTTGAAGAAGCCAAAATAACGAATACAAATCTTGAAATTCCATACGAAGAAGCGCATAATAAAGCTGAAGAAAAGTGGAATTATAATAAAGCTTTGTTTGAGTATCTAAAGACTCATGATGCTTAGAGGGAATCGATGTTAACATATCGTATCATTAGTAGAAAAAACGGAAGGAATGTATATGAATACATACCTGAGGGAGACCTTCGCCCTGGGGTAATAGCCATACACGATGACGGCACCCGAGAAATAGTTAGGGACTCAGAGGATGACTTCAAGGGAGTCTATCGGGGGATGGCCTTTTGTGGTATAGATATTTCAAAAGATACAGGCACTGTTGCGTGCTGGTAACAAAATTGTAATATAATAGACACAGCACATCAAAGATCGGTCAATAGCCGGTCTTTTTTGTATACGAAAATTGCCCTGAGCAAGGCGTAAAACTGTCCTGAACACAAAAGACCAGACACAACGTCTGATCTTTTATTTCACTTTGACCTTTATAGTCTTGCTCCATTTTCCGTACTTGATTTTTCCATTTACTGTCTTATAGGCGCGGACAGCAACATAGTACGTTTTACCTGTCCTGTATCTGGAGGAGCCGAATTTTCTGAGAGTTACCTTTATGCTGTCTGTGCCTGCATTCACATATATCGATGATGTGTTCTTGCTTCCGGTGATTTTAAAGTATTTAGTCGTTCCGCCGTACTTTACCCGGATCTGATGCTTCACACCTTTTGTGGAGCTTGTTTTTGTAGTTGTCGTTTCTTCCCACCAGTGCCTTGTGTAGTTCTGCTTTTTCGTGATCTCCTTTTCAGTAGTGACAAGTGATCCTCTTCCGAAAGTCAGCTTGATCTTCTTTCTGGCGGCAGCTGCGGTGAATGACGGGACTTTTGAGATCGATTTTGATATAGTCGTCGTGGTTTCCTGCTGCAGCACAAAAGGTTCAGGCTCACCGTCATAATAGGATTTTATTGAGAAGCCCAGCGTGGCGCCGTCAGAACTATTCGTGCTGTCACCAGTATTTGTACGAGCATGCTCGCGCGCTTCGTATGCTGTCTCGACACACGCCTTTACGTCGATCAGGCCGTAGCCTGCCTCTTCAGATATATAATAATCATTCTTATCGCCGCACGCCGTCTGCGCAGTCGCGCATATGATGTTCCGGACTTCCTGGGCGGTCAGGTCCGGGTTGGCGTCCAGTATCAAAGCCGCTGCGGCTGACACCATAGGCGCTGCCATTGAAGTACCTGACAGAGATGTGAACCTGTCGTTCGGGTAAGTGCTGTATATATCTGTTCCAGGCGCAGATATGTCTTTTGCGAGACCGGAATACGAGGATGTATTCTTGGTGCCGTCTCTGATGACGCTGCATACGCTTATGACTTCTTTCATTTCTGCAGGGAAGTTCATGCACTCGAGCCTCGTTTTACCGATCCGCTTCTCATCACTTATTTCGGATGATTCCTTATTCCCCGCAGAAGCTACAAAGACGACTCTGTGAGAATAATAATTATCAGCGATGACATCAGCTACAGCCCGGTCTTTTGCGTCGCTTCCGAAGCTCATGTTTACGACGTCTGCACCGTTGTCAACAACATAGTTTATACCTTTCACAGTATCGATAGTTGTTATCTGGGCACTTCTTCCAGATCCGGTCACTACTCCGGCGGGAAGGATCCTGCAATAATTATTTGATCTTCCGGAAGCGACCCCGGATGCGGAAGAGTCATTTTCGTACTTTGCGCCTATTATGCCGGACACATGTGTCCCATGCCCTACACTGTCGGTTCTGGCCCAGGATTCAAACGAATTGCTGAATTTCCTATAGCTTCCGTCTTTAAGGATAAGGTTGTCTGTCAGATATTTATGGGCGGCGTCAACTCCGGAATCTACTACTCCTACGATCGACGTCTGAGAGATACCGTTCTTTTCCAGAAGGTCCCACGCACCTTCAGTATTTATCATCTTATGATAATATTGCTGCAATGACAGTGCTGTACCATCTGCCGTGATAGGAGTGATGCTGTCATCATTCATTTTATAGATATAATTCGGCTGCACATATGCGACCGCATCTTCTTCTGTCAGGCTTTCCATGATGTTCTGAAGATCATTCTCGCTGTCAGCTGCAGCAAGAACGGCCTTTGAATCATCACCAAGCTGCAGGATCTCCTCGACACCTGCATCATGAGATTTGATGGTTTCCTTTATCTCTGAACTGCTTATCGTCTTGTCAAATACAACGACCATTTCGCCTTCGGTATGATCATGTTCAAGGCTCTCCTGGATCTGCGTTGTCCCGGAAGATTCGGCAGTATCGTTGTTTTTAACAGCTTCTGGCGTGCCGGAACAGATCGGATCGTCGTCAGAAAGTGTGCTGGAGAGGTTTTGATCGGCGCCGGAGATATCGATATCTGTGGAATTGAAGAAGAAAGTACCGCTCGGATCGCAGCCCTTTTTGACAGTGACGCTGATGGTGTCAGTCGCTGTCTGGCTGCCCCATGTGCATGTGGCGGTGATCGTGCAGGTTCCAGCCTTTTTTGCGAGCACACGGCCGTGCTGGTCTACGGAAGCGATGCTTTTGTTGCTGCTCTCCCACCTGATGTTCCAGCCGGTAGCATAAGCCGGTGTCACCAGTGTGTCGAATCCGAAAGCGGCATCATAATCAGTTTTATTAACTGTATTATCAGTCCAGTCCTCGATATAGAGCGTGATACTCTTTTCCTGAGCAGCGTAAGATCGTGGTATGTCGGGAAGAGTACGGCAGGATATGCCTGTGATCATCAGAACACACAGCACCAGAGCGAAGATCCGTTTGTATCGTATTATTGAATGATTCATGATCAAAACCGAAGATTGTAGTAAAAATATATAACAAATTATATAACTGCAAGGATTAGAATACAATTAATACAAATAATACAAAATATTTAGCACTCACCTATTGACAGTGCTAACAAAACGTGATATAACATAATTGTCCTGAGAAAGGGCAGGATCTCAAAGTGCTGAGCAGACTGCATCAAGGCAGATCATAAAGGACAGCGACTGGTGATCCTAAATGAAAAAGTCAAGATAAAATTAATATAAAGGAGGAATGACTTATGTTGTTACCAAGCATTTTCAGAGATGATTTATTTGATGATGATTTCATGGATTTCCCGCCAATGAGAGGGTTCAACAAGGAAAATACTTTAATGAAGACAGACGCAAAAGAAACAGAGAACGGCTATGAGCTGGCTATGGATCTTCCTGGATTCAAGAAGGAAGATGTCAAGATGCAGCTCAAAGAGGGTGTCCTGAACATCGAAGCCACAACAAGCACATCAAACGATGAGAAGGATGAGGACGGCAAGTACATCAGAAGAGAGAGATTCCAGGGCACATGCCAGAGAAGCTTCTTCGTAGGCAAAGATGTAAAACAGGAAGACATCAAAGCAAAGTTCGACAATGGAGTACTGATCATCGATATACCTAAGGTAGAGAAGAAGCCGGAGATCGAAGAGAACAAATACATCCAGATCGAAGGCTAAACTGTAAGCAGCATACAGCTCCTGTAACATACATTACCGGGAGCTGTGAAGATCACTTTTCGATCAGAACACCTATAAGACATATGCCGGAGCACGAAGACGTGCCCCGGCTTTTTTGATCTGTTCGGGCGATGCTCCGGGATGCAGGCTTTCCAGAGTGTGGATTGGTCCTTGATGGAATCGGGCGGCGGGAGTAGAATAAGAGTTAAGTAAACATTGGTTTTAAGGCTTAATTGGAGGGTAATTATGGAATGCACGAGGGAAGTCACGGAAGATATCTACTGGGTCGGCGGTAATGACAGAAGACTTGGACTTTTTGAGAATATCCATCCTGTTCCGGATGGAGTGTCATATAATTCGTATCTTATTTCTGATGAGAAAACATGTCTGATGGACACATGTGACTGGGCTGTCGGGCAGAGGTTCATCGAGAACGTCGAAGCTGCTCTAAACGGCAGGAAACTTGACGTGCTGGTAGTTGACCATATGGAGCCTGACCATGCAGCGACGCTGAACGAGATCCTGCTGAGGTGGCCGGATGTCGAGATCTACTGCACGATGATGGCATCCAGGATGTACGGTCAGTACGGTTATAAAGGACTGGAGAACCTGCACACTGTTTGCGAGGGCGACACTCTGAGCCTTGGCAGGCATGAGCTCGTATTTTATCTGGCGCCGATGGTGCACTGGCCAGAGGTCATGGTCTCATTCGACAAGACTACAGGGATCTTGTTCTCGGCAGACGCTTTCGGAACATTCGGAGCGCTCAATGGGGCTTTGTTCGCGGATGAGATGGAGATCGACGACGAATGGTTCGCCGAGGCGCGCCGCTATTACGGCAACATCTGCGGCAAGTACGGCATGCAGGTGCAGAATCTCCTGGCAAAAGCATCTAAGATGGAAGGCCTCAGCATGATCTGCCCGCTCCATGGACCGGTCTGGCGTAAAGACCTGGATAAGTTCATAGAGAAGTATGACAAGTGGTCAAAGTACGAACCTGAAGAGAAGGGCGTGCTCATCTGCTACGCCTCAATGTACGGCCACACAGAGAACTGCGCCGAGGTGCTTGCGAGCGAGCTCATCCAGGCAGGAGTCACGAACGTCAAGCTCTGCGACGTTTCCGGGACGCATGTGTCATACCTTATCAGCGACGTGTTCAAGTACAGTAATATCGCGCTGTTCTCTGTGACATACAATATGGGCGTGTTCCCGAAGATGAAAGATTTCATTCATGATATGCAGGCGCTCAATCTGCAGAACCGCACCATCACGATACTTGAGAACGGCACATGGGCGCCGCAGTCAAAAGACCTCATGACCAGCATGCTAGAGGAGATGCAGGGGATGAGCGTGATGGAAGAGAAGATCACGGTAATGTCAAACGCTTCCGACGACCAGCGTGAAGCGATCTGCAAGATGGCAGAGGACATCAAAGCAACACTCGAGTAACCGGGCATTTCCCGCGGCGGGAAGATCCGAAGGAATAATATCGGCAGATAGAGCCTGGCCCGCAGACAGCTGTAACGCCAGGCTCATATAATATGGAGGAAACAGTATGATATCCAATAAAATGAAAAGCCACGTCGGAGCTGAAGGCGTGATCCGCAGAATGTTCGAAGCCGGCATCCAGATGAAAGCGGAATTCGGCGCAGAGAATGTATATGATTTCAGCCTTGGCAATCCGAACGTTCCGGCGCCGGACAAGATCCAGGAATCGATCAAGAAGATCGTTGACACACTGCCGCCTGGAAAGATCCACAGCTATATGCCGAATGCAGGTTTTCCGGAAGTAAGAGTTGAAGTAGCGAAGCATCTGAACAAGATATACGGCACGCTCTATTCAGAGAAAAACATCATCATGACGGCAGGCGCAGGGTCGGCGCTCAATCTTCTGATGAAGAGCATGCTCGACATAGATGACGAAGTCGTGGTGCCATGTCCGTATTTTGCTGAGTATAAGGGATATATCGAAAACTATTATGGAAAGATAGTCGAAGCCGCGCCAAGGGCAGATGGATCGTTTCTGCCTGACATGGACAGTGTCGCTGCTGCGGTCACACCGAGGACAAAGGCAGTTATCGTAAACACACCGAACAATCCGACAGGCGTCATCTATCCTGAATCAGTGATAAAAGAGCTTGCTGATGTCCTGCGCAAAAAGGAAGAGGAAGTCGGCCATCCGATCTATCTGATCTCAGATGAACCATACAGAGATATAGTTTTTGACGAGAGCAAATACGTTTCCGGATCCGGTGCGGATAACGAAGAGATACGTCATCTCCCATGGATGCCTGATTACTACGATGACGCTATAGTAGCGTATTCCTACAGTAAGTCTCTGTCTCTTCCGGGAGAGAGGATCGGGAACATTATCATACCTGACACGTGCGATGGCGCTGACGAGCTGATCGGGGCAGTAACTACCGCGAACCTGGTTACAGGAGTAGTAAACGCTCCGTCACTCATGCAGCTGGTCATCGCAAGATGTCTCGACGAGAAATCAGATGTGGAATTCTACAGAAAGAACGGCGAGATACTGTACGACATCGTGACAGCCGCAGGATTTGAAGCAGTAAAGCCGCAGGGAGCGTTCTACCTCTGGGTAAAAGCACCGGGCGGAGACGATAATAAGCTGGTAGAGCTCGCTAAAAAACATCACATCCTTATGGTCCCGGGCAGCGCTTTTGCTGGACCTGGCAACGTAAGGCTGTCATACTGTGTCGCACGCGATATGATCGAGCGTTCACGCCAGGCATTCCTGGATCTGGGGGATGAATACTAGTAGATCCAATTTATTCATACTCATCCAATAAGGTTTTGATCATGCCGGCGTCGATGTCGCCAAGCATCGTATCGAAAGAGAAGATCACGTCGACGCACGGCGTTATGCCTGCCCGGATGTACCGGTCTGTTCGCTCAGAAAAGCTCTGCATGTAGTCAGGGTCGCCGAGCAGGCCGGCATGCTCCCACATGATCACTTTATTGTAGCGGTTCGAGTAGAATGTGAAGTCAGGGTGCAAAATGAACGGGCCGATATGTGTTGGCATTTCATAGATATAAGGCTTCCCGCGCTCAAAAAACTCATTTGCGATCGAGACCTCCGACTTGGAGCGAGTTCTGGTGCCGTCTTTGGCTTTATGTGAAAGCTCAGTCTCATAGCTGATGCCAAACTTCGCATCCATCTCAGCTTTCTCCTTAAGTGCTTCAGCATACCATTTTTCTTCCTCGGTCATACCTGCGACTTTTTTAAGGTGTTCTTCCGTCAGTCTGTATGTCTTAGGAAGCGCATCGTTCACGTCGCCGCAGTCAAACGTCTCCAGCTCGTCAGAACATTTTTCCAGACCCGCGATGCGCCTGTCCAGCATTTTCACAGCCTTGCTCAGGAAATGCTTCTCTTTGATAGTCTTGACCTCGGGATTATTCTCGCCGCCCAGATACCTGGATCTCCTCACATCACCTTCATACCAGATCTCGGAGTAATACTTATTCCCTCCTTTTTCTTTGGAACTCAGAGTCTCGTAAACCGGCTGAACCGCAATCTGGCTGAGACGGCGCGTAAACCGATAATGCAAAGCTTTATATTTTCTTATCTCATCTTCTATACGTTTTCCGGCTCTCTTCAGGTTATTCATATTATTCATGTTATTCATGTTTTTGTGATCCTTTCATTGAATGGTTCTCCGGCAGCGAATTGCATTTTGTGAGAGTTACTGAAAATCGAGGGTTTGGGTCGTAGTTTTCAGTAATCAAAACCTCATTGATGCAGCTTCTTCGAGTCGATTTTGTCTAATCGGAACAAAACACAATATTTGTGTGGCTTTTTCGAGTTGATTTTGTCTAATCGGAACAAAACACAATAGTATAATCGGATAGCAGTAGAGTTTTTGCTCGATGTGAATTTGTATGCATCAGCGGTAAAGCCAAAGCAGCGCAGCCGGAAGACCTTGTAATAACAGGCATACAGCGATTTATGCATAATTATTAGCAATGTGTTTCGGTTATGCAATTTGGTTGAAGTTTAGATCGCTGCTATATTTTTAGATTATAAGTACTGAAAAAGGCGATGTCAATGTTTGGTTTTCAGTAATTCTCAAGATCGTCATTATCATTTCCTGTCAACATTGCAGAGGCATTGAACAGTAAATAGAAAAACCTGGCTGTTCCGCTGACAGTCAGGTTTTTTATGATCTGTACGATCTGTAGGATCTGTAGGCTCTGGGTGAGAACTATTTGCGCACTGCCTGTAGGCTCTGGGCGAGGTCTATTTGCGCACTGCCTGTAGGCTCTGGGCGAGAGCTATTTGTGCAGTACCTGTAGGATCTGGGCGAGTACTATTTACGCACTGCTTTGAATATCTGGATTATCACTGTCGGTATGAATGCGAGGATCCAGACGATAGCGATGAGCTGAGGCTCGATGCTTTGTACGCCAAATGCTTTCGTGAAGAACGGCAGTGTGATGATGGCGGTCAGGAGCAGGGCACCGACTATAAACGCGCCGATAGTATATATGTTTTTGAAGAGGCCGAGCTTGAAGATACTCTCGCGGCCTCTGCAGTTAAAACCGTGCCACAGCCTTGCCAGACAGAGTGTCGCGAACGCCATAGTAGACGCTGTGACCGCGCCAGGTAAAGCGACAGGGATCTGCGGGAATGTTCCGAGCCCGATGTAGAATGCGATGAGCGTCACGATCGAGATCAGAAGTCCTGTCAGACCGATGGTCGTAACAGCCGGCTTGTCGAGGACTGACTCTGAGCGAGAACGCGGCTTCTCATTTATGAGATCAGGGTTAGACGGCTCCATGCTGATCGCGAGCGCAGGCAGACTGTCTGTGATCAGGTTGATGAAGAGGAGCTGTACAGCTGTGAACGGCATCGGAAGGCCGACGAGTGAACAGAACAGAACTGCGATGATCCCGGCAAAGTTACCGGAAAGCAGGTAAATGATCGCGTTCTTGATGTTCGCGTAGATGTTGCGGCCGTTCAGCACTGCTTTGATGATCGTGGCGAAATTGTCGTCGGTAAGTATCATAGAAGCTGAGTCTTTCGCGACTTCTGTTCCGGTTATTCCCATTGCGACGCCGACGTCGGAGTTCTTCAGCGCCGGCCCGTCGTTCACGCCGTCTCCCGTCATTGCTACGATGTCGTTGTTGCGCTGCCATGCCTTGACGATGCGGATCTTGTTGTCAGGGGAGACTCTGGCATAAACGCTTATCTTCTTCAGCTTTTCGTCGAGCTCGTCGTCAGTCATTTCGTCGATCTCCGGACCTGTGAACGCAAGGTCGTCGTCTTTCATGATGCCGATCCTTCTTGCGATCGTCGATGCTGTGATCTTGTGGTCACCGGTGATCATGACAGGTCTGATGCCGGCTGCGCGGCAGTCTGCAACAGCCTGAGCTGATTCAGTTCTCGGAGGGTCCATCTCAGCCATGAGCCCTATGTATTCCAGGTCGTACTCATCATCAAAACTGATCTTTTTGTCATCCGCGCCGCTGATTTTCTTTCTTGCGAAACCGAGTACACGAAGGCCGGAATTGGAAAGATCAAAGTTCTCTTTCTGGATCTTTTCTTTATCTTCTTCTGTCAGGTTGGCCGCGCGGGAAAGGATCACGTCGATCGCGCCTTTTGTGAACATTACGAGCTCGTCGTTGACTTTATGGAGCGTGCTCATGAGCTTCCTGTCAGAATCGAACGGAACTTCAGAGAGACGAGGGTGCTCGTCCATGACACTGAAGTAATCGTCATGATTCTTCATATAGAAATCTATGAACGCTGTTTCAGTCGGGTCGCCGACTGTTTCGCCGTCAACTATTGCCGTATCGTTGCAGAGGATAGATGCAAGCTCAAGCATATCCGCGCGTTCTGTAGCGGCAGGGTCTTCTGAGATCGCTGTAGGTGCAGCAGAACTGTCATCTGCAGCCTTCGCTTTGACGTCGTACGATCCGCCGCCAAAAATGCTGACATGTTCGATCGTCATTCTGTTCTGTGTAAGTGTGCCTGTTTTATCTGAGCAGATGACAGAGACACATCCGAGGCCTTCTACAGCTGAGAGGTCTTTGATGATCGCGTTCTGGTCGGCCATCCGCGATGTTCCGATAGCAAGTGAGATCGTTATGATAGATGATAGCGCCTCAGGGATCGCCGCGACCGCAAGGGCTACAGCAAAGAGCAGTGCGTCTGGTACTGTCATTCCGCGGTACATTGAAAGGCCGAATACGATGACGCTGACTGCGATAACTGCGATCGAAAGCTTTTTACTGAAGTTGTCCATAGTGACCTGAAGAGGGGTCTTGCGGTCTTCTGCCTCGTTCATAAGGCCTGCGATGCGCCCGAGCTCTGTATGGCGGCCGACTCCTGTAACTACTGCGCGAGCGCGTCCGTATGTGACGAGCGAGCCTGAGAATACCATGTCTTTCTGGTCGCCGAGCGCTATTCCTTCGTTTGCCGGCAGAGTATCCGCCGACTTCTCGGCACTCTCGGATTCTCCGGTAAGTGAGCTCTCATTCAGCTTGAGAGTATGGGATTCTGTGATACGTGCATCTCCAGGAACTATGTCGCCGGCATCGAGAACGATGATGTCGCCGCATACCAGATCTCTTGCATCTATCACCTGTTGCTCAGAGCTCCGGATGACTTTTGCCTCCGGCGAAGACAGCTTCTTCAGACTGTCGAGCGACTTCTGCGCTTTCACGTACTGTACTGTTCCGAGCACGGCGTTCATGATCAGGACTGCAAAGATGACGACGGCACTGTCGGTGTTCCCTGTTGCCATCGAAATGATCGCAGAAATGATAAGGATTATAACGAGAAGATCCTTGAACTGGTTCAGGAAGATCTGGAAAATGCTCTCTTTTTTCTTCTCGTACAGCTTGTTCTCTCCGAATTCCTCGCGGTTTTCCTGTACTGCCTGCTCGCCGATCAGACCTGACCTGGATGAGCGGAACTCTTCCAGCGTCTCATTTACTGTTTTGCCATAGTAATGTTTTTCGCTTTTCTTTGTGCCGGCTGATCTTGATGTATTCTGTTCTGCCATGTTATTCCCTCCGCCTTAGTTACGATTCATGTGTACTGGCTGCCGCTCCGGCGCCTGAGCCCGGCACATCCTACAAAAAAAGACTTCCGAGCACCACATAACGTGCTTAAAAGTCTCATCGTTTAATGTAAACGCGGGCCGCACCGGCTATCCTGCCGCACGCTGACCGTCCTGACGCGATTTACCGCAGGCGCCGGTCAAAACCTTTCCGGTACCTGCCGATTACTCTCTTTCAAACTGCCTTGAATATATCATATCCCGCTGTAAAAAACAAGAAAAAACAGACTATAAATTCAAAAAGCAGGCAGCATGTAAGATCAGGACCGGACGTGAATGGAACAAATGATGATGCTTTGTTCGTGAACGGTCATTGGCGTGAAATGGAAGTGCATGATATAATGACTGAGGAGGAAATATAATGAACGACGATGAATTACTACTTGCATATGCAAAAGATAAGATAAATCAGTGTATGGACCGCAGCGTTCCGACCGGTACAGGGTTTCTCGATCCGCATCAGCAGTCGGTCGTGCGTACGGCGTACGGCTCCGGCGATGCTATTGCCAGGATCATATATTACGGCGGCTATGACGATGCGGAGCGTATAATGATGATCTGTCTTCCGGATTATGTTATGATGCCGCAGCAGTCTGGAGGAAGCACAGAGGGGATAGACGAGGTGATATCGGACCTGATGTGTGTTATCAGGGTGACACACAGCGACAGATCGCTTGCGTCAAGATCAGGAAGACCGCTGTCGCACAGCGATTATCTTGGGGCGCTCATGGGTCTTGGACTTCAGCGGGAGTCAGTAGGGGATATCCTGGTAAGAGCTGACGGCGCAGATATCATCGTTCCGTGTGAGATCGCAGATTATATCATGAAGGAACTCAGCCAGGCAGGACAGAGCAGGCTTGAGGTACAGCGCGTTCCTATATCAGACCTTATCCTTCCGGAACGTGAATTTAAAGAATACAAAGATACGGTCGCTTCACCAAGACTTGACAACATAGTATCATCAGCCTTCGGCCTTTCAAGGTCCAAAGCACTGACAGCGATAAAATCCGGTCTCGTCTTCGTAGACCACGTAGAAGCCCTGAAGCCATCAGTTATTCTTAAAGAAGGGACCGAGATCGTAGTCCGCCACAAAGGCCGTGCGATCCTGTCAGAGATAGGCGGCAGATCCAAGAAAGGGCGTATCTATATAACATATCTTAAAGACTGATAGACTTGTTTCTAATGAAAAAGCCGGAGGCATGCTGTATGCCTCCGGCTTTTTGCCTGTCATTTCTATTTCTGTGCGCAGCGCTTGATCTTTTTTTTATTTCTGCGCGCAGCGCCTGATCTTTTCATTTTTATTTCTGCGCGTAGCGCTTGATCTTTCCTGTCGTCGTCTTTTCCATCTGCTGGTCTGTGAGCTCGAATCTGTGTATCTGCTTATATGTCGGAAGAGTCTCGTTTATAGCGTCGATATCATGCTGCACTTTCGCGTTCAGGGCGGCTGTATCTGCGGCGTCTTCGCCGACCGCCTCTGGATCGTAGACGATCCTTGCGCAGATCGTGAGATCTTTGCTGTCGCCGTCTTTATGCCGCTGCTGGCCGTATACCATGGATTCCGTGATGTATGGGAGCGCATCGATCAGGTCTTCAAGTTCTTCCGGATAGACGTTCTTCCCGTTCTTAAGTACGATGACGTTCTTCTTGCGCCCGCGGATGTATATATAGCCATCTGAATCAAGTGAGACCAGGTCGCCTGTATGCAGCCAGCCGTCTTCGAGTATCTCTGCTGTTGCTTCCGGATCCTCGTAGTATCCGAGCATGACATTTGGTCCGCGGCAGACCATCTCGCCTATACCTTCTTCGTTTTGATCGATGACGATAAGGTCGAGGTCAGGCATTGAATGGCCGATCGATCCGGGACGCCTATGGGTCGGATTCTCGCCGGCGATTACCGGAGAAGCCTCTGTCATGCCGTAGCCCTGTACGACGTTGATGCCCATTGCTTCGAACATGGTCTCGACTTCAGGATCAAGCGCTGATGCGCCGCTGACGATGTAGCGGAGCTTTCCGCCGAGCTGGTCAAGGACCTCCTTGAACAGTCTGCGCCTGATATCGATATGGAACTTCAACAGGAAGCGGCTTATCTTGAGCCCGCGCTCGAACGTCTTGCGCTTTCCCTGCTTGTCGATCCCCTGCTGGATCCTTTTATATATCGCTTCGATGAGGAGAGGCACGCATACGAATACTGTGACATGATATTCCACGATGTTTTTCTGTATGTATTTCAGGCCGTCGCAGAACACGGTGGTCACCCCTCGTGAGATCATCATCGTCTGACCGGATGAACCGAATGTGTGGTGATACGGCAGGAACGCCATATTAACGTCGCCGTGTCTCACATCCTCTACGCGGTCGAGCATATAGATGTTTGACAGGATATTATGCTCGGATAGCATGACTGCCTTGGCTTTGCTCGTGGTTCCTGACGTGAAGAGCAGTATCTGCATCTTATCAGGGTCGATCGGAAGGCTCAGGAATTCTTCATTTCCGGACTCCAGTTCTTTGCGTCCCTCTTCGATGATGTCATACACGCTTGTGTAGCCTGGGATCTCTTCCAGCGCGTAGTATTCTGTAACGCTGGTCCTGGCGTTCTTCTTCAGTTCCTCAGCCAGATCCAGGTGCATCTTATCAAACAGAAGTACATCGGCGCGGCTCTTGATGAGTGAGTTCTCAGTCTCTTCGTACGGAAGTCCCTTGTCGAGTGGTACCACGACGCCGAGACCGCATAGAACTGCGAAGTACGACATATACCATTCATAAGAGTTTTTGCCGATGATGGCTATTCTTTTGTTTAGATGCCCGCGCTTGAGCATGCCTGCGCCGAAGCTGTTGACTTCGTCTTTGAAATCCAGGAAAGTCACATGTCTGTACATAGGGTTCTTGTGCTCATCTTTGCCTGTTTTGATCTTGAATGCGTCGTCGGTCTTGTACGCAAACGCCGCATAGTTGAGCAGATCACGGAAATCCGTGTGCTTTCTCGCTTCAAATATAGGCTTGAGCTTAGGTACCATTGTCATATTTTTTACATCCATAATTATAGATCTCCTTATTCTTTTGTATTTTATCATAAAACCGGCCATAAAGGAAGCAAAACAATTTACCGCGCTAAATTGTCAAAGTATCATTGTGTTTTTACGTATATGACATTATAATATAAACAGTACATAGTCAGGATTGTGACAGCAGCCCTGCAGCAGATGCTGCGGGGTTTTCGCTGAAATACAGCCGGAGGGATAAAATGATCATCGTACTGAAGGAAAATACGACACAGGACCAGAAAAAGCAGCTGATAAAGTGGTTCGAAGGACAGGGACTGAAGGTCAATGAATCAGACGGTGAGTACAAGACTGTACTCGGCCTGGTCGGCGACGTGGCGTCTGTCGATAAAGACATGATAGAGATGCTTGATATAGTCGACCGTGTAACGCCGATCTCTGAGCCATATAAAAACGCAAACAGGAAATTTCATCCCAAAGACACTGTGATAGAGATCAGAAGCGGATCAGGGGTGGTTAAGATCGGCGGGGGGAACTTTGCTGTGATCGCCGGGCCGCCGCTGGTCGAATCCAGGGAACAGATCAACGTGATCGCAGAAAGCGTAAAAGCAGCGGGAGCGTCGCTTTTATGCGGCGGCGCATTCAAGCCGAGGAGATCTCCATACGCGGATCAGGGAACGAGAGAAGAAGGACTCGGGTACCTTTCAGAGGCGAAGAAAAAAACAGGACTTCCGGTAGTATCGGAACTGCTCGGTCTAGAATACCTTAAAGATTTTGATGATGTGGACGTCATACAGGTCGGGGCCAGGAACATGCAGAACTACGAGATGCTGAAGGAACTCGGACGGCTGAGGAAACCGGTGCTTCTCAAGCGTGGACTTGCCAATACGCTGGAAGAGCTGCTGATGAGCGCGGAGTATATAATGGCTGGTGGAAACACGGACGTGATCCTCTGCGAATGTGGCATAAGGACTTTCGAGCAGTATACGCACAGCACGCTTGATCTTTCAGCGGTTCCTGCACTTCACCAGAGGACGCATCTTCCGGTCATCGTTGCGCCTAATCAGGCAGTCGGTTATGCTGACCTCGTTCTGTCCATGTCGCTTGCGGCGGCTGCAGCGGGAGCGGACGGTCTCCTGATCGAGGCTCACAACGATCCGGAGCATGCGGTATCAGACGGTACTCAGCCGCTTCTGGCAGATCAGCTTGGCGATCTGATCAGCAAGGTCAGCCGTATCAGAGAAGCAATGAGATAAAGACATGATGTAAGGTGAGCGGTCTGGTCAGTGCGGCTGGCCGTGTCACAGAGGAAATATGATGAAGATAGGAATAGTAGGGCTCGGGCTTATCGGCGGGTCGCTTGCGAAAGCATATAAACGTTCAGGTGCGATGGTACTTGGATATAACAGGAACAGAACGACGCTCGGCTTTGCGGAGATGTCAGGTGCGATCGACGGTGAGCTCACAGATGAGAATATAAAGGAATGCGATGCGGTATTCATATGCCTTACGATAGATGCGTCAGTCGAATGGCTCAAAGATCATGCGGACGATCTTGCCGAAGGGCAGATCGTAATGGACTGCTGTGGAATAAAGAAGAGGATCTGTGAAGCCGGGTTCGCACTCGCGGCTGAACACGGATTCATGTTCATAGGCGGGCATCCGATGGCAGGGCGCCAGTACGGGGGCTTCAAGAACAGTATGGAAGATCTCTTTGACGGCGCGACGATGGTCCTCGTGACAGAACGGCGTGACGACATAGGACTGCTTGAGCGGCTGAAAGAACTGCTCAAGCCTGCAGGGTTCGGCAAGCTCTCTTTCATGACGGCTGATCAGCACGATGACATGATAGCGTTCACTTCACAGATGACACATATCGCAGCTAACGCTTTCGTCAAAGAGGAATCGAGATATCCGAGCGGATTTCCGGTCGGAGGAAGTTTCAGAGACTTTACAAGAGTAGCCGATCTTAACGAGAACATGTGGGCTGAGCTCATCTTTGAGAACAAAGCCTATCTGCTGAATGAGCTGACAAATTACATCAATGAGCTCGGACGTTACAGGACAGCGATCGAGAACGACGATGAAGAAGGGCTTAAAGATCTCTTCAGGTCGGGTACAAAGAGCAAGAGGGCTGCTGATCTGAAAGATCCGGTGCTCACTATGGAGATATGAGCATGCTCGCGGCGATCCGGCAGGCGTGAGAGCATTACCTGCGCAGGTACAATTTAAAAGGAACATATATTGGATAGAGAAACGGAAAAAACAATAAGGATCATCCCGTCCAAGTCATATGCGCACAGAGCATATATCTGCGATTTTCTTGCAGGAGGAAACGGCGAAGGTGTTGCCTGTGACCTGGATTCAGAGGATATCATGGCGACAAGGAGCTGCCTTAGCGGGCTTGGATGCACGTCTGCAGTGATCGACGCCCGTGAGAGCGGCTCCACGCTTAGATTTATTCTTCCGCTTTCAGGAGTGCTTGGAAAGTCAGTATCGATCAGAACACGAGGAAGGCTCTCAGATAGACCTATGGGGCCGTTCGAGGAAGAGCTTGTTTCTCACGGTATGAAGATAGAGCACCTTTCTGACGGCATCATAAAGACATCAGGCAAGCTCATGCCTGGCGAATACAGGCTTCCGGGATCGATCTCATCTCAGTTCATCACAGGGCTCCTTCTTTCACTCCCGTACCTTGACGGAGACAGCAGGATCTTACTGACATCGGAGCTTCAGTCGTCTGCATATGTTGATATCACTATTGACGTACTGAAAGAATACTGGATCCGGATAGAGAATTCATCTGGTGATGGACATGGTGGCTTCCTGATCAGGGGGCGTCAGAAATATCACCGTGATAAACATTATACAGTCGAGGGCGACTGGTCTCAGGCTGCATTCTGGCTGACAGCAGGCGCTATCGGGGAAATACCGGTCAGAGTGACCGGCCTGAACCTGGATTCAGTGCAGGGAGACAGAAAGATCATTGATGTACTGAGAACATTCGGTGCAGAAATAAAAGAATGCCGTGAAGATGATGGGACTTCTGTTACAGCATATCCATCAGATCTCACAGGGGCGGTCGTAGATGTTTCCGGGATACCAGACCTGGCGCCAGCGATCGCATGTGCCGGGGCAGCATCGTCAGGAGAAACAAAGCTGATAAATGCGGGTAGGCTCAGACTTAAGGAAAGTGACCGGATAAAATCGATAACAGCCTGTCTTAACGATGTAGGCGTCAAAGCACTTGAGCGTGAAGACGAGATAATAATAGAAGGAGGCGGCAGTCCTCAGGGCGGTGCCGCCGAGACTTCGGGCGACCACAGAATAGTCATGATGGCAGCGGTACTTTCGCTGATAACAAGTGACAAAGTGAAGATCGAAGGAAGCGGCGCGGTCAGCAAATCATATCCGACATTCTTCAAAGAGCTGGAGCAGGCGGGCCTGTCCGGCAATATAATTCTTTCATAATAAGGGACAGATGTGTCCGGGAGGTTTTATGTCATCGACATTTGGAAACAATATCAGACTGTCAGTTTTCGGCGAATCACATTCGGCGGCGGTCGGGATGACGCTCGACGGCATACCGGCAGGAGAATGTATAGATCTTGATGAGCTCCAGAAATTCATGGACAGGCGCGCTCCGGGGCGCAGCAGCCGCACGACAGCGAGGCGTGAGGATGATGTGCCGGAATTTCTCTCAGGGATCATGATCGGGGCAGATGGTGATGCGTCCTCAGGACGTTTCGGCGTAACTGAGGGGACTCCGATAACTGCGGTAATACGGAACAGAGACACTCGGTCTCAGGATTATGATCTGATGAAATGTGTTCCGCGGCCAGGCCACGCAGATTACCCCGCGCATGTGAAATATGGAGGAAACGAGGACTTCCGCGGCGGCGGCCACTTCTCGGGCAGGCTGACTGCGCCGATATGCATAGCCGGCGGCATCATTCTGCAGATATTGAAGCGCCGCGGCATAACTGTGGAAGCCAAGATCGCCGAGATACACGGAGTGGAGATCAAAGATGAAGCTTCATACCAGCTTGCCATGGCGGAGATCGACAAGGCGGCAGCTGAAGGAGATTCAGTCGGCGGAGTCGTATCATGTGAGATCAAAGGCCTTGAGGCAGGCATCGGCGAGCCGATGTTCGGCGGCGTGGAGAACGTCATCTCACAGGCTTTGTTCGCTATACCGGCGGTCAAAGGCATAGAATTCGGAAGAGGTTTTGATGCAGCCAGAATAAAGGGAAGCGAAAACAACGATTCATTCGTGACATCCGGTGAAGATGGGAGGATAGTGACAGAAAGCAATAACCACGGAGGTATACTCGGCGGCCTTACCAGCGGCATGCCGGTCACTTTCAGAGCAGCTTTCAAGCCGACGCCTTCAATAGCAAAGCCTCAGAGATCCGTTAACTATGAGACCGGGGAGGAAACAGAACTCGTAATAAAGGGGCGTCACGATCCATGCGTGGTAGTGAGGGCTGTTCCGGTAGTGGAAGCTGCAGCAGCGATCGCCGTATACGATCTGCTTCAGGAATAGAGGAGAAGATCATGGAGAACAGTGATAGAGAGGTCAGCCTGCAGGAGCTCAGGAGCCGGATCGATAAGGCGGATCAGATGCTCATCACAGCTTTTGCGACAAGGATGAGGATAAGTGCAGACATCGCGGAATATAAGATCAGGAACGGACTTCCGGTCCTGGATGCGTTGCGCGAGCAGGAAAAACTTGAAGAGATCAGAAAGTTAGCGCCTGATGATATGGAAGATTCCTGCGTGATGCTGTATAATAAGATCATGGAGCTTTCCAGAGAGCTCCAGCAGAAAATAATAGATAAGCAGCATGAAGAGGCTCGCTGAGCATAAGAAGCGAGCTGTTTTCGGCTGTGATGATGATCATTTTATCTGATCATAGATGCTGAAAGCTGGTGTTTTAAATATGGGAAAGAAATTCGGGCTTATCGGCGCCCGGCTGTCATACAGCTATTCGCCGATGATCCACAGGTGGTTCGGCGATTATGATTATGAGCTCTGTGAGACAAAGGCTGACGATCTTGCCAACCTCCTGCTGTCAACGGATTATGACGGATTCAACGTTACAATACCATATAAAAAGACAGTAATGAAGCTGTGCGACGAGGTATCTGAAGAGGCCAGGAAGATCGGCGCCGTGAACACTGTAGTCAGGACTGAAGACGGAAAGCTGGCCGGATATAACACCGACTATTTCGGCTTCAAGTATCAGCTCGAGCATAACGACATCGATGTTGAAGACATGAAATGCGTAGTGCTCGGCGACGGCGGAGTGTCAGTCACCATACAGGCGGTGCTTTCTGATCTTCATGCCCGCAAGGTAGTCGTCATCTCGAGAAAAGGCGAGGACAATTACGATAATATATCAAAGCATTATGACGCACAGATCCTGATAAACGCGACTCCTGTCGGTATGTATCCTGACAACGGGAGCTGCCTGGTGGATATCACTAAATTCACCGATATCCGCGGAGTGATCGACGTTATATACAATCCGTACAGGACAAAGCTCATACTTGACTGCATGGAAAACGGCATACCGTGTGCCGGCGGACTGGAGATGCTCGTTGCACAGGCAAAAAAGGCCAGTGAGATCTTCACGGGCAATTACATCGACGATGATGAGATCGAGACGATCACTGACGAGCTTCAGAGGAAAGTCCTGAACAATGTGCTCATCGGAATGCCTGGAGCGGGAAAGACGTTCCTCGGCCGCAAAATGGCTGAGAAGCAGGGAAAGCGTTTTATCGATATAGACGACATGATAATCCAGCATGAAGGAGTTCCTATCGAGGAGATCTTCCAGCAGAAAGGCGAGGCATATTTCCGCAAAGTTGAGACTGAGATGCTGAAGCTGGCATGCAAGGATTCCGGCTGCGTCATAGCGACAGGCGGCGGAGTCATCAAAACCAAAGCCAACTATAACATAGTCAAGCAGAACGGCGTAGTCATCTGGATCAAAAGAGATCTGGACAAGCTGGAAACAGATGGACGCCCGCTTTCGACGAGCACCGGAGTTGAACAGCTCTATCAGGAAAGGAAAGATGAATATAAGCGCTGGAGCGACTATTATATAGATAATAACGAAGACCTGTGAACGGAGTCATTTTTGAATGTAGGCCAGATCAGGGCTGAATGCATAAGCTGATTAATATATCATATAAGATAATTATTGGTATTGAAGGGAGAAAGGTATGAAATCTGGTAGAAGACTTTTGGCGTTATTACTGTCAGTTGCGGTAATGATGAGCATGCTCGCTGTGCCTGGTGTGAGTTTTGCGGCGGCGGACGACGGTGTTAAGAACGATGACGGGATCGATAAGATCGCAAGGCAGCTACAGGACAGAACGAAGGATGCGTTCGCGTTCAGAACTGATAAGTCTGCGTCAGGGCTCAGGCTGAAGAGCGATAAGAGTTTTCCTGCATACTTCGATCTTAGGAATGTGGATGGCAAGCGTTATGTGACACCTGTCAGATTCCAGAACCCGTTCGGAACATGCTGGGGCTTTGCTGCTATAGCAGCTGCTGAGTCAAGCATCCTCGGATCAGGGATCGCAGAAGATGATGGATATGACTGGACGAATCTTGATCTTTCAGAAAAGCATCTGGTGAATTTCCATGTGCTTCCTATCGCAGATAAAGACGATTCACAGTACGGTGAGGGTATGTATTTTGATGAAAGATACGCAAAGACTGTTGAACAGAAGTTCAACTTCGGAGGCCTCCCGATCTATGCGTCCACATTGTTCTCATCCGGGACAGGCCCTAATCTTGAAGACAGAGCGCTTCCTTCAAAAACGCCTGCAGGGATTCCGGCCGATATCTATGAATATCATGGCCTCAATAAAGAGATAAGCAAGTACCTTGTTGATAATGTATGGATGGATTACTGCTACAGTGATGATGATGACTGGTCATTCCCTGAAGAGCTCAGGTATACTCAGTCATATGTCATGCAGGAATCATATATGCTTCCTGCACCGGCTGGAGAGAAAGTAGCCGATGATTCAGATCATTCACATGATGCTGAGACAAATTATGTTTATAATCCGGATGGGACTGATGCTATCAAGGATCAGCTGCTCCACAAGCGTGCTGTGGAGATAGGTTTCACGGCAGATCAGTCTATGCCGGGTCAGGAGACAGAAGGCAAATATATAAGCAAAAACTGGGCCCATTATACATATGAGATGAATTATGCCAACCATGCGGTTACTATCGTAGGATATGATGATAACTACCCGAAAGAGAACTTTGTTAAGGATCATCAGCCGCCTCATGACGGTGCATGGCTCGTCAAGAACAGCTGGGGATCCGGTGAGGTAGAGTTCCCGAACAGAGGGCGCGGCAACTGGGGTATCCGTGTCGGACAGGATAATATACCATATGATAAAGATGCTAAGGCTGAATCAGATCTGGGAACAGGATATTTCTGGCTGTCGTATTATGATCAGACTTTATCACTTCCGGAAGCTGTAGCATTTGAGGAGAGCAACGTCGGGAAAGAATACTACATCGATCAGTATGACAACATGCCTGTAGAGGAGGTAACTACAGCTGAGACTGATGAGCCTATGAGCATGTCTAATGTCTTCACTGCTGATCAGAATCAGACACTTGAGCAGATCTCCTGCCAGACAGCGGCGCCTGGGACAAGGGTAGAATATGAAGTCCTGATTCTTTCTCCTGGATTTGAGAACCCATATGATGGTGTTCCTGTAGCTGGCGGAAACGCAGAATTTGAATATGGCGGGTTCCATAAGATCAAGCTCCCGCAGCCCGTACTGATCCAGAAAGGCCAGTCATACTCAGTCGTTTTGACAGAATTCGTAGCGGATGACAGCGGTAAGGAACAGTTCAGCATGAATCTCCAGATCGCAAAAGGCGAGGAATGGGCAAAAATGAACGAAGAACCATGCTGGGTAAAGGGGATCGTCAATCCTGAAGAATCATACTTGATGTTTAATGACAACTGGTACGATATGGCAGATAAAGAATTTCTTTACGAGCTGTTCGGGCCGCTCTATATGATCTTCACGTATGACAATTTCCCGATCAAAGCATACAGCAAGCCGGCTTCTGGCTTACATATGAGTGCATCTACGAATCCGGTCGAGCTCGATCCAAAAGGCAAGGACAGCTCAGATACGATAAGGATCAACCTCAGCGGAGCCAAAGGTGAAATGCCTGATACCACAGATATAACCTGGGAAAAAATGGAAGGATCTCAGGGTATCTTCACTATTCAGGTAAGAGAAGATAATCCTACCATATGCATGGTCAGTGCAGTAAGACCGGGGACAGGATACATCAAAGTGTCATTCCCTGGCGTTGGCACGCTGGCGGTCCGCGTTGAAGTTTCTAATGACGGCGGATATCATGGACCGGACTACGGGCTTGAGTATGGCGAGGAAGGCTTGCTTGATGAGATATATGATGCAGACAACAACCCTATCACAGATTACTCAGGCCTCTCCTTCAGATCAGAAGATCCGAAGATCATGACTGTTACAAGTACTGGTGTTATAAAAGCTACAGGCATCGGCAAGACTAAGATCATAGTGTCCGATACTATCGGTGCAGAGGGTGAGATCAATGTTTATACTTACAAAGCCGAACAGAAGCTTAAGGTAAAAGGTAAGAAGGCGAAGGTATCTGCTGCGAAGCTCAAGAAGAAAGCACAGACGATCCCTGTTAAGAAAGCACTTAAGATCAAAGGTGCTGTAGGCAAGAAGACTTACAAGAAAGTAAGTGGCAGCAGCGCAGTCACAGTGAATAAGAAGAACGGAAAGATCACTGTAAAGAAAGGCACTAAGAAAGGCACCTATACAGTGAATATCAAAGTGAGTGCTGCCGGGAATAAGTACTATAAGAAGGCTTCTGCGTCGGCAACGGCGAAGATAGTAGTCAAGTAGATCATATCGTCTGCGCGGCATAAACACATTATGAAGATACTTGTAATAAACGGACCTAATCTGAATATGCTCGGGATCCGGGAGCCGGATATATACGGCTCCCGGACTTATGATGAGCTGATCGGCATGATCAGGGAAAAGTCGGTGGAGCTTGGCGTTGGTGTAGAGTTCTATCAGTCGAATCATGAAGGTGACCTGGTGGACAAGATCCAGGAGGCCTATTTCAGGAAAATCGACGGGATCGTGATCAATCCGGGAGCGTACACGCATACGAGTGTTGCGCTTCTTGATGCGGTCAAGGCTGTAATGATCCCTACCGTCGAGGTGCATATCTCAGACGTGGATTCCAGGGATGAATTCAGGAAGACTTCGTATATAAGACAGGCGTGCATAGCGACTGTGTCTGGAAGAGGCTTCGACGGGTACATTGATGCGATCAGATTACTGATCGATAATTCAGACGGTAAGGACGACTGAGGTATATTTGATGTAAACGATCGAAGAGTTCAGATGAGCTCTTCGATTTTTGAAACAACAGTGGAGAACAGTAGATGAAAGTATTCGCGATAGGTGATCCGCACCTGTCTTTTGATGAGAGAATTGAAAAACCGATGGACGTGTTCGGCGCAGGATGGAAGGACCACAGCTCCAGACTTAAAGAGAAATGGGAAGCTGTCGTCTCCAAGGATGACGTCGTTCTTATCCTCGGGGATATCTCCTGGGGTCTTCGCCTTGATGAGGCGATGGCAGATCTGACGTGGATCCACGAGCTCCCGGGCTATAAAGTCATCACGAAAGGGAACCACGATCTCTGGTGGGTCTCTACTAACAAGCTGAATACCCTGTTCGATGATGTTTTGTTCCTCCAGAATCATTGCTATATGATAAATGACAAACTGGCGGTCTGCGGGACGCGCGGGTGGATATGCCCGGGCACACAGGGTTTTGATGATCACGACAACAAGATATACGAGCGCGAGCAGCTCCGCCTCAGGATGTCGCTGGACGATGCGAAGGCGCACGGGGCAGAGGAGATCATATGCTGCCTGCATTATCCGCCTACGAACGACAAGTTCCAGTCATCAGGATTTACACAGCTCATGACGGAATATAAAGTCAAAGAGTGTCTGTACGGACATCTCCATGGAAAAGAGGCATTCAAGAACGGCTTCCAGGGGCTCTGGAACGGCACAAGGTACAGGCTCGTATCGCTCGACTACGTTGAGTGTGAGCCACAGCTCGTAAAAGAACTGTAATTACGAATTCAAGCCTCCCATCTATATCTCATCTATAATAAGTTTTCAGCTGACCACAAAAGACTGGACCTGTCCACCGGCTCGATCACTGCCGTCAAGCAAAAGTACTTGACAGGCGCTGTGATAAGTGTATAATGTGTAAGGTAAAAGTACTTGACAGCGGCTCTTGTGCTGCGCAGGGAGGTAATTCCACATGAACAGCATTGCAAGGGAAAGCCTGTTGTATGATCTGTATGGCAGCCTTCTGACGGACAAAAAGCGCAGTGTCATGGAGTGCTATCATGAGGATGATATGTCGCTTGGCGAGATCGCGGATGACATGGGCATCTCACGTGCGGCGGTGTACGACTCGCTGAAGAGCGCCGAGGCTCAGCTCGAGCTGTATGAAGAAAAACTCGGACTGCTTGCGAAGTACGAAAAGGCGAGCATTCTCGCGGATGAGGCGGACAGCATCATATCGTCGCTGGAGAGCAAAACCTCCACTGCTGATAAAACTGCTCATAATGCAGAGAGCAGCATGGATAAAAATGATGCGGAGAGCGCCAGAGAAGCCAGGAGTCAAAGCGGCGCCGGCGCAGAACAGACAAAGCGTCTTCGTGAGATAATCGCTCAGCTTGCATCTAATGATTAGGAGAAAGATATGCCTTTTGAAAGTCTTTCAGATAAACTTCAGAATACATTCAAGGACCTGAAAGGTAAGGGGGTCCTGACTGAGAAAGATATCGACAATGCCATGCACGATATCAAGCTTTCACTTCTTGAAGCTGACGTAAACTTCAAGATAGTTAAGGATTTCGTCAAAGAGACGAAAGAGGAGTGCATGGGAGCCGACGTCATGGAGAGCCTGACGCCTGCACAGCAGGTGGTCAAGATCGTAGACAGGAAGCTGACTGACCTGATGGGCGGAGCTGGTGCGAAGATCACTTATTCACCGACCGGCTTCACTACTATCATGATGGCAGGCCTTCAGGGTACTGGTAAGACTACTACATGCGGCAAGCTTGCAAACTATCTCAAGCAGTGCGGCAAGAAGCCGATGCTGGCTGCGTGCGACATCTACAGGCCTGCTGCTATAGATCAGCTGGAAGTCGTGGCTAAAGCGTGCAATACTCCGGTATATGTCGACCGCGAGTGCAGGGATGCTGTGAAGATCGCAAAGGACGCCCGCGAAGAAGCTGAGCGTAAAGGCTGTAATGTACTTATCATCGATACAGCCGGACGTCTTCAGATAGATGAAGAGCTCATGGAAGAGCTTTCCAGGATGAAGAAAGAGCTTAAGCCTCACGAGATCCTGCTGATAGTAGATGCGCTCTCCGGACAGGACGCTGTAAACGCCGCGCAGGGCTTTAACGACAGGCTCGGCATCGACGGCATGATCCTTACAAAGATGGACGGCGATGCGAGAGGCGGAGCTGCACTGTCAGCGAAGAAAGTGACCGGGAAGCCGATATTCTTCCTTGGAACAGGTGAGAAGTACGATGCCCTGGAGCCGTTCCATCCTGACCGCATGGCGAGCAGGATCCTCGGAATGGGCGACGTGCTTACTCTGATAGAAGCTGCCGAGCAGGCGTATGACGATAAACAGGCTGCTGAGCTCGAGGAGAAGATAAAGAAAAATCAGTTCACGCTTGAGGATTTCCTGGATCAGATGGGCCAGGTCCATAAGATGGGCGGCATCGAGAAGCTCATCAAAATGATCCCGGGGATCTCACAGCAGGATATGGACAAAGTGGATTTTGATGCCGGGGAAGCAGAATTCCACCGCATGGAGTCGATCATCTACTCGATGACGCGTGAGGAGAGACAGAAGCCTGAGATCCTGAACGCAAGCAGAAGAAAGAGGATCGCTGCCGGGTCGGGACAGCCGGTCAGCGCTGTGAACCAGCTCATGAAGAAATACGATGAGGCGCGGAAGATGATGAAGAAGCTGTCTAATCCGAACGCACTCAAGCACAACAAGCTGTTCCGCGGTCTGTTCGACGGACAGTAGGCGAACATACGGCATGGCTGAAACGAGGCGGACAACTGCCCGCAGAACAAATAGTTTGATGAGGGCGGCGCGTCCTTTGATATAGATAAGGACGGCGCGTCCTTTGATATAATAGTTGAAAATGGCCGGAAGGCCTGAGAGATCAACCGGGTCTTGATCCCGGTATAACAAGATGGAGGTAAAATAATGGTAAAGATCAGACTGAGAAGAATGGGCGGACACAAGAAGCCTTTCTACAGAGTAGTTGTTGCAGATTCAAGAAACGCAAGGAACGGCAGATTCATCGAAGAGATCGGTTATTATGATCCGATGGTAGAACCGCCAGTTATCAAGATCGACGGCGAAGCTGCAAAGAAATGGCTCGGCACTGGTGCAAAGGCTTCTGATACAGTAAGAGATCTCCTTAAGAAGTCCGGAGTGATCGAGTGATCCGGATCCGGAAAGGGGATACAAGATGGAAGAACTAGTAGAGACGATCGCTAAGTATCTTGTAGATGACCCTGAAAAGGTTTCTGTGCAGGATATGGGCGAGGACGATAAGCATGAGGAGATCATGCAGCTTTCCGTTGCCTCGGATGACATGGGAAAGGTCATCGGCAAGCAGGGAAGGATCGCCAAGGCGCTTCGTACTGTCGTAAAGGCAGCGGCAACAAAAGCGCACCGCCAGGTAAATGTTGAGATAGTTTCAAACGAGGAAATGGCGGAGGCAGCTGGTGCAGCCGGCGCTGAGGACGAGGAATAGCAGATCTATATGAAAGACGTGGAGATCGGCATGATCACGGGTCCGCTTGGGATCCGCGGCGAAGTCAAGATCAAAAGCTATGCGGAAGATCCTTCGAGGTTCAAGAAGATCCGTGAGATCGGATTGAGGGCAGACGGCAAAGACGCAGGCGACTACATTATCGAGCATGCTCGCATTTCGGGAGGCATGGTGGTAGTCAAGCTCGCCGGTGTCGATGACAGGAATGCCGCCGAGCTTCTTCGGAACATGGAAGTCTTTATGGACAGAGATGATCTGGAGCCGCTTGAGCCGGGTGAGCATTATGTGCGCGATCTGATCGGGATGACGGTGATAGACGACGAGACCGGTGAAAAGATCGGAACGCTGGGCGACGTGCTTACAGACAGACCGCAGGATATCTATGTGGTCGCAGCAGACGACGGGACTGATTTCATGGTCCCGGCGGTGCCTGAGTTCGTACGCGGTATCGATGACGATGAACGCGTCATAAGGCTGAGGCTGATCGAGGGCATACGATGAAATTCGATATACTCACTCTTTTCCCGGAGATGTTTACGCCGATAAGGACGAGCATGACAGGCCGAGCAGAGAAAAAAGGTCTGCTCGACTTTAATATTGTCAATATCCGCGACTACAGCCTGGATAAGCATAAAAAAACAGACGACACCCCGTTCGGGGGCGGACATGGGATGGTCATGATGACCGATCCCATTTTTCGTGCCCTGAAAGCGGTGGGAGCTGAGCCTGTGGAGCCGGAAGATGCTGCATCTGTCGGCAGCAAGCGCATCGTATACATGTCTCCACGCGGCAGGATACTGGATAAGGCAAAGATAGAGGAACTCTCGCGCGAGGATGAATTAGTGATCCTCTGCGGTCACTATGAAGGAGTGGATCAGAGAGTGATAGATCACTGGGGGATCGAGGAGATCTCGATAGGCGATTACATACTTACCGGGGGAGAGCTTGCTGCCATGGTCCTGATCGATTCAGTCTCCAGGCTCATACCGGGAGTGCTGGCAAAAGATGAGGCCGTTATGGACGAATCAGTGTATTCGGGACTTCTCGAGTATCCGCAATACACACAACCCAGGGAATATGAGGGACTGGAGGTGCCGGAGATACTTCTGAACGGCAACCATGAACTGATAGACGAGTGGAAGTTCGAGCAGTCGCTTCTCCTGACCAGGGAGCGTCGGCCAGATCTGTTCAGACAGTATTTTGATGAGCATATCAAAGCAGAAGGCGGTCTTAGCAAGCGGTTCAGAAAGATTCTTGAAGGGGTCGCAGAACAGCCCTACAAATTGAAGAAAAATCAGAAATAACAATGGAAAATCCACTAAATATGGTGTAGACTATATGACGAGGGGTTAGGCTTATGAGAAATGTCAAGAAGAGCCCCGTCGTCATTCTTTTTATTGTGGCTGCGGTGCTCTATGTGATAATTTATATACTTCCGCAGGTAACGGGCGTGCTCAGATCGTCGTATACCGCAGAATACGGAGAGCTCAAGACTTTTGACAAGGTCGAGGGCTATTTCGTCAGGTCGGAATACGTGTATTTCAGTGAGCTGACAGGCACTGCTAACCGCTATATCGACGAGAATAAGCTCGTCAGAAAAGGCACCAGAATAATGGAGGTAAAAGCCGGAAGCGCCGCGCCTGAGGATCGGAGCCAAGCTGACGGCGCCGACGCGGAAGGGTCTGAAGATGTCGAAAGCGGCAATGACGTAAAGGCTCTCGATACTTCAAACAAGGGACTTGCGCAGTACAGCGAGATCAGAAAAAACGTCAAGGGTAAACACAAGATAAATACAGACGATTTTGTGACCGCGCAGGAAGGCATACTGACTTACCATGCAGACGGGAACGAATCCAGGATAACGCCGGGAAACATGGAGAAGAAAGATAAGGCTTTCTTCCAGAAGCTGAAGAACTCGAGCGACCTGGAACTCAACAATGACATAATCGCCGAGACAGACCCGGTCTTCAAGATCGTCGACAGAGCGGCATGGTACATCGTCTGCTACATACCGAGGGAGCATGAGTCGAGATACGCAGTCGGAAGCAGCGTAAGAGTCCTCATAAATGATGAAAAGACGATCACGGGCACAGTACAGAGCATAACCGACGAGCGCCGTGAGAAGCGGCTCACGATCAAAACAAATAACTGGTATGAGCATTTCGCGACGCTGAGGAAGGCCGATATAGAAGTCATAACATCGGATGTCATGGGGCTCATAATAAGCAATACCAGTATCGTTGAGCGTAAAGGCCAGAAAGGCGTCTACGTCCGTCAGAAGACCGGTAAATACAAATTCGTGCCGATCAATATAATCGCGACAGACGGAACGGACAGCGCGATATCGCCGTCACAGTACAGAAATGCAGAAGGAGATACAGTGACGACGGTCAGAAGTTATGACGATATACTGAGAAGGCCTGACAGAAAGGCTTCATAGCCATGTCGATAAAAGAGAATTTCGAATATATAAAAAGTGAGATAGCAAAGGCTGCAGAGCGGAGCGGAAGAAGCGCTGACGACGTAATGCTCCTGGCAGTGACCAAGCTGCACAGTCCGGACGAGATGAATGAGGTGATCGACGCCGGCGCTGCAGACATCGGTGAGAACAAAGTCCAGGAGGTACTGGCGAAGTACGACTATGTGAAGCCGGCCAGGTGGCACCTTATCGGGCACCTCCAGACTAATAAGGTCAGGCAGATCATCGACAAGGTCGTGATGATCCAGTCTGTCGACAGTCTGCATCTTGCAAAAGAGATAGAGAAGAGGGCGGCTCAGGCTGGGATCACGATGGATATACTGATCCAGGTCGATCCGGCTGAGCAGGAGACAAAGTTCGGGCTGGATCCTTCAGAGCTGGATGCTCTGATCAAGAGTATAGCAGAGGAGTGCCCGCATGTTTATGTAAAAGGCCTTATGGCGATAGCGCCTTTTGTGGACGACCCGGAGGACGCAAGGCCGTTCTTCAGAGAAGTAAAAGGTGTCTTTGATGATTGCCGGAATAAGAAGAAAAATGGCGAAGAGGGCTTTGACAGTGATAATGTCGACATGACAGTCCTCTCGATGGGTATGACGAACGACTTCAGGGTCGCGGTAGAAGAAGGGTCGACGATGGTCCGCGTGGGTACTGCGATCTTCGGGATGCGGAATTACAGATCGGAAGAAAAATAGACCTGGGGAGAAACAGGTCGGCAGCAGAGTGAAACAGATTGAAATATCGCCATGGGTATGAGGCGGTTTCAAATAAATGATCAGGAGGGAAAAGATGAGTATTGGCGACGCAGTGAAGAATCTTATCGGTATCGATGATTCGGAGGACGAAGAAAAGATCTCGAAGGATGAGGTAAAGGAAGCAAAAGACAAGCTTAAAAAAGAAAAAGATAAACATATGACTGAGGAAACTATTTCAGCTGGCAAACAGCACAGCGCGCCGGAACACTTTGCGCCGTCCAAGCCGATGGCAGAACAGCCGGCACCAGCAGTAGAAAGGAGATTTTCCGTGACAAACACAGGAGCATTCAAGCTCGTCCTTATCGAGCCAAAGAGCTTTGAGGAGTGCCCTAAGCTCGTAGACAGCCTTAAGGCACACAAGCCGATCATTATCAATCTTGAGCATCTTTCCACAGACGTCGCCAGAAAGATATTCGATTTTCTGTCAGGAGCCACATATGCTCTGGACGGGAATGTTCAGAAGATCGCAAGCAACATCTTCGTGTTCGCGCCTGAGAACGTAGATATCGCAGGCGGAAAGAGAATGACGGATCAGTCACGTTTTGATTATACGAACGGCGGAGAGAAGGGTCAGGATAAGAATGACGTTGCCAGTGATCCTGACAATCCGTGGAGATAAGCCGGGGGGCTTTATCATATACCGGCAGGGGTGCCGGTTCAGGGGTGAAAAAGGGACAGTAATGTAATACGTAAGGGGGATATTATGATTACGCCAAATGACATCGAAACCAAAGTGTTCTCATCATCTCTCAGGGGTTATAACAAGAGAGAGGTCGATGAATTTCTGGACCAGATAATGATCGATTACCAGGCGCTGCTCGATCAGAACAAGAAGATGCTCGAGCGTGTGCATGTGCTCCAGAAGCAGGTCGCCGAGGCAAAGGATCCGGCAAAGATGACGCAGGACGCCAAGCGGCTCATGAATGATATTTCTGCCAGTGCTGAGCAGAAAGCTGAAGTCATAATCAAGAACGCAAAGCACGATGCCGAGAATATCGTCAGGAATGCAAAGAACTCGACATCACAGGCAGACGAGGATGCGGAGCGTCTTCGCAGAAAAGTGGAGAAGTTCAAGCTCCGCTTCAAGCAGATGCTTGAAGAAGAGATCGAGCGCGTGGACGACAATTCCGAAGATTTTCTGGATGATCTCAGACAGGATTTTTATCCGACGCTGCTCTACGGAGAGAAAGACAGCGACGCCACTAAAGTGGCAGGCGCTGCTGCGATAGAAGAAGATCCGATCGCTGACCTTCCGGATGTGGAGCCTACGGGCGGACTGGATGAGGATGAGCCGGACGATCAGCTGCAGGATCTCGATCAGGAGCCTGACGCTGAAGAGGAGACTTCCGAGGCTGTATCTGACGAGACGCTGTCTGTAGAAGAAGCTGAGGACGAGGAAGCTGAAAAAACAGCAGACGAGGAAGCTGAAGAAACAGCAGACGAGACTGAAGATAGTGAAGCTGAAGACGAACAGTCACCTGCCGAGGAACCGGAAGAAGATGACGAAGAGCCTGAAGAAGAATTTGAAGGTGCTTCTACGGAGACGATCGTTATAGACAGAGCAGCGCTTGCTGCTGCTCAGGCTAAGCTTGAAGAACAGAGAACTGAGCCTGCTTCTGATGCGGGACAGGGGAAAGTTACTGATGAGACTTTGATCATCGACAAAGCAGCAGCTGAAATAGAGGCTGCAGAGTTCGAGGAGTATGACGACCCGGACAGAGAAGAGCCTGTAGAAGAGCCGGAGCCTGAGACTGAGGAAGAACAGGCTGCGAAGTACGCAGCTGACTATTCAGGTGATGCAGAAACTGAGGGCGGTGTGACAGACGATACCATAGTGATCACTGACAGATCAAAAGATTTAAAAGAAAGTACGGAGAAGCTTATAGATAATCTTTTCCAGAAGAAAGAAAACTAAAAGCTTGCAGTATGGATCTGCGGGGTTCAGATCGAGCCCCGCAGTTTTTTATAGGCAGGCTATGATAGACAGGTAGTTGACGGCAGGCCAGTTCATCGCCTGAAGGCACAGTCCGGGTGATGAAAGCGCTGAAGTCATGTGCGGGGCAAAGTGCGGAAATAATGATTTATGTATTGATAGGTGTGATCGTGATAGTGCTGGACCAGCTGACAAAGTATCTGGTCCGCGGAATGGCAGACGGTGAAGTGATCCATGTGATCGGCGACTTTCTTCGCATAGTTCACGTGGAGAACAGCGGCGCGGCATTCGGGATGTTTGCGGGAAACCGCAGGTTTCTGCTGATCTTTCCGGCTATATTGATCGCAGGAGCCATCTATATGATCTCAAAAGATATGGGAAGCGGCCTAAAGGGAAAGCTTTTCAAGATCTCGTTCGCCCTGATCGCATCGGGCGGGATAGGGAATATGATAGACAGATTCCTCTGCGGTCATGTCACTGATATGATATCATTCAGCATTTTCCCGCCGGTGTTCAATGTGGCAGATATCGCCGTGACATGCGGCTGCGGGCTGATGGTGTTCTGTCTGCTGTTTTTCAATAATGAAGAAGAGAAACCGGATCTGAAGGGGAATGCAGGATCCGGGGATGATGATGAAACTGAAGACGAAAGCGGTGAGAAGTGATGGAGAAGTACAGCTTCAGTGCACCGGAAGGTTCCGGCAGGATAGATACTCTCATCGCTGATATGCTTGAAGATGTTTCAAGGTCACGCGCGCAGCAGCTGATAGAACAGGGCTTTGTCACAGCTGACGGCGAGACAGTATCATCAAAAAAGATCAAACCGGCTGAAGGAATTTTGATCGAGGTGACTTTGCCGGACCCTGAGCCGCTTGCCGTTCTTCCGGAGGACATTCCCCTCGACATAGTGTACGAAGATGACGACGTGATAGTCGTGAACAAGCCAAAAGGTATGGTCGTGCACCCGGCTCCGGGAAATCTGACCGGAACGCTGGTCAATGCGCTGCTTTTCCACTGTGCCGGGAGTCTCTCGTCGATCAACGGGGTGCAGAGGCCCGGCATCGTGCACCGGATCGACAAAGACACCAGCGGCCTCATCATGATCGCAAAGAATGACGCGGCGCATACATCACTTTCCAGACAGCTTTTCGAGCACTCTGTCACGCGGCGCTATACCGCGCTTGTAAGAGATAACATCAAAGAAGATACCGGTACGATAGATCAGCCGATTGGGCGGGACTATAAAGACCGCAAGCGCAGACAGATAGACGGATCAAATGCGAAAAGGGCAGTTACACACTACCGGGTCATGGAAAGGTTCGGTTCGTGCACCCTTGTAGAGTGCAGGCTGGAAACAGGAAGGACTCATCAGATCAGAGTCCACATGGCGTATATCAGGCATCCGCTGGTCGGGGATAAGGTGTACGGTTCCGGCGATGAGACAGTACGCACAGGGAGCAGGACAGTACATATAACAGGCGGACAGATGCTGCACGCGGGCGTGCTAGGGTTCGTGCATCCGCGGACCGGAGAATACCTGGAATTCAAGGCAGATTTTCCAGAAGACTTCCAAGCAGTGCTGGATACGCTTCGCAGCGGACGATAAAAGCAGCAAAAAACGGCGCCGCCGCATGGAAAATATATGCTTATAGCGGTGCGCCGTTATCAGATCCGATACGCAGTAAACGTAAGCTGCTGATCATTCCGCGGCAGATAGGCAAGAACATATGTAGTTGCTTCTGCTTCTGAAATATACTTTTCTATAATACTGAATATCGTACGGATGTCAGGTTTCCTCTTTGTTGAGATTTGAAGCCAGGCAGTATCGTTTGTCTCTACTGTATCAGGCTGATCTTCTGATCTCAGGTTTTCTGTTTGTTTTTTATCGATCGTTTTTCTGTTGTCTGAATTCCTTTATGACACAGTGTGATCATATGATCTTACACTTTGTTTTCTCAGCTTTCATTACTGCTGCTCATTCTCACCTCCTAACTGTATAAGTTTCCGGATCTGTTTCACGGTAAACTTAAGCCTGTTCTTTGGGGAATACAAGAGGGAATCTGAGTTTATGTCGAAAATAGTGTTTTAAATGTCGTTTTACCGTATTTTTTTGTTTTGGCCGTTTTCTGCATGCCGGATTTTCCTGCGCCTCATGCAGTGGCAGGCATACTGTGTGAGCAGCAGACTTTTACTTTTTGTCCGGCTCACCTGGGTCGACATACACTGTTCTATTGTGGGTGAAAATGACTTTGCCGGGTCTTGCGCCTGATGGCTTCTTTACGTAGCGGACAGGTACATAGTCGACCGGAACGTTTTCCGAGCCTTTTGCTTTGCTGTACAAAGCCGCCAGACCCGCCGCCTCCAGTATCGCGGTCTCAGTCACATCGTGCCCGCCGGATTTCAGGATCACATGCGAGCCCGGGATGTCTTTTGTATGGAGCCAGTAATCGCCGCGCGAAGCCATCTCCAGCGTCAAAACATCATTCTCGCGGTTGTTTCTTCCGACGAGGACCACGAATCCGTCAGTAGTTTCATATTGCCGCGGATTTGCCTTGAATCTCGGCGGTTTTCTGCCGGCAGCGTGCCTCCTTCTGATGAAGCCTGTCTCTTCCAGTTCAGTACGGAGTGTTTCGAGCTCTGCGATGCTTTGCGCATTCTCAATGAAAGCAAGGCATGACTCCAGATATTCTATGTTCTCATTGGTATCATCAAGCTGGCGGTTCTTTTCTTTCACTGCTGTCTTCGACTTGGCATAGCGCTTGTAATAGCTCTGGGCATTTTTCGACGGAGACCATCTTGGGTCCAGCGGTATAGTTACTTCACTGCCGTCATAATAGCTGGTCACAGTAACTTCCTTCGCACCCTGGGTGAGCATGCTCATGTTTGCTGTGAGCAGCTCGCCGTATAATCTCAGCTTGTCCGAGTTTTCTGCGCGTAGTAGATCCTCAAGCAGACGCTGCTTCTTCAGTTCAAGCTTCTCAAGTGCTGCCTGCACCGGTCTTGAAAGTTCATTCGATCTCTGCGTTATCCTGTTTGTCTGCTCCCGGTGCTCAAAGAAATAATCCATGCACTCGGACAGACTCTCGAATCTTATTTCATGCAGCCCTTCGTAACCTGACAGGCGCATGATGTGAAACTCCCGCGGTACACCGGCATCATCCTCATATACACGTGGGGAGAACGTTTCGGCCTCTATCTCTTTCAGTACCTCGTCGATCAAAGCCTTCCTGTCCTCTCCGCTTCTTTGAAGCGCAAGCTCATCCGCGACTGCAGGAGATATACCGCCGATCCTTTTCAGGATCTCTTTAGATGCGTTCACTGTGCGCGCCGCATCTCCCTCACTGGTGCCATGTTCCGGATCAGATACTGCATCAGACGTATGATTAGACACCGCCGGATCAGAGGAAGCATCAGACGTAGTATTAGAAACCACCGGATCAGAGGATGCATCAGATTGATCACAAACCGCCGGATCAGAATCCAAATCAAGAGACAGATCACTGACAGATGACTCAAGATCTGAATCAAGAGACAGATCACTGACAGATGCCTTGTCAAACGGGATCTTGTCCTGCTCAGGCGGATACTCGTAAAGCCTTCCCGGAAGGATCTCACGCACACGGCTCAACCCGGATGGTACACCTTTTATACTGCCTAATATCATGCATCCTGCAGAGCCATCATCCTCTGAGACTTCAACGAGTCCCGGGTGACCCGGCTTCGCAGATCTCCTGCTCATGTCGACAAGTATTATATTGCTGTATTTGCCCATGATCTCAAAGATCAGTTTTTTTGTCACCATGAGGCCTAGTTCATTCAGCCTCTCAAGAGTGAATTCAATAATGCGTTCCGCTCCGCGCTGCTCGATCGATACGATTCTGCTCCCCTGGATATGTTTGCGCAGAAGCATGCAGAAAGGATATGGCTCTTTTGGATTTTCCGGGTTCCGCTGAATGAGTCTGACTGAAGCTCCCGCACTGTGACAGGACGCAAAAAGCCTGACAGCCTCGGTCTTCCTTGAAGTACGTATATTCAGTACAATCGAGTCCGGCTCAGGCTCATAGATCTTATCGATCCTGCCGTCAACCAGGATCCCCGAAAGCTCCCGCGCGGCAGCCCTTGTGATAATTCCATCAAAAGCCATATATCTTCTCCTCAGTTAAAGGTGTATAACACGATCTGTATTGATTATATATTCAGAGTAGCAATTTTGGAAGAGCACACAACGATAACTTGTGATTTGTTGATATAGGTGCTGTTCCATCATATTGTGATTTGCCGAGATAGGTGCCGCTCCATCAAATTGTGATTTGCCGAGATGGGTGCCACTCCATCAAAACCTGATTTGTTGAGATGAGTGATTTCAGCTTTGTTATTGTTTGTTGAGATGGCTGTCATTCGGATACAGTTGGATCCGCAAACTATATTTGGTGTCAGGTTTGAATGTGATCTGCAGTCAGCCATACTCAAGATCAGGTGCTCGTCTACAAAAAGTAGAATAATAGCAAAAATGATATCACTTTGCATGATTTTTTTCAATTTGTAGACAGAAATGACCAGAAAACCCCTGATTCCGTCTACAAAAAGCAAAAAATGATTGAAAATGATCTCCTTTTGCAGGATTTTTCTCATTCTGTAGACAGAAACTGCCAGAAAACCCTGATTCTGTCTACAGAAAGCAAAAAACTAACGGAAATGATATCACTTTGCATGAATTTCTTCATTCTGTAGACAGAAACAGCCAGAAAACCAATGATTCCGTCTACAGAAAGCAGAAAACTAACGGAAATGATATCACTTTGCATGAATTTCTTCATTCTGTAGACAGAAACAGCCAGAAAACCAATGATTCCGTCTACAGAAAGCAGAAAACTAACGGAAATGATATCATTTTGCACGATTTTCTTCATTCTGTAGACAGAAATAACCCCAAAGGAGGGATTCTGTAGAAAAATCAGCAAGGATTTGATGAAAAGTGTAGTAAAACGAGCAATCACGATGCATTTTTCTACGGAAACGGTCTCAAAGGAGGGATTCCGTAGAAAAATCAGCAAGGATTTGATGAAAAGTGTAATAAAACGAGCAATTCCGAGGCATTTTTCTACGGAAACGGTCCCAAAGGAGGGATTCTGTAGAAAAAACAGCAAGAGTTTGATGAAAAGTGTAATAAAACGAGTAATTCCGATGCATTTTTCTACAGGGACAGCTCCGAGAAGGAGATTCTATCGAAAAGTGAGCAATAATCAGATGGAAGCATAGCAGACGGTACCTCAACAAACTGCTTTGGTTGGGCGATGCAGCAAACATCTCACAACAAACTGCGTTGGGCGGGCGATGCAGCAGACGGCTCAACAAACTGCGGGTTGTCGGCTGAGCACGGCAGCATTTACATGAACTGCGGGTCTTTGAGATGGGAGAGGCTTCCTCAAGGATCTTTATGCTGGTGTGCGGGAGTGAAGATGCATAATGAATAGATCAGCTGATAGGTTGCGTTCTCAATGTTAATGTGTTGCGTTCTCAATGTTAATAGGTTACGTTTTCCATGTTAATGTGTTGCGGTCTCCATGTTAATGATATTTGTGGTACAATATGGACATAGGAAAACTTAGGAGCATGTAGTCGGCGGGTATATGGAAAGCAGTAGTTCCAGGCAGCCGGGATGATACAGATGACCGAGGAGGTTTTGATAATGGTAAAAAGCATGACCGGGTTTGGACGCGGTGAATATAACGACGGAAAGAGAAACATGATCATTGAGATCAAGTCGGTGAATCACAGGTACAGCGACATTTCGGTGCGTATGCCGAGGAGGTATCAGTTCGCAGAGGACGCGGTGAGAAGTACCGTAAAAGAGCATATCAGCCGCGGCAAGATAGACGTGCAGCTTCAGGTCGAGTACATTGCGGAAAGTGACATCAAAGTCGAGTTGAACAAACCGCTGGCAGAACAGTATATGCAGAACTTCAAAGTACTCAAAGAAGAATACGGCGTGCAGGGGGATATAACACTGGAGCTTTTGTCCGGAATGCCGGAGGTGCTCAAGCAGAGCTCAGATGTCGAAGATGAGGAGGAGATCCGTCAGAGCATCATCAAAGCCACTGATGCTGCAGCGGAGAATCTCGAGAAGATGCGCGCAGTCGAAGGTGAGAAGCTGGCGGTTGACCTTCTATCCCGTGCGGATCTGGTCAAAGACTATGTAGCGCAGATAGAAGTAAAGGCGGCAGAGCTGCCTGGAATATATAAGGAAAAGCTTCGCGCGAGGATCGACGATCTTCTGGACGGGGCAGCTGTCGTGCCAGAGGACAGGCTTGCGCAGGAGGTCGCGCTGTTTGCGGATCACGCTGATATCACAGAGGAGATCACACGCCTCAGGAGTCATATGGACCAGATGAAGGCTATTATAAATGAAAGCAAAGGCGCGGACGGAAAGAAGCTCGACTTTCTTGTGCAGGAGATGAACCGCGAGGCAAACACGATCGGATCAAAGGCCAACGATCTGGGGATAACGCAGATAATGCTGCAGATAAAGTCAGAAGTAGAGAAGATACGCGAACAGGTGCAGAATATAGAGTGATTCGGGCTGCAGATAGAGTGATCCGGGCTGAAGATGGAGTGATCAGAGCGGTATTTAAAGTGATCCAGGCAATTTAAAGAGGTAACAACATGAAAAGAAAGCATTTCAGATCAGCATTGATTCTTACCATAATGCTTATGGTCATATTTGTCGGAAGTGCGGTCTCCTCGTATGCGGCAAAAGCTGAATTTATGTGGGGACGTAATTATTACGGACATTCCTACAGTACATGGGGAGATATTACATATTCATATCTGGTGCCGACAGATAATGGATATATGCGTGTCCAGACCGGAGGCATAAACAGCGATGATATAGATGACGTTGATTTTGACCTCGTCGGGATAGAATACTATGACGATGATTTCAACAGGATCGGTGATACATACAAGACGCTGAAGAAGGAACTGCCATACTGGGGAGGCTTTTACGCATATGGCGATTATTACTACATAGTGACAGGCGACTATAATAGAGATGAGTCTGACGATAAAGAAGTGATAAGGATCACCAAGTATGACAAGAGCTGGAACAGGATCGATTCTGCAAGCCTTTACGGTTCAGATGTATACTCTCCTTTCAGTTTCGGCTCATGTGATATAGAAGGATGGGGCCATTATCTTATCATTCACACCTGTCACCAGAAGTATCAGACCGCTGACGGCTTGAATCATCAGAAAAATCTGTCTTTATTCTTAGATGTGGATAAGATGGACAAGGTCGAAGCTTTTTCCATGCAATTTGCATCTCATTCGTTCATGCAGCTTATCCGCACTGACGATGATAAAATAGTTGTAGCGGATCATGGCGACAGCGGTCCGAGGGGAATACGGCTTGCCGTATACGACGACCGTTATATGAACGAGGATCCTGAGAGCAGTGATCCGTCGGTATTCACCGGAAACGGATATCGCAGGTTTTCAGTTGATATAATAGAAGCTGCGCAGAGGAGCAATTACAGAGAGACCGGAGTAATGCTCGGAGATCTTCAGGTCTCGGATTCATCGTATCTTGTCGCAGGCTCTTCAGCCGATCAAAGCAGCGGTACTAATATGACATACAACGTTTTCGTCGGAGCGGTAAACAAAAAAACCGGCGATAATACTCTCAGATGGTTTACGGACTTTTCGGAAGATGGCGACAGGCACGTGTCAAATCCATATCTCGTCAAAATCAACAATGATACTTTTCTTCTGATTTGGAATGAGTATGGCAGCACTGAAAAAGAAGATGTGATAAAATGCGTCTATCTCAATGGGAAGGGCGAAGCCACATCAGAAGTATATAAGATGAACGGAATACTCAGTGACTGTGAGCCGATCATAAAGGACGGTCAGATCGTGTGGTACTCATACAATGAACGTAAATTGCTGTTCTATCAGATGCCGGTCTCATCTCCGCAGGAGATCAGCTGCAAGGCTCTTGTATGGAAGGTGCCTTCTGACGTCGAGATAGAGAACGTGACTCAGAAGCTGAAGTATTCCAGGCTGAAAAAGTACACGTTTACTGTCTGGGCGGTAATGGTAACATCTGATTGTCCTGAAAAGAATCTTTCATACTCAGGAAAAGGTGTAGACAAGAAATCAAGAAAAGCGCTGACATTCAACAAAAAGACTACGGCGATCAAAGTGAAGAAGGGCACCAAGAAGGGGACATATAAGATGAAAGTCACCGTGACCGCCAAAGGCACGAGTAAATATCTGCCTGAGAAAAAGACCGGCATAATAACGATCAAAGTCAAATGATTTGATCGTCATTTGAAAACGTTGATCATGCATATATACTCGAAGATCAGCTCACATAGATCCTGCTTCCCGGCATTGCAAAGCGGACGGCATAATGGTATAATTAATTAATTTATAGCAGAAGCAGGTACGCAGGCTTTGGAAGACGGCTGGTATGCCTGCTATGGTTATTGTTCACGGGTGATAGAGCATGGCAGAGGAAGTTAAGAGCAGGGGCAAATTATTCGTGATATCTGGACCTTCTGGAGCCGGTAAAGGCACGATCTGCAGCGAGCTCATGAAGGATGCGGATCCGGCAGAACTTTGCCTGTCGATCTCTGTGACGACAAGGGCGCCGAGGGCTGGAGAGCATGACGGAGTGCACTATTATTTCATAAATGAAGAAGAGTTTGAGCAGCTCCGCGCAAACGACGGCCTGCTCGAGTTCGCGGAAGTGTACGGCCATCATTACGGAACGCCAAAGCAGAAGGTGATCGACAAGCTGAACGCCGGTATCGATGTGATACTAGAGATCGAAATGCAGGGAGCGCTCAAGGTAAGGAAGACATATCCCGGAGGTGTGTTCATCTTCATACTGCCGCCTTCAATGGCAGAACTCAGGAAGCGCATAACGGGACGCGGGACTGAAACGCAGGAAGCGATCGACTACAGGCTCTCGCAGGCTTTATCAGAGATCGCGTATATCGACAAGTATGATTACGCAGTCGTGAATGGAAAGCTCGATGAGGCGGTCGACAGAGTCAAAGCCATAATCAAAGCCGAGCATTCTAAAGTCACGGAATACATATATAAGATGATTGAACAGTACAAGGAGGACGAATAATGTTATATCCATCGATCAATGAGATCAAGCATAAGGCAGACAGCAGATACACGCTAGTCATCCTGGCAGCAAAGCGCGCACGCGACATCATAGACGGAAAGCCGCCTCTTGTAGACTGCAAGGTAAACAGGCCGGTCTCTATCGCAGCCAGAGAGATAAACGAGGATATGATCAAAGTCCGTTATCCTGAAGATAAGCCAGCTGAAGCTGAAGAGGAATCAGAAGCTGCTGCAGAGGGTGAAGAGACCGAAGCCGAAGAGGCAGAAGAGAATGACGCGGCGGATGCTGAAGCTGAGAGCGAAGATGCTGAAGCTGCAGAGGATGCTGCTGATGAAGCTGAGAGCGGAGATGCTGAAGCTGCACCAGAGGATCAGGCTGAAGAGGAATAGAGAGTATTTCCGGGGGAGCACATCAAAATAAGTGCTCCCTCGAATGTTTATAGATTTATAATCAGATTATTATGTCAGATTTCGACCAAGACAATCATTATCAGGACGAGCAGACATCACGTGATGCCGTGAGCCCGGATTACGCTGAAGAACGTAGAGAATACGATCCTGAGGACGGCGGGCAGTCCGGGCAGCAGTACGGCGGGCGTGATGCCGGTGAAGGCAGCAGTTCAAGAGAGCCGCGCCAGCCGGGGCTTTCAGAAGCCGACGATGAGCTGTTCAGGAAAAGACAGGCGAAACGCAGAAGAAAGCGCACGATTGCTGCAGCAATAAGGCTGATCATTGCCGCTGTTATTTGCATCCCGCTTATTTTTTTCTGCTTCTGGTCAGCAACGAGGCTTTTCTTCCCGACTGAGACAGAAGTTACCGGGCTCAAGCAGAAGATCGCAAAAAAAGCCGATAAAGGGGTCACAGTTACTCTGACAGTGACGCATCCTGAAGACAGGGATCTGGAGCTACAGCGCTTTGATGAGGAGACCGAGAAGTGGGTCACTGAGAAGACGATCGGTACGGGTTTTGATGATGTGGAAGAGATAAAGGTAGAATTCCCGTCATCCTGGAAGGACTACACTTATTCAAAGTGGAGGATACATATCGACCGCGCGTTTGGCGTAAAGGAATATACAGGAGATCCGACAGAAGTGACGTGCCGGAACAGGACCGACCTGAAGATAAAATGCTCGTCTTCCGTGATCTACTGTGTCGACAACGGCGAGGTGCTTTACGACCAGAATATGAACAAAGAGATCCCGAATGCGAGCACGACCAAGATCATGACGGCGATACTTGCGATGGAAAACAGCAAGGACAGAGAAGTGGTAAAGTTCTCGTACCGTGCAGTCATGACTCCATACGCATATTACGGCATCCACATCGGATACAAGTTCAGGCTTGGAGATCTGATGCGTGCGATGCTCATACAGTCAGCGAATGAATGTGCGACTGCGATCGGAGAGTATGTCGGCGGCTCATATGAGAAATTCCGCGACATGATGAATGCGCGTGCGAAAGAACTGGGCTGCAAGCATACACATTTCCTGACACCGTCGGGACTCGATGTGAACGGTCATTATTCTACGGCGTATGACATGGCACTCATCAACGCAAAGGCGATAGAGTTCGATGAGTATAACGAGATAATGCTGATGGAGAAATTCACGCTCCACAACCTGAACAAAAAAGAGCCGTGGGAGTATGAAGTCAAGCCTACGAACAATCTGCTGAAAGAGCACATAAAAGGCTACATGGGCGGAAAGACAGGGACTACTGCGATGGCAGGCAACTGTCTCTCAAGCGCGTATAAGTGGAAGGGCAAAACATATATACTTGAAGTCTTCAATACTTACGACCGCTTCAAAGCTACCAAGAAGCTTATGAAATATGTGCGGGAATATGCATAAGAGAAACGATAAAAGACAGTTCCGGAAAGGTTTCCGGAGCTGTCTTTTTTATGTATTAAAACCATGAGAAAGAGGCGGCCTGCTGCCGGACGCCTCTTTGAGTGACACCTGTCTTCTTTGCCGCAGCTGTCAAAGCTCTGATCTGCACCTGGGGAACTGTTTGTTTATGTAAGCGTATCTAGTTATCTTCATCACTGTCCGGATCATCAGTCTTATCGCTGGAAAGAAGGCCGTACAGATACGTCTGGTATCGCTGCTTGAGTTTTATGAACGCATCTCTCCCAAGCTTGATTATCTTTCCGTCATCAAAGAAAACGATACCGTCGCGCATGTCTTTTATCCTGGACATGTTGACGATGCATCCTGACATGCATCTGCAGAACTCCGGGCCAAGACATCTTTCTATGATGTCCATTTTCGCATAGGTGCTTTTGACTCCCAGATCAGTCTCAAAATTAAGCTTACGGTTCGTGCGGTATACATAACAGATGTCTGAAACTGCCAGCTTGCAGTTTTCTTTTCTGCTTATCACAGGAATATATTTTGTGTTCTTCATTTCAATACCTCCTGAAATTGATACAGGAAGATCCTGATGAAATGATTAGCAATAAGTGTCATGTATTGCCGCTTCAGTTAAAAAATAGCACCTCGCAGATCTTTTGTGACTACATATGTGTTCGCAGGCAGTCCCATTCGAAATTATATGTATAAATAATTAATAACAATGTAGATATAATTATAAATTATAGCAGACACACAGAACGGCTGATCCTGAAAACGATCCTTTGAAGAAAGTGCAAAAAGCATGTAAATATAACAAAAAAAGACTTGAATCGGCAGGTACGGTCACGTATAATAGACTTTGTCCGTGCACTCATGGTGGGACAGCAGTTTTTATGTGCCGATATCGGGTACTTAAAGGACACAGCAGACACCGTAAGTTTTTTGCACGGTTGGCAGTAACACATCCAGAACGGGCGCTCAGATGGTGCCGTGAAGGTTTTGTTCACGGTTTACGGACGCCGCACGTGATGGATGGCAGTATTAAAACCAGGAGGTAAGTTATGTCAGTAGTATCAATGAAACAGCTGCTCGAAGCTGGAGTTCACTTCGGGCACCAGACAAGAAAATGGAACCCTAAGATGGATCCGTACATCTTCACAGAGAGAAACGGCATCCATATCATCGACCTTCAGAAAACTGTAGAGAAGATCGACGAAGCTTATGACTTCATGAAGGAAGTCGGAGCATCCGGAAAGCCTATCCTTTTTGTAGGAACCAAGAAGCAGGCTCAGAACGCTATCGTTTCAGAGGCTGAGAGATGCGGACAGTATTATGTCAGCGAGAGATGGCTCGGCGGAATGCTCACAAACTACAAGACGATCAGCGGCAGGATCAAAAAGCTGAACGACATCGAGAAGATGCAGGAAGACGGAACTTTTGAGAAGCTCTCAAAGAAAGAAGTTCTGAAGCTCATGGCTGAGCACGACAAGCTCCAGAGGAACCTTGGCGGCATCAGAGAGATGAAGGGCATGCCTGGCGCTATGTTCGTAGTAGACCCTAAGAAAGAGAAGATCGCTGTTAAAGAAGCAAGAACACTTGGCATTCCAATCGTAGGAATGATCGATACTAACTGTGATCCGGATGACGTTGATATCGTTATCCCGGCTAATGACGACGCTATCAGAGCGGTCAAGCTGATCGCATCAAAGATGGCTGACGCAGTTATCGAAGGAAACCAGGGCGAGAGCTTTGATGAAGGCGAAGATATAGCGATGGCTGAGACAGAAGGAAATGATGCTCCTGCAGAGGACATCGAAGAAGTCGCAGCTTCTGAGGAAGAATAGAGAGGAGAAAGAAATGGCAGTAACTGCACAGCTCGTTAAGGAGCTTAGAGATAAGACCGGCGCAGGCATGATGGACTGCAAGAAGGCTCTTGTTGAGACAGACGGTGATATCGATCAGGCTATAGAAGTACTGAAAGAGAAGGGCCTTGCAAAGGCTGAGAAGAAGGCGGGCAGGATCGCTGCTGAGGGACTCGTAAGAGTAGCTTTGTCAGATGATCAGAAAGAAGCTGCAGTCGTTGAAGTAAACTCAGAGACAGACTTCGTTGCGAAGAACCCTGAGTTCATCGAATTCGTAGAGAATCTTGCAGAGCTTGCTCTGAAAGCTCCGTCTGAGGATATGGACGCATTCATGGCTATGCCTTACGGTGAAGAAGGTACAGTCAACGATGCTCTCATCGCAAAGATCGCAAAGATCGGCGAGAAGCTGTCAATAAGAAGGATCGGCAAGGCTTCTGGTGAAGTTATGTCATCTTACATCCACGGCGGCGGCACCATTGGTGTTGTCATTGCTGCTGAAGGAGCAGACAATGATGACAACAAGACAGCGCTGAAGAACGTTGCGATGCAGGTCGCAGCAATGAACCCTCAGTATGTAAGCAGAGATGAGATCTCAGAGGAAGAACTTGCTCACATCAGAAAGATCACTCTGGAAAGCGCGCTGAACGATCCGTTCTCACTGCCGAAGCCTATCCTTAATGGACTTCTTGACAAAGCAGCTGCCGGTATCTGGGGCAAAGAAGATACTGACATTCTGGCTGAGAAGAAGGCTGACAAGGGATTCAACTTCAACTATCTGCCGAACTTCCTTTCAGAAGAGGCAAAATCAAAGCTCACCAATCTTGCAATTGCAGCTAAGATGGAGATCACAGAGAACAAGATCTTCAATGGCCTGGTAGACGGACGTGTCTCCAAGCAGCTGAAAGAGACCTGCCTGCTTGATCAGACTTATGTAAGAGCAGAAGATGGCAAGCAGACAGTTGCTCAGTATCTGCAGAGTGTTGACAAGGATCTGAAGCTGACAAAGGTCATCAGATTCGAAGTAGGCGAAGGAATCGAGAAGAAGGAAGAGAACTTCGCAGAAGAAGTAGCAGCTCAGATGGCGAAATAACTTCTGGATCCTGCAGCTGCCGTACGGAGACAGCACAGCATCAGCAGGACCGATAAAGAAAAGAACTCATCAATGGGTAACAGCCCCGCATCGGAAGATGCGGGGCTGTTTATTAATGCTTTTTTTACTGCAAAGGTATATAATGCTAGAGGATTGCACTGTTTAGCAGAGCAATAAAGTTTTGATCAACTGACATTAATATGATCATCAGTGAGTAGGGAGAATTTTATGAAACTAGCAAAAAGATGGGCCTTAACAGCAGCTGTTATGACAGCGCTTATGATCCTCGGCCTGCAGGCAATGGCACCTGCCAGAGCAGTTGCGAAGACAAGAATATCAGATGAAGATAAAAAAATCACACTGACGTATAGTAAGTACATCGACAGCAGATACATGCCTGACGCGTGCGAACCGCTGTCACGCATAGTGGAAAATCCAAAAAAGAAAGCGACTTATTCAGCAGTAGTCAAGAATAAGAAGATCGCAGCGGTCGTAAACAGCCCTGTCAAATCTATCTACGGAAAGAAGCTGGTTGTATCGAAAAGTATCGGCAAGACTTCAGCTGTTATCTACGAGAAGAAAAAAGGCGCCAGAAAAAAGACAAAGATTGGTACTATCACGATCAAAGTGAAACAGGCAAAGATGACAGACGTCGCAGATGCCGCTGTGTATTTTAACGACAAGGGACCAAGCAGCATCTGGCTCAAGCTGAATCTCGGTGATAAGAAAAAGACGATGGATTATGGCACAGTTCTGTACGAAGAGATAATGCATAATGCATCGATCGGGACCAGGATCAATAAGACTGATTATAAAGCAGAGTATACCCTTACAGGTGCTCCTGAAGATACAGATCCAAAGATAATAAACGAGTATGCAGAAGACGGATCAACGATAGTTGATCTCACTGAAGATGGGGTCCTCACAGCAAAAGCTTCCGGGAAAACGAACCTTAATGTGAAGATCACATTCTCTGATGATAGTGTATTTGAACAGAACCTCGACGTCATCGTGACAGGCGATTCTCTTGCTGATGAGGACAAATACGACATCAGCAATATCAGAGATATAATAGTAGGCCTTGATGCTCCTGTGAAGCTGGCAGACGGTACAGAAAAGCCGATGATCAACTTTGATAATGCCGCGACTACTCCGGCATTCCGTGACGTAATGGAAGAAGTCGATGAGAAGCTAGAGATGTATGGATCGATCGGCCGCGGCTCGTCGCAGAAGTCCAACTATTCAACAGAGCTGTATCTTCACACCCGTGACAAAGTGCTCGATTTCGTGAGTGCAGATCCTGAGATCTATACATGCTTCTACGTTAACAATACGACAGACGGTCTGAACAAACTGGCATCCGCCCTCGTGAAGAGCAAGAAGGACATCGTGCTCGCGACAAGGATGGAGCATCATGCTAATGACCTTTCGTGGCGTGAACGCTGCAAAGTAGTGTATGCAGAGGTCGAGAAAGACGGACGTATCAGCTATGGCAACATAGAGAAGATGCTGAAGAAGTATAAAGGGAAGATCAAGTACGTAACTGTTACCGCGGCATCCAACGTAACAGGCTATGTAACAGACGTACACCGTGTAGCAAGACTGGCACACAAATACGGCGCAAAGATAATCGTTGACGGAGCTCAGATCGTAGCCCACAGAAAATTCTCTATGCAGGGTGAGACAGATGACGCTGACATCGACTTCTTCGTATTCTCCGCTCATAAGATGTATTCACCGTATGGCGGCGGCGCAGTAGTAGGGCCATCAAAGATCCTGAACAAACGTATGCCGACATTCTACGGCGGAGGTACTGTAACGGTCGTCGGAGATTACTGGCAGCACTATAAAGAAGCACCTGCGAGATACGAAGCCGGATCACCGAATTATCCTGGAGTCGTAGGACTCGGCAAAGCACTGGATATACTGAACGACGTAGGATTTGACGCTATATCCGCACACGAAAAAGCCCTTAACACCAAGCTGATCGCAGGTATCAAACAATATGACAACGCTATCATCTATGGAGATTCCGAGAATATCGATGACCGTGTAGGCGTAGTCACATTCAACTTCACAGACATCAATTCAAAGCTTGTCGCTGACAAACTGAGCGAACTCGGCGCGGTGGCTACAAGACGTGGGGCTTTCTGCGCACATCCATACGTATGGCGTCTTATGGACATACCAGACAGCATGGTGGAATCATTCGAGAGCTGTACAGACGCAAAGACCCCTGGCATGATCCGTGTGAGCTTCGGGATCTACAATACTGAAGAGGAAGTCGACCAGTTTCTCGAAGTCCTGCCGAAAGCCATGGAAGCAGCCAGAGCTCAGCAGGAAGACCCGGACGAAGACGTAGTACCTGAGTACTGATACGGCACATCGCACGGCATACAGAGCAGCATAAAAACGAGATAAACCGGAATGGATTTTTGATATTACTTACATTCATGTGGTATAATACGGAAAAGACTATAAATACTGTGCAGGCTGACGATACAGGAGAATTGCTATGTTTGATGATATGAAAACCAAGGGAGCGCTTCAGAAGATCAACGCAGGTGGCACGGCGGAGCTGTCAAAGAGCCAGATCGTGCTGAGCCTGGTGAACCTGAATGCAGTATTCAAGCCGATGAGGCGTGATGACTTCAAGAAGATGCCTAAGGAAGACAAAGACCGCGTGAATGCGATCATGGACTGGTACAAGGATCTTCGCGCTGATAAGACGAAAGAGACATACGACAAAGCGAAGCTCGACGAAGTTTCTGCCAAGATACTTGCGGAGCTGAAAGAACTGCAGGGACCGACTCAGGAGGAGATCGAAGCTGAGATAAAATCCAGCGATGAAGACGTCAAGGCGGCAGAGAAGATCGATCTTGACAACTTCTTTGACAGTGACGACTCTGACGATGAGCCTGAAGAATCTGACGGTGCGGACGACGACGCTGATGGTTCTGAGACATCTGACGGCGGCAGTGATGAGCCGGACGACGGTGATGCTGATAAATAGACCTGACAAAATCTTCATGCGCAGGAAGGTGACGATCGCAGGTATCGAATGCGTTGTGGAGCGTAAGAACACGAGAAGGCTGCATATTTATATCAAGCCGCCCGAGGGAGAAGTGCTCGTGACAGCTCCGTTCCTGTATACTGAGCGTGAGATAAAGGCGTTCGTCTCCAGTAAGGCAGACTGGATAAGAAAGCATCAGGAAAGGTTTCGAAATAAGCCAAAACAGTCAAGGATGGCACTGGAATATATTAGTGGAGAGACTCTGTATTTCTGGGGAAGGCCGTATGAGCTCAATGTAACTGAAGACGCCGGAAGAAAGCGGGGCAGACTGATACTTGAGCCTGAGCCTGTCTTCGATATAAATGGTAGGGGATCTTCAGTATGTGAGCAGGGAGAGGCTTTGCTCATCATGCCGCCGGGAAGCACGACAAAACAGCGCGAGCAGCTGGTGAAAAGAAAATACAAAGAGCTGCTTGAGAAAGAAGCGGGAAGTGTGCTTGCGTTCTGGTCAGAAAAGACCGGATTCGTCTTTTCTGAATGGCACTCAAGATATATGAAGTCAAGATGGGGCAGCCTGTCAGTAAAAGACAAACGGGTATGCCTTAACACAAGGCTCGCCGAAAAGCCGGAGATCTGTCTTGTATACGTGGCGCTGCATGAGGTGGCGCACGTGCAGGAACCCAATCACGGACCGCGGTTCAAAGCGATCCTGGACAAATATATGCCGGAATGGCACAAAGCAGAGCGCCTGCTTAAGAGCTGAGGCGCCGTATTGAGGAGATATATGAGAAGTAGACCTGAAAATCCGAATAAAGGAAAAACAGCACTGGTCCTGACGATCCTCGCTTTGATATGGCTTGTTGCGGGAACTCTGTTCATGCTTAAGATAAAGGATGTCATCGTCAATGGCACATATTCATCTGGTACTACACAAGAAGAGACACAGCAGGAAGAAACGTCAGATCCTGACAGCACCGGTGACGAAGATCCTGATGATCAGGACGACAGCTGGGATGACGATCTGACTGATAATGACGTCGATGAAGATGATGAAGATCTGTATGACGATGACGATCAGGATGACGATCTGACGGATGATGACAACGACAGTGCTGATGAGGACGATGACGCGGACGATGAAGATGACGACGCGGATGATGAAGATGACGGCGCCGAAACGTTCACAGTCGACGCATGGGATGGTTTTGCTGCGGTAAGGACAGGCCGCGGGACAAGCTATTCTCAGGTGGGAAGGCTGAACAATGGTGAGACTGTAAAAGTAACTGATCTTGATGATGGATGGTATAAGATCGCGTCCGGCAAATGGAAGGGATATTATCTTCATAAGTCATCGCTTAAATAGGGGATGATCTTAAGATACCATGACGTACGAGCCGGCCGGGCTCTGCCATCGGTCAAAAGTGCATGAATTATTGAAAACATCTCGTATACGGGATGTTTTTCTTTTGAAATCAGACAGATTTTCATATATAATTAAAGCATAGTAGGCAACAGTAGGACATCATTTCAGATGCGGCCGGATATATGTGGCATCAGGAGGCGGAGAATGTTTGAGATCGGCGATCTCATTATGTACGGAGCACGAGGAGTCTGCAGAGTAGAAGAAATAACTGAACTTGACTGGAGCAGTGCCGAGCATGGACGGAAGTATTATGTGCTCAATCCGCTCTATAAAAGCGACAGGATATATGTGCCGATCGATAATGATAAAGTGTATATGCGCCCGGTGATGAGCAAGGAAGAGATCCTGGCTATGATAGACAGCATGCCGGAGATCGAGGTAGAGGACCGGAAAGCAAGGAGTATACAACAGCTTGCCAGATTCTATCAGGCGGCGATAGATTCACATGAGTGCGCTGATCTTGTAAAACTGACCAAATCCATACACCGTAAAAAAGCGGCGGCAGAGAAGCAGAACAAGCAGCTCGGCCAGATCGATATAAGATATATGCAGCATGCAGAAGACCTGCTTTTCGGCGAGATCGCTGCAGTACTTGAGATCCCGCGAGACAGCGTAGTGGATTTCATAGACGCGCGGCTCGGAGAGATGCCTGATGACGGACCAGAAGATAAAGCGGATGATTCTGGTGAAGACCAGGATGAAGATTAAAGCATAAAGCCGAAGAAAAGGAGCAGACGCAGCTCCTTTTTTATTGACGCCGAAAGACTCAAGCGGCTGATCGGTCGTGAGCTTACAGCCTACGTATAGATGGAAGACACAGCCGCTGAACAAGCGGCAGGTCATGAATGAGTTGACTGAAATATGAGGTGCGCTGTAAGATTAAGTAGGATCATAGCCGGAAGAAGGGACATCTTATTATGAAATATATCGAGATCACAATAAAACTGGAACACCGTGCGATCGAGCCGGCGCTTGCGGCGCTCGACATGATCGGGATCGATGATGCGGAAGTCCGTGATCCTCATGATGCTGAGGAGATCATGGCAGATAAAGAGACATATGAGTGGGACTACGTTGACGAGAAAGTGGCAGCCGATATAGGCAAACAGCCAGAGATACATATCTACCATGAGGTGTCCGGAGCGTCTGACGGCATGACTGAGCCGGCAGCCGATCAAAGCCTCTCAGATGATGACAGGCGGTTCACAGCATCTGTAAAAGCCGCGATGGAACAGGTAAAAAAAGATTTTGATGAAGGTATGTATGGAGGTCAGGAACCTGGAGACATAGAGGTCACAGCTGAAGTGAAGGACGACTCGCTCTGGAAAGACAAGTGGAAGGAATACTTCAAGCCGGCGCATATATCTGAAAGAATAGTCGTGAAGCCGACCTGGGAAGAATATAAGCCGTCAGAAGATGAGATCATGATAGAGATCGACCCTGGCATGGCTTTCGGGACCGGGACGCATGAAACGACGTCGATGTGCATGAAGGCGCTGGAGAAATATGTCAGACCAGGCATGAGCATGCTCGATGCGGGGTGCGGCTCAGGTATATTGTCCATCGCGGGTGCAAAGCTCGGTGCCTCTGACGTACTGGGCGTTGATATCGATGAAGAAGCGGTCAGGGTATCGGAAGAAAACTTTCGGCTGAACGGAACAGACGGAGTGTGCAGAGCCATTACAGGTGACGTTACTGAAGGGATCAGGTGCGACGGCAGAATATATCAGGCGGATATAATTGCAGCCAATCTGATGGCAGAGCTTCTCTGTATGATCTCGCAGGGACTTTCAGATCATTTGAAGAAAGGCGGCGTGCTCGTCTCTTCAGGAATACTGAATGAAAAAGAAGAAATGGTGAAGTCGGCATTTGAAAGCGCCGGACTGACAGTTAAAGAGGTCATGCACGACGGGGAGTGGTGCTGCGTTATAGCGGAGAAATAGAATGAGAGCTGCTTTCTATACACTTGGATGCAAAGTCAATCAATATGAGACGGAGACCATCCGCGAGCAGTTCAGGCGCGAAGGGTATGAGATAGTATCCGAAGATGAGCCTGCTGATGTTTATGTGGTGAACACGTGCACAGTCACTAATATGGCTGACCGTAAATCGCGGCAGTTCATAAGGAAGGCTCATAAGCTGAATCCGGATGCAGTGATCGCTGTGACCGGCTGCTATGCGCAGATGGATAAGGATGCTGTAGCCAAGATAGAAGGCGTGGACATCGTGACCGGGACAGATGAGAAGAGCCGGATCTATGATCTCGTTCAGAAGGTCCTGGAGAGCAGGACAGGCACAGAAGGACCTCTGGAGGATGTCAAATCGTATGATCAGCTCAACAGATATGAAGAACTTGGCGTGATCACCGGAATGGAAGGCAGGACACGTGCGTTCATAAAGATACAGGAAGGCTGCGACAGGTTTTGCTCATACTGCATCATACCGTTCGCCAGAGGAAAAGTCAGGAGCCGCGACAGGGATGAGATAGTGAGCGAGGTCCGGGGTCTTGTGGAGTACGGGTACAAAGAGATAGTGCTGACCGGCATAAATACTGCACTTTACGGTACAGACCTGGGTTATGGCGGCATATCGCCTCTTATAGAATCACTGGATAAAATGGAAGCGGGATCTGATTTCAGGATCCGCCTTTCATCACTCGAACCGACTGTGGTGGACGCGGATTATGCGGTGGGGCTTCTAAAATATGACAAGCTCTGCCACCACCTTCATCTGTCCGCACAGAGCGGCTCGGACAGCGTCCTCAGGGTCATGAACCGCCATTATACGCACGACGATTATCTTGATATAGTGAGACGTCTTCGAGCGCAGGATCCATATTACGGTATCTCAGCAGATATCATCGTCGGATTTCCGGGTGAGACTGAAGAAGATTTTGATGACAGCATAAAGCTCGTACGTGAGTCTGAGCTGGTAAAGACACATGTTTTCAAGTACTCGGTACGACGCGGCACGAGGGCTGCAGAGATGGAAGACCAGGTCGACGAAAGAGTCAAGAGTGAGCGAAGCAGGATCCTGATCGCTGAAGCTGAAAAAGTGCAGCGGAGATTCCTTGAGAAATGCTGCGGTACGGTACGCCGTGTGCTGTTCGAACAAGAGGAGAACGGCATGATGACAGGCTATACTGACAATTACATAAAAGTGTATATTCCGGATAAAGACGGCGCACAGGCTGCATCTGCCGGAGACTTTGCCGATGTTTGTCTGTCAGAGCCGTATCTTGACGGTATGATCGGAAGTCTGCGGCCCTGACGCTTGTCAATATATTTTTCCTTAGATAAATATAAGAAAAACGCGGCGCATAATCGTGATATACTAATATAGCAATAAAGTTTTGCTGTGCGGCATCTGACAGGAACGGCTTAAAGCTGTACCTGTCAGGCGGCTCGCAGCGGAAAGGAGAGGCAAATGGCAGATTGCATTTTCTGCAGTATTGCAAACCATGACATCCCAACGGATCCGATCTATGAAGATGAGCTGATCATCGCTTTCAATGATCTGGAGCCGCAGGCGCCGGTGCATTTCCTGGTGGTCCCCAAGAAGCATATCGAGTCGATCGACGCTGCTACTGAAGATGACAGCGAACTGATCAGCCACATCATGCTGACTATCCCGAAGCTCGCAGCCGAGCAGGGACTTGAGAACGGCTACAGGATCGTGATCAACACAGGCGATGACGGAGGGCAGACAGTTAAGCATCTTCACTTCCATATTCTCGGGAAGCGCAAGATGACATGGCCGCCAGGCTGATGGCCGATCGTATGATAATTCAAGGTCTTCCGGCGCTTTATGCGCCGGATGATGTCTTTTTAATAACAGATATTAACAGGAGATATAATGAAGTTTATTATTGCGCTCTGGTTCGGTAAGATCATCAATTTACTGATAAGCATCATCGACAAGTCGAGAGGCTCGAACCTCGCTGGGCAGTGGGCTATGAAGATCGACAAGAAGATGGTGTACCACTTCTGGAAGAAGGGGATCGACTGCTCCAAGGTCCTTTTTATTACAGGGACGAACGGAAAGTCGACCACGAACAACCTTATCAACCACATATTTAAACAGAACGGCAAGAAGGTGGTGTCCAATCTTGAGGGCGCCAATCTCATTTTCGGCGTCGCGACAGCCTTGATCAAAGCGAGCACGCTCACAGGAAAGATCAACACAGACTATTTCATTTTTGAGACTGACGAGCGGTACATGCCGATCACGCGTGCTCAGCTGCCGGCGGAGAACGTGCTCATCACTAATCTGGAGAAGGACCAGGTGCAGCGTAACGGCGATCCTGACTTCATCTACAGAAAGCTCGAGCAGGCCTTTGGCGGCGGCGAGCATCAAAATCCTGCCGGAACACTTGCGGCGAACAGTTCTTCCGCGGTGAAGCTGCAGGGAGGCGGTACGTCGGACAATGCTTCGTTCACAGCAGTAGCGGCTGACGGCGCCGCTATCGCGGCAGTCACTGACGTTACGAATTACAAGCCGGTCAGGACCATGTACCTCAATAATGAGGAACCGCGCTCACAGTCGCTTGGAAAGCTGGCTGACCGTATCGTGACTTACGGCGTAGAAAAGCACAGCGAATCGTTCGTAAAGAATGAGACGTATGTCACCATGCCTTGCCCGTACTGCGGCCACAAGATAAGCTTCGGCCCGTTCAATACGGACGGCATGGGCCGATTTGTCTGCACGGGCTGCGGGTACCACAGCGAGGCACACGCGAAGTATGAGATCCGCGATGTAGATTTTGATGCGAAGAAGTTCACGTTCCGGGGCGTCGAATTCCCGATGCCTTATGACATGCCGTACATGCTATACAACTATGCGTCAGCGATCGCAGTCGCCGAGGACTTCGGCGGGATAAGCCCTGAGGACGCGGCAAAGGCATTCGGGTCATTCAAGAATGTCGGCGGCAGGTATGAAATCCTGAAATATAAAGACAAGACGATCAAATATATGCGGATCAAGCAGGAAGGGCCAGAGACTCTCCAGAGCACACTGAACGTGATCGCTTCGGACAAGAACGAAAAGATGGTCATCCTTGGTCTTTACCCGGTAGCGGATTATGTACCGTATTATACGGACACATTCTATGCGTTCGACTGCGATTTCTCGCGTGTCGAGAAGTCTGGCGTGGAGAAGTACTTCTGTTTCTCGGATCCTGTGTGTTACGATACTGCGAACAGGCTGCTTTACGAGGGCGTGGATTCCGACAAGATCTCGATCGATCCTAAGGACGACGCAGAGACTATATTCCGTGAGATAGAATCCTGCAGGACAGATGACATCTACATCATTACGTGGATGCACATCTTCCAGAATCTGCAGGCGCATGTGAGAAAGGAGGGCCTGGACAAATGAGTAGATTCAAGATAGGCTGGCTTTTCCCGGATGCGCTGTTTCTCCATGGTGAGCGCGGCAATGTGCTCGCGCTTGCAAGGTATGCCGAGCTTGCCGGGTTCGATCACTCAGTGACGAAGATAGATTTTGATACAGAGGATTTTGACCCGATGGCATATGACGTTCTGTTCGCCGCACCGGGGGAGATCTCGGTATTTCCATACGTACGCGACTGGCTCATGCCGTACAGAGACAGGATATCAGAATACATAGAGGACGGTCATCCGCTGTTCGTTACGGGAACGACCACAGGGCTGTTCGGTAAGAAGATAATCAGGACTGATGGCTCGGAGATAGACGGCCTGGGAATAATACATTCTGTGATGACCGAGCGCGGTTACATTTATGGAGACGACGTACTGTTTAACTGTACGTATAATGACGTCGATATGGAGATCGTGGGTTCACAGGTGAGCATGGCTGATCTGGACATCGGTGACGAGGAACCGTTCGGAGAGCTGGAATACGGCTACGGAAACAGCGGCAAAGACAGAAAAGAGGGCATGACACGCGGATATTCAGTATTTACAAATGCGCTGGGGCCGGTGCTCGCGTACTGCCCGTGGCTCACGGTAGAGATCATCAGAGCCGCCGCATGGGCATCAGGTAAATCCTGTGGTGAGATCTCATACGATATGGATCTCGAGAAGAAATCGTTTGAGCTCAAGAAGAAATTCAATCTGAGCAAACAGACAAATCTGACGAACTGCAAATAGCAGGATCATCTATAAAGGACATTTATAATGATGTGTTAATTAGCATTGGCTATTGTATAGCCAATGCTGTTTTTGTATAATGCTAATATAAAAACCATTATGGTTAGATTGATGACCAGGAATGAAAGGGGAGATTTTGATGATGAAGAAAATGCTGGCATTGGCACTGTCTCTGGCAATGATCTGCGGCGCCTTGCCAATGACTGTATCTGCTGACACGAAATCCAATGCTGCGGATAAGCACGCAAAGGCATTCGCGCAGGAGATACTCAGACAGAATGAGAACAGAGACCCGTTTGCTTTCCTGACGAAAGCATCAAGGCTCAAGCTGAACGAGGGAGAAGCACTTCCTGAAAAGTGGGACCTTTCTTCTAAGTTCCTTGATGATGGAGACGATAAGTCATACGTCACACCGGTCAGATTCCAGAATCCGTTTGGAACATGCTGGGGCTTTTCGGCGATGGCTGCGGCTGAGAGCAGTCTCCTGAGCAGCGGTCTTGCTGAAACTGATGGATATAATGATAAAACACTGGATCTGTCAGAGAAGCATCTTGTGTATTTCGTTTCTCAGTACATAGACGATGAAAATCATCGTCAGTACGGTGAAGGAACACATTCTGAAAAAGGAATATCAGTTGTAGACATGCTGAACCGCGGCGGTCAGATGACATATGCCACAAGCCTGTTCTCATCGGGCATGGGTCCGAATCTGGAAAACAGAGATAAGCTCGATCCAGAAGATGAGCACATTCTTGAGTACAAGGGCAGAGAAGGGAATGTACAGAAGCGCAGGATCGATGGAGTGCTTCAGGACTACTGCTATGACGATGAAGATGACTGGTCGATCCCTTCCAAGTACAGATTTTATCAGTCATATGTTTTGAAGGAATCCTCAATATTCCCTACTCCTGCTATGGTAGATGAATCCGGATACGAATATGACGAGGATGCGACAAAAGCTATCAAGAGAGAGCTCATGAATAACCGTGCAGTCACTGTTGCGTTCCATGCGGATTCGTTCATGCCGAGCCAGGAAGCAGGCGATGGCCAGTATATCAGTAAGGATTGGGCTCATTATACATATGATGCAAATCGCGCAAACCATGGTGTATGCATAGTAGGATGGGATGACACGATTGGTGCTGAGGGATCACCGGTACAGTTTGTAGAAGGTCATAAACCTCCTGCACCTGGTGCATGGCTCGTCAAGAACAGCTGGGGCTCCGGCGAGGAAGAATTCCCGGCAAAAGGCGGCGGGAACTGGGGTATCCAGAACAAAGAAGGAAAGGGTACCGGATACTTCTGGCTGTCATATTATGATCAGTCACTCGCAATGATCGAGTCATTCGAATTTGATAAGAGCAATATCGGAAAGAAATATTATCTTGATCAGCACGATCTGCTTGGCACAAGTAATTATATGACGGTGGAAGATGCGGATCTCAAGTTCGCTAATGTATTCCAGGCAGAGGTTTGTCAGAACCTGGAACAGGTATCATGTCAGACTACACATCCTGACACCAAGGTCATAAGTGAGATCTATCTGCTCAACGAAGGCTTCACTGATCCTACAGATGGCAAGCTTATTGACACTATTGAAAATACATATGCCTTTGGTGGATTCCATAAGATGGATCTTAATGTACCGCAGACAATAATGAAGGGACAGCACTACAGTGTAGTACAGACTCACATTCTGGCGGACGGTATACACTCCATCGTATTCCCGCAGGGACTTGGTAAAGAATACAGTAACTTCCTGGATCTCGGAACATGGGGTGTAGGCGTAGTCAATGAGAAGGAAAGCTATGTACTTGATGATACCGGCTGGACAGATTTCACAGAGATCGTTAAGTACCTTAACTCCGGAGAGGAAAAGGACTTCTTTGCATATGATAACCTGCCGATAAAGGCATACAATACAGAGGCAACAAATATCCGATTCAAGGTGCCGGATATTGTTTCGGTTTCATCGACCAGCATATCTAATGAAGATTGGTTCAGAGTAGTATTCAAGGGTGATGCAGGGCTGCTGCCTGATGATGTAAAGGTAGATGTGACGCTTGAAGAGGGCGGCGATCAGATCGCATCAGTCACTCAGGATTATGTTGATGATACAAAGATCACTGTCAGGGGCCTGAAAGAAGGAACAACAAATCTTTATGTTGAAGCCAGTTATCTTGACGGTGGACAAAAGAAGATCATCGGAACAAGTGTAGTAAAGATCAAAGTTATTCAGCCTAAGTTCGTGGGCGCATTTGTCTTCGATAGGGAACATGTGTATACCGGAAAAGCTATTAAGTGTGATTACGTCGTTGTAGTAGATAACCTCGGAAGTCTTGTCGATCTGGACCAGTTCAAGTTGACATATAAGAATAACGTGAAGTGCGGAGAAGCTACTATAACTGTATCACCTACGACTGACAACTATTCGGGATCAGTAAAGGCCACGTTCTCGATCAAGCCGGTGCGCGGTGTGATCTCCAAGGTCGCTTCTGGAAAGAAAAAGCTCACAGTTACTGTGAAGAACCAGAAAGCTTCAGGTGTTTCCAAGTATGAGCTGTCATATCGTGTAAATGGGACAAAGAAGTGGAAGACAAAGACGTACGGCGTCAAGTCGACAAAGCTTGTTCTGACGAAGCTAAAGAAGGGCAAGAAGTACGACATCCGCATGAGAGCTTACGCAAAGGGAGATGTATACGGAGATTACAGTAAGGTCGCAGTAAGCCCTAAGGTCAAATAAAGCTTAGAGTTGAAGAAAAATAACCGAACGATACACGCGTGTGCTGAAAAACACACGCGTGTACTTTTATACATGTACTGACAGACAGCGAAAAAATATCTTGCGCAGCCACTGCAAAACGTGTATAATTATTTCGTTACTGGTAAAGGCGACCTGCCATAAACCAATTTCATAGCAGGCAGGAGGTGAAACAAGGTATGGCACAGGTAATCGTCAGAGAAAACGAAGGACTGGAAAATGCTCTGAAGAGATTCAAGAGAGCGTGCGCCAGAGACGGCGTCATGGCTGAAGTAAGAAAAAGAGAGCATTACGAGAAGCCAAGCGTAAAGAGAAAGAAGAAATCTGAAGCAGCCAGAAAAAAGGCTAGAAAATACTGATTTCACATCACACGGCCGGGGACAAGTCCCCCGGTTTTTTGTATTACATCCCTGATGCGGTTCAAATCGATGAAATGTATCAAGGCAGGTACAACTACATAGGCTGTTTGGGTGAATAGTTGCTATAAATGCTGGTTAGGGATAGAATGGATATAGATAATATATAGAAGGAGATTTATACGTTTGGTTGAGAACGGTAGTATCAAAGAAATAAGTATCCGTGATGATATCGACAGGGAGGATCTGTTCGGAAATCTGGACTTTAACCTCAGACTGATCGAAGAGGCAACAGGTTCTGAGATCATACAAAGAGAGTCGAAGCTTTTGATCAAAGGCGGAGACGACGTGCTCGCGGCTGGCATCGTGGAAGAGCTTTCGAACATGCTCGCGAAAGGTGAGACACTTGACGAGCAGAAAGTCAGGTATGCGATCAGTCTTAAAGCGTCGGGCAAATCATATTCGGATAGTAACGTTACTGGCGACATCATCTGCTTTACAACACGCGGCAAACCGGTAAGGCCAAAGACGATCGGCCAGAAGAATTATGTCCGCAGCATCAAGAAGCGCGATGTGGTATTCGCGATCGGCCCAGCCGGTACAGGCAAGACATATATCGCAGTCGCAATGGCGGTAAACGCTCTCAGAAACAAAGAAGTTGAGCGTATAATACTTGCCAGGCCAGCAGTTGAAGCCGGTGAGAATCTCGGATTCCTGCCGGGCGATCTTCAGGAGAAAGTCGATCCGTATCTCCGCCCGCTTTACGACAGCCTTTATGATATCCTCGGACGGGACAAGGCGCTTGCGCTGAAAGAAAAGGAAGTCATCGAAGTCGTCCCGCTTGCATACATGCGCGGACGGACGCTTGACAGCTCATTCATAATCCTCGACGAGGCGCAGAACTCGACGCGTGAGCAGATGAAGATGTTCCTGACCCGTATGGGATTCGGCAGCAAGATCGTGGTTACCGGCGATGTGACACAGGTCGATCTTCCACGCGGCAGCAAAAGCGGACTGGTCGAAGCACAGCGTATACTGAAAGACGTAAACGGTATCGATTTCTGTTATCTGACGGACGTCGACGTCGTGCGCAACGAGATGGTAAAGCGCATCATCAACGCATACGATAAATTTGAACAAAGGCACAGCACCAGGGAAGGGTAAAGAATGCAGATATATTTTGCACAGAGCAGCGAGGGCGAGAGCCAGGAAAAGATATACGGGGAAACGATGAGAAATGCGCTTTCTGTGATCCTCCGGAAAGAAGGGATCGATCCTGAGGGCGCCGAGGTCAGCGTTTCCTTTGTTACACCTGAGGAGATACAGGATCTGAACCGCGACTACCGCGATGTGGACCGCGTGACAGATGTTTTATCATTTCCGCAGTTCGACTCGGTAGACGATATGATCGACATGCAGGAAGAGACAGGAGTTGCTGAGCTTGGAGATGTGGTTATCTGTATGGAGCGCGCTTCAGAGCAGGCAGAAGAATTCGGCCACCCGCTTGAGCGTGAGGTGATCTATCTTTTCGTGCACAGCATACTTCATCTCCTTGGCTACGATCACATGGAAGAAGAAGATAAAAAGGAAATGAGGGCCCGCGAGGACGAAGTGATGGCAGAGCTCGGGATAACACGATAGTGCTATTTTTTCAGACCAGCATGGTCTTGCAGAATACGTTACCTGTTCCGGAAATGTTTTGTTTTACTGAGTAAGAGGAGTAATAACTTGAGATCTGGATTCATAGGCATAATAGGAAGGCCGAATGTAGGTAAATCAACGCTTCTCAATCAGATGGTGGGAGAGAAAGTAGCGATCACGACTGACAAGCCTCAGACGACGAGAAACAGTATACGCGGTATCTATACGAGGATGCCGAGCGTCATCGATGCGGCAGATTCAGCTGACGCGGGTACTGCGAGGACCGCCGGCGGAAAGATCATAGACGAGGGCTGCCAGATGATATTCATCGACACGCCGGGAGTACATAAGGGTAGAAACAAGCTTGGACAGGCTATGACAGAAATGGCGGCAAATACCCTGTACGAAGTCGACGCCGTGATCTTTATAGTCGACAGTTATTCAGAAAAGGGCGGCGACAGGTATGTCTTTGATATGGTGAAGGCATGTGAAGCTCCTAAGATACTGGTCATAAATAAAATAGACATTATGGAGCCTGACGAGTATCTGAAGATCTATAACCTTTACGACAGCGCAGGAGTTTTTGATGAGATCTATGGCACATCGGCTCTCACAGGGAAGAATGTGCCGGAGCTTATGGAGCACCTGGAGAGCATGCTCGACGAAGGACCAATGTATTTCCCTGAAGACATGATCACAGACTACCCGGAGAGATTCCTGGTGACGGAGATCATACGCGAGAAGACTTTGATGTGCCTTGACGAGGAGGTGCCGCACGGTATCGCCGTCGAGATCGAGTCTTACGAAGAGACGCCGAAGCTTACAAGGATCGGCTGCGTGATCTTCTGCGAGAAAAAGTCACATAAAGGTATAATCATCGGAAAGCAGGGAAAGAAGCTGAAAGGAATAGGCAAGGCTGCACGTGAGGAGCTGGAGGCGCTTCTCGGAACGAAGATCTATCTCGAGCTCTGGGTCAAGGTCCGTGAGAACTGGCGCGACAGCGACCGCGCGCTGCTGGAGTTCGGATATAAGGAAAGAGAACAATAGATGACACTTGAAACTGAGGGGATCATATTCCGCCAGACCAAGATGGTGCAGGGCCGGAGGATGATCCTCCTTTTCACAAGAAAATACGGAAAGATAAGCGTAGGGAGCAACGTCGGCGATAAGGGGAGATCCCGTACGGCGCTTGCGCTCAGGCCTTTTACGTTCGGTAATTACCAGATCTATGAAGGCCGGAATTACTATGAGCTGGACAGAGCGGACGCAGTAACGAGCTACTATGGGATAGGTGAGGATCTTGACCGGTATGCTGCTGCGGCATACGCGCTCGAGCTCACTGAGAAAGTGGTGCCGGAAGGTCTTCCGCAGCCGCAGGTATTCGATCTTCTGATCAGTTTTCTTGAAGAACTGGAACAGCGCAAGCGCAAGCATGAGACTTTGCTGCTTGCTTATGAGATCAAGCTGGTCGATGTACTTGGGGTTTTCCCGGAGCTCGATAAGTGTGTCTCTTGCGGCAAAACATTCACTTCTCACATCAGCAGGGCAACTGACGAAAGCGAGCCATCAGGCGGCGAAGGATCACCTGTTCCTGCCGCGATCAGCATAAAAGACGGCGGCGTTCTGTGCGGGGATTGTGCAGGTAATGTGAAGTCTGGTGAAAGTATGATGAACTTTGAGCCAAATGCCGAGGAAGCATTGATTTTCCCTATTAGTACTGATATAATTAACGTGGTGAAATATTATGCGAGAAACCCGATGCATAAGTTTGCGGGGATCGCGCTTTCGGACGAAGTGGCCGGGAAGCTTAAGCGCCTTTTGAAGGCGTATATTGACTATCATTTCGATTTAGGCGATCTGAAGAGTGAATCTTTGTTCAGCGGACAACAGGCATAAGCGTGAAACAGGCCGTAACAACTGTCATACTCTTTGAATATACGGCAGACTGATTGTTTCGGGGTCGTTCAGAAAGATAATAAACCATCGATTAATAAACGGAGGTAATTGAAATGGAAGTAACACTGGAAAAGATCGAGCTTGTCAAGGACAGGACAGGTGTGACCTACAAGGAAGCTAAGGAAGCTCTGGAAGCTGCTGATGGTAATGTAGTCGACGCTATCGTAAGTATCGAGGACAAGACTGACGGCGAGACTTCATCACAGAAGATCAGCCAGAAGGGTAATGAGATCATCGACAAGATCAAGGAAGTAGTTGATCGCGGTAACGCTTCCAGAATCATTATCAGCAAGGACGGAGACAGGATCATCAATCTGCCGCTCAACGCCGGAGTTATCGGCGCAATCGTAGCACCTTGGGGAATTATTCTTGGAGTAGCTGCTTCATTCGGATTCAACTGCAAGATCGAAGTCGTCAAGGAAGACGGATCAGTCGTCGACATCACCGACAAGGCAGGCAACCTGTACGAGCAGGCAAAGGAAAAAGGAACAGAAGTCTATGAGCAGACCAAGGCTCAGGGCACACAGATCTTTGATACAGTAAAAGAAAAAGCTGAACAGATCAAAGAGAAGGCTCCTGGAATCGTTGACGAAGTCCAGAAGAAGGGCGAGGAAGCTTTAGATATGGCGAAGGATGCTGCTGACAAGTTCACAGGCGCCAAGAAGGACGCTGAGGACGTAGTATCTGACGCAGTTGATGAGGCTGCAGACGCTGTAGAAGAAGCTAAAGACGATGCTGTAGAGACAGTTGAAGACATCGTTGAGGAAGCCAAGGAAGAAACTACAGACGAAGAGCAGTAATACAGCAGACAAACAGACAGGATTTTGATGAAGAGGTAAGTATCGATGAGTAATGAAGTCACGATGGAAAAAATTGTAGCACTCGCAAAAGGCCGCGGGTTCGTATTTCCGGGATCTGAGATCTATGGCGGACTTGCGAACACATGGGATTACGGTCCGCTGGGTGTGGAATTCAAGAATAACGTTAAAAAGGCGTGGTGGAAGAAGTTCGTTCAGGGCAACAAGTACAATGTAGGACTTGATGCCGCTATCCTTATGAACCCGACAACATGGGTAGCTTCAGGACATGTAGGAAGCTTTTCGGACCCACTGATCGACTGCAAGAAGTGCCACGCGAGACATCGTGCAGATAAGCTGATCGAAGAGTATGTAGCTGAGAACGGTCTTGATCCGGTCGTGGTAGACGGCTGGCCACATGAGAAGATGGAGAACTACATTAAAGAACACGGCATCACATGCCCTGACTGCGGCGGTTCCGACTTCACACAGATCAGAGAGTTCAACCTGATGTTCAAGACATATCAGGGAGTAACACAGGACAGCACATCACAGATCTACATGAGACCTGAGACAGCACAGGGAATCTTCGTAAACTTCAAGAACGTGCAGCGTACAACAAGACGTAAGCTCCCGTTCGGTATCGGTCAGATCGGTAAGTCATTCCGTAACGAGATCACACCGGGACAGTTCACATTCAGAACAAGAGAGTTCGAGCAGATGGAGCTCGAGTTCTTCTGCCAGCCTGGGACCGATCTTGACTGGTGGAAATACTGGAAGCAATTCAGCATGGACTGGCTGAAGTCACTCGGCATGACGCCGGAGAAGCTCAGAATGAGAGACCATACGCCTGAAGAGCTTGCGTTCTACAGCAAAGGAACTACAGACATCGAGTACCTCTTCCCATTTGGATGGGGCGAGCTCTGGGGTATCGCAGACAGAACAGACTACGACCTGTCACAGCACGAGAAGTTCTCACATCAGGATCTTTCGTACACAGAAGGTGAAGGCGAAGACAAGAAGACATACGTACCATACGTAGTTGAGCCGTCACTGGGAGCTGACAGAGTAGCGCTTGCGTTCCTCATCGACGCTTATGACGAAGAGACAGTTACCGATGCAAAAGGCAAAGAAGACACACGTATCGTGATGCGCTTCCATCCTGCACTGGCACCGTTCAAGGCAGCAGTACTGCCGCTTTCAAAGAAACTCGCAGACCAGGCACAGCCGATCTACGAAGAGCTGCTTGACGAGTTCGCAGTTGACTACGACGAGTCAGGCTCCATCGGAAAGCGCTACAGAAGACAGGACGAGATCGGAACACCATTCTGCATCTGCGTAGACTTTGATACCGAGAACGACGGCTGCGTGACAGTCCGTGACAGAGACACGATGGAGCAGGAGCGTATGCCGATCGCAGACGTGAAAGCTTATATCCAGGAACGTCTCAAATTCTAGACTGAACAAAATCCATACGCATATTTTCGCGAGCACGGCTTCAATACCGTGCTCGCAGAATATATACCGATACGCCTGGCACGTGAAGCAGGTTAAAACTGCTGCGCAGGAAAATCATAAGAAATAATTCAGCAATATACTTTAATATAGTTCTTGACTAATCGCCATATTTTTTTTATGATAGAAGTCCGGAGCTGGGCGGTCTATACCTATCTCCGGATTATAATAATGTGAAATCAATAGCCGGGAATCCGGCTTTTGATATAAAGGCACCGCCGGATCATTTCTCTCGTCGGAGGCGCCGGAAAAGTAAAACTGCTTGATCCGCAAGATAATGAGCAAAAGGGAGAAATCTGGATCAAAGAGGAAAAAGAAAGAAAGAAGAAGAGAAGGAAAGGTATTATTTAAAACAGGGATTTTATGGACAAAAAGTATGTTTATTCATTCAATGAAGGTTCCAAGGACATGAGAGCGATTCTCGGCGGAAAGGGCGCAGGCCTTGCTGAGATGACAAAGATCGGTCTTCCTGTACCGTTCGGTTTTACTGTAACTACTGAAGCTTGCAGCAAATACTATGAGGACGGCGGCAAGATCAACGAATCCATCGTCAAGGAGATCAAAGAAAAGCTCGCTGATCTGGAGAGCGTAATGGGAAAGAAGTTTGGAGATCCTGAGGATCCGCTTCTGGTGTCAGTAAGATCAGGAGCACCGATCTCAATGCCGGGCATGATGGATACCATTCTGAACCTCGGACTCAATGACGAGACAGTAGTAGCACTCGGAAAACTCACAAGCAATGACAGATTTGCTTACGACAGCTACAGACGTTTCATCCAGATGTTCGGAGACGTCGTTCTTGAGATACCTATGAAGAAGTTCGAAGAGATCTTTGACGGCAAGAAGGAAGAAGTCGGAGCCAAATTTGACGTTGACCTCAAGACAGAAGACCTCAAAGCTATCATCGCAGACTATAAGAAACTCGTAAAGGCTGAGATCGGAAGAGACTTCCCGATGGATCCTGAAGAGCAGATGATGGAAGCTGTAACAGCCGTGTTCAGATCATGGAACAACGACAGAGCGATCCTCTACAGAAAGATAAACGACATTCCAAACGACCTCGGAACAGCTGTAAACGTACAGTCGATGGTATTTGGAAATAAAGGAAATACATCAGGAACAGGCGTAGCATTCACAAGAGACCCGGCGACGGGCGAGAAGAGGATCTACGGTGAATTCCTTGTAAACGCGCAGGGCGAAGACGTAGTAGCTGGTATCAGAACTCCTGAGCCTATCTCACAGATGGCAGAGAGATTCCCATCAGCATATAAGACATTTGAGCATATCTGCCAGGTACTCGAGCAGCATTACACAGATATGCAGGATATGGAGTTCACAGTTGAAGAGGGCAAGCTCTACATGCTCCAGACAAGAGCAGCAAAGAGAACCGCTGAGGCTGCAGTAAAAGTTGCATGCGACATGGTAGATGAGAAGCTGATCGACAGAAAGACAGCTGTACTCAGGATTGAGCCAGAGCACGTTGAGCATCTGCTCCACCCTGTATTTGATGCAGAAGATGAAGCCAAAGCAGAACTCATTGCAGAGGGACTTCCTGCATCTCCAGGCGCAGCAGTCGGAAAGATCTGCCTGAGTGTAGCAAAGGCAGTTGAGCTCAAGGAAGCCGGTGAAAAGGCCATACTCGTAAGACCTGAGACATCACCTGAAGACCTTGCTGGAATGATCGCAGCTGAGGGACTTCTCACAGCCCGCGGCGGAAGAACATCACATGCTGCAGTAGTAGCTCGTGGAATGGGTAAATGCTGCGTAGCAGGCGCAAGAGAAGTTGTCGTAGACGAGAAGAACGGAATCATGAGAGTCGGCGACAAAGAGTATAAAGAAGGCGAGTTCATCTCACTCAACGGTACTACAGGTAAGGTATACCTCGGCGAGATCACACTCATCCCACCTGATTTCTCAGGAAACTTCGGCCGTATCATGACCTGGGCAGATGAGATCAGAAGACTTAAGGTCAGAGTAAACGCTGATACACCTGCAGACGTTAAGCAGGCAGTTGAATTCGGAGCTGAAGGAGTCGGTCTCTGCAGAACAGAGCACATGTTCTTCCAGGACATCAGGATCCCTGCATTCCGTGAGATGATCATAGCCAAGAACGAAAAAGGAAGAAGAGCTGCTCTTGACAAGCTCCTTCCATATCAGAGAAGCGACTTCAAGGCAATGTACACAGTGCTTAAGGATCGTCCTATGACAGTAAGACTCCTCGACCCACCACTGCATGAGTTCCTTCCAAAGACAGAAGAAGACATCAAGCAGCTTGCACAGACATCAGGAGTATCCGAAGAGACGATCAAAGAAAGATCAGAAGCTCTCCGCGAGTTCAACCCGATGCTCGGTGACAGAGGATGCCGTCTTGCTATCGAGTATCCGGAGATCCCTCAGATGCAGACAGAAGCGATCATCTCAGCAGCTATCGAAGTTTCTGAAGAACTCGGTATCGAGATCGTTCCAGAGATCATGATCCCGCTGGTAGGCGGACGTCGTGAGCTCGCATATGTTAAGGACATCGTCGACAAAGCAGCAGAGAGCTGCATGGCAAGAATGGGCAAGAAGATCGAGTACCAGGTAGGTACTATGATCGAGGTTCCTCGTGCTGCACTTACAGCTGATGGAATAGCTCATCACGCAGAGTTCTTCTCATTCGGAACAAACGACCTTACACAGATGACATACGGATTCTCAAGAGACGATACAGCAGACATCATCGCAAAATACGTTGATGAAGGCATCATGGATACTGACCCGTTCAAGACGATCGATATCTATGGCGTAGGACGTCTCATGAAGTACGCAGCAGAATATGGCCGCAAGACAAGACCGAACCTCAAGCTCGGTATCTGCGGCGAACACGGTGGCGATCCAAAGAGTATCGAACTCTGCAACAAGATCGGCCTCAACTACGTATCCTGCTCACCATACAGAGTGCCAGTTGCCCGTCTCGCAGCAGCACAGGCAGTCATCAAGCAGGAAGCAGAAGAAGAGTAAGTGCAAGGGTAAAGCTGTTTGTACCGTTAATGTGCGGTAGATAGGCGGATTGCCTGCGAGGGTGGTAGATAGGCGCCCATTGAAAGGCGGCTTACAGGCGCAGGCTATTGATAGGCGGCTTACAGGCGCAGGCAATCGATTCGATTCCGCGCGAGAAAACACATAATAAGCTCCGGATTTCAGGTCCGGAGCTTTTATTATGCAGCGACAGTTAGTATACAAACAGACAAGTGTTAGTATTTTTATACTAACTGATCTGCATAGACTGCTGAAAGTTAGTATACAAACAGACAAGTGTTAGAACTTTTATACTAACCGATCTGCATAGACTGCTGAAAGTTAGTATACATTCTGACGATAGGTAGTAAATGTATACTAACGAGATTTTTCATATAGGTACCGACCATCATTTTGTTTTGATCACGACATCCTTGAATGGCTTTGGGCTGCGTTTATTGTGCAGTCCGGCATTGAGAAAAATGTCCTTGAAATAAAATCTGATTTATAATATAATCTTCATTGTGCGAACCGCCAAAACAGGCACTATTAAATATATGGGGCATTAGCTCAGCTGGGAGAGCGCAAGGTTCGCAATCTTGAGGTCAGGGGTTCGATCCCCCTATGCTCCATTAAAAAAACAGGATGTCATCTGGCATCCTGTTTTTTGCTGTTTGGGTTTACTGATTGGGATCAAAGCACAGCGTGATCCCACTATGCTCCATTTTTTTGTGCTTTTTTGTAGCTTTTACTTTGTGGGTTCATTCGTTGGCATTTGTATGCCAGCATTTAGAGAAGCTTGTTGTAAGAAGCGTGAGTATTGCCGAAAACAGTAGTATGACGATGCAGAAATTGTATTTCAGGATTCATTCACTCGGTTTTCTCTGATGATTCCTGTTCTTCCATGGCTGTTACTTTGGCTATACACTGTCTGCCCTTGATGCAGCTCATTAAGAACCAGCAGATCTGACTGACAAGCGATGCTGCCCAGATACCCCATACCCCGTATGAGAATATTACAGTAAGTATGAAAGCAACTGAGGGGCTGATGACGAGTACACAGAGCGTCGCCATTCTCCGCGGGGTCTTTACCTCGCCCATGCTCCGCATTGCGCCGACGTATATGATGCGGATGATCTGCAGGAAAGTAAGCGCTGCTGCGACATAAGTATATGATATGCCCTGAGATATAGCTTCTTCATCATGGAAATACATGCTGTAGAAAGGACACGCGCCAAGCAGGTACACAGCACTCAATGCAATGGACACGCCGGCGCCGACAAGCAGGCACAGGTGAACATATTCTTTCACATCATGGTTTTTTTCGCTCCCATGCTCCGCCTGTCAGTGTCACCACTGCAGCCTGAAGGCCGTCACCGAAGGAAAATGAATAATTGAGAAGGATCATCGTGACTGAATAAACTGCAGTCAGATCGGATGACAGACCTGATATTATGATACTGGACAGAAGGAAGCCTATACGTGTGAACAGGTTCTCGAATACGGTGTTTCCTGCCTGAACGCGTATATTTTTCATCACTTCCGGAATCTTTTTCAGATGGAACAGTCCGTCCAGGGTAAGAAAACCTGAATACTTTATCAGAAGGATGATACTGATCACACAGGACGCGAGCATGCCGCATACGGTGCCTAGAGCGTCGCCGACTATTTCAAGTCTTGGAAAGCCGAAGTGCCCTTCGATAAGCAGGTAGTTCACTATGATATCCACGATACCCATTGCAATGCTGGAGATCAGCGTGAGGCGTGTTTTTCCAATACCTCTGAGAGATGAGTTCAGCACGATGGATACACAGTTGAACACCAGAAAAGCCATTATAATGCGGAAAAAGTCGGTGGACATACCTACAGTATCAGCCTGGTGGTTGCATATCGACATTATCAGGCCTGTAAAAACAGCCCCAAGGAGCCCGAAAGCGATGGAAAGAACTATGGTCAACCGCAGGATCTCCTGAAAATATGTATTTGCCTCATTCTTGTCTTTTTTACCTAAAGCCTGAGCAACGAACACCGACGCGGCAGTCCCCATAGCATAGAAAATGGCAAGTATGATAAGCTTAGGCTGCGTGGTGAAAGATACCGCAGACACTGCTCCCTTGCCAAGTACTGAGATCATCTTCGTGTCTATGGTGGCGATCACTACTGAAAGGATGCTCTCAAACACTGCAGGGATGCCGATCTCGGCGATCTCCTTGAGTTTAGATGCTTTTCCTGTTTCATTATCATTCTGTTGTAAGGACTCTGACACTTTATCCTGCTTCCTGTCTTATTTACTCTTATCGCACAGCTAATCGCTGCATGGTGGTATCATATACCCTGTTTATATATGATTCCAGTCTTCAGCAGCTATAAAAAGGTAATGAGAAAGCACATAAACTGCGATATAATGTATTTACTACAATCAGGCCAAAGCGCGTACACGCTGTGAATGGCAGATCTGCCGCAGAATAATCAAAGTATTTGTACCGGGAGTCGACAAAAGAATAATTATGGATGTTTTGTTTGCTGAATCACCGACAGTATTTGGGACCATACACCTGGCATTCGTGACACTCGCGATCCTGATCAATATCGCGGTCTATCATCTTATAAAGAATAAGCGGGAGGATTTCCTTCTGAAGCTTCTCTGGGCACTCGGTCTGTTCATGATGATCGCCGAGGTCTTTAAACAGTGGTTCTGCTATACATATATCTATGATGGACAGATCGCTCTCATCTATTTTCCATGGCAGCTTTGCTCGCTCTCTATGTATCTGTCTTTTGCGGCCGTATATGTCAAGGGGAAAGCACAGGAAGCGGTGCTCGTTTATCTGAGCACGTTTTCGCTGCTCGGCGCGGTAATGGCTCTGGCATACCCTGAAGGCATGCTGCTTGACGAGATCGTATTTACGGTCCACTCATTTATATATCATGCTCTTATCATCACTGAATCCATGATCGCGATCTTGATCCTGATGAAGAGGGTCAGGCCTTCGTTTCGTGGTGCACTTCTGATGTATGGAGTGACAGTGGTGATAGCAGAGCTTATCAATTGTCTTGCAAGGCTCATCATCCACGATCCGGCGCGTGAGCCTGACATGTTCTACATTAATCCGTTCTACATGACCACTCAGCCAGTATTCAGGGATATCGCCGAAAGATCCGGGGTGGCTCTGGAGATTGCTGTCTATCTGCTCTGTATCGTCCTGGCGTCATATCTTATATTCCTTGTTGAAAGCAGGCTGTTCTACTCAGGAACCAGCCATTCATATTCAGGAAACAGTCGTTCATAGTTTCAGGAACCAGCCATTCATACTCAGAAACCAGTCATTCATAGTTCATAAATGATCCTGGATATGGTATCATTATCATGGATAAGAATATTATTTAATATTTTTATTAAAGAGCTTTAATTAATGATTAATAGAGAGATATTTTATTATAATTAGATACATATATCAAAAAAAGCATATAGAGAAGGCCAAAGGGAACAGGTGAAGAGAAATTGTTTACAGACCTGAAGAGAACATCAAAGAGAATCCTGCAAGATCTATGTGATCGCCATCAACGGAGTGCGGAAAACAGTAAAAGTAACAGTAAGATGATGATCGTTTTTCCATAGTAGCTAAAGCTTTCATCACAGGTGATTGCATTGAAGGAGAATAACAAATGCAGGAGAAACTTAAGCCATACCTTCAGGCGCTGCCTGACATATTCTGCTATCAGATAGTCACCAAGGCAATCCTTGGTGTATTGCTGTTCATACTGGGCAGGCTGTTTCAGGTCCTTCTCAGGAGTAGCGGCAGAGTCGCTGTCACATCAGGTGATTTCATGTTTCTGTTTACGACATGGCAGGGGATACTGATACTGCTTCTCGGTCTGACATCGCTGTTCATATACGTGGCATTCGATATGAACTCCAAGATCGTGCTCGCAAGGAACATAGTGACAGGAAGGCGAATCTCCCTTAAAGACAGTCTTTTGGAGGGATTAAAATCAATGCGCAGGCTGCTCGATATACGAGGGCTTCTGGTAGTGATATATATCGCTCTCGTAGCGCCGGTGCTTGGTATAGGTCTTTCTGTGACCGCAACGAGGAATTTCTACATTCCGACGTTTATCGCGGTCGCTATCGAAGATTCGCTTCTGTATTCCGTCCTTTCAGGGATCGCGGTCATCGTGCTCCTTATCGTCGGTGTAGCTAATCTGTTCATCCTGCATGGGATCGTGATAGACGACCTGCCGATCGGAGATGCGAGCAGACAGTCCCGGGATCTCATAAAAGCTAATGCAGGCGATTTCCTTAAACAGAATGTCCTGTTTATACTTACGATCACCTGCCTGGTAGCAGCTGCCGGGGTCGTATGCCTTTTCATACCGCTTAAGGTCATAGAGATGCTTCCGCTGCCGGCAGTGATCGAACGGTTTCTTACGATACTTTTCGCGGCGGCAGGAGTCATAGCCTCGTCGCTTGCCGCACTGTTCGCTGTGCCTGTATACCTTATGAAGATGACACAGCTATATTACTCATACAAACAGGGCAGTCTTTATGAATATAAAGGGATAACAAGGGAAAAACAGATAAGCTATGCAAGATGGATCGCATTAGTTCTTGCTGCAGTCGTCGCAGCATCAGTTGTGGTAGACATGAATTTTGACCGGCTGTTCCCGGATGGTACGAGCGTCAAAGTTATCGCACACCGTGCGGGCGGAAATGAGGCTCCGGAAAACACTGTCGCAGGGATCGACACTGCATTTCTTGCCGGAGCGTACGGCGCGGAGATAGACATCCAGAGGACGAAGGACGGCTGGTACGTCGTAAATCATGACGGAACATTCAAGCGGACCGCAGGAGACGACAGGAAACCGGAAGAGATGACTCTTAGTGAGATCAAAACCCTCTCGGTCGACGGCGAGCCGGTCGCGACTTATGAGGATATGCTTATCGCGTGCAAAGACAAGATGATCCTTTTTGTAGAACTTAAAGGGAATACTGCTGACAGGAAGATGGCTGACGATGCTGTTACTATCGCGAAGCAGTACGGCATGGAGGACCAGTGCGTGATGATATCACTTAAGTATGATGTCATAGATTATCTGGAGAATACATATCCTGAGATAGAGACTGGCTTTCTGGCGTTTGCGTCATTTGGCAGGACAGCAGAGTTGAATTGTGATTATCTGGCTCTTGAAGAGGAGTCAGCTACGTCCGATACGATAAGGAATGTCCATGATGAGGGGAAAAAGATCCTCGTGTGGACAGTAAATGAGAAAGGCGACCAGAGACACGTTCTCAGTACTCAGGCTGACGGAATAATCACGGATAACATCACGCAGGCTGTCGGGATCGCGAACAGCCTTGGGCACAGATCTGACATAGACAGAATGGTAGACAGGATAAAGACGTTATTCTGATTCTGCCTGGTGAGCAGGAGGAGCACGATGAAAGAAAAGATCGGAGTTCTGCTGGTGCAGGTCGGGTATGATAAAGATCCGGCGAGCGTGCTCGCGAAAGCTGTGAGCATGGTGGATGAAGCTGCCGGGCAGCACAGTGTGCTCGACATCGTCTGCATGCCTGAACTTTACTACGAGGGCGACAGAGATGTCTTCATTGAAGCATGGCGCGAGTGTGCCATAAGAAATCACGTCAATATAGTTACCGGGTCGATGCCGGTGAAGTACAAGTCCGGGATAAAGCCTTCCAACACGACATATATCATAGACAGAGAGGGCAATGTGGTCGGAGACTACAGTAAATGCCACCTGTTTGACGCATATGAGGATAAAGAATCCGACCGGCTTACTCCTGGTGATCATCTAGGGATATTCGACCTCGATATCGGCAGGATAGGCGTCGTGATCTGCTATGACATAAGATTCTCAGAGTATGTAAGGACGCTGGCTTTAAAGGGGATAGACATCCTGATGGTGCCGGCTGCGTTCTACAGGCCGAGGACGGACGACTGGGAGGTTCTGCTGAGGGCGGCGTCGCTGTACAACATAATGTATGTATGCGCCGCTAATCAATTCGGAAAGAGATGCGCGGGAAGGTCGAGCGTTGCTGATCCGGACGGCAGGATAGTCGCAAGGGCATCAGACGAGGAATGTACAGTATACCATCTGCTTGACATGGGATTTCAGCAGCACATGAGGGAAGTCAATCCGTCATACAGAAACCGGAGACCGGATCTGTATGATGTACGATAATAATTATCTGACCTGTCATGATGAGTAAAGTTAAGGGTACGGATATAAAGGTAGCTGCTTATGGCTGATTACGTAGAAAATGTTAAAAAGATGGCTGACCGCCTCGGCGGAAGCGGAAACATCGTCAATGTCACGAACTGTATGACGCGGGTGCGGGTAACGGTCAGAGACGATGCGTCGGTCGATGCTGCATCGATTCGGGTAATGGATGATGTGCTTGAACTTATCCATGACCGTGATCGTTATTATGAGATCGTCGTAGGACCTGGGAAAAGCAGGAAGTATGCTGATAAGTTCCATGAGCTGGGGCTTGGCTCAGATGATGACATCGGCGCGGAGACTGGTTCCGATGACCGCGGCGGTTCAGACAGCGGTCTGAAGCGAGTCAAAGCATTTTTAAAGACACTGGGTGATATATTCGTGCCGCTGATCCCAGGTATCATAGCAGCAGGTCTATGCGCAGGTTTTGCTGCGATCATAGCACAGCTCGTGCCGGATTATGCCGATATCAAAGTCTGGAATATCATATATAATCTGCTCTCACTTATCAATAACGCGTTCATGACGTATCTTACGGCCTGGGCAGGTTATCGTGCGGCAGAGCGGTTCGGCGCGACACCTATACTTGGCGGCATGCTCGGTATGATAACGACACTCCCGGGGATCGCTGATATATCGCAGACGTTGGAACTTTATGACGAGGAAACGCCTCTCAATTCGATACTGAATACAGGCAAAGGTGGAGTGCTTGCCGTTATAGTCGGCGTATTTCTGCTCTCGATAGTTGAGAAGAAGATAAGATCAAAGATGCCTGAGAGTGTAGATGTGATCTTCACTCCGCTCCTGACGATGCTGATCTGCGCTGTGCCGTATATCCTGATCATAATGCCTGCTCTCGGCTATGTCTCAAGCGGGATAGTCTGGGTAGTGAGCCGTTTCTGTCTGTCTGAGAGCATAATAGTAAGGATCATAGCAGGATATGTCTCAGCCGCGATGTTCCTACCGCTCGTCGCTGCAGGGATGCACCACGGGCTTGTAGCTCTGTATTCCGTGCAGCTCCAGGAGATAGGCTATGTGACACTTTATCCTGCGCTCGCTATGGCTGGAGCAGGACAGGTAGGTGCGGCTATAGCGATATATATCAAAGCTAAGCATGCAGGAGACAAAGGACTCTGCTCGATAATAAAAGGCGCGCTTCCAGCTGGCTTCCTTGGAGTAGGAGAGCCGCTGATATATGGCGTAACGCTTCCTCTGGGCAAGCCGTTCATCACAGCCGGTCTGGGTGCAGGGTTTGGAGGTGCGCTTGTGATGGCTGCCGAGGTCGCTTCCACGACATGGGGGCCTTCCGGCATTCTGGGTGCGTTCGTGATGACGAGCGGTCCGAATGGTGCAGTCAAGAGCGTAATGTTCTATCTGGCCGGCCTTTTAGTTTCATATATATGCGCATTTCTAATAACAGACTTTACATACAGCGCTGCTGAGCTTGCACAGGCACGGGATGTTAATGAAGGTGATGAGAAGGCCTCAGAAAGCACTGTACCTGTTGATGATACTGATTGCTATCCGGCAGTACATCATGGTGATCCTATCATGATCCTCATACTGCCGAACAGTTTTGAGTATACGATAAAGGATCCTGCGGGGATCCATGCCAGACCGGCAGGGAAGCTCAGCCAGATAGCAAAACAGTATGACTGCAAGGTGGAGATCTCGGCAAACGGTAAGACTGCGTCTGCCAGAAGTGTATTTGATATTATGGAACTGGGCGCATCACAGGGGACACTGCTGAAGATATCAGCAGAAGGAAAGGATTCAGATACTGCACTTAAAGCAGTAAAAGAGTTTCTGGAACAGAATATGTAAAAAGCTATGAAACGATTTGAACTGACAATTGCACAAAAAGGCTTTGCCGCCGGGAAAGCTTTTTTCATCGAGAAAAGGAGCGGTTCTAAGCCGGCAGCTGCTGATGATGCCGAAACTGAAGAGGCACGCTTTGACGATGCTGTCAGAAAGCTTGACAAAGAACTCACTAATGCCGCATCTAAGGCGGATAAGGATAACGTCGGCATCTATGAGATGGAAAGTCTTCTTCTGAAAGATGACAAATTCATTGATACTGCTAAAAAGCTGATCGCTGACAAGAAGCTGGATGCTGCCGCTGCAGCAATAGACGCGGGCAAAGAGCTTGCTGAAGTGATACGGGGAAATGAGAGTGAGTATATCAGGCAGCGCGGAGATGATATCATTGGATTAAGCGAAAGACTCGCAGATATCATCAGAAGTGGGCAAAGTACTGATGCTCTGAAAGAGCCTGCTATAATCGTGGCGGATGAGCTGAGCCCTGCGCAGCTCACAGCGTTCGACCAGGAGATGATCCTAGGGATAGTAACCGTGAATGGAGCGCCGACGTCACATGTGTCGATCATGGCAGGAAACCTTGGCATACCGTATTGCTACGGGTCATCAGAAGCTGTGGGAGCGATCCGTGCAGAGATGAGCACGAACGAATGCACGCCTGATGAAAAAGCAGAGGCAGAGGGAAGAGATGTGCTGCTCATGATCGACGGGAGCATGCTCGCGACCGATCTGGATAAGGAAACATATCAGAAAGCTGTTCTGAAGATGAACGAGCTTAATGAAAAAAAGAAACGCGAGCTTGAAAATGCTCACCGGGGATCCACGCGGACGAAAGTATATGCAAACATCTCTGGACCGCAGGAGATCGACGCGCTGAAGAGATCAGGAGCCGAGGGGGTAGGGCTTTTCAGGACAGAGCTTTTGTTCCTTGCAGATAAGGAGGCACCGTCTGAAGAGGAGCAGTTCCAGGCATATAAAGCCGTGGCTGAGGCGATGGCAGGGAAGGAGACCGTGATCCGCACGATGGACCTGGGCTCGGACAAGAAAGCGGACTGGCTGAAGCTCCCTGATGAGAAGAATCCTGCGCTCGGATGCAGAGGAGTAAGAGTATCCCTGAAAGAAGAGGCTTTGTTCAGGACACAGCTCAGGGCTCTGCTCAGAGCTGCAGTATATGGAAACGTACGCATCATGGTGCCAATGATCGCGGCCTGCCGGGAAGTAGAAGCGGTCAGGACTTTGATGGAGAAATGCGCGAAGGAGCTGGCTGACGAGGATGTGGAGTACCGGGTTCCGCCGCTTGGGATCATGGTAGAGACGCCGGCCGCGGTGATGATAGCGGACGAGCTTTCGAAGATAGTCGACTTCTTCAGTATCGGGACTAACGACCTTACACAATACACTCTTGCTCTTGACCGCGAGGCCGTGGGGCTCGACGAGTATTATGACCCGATGCATGATGCGGTGCTCAGGCTCATCGAGATGACGGCTTCGGCTGGGCATCAGAACAATGTTCCTACCGCTGTATGCGGTGAGCTCGCCGCCAATCCGGAAGCGGTCGAAGAGCTGATCAGGCGTGGGGTGGATGAGCTGTCAGTATCTGTCGGTAAAGTGGAAAAGACGAAGGCTCTCGTGATCGATGCAGAAAAGAGACTTGCGGGGAACGAAGAAAACATCGAGCTGGCAGCAGCTGCTGATGGCAGGCTGATACCGATGGAAGATATACCAGATCCGGCATTTGCCGGCGGAACACTTGGCAGATGTGTCGGGATCATGCCGGATAACGGGAAAATATACGCACCGTGTGACGGAACGGTCTCGGGGATAGCAGAGACCAGGCATGCGATAACATTTACCGCGTCAAATGGAATGAAGATTCTGGTGCATGTCGGAATAGATACAGTAAACCTGGGAGGAAACGGTTTCAGCGTGCTCGTGAAGGAAGGAGACCCCGTTCACAAAGGCGATCAGGTCATGGAGGCAGATCTGGATGTAATAAAAAATGCAGGATTTTCCCCGATGGTAATCATACTATTATTGTCTTAATGATTTTTTAATGTAACGATGATATAAAATACGTGTTTAGGAAATAAATATTGCATAATCATTGATATTATGCTAAAATCCGATGTTAGAAATAGGTTTAAACATCCCAGGCCAACAAGCATAGAGATGTGATGATATATACTTTACCGAAAGTAAAGTATACCTAATGTGAGCGTTCATTTGCTATCGGGGGAAATGAATTGTTCATGAAACTTAAACAAAATATCATCCCCCGGGATTCTTGTCAGGAAGGAGAATTTCAATGAACAAGAAGAACAACAAAAAAGGCTTCACATTAGCCGAACTCTTAATCGTTGTAGCTATTATCGCAGTACTCGTTGCTATTGCTATTCCTATCTTCACAAAGCAGCTCGAGAGAAGCCGTGAAGCTACAGACCTCTCAAACATCCGTGCTGCATATGCAGAAGCTGTTTCTGACTATCTTGCAGATGGTTCAACTACAGCAAAAACTGCTACAGTAACAACTATTAAGCAGCAGACATCAGGCTGGCTGATCGAAGGTGGATCACCGACCCTTAAGACACGTATAGATGGTGCTGAAGCAGACATCGAAATTCCTGATATCGTAAAGGGTGATACAGTTAAAGTTAATGTCGCAGCAAACGGTACGGTAACTGTTACAAAATAGCGTTTAGCATTAGTGATTCAAAAGGTTTCAGTTAATTAAATCCGATCATGATGACGGCCAGCTCGAAAGAGCTGGTCGTTTTTTGTGATCTCTTACGTGCGGATTCTGCAAGCTGTATTTCTGCCATGCTATCTGGCAGCAAGGAGGGGTTATATGAGACTTATAGGCCTATAGGGGCATATAGGACAAAACATGTTGGTAAAACATCTCTTTGTGACCGAAAACTCAAGGAATCACAATTTCGGCCACGATTTCCAGCAAAACCTTTTGCGCGGACCACAAAACTGCATCAATCCTCTAATAATCTGGCTTGGTATGACGATCAACACTGTTTGCTATATTTCAAATGATAATAAAAGAGCAGGCTGCAAATACTATGTGTATTGTCAGCCTGCTTATTCTTCAGAAATATGGCACTATTTGCGATAAATTACTGTGATTAATGTCCGCTCGGCGTGTAATGAACTGCGATCGTATCTGTCACCGGATGTCCGTTGCTGTACATCTTTCCGGATGAATCAAATGTAACTCCAGGTAATGATCTAAGCACATTGATAACTGAAGCTTCGGTTACACGTTCGCTTGGATTGCCGTGAGTATTCACTGAAACTGTTCCGTTACTGATGGTAACAGTAAGTCTCTGGGAACCATGTGGAGTACCTATAAGGTTAAGCAATGCAGCTTCTGCTGCAGATTTAATAGCAGAATCCAAAGGCGCCGCAGTTTCTGAAGCTGGATCATCTCCGCCGCCGCCATCTCCTCCTGGAGTGTCACCGCCATCTCCTCCTGGAGTGTCACCGCCAGTGCCGCCGCCTGATCCGCCCCAGTTGATGGTGACTTTTTCGGACGAGGTATTGAAACTTACCGTACAGCTTCCTCCAGCTGTCGGCTCGCCTATCCATGTACTGCTGGGTACGCCGCCAATCTCTATGTTATCTACATTTGTAGCCCACCCATCTTCTTTCTGCTTTAATGGTGAGACCACTGACTGATAAGTACCGTCGCCCTTATATACTGGTGAACTTGTATCGTTGCTTGCGGCTGCTGTCATGACCTCAGCATAAGCGCTGCGTACATTCGCCAGATCTGTGGCTTCGCGACTCCGTTCAAGCTGCTTTGTGAAAATGGGAATAGCGATCACAACCAGAACAGCGATTATCGCTACAACTATAAGAAGCTCTGCAAGAGTAAAGCCTTTTTTATTCATAGTTGCTGCCTCCTTATTAAATACTATGATTAATAATAGCATATTAAAATTTTAAATCAAATAATATTATATAATAAACTGTAAATATTACAGATATATTAAAACATGTGGCTGAAACAGATAGTTCTGCTTATATGATTTACTATATGGTATAATAAAAACAGATCAGAAGTTATAAAGAGGCAGATATGAAAAGTGATTCTTTTGGAATAGATCTGAAGAAATACTGCCGCGAACATGAAGCTGCTGTCAGAGCAGCGATCAACGGCCACGTGGTTACAGATGATATGCTTGCTGAGCACAGAAGGAAGATCGCGGTGCTGCAGCATGAGCGCCTGATTCATCTAATCGTAACTGCGATGAGTGTTATAGTTGAACTGTTTGCAGTATATCTGGTGCTTATACATCCAGAGCTCGGTGTTGGAGCAGCCTTGTTCATGCTCGCTTTTGCCGTGCTTCTGGCATTTTATTTCAGCTATTATTTTTTTCTTGAGAATACAGTACAGCGATGGTATAAGATAGAAGATGAGATGCGCGATCTGAACAATAAGGGACAAAATGGTGACTGATCAATGATAGATCTTCGTTCAGTTTACATAGCAAACGGTGTGGGAATATTCCTGATTCTTGTTCTCCGCTACGCCGCAAGTACCAGAATACTTCGCAGGCAGACAGAGGATAAGCTGTTCGTTTTGATGCTTTATGGAGTAATGACAGGGTGCTTCATGGAGGCGTTTTCATATACAATAGACGGCAAACTGTTTGCCGGAGCCAGAGCTTTTAACTATATCGCCAATACGTATCTTTATACAGTCAATCTGCTGCTCCCGCTCTGTCTCCTTTTTTATGTCGAGCTTGGACTTTACAGAGATCCGAAACGTATCTGGAAATACTATAAGCCGCATATCATGATCGGAGTATTTATGTTTGTGATGACAATTATGAACTTTTTTATTCCGATCGCCTACTATATCACAGAGCAGAACATCTATGAGCGAAAGCCTTTCAGTTATGTTTATTACATAGTAATACTGTTCTATTGCCTTACGGCAATGTGGGTAACGCATAAATACCAGAAAGAGACAGGCGCCAAACCGTTCCTGAATATCATGGTGTTCCTGGTTCCTATCCTTGTCGGGGCAGGACTCCAGTTCGCATTCTATGGCTTGTCACTTGCATGGCTGTCAGCTGCGATTGGTCTGACCGGACTGTTCATGATGCAGCAGAATGAGATGGCATATGTAGATGCTTTGGCCGACACATATAACAGGCAGTATCTGAACACTATCACCTCATCCTGGATAAATCGCGGCCTGTCGTTTGCCGGAGTGATGATCGACGTTGACAGGTTCAAAGACATTAATGACAATCTGGGACATTCCGAAGGGGACCGGGTACTTAGAGATGTTGCGAGCATTCTTAAATCTGCACGAAGCAAAAGCGAGCTTGTTTTCCGCTTTGCCGGAGATGAGTTCGTAGTGCTTAAGCTTACCGAGAAGGAGCATGGACTTGATGATTATATGTGCCGTGTGAATAAATTCCTGGATGCATATAATGCGGAACACTTTGCTTCCAATCCGTATAAACTTTCATTATCGTATGGTACAGGCCTCTATACTGGAGGAGATCTTGACCGGTTCATGAAGATCATCGACGACAGGATGTATACTATGAAGTCGTCACATCACTCGGGTGACAGGCGACGCAAAACAGATCGGGAGAACATGAAATAACGCGATTCGGAATGCACGGCTCAGAGCAACATGCTCTAGCCGTGTTTTTTATGCATCGCGATATAAAACAATGAATAATTCATTAGGTATTTCGTCGATTTTCGTTGAATTTTCATTGCATTTTAGCCTTTATAATGTTACAATAACATCAAATAAAAGCCATTTTGGCTCAGTTTTTGCGTACGTGCCATCGGCAGGGTACCTTTTTGGCGTACAAAATAATAGTTTTTGGTATATACATGTCAAAGACAAGCTGGGCAGATAAATGGAATAACAGTAAATAGTTCAGATTTATCATGTCAAAGGGTTAAAGATGAAAAACGCAGCATCGACAAAGAATTTAAGACTGGGAGACCTTTTGGTCTCTGCGGGTCTTCTTACGGAAGAAGAACTCGCCAAAGGGCTGGAGCTACAAAAAGGAACCGGCAAACGTCTCGGTACAGTGCTCCAGGAAGCGGGAATGATCACCGAAATGGAGATGATTGAAGCTCTTCAGATGCAGCTCGGCGTGGAGTTCGTGGATCTGAATAAGATCACGATCCCTACGGAGCTTGCTCAGGTAGTTCCTCAGAATATCGCAAAGCAGTATCAGGTCGTTCCTGTAAGGCTGATAAGAGATGAGCTCTACCTGGCGATGAGCGACCCACTGAACTTTTATGCTATAGAGGAAGTCAGGAAAGTCGTAAAGAAGAAGGTCGTTCCGATGATCGCGACTGCAGATTCGATCGACAGGGCTATACAGGTATTGTATGGTAATGTCGGAGCTGCCAAGGCGATCGAAGAGATGAAAAAAGAGTTTGCCATGTCAGAAAATGAAGGCGCCTCTACTGACAACATCGCAGCGTCTACGCTTATTGGCGAAGATAGCGCGAGCCAGGCACCTGCAATCAGACTTGTGAACTCTATCCTGGAGAGAGCTGTTACAGAGAGATCCAGCGATATCCACATCGAGCCTCGCGAAGAGCAGCTGTCAGTGCGTATGCGTATAGATGGTCTTCTTAGAGATATCCTGACAGTTCCAAGTGAGCTCCAATCATCTGTGATCGCCAGGATCAAAGTCATGGCGAATCTTGATATCGCGGAGCGCCGCGTGCCTCAGGATGGACGTTTCAACGTGCGTATAAAGAACAAAGACATCGACGTACGTGTATCGACTCTTCCTACTGTCTATGGTGAAAAGATCGTAGCCAGACTTCTCGATAAAACGACCGGTAATCTTGGCCGTGACGCTATAGGCCTCCAGCCGGATGATCTTAAGAAATACGAAAAGCTTATAAAAGTCAAGAATGGCGTAATACTTATCGTAGGTCCTACAGGAAGCGGAAAGACTACGACCATGTACTCCATGATAAATGAACTTAATACAAGGGAAGTAAATCTGGTTACTCTGGAAGACCCAGTAGAGTATAACGTCGACGGAGTCAATCAGGTGCAGATAAACGAAAAGACCGGGATGACTTTTGCTACAGGTCTCAGATCGATCTTGAGACAGGACCCTGATATCATCTGCGTAGGTGAGATACGTGACGGTGAAACAGCGGAGATCGCGATGAGATCTGCTATTACAGGTCATGTGGTACTGTCCACTATCCATACAAGCGATGCGATCGGTACGATTGAGCGTCTTGTAGATATGGGTGTGGAGCCGTACCTCGTGGCAAGCGCAGTCAAGGGTGTATTCTCACAAAGACTTGTCCGTAAGGTATGTCCGGACTGCAAGGAGCCATATCATCCATCTGAAGAAGAGCAGCAAAGCCTCGGACTTGAATATGACCCTAACCGCGTGTTCTATAAAGGCAAAGGTTGTCCTAAGTGCTTTGATACAGGTTACAGAGGAAGGACTGGAGTATTCGAGATATTCCCGCTCAGCATAAAAGTCAGACGTATGGTCGCTAAAGGAGCCGGGAGAGAAGCTATAGAGACTATGCTGACTGACCCTGCGAGCGGCTTCGTATCGCTCAAGCAGAGCGCGATCAACCTTGTAGAACAGGGTATTACCACCACAGACGAAGTTCTGAGAGTAGTTTACGAAGATATTTAGTTAATTGTTTCTGCTCAGAATGCCGATCAGGCATGAAGGAGGAATCGGAATGCTGACTATAGAGCAGCTGGTAGCGAAAGCAAAAGCAGACGGCGCGTCAGATATCCATCTGATCTGCGGACTTCCACCAAAGTACAGGGTGGATGGTGAGCTCAGGAACATGTCTGATGCTCCGCTTACCAAGGAGGAATGTATAGAATATGCGAAAGAACAGGCAAAGACGCCAGAGGCGTATGCGGAATTTGAGAAAGTAGGCGAGCTCGATGCCGCTGAGACATATGCCGATAACCGCTGCCGTATCCATATTTTCAAGCAGCAGGGCGTGCCGTCTACAGCACTCAGGCTTTTGTCGGATACGATACCTGATCTAAAGGTGCTTGGACTTCCGCCGGCGGCGCTGGATCTTCCTAACCTGCACAAAGGGATCGTGCTCGTAACAGGAGAGACTGGCTCCGGTAAATCAACTACACTTGCTGCGATGATCGATTATATCAATCACACCAAGAACTGCCATATAGTAACGCTTGAAGATCCTGTCGAGTATCTGTATAAGCCAGACAAGGCGGCGATCAACCAAAGAGAAGTGGGCAAAGACACAGGTTCATTTGCATCAGGGTTGAGAGCGAGCCTCCGTGAGGACCCTAACGTGATCCTCATCGGTGAGATGCGTGACAAGGAAACGATAGAGACCGCGATAACAGCAGCTGAGACCGGACATCTGGTGTTCGGTACACTACATACAGGCAGCGCTGCGGATTCTATCGACCGTATCGTGCAAACATTCCCGGAAGGTATGCAGACACAGATCAGGTTGCAGCTTTCTACGTGCATGCAGGCGGTAATATCACAGCAGCTCCTTCCAAAGAAAATGGGAGGAAGAGCTCTTGCAGCAGAACTGATGATAGTAACAGACGCTGTTAGAAATCTGATCAGGAACGGCAATACGCCGCAGATCCAGAACGCGGTAGCGACAAGTGCCGCTATAGGCGGTCAGACCATGGACCAGGCGCTCGTAAAGCTCGTCAGGTCAGGGCAGATAAGCAAGGACATCGCAGTAGAGTATGCTCATGAGAAAGATTATGTAAAGAAGAACTGTTAAGGGGGATCCAGTGGATACTTTTAAATATACAGCTTTATCAAAAGACGGGAAGAAGATCAGCGGAGTGATCGAGGGCGTCAATCAGATGGACGCCGTGAACAGGATCAAACAGAATTATCCTATAGTAGTCCAGATAGCACCGGAAAAGGAGCAGGACAGGAAATCGACATTCCTTGCGACAGATATCAACGGCAATCGTCTGAACTATAAGGCGTTCACTTTGATGTGCAGCCAGTTTGCAGTGATACTTAAAGCAGGTATCCCTATCGCGAGGACTGTGCAGCTGATCAGTGATAAAATGACAGATAATACTCTGAAGAAGTTGCTGAAACAGGTCGCGGATGATGTGGAAGCTGGACGTTCGCTTTCTGCGAGCTTTGCGGACAGAGGAAGAAAGATCCTGCCGATAACTTTCCTAGAGACTATTCATGCGGGTGAAGAAGCCGGCAATCTGGATACTGCATTCCAGTCCGCAAGCGACCATTTCACCAAGCAGCTCAAGCTGAAGGGTAAAGTCAGGGGAGCATTGATCTACCCGACATTTGTTATCATATTGGCTATCATTGTAGTCATGGTGCTCATGGTGAAAGTAGTTCCTACTTTCATGGCTATTTTTGAAGCACAGGGCAATAACATGCCTGCGATAACCATGTCGCTGATCATTATTTCCAATTTCTTCAGGAAGTCGTGGCTCATCATTGCAATATTGATGATCGTAGCTGCGATAGCGCTGAAATTATATGGCAATACTGAAGATGGAAGAATGAGGCTTGCGAAGATCGCACTTAAGCTTCCGGTTTTGGGTAACATTAATATGCTTAATGCATCAAGTCAGTTCGCAAACACCATGGCAATGATGCTTGGAGCTGGTCTTCCAATGACAAAAGCTGTAGGCATAACTTCAAGAGCTATATCGAATTATTACATAGGCTCTGAAGTGGAAAAGATAGTTGCAGAACTTGAGACAGGTCATACGCTTGGAGGCAGCTTGAGGAACTCCGGATGTCTCCCGGATATTCTTGTCGACATGACTGCAGTAGGCGAGGAAAGTGGAGAGCTGGAGAATACTCTCGGCATGACTGCTCAGTACTATGACACTGAACTTGAGGCAGCGACCGCTGCTGCACTCGCTAAACTTGAACCGGCTACTTTGATATTCATGGGAGCTATAGCCGGATATATCGTTATAGCAATATATATTGCCATGTTCTCGATCTACAACGGACTTTAAAGAGAAAACAGACGCGAGCATGCTCGCTTATCCGGGCAGAGCAATATATAGAAATTAATGTAAACAGAAATTAGGAGCATGACTATTGAGCATATATGACAGCAGCCTGATACTTGCATACTGTATTGTGGTTGCTTTCGTCTTTGGCGCCTGCATGGGATCGTTCCTTAACTGTACTGCTATACGTTTAGGGAACGGGGAATCATTTGTAAAAGGCAGGAGCCACTGCATGAGTTGCGGCCATGAGCTTGGCTGGATGGATCTGATCCCGATCGTAAGCTGGGTGATGCTCGGCGGGAAATGCAGATACTGTCATGAGAAGATATCAGCCAGATATCCTTTGGTAGAGCTGATATTCGCGGTGATAAGCGTAGCTTGTATCCTGAGATTCGATTTGACAGTGCTCTGCCTGAGGAATTATGTGTTCCTGGCTGTATTATATCTTCTCACACTTACTGACCTGGACACAATGACGATACCGGACAGTTGTCATGTGATCGCTATTGGCGCGTGGGCAGTAACTGCTCCGGTACTATACAGCGGACATGAGATAATGATGCACGTGGCAGCGGCATTCACATTTGGAGCTGCAATACTCGGATTGTCTCTTCTTATGGATCATATCCTTAAGAAGGACAGTCTTGGGGGAGGAGATATAAAGCTTCTATTCGTAGCAGGACTATACTTCGGGTTTGTCGGGACACTGTTTGTTCTGATACTGTCCTGCATAACAGGTTTAGTTTTTAATATTGGTTTAATATCGCAATTAGATAATAAGAAGGAGTTTCCTTTTGGCCCGTGGATAGCGGCAGCGTCAGTGGTGGTCCTGTTCGCAGGGGATCCGTTGATCAACTGGTATCTGGGGCTGATTGGATAGAGAGGAGAAAATGAGCAGTAATACAGTACTTGGTATCGACATTGGCAGCGACAGGCTTAAGCTGGCGCTTGTGAGCAATGGGAGAGTCATGAAGACCGCATATGCGGACATGCCTGAAAATCTGATACAGGACAGCCGGTTCATCTCCGTGGAGACGATGGCGACACTTATCAGCCAGACGATGAAGGAAAGTGGCATAAGAGCAGGCAGCGCGGCAGTGATACTGCCAGGTGATCTGGTGTATGTGAAGAATGTGGATGTTCCTCTGATGACAGAAGAACAGCTCGCCTATAATCTGCCGTTTGAATTCAACGATTATATTACTAGTGAAGTCGAGAACTATGCTTTTGACTATGCTGTGATAGATCGTGATGAGGAGAATCTGCATCTGCTTGCGGTAGGAGTAGAGAAGAGCCTGGTCGAAGAATTAGAGACAGTGCTCAGGAAGGCAGGTCTCAGGCTTGTAAAGACTGCCCCTGCATTATGCACGTACATCTCCCTTATCAGAAGCAGGATCGACACCCTGAAACAGGTGACAGACGAGTTCGGAATACTGGATCTTGGATACAGCTCTATAACCATGTATATGTATAAGGGCGACCAGTATATTGCGACTCGTGCATTTGATATGGGCCTGTCACAGCTTGATGATATCATCGCGGATAAGTACGGTGTTGAGAAGCATCTGGCGCATACATATGTATTGAATGATTTTGAGAACTGCCTGAGCTCAGAAGAATGCAGATCATTTTACGATAATCTGGCTGTAGAGCTTACACGAGCTATCAATTTCTATCAGTTCAGCAACCAGGGAAGTGTTCTTGACAACCTCTGGCTATGTGGAGGCGGTGCCGCAAATCAGGCTTTGGTTAGCACTTTAGATGAGACTGTTGATGCTGACCTCCATAATGCATCTGAGCTGGTGCCGGATGGAGAGCGTATCAATGAATGCAACACATTTGTGCAGGCTGTCGGCATAACACTGGAGATATAACGCGAGTATTGCGTAAGGAGTACTGCAAATGGCTATAAATCTGAAAGTACCAGATCTGCCTAAACTTAATAAAGGCAAGGTCCCTACAAAAAACTACATTAATATTGTGGTAAAGAAGAAAAAGGTATTCTCGCTGCAGAGGAATCTGCCGCTGATCCTTGCAATAGTTCTGATCATGGTAGTTCTTGGCAAGTTCCTTGTTGTAGACAGGATCACCGCTACGTTAAGAGAGGCGAACAGACTACAGACTATCGAGTCAGAGATCGATGATGCTAATAGTAAAATAGAACAGCTTCAGGCGATAGATGATATATATGCACATTACACAGTGTCCGGCATGACCGAGGAAGAACTTGGAAGGGTAGACCGTGTAAAAGCTATGAAGCTTATCGATAAAGCATTTCTACGCGGTAATGTTTCGAAAAGCTGGAATCTGACGGGCAATACGATGACCCTGGAGGTGAACGGCCCGTCGCTTAGAGAACTTAATGATCTGGCAGTAGAGCTGGAGGAAAAGCCGATTGTTGAAAGATGCGTAATTTCCTCAGCCAGAAAAGGGCAGGATGATAATGATGACGGTAAAGTTGCTGTCACATTCGTCATCTATCTGAAACAGCCAGAACCGGAAGAGTAAGGAGGTAGCAGATCATGAATATAATGAGCAGAGAATTCACTACATCTGAGAAGATCCTTATAGCTGTACTCTCGATACTTCTGGTCGGACTTCTGTATTACCGGTTTGTATATGTTACTACTGAAGAAATGACCTCGACGCTTAAGAGCAGAGCCGATATTGCCCAGGCTGATCTGGATCTTGCAAATGCCAAGATAGCGAAGCTGGAGAATATGGAAAAAGAAATGGACGAGATGGACATTTCCGAAGATACATCACGCATGGAGAGCTATAACAACAGCAAGAGGGAGACGGCTTTCCTGAACCAGGTACTGAGAGGAGTTTCAGACTATTCTATCTCATTCACTGAGATCACAAGGGACGGAGATCAGATAAGAAGGACATTTACGCTTCAGTTTGAAACAAAGAGCTACAATGATGCTGTGGGCGTGGTAAGCGACTTGACACACGGTGAATACAGATGTCTTGTCGACGACATCAATTATTCACTCAATGATAATAACGTTATCTATATCAATCTGACTGCTACTTTCTTTGAGACTATGGTAGGAGGTACTCCTGACTCAGCTCTTCCGAAGGATGAGGCAGAAGAAGATGAATTGACTAAAGAAGGCATAAGCATTGAGGATTTTGAATAACTTATAGCTTTGATCGGGTATTGGGATCACATAGGGGTAATAAAAAAGTAATAGTTATTGATAAACTGTTCGGCCTGCTGAAAAGCGATCTGGATGTATGTCGCTTCACGGGGCAGCAAGGCTACTAAGACAGGGTGATAAAAATGAAGAGACTAAAACAAATACTATCATTATTACTGATAACCATGATGGTCTTCTCTGGGAGCATAACTGACGCGAGCATGCTCGCGGTTTATGCTGCCGGCGAGACTGATCAGGTAGAGGAGAGCGCACAGGAGACGGCTCCTGACGAACCTCAGTCTGAGCAGCCTTCCGAAGAAAAAGAGGATGCCAAAGACGAGAAACCTGAAAAGAAAGATGAGACCGCTAAAACGCCAGAGGATAAGACCGATGGCGGTTCTTCAGATGCAAAAACCCCGAAAAAGAAAGACGATACATCCACCAAAACAGAAGATGAGCAGCTGAAGAAGAGCGTTATCAAAGCCACGCTCATCAAAGAAGAGCTCTATAAAGATAATAAAGAACAGAAGAAGACTAAAGAGTATAAGAGGGTTAATTCTTTCTGGAAATCTCTCACAGGAAGAAAAGCTGACTCAGAAGGTGATGATATCGACCTTGAAGTCACAGTGAGCGGAAAGCTTCCGGAAGGAACTACAGCAGAAGCAGGATATATCTCATTAAAAGATGGGGAGACCTATAAAGAGAAGGGCCTCTTCTCGCTCGACATCACACTTTTTGATAAGAACGGGAAAGTATATATTCCGGAAGAACCTGTAGAGATCACTGTGAAAGGTGCTGTTATTGACAAGGAGATCAGCGATAAAAACGCGCTGATCGCTTATTCATATGAAGAAGCAGCACTGAGATCAGAAGAATATACAAAGAAATTAGATAAGAATACTTACGCGGCGGACGCTTCAGTATACAGGTCAGAGGACGTTGACAAAAAGCTTCTTTACTACAAAGCATACGACAAAGATAAGGCTTATAAAGACGGCGAAGATGCCGTAAGGTTCACAAACAAAAAAGCCGGCCTGGATCAGGCTAAGGATTCGGTTACGTTTAAATATAACTATCAGAAGAAGGCAGAGAGCGCAGAGAATCAGAACCCTGTCAGCACTCTTTCTCTTGTAGTTACATCACAGATGGCTTCGCGTACACTTGAAGCCAGGGCCGGTAAGACGATCATAACTGTTACAGGCAATTTTGCTGAATCAGTTACTCTTCAGGCGGAAGAGATCGGACAGAAGAGCAAAGCATACACGGACTATGTGGAGAAGACTGCCGACGCTCTTGATGAAGACGCAGATGAGCTGTTATTTGCTCGTGCTTTCGACATCAAGCTGATCGATCCGGAAACAAAAGAAGAATTCCAGCCGGACAGCAAGGTGAAAGTCAGTATTAGATTGACTGATGAAGAAATAGATGAAGACACAGCTCTCAGTGTCGTCCACTTTGAAGATGCAAAGGACAAAACACCTGAGATCATGGATGTGACTTCTAAGGATGATACTGTGAAGTTCAGTACAGATGGATTTTCAGTATATGTTCTTGCTGGTGGACTAGCCGGTGCATTTACGCTTAATGGCGACGGAGATGCGAAGGGTGGGGACAAGATCCCGCTCACGATAACTGCTGATAATGATATCAAGCTTTATGATGGTACGCCGCTGACCTGTAATACTTATGATAATACAGACCTTGCAGATGGTGACTATATTGATTCACTGACGATCACTGGTTCTCAGACTGTTGTAGGTAAAAGTGCCAATGTGCCGAGTAATGCTGTGATCAAGAACTCACAGAATCAGGATGTTACAGATAATTACGAGATCACATATGAAAATGGTGAACTGGAAGTCACTCCGAGATCGATCACTATACGTGCAGACAGCGCGTCAAAAGTATCAGATGGAACAGCACTTACGAAAGACAGCTTCACCAATACAGAACTTGCTGGAGGCGACAGCGTTGAGAGTGTAACGATCACTGGATCGCAGACAGATGTAGGAACAAGCGCCAATGTTCCAAGTGATGCTGTGATCAAGAATTCCAGTAATGAAGATGTCACAGGAAGCTATGAGATCACATATGAAAATGGAACACTGACAGTACTCGACGGTAAAATCACCATCAAGGCTGATGATGTCGAGAAGGAATATGATGGTCAGTCACTCACAGATAATAAGTATTCGTATGATGAAACACTTCTGGCGGACGGAGACCATGTTGAATCGGTCAACACCACGGTGCCGGATGGAAGTATCAATGTAGGGGAATATGATATAACCGCTTCTGATGCCGTGATCGTTAATGCGGAAGGTGATGACGTAACAAGCAAATATACAGTCGAATACAGAACTGGCAAGCTGATCATTGTTCCGAAGGGTGTAACACTTATAGCGAACAGTGCGACCAAACAATTTAACAATGAGGAGCAGACTGTTTCCGGATATACTTGCAGCGTTTCAGGTTTGGAATTTACAGGAGTCGAAGCTTCCGGAAAAGGGACAGATATAGGCAGCTATGATGTAACATTTACCGGCGTCACAGTAGATGAGACCAGAGATACGACCGGTAATTATGTGGTTGCTGAAACTATTAACGGGCGTCTTGTTATCGTTGACGGTGAAGCGAAGCTGATTAAAAAAGAGCTGACGGAATTCACAGGTGATATAGCAAAATACATGATAACTGTGAATCCTGAAGGTGCAGACATCGGAACCGGTGATTACATTACTCTTCAGGATACATTCAGTGATAACCAGTCGATCAATTATGGTTCTATCACTGTACTTGTTAACGGCAGCCCATCAACTGAGGTCTCATATGATTACTATGGCTATACCGGAACATTTATTATACCGGATGAATCTGTTGTAACAGTTACATATCGTACGAGAGTAAAAGGTAATGCCGGTCAGGATGTAAGTGTAAATAATACAGCAGAGATCGGCGATATGAGCGGCAGTTCATTCGTAGGAATCGATAGTGCAACAGTAGAGGAAACAGAGACTATATCACCGACCGGGTCAGATATTTCCGGTACCGGCGGAGTGTATACAATCGATCTGTTCGTTTATGCTGAAGGCCATATGGAAGACGGATTGAACGGTGCTGTATTCCGTCTGCTCGATTCCAATGAACAGCCAATGACTTACAAAGCCGGTCCGCATGCAGGTGAGGAAATAACCTTCGAGACAGGAACCGGCAGCAGAAAAGGTTATGTAACGATACAGCTTGATGAGGCTACTGACGGAGTTTCCATACATAAGAACACAGCTTATTATCTGGAGATGATCACTGCTCCTTATGAGCATAAAGATGGAGAGGATATTTACTATCAGAAAGACAATACTCTCTATAGTTTCCTGATAACAGATGACCCGGATTATACCTATGGCGGGATCTACAGCTTCTTCAACGGCGACGTTCTGAAAGTACGCTGCTATCCGATATCAAGCGGTGTAAACGTAACAAAGCGTTTCAGCGGCAACTACGAACTGACGGATGAACAGAAGAATGCTATCAAGTTCACACTGCAGAGAGAAGCTCTTGACACAGCATCAGGCTGGGTAGATGAGGAGAGCCACCTTTATAGTGAATTTACTTATGGATCTTTCAGTTTTGAAGCAGGAAAGCATCTTGAAGAAGGATCCACTTACAGGGTCATTGAAGAGAACGCACTGCCGGATGAGATAAAAGACAAGATAGAACTGAATGATAGCGCCACTCTTTCATATCAGGTCGATGGCAGACCAGTCGAAGAGGATACGAATGAGTTCCTCGTCGATCCGGATCACGATTCGCACAGCTATAACCTGTTATTTACGAACGAATATGTAGACCATAAGCTGACTATCGTCAAGTTGGATGAAAACACCGGCGAAACCCTGCCTGGTGCTGAGTTCACGGTATACAAAGCGCTTGATGACACCCCGGTACCAGGAGCTGTTTACAGAACAGAAACTGAAATAATTGAAGAAGATGGCGAGCAGAAAGAAGTTGTCAAACCTGTTACGATCCGCTTTAGCGACAGCGGAGCTGACTACAAGGCTGACACGCTTTACTATGCAAAAGAGACTGGGGAGCCAGAGAATTATGTACTGCCAAAAGATCCGGAAAAAGTATATTTCTATTACCCGGAAAACAGCAGTTCTGTACCTCAGGGTCTTCCTTCTGGCGCGACAGCTACAGATCTGAAACATAGCTATAATACGGTAACGATAGCAAATACAAATAAAACAGTTGACATCCCTGTGACTGCAACTTGGGGACTCGACGAATCAGACCCATGGCCTGATGAGGTTGATCATATCGTGGTCGGACTCTATCAGTCTGTTAACGGAAGCACACCGGAACCTGTAAAGAATAAAAGCGGAGTGCCGATGACTATCGAATTGAGCAAAGATCAGTACTATGACACTACAAGCTTTAAAGGACTTCCTGCTACAGATGATGATGACAACATCATTGATTATTCGCTTCAGGAAGAAGCCGTGTATGATGGGGCGGGTTCAAACATTATTTCCCGTTATGCATATAAGTTCCATATCAGCGGTACCGGATGGTATGTTATCAACAACCAGGGTGCTGTCAGTGTCAGGATCAGCAAACAGTGGTTTGATCTCAACGGGACGACACCGATAAGCGATACGACACGGAAACCTTCCGTGAGATTTGATCTATATAGGACGACAAGTGAAGCATCTTTAGATCATGATCTTACACATGACGAGGTCCTTGCTCTTATTGGCAGCTCCAGTGTAGTCAAATCCGGATTTGTCAATAATACCAGCTGGACAGAGACGATCGATTCTCTGGAGGCGACCGACAAAAACGGGAATCCATATTACTACTTTGTGATCGAATCGCCTGTTCCGGATAACCAGGAAGATACATACAACATCACACCTGCATCGGGTTCGGATCCGAGAAGTATAATAATAAAGAATACACAGACACCGAGCACAGTAACGATCAAGGTGAATGATATTTCTGCTGAGTATGGAGAAGAAATCCCACCATACACATTTAACGCGACTGTAATGGAAGAAGGTTCTACAGTTGCTGTTTCTGGACCGGATGCTGATGGCAGCTATACTGCTACTGTAACAAGAGAAGATGAAACGACACGTGATATATCTTTCACAGTATCCCGTGAAGAAAGCATAGATGTCGGTGAGCATACGATCACTCCAGCAGGAGATCCTCTTCAGGAAGGGTACCGTGTTCTCTATGAGACCGGAACATTAACTATTACCAAAGCAACAGTTACGATCACTGCAGGCGGCAGCAAGACATACGGCGATGAGGGAGAGGAGACTCTGGTAACTGTTGAAGGACTCAAATATGACGATACTGCAGGAACCAGCGATGCAGATACTGTAAAGTACAAAGTATCCCGTGAAGAAGGTGAGGATGCAGGCGAGTATAAGATAACTCTGGAAGGAGATACAGATCAGGGCAATTATACTGTTGTTTATGTACGTACAGATGGTGAAGGCAAGGAAATAAAATATGTTATCAACAGGGCTAAGGCGACTGTAAAAGCTGAAGATGCATCTAAACAATATGGTGAAGATGATCCTGAGCTCCATGCAGATGTTGAAGGTCTGAAGCTTGGCGACGCACCAACTGTCATAAGTTTTGATCTTGTACGTGACGAGGGTGAAAGTATAGGCGAATATGCCATTGCAGTGAAGTTTGATGGTGATCCACAGACGGACGACGATGGCAAGACTTATTATGTCCAGGGGAATTATGATGTGTATAGTGAAAATGCGACATTCACTATAAGCGGTGCTTCCCTGGTGGTTAAAGTTGAAGACGATGAGAAAGTATATGGAGATGATGATCCCGAGTGGAACGTAACGCTTGATGGGCTTCAGGGAAGCGATGAAGGCGGCACGCTTACATCTCAGCTGGATGTGGATACAGGTATCCGTACATATACTTATACTGTAGTTAAAGATGGTACATCTGTTGCACTTCTCACGTTCACAGTAAGCAGAGCGGCAGGAGAAGATGTGAACGAAAACGGATACACGATCACGCCTGTTTTCACTGGAGAGGCGAAAGAGGATGAGGATCATAATACATATTATGTCGAGGGCAACTACAACGTTTATCCTGAAACGGGAACGCTGACGATCGTGCCGAAAGAGCTGACCGTAACTCCAGATCATATTGTGAAGGCAGTCGGAGTTGCGGATGATCCGTTACTCACTGCATCAGTAACAGGATGGGCTTTTGATGATGCAGAAAGTGAAGCTTCATCGACTGTTGATACCGCCACCAGAACAGTAACATGGACTTATAAATTAGGCGGTAAAACAATACTGACGTTTACATTACATCGTGAGCCTGGAGAAGAAGAAGGTGATTATAATATCACCGCAGCAGGAGAAGAGAATCAGGGCAACTATACAGTGATCTATGAACAGGGCACTTTCAGTATTCTGTCTGTCCTTGATATTGATGTTACGGCACCAGTCGTAGACCCTGTTGATTCGAAGGCAAGACCTTCCTACTCATATACTGCAAAGCTCGATCTTACCGGGACAGGTCTTGATGAATATGAAAAGAACGGGTTCAGTCCGGATGAACACGGAGTACCAACTCGTACGTTCACACTTCCTAATGAGGAGTCTGACACTCCATTCCTTGAGACACTGAAAGTACCGGCTGGCGCCAAGCTTACAGTAACTCAGGATAATACAAATGATGATTATATAACTGTCATAACGATAGATGGCGATCCATATGAAGATAGTGATACTGAATGTGTCATAAATAATATAGACACTTACTATGGCATCGCCTTTACACACAGGCGTATCAGTCTTCCGCTGGAAGCAAAAGCTGGAGTAGATCAGACAGAAGAAGGCGCTGAAACTGTATTGCCGACCGGAGCTACTGGAATACCTGCTGGAGAAGACAAGACAGCGGTGATGAATTCCACATTCGCTGACAGAGCGGCTGCATCTATTGGCTACAGGTTCCCGGCTGGCAAATACTACGCATACGATCATGCTTCATTGTATAGCTCTGATGGCGAGCCTATCAGCGGCGCATCAGGCGACACACCTGTTTATGCTATTAAATATGTTGCTGATGGAGCTGAGGCTAAATGGCAATACAGGACTGAGAGTGGTGAATTCACAGACGTTCCTGCAGGAGCTGTCCTGACATTGTTCTACCTGCCGAAATACATCTGCAGAGTAGACGATGAGAAGTTCTACTCGCTTAATGATGCGTTCACGTATATCAAAAATAATCATTCAGATAAGACAGGCACGATAAAGATGCTGATCGGGGAATACGCCATGCCTTCAGATGACAGCCTGACTATCCCGAATGGTTACAATATCACTATTACTACAGCAACAAGTTCAGAGTGGTATGAGGGTGAGCCTGGATCAACAGCTGTTATAAAGCGTAGCGCTTCATTCACGGAAGGACATATGCTGAAAAATGAAAGCACACTGACGCTTGACAGAGTCACTTTGGACGGCAACCATGTCACAGCTACAGATGCCATGGTGCTTAACAGCCGCAGCGGCGGCAGCCCTACATTGAACGTTAATCAGAATGCTGTGCTTCAGAATGCCAGCGGCGATAATGGCGGGGCGATCTACGTAAATAATGGTACTGTAAACATAAACGGTACACTTGATAGTAACAAGGCTGCTAATGGAGGAGCGGTTTATGTCAACGGCGGTACTGTTACTATAACTGGTCCGGTCACCGGAAATGAAGCCACGAACGGCGGCGCAGTATATACAAAAGGTGGTACTACAACATTCAGCACTTCTGCTGTTGCCGGAAACAAGGCGACCAATGGTGCTGTAGTATACATGGAATCTGGCTCATCTAATTATACAGTAACATTGTCCGGCACTATCGGAGATGAAGCGAATCAGAACACGGCTACAAACGGCGGCGTGATCTATGTTACCGGAGGCACTGCAAATATAACCGGTACTGTGCACTATAACAATGCCACGAGCGGAGGTGTTGCGTTCGTTACCGGAGGAACAGTAAACGTCAATAATTCGAACAGTAATATTACTGAAAACTCAGCTGTCAAGGGTGGTGCGTTCTATCTCGAAGGAGGTACACTCGGCATTACAAATGGTTCTGTAAGTTCGAACACAGCCTCATCTGATGGAGGTATGCTTTATGCTACCAACGGTACTGTTAATATTTCCGGAGGAACCATTAGAAGTAATACTGCTACTGATGGAAACGGAGGCGCGATCAATTATGCCGGATCAGGCGTTGTAACGATAACCGGAGGAACGATACAGCAGAACACAGCTCCAAATGGTTTTGGAGGTGCTGTATACCAGTCTTCAGGTACAGTCAATCTGAAGAGCACTATAAATGGTGCCAACAGCGCAAAGAACGGTGCAGCTGTCTATGTAGACCAGGCAGGTATAGCGAACTTCAACGGATGTAATATCACCGGCAATACTGCCACCGAAGGCGGCGCCGTCGGAATGGGCAGTACATCTGCTACAATGAACTTTGCCGGAAATGCTGTGATTACAGGGAACACTTCTGATATAAGCGATGCAGAGGGCGGCAAGTGCAATGTGTATCTTGATCAGGATTCAGATCTTGTGATAAATACAGCAGGTCTTGGCGGAAGCGCTAATATCGGTATTTACGCCACAGATAATAATAAAGACGATAATGAATATGAACGTAGTGATGCATGTGGTAAATTCGGTACTTATACTGTAAACACCAACCTGAGCAAGTTCACCAATGACAGGCACAGCGGTCTCACTGCGGTAGAAAACAATTACAAGATCGTATGGAGCAAAGCGATCAATGTTGCAATATATCGTGTAAGCAATGGTACATTGCCGACAGGGTCAAATGGGAGTGCGATAAGCGGCGCGTCATTCACATATTATCCTAAGTCCCAGGAAAATGCTATGTATAACCTTGTTATGGAAATGTACACCAATGCACCTGCGAACAATTATAAGAATAAGCTTAATGGTAATGACCTCTATGCTTACTCATTTATCGATAATGCCGGTGATTTCAAAAAATTCCTCACAGAAGTAAATTGGAACACTGAAGACCAGGTATGGGAATCAAAGCAGCATGATAATACGATAAGCCAGTCGACCAGTCTCAGAGTTTACTATGCTCAGGGTGCTTATATCTCGATCGTTAATAATTCCGGGAATAAGCTGACTATTGATCCTATGACTGTACTGGCAAAGAATGCTGTCGCTGATGGCTATGGGTATTCAACAGCCAGGAATTACATAACATTAGACACACTTAATCCGGTGACAGCGGGTGATCTGACACTTGAAGACGGGGAAGCCATCAAGCTTCTGTTCCCTAGTGCCGTAGGCAAGGCGTGGTCGCTGACTGGACTCTTTACAGATGCGGACGGTAATCCTGTCGCTAATACAAGCTTCTCCTATACGCTCGACCGTACACATGGTGGAACTGAAGCATCAAAATCCACGGATGGCAATGGTAAGTTCACGCTTTCAGGTAATACAAACGGAACAGCAGGCGGCACTTATGAGATCCTGTTCGGCCAGCCGACAAAGATCTGTAAGGTAATGGGAAATGATGGAGTTTACCATCCGTTCCCGACATTAAATGAGGCATGGGATTATATCGTCAACAATAATCTTACAACGGACGTTACTTATAAGAAGAACGATGGAACTACAGAAACAAAAAATAATGTTCCTGGCGGCAGGATCGAGATGCTTGTCGATTATCTTCAGCCATTAAGTGATGTCCTTAAGCCTGGTGTGAAAAAGCCTAATGGATATTATCTTGAACTGACGACTGCGGAGGCAGGAGATGGCGAACTGGACTATAAGGGCGGCACAGATGATGAAGGAAACCTCATAACCCGTGCTACGATAAGCCGTGACTCAGACAATGACGGTGCAGCTGTGATCGCAGAAGTAAATATAGGAACAGCAACATCCTCCGCAGAAGCCTGCAACGCTTTCGTCACGCTGGACAATATCACATTCGATGGTAAAGCCCTGGCTAAAAAGGGAAACGGCGGTGCTGTAAGTACGATCAACAATGTGGTATCAATAAAAGATTGTGAATTCAAGGGATACCAGGCAGCTCGAGGCGGCGCGGTATTCGTGATGTGGGGAGGTGTAGATATCAGAGACTGCACGTTCTCAAACTGCGTTACAGGAGATAGTAACGATAAGACGGGTGGTGGAGCGATCTGGACTACTGCAAAGGTATTAAGAGTTAAAGACTGTGACTTTGACCATTGTGATTGCGAGCCTGTTGGGACTAAATCTCAGGCCGGAGCAGTTTTCCACAACATCCAGCAGAGTGGAAAACCTGTATATAATAATGCTCCGAGCAACTACGCAAAATACCCGAATAATTACTATCAGGGAACAAAAACATATATCGATGGCTGCAATTTCAGTAAATGCTACGCAGAAGGAGGATCTGGCGGAACGATTGAGTCAGATGCTCTGGAGATATATCTCGAGAGCAGCACATTTGATGGCAGCTATTCTAATAAAGCCTCTGCGAATGGCGGCGCCATAAATATTCTCCATAATAACGAATATCAAGACTCAGGTAATTATAGCCCACTGACAGGGAGCAAGCTGATAGTATATGACTGCTCGTTTAAGAACTGCCAGACTCAGAAGACAGGTTCACGTGGAGGCGCGATCCAGGCTTCTAATACTGCAGAAGTCAAGATCATGAGTTCCAGCTTCGAAAATGTGAGCTCATTCCAGGGCGGCGCAGTCAGGATGGGCGCAAGTAACTCAACACTGGAGATCTATTCTTCGACTTTTAAAGACTGTAATGGTAAAACAGAAGCAGGCGCTGTCTACACGCCGGCAAAAACACTGACAATAGGAGATGAATATACATATACCAAGACTGACGGCACAACTGTAACGGTAAGCGGGACGCCTTGTGAATTTACTGACTGCACTTCTCCGAAATACGGCGGTGTATGGCAGACCAGCACCGCAACGGATTCCAGCGCAGCTGCAAACAACAGTACGTTTACAACATGCTCTTCTACTAATAGTGAGGCTGGAGCTATCTATACTGCAGCAAAAACATTGACGCTCAATGGCTGCACATTTGATAAATGTACGGCAACAAAAGATGGCGGAGCGGTCTATCATGCATCCACATCTGACACGCTCAACAACGTCGAGTTTAAAGAATGTACTTCCGGAAAGGGCGGCGGCGGCGCGTATCTGGCAAGTACAACTATAAATATTACAGGAGGCAAGTTTGAAGACTGCACAGCTCAGTCTACAGGCGGCGGAGTATATTTAAAGAGTACTGCAACGATCAGCGGCTGTGACTTTACGAATGATACAGTCCTTGATACCAGCGGACTTGGCGGCGGTATCTATTTTGACGGAACAAAGCTCGATTTCTATGAAGGAACGATAAGCGGGTGCAGCGCCAATAATGGAGGCGGTATCTATCAGAGGGCGGCATCGAATGGCGTTACGATCCACAGCGGATCTATTACTGATTGTAATGCTGCGTCTGGAGCTGGTTACTACAAGAATGGCGGTAATCTGACTATCAATGGAGGCAGTATCACCGACTGCGAAGCTACAGAAAACGGCGGCGGTATCTACAATAATAATGGAGCTGTATATATTTACATACCTGAAAATGACGATGACAGCAAGATCTCAGGCTGCAAGGCGAAGAACGGCGGCGGTATCTATCTTGTACAGAGTACACTTGATCTCGGTCAGAACGGCGGTAACAGCAAAGGCGTGATCACAGGCTGTGAAGCCAGTGAGAACGGCGGCGGCATCTATATTTACAATACCAGCGGCCTGTCATTACGTAACACATCTTCGATAGAAGATTGCCTGGCAAAAGAAGCTGGAGGAGCTGTTTATCATCGCGCAGGCACATTTGGAATATATGGAAGTGCTTACATAGAAAACTGTGTTGCGGGATCCAGTCTTGATGGCGGAGACTTCAGCGAGTCTAATCTCGGCGGCGGCGTATATCAGGCTGGCGGTACATTCAATTTCTACGCTGACAGTGCTGATGGAAGGATAGATTCCTGTAAAGCATATAACGGCGGCGGCGTTTACCATGCAAGTGGTACATATAATAACGGCGGTAATACGAATAAGACAGGTAATATAATCAAGTGCGACGCTAAGAATGAAGGCGGCGGTATCTACCACGCAGGAGGTACAGGCAACGTTACTATCGCCGGCGGCGTGATCGGAGGATCTGAAGAAAACGCCAATAAGGCAGACAAGGGCGCAGGCGTATTCGTTGCTGATGGAGCAACGGCCAGCTTCAATAATGGAGGTGCTGCAGCTCTGGATCCGCAGATCACATATAACCATGCCCGCGTAGAGGGCGGTGGTATCGCAGTTGGCGGTTCAACAGCTGTTCTGAACTTCGGCAACAAGTTCACAGTACAATATAATACTATGGGAGCATCAACAGAGTGTAATGTGTATCTTGACGTCAACAGCAATACTGTGATCAGGAACAGTGCACTCAGTGCGGATGCTTACATTGGTGTTTATGCTTCAGATGAACAGGATCCGGCACATGGAGAAGCTACAAAGCCATTTGCGACAAGATCTAATGATGCAAATCTTGACCGCTACCGCAATGACCGTCATCCTCTTACAGGTGCAAAAGGCACCGGAAGTCTTGTTGTCTGGACTTCATATGTCTGCAAGATAACAGATGGAAGCGGCCATATGCTCTATCTCGATGCGGCGCACAAGAATCCTGCGGTATATACCACACTGGAAAATAACGGTGAGGCAAATAAGACAAGTGCATATGGAATGCTGATGTATGCAGATCCTGAGTTATACAATGCGGACGGCAGCAGGTATTCCGGCTCTTATCAGATCCAGATGTACGTTCAGGAGTATACGACTGAAAACCGCATGGGCACACCACAGACTTTCACCGCGAAGACTATTACCCTGACTACTGCTTCACCTGAACCTGATGAAGCGGGATTCAGTTATAATGGCGATCCTAAGCATCCTTACGCAACGATCGTAAGAGGTGGTACGTTCGATAATGCATGGATTACTGTCCGCGATGATCTGACTCTCAAAAATGTCATTCTGGACGGCGCTGAAAAGCCATCTGTCGACAGAGGAGCTATCATAGCTGTGAAAGGCAGCAGCGGAGCGATCACTGTCGGTGAAAATGCTACGATCAAGAACGGCTATTCAACACAAGTCGGAGGCGGCGCAATCGCTCTTTACGAAAGCGGCAATACAGCTAATATCTATGGAGGAACGATCGAGAACTGCAGAACTGATGGAAATGGCGGCGCGATCTTCACAGATGTTGCTAACACTGCGATCAACATGAAGGACGGTACTATCAAAGGCTGTTCTGCAAAGAATGGCGGAGCAGTGTATATTGCAGATGTCAGCGCATCATTCAACATGTACAGCGGCTCTATCACAGAATGCAGTGCAACGACTTCCGGCGGTGCTGTCGCTGTCGGAGGGTTAAATGCCAGACTCCATTTCGGTAAAAACGGAGATGCAGAAGCAACAGGACTCTGTACAGTGATCGGAAACACTTGTACAAGTGGCGGCAGCTCATTCCGTAATAATGTAGAGCTTGCACAGGACAGCAACGACATTATAAATGCGAGCGGCATAAACGCCGATTCAGAGATAGGAATCTACGTTCCAGGGGATATGGATAATCCAAATTCTCAGTGGGGCAAGCATGGAGGTAAGGTAAGGCCATTTGGTACAAGAGACAGCAGTATCGCGGATGACAAGTTATATTGCTTCGTCAACGACCGTGAGCCGAGCCAGAGAGGATTCAAGTCAGAAACTGATCCGGATAACATTTTGATCTACTGGCATGGCCAGCCTCTGCTTCGTGTATCGAAGAAAGTTGAGAGTGATCTGTCAGCTGATAAATCGACATATTTCAGGTTTATGATCAGACTGACAGATAATTCAGGAAACCCTGTAACATTCGACAGGAGAACTACATTTGAAGATATTACTTTTGAAACGGATGGTACGGCTGAGATAACTCTGAAAGATGGCGAAAGTAAAACTGCAGCACTGCCAGATGAATTCCTGATAGACAATACTTACTACACAGTAAGTGAGGAACTGACAGAAGAACAGCAGGAAGACTATATTACAAAGGCACATGAAGTAAAGCAGCCTGTACCTGAAGATCAGACAACTGAAGTAAGCGGCAGGCTGGGAGAGAATATCGATGGCTCAGATGATTCCACCAGCATGTCACATGCTGAGTTTATCAATGATCGTGTAACGGGAGAGATCACTATAGTAAAGACAGTGGAGAGCGATGAACCAGATGATTTTAACGATTCATTCGACTTCACTATAACTCTCGGTGATACCACCATCAGTAAAGCTTATCCTGCATTTGATTCGAATGGGGATGAAATACCGGATGGTATTACATTTACAAATGGTGTAGGTCATATAGGTACAGGCAGTAATGTACCGGCACTGAAGAATCTGAAATCGATCACGATAAAGGATCTGCCTACTGATCTGCCATATGATATAGTTGAGAACCTTACAGAAGTTCAGTCTGCCAGAGTACGTACAACAGTGAAAAAGGATAGCCATGAAGAAGCTCAGGAGCTGCTGAACGCTGTAGTTGGTGATAATGTAATAACAAGAGAGGGCAAGGAGGTCTACAGCTCGACTATAATATTCAAGAACAATTTCCTTGAGATAGTCTGCAAGATCCTCAACCGCAGCAGAGAGCTGTTATACTACAGAGATGGGAACGGTGTATTACAGCGTGCAGTGTTCAGCCACCTGGAAGATGCTTTCGATAAGATCAATATTGGAAACATAAGAACGAGTACAGATGGTAATGTCACCGGAACTTTACGTGTCGAGATGATCGTGCCGGCTCATACAACAGAGAGACCTGCTGAGCTTGTTGCAGGAAAAACTGTGATACTCACGACAGCCCTTACAACAGACGAAGATCTGTTCCCATATAACAAGGGTAAGGATGATGGACATGGCAACATATCAACAGTAACACGTGGATTCGATCACGGCAGCATGATTCATGACAGCGGAGTGCTGACGATCGATAAGATAATTCTGGATGGCGGAAGTACAGCAGAAGAAACACCGATCACAGCATCAGCAGATGGTGGTATCGTGGATGTGGCTGGCGCAGTGAAGCTGACAGTAAACAGTGCAGCTACACTTCAGAATTCAAAGGTCACAGGTAATGGAGGCGCGATCCGTCTTGGAAATGGCGCATCACTTACAATGAGCGGAACGATCGACAACTGCGAAGCAAATTCAGGCGGCGGAGTCTATGCAGCTTCAGGGTTTACCACGATCGCCACGACAGGTGTGATCAATGAGTGCAGAGCAACGGCTGGCAACGGCGGAGCGATCTGTGCTGAAACAGGCGGCAGTGTATCTATCAATGCTGGAACAGAGCTGACAGGTAATACGGCGGCTGGCAACGGCGGAGCTGTCTATTCAGAAGCAGGCGTATTCCTCAGAGGTACTGTTGGTGGAGAAGAAGACGGCAAAGGCAACAGTGCAGCTGGCAACGGCGGCGGTATCTGTACAGGCGGCACTGCGGCGTGCACATTGTATCAGGGAAGCAAAGTGATAGGAAACTCTGCTGCTAATGGAGGCGGACTGTCAGTAAGCTCAACAACGAAGATCTCCGGAAGCACACTGAGTAATAATACTGTTACAGGAAACGGTGGCGCGATCTATACAACAGACGGCGCGGCAGTGACTCTGGCAGGATCTACATCACTGGAGGGGAACAGTGCGGCTACAGGCGGTGCTGCTTATGTCCAGGGTACTCTTACAATGAATGCCGGCAGCATGAAGAGCAACAATGCTTCTGTCAAAGGCGGAGCGGTATTCGTTGCTGGAAGCGATCATACATTCACGATGTCCGGCGGAGAGATCAGCGGTAATGTTTCACCGGCAGGTGCAGTAGCCTCTGATGAAGAAAGTACACTACAGTTCTCAGGAAACGCAAAAGTCATCGGAAACACATCAACAGATAACACAACGAAGATGAATGTTTATCTGGAATATGACAGCAATGATATCATTCATACTACAGGGCTAGGATCTGGAGCGAACATCGGCGTTTACGTAGCAGATGGTGAAGACATCTATTATAAACATGGAATCGCTGCCAGAAACTTCGGAACATATGATGGATCAAATGTCAGTGGAGCAAGACTTAACAAGTTCAAGAATGACAGAGATGATGAGCTGCTTGGAATGGATGGTGAGCAGATATCTTCGAGCAGCTATTTCGTGATGTGGCAGGGTAAGCCTATGAGGCTGTCTGTACTGAACTATCAGACAAAAGATGCTCTCAATGGAGTAACATTTACCTTTACTAATATAGATGATGGTAAGCAGGTATGGTCCGGCAGCAGCAATGCGGATGGCAACGTCGTCATTCCATGGGGTCAGACAACAGAGACTGAAGGCGGCAACAAGGCAAACTTCAAGCCTGGAAGCAAATACAGACTTGAAGAACAGGCTACCAATGAATCTACTGTACGTCCGGCAGGTTACTGGGAGGTAACTATCGGGAATGATAATTCGGCTGTATGGATCACGAAAGCATCAACAGAACAATATGTTAACAGGACGATCGATATAGCCATTCCTGAAGACAGAGATGAAAAAGGATTTGTTGGTGATATCTTCAAACTGTACAATGACAGCGAGCCGACGATCACATATGATCCAAAGGGCGGTAAGCTTTCAGGAGGAGAGCTTAATGTTCCGCGTACAGATACGATCAACTTCACGACTACTGAAACATACCATATCTATACGATTGATGAAGTCAATCCTACCTGGGACAGCCATGTGTTCATGAGCTGGGCCACACCTGATCCGGACACTTCTGCTGTTTACGATGAATATGCATATGAAGAGCAGATCAGATTCTTCAGAGGAAATGACGCTGATACGATCAGTAAAGGATACTCAAAGGGAGATATGACCCTGTACGCTAGGTGGGAAGAAGTAATCTGCAAGATCACCGATAGAGATGGGGTTCTGCTGTACATTAATGGCAGCCCGGCTGTATACAATTCGCTCGAAGGTGCATTTGATGATATCAACAACAGCAGCAGCACGACGTTCAAGTATGCCGACGGAACGAAGGCAACTGCCCGTATGATCAAGATGTTGATCGGCTCTTATGAGCTCAATAATCAGGTACAGCTTGCTCGTGGAAAGACCGTGGCGCTCACAACAGCTTCTCCGGATGATACAGACGGATATGCTTACACGGGACGTTCCGGGACTTACTGTACGATCAAGAGAGGTGCAGATCTTGATGACAGGAGCATGATAATCAACCATGCTGCACTCACGGTGACCAACATTACACTTGATGGCAATAACAAAGTTACTGTCAACTGCGATGGCGGCATCATTAAGGTAGTTGATAAGTCCGCTCAGCTTACTATCGGAACCGGAGCTACACTGCAGCATTCAAAGGTGACAGGAAAAGGCGGAGCCGTATACGTTTCAGAGAATACCACATTGACCATGAATGGCGGTACGATCAGGAACAACAGTGCAGGAGAGCAGGGCGCAGGTATTTATCTCACCAATGGTTCACATATGAATATCTCAGGCACGCCGCACTTCTCTCACAACGTCGTTGAAATGTCAAACTACGAAGATAAACTTCACGGCGGTGAGCCTTACGGTACCAATAATGTAAATGTAGATATATATCTCGCAGAGACCGGTACAGAAGATGACAATGAGCCTAAGACCATTACGATAACCGGCAGTCTCCTTGGCGGCACAGATATCTGGGTATGGGCTGATAATGAATATCATAATAAGCAGTTCATGCCATTCGCAAAGATGAAGAGCGGCGTTAAGGCAGGAAGCAATAAGCCTTCTGTATTCAGAAATGCGAGAGACGATACAAGTACAGAGAACGCGACCGGAGATGTGCTGTATGGCGAATATGATAGTGCAGATGTACAGATCATATGCTGGAACGGTATCCGCGGGACACGCAGAGTAATACTCAGGAAAGTAGCTGCCGGATCATATGATTCACTGGCAGGCGCGAAGTTCATCATCTATGCTGACAGGCAGGGAACGAGAGTCGCGCATGATGCAAACGGCGATCCGCTTGGGAGCGCTGCAGATCCGCTTGTATCCGGAGAAAGTGGAGTATTCTTTGCAGGAGACCTGAATTACGGAACATATTATGTAAAGGAGATCGAAGCACCTGCAGGATACGATACTCCAGCCAACGGTTATTACTTCATTGTAACAGTAAATGAAAATGGCGTAGGGTATGAGTATACTGAAAACGGCGAGAAGAAGATCGATAAGGAAGTCAGCGTACATGCAGGCTGATAGCGAAAGGAGCGTGGATGAAAATGAACAGATCGATTAAGAAGCTGCGCTCCGGAAAGGGTGCGTCTATAACATTCGCATTACTGCTCTTTCTTGTGTGCGCTGTCCTCAGTTCGATAATAATAACAGCAGCATCAGCGGCCACTGGCCGTATCTCTAATATGGCTGAAACAGACCAGAGATACTACAGCGTTACGTCAGCGAGCATTCTGCTGAAAGACCTTATATGCGATAAAACGGTGACAGTAGTCGATGTGACTCCAGAAGGCGGATCTTCAAGCCGTTATGTTCTCGAGGATGTATCAAGCGGCGAAGCGACAGCCAATTACTCAAGTTACACGCCGATAGGGACTACATATACGCCATCTTCAATTGTAAGCGATATTGCATGCAGGTATTACAATATTTTACCCGGACAGCCCTCAATAACTATTACAGGGCCTGTAGACGGAACTGAGCCTGCAGTGGAGACTGTGCTCCAGCCGAGTAAAAAGGAGATGACTATGGCTGTTTCAAAATACAGCGGAAGCAGCACACATCCGTTTGTTATGGAGGTGGTATTCAAAGCTGATGTAACAGATTCTACGTCTACAAAAGAAGTAGAAGATGATGACGGCTCAATTACACCTATATCAATAAGGACAAGGTCGATCACATGGTCCCTTAAGAGCATGAAGATCATCTGAAGAATGTTTTGATGAGAGGGATTTATGAGAACTACAAAAGAAATGATTAAAAGAAAGCTTCACAGCAGGCGAGGTGAGACGATCGCTGAGACATTGATATCGATGCTGATTGCAGCACTTGCTCTTACAATGCTTGCCGGTGCTATTGCGTTTTCATTTAATATGATCCAGGAAAGCAGGAAGAATCTGGCTGCATATTATGAGAATTCAAACAAAATGGCGACGTTTCCTGATGGTTCGACGTCATCAGGCACTGTGACGATAAAAGGCGGAGGCGACGTGACGAAAGACTATACAGTTACTGTCGTTGAAAACAATGCTTTCAAGAGAATAAAAGTAGTAGCATATAAAGAAGCGTGATCAGAGCCTTATCTACTGAGGTATGATCGTGGGAAGATCAGACTTATGAACAACATGATAAAGATCAGAGAAAAACTGAAGGATAACAGAGCATTTACGCTTGCAGAGACACTCATAGCAATTCTTATTCTGCTTATGGTCACCTCTGTCGTGGCAGCAGGTATGCCGGCAGCTATAAGTGCGTATCAGAAGGTCGAGCGGGCATCGAATGCTGAGCTTTTGTTATCGACCACCATCTCAACGTTGAGGAATGAGCTTGGAGTATCGAAAGACCAGGAAGTCAATTCCGGAAACACGGCAATTACGTATTATAACGAGTCAAACAACATGATGTCCAGGATCTATATGAGCGATGGTAAGATCATGTATAAGAGAAACGCCGGCTCTGATCTGAGTGTAGAAGGAGAAAAAGAAGGGCAGCCTCTCATCTCTGATGCGCTCCGTACAAAAAGCAAGCTTGAAGTCACTTATGACTCCGTCAGTATCAACAGCAAAAAGACTTTAGTTGAATTTGATGGGCTCAAAGTGAAATATGGCAGCGAGCTGGTTACCAGTCGCTCGAAAGTATATATAAGGATTATTTCATAATAGGCAGTAGTTTTTGTTGATCGTTGAAGAACGGGTTAAGAAGGTCCGGAAAATGAATAAATATGTTTCCAGAAAAATGAACAGCGTCAGGAATAAGTTTTCAGACAGAAGCGGAATGACTATGGCAGAACTGCTGGTCGTTGTTGTGATCATAGTGATACTGGCAGCACTAGCATTTATCAGCCTGGTCAATCATCAGCGCAATCTGGCACAATTTGAGCGAGATAAGATCGCGAAAGAGCTTTTTTATGCCGCACAGAACCATTTAACTACTGCGAGGGGAGAAGGCTATCTGGATCTGGAAAAGACGATGACAGATGAGACCAAAGATGATGTTGTGGGTGAAGAGGATTCATCTGTAAGCGGAGCTTATTATTTCGTGTTTCCTTCTTCTAACACATACTCGCTTGCCAAAGATTCTATTCTGGACCTGATGCTTCCATTTGGTTCTATCGACGAAACTGTACGAGCAGGAGGAAGCTACATAATCCGATATCATAAACCGACAGGCCGCGTGATGGATGTGTTCTACTGCTCTGCAAGCGGATCTCCGGCTAAATTCAATCACACACTTACTCAGAGTGATTTCGTTGCAGGGATAGTACCTGATTACAGCGGCGATGACAAGATGAAGGCCAGACGTCACTATGTCGACGATTCTGTACTTGGCTGGTACGGAGGCGATGGCGGAGATGACTGGGATAATCCAAAGAAGCTGGAGACACCTGATATTGAAGTCAAGAATGAAGAACAGCTGTATGTTAATGTAACAGATAATAACAGCGGCAAGTATTCACTTAAGCTTATAATTACAGGTGAGAATAGCGGAGCGCAGAAATCGTTCGTACTGTTTACAGATTCCGCAGCAGGAACTGAAATGCCTGACAGCAGCGGAAGAGTGACACATTCCGGATCAACATATAAGATCCTTCTTGATGATATCACCACGGCTGGTATGCACTTTGCAAAGATCGAAGCTGAGAATGGCAAAAGCTTTACACCGGGTGAGAATCTCAAGATCCAGGCTGTCGCATACAGCTTGAACGAGTTTACAAGCATTGAATACAGTGCAGAAGAGAAAACTAACAGCTTATTTGCCGATAACGGCAAGGGTGGTGTGAATAATACTGTCGATACTGCATATGTCAAGAATATCAGACACCTTGAGAACCTGGATAAGGCAGTATCGAATCTGAATGCAAATAACGGCTCATCTGTGAACGGTGATATAGTAAAGATCAGTAAGGGCGTTCAGATAGATGATATGTTCTGGGACGGCACGACTTCCGGCAAAGCATTTATTCCTCGTATCAAAGCACTTAAGGACAGCAGTGACGCCCCGAAGATATATAAGTACTCTTCTGAAAGCGCTTCAACTGATGCAGGCTACTATCTTCCTACAGTACTGTCTGGATATTCATACGATGGATCCAGATACAGTATCACCGGAATCAGAGCTAAATCTAATGCCGATGGCAACGCAGGACTGTTCGGCAGCCTGACAGATTCAGTCGCAAAGAATGTAAAGCTGATAGATTTTGAGATCGAGGCGACATCAAATGCCGGAGCACTTGCAGGGACGATCACAGGGTCAAATATGGAAGTCTCCAATGTTGCGGTCATCAGCTCAGCAAGCGAGAACAGAGCAAATGAAAAGAAGGTAGCTGTAAAAGCAAATAATGCTGGAGGGCTGATCGGCAGCATGAGCGGAGGTACAGTCAAGTTCAGCTCTGCATCTGTAAGGGTGAATGGTACTGCCGCAGCTGGCGGACTGATCGGAACTTCAACTGGAACAGTTACCGGCTGCTATTCAGGAGGCCACACAGAAGATGGATCATATGACAAATGGATCAAAGATAACGGATATGATATTACAGGCAGCACAGTCGGCGGTCTGATCGGAACTGCAGGAGGAACAAGCATCAGCAAGAGCTATTCTACATGCTCTGTATCAGGAAGCAACCTGACGGGCGGATTTGTAGGAAGCGCAAGCGGTACTATCGCTGACTGTTATGCTACTGGTGCAGTGGAGACAGAAGCGATAAAGAAGAAAGATGATCATACCGTCAATAATAAATCTGGTTCGTTCGCAGGCTCATTTACAGGAACAGTTCCTGAAGGTAAAGAGTGTCACTACTTCAGCTCGATCAATGAAGTAAGTATTGAAGAGACACAGAACGGAAACAAGAAGTATATGATGGATCATTATCTCGGCTCTGTAGGAGACGACGATAACGCCAGGATCAAGCCGATAGATATCACTGCCAGGGCATATGAAAACTTCGTTGGAGGTAACTGGCAGCCTGCAGATCCGTATGACAGCACGCTTAAGAAATACTATGGCGGAAAGTATAATCTGAAGACCGTTAAACAGCTTTACGGCGATGATTATCCGGAGAACGCAGACTATTTCACGAAGATCCATCGCGGTGACTGGCCGTCTCCAGAAGCATTACTGCTGAACAGGAAATAGCAGAGATATTTCTGAAGGGCAGTTCATAAGCAGCAAGGCGGTGAGCAGCATTTAAAGCAATGGAAGACCCCGGGGCTCAGGCTCCGGGGTCTATGTGTTTTTTAGGTGTATTTTAGGCTTTTCATATTGCCGAGCATTGCTAAATAAGATATAATTTATTTGTCGAAATATGTCGCCTGACAAAGTGCTCTGAGACGTGATCCGGGCAGCTGAAAACAGGCGAATAGATATATATTTACAGGAGGGAAAAAGAATGGAAATCTTAAACAACAACACAAGGATCTGGATCATTGATGACAACAGGGCTGAGATCGCAAGCATCGATTTTCCTAAAGTAGGAGATCACACATTTAATATCCACTCAGTAGATGTAGAGCCTGAGTACAGACACCAGGGCATCGCAGAGGATCTTCTCATCAGATGTCATGACTTCCTGAAAGAGAACAACAGGAATGCCATCGTCACTTGTGAAGTTGCTAAGAAGTGGTTCAAAGAGCATCCAGAATATAAGGACATCATGGTCAAGTAGGACTGATAACGGAGTGCAGCACTGAGAGATAAGTCATGGTGACCATCGGTAATGACTGGGATGATATCCTGGCTGGAGAGTTTGATAAAGAGTACTACAGGAAGCTTAGAGCTTTTCTTGTGACAGAGTACAGGAACGGCACTGTCTATCCTGACATGAATGATATATTCAATGCTCTTAAGTACACCTCTTACAGCAAAGTGAGGGCAGTGATCCTTGGACAGGATCCATACCACGAGCCGGGACAGGCACATGGCATGGCATTCTCGGTAAAACCCGGAGTAGAACAGCCGCCATCGCTGGTGAACATATTCAAGGAGCTTGAAGAGGATATGGGTATACCGAGGCCGCCTAAGGATAACGGATATCTGGTTCCATGGGCGGAGCAGGGGGTGCTCCTTCTGAATACGGTGCTTACGGTGCGTGCTCACGAAGCTAATTCCCACCAGAACAAAGGATGGGAGAAGTTCACAGATAGAGTGATAGAGCTTCTGAACGAGCGGGAGCAGCCGATGGTATTCATACTCTGGGGAGGAAAGGCAAAAGCCAAGGAGGCTTTGATCACGAACTCACGTCATCTGGTGCTCACAGGCGCGCATCCTAGTCCTTTGTCCGCATATAACGGATTCTTCGGAGGAGATTATTTCTCCAGGACCAATGAATTCCTCTCAGCAAACGGAGAGGGCGAGATAGATTGGAGGATCCAGTAAGCTGAGAGGCCGAAAGCCAGAAGCTGAACGGATCTGTATAATAAGGCAGATAAAAATATCTGACAGGAGGTATGATATGGTAATAGCACTGATAATCCTGGCTGTGATAATATGCGTAGGCGCATGGCTCGTCGGGATCTACAATGGATTCATCAAGTCCAAGAACAACTGTGAAGAAGCTTACTCCACAATGGACGTTTATCTGAAGAAGAGATTCGACCTCATCCCGAACCTTGTCGAGACCGTAAAGGGCTACGCAAAGCACGAGTCCGAGACTTTCGAGAAGGTAGTCAAGGCGAGGAGCATGGTAGGAAGCGCGACTACTGTCGAAGAGAGAGCAGAAGCTGAGAATCAGCTCACCGGGACACTGAAGACTTTGTTCGCGGTCGCTGAAGCATATCCAGAGCTGCAGGCAAACACGAACTTCCTTGATCTCCAGTCACAGCTCCAGAAGCTCGAGGGCGAGATCGCAGAGTCACGTAAATACTACAATGCAACAGTCAAGACATACAATAATAAAGTCGAGATGTTCCCGAGCAGCATCATCGCGAACCTCTTCGGATTTGGCCGTAAGCCTATGTTTGAGGTGAACAGCGAGGAAGAAAGACAGAACGTAAAGGTGCAGTTCTAGTGGAGTCACGACCCGCAGGCCAGATGCCGCGGGCTAGTGATCCTGCCTGTGCACTTTGTCAAAGAGGCTGATATATGATTAATGTAAGATCATGTACAATCGATGCTCCGGCACGTGCAAGCGCAGCCGGAGCATTTCCTGTAATGGCTGGAAGAATGAAGAGATGCGCTGCGGCGCTTCTGATCATCCTGCTGGCTGTATTGCTGTGCGGCGGCACCGTTTTCGGAAACGGTGAAGCTGTATATGCAGCCGATGATTCATATACGACGAAAAGCTTTGATGTGGATATCGATATAACCGAGAAACACGTCATGAACTATGAGGAGAGGATCGTCGTGGATTTCCTCGAGCCGCACCATGGGATCTACCGTTACATCCCTATACAGGAAAAGTTCTACAATATCGAAAATATACGCGTAGGCGGAGGAGACTGTGAGGACGATTTCGACTATACCGGTGAGAATGAATACGGTACATACGGCAACCAGATTCTGAGAATCGGCGATCCGTATAATACCTACACGGGCGAGAAGGATTATGTGATCAAGTATAAGCTCGTGTGCACAAAAGACGAGGATGATGATTACGACTGGGTCTCGGCGGATATTCTTCCAACGGGATGGAATACCCCGATCGAGAGCTCGACGATCTATGTGACGTTCCCAAAGAAGGTGGACTGGAATACATTCTCGCTGTACACAGGGCTTGCCGGAGAGCAGATAGATGTGCTGTCAGATACTGAGCATTTTACAGTGGAGTTCGGTGATGACTACAAAACGATGAAGATCGAAGCACATGACCTTCCACAGGGCTACGGCATAACGCTTCAGGCAACTCTCCCCGAGGGATACTGGAAAGGCGTATACAGCAGAAGCTGGATGGGCTTTACGGCGTTTTTTGTCCCATTGATACTCGCGTTTCTGATGGCGCTGCTCTGGCTGCTTAACGGTAAAGATCCGACGATAGTTAAGCCGGTAGAGTTCTATCCGCCGGATGACATCACTCCGGCAGAAGTCGGATATATAGTCGACGGGAGGATCGACAACAAAGATCTGTCGTCAATGATCATCTATTTCGCATCAAAGGGTTATCTGGAGATCCGCGAGAAATCCAGAGGCAGCAAAAAATACGAGCTCGTAAAGAAGTGTGATATCCCTGACACAGAGCCGACGTTCGCAGTACGGCTGTTCGGCGGTCTATTCCCTTATGAGGACGCTGGCAAAGCCGAAAAGGACGCAAAAGAAGGAGAAGTCTTTGAGCAGACCGCAGATCTGGACGATCTGCCTGACAAATTTGGTGAAGCCGTTAGTGTAGCCCGCGACGAGCTCCAGGGGATGTATGATAACGGAAAGAAAAAGATGTTCACAGACGGCTCAAGAGCAGCGAGGAACATAGGAGCGTTCGTCTGCGCGCTGATACTCCCGCTTCCAATTCTGATCGTGAACTATGTGAACTACAGATTTCTCGGACTGTTCACCGCTGCGATACCGTTCTTGCTTGTTCTGTTCGGGACGGCGCTGATATCGTCATCTTATGACAACCGCCACTCTGTGGCACGAGTGGAGAGCATCGGGAAATTCTTTGGAGGACTTATCTTATGCGTCATCGCGGGTCTTATCACAATAGCTTCATGCGCCGCGTCATATTACGGCAGTAATCCGGGGCTCGGAGCGCTTATCGGACTGGTCGCGTCTGCCGCGCTTGCTGTGGGCATTTTCTTCCAGGTATTCATGTGGGCCCGCACGAAAGAGAACGCTGTGCTGTATGGTAAGATACTGGGATTCCGGAACTTCATCGCGACTGCAGAGCATCAGAGGCTGGTCGCGCTCTCAAGTGATAATCCGGAGTATTACTATAACATAATGCCTTATGCTATGGTCATGGGCATGTCAGTAGAATGGGCAAAAAAGTTTGAGAACATGAAAGTACCGCAGCCTGAATGGTATGAAGGCGCAGAGACCGCTGACCTTGGCCGGGCGATCTGGTACTCTAATATAATGAACAGCTGCTCTAACCAGTTTGTCAGAGCATCATCGATGATACCAGACATAGCGGATGCAGTTGATTCCGGAGGCTTCTTCACCGGAGGCGGCGGCTTCTCAGGAGGAGGCTTCGGAGGAGGAAGCTTCAGCGGCGGCGGCTTCGGCGGCGGAGGCGGCGGCGCCTGGTAAAATTGTTATTTGTATTTATAAGAAGCAGGAGTTTATATGGCTGAGAAACAGAAGATAATAAATATAGCAGTTATCGCGCATGTTGACGCGGGCAAGTCGACGCTGGTGGACGCGTTCCTTAAACAGAGTGGTGTATTCCGTGAGGATGAGTCGCTGGACTGTGTAATGGACAGTGATGCGATCGAGCGTGAAAGAGGCATCACCATCTATTCCAAGAACTGTTCTATCATGCATAATGATGTGAAGATAAACATAGTCGACACGCCGGGACATGCGGATTTCTCATCGGAAGTTGAGCGTATCATGAAGACTGTAGACACGGTCATCCTTCTCGTCGATTCGAGCGAGGGACCGATGCCGCAGACACGGTTCGTGCTGAGCAAATCACTTGAGCAGGGACTTAATCCTATTCTGCTTATCAATAAGATAGACAAGAAAGATGCGAGGATCGACGAAGTCGTTGACGAGGTGTATGAGCTTTTCATGGATCTCGATGCAAACGACGAGCAGCTCGATTTCCCGATCCTGTACGGGATCGCACGTCAGGGGATCTGCGTAAGGGATCCTGAAGAAGTGAAAGATCTTGTCCTGCTTGCGCCGGACGGCGGAAAGCTCGGACATACACCTGAAGGCTTTGGAGGCTTTGATATCACACCGCTGTTCGATACGATCATCGAGCATTGCACGCCGTATCCGGATCTTCGCGAAGAGCCGCTCCAGATGCAGGTTTCAACGCTCGCGTATGACGACTATATCGGACGTCTCGGGATCGGCCGTATCACGAAAGGCACGCTGAAAGAAGCCCAGACGGTTGCAGTCGCGAAAGGTGACGGCGTGATCGAGCAGAGAAAGATCAATCAGGTCTTCGTATACCGCGGACTCAAGCGTACTCCTGTAAAAGAAGCCGAGTGCGGCGATATCGTCGTGGTATCCGGTATAGCGGATATCTCGATAGGTGAGACGATAACAGATATCGAGAATCCGGATCCTATGGATATGATCCATATCGAAGAACCGACACTTTCCATGAACTTCATGGTCAACACATCACCGTTCGCAGGCAAAGTAGGTAAGTATGTGACGTCGCGCCATATCCGCGAACGCCTGTACAAAGAGCTGGAGGTCAACGTAGGCCTGATCGTCGAGGAGACAGAGACGACAGACTGCTTTAAAGTATCCGGCCGCGGCGAGCTTCACCTGTCGATCCTTATCGAGAACATGCGCCGCGAGGGCTATGAGCTTGCGGTATCAAAGCCTGAAGTCATCATGCATAGAGATGAGCAGGGAAGGAAGCTCGAGCCTGTAGAAGAGGTGATCGTGACATGTCCTGATCAGTATGCTGGAACTGTTATATCAAAGCTCAATCAGCGGAAGGGCCTCATGGTCAGGATGTTCGCCGAGAACGGTTATCAGAAGATAGAATATCATGTACCGACCAGAGGACTGCTCGGATACAGATCTGAATTCATAAACGATACGCACGGGGAAGGCCACATGGAAAGGCGCTTCTTCGCGTTCGAGGAGCATAAAGGGTTCATCCCTGACAGGACGAATGGAGTCGCGATCGCGATAGAAGAAGGCGAATGCACGCCTTATGCTTTGTTCAATATCGGCGAGCGTGTGCAGATGTTCGTTGAGCCTGGGACACGTGTGTACGAGGGAATGATCGTCGGCATGAACATGCGCTCAGACGACATGGAAGTCAACCCGTGCAAAGCCAAAAAGGTAAGCAACATGAGAGCCGCAGGTTCAGACGACGCGATCATCCTTTCGCCTGCGCGCCATTTCACTCTGGAAGAAGCGCTCGAATTCATCGCGGATGACGAGCTCGTGGAAGTAACGCCGGATGACATCCGCCTGCGCAAGAAGCTGCTTCGTGAGATCGAGAGAAGGAGAGCTGACAGATAGTGCCGGCCGGATCAGCAGGGGTAAAGAGAAATGAATGAGATATTTGAGAATTTCAGTAAATATAGCAAGATACCGATCGGTATAGTGTCGATACTCGGCACTCTGATAATCGGGGCGATAGTGATCAGGATCATCACTACTATCGTCCACAGGATGCTGATAAAGTCGAGCATGGATCCATCGTCTTACGTTGCGATCATAAGAGCGATCAGGATCCTGCTGTGGATACTCGTGGGGCTGTCAGCGGTAACAGCTGCAGGCATCAACCCGTCGCCATACATCGCAGTGCTTGCATCTGCAGGAGCCGCACTTGCACTGGCGCTGAAAGACAGCCTCAGCAACGTAGCCGGAGGCATAATCATACTGTTTACGCATCCGTTCTCAAAAGGGGATGAGATAGTGGTCGAAGACGTGTCCGGTATAGTTGATTACATCGACATCATGACGACCAAGATGCACACTTTCAGCAACCAGGACATTACGATCCCGAACAGCAAAATGGTGAACTCCATCATCATAAACAGGACCAAGAATGACCTTGTCAGAGTGGACTGCAAATTCGCGGTGAGCTATAATTCAGACCTTGAAAAAGTAAAGATTTTGCTCAATAATATAGTTAAGGACGGGGATATTCTTCTCGACTCGCCGGCGCCTGTTATCGGTGTCAGAGACTACGAGGAGAGCGCGATCGTCTGGGATATGATGGTCTGGACGCGGACTGAAAACAGGTTCAAAGCCAAGTATTACCTGGGCGAACAGGTCAAGGCTGTATTCCAGAAAAACGGTATCGAGATCCCGTATCCGCACGTAGACGTGAGGATAGAAGGGGAGCAGGAGAGCGAAAAGTAAAGCGTAGATCAGCTGCTGAACGCTTTTTTCACTGATCCGGGACACAATCGTATACAATTCCTGATATACTCAGGGAATGTAAATATATCAGTTATTTCTTATCGCTTGTAACATATTGCTTTTTTATTTTGAGAAGTGGAGCAGAAAATGGGAAAGATCAAGAAGTTCAAGAGGGTCCTGGTCGCGAACCGTGGTGAGATCGCTATCAGAGTATTCAGAGCATGCAGTGAGCTCGGAATCAGGACAGTTGCTATCTACTCTGAGGAGGACAAGAATGCGCTCTTCAGAACGATGGCTGATGAGGCCTATCAGATCGGAAAGGGTAAAGCTCCGGTGGATGCTTACTTAAGCATTTCGGAGATCATCAAGCTGGCTAAGGCGAAAGGTGTAGACGCTATCCATCCTGGTTATGGATTCCTGGCTGAGAACCCTGTATTCGCGCAGGCGTGCGAGGATGAGGGTATCGAGTTCATTGGCCCTACGGCTAAAATGATGAACAGCCTGGGCGACAAGATCCAGTCCAAGCTCGTCGCGAATTCTGTAGGTGTTCCTACAGTTCCCGGTAAGGACGCGGCTATAGAGTCTGAGGAAGAGGCGATCGAATTCGCAAGGGCTGCAGGTTATCCTGTAATGCTGAAGGCTGCGGAAGGCGGCGGCGGACGTGGTATGAGAGTCGTCCGTGACGAAGCTGATATAGTAAATGAATACAGAAACGCAAGATCTGAGTCGATGAAGGCATTCGGAAGCGACAAGATCTTCATCGAGAAATATCTGGAGGATCCTAAGCACATCGAGGTCCAGATCCTGGGCGACAAGCACGGTCATCTGGTACATCTCTTTGAGCGTGACTGCTCCATCCAGAGAAGACATCAGAAAGTAATCGAATTCACCCCGGCTCTCTGCCTGACAGATGAGCAGAGAGAGAGCATCTGCGCTGATGCTCTTAAGATAGCAGGCGCAGTAAACTACAGAAGCGCAGGAACAGTAGAATTCCTGCTTGATAAGAACGGAGACCACTACTTCATCGAGATGAACCCGAGGATCCAGGTAGAGCACACAGTATCAGAGCTCGTTACAGGCATCGATATCGTGCAGGCTCAGATCCAGATCGCTCAGGGTTATTCACTTGACTCCGATGTGATCGGGATCAACGGCCAGGAAGACATCACCCAGAGGGGCTATGCTATCCAGTGCCGTGTTACGACAGAAGACCCGGCGAACGGATTCATGCCTGACACAGGAACGATCGACCAGTATTCCAACGGCTCAGGATTCGGAATCAGACTCGACGGAGGAAACGGCTATGAAGGAGCAAAGATCCAGCCGTTCTATGACAGCCTGCTCGTAAAGATCACCGCATACGCAAGAACTTTTGATGATACAAGAAGAAAGGCGATCAGGGCGCTGCGTGAGACTCACATCCACGGCGTAAAGACGAACATCCCGTTCCTTCTGAACGTACTCAACCATCCGACATTCATCAAAGGCGAATGCGATACAGGATTCATAGCGGCGAACCCTCAGCTCGTCAACATCGACAAGGTCGACGACAAGGAGCAGAAGGTACTCAGCTACATCGGAAACATCGTAGTAAACGAGACACAGGGCAAGAAGCCTCACTTCAACGTTCCTGTATATCCGCGCGTACCGGAAGAGGAGATCGCAGAGCTCCGCGGTACAAAGCAGATCCTGGACGAAGAAGGACCTGCAGCTGTCGCTAAATGGGCGAGAGACCAGCAGAAGCTCCTCATCACAGATACGACGATGAGAGACGCTCAGCAGTCACTTATGGCTACTCGTATGAGAACGATCGATATGGAGAAGATCGCACCTGCGGTAGCAAAATACGGAAAAGACTTCTTCTCACTCGAGATGTGGGGAGGCGCGACATTTGACACAGCCTACAGATTCCTGAAGGAATCCCCATGGGAGAGACTTGAGACACTCCGTAAGAAGATCCCGAACATCATGTTCCAGATGCTGATCAGAGGAGCGAATGCTGTAGGATACAAGAACTATCCGGACAACGTCATCCGTGAATTCGTCAAGGTCGCGGCAGAAAGCGGCATCGACGTATTCCGTATCTTTGACTCACTGAACTGGATCCACGGCATGGAGGTAGCTCTGGACGAGACGCTCAACCAGAACAAAGTCGCCGAGGCATGCATGTGTTACACAGGCGATATTCTCGACGAGACGAGAACAAAATATACACTTGACTACTATGTCAATATGGCTAAAGAGCTGCAGGCACAGGGATCGCACATCTTAGGCATCAAAGACATGTCAGGACTTCTGAAGCCAATGGCTGCGAGGGTTTTGATCAGCGAGCTGAAAGACAACATCGATATCCCGATCCACCTGCACACGCACGATACTTCAGGAAATGGAGTTGCGACCATTCTGATGGCAGCATCTGCCGGAGTAGACATCGTAGACGCTGCTTTCAACTCGATGTCAGGACTCACATCACAGCCTGCTCTGAACTCGATCGTTGCGGCATTGCAGAACTCAGACAGAGACACTCTGATCGATCCGGACGGCATCCAGCCGATCTCAGAATACTGGCGTGACGTAAGACCTGTATACAAGGACTTCGAGTCTGATATGAAGACAGCTTCAGCTGAGATCTACAAGTATGAGATCCCTGGTGGGCAGTACTCCAATCTGCAGGCACAGGTCGACAGCTTCGGCCTCGGCCACAGGATCAACGATGTAAAGAAAATGTACAAGCAGGTCAACCAGATGCTCGGCGATATCGTAAAGGTAACACCTTCATCAAAGGCTGTAGGAGATATGGCGATCTTCATGGTACAGAACGACCTTACTCCTGAGAATATCATGGAGAAGGGCAAGGGAATGGACTTCCCTGACAGCATCGTATCCTTCTTCGAAGGAATGATGGGACAGCCGGTAGGAGGATTCCCAGAGGATCTGCAGAAGCTCGTTCTGAAGGACAAGAAGCCGATAACATGCAGGCCGGGCGAGCTTCTCGAGGACGAAGACTTTGACAAGATCAAACAGGGTCTGATCAAGTACTTCGATCTGAAAGGAACTCCACAGGAGTGCATCAGCTACGCTATGTATCCGAAAGTCTATGAGGACTATCTGAACAGCATCAAGAAAGACGGCGACTTCCGCCACATGGGATCCGATATCTTCTTCCATGGACTTGAAAAAGGCGAGACATGCGAGATCACGCTTGAAGAAGGAAAGAAGATGGTCATCAAGCTGACAGAGATCCATTCACCTGGCGACGACGGCATGAGAGAGCTTGACTTCGAAGTCAACGGCAACAGAAGAGTCATCAAGATCAAGGATGTCAACGTACGCAACGCTAACGTCAAGGCAGAGGCCTCACGTGTAGCTAACGAAGACGATCCGAATGAAGTCGGAGCTAACATCCCGGGCAACATCGTCAAAGTGCTCGTCGGCGAAGGCGATCACATCAATGAAGGCGACCCGATCGCAGTCATCGAAGCTATGAAGATGGAGACGAACATCATCGCGACAGCAGAAGGCCAGATCAAAGAGATCTGCGTCAAAGAAGGACAGCAGGTCAAGGCAGGACAGCTTGTCGCTGTGATCGAACAGTAAGAACAACAGCTGCAGATCTGTGGCATGATCGTATCAAACACCCGTCGGTACTGCCGTCGGGTGTTTTTTTGCCATTGTTCGTCAGTGCAGGTGCAGAGGAAAGACACCATCAAAAGTAATCTGTTTTATTCCTAGTGGCGCAGTAGTATAATTGAAACAAATAAAGCTTTGATCGATGGTGGTAGAAAGATGCTGCATATTGATGATAATTACATACGTGAGCACATTTTAGACGGTGCGTTCGGGTTGGAGAAGGAGAATCTCCGCGTGCTTACGGACGGCTCGCTTTCTCATACTCCGCATCCGGCGCCGGGAGACAGCCATATAGTCCGTGACTTCAGCGAAGGGCAGACAGAGATCAATACAGATCCATATGATTCTGCTGAAGAGGCGGTCGGCGCGCTCGTCCGCCACGAGCGTGATCTGACTGGTCTTCTGAAGGAACTTCCGGAGAGGGAGTATCTCTGGCCTTTTTCAAACCCGCCATATATCAAAGGAGAAGAAGACATACCTATTGCTCAGTTTTATGGTGAGGATGCCTGGAAGACAGAATACCGAAAGCATCTGTCATGTGTGTATGGCAGATACAAGATGACATTTTCTGGCATCCATGTAAATTACTCATTCAGTGAGGAACTGCTCAGACGAGAGGCGGATATACGAGGTGTATTCCAGTGCCGCGATGAAAAGACGGCCTGTGTTGAGCCTGAGGACGGTAGATCAGCCGCAGGAGACGAAAAGGGAAGAGTCGCATACAGAAAGTTCAAAGATGACTTTTATGTGGCGTTGACAGAAAAGGCTTCCTACTGTGGATGGCTGCTTACGGTGCTGACCGCGGCGAGTCCGGTGATCGACGCGTCATTCATGGGCGGAGATTTTGATGATACTGTGGATACGAGAAAGGCGTCGCTCAGATGCAGCGAGCGTGGATACTGGAATTTCTTCGATCCTGTGTTTGACTACAGCAGTCTGGATGCATACGCAGACAGTATCGAAAAGTATGTGAAGAGTGGAGAGCTGATGGCATCATCGGAGCTTTATTATCCGGTCAGGCTGAAGCCGAACTGTGCGTATTCGGTCGAAAAGCTGAGATCTGAGGGCGCAGGGCACATCGAGCTGCGCATGTTCGATCTGAATCCGCTCGTTCCCGAAGGAGTCGATGTGCGGGATATCAAGTTCGCGGGATATCTACTCGCATATCTTGCAGCAGGCGGCAGAATGGGCCTTTCAGAAGAGGACCAGATAAATGTATGCTGCAACTTCAAGCGCGCCGCGGGATACGACCTGGACAGCGTGAATATAGTCGGAAAGGGCGGATCATCAGAGACGATACGCGAAGCGGCGCTTGGAATAATAGAGAGCATGAAGTCTTTCTATACGAGCATGCTCGGAAATGATGCACTCTGTGAGGTCTCAGATATCATCGCGTTTGAAGAGGACAAGCTTAAAGATGACAGGAACAGGTACGCATACCAAGTACTGAAAGAGTATGGAGATGATTATGTGAAGAAGGGCATGGCGCTTGCGAAAGTTCAGCAGGGATAAAGAGAACATATCACCATGTATCTGACATGGCGCCGATCTCGTCTTCTCCAGATTCATATTCTACGTTTATAAATACAGGAGATGAGAGCTCAACGAATCCTTCGATAAGAAGAGCGCGCGGCTCACCGCCGTCGATAGTACAGCTGGCATGGATGGTTCCTGCCGGCTGTTTCAGTTCATATTCATATGTGCCATCCTCTTCAGCACTATGCGTCGCCAGCCAGTATGCAGCTGACGCCGAGCCGGAGCCGCAGCTCCCTTCGATGTACGTCGAATCGACATCGCGTACGTATACTACAGGGGTCATCTCTAGCGTTTCTGTGTTCAGGTACATGACTCCCAGCGCGGACGGATCGAACTGCTCCTGCATGGCTCTGCGGATCTGATCAAAATTCTCTTCGCTGTATTCTACATCGTCTGCGATAAGATGAACGATGCCTTCCATGACAAGGACAGTCTTGCCCTCAGCGGGCTTGAATTCGCAGTGCTTAAGAGTCTTGATCCTCTTTGGGAGAGGGATCGAGGCGCTCGCGTGACAGCTCTCTTTGTCGACACCACAGACTATCGGCTTCCTGCCGCCGCTCATGCTTACTTCAAGGACTGTTCTGCTGTCTTCTGACGCTTTTCCGTCGATCATGCCTTTTGCGGATAGGAGCGCAAAAGCTCTGGCAGCATTACCGCAGAATTCCATTCCTGACATGTCGAACGCTGTAGTACTTTTCACGAACGCGACCTGTTCTGCGCCGTAGTCGGTCTGCTCCAGGATGTATCTGGCGATTCCCTTATAATCTTCAGGCCTGGCGCCGCTTAGAACGAATGCAGTCTTATTTCCTGACGGGTCAGCGATCTGGATCAGGATTTTTCTTGTAACAGTCTTGCTCATGATATGATCGATTCCTCCAATTTACATATATTTAGAATATACCATAAATAACGCCGGAATACAAAAACGGGCATGATGTGCCGCTGTTGACACAAGCATGATATGCCGCTGCCTATACGGAGCATGCTCACAGTATGTCCTGATATACGTGCCGTGCTCAAGTCTGCTTCGATTGAACGATATCTCATTGGCGGATCATCATTTTACCATATCCAAAAAACACCCGAATCCAAAACGTACGGTAAAACGACATTTAAATCACTATTTTCGACAACTCGATAAAAAGTATATTGACCTTTTTTCAGGTTGGTGCATTATATGTCATACCGGTTCAAGAGAGCGCTCTTCTTACGAGTATATTTAATGAGATGTATAAATGGGTAAGGAAGTGATCAGTCATGAGAGAATGGCAGCAGACGAAATTCAAGGATCTGGTTATGCCGGATACGGTATACTATCAAACGATCTGGATGGTAAGAGATCTTTACAGGATGGAGGAGCAGCTTGAGATACTTGAAAACGAGATAAACGACGGGGCAATTCATACGACGAGTGTGGTGAGCGACATCAAGGCGGATTATGATCAGGTGAATCCGACTGAGGACAAAGTGATACAGAAGGCGGCACTTGAAAGGAGAGTGAAGGCGGTAAATGACGCACTCAACGTAGTCCCGCTGGCGTACAGGCAGTTCATACTGGATAATATCATACTTCAGAAATCATATAACTGTTTCCCGAACAAGTTCTGGAGGATCTGGAAGCAGCGCTTTCTGTACAACGTCGCCAAAAATCTCCTTCTTGTCTGAAGCTTTGCTTCCGCGCGATCAGAGCTCTGAAGCGATCGAGATGATAAAAAATGGAAATTATGTAAAAAAATATCAAAAAGGGACTTGTAAGGGAAAGAGTCAAGTGATATATTGTTATTACCGAAAATTGTCAAGGGAGTGCTTGAAAAAGCATTCCCTTTTTCTGTATCAGCGAGAGGAAGTCTGCAGACGCTCCCGCTTTTCATATAGAAAGCAGGTTTTTTCAGGATATCAGGGCGTATGACGTACGGTACGTCTTGGATCAGAAAGAAAAGGAGCAGGATAATGAATGAAGACATCGTACTTATGCTTACAGGGTGGAAGGAACTGAAAAGGCATCTTGATGAGATACCAAACAGGGATTTCATGGATATGACTGTATGTTATCTGATCGCACAGGAATCATGGGAGGATGATGGAGAAGCAGGACTCGATCTCAGGACACTGCTCGACAGGGATCTTAAGAACAGGAATATCTCGAATATGGAAGAGCTGTATCAGTCAGCTCTGAAAAACACGGAGGAACTGTTTCCTGCGGAGATCAGCCTGGTGACTGACGGGATGTATTGTATAACGAATGATCAGCATACGTTCGGAGCGACTGCCATGATGTATCCGGATAAGCTGAAGTCAGTCTCAGAACTGATCGGATCAGACATGTATGTGGTGCCTTCCAGCATTCATGAAGTGATATGCATTGCTCCCGAAGCTGTCGATCCGGCAGATATCTACGACTACATTCAATACTCAAATAAAGAATATCTTGCTCCAAAGGATGTGCTGAGCAGCAGCCTGTACTATTATGAAGCATCGCAGCAGTGCCTGACGATAGCATACTCAGAGAACAGCTTCAGCTGAACACATGGCGTCACAGAGGCTAAAATACGGTCGCTAATCAAGGAAATATGTGTTAACATATAGATGACAACTACAGGGCATTTTGCCGCTGAGCAGGGCCGCAGCGGTTTGAGAAGAGGAGTTTCTATGACAGCGCCAGATCCAGTCGCATTCACAATTTTCGGAGCTGAGATAAGATGGTATGGTATCCTGATCGCATTTGCCTTCATGATCGGTATCTTTCTTGCGGTAAAAAGAGCGCCGAAGTTCGGGATCGAAGGAGATACCGTTATGGATTTTGCTCTCTGGCTCATGCCGCTTTCGATAATCGGCGCACGTGCATACTATGTGATATTCAGCTGGGATCAGTATGCCGGTGATCCTATGAGCGTCTTCGCTATTAGATCCGGCGGTCTTGCGATACATGGCGGGATAATCGCCGGAGTACTGACTGCCGTCATATTCTGCAGGGTGAGAAAGATCAGACTTCTTGATCTGCTGGATCTGACATTTCCGGAAGTCGCGCTCGGCCAGGCGATCGGACGCTGGGGGAATTTCTTCAACTCTGAAGCGCACGGCGGTCCGACTGACCTTCCATGGGCGATCGAAGTCAACGGTAAGATGGTGCATCCGACGTTTCTGTATGAATCGATCTGGTGCTTCCTTCTGTTCCTGTTCCTGATCTGGATGTCAGACAGACGCAGGTTCCGTGGTCAGATCATGTGTCTGTACGGAATGCTTTATTCGCTGGAGCGGTTTCTTGTCGAGGGACTCAGGACAGACAGCCTTATGATAGGCAGCCTTCGTCAGGCACAGGTCATCTCGGCTTTGATATTCACCGTGGCGCTTGCAGGATATTTTCTGCTTCAGAGGAGAGATCAAAACACAAGTTCTTATATAGGAGGCAAAAAATGAAATTAGGAATCGTAGGATTGCCGAACGTCGGTAAAAGCACACTTTTCAACGCGATAACAAAGGCTGGGGCTGAAGTGGCGAACTATCCGTTCTGTACGATCGAGCCGAATGTAGGCATCGTTACAGTCCCTGATGAAAGGATCACGAAGCTTCATGAGATATATAATTCCAAGCGGACGATATATGCAACGATAGAGTTCAGCGATATCGCAGGCCTTGTAAAAGGAGCATCACAAGGTGAGGGACTCGGGAACAAATTCCTCGGCCATATCAGAGACGTTGCCGCGATCGTACATGTGGTCAGATGTTTTGATGATGACAATATCGTGCACGTTTCCGGGAAGATCGACCCGGTCTCAGACATAGAGACTATAAACACTGAGCTCATCCTGGCCGATATGGAGGTGGTTGAGAAGCGCCTTCAGAAGTCTGAAAAGCTTTCACAGCACGACAAGTCGCTCGTAAGAGAAGTGGAAGCTCTGAAAAAGATATATGACTTCCTCGGCGAAGGCAAGTCAGCGAGAGCGATGGATCTTGATGAAGAAGAAGAGCTCGTGATGAATGACCTGAATCTGCTCTCATACAAGCCGATAATCTATGTCGCGAATGTAGGAGAAGATGATGCAGCCGACGACATGCAGAATGACTATGTCGACGCAGTAAGAGAATTTGCAGCAAGCGAAGGCGCAGAAGCAATTGCTGTCTGCGCAGAGATAGAACAGGAGATCTCAGATCTTCCTGATGACGAGAAAGCTGACTACCTGGATGCGATGGGCATCGCAGAATCAGGCCTTGACAAGCTCGTAAAAGCCTCATACAAGCTGCTTGATCTGATCTCATTCCTCACAGCAGGAGAAGACGAGTGCCGGGCATGGACGATCAAGAAGGGTACAAAAGCTCCGCAAGCCGCAGGAAAGATCCATACTGACTTTGAGCGCGGATTCATAAGAGCGCAGACTATCTCATATGATAAGTTCATGGAGTGTGGAGGAAGCATGGCAGCAGCGAAAGAGAAGGGCCTTGTAAGAGATGAGGGAAAGGAATATGTCGTACAGGATGGAGATATAATCACATTCATGTTCAATGTATAAGATAAGATGGATCATATTTGATGTGTTCGTCATTACGCGGCGAAGCACAGTAAGATACGGACAGAAAGAGAGCATGCTCATGCTCTCTTTTTTGATAGATGCCGGACTGAGGGTCGGGAAGAAGGGCATGATGTCATCTTCTGGATGGCGCAAGGCCGGCGATAAAAGGTTACAGAGGTCGTATATGGGAGGTGTGAGATGAAAAGAGAAGGATCACCGTAGATAACGGTAAAAAAGTGACGCTCTCAGTAGAAGTGCAGCTTGAATGCCGGCACAGTCTGCCAGGGCGTCAGATCGTAGGACGCCCGAAGGCGTCCGCAAAGCACCAGGGACGTCGAAAGGACGTCCTTTTGTATTGGAGGAAGGAGATAAAATGGGAAAAGTCAGGATCGAGGTGAATTCCCGGCCAAAGACCGCAGCTGTGGTGGCTTTGATGCTTATCATGAGCATGATCGTAAATGCCTTGGCTGTTGAATTCTCATACGCTGAACTTAAGACGAGCAGAAAATGGGGGTCAGATATCACGGACGCGAAGCTGAATAAATATAACGGCAAAAGTTACAATTACAAGCTGCCGGGCGTGAATCAGTTCGCCTGCACAGGTTATGCAGAATGGGCGCTCAATTCGGTATACGGCGTGAAAGTGCCGGGATACGCGGCAACGAGGGCTCTCAGAGAGTATTTCATCAAGAAAGGCAATAAGATCGTTGCTTATGGCAGCCACGTAGCAAAGGCGCAGGGGGGAAACGGCAAGTATTATTCCTACGGCGAGATAAAGCCGGGAGATATAGTCTTTTTCTTCAGAAGAGGCACAAACTCCAGCGGAAAAGTAACGAAGGCGCCGATCAAAGACAGCCGCGGCTATACCAGCGTGACAGGCTGGAGGCACGTGGCGATCGTAGGCGGGAAAGTCTCGGGGAGTCATGGTATCACAAGCAAGCTGCATCACAACACTTCAAAGGACGGCATCCATTATGGCGGCACCATCAAGTCACGGATCAGCATCTATTCTGACGCAAAGGGCGCTACCGACTATCAGGTGATGCGTGTGATCGAACCGGAGAAGGTAAAAAGGGCTGTCAGGATCAGGAAGTCGATGCAGGTGAACGGCAATGTGCTTCCTGAAGAAAAAGCGGTGTTCAGGATCTGGCCGAAGAAATACGGTAAGTATTCATCAAAGTCATCTTGGTGGAAGAAGATACCGTCTGAATACAAAGACGAGGTAACGACAGACAGCAAAGGCGAAGCGTCTACAAAGAAGCTTCCTGTTGCTGACGACAGTTTTAACGGTAAGTATTACATCTATCAGACTAAAGGTCCGGAGATAGTGAAGCTTGCGAAAAACAAAGTGATAACGCTGAAAAAAGGGACTTCTGCTGTCGAGTGGTCATATACGGATGACTCTTCTGAGCATCCTTCCATCGTCAAGAAGGATGCTGTGACGGGCGAGACGGTAACACAGGAAGGGATCACGTTCAGGCTCAAAAGGAAAGGTGCTTTCCAGAACCTGTGTGAGTATCTTGGGACCGGTGGCAGAAACAAAGCAGAAGAGGAAAGTGTGCAGTCTATGAAGCTTGACAGTGACAGCCCGGATGATGCAGATGAAGAGGGAATAAGTATCAACGATACAGCAGATGAAGAATCTGATAACGATCCTGGGGCTGCTGAGAATAATAAAGACAATGAAGACTCAGGCGAAGATGATAGCGAAGCTGGTGAGCAGGATGACAGTAATGATGATAACAGTGGAACAGCTGGAGCAGAAGAAGATAGTGGGAATAAAGAATTGAGTTTTGAGGATGCTGATGAGATCGTAAAGGCATTTTTATCTGACGACCCGGAGAAAGAACTTGCGGAATTCGGTATAGCTATACCAGATGCCGGATGGGCTGTGATAGGCGGATCTGATGAATTCGTTACAGACGAAAATGGAGAGGCTGAAATAAGTATGATCGGCAAAGATGAGACAGGTGAGTACGAGATATATGAGACGGAATCACCAGAAGGATTCAAACTTCCGGGATACAGCCTGGCGGCAATAAGTCCAGAGTCTGCGACAGAGCTGGACAGGCCTGTCGTATTTAAGCTTGATACGGTCGCATCTATTGTCACTCAGGAGTATACAAACATGCCGGAACCGGCAATTGCAACGAGCGCGGCCGATAAAGACACTGGAGGCCATGTCGGAAGCACTGTTGAGGATGCAGGTATTACAGATACTGTAACGCTGGAAAATCTTGAAGCAGGGAAACCGTATACAGTATTTGGTAAACTGATGTTCAAAGATACCGGAGAGCCTGTAAAAGATGTTTCAGGGGATGAAATAACGGCTTCAACTGTTTTTACGGCAGAAGATATAAACGGAACATGTGAAGTGACGTTCGAATTCGACGGACGGATCGCCTCGGAAAGAGACGTGGTAGTCTTTGAGCGGCTGTACGAGGGAGAATTTGATGAACAGCCAGAAAGTGTAGAACCGATCGCGGTACATGAAGACCTTTCAGATGAGGATCAGACTGTCAGCTATCCGGAGCTTCCCGAAGAACCTGAGGAAGAACCTGAGGAAGAACCGGAAGACGAACCAGAAGACGAGCTAGACAAGCCTTCTGGGAAAAAGGTGCCGGAGCCGCACAGGCAGAGAACGATACCTAAGACTGGTGATGATATGCTCATGATCTTCATTCTGATGGTGACGGTGCTCGCTGCTTCAGTGGTGATCCTGCTGATAATGATGCTGACATACAGGGATAAGATCAGAGCTGAGAATGGTAATAAGAGAAAATGAAAAGGGAAAGGTGAATGAGATGATGAAAATGAAACTCGATAGAAAATTGTATAATTCAGCAAGTATATTACTGGAGATAGTACTCGTGATTTCGATGATACTGGCAGGAGCGGAGAATGCCTCTGCTGCGGTCGACCTTACAAGGCAGAATGCGTCTGATGGGACAGCGACCATTAAGATGGGAAAGACCTTAACGGTCAATCAGAGCGGCAGCTTCCCTGACATTACAGATTTTAACTATACGCTGGAAAGAGTCTCAGGCTGGGCAAATGCAAATACGAGTGCTTCTTCAAGCGGACAGACGCTTGCGAAGACAGACATACCGATGCCTGCGGCGTCTTCCACAGCGAGCCACAGTATAACAGTAAGCGGGGATACCGCAGATGTTTCGATAGGTAATTTCAGCGGGTCAGATGTATCTGATACAGGAACTGTGAAGAACAGATTCACAGATGTCCCGATCACATTTTCTGAAGCAGGATACTATCTGTATAAAGTAACTGAGAGCTCATCGACGCCCGCGTCTGTGCCGGGAGTCTCATATGACGATCACGAATACTTTGTCTGTGTGTATGTATGCAACAATATGGATGCAGACGGCAATACGATAGACGGCGTCTATGTTCACAGCATGACTGCATACAGGAACGAGAGCGGAAGCAGCACATATAAGCCGGTGCTTACAGACATCGCGTACGTAGGAGATAACAGCGGAACAGCTGCTTCGGACAACAATGAGAGTAATCTAGGCAAAGTAGGGATCTCATCTGCTGATTCCCCGAACATCCTCAAGGCCGACAACATGTGGAACACGTTCACTACATCGGATCTTGTCATAACAAATAATGTGCAGGGGACATTAGGTGACAGGAGCAAGGAATTTGAATTTACAGTGACTCTGTCCGGACTTGAGAACAGCAAGGCGTATCAACTGGCCGGAGACGTAGAACTGGACAGCATAACTACAGGAACATATGATCAGGCAACAGATATGATCACGACAGATGCGGCAGGACAGGCGGTGTTCACAGTCAAGCTCAGAGATGATGAGCAGATAACTGTAGAAGCGCTTAACGCCACATCACAATATATCGTCTCCGAAGCAGCTAGTGACCATATACCTTCATATTCGATCACTGCAGAAGGTGGAAGCAGTGCTGTTATAGCAAATGCTGCTGATGCAAGGTCGACAGGGCAGCAGGTACTTGCGACTTCTCAGGAGACTGTGGATGCAGGAGACAGCAATCAGACTGTAGCGTTCCAGAACTCACGCGATCTTGCGACGCTGACGGGCACAAGAACGAGCATGCTCGCACTTATGGTGATGCTTGCTGTCTTTGTTGCCGCCGCGGCTGTTTATCTGTTCACGAGGAAGTCTGCGCCAGATGAAGAGTAGTGCCCGGGATGCCGGCCTGCACAGCCAGCATGCACAAAAAAGAAAGCTGGCGGGACTTGCTGTTTTCGCAGCAAGGCTCGCGGATCATCTGACTGCGGATATCATCGGTGGAGCTCTGATGCTGATCCTGTTGTTCACAGTCATATCGATTATGGACATATCAGGTTTTAATTCCAGAGCGATGGAGCAGGTAGAGGAAAGGGATTTCCGCAAGCTCAGGATGATGAATCCTGATACCGCAGCATGGCTCATAATAGATGGAACACATATAGATAATCCGGTCGTGCAGGGTAAGGATAACTTTGAATATCTGGATCTTGACTTCCACAGGAACTATTACGCCGGAGGCACGCTGTTTCTCGACACCGGGAACAGTAAAGACCTGACTGATAGATACAATGTCATACATGGTCATCATATGTCTGAAGGCGCGATGTTCGGCGATCTGGATCTGTTTCTTGAGAAAGAGTTCTTTAAAGAGAACTCCACCGGGACACTGATAACTGAACGCGGACTTTTCAGACTGGACGTCATCGCGGCAGGAACTGCTGACGCGTATGATGCAGACGTGTATAACGTCCGCGGGGAGATGGCAGGCCATATCGATGCGATACTAAGGTCAGCATCGCATGTCAGAAAAAGAAAAAAACTGAAGAGCATGCTCAGAGCCGGAAAGAGCAGAAGGCAGGGATCTGATGATAAGCAGATCCTTCTGCTTTCGACGTGCACAGGTGATATGGATGATTCAAGAACTATCGTAGCCTGCCTGATGTGTCCGGAGAAGAATGATGTCACTGATCAGGATCTGCATTATGCCGGTGATGATGTGACAAATGGGGAACATATTGAGACGTCATGATAACAGATAAAGAAAAAGAACTCATCAGGCGGCATATCATTTCAGCTGTTATCAGGGCTGCCGCGGCAGCTGCAGTCCTGGCAGCTGTTTTTACTTTCATATTCGGTATCACATCTGTTGAGCGAAATGATATGTTCCCGCAGATATATGCAGGTGATGCTGCGGTATTTTTCCGCCTGGGTAGTATAGGAAAACAGGATGCAGTGATATATGAAAGCCCCGAAGGGCCTGCTGCAGGCCGGATAGCAGCTTGTCCCGGGGACACCGTGGATGTGACCGGCTCAGGGATTATCACGATAAACGGGAACATGCAGCCTGTTCAGAAGAGGCTTGGGATATTTGAGGAGACAAAAGAAAAAAACAGCGCCGTAATATATCCTGTCATTCTGGGTGAAGATGAATTCTTTGTCCTTGGAGACAGGCGTGAAGATGCCAGAGACAGCAGGATCTACGGATGCATAAAGAGGAAAGATATCAGGGGAGTTATATTTCTTCTCATCAGGAGAAGAACAGTTTGAAGAAGGGGGATCCTGATCATAGAAAATGATAAAGGGAGGTGTCTGATATGACTGCTTCTGACAAGGTAAGGCATATCGTATTGGTTTTGATGATCATGACCGCGCCTTTTATATACAGCGGCGCGGAGATATACGCAGAAGATTTTGCCAGCGGTGAGATACCGGCGGTTTGCAGGATAAGCAGCGATGTGCCGGAAAGTCTCGATGTGGATTATAAGTATACGCTAAGTGCGGACGATCCGGACAGCCCGATGCCTGAGGGGTCTGAAGATGGAGAAAAGACGGTACATATGACGGATTCAGGAAATATCGACTTCGGTATGATAGAATTCAGCCATCCTGATGTTTTCTACTATACTCTGATGGAAACTACCGAAGGACCGTCCGGATTCAGGCGAGACAGAACGAAATACCGCGCAGCTCTCATGGCTGACAGCAGGGGGCACGTTACGGCGGTAATAACTGAAGATACGGGAGCTAAGACTGATAAGGCTGTATTCAGGAATTCCTACAGGGCTGATAAGCCGGAATATGGTAAGACGGCGCCGAAGACCGGCGACAATGGCCCGCTGCCATGGATGATGTTGATGATGCTGTCATGCGCAGGATTCGCAGTTATGATGAAAACGAAGAGTATAAAGCTTACAAAAGTGGAAGGAAAGACAGACCGGTACATAAGCCCGGACATTATCAGAATGATGGGAGCAGCTGCGATCATATCTTTGTTCGTCATGATGCCTGCATGTCAGGAAGATGCCTATGCGCAGGTCGGAGTGACGAATGATTACAGTGATATGCCGGTCAACAGCGTCGCACTGTCCATGTTGGATTTTGACGCAGCAGAGTTCACTTCTCTCGACTCAAGGATACAGAAAGGCAATTTTCAGTTCTATCAGGATGGCGAAGCTCTCACTGTGCCCACGATTTACTGGGTAAGCAGCACAGCGCCGAAATTCGGTTCTTCGAACGCTACGGCAACGGCTGACGCGAAGCTTGGATCTAATACGATAGCAGGGGATATTTTCACTCTCAGGTTCCGAGAGGCTGCGACTCTTTCAGACGGGAGCACGGCTGACGTTCTGCTCACTTTCTCAGACCTTTATTTTGGCCTTTCACAGAACGTGAATGGTACTACAGGATCAAAGTATTACTATCCAATCATACGTTCAAGACCAGATGGGTCGTGCCTGTACTGTAACTCTTCTATCGGGACGAGCACAAAGAATTCCGGAAGGATCAAAGGCGTCCGGGCTGCTACAAGGATAAAGACGACTATAAAGATCGTTGAGCCGGGGTCTGATGAGCCTGTAGGTGATATGTATTATATACTGGGATTCAGAGATCTTGACGTCGTAGACAATACATCGGCAACAGGAAGCGGCGTCGACCGCTACGCAAAGCATTATTCAGAAGGGATCGGGCTTATCTCAGGATTCGATGAGCCGGTATACCTGTCAGAGAATACTCTTATACGTCAGGGAACGTGGGACAGCGTTACAAAGCTTAGAGGGAGCGGGACTTCTGACAACGGAATGGAGAGCGGTGTGGATATCCCGGTCAGTACCACAGGCTTCTCATATTACTGGTATGGGTCGTACAGTACTCCGTCAAGCGTGCAGAATCCGGGAGGGTCCATGGGGACTTTGTTCGGAGACACGCCTGAAGTCGATGTGTTCGCATCATCCGGGAGCGGCGGGACCATAGAAAAAGCAGGGGAGCGGAAATACCCGGTAAATATGTCTGCCTCATATGCGTATACGCCGTCACAGGGGTACAGAGTAAAGGAGCTCATAGTCGACGGAGAGGGTGTATCATTTGACAAGAACGGCGGGACATATGTTTTCGACAAGCTTACAGAGACAAGCGAAGACGGGTATGACCATACGATCGAAGTTACGTTCCATAAGCCGCTTGACGTCAGGATAGCTAAAAATGTGAAGGGACCTCTTGGGGATCGTACCAAGATGTTCAGGTTCACAGTCACATTGACGGGGCTTGAGACAGATGAGGTGTTCGAGATAACGCAGGACAGCACAGGGACTTTTTCGGGCATGGGGGGCTCGGGGACTAAAGTGTCGTCAAGGTCGTTCCGACCCTCTTCATCTGGCCAGGCTGTACTGGAGATCAACATGAAAGATGACCAGTTCGTGAGAATAAGCAGTATCACGGGCGGTGCATACTATAATGTGCTGGAAGGAGCCAGCGACCACATCGCCTCATACTATGTCTTCGGCAGCGGGGCGGCGCCTGTGATATCAAAGGCATCCTTCGCCTGCACAGAGAGAGGACGAATAAGGACTGAAAACGAGAGAATAGATCCGGACGACGGGATGGTCACCATATTGTTCACGAATGAGAGGGGGCTGTCGGTCCCGACAGGGATAAAGGACAGACGGGAGCCTTATACTGTTGCTTTTGCAGTATTCACAGCCGTTGCCGTCTTCATGACCGCTTTATTTGCCGCGATGCGCGATAGGAAAAGAAAGTGCGGCTGAGTATATGACGTGTTACAGGTATCCTGGTGAAAAAGCGAGACAAAAAACCGAGAAATAATAGGATATTTTCCTTGACATCAGCGCCTTGTTTTGGTAGTATAAGGCTTGCAGTGATTTTTTCACTGCATGTGGCGGTGTAGCTTAGTTGGTTAGAGCGTCCGGTTCATACCCGGAAGGTCGGTGGTTCGACTCCACTCGCCGCTACCATTTTTTTGGGCGTTTAGCTCAGCTGGGAGAGCATCTGCCTTACAAGCAGGAGGTCACAGGTTCGAGCCCTGTAACGCCCACCACATTTGGCCAAGTAGTTCAGTTGGTTAGAATGCCAGCCTGTCACGCTGGAGGTCACGAGTTCGAGCCTCGTCTTGGTCGCCATTTTTTCTCTTTGCATTAGATATGCAAGTGTGATACAATCATGTATGACATGGTGGGTGTCGTCAAGCGGTTAAGACATAGGATTGTGATTCCTACATGCGTGGGTTCGAATCCCACTACCCACCCCATTTTTTAAAAATTCCACGATCGTTGGGGTATCGCCAAGCGGTAAGGCAACGGACTCTGACTCCGTCAGTCGCAGGTTCGAATCCTGCTACCCCAGCCAGAATGACGAGGCGCGGATACTCCGCGCCCCGTTTATACCGAGAACAGCAGATCCATGGCGACATAGCCAAGTGGTAAGGCAAAGGTCTGCAAAACCTCTATGCCCCAGTTCGAATCTGGGTGTCGCCTCCAAAAAATGCAGTGCATAAGCACTGCATTTTTTCGTATATAGACTTGAATCAATTATGATCCTCTGTGCTGCATACAGCTCTACAGATCGCAGTCTATGAGGTCTTCGTACGTCTGACGGCGAACTGCCATGCGGGCTTTGCCGTCTTTTATGAATACGATGCCCGGGCGCAGGAGCCTGTTGTAGTTTGATGCCATGGAGAAATTGTATGCTCCGGTACCGAGTACAGCGATGATGTCGCCGCGCTTTGCTTCAGGAAGCATGATGTTCTCCTGGATAAGGTCGCCGCTTTCGCAGCATCTTCCGCATACGCTGCATTTGAAGTCGCACGGATCATTCATTCTGTTCGCCATGACTACTGTGTATCTTGCCTTGTACAGCGCGTAGCGCGGGTTATCAGGCATCCCTCCGTCTACTGTTACATAGCTCCGGTATCCTTCGATCGTCTTTATGCCGCCAGCGGTATAGAGTGTCAGACCTGCAGTCGCAACTGAGCTTCTTCCGGGCTCGAGCAGGATCGCAGGGACAGGGTAGCCGACTTCTTTACACTTTGCGTTAAGGTGCTCAGACAGGGCTTTGATGTTGGCGGCGATGTCTACCTGTGGATCGGACTCAACGTAGCGGACAGCGAATCCGCCGCCGAGATTGAGAACGTCGGCCGTAAAGCCGTATCTCTCCCGCATCTCCACAGCAAAGCTCATAAGTATATCGACTGCATCGCAGAATGGATCCGGCTCGAAGATCTCAGATCCGATGTGGCTGTGGAAGCCGTGCACACAGATGTGTTCTTTTTTGAGCGCGGCTCCAACGAACTCTGCGGCCTGCCCGGTCTCGATCGGAACGCCGAACTGGCAGTCGATCTTGCCGGTATTCACCGCTTCGAATGTATGAGGGTTGATGCCAGGCGTAATGCGGAGCAGGGCGTTTTGTGTCACGCCCATCTCGCCTGCGATGCGGTCGAGCGCCTCAAGCTCGTTGTAGTTGTCGATTATGAACCAGCCGACTTTGCGTTCAAGAGCAAAGCGGATGTCTTCGTCGGTCTTGTTGTTCCCGTGAAAGTACATCTTCTCTGGCGGGAATCCTGCGGCACATGCAGTATAGATCTCGCCCGGAGACACCAGGTCGGCGCCCATGCCCTCAGAATCGATCACAGGGTAGATGCTCTTGAAGCACAGCGCTTTGCTCGCGAGAAGAGGCATGCTGCCCGGCGCTAGATATAGCTTCATCGCGTCGGTATACGTCCTGACATTGGATCTCAGCTTGTCTTCATCCATCACGTAGAGCGCCGTGCCGAACTCGGAAGCGATATCGACCGTGTCCATCCCGCCTATAGTGAGGTGGCCTTTTTCATTTATTCCAAGATTGTCATATAGCATTTCATACTCCGTTATTTACAAGATACAACTGCGCCCCGGTACTTCTGAAGCGGATCAGATTCGCAATATATGTCGCATACCGGCCAGCTACAGCATGTGTGCTCTGAGATCTTCTGAACTCAGCGGCGACAGAAGGGCAGGCGGTATGTCGAGTACTGTCTTGCACCCGGTGTGCCCGGTGTCGTTCATTTTCTTGATCGCGCGTGCGTAAGCCACGAGGATGCTTCCTGTGAACATCGGGTTTGAGTCGAGATCCAGCTTGAATTCATATGTGTCGTGCATCTCGAGGTCGTAGCCGGTACGGCCGCTCCTGATGACGCTTCCCCCGTGAGGAAGGCCTGCATGGTCGCGGTCCATCTCTTCCTGCGTGATGAATGTGACAGTCGTGTCATAATCCGAGAAATAGTTCGGCATCACTTTGATCTCTTTTTCGATCAAAGCCTTGTCTGCTCCGTCTTCAGCGACTACGTATACTTCGCGTGTATGTTTTTCTCTTGTCGTGAGCTCCGGGTCTTCACCCGCTCTTACACGGTCCATCGCTTCAGGAACAGGGTTAGTATACTGACGTGCGTCGAGTACGCCGTTGATCCTTCTTACTGCGTCTGAGTGACCCTGGCTTACGCCGCGGCCCCAGAATGTATAGTCTTTACCCTCGGGGAGCACGGATGCTCCGATGACTCTTGCGATAGAGAAAAGGCCTGGATCCCATCCTGCTGATATGAGCGCGGTGGTACCGGCTGCCTTGCAGGCTCTGTCTACGTCGGCGAAATGTTCAGGTATTCTTGCGTGTGTATCAAAACTGTCTACAACGTTAAATTCTGACGCGACTTCCGGAGTCATCTCCGGGAGGTCGGTGGCGCTGCCTGCACAGAGTATCATCACGTCGATCTTTCCGGCGAAGTCAGCGATGGAATCAAATGAGCAGACTTCTGCACTTTCAGTTCTTATTTTGAGAGTTTCCGGGTCACGGCGTGTGAATACTGCGACGAGCTCCATGTCGTCTGCATGGCTGATCGCTGCCTCAGCACCTCTTCCCAGATTTCCATATCCTATTATTCCTATTCTCATATATCCTCCTGACTGCACCGGTAAGTATATGTGGTTGTACCGGTGATCCGTAACTGTTACCCCAACAGATCTTCCATATTATAGTATCCAGGCTCTTTTCCGATAAGGAACCTGGCTGCGGCGATCGCTCCGTCCGCGAAAAGGGCACGGTCATGTGCCTCATGCTTTAGTGTTATAGTCTGATTCGGCATAGCGAATATGACTTCATGCTCGCCTGTGACATTACCCATTCTGAGCGAGTGGATGCCGATCTCTTCCGGCGTTCTCTTACACTGCCCGGATCTTCCGTATTTATACTCTGCTTCCGGACGCAGCTCTTTTACTGTATCCGCGAGCATGATAGCAGTTCCGCTCGGCGCGTCAGCTTTCTGATCGTGATGCGCTTCGATGATCTCAACTTCCGCTTCAGGGAAGATAAGCGCAGCCTGTTTGACGAGGCGGTTGAGAAGTGCGATTCCGACTGACATGTTTGCCGACTGGAATACAGGGATCGCCGTAGAGGCTTTGATGATGGCGGCTTTCTCGTCATCGGTATGTCCGGTCGTGCAGACAACGCACGGAAGGCCGCGCCTAACACAGTAGTCCATCAGAGCCGGCGCCGATGTGTGGAATGAGAAGTCGATCGCGACATCGCAGTCCCCATCAAAATCATCGATGTTTTTGATGAACCCTTCGTCCTCATTCCCGAATGCATCGACACGTGCACAGACTTCCATATCCTGCTGCTCTTCTATAAGAGAAGTGAGCTTGCGGCCCATCCGGCCTGCGGCTCCATTGATCAAAACTTTTATGCTCATTATTCCCTGACCTCCAGTCCGAGATCCTTCATCGCAGCTATCAGCTTCGCGTAGTTCTCGCCTTCCATCGGTGTGAGCGGAAGCCTTACATAATTATCGCAGATCCCGAGAGCTGCACATGCAGCTTTAACAGGGATAGGATTGACTTCGCTGAAGAGGGCGCCGACGATCTTCTTATATTTGAACTGAAGTTCTGCAGCTCCCTGGACGTCGCCTGCGAACCATCTGTCAGTGATCTCTACAGTCTGTCTCGGCATGATATTTGACAGTACTGAGATGCATCCCTTTGCTCCGAGTGAGAGCAGAGGAACGATCTGGTCATCATTGCCTGAATACAGATCGAGCTTTCCGTTCACACGGGACATTGTGTCAACGATCTTGGAGATGTTGCCGTTAGCTTCCTTGATAGCGACGATGTTGTCGTTTTTCGCGAGCTCTTCGAATGTGGCAGGCTCGATATTCACACCTGTTCTGGACGGAATGTTGTAGATGACTACAGGAGCAGTGCTGGCGTCTGCGTACTGATTGTACATCTCGATCAGTCCCTTTTGAGTAGCCTTGTTATAGTAAGGGGTCACGACCAGCACGCCGTCGACGCCTGATTCACAGGCACTCTTAGTGAGCTGCAGTCCATAAGCTGTGTCGTTCGAGCCTGTACCTGCGATGACAGGAACTCTTCCGGCGACTTTATCGCATGCGAATGCGATCGTGCGCTTGTGCTCTTCGTCTGTCAGTGTTGACCCTTCACCTGTAGTTCCGCAGACGATGAGGGCATTGATGCCTTCTTCGATCTGCCAGTCGATCATTCTTCCAAACTGTTCGTAGTTGACACCGTTCTCGTCGAGCGGTGTGATGATCGCAGTACCGATTCCCTGGAAAATTGTTTTCTTCATTTTGACCTCCTGATAAAAGAAAAAACAGCGGTGCGGAACCAGCTGCCTGATAATCTCATACATATGCATTAAATGGATGCGATCGCATCCGGCACATGTTCATATCAAGGATAGCGCTCCGCAAATACTTGCGACAGTCATACGGATGTTGTTCCGTATTCCCAGCTCACTTCTCCTGCTGCAGAAGGGGGAGCGGCTTCGGCGCCCATGCCTTTCAACGGGACCAGTTCTGCGCTCTGTTCATGTCCCGGTTACTGATCATAAGGCGCATCCTCTATCTCATTTATCAATATACTCCCATGCACCATTACCTGTCAACAAAGAGAGCAGAAAAAACATTATATATGCACTTATACATTAATATATTGATAAGATATTGATCTATACAAAAAAGTCACAGCTTATAATACTTTTTTATTGACAAATGGCTTGAATCGTGCAATATTTATTATATATAAAAACTATAACCAGAAATGTAGGTAGACGCCTTATTCATTAATTCGAGACATCCAGGCAACAGGTATTTTACCTATCAGAAAGGTAAAAGAAATGGAAATTACTGACATCAGGATCAGAAAAGTGGATGCGGACAGCAAGATGAAAGCCGTTGTATCAGTTACCTTTGACGATGAGTTTGTAGTACATGATATCAAGATTATTGAAGGTCAGAGCGGTCTGTTCATTGCAATGCCGAGCAGAAAGATGGGTGAAGGAGATTTCAGGGATATCGCTCATCCTCTTAAGTCTGAGACAAGAAACAGGATCAGGGATGCGATTCTTGCGGAATATGAAAAGCTTCCGGAAGACTCCCCGGCAAATTTTTCCGAATAACTGACCAAAGGATAAAAACAGAATAACGGAAAGACTCAGTTTACTGACAGCAGTGCACAGCCGATGTGGACTGCTTTTGTTTTGCTCTGGAAACGGTGAATAGTAGTGGCAGGCTGCCATATATTAATAAATTGTATGTCCCTGAATGGCTGGTTGTGTTATACTGATTATGTATGGTTATATGCCATACCATGCTCTGATGTATGGACACTGAGCATGAGGCACTATATGATGCTCACGGAGGATCACGGATGATCGATCTAAAGAAACACAAGAACATACATTGTATAGGCATAGGCGGGATAGGGGTATCCGCTCTTGCAAAGATTCTGGTATCAAGGGGATACAATGTGACCGGTTCTGACATGAAGGAATCGGAGATGACGGATGAGCTTGAGAAGCTCGGGATCAAAGTCTTTATCGGACACCGCGCAGAAAATGTAGAGGGCGCGGACCTTATCATATATTCAGCAGCCATAGCTCCGGAGAACCCGGAGATCAAGAGAGGGATGGAGCTCGGCATCGAGCTTGCGAGCAGGGCAGAGCTGCTTGGCACCCTGATGGATGAATTCAAGACGAGCATAGCTGTAAGCGGGACACATGGGAAGACTACTACGACTTCCATGGTCTCTCTTATTCTGGAGCATGCGGATTATAAGCCGACCATTTTCGTCGGCGGCAATCTCGACGAGATCGGCGGTAACGTGAAAGTGGATACCGGCGATTATTTTGTTGCTGAAGCATGTGAGTACAGAGACAGCTTTCTGAAGCTGCGTCCTGACATTGAGATAATACTTAATATCGATTCAGACCATCTTGATTATTTCAAGGACATAGAGCATATAGTCGAGTCATTCGGCAAGTTCGTAAGCTATGTTCCGGACGACGGGATAATCATCGCATATGATGCCAACCCGTTCGTTAATGAGGTGATAAAAGGGCATTCCAATGCCGTTACCTATGGATATAACAGAAATTCAACTTATTATATATCAGATGTCGCATTCTCAGATGGAATGCCGTCGTTCCACGTGAACTACAACGGCGAGGATTTCGGAAAGATCCAGCTGGCAATTCCGGGAGAACATAATATTCTGAATGCGACTGCGTCATTTGCCTGCTGCCACAGGCTGGGTGTTCCTGTAGATGTGATAAAGACGACGCTGGAGCGCTTCACAGGCACAGAACGCCGTTTTGATGTTAAAGGAGTGTACGGACGCGGGTTCAAGCTGGTTGATGACTACGCGCATCACCCGACGGAGATCAAGGCGACGCTCGACGCAGCGGCTAATCTTCCGCACAACAGGCTGTGGTGCCTTTTCCAGCCGCACACTTATACGAGGACGCTGGCGCTGTTCCATGAGTTCGCGGATGCTTTCGCTAAGGCTGACGTGCTGATACTTGCGGATATTTACGCGGCAAGAGAAAAGAATATATATGAGATATCTTCAGAAAAGCTTGCCGACGAGATAAAGCGAGTTCATCCTGACAAGGATGTACGATATATCGACAGCTTTGACGGCATCGCGGACTACGTGCTTGAGAACGCGGATGAGGGAGATCTCGTCATCACGATGGGCGCAGGCGATATATACAAGGCAGGCGACATTATCAAAGCCAAATAGGTATAAGTTCAGACTATAACGGTGCATGATATGTAATCGTGCGTTGTCAGGACACGGTCAGAACTATCATAACGTATGAAACGCCTCAGGCGTTTACATAAACCAGGGGAGTAGAGGGAGAACCAAATACATAGGCGCCATCAGGTGGCGTCAGGAGGTACGACAAAATGAATAACGGCTCTTTTTCCAACATCAGGTTATTTACCGGAAATGCTCATCCTATGCTTGCTGAAGCGATTGCAAAAGAGATGGGCGGTGAACTGGCCAGGTCTGATGTCAACAAATTCAGTGACGGTGAGATATCAGTCAGTATCTGGGACAAAGTCAGAGGCGCAGATGTATACATCATCCAGCCGACATGCAGCCCGGTAAATGATAACCTGATGGAGCTTCTTATCATGATAGACGCTGTGAAGAGAGCGTCTGCAGGCCGCATCAACGCGGTGATCCCGTATTACGGATATGCAAGGCAGGACAGAAAAGCCAAGGCAAGAGATCCTATCTCGGCTAAGCTCGTAGCTGACCTTATCACAAAGGCGGGCGCTGACAGAGTCATCACTATGGACCTTCACGCAAGCCAGATCCAGGGCTATTTCGATATCCCTGTGGACCATCTCCTGGGAATGCCGATCCTGGCTGAATATTTCAAGAAAAAGAATCTTGATAATCTGTGCATCGTGTCGCCGGATCACGGAAGTGTCCCAAGAGCGAGGCTGCTTGCAGAAAGGCTTGACTGCCCGATCGCGATAGTCGACAAGAGAAGGCCGGAGCCGAACAAGAGCGAGATCATGAACATCATCGGCGACATTAAGGACAAGAACTGCATCATAATCGACGATATGATCGATACAGCAGGAACGATCACGAACGCCGCAAATGCTATCAAAGAGCTCGGAGCCAGAAACGTATACGCTGGAGCGACACATGCTGTCCTTTCAGGCCCTGCAGTAGAAAGGATCGAGAAGTCAGCTATCAAAGAGCTCGTACTTCTGGACACACTTCCGCTCGCACCTGAAAAGAGGCTTTCCAAGATGTCGTTCCTCTCAGTAGCTCCTTTGTTTGCTGAGGCGATAACGAGAGTGCATACGAATGGTTCCATCAGCGATCTGTTCAAATAATCATAGGCGTGCGTTCTCTTTTTAGGTAACAGACATATATGAAAGTGATCGTGGGCCTGGGAAATCCGGGCAGACAATATGAGAACACCAGGCATAATATCGGCTTCATCGCAGTAGACAGGATCGCAGACAAGCTCGGGATCAATGTGAACAGAAGCAAGTTCAGATCTACTGTGGGGGAAGGACAGATCCGGGGCGAGAAAGTTATGCTCGTCAAGCCTGAGACTTATATGAACGACAGCGGTCTTGCCGTCCATGATGTTATGGACTTCTATAAGCTGGATCCTGAAGATCTTATCGTGGTATACGATGATTTTGATATTCCTGAGGGATCAGTCAGGATCAGGCCGTTCGGAAGTGCTGGAACGCATAACGGCATGCGGTCGATAGTCAGGCTTCTCGGAAGCGACAGATTTCCAAGGGTAAGGATCGGGACCGGAAAGACCGACATGGAGCAGAGGGAACTCATCGGTTTTGTTCTCGGAGGCTTCAGCAAAGATGAAGTGAAACTGATGGAAGATGCGGTGGATCTCGCTCGCGACGCATGTATATGCTGGGCAGAGAACGGTATCGACCTTGCAATGAACCGATATAACGCAAGAAAACAGAAAAAACCAAAGAAGGCGGAAGCGCCTGAAGAGGAAAAAGAGGTTCAGGGACAGGATAGTCCTGATAACAGATGATTTAAGGCGGCTTGAAAAAGCCGCCTTATGATTGATAAAGAAGAGCCGGGGAATCAGAGCTCCGGCTGAAGACGAAGCAGTATGGCAGAAAATGTCAGCGCGGTCTTCGGAGTCTCGGGGAGCAGATCTGCATACGAGGCGTCGAAGATCATAAAAGAGAATAAGGGGAAATATCTCATCATAACCGCCAGTGAGGGCCGTGCCCGGGAGATGGCGGAGGATGTCTCATACTTTGCCGGAAGGAAAACGATGTATATCCCGCACGAGGACAACTTCTTCCTGGGGTATGAGGCGAGGGATCACGAACAGCTTATGAAGAGGCTGAACGCCCTCCATTTTCTGAGGACAGACGCCGGCGCCGTGATAGTCGCGCCGGTCTCGGCTGCTGTCAAGAAGACGGTGCCGCACAGCGTCTTCGAGCAGGAGAAAGTGGTCCTCAAGCGAGGGGAGCGCCAGGATCTCGGCGATCTGAAAGAGTCGCTCCAGAGGCTTGGGTATGAGAGACTTCCGGTCGTAGAGAGCCGTGGGAGCTGCAGCATCCGCGGCGATATTTTTGATGTCTTCACACCGGAAGCAGATGATCCGTACAGAGTCGAGTTCTTTGATGATGAGATCGAATCGATAAGGTCATTCGACATAGACACACAGCGGTCCATCGAGCAGCTCACCGAGATCACGATCGGCCCGTGCGAGCAGCTGATATCAGACCGCGAAGTGTTCCGCAGGGCGTCGGACAGGATCAAAAAAGAATATGACGATCAGATCAGAAAGCTGTCGAGATCAGACGACCATACCGATGCTGTGAGGACGCTTGAAAAAAGACGCGACACGCTCATCGGGTACATTGAGGACATGACGAACATACAGCTTCTGGAGAACTACGTCAGGTTCTTCTATGACAGTTCTGAGTACCTCTGGGACTATATGGAGAACGGGACCGTCATAATCGACGACATAGACAGAATAACCGAGTTCCTGGACGCAAGAGAACAGGAGCTGTATGAGGATTTCCAGACGATGCTCGATCATGGAGAGGTCGTTCCCGGCGATGAAGCGCTGCTGACAGGTAAAGACGACCTGATGCATGCCTTCGAGTCGCGTGACGTCTATGTGCTCGCGCCATTCTCAAAGCAGCTTAAAGGGATCGACAGCTTCAGAGAGATACGCGATGTCGAGAGCCGTCAGATGACTTCGTACAATGGTCAGATGGATGTGCTCGCGCAGGAGATAAAGTCATACAGAAAACAGGGCTACGACATCACGATCGCTGCGAGTACTGCGGAGCGGGAGAAGAATCTCAGAGAGTTTCTGGTCCGTGAAGATCTGTATTCAGGAGTTAAAGTAGGGCGGGGAGTCCTGAGCGAGGGGGCTTTGATCGCCGACGACAAGGTGTGCTTCATAAGCGACCGCGACATCTTCGGAGAGACGAGGAGAGCCGCGGCGAAGAGGCGGAAGCACAAAGAAGGAGACGTGCTCCGGGATTACTCTGATCTTACTGAAGGAGACTACGTCGTTCATGAGAACCGGGGGATCGGGAAGTTCCTGGGAATACAGAAGCTTTCTGTCGAGGGAAGAGAGAAAGATTATCTTAAGATCAAATATGCCGGGACGGATATGCTGTATGTCCCTGTAGAGCGGTTCGACCTGGTGCAGAAATACATAGGATCCGAAGGCGCCGCGCCTAAGCTTTCCAAGCTCGCCGGAAACGAGTGGAAGCTCACGAAGGAGCGCGCGAAGGCTGCGATAGCCGAGATGACGGATGAGCTCGTTGACCTGTACGCGAAGAGGAAGATGAAGAAAGGCTTTGCGTTCGCGAAGGACGACGTATGGCAGAAAGAATTTGAGGACAGGTTCCCGTTCGTCGAGACAGAAGATCAGCTGAGAGCCGCTAAAGAGATCAAGCGTGATATGGAGAAGCCTGAGTCTATGGACAGGCTCCTGCTGGGTGACGTGGGATTCGGAAAGACTGAGGTCGCCGCGAGAGCAATATGCAAGTGTGTGCTTTCGTCAAAGCAGGCTGCGATACTTGTGCCGACGACTCTGCTGGCAGACCAGCATTATTACACGCTTAAAGACAGGTTTGCTAGCCTCCCTGTCAGAGTAGAGATGATGTCCAGGTTCAGATCGGATGCCGAGAACAAGGCAGTTGCAGAAGCGATCGCCAAAGGTGAAGTGGACATAGTAGTCGGCACGCACAGGCTCCTTTCGGACGACGTGAAGTTCAGGGACCTCGGCCTTCTCGTAGTTGACGAGGAACAGCGGTTTGGAGTAGCTCATAAGGAGAAGATCAAAAAGCTAAAAGAGAACATAGACGTGCTTACGCTGTCTGCTACTCCTATCCCGAGGACTCTCAATATGTCGCTGTCAGGGATCAAGGATATGAGCCTGATATCAGAGCCTCCTGAGGAGCGCTATCCCGTGCAGACATACGTTATGGAGCAGAATGACCAGCTGATCCGGGAGGCTGTTCTCCGTGAGAAGGAAAGAGGCGGCCAGGTGTTCATAGTCTTCAACCGGGTACGGGGCATCGGAGTTGTGGCGAAACACATAGCGGCGATCGTTCCGGAGGTGAAGATAGCTGTAGGACATGGTCAGATGAACGAGCATGCTCTCGAGAAGGTCATGCTCAGCTTCGTTGAGCACGAAGTGGATGTTTTGATCTCTACGACGATAATCGAATCCGGAATAGACATACAGAACGCGAACACTCTTATAGTCATGGACTCGGACAGATTCGGGCTAGCGCAGCTGTATCAGCTCAAGGGAAGAGTAGGACGCTCGAACAGGATCGCCTATGCATATTTCATGTATGAGAAGGACAAGGTTCTTACAGAGCTTGCTGAGAAAAGGCTCCGTGCGATAAAAGAGTTCACCGAGTTCGGGAGCGGATTCAAGGTCGCGATGAGGGATCTTGAGCTTCGCGGCGCAGGAAACCTTCTCGGCTCAGAGCAGTCAGGACATATGATGAACATAGGTTATGAGCTCTATTGCAAGCTGGTAGACGAGCACATCAGAAAACTCAAGGGGGAGAAGATCGACGAGGATCATCCGGAGTCTCAGATAGACATCCGTGTCTCGGCGAATATCCCTGACTGGTACATAGAAGATGAAGCTGTAAAGCTCGATATGTACAAGAGAATATCATTTATAAGGACATTTGATGAAGAATCTGATATAATAGAAGAGCTAAAGGATAGATTCGGTGATGTTCCAAGAGAAACGCGGGATCTGATCAAGATCGCGAGGATCAAGGGAATGGCCGATGATCTCAGGGTGAAGAGGGTATATGAGTCGGACAAGCACATCATCATGTCGTTCGACCAGTTCAGCCATGTCACAGCTGAGAGTATAATCGCAATTAATGCTGAATTCGGAGTGAGGTCATTCATCCACGGCGGCAACAAGCCGTACATCAGGCTTTTTGTCAGCCCCGATAAAAGACTGGATGATACGATCAGGCTCCTGGTTTTGCTGAAAGGAGATAAAACAGATGCTGTTTAAGGAAATTGGCATACTGGACGAGAATTTTGACTACAAAGAGAATATGTATGTAGGAGTCGAAAAGGGCAAGATCGATTATATCGGTCCGAAGAAACCGCCTCACGACTACGGTGAAGAGTATGACGGAAGAGGAAAGCTCATTATGCCTGGTTTCTTCAATGCGCACGCTCATTCACCGATGGCGCTGATGAGAGGATATGCGGAGAACATGAAGCTTCAGGACTGGCTCTTCAAGCGCGTATTCCCGTTCGAGGCTAAGCTGACATCTAATGCCGTGTACTGGGGAACACTTCTCTGCATGGCAGAATCTCTCAAGTTTGGTATCGTCTCAACATCTGACATGTACTACTTTATGACAGATATGGGTAAAGCAGTACTTGATTCCGGATGCAAGGCGAACCTCTCTAGGGCGATCGTTTCCATAGACGGAAGTGAAGATTTTGATCATTATCCGTCAGTACAGGAGCTAAAGGTCGCGGCGAGAGTGTTCAACGGAGCAGGCGACGGAAGGATAAAGATAGACTCGTCTCTTCATGCAGAATATACGTCCAGTGAGAATGTCGCGTCAAAGCTTGCGGATCTCACAAAAGAGATGGGCCTCAACATGCAGGTGCATGTAGCTGAGACAAAGGCCGAGACTGAGGAGTGCAAAGAGCGCCATGAGGGCAGGACGCCGGTACAGTACCTGGCAGACTGCGGGATTCTGGATCCGCTGACGACAGCAGCTCACTGCGTATGGCTTGAGGATGATGATTACGCGATCCTGAGAGATAAACAGGTAACGGTCGCTACGAATCCATGCAGCAATCTCAAGCTCGCCAGCGGAATCTGCGACGTGGCAAGGCTTCTTAAAGAAGGAGTCAGCGTCGCGATCGGAACAGACAGTGTGAGCAGCAACAACAGCCTCGACTTCCTTCAGGAGATCAAGACAATGGCACTTATCTCCAAGGTGAGGGCAAACGATCCGACGGTCATCACACCTAAGGAAGCGATGTACGCGGCAACGAGAGCCGGCGCGCTCGCTCAGGGACGTCTCGACACAGGACTTCTCAAACAGGGATTCAAAGCTGACCTGATCGTAATGAGGACAGATGTTCCAAACATGCATCCTGTACATAACATGCTCAACAATATCGTTTACTCGGCATGCTCAGGCGACATCGTCATGACGATGGTCGACGGTAACGTGCTTTACAGAGACGGTGAATATAAGACGATCGATATCGAGCAGGCGATCGTTGAGACAGAGAAGGCAACGCAGGACATCCTTGACAGGCTGTAGAGACTGGAAAGAATGCAATACTTCAGGGGATTCAATGGCTGAAACGAACGACAGCAGAGGAAAATTCATCAAAGGCGCTGCGGTACTTGCTGCCGCAGGCCTTTTTACGAAAGTGCTCGGCGCGGTGTTCCGAATACCGCTCACGGGGCTCATCGGCGCAAATGGACTGTCATATTATAATGTAGCTTATGCAGTCTACAGCGCTCTTGTTGTGATGTCCACAGCAGGGCTCCCGATAGCCATCTCGAGGATGGTATCAGAGCACATGGCAAAGAAGGAATACAGGTATGCGCATAAGATATTCAGAGTATCCCTCATCGTGATGCTCATCATCGGCGCTGTATCATTCATACCGACTTTCTTCGGCGCGGATCTGATCGCGCACTTCGTCAGGAACGACAGGGCGGCGCTCGGCTTAAGGGCAATTGCGCCTGCTCTTGTTTTTGTACCGTTGTTCTCGTCGTTCAGAGGATACTTCAACGGCCGCCAGAACATGGTGCCGACGGCGATATCCGAGATGTCAGAACAGTTTGTCCGTGTTGCGACAGGTCTCTCGCTGGCATATCTCCTTATGCCTAAGGGACCGGAATACGCCGCAGCCGGAGCTACATTCGGCGCGTCGGCAGGCGCGTTCGCAGGTCTTCTGGTGATCTGGCTCATCTATACATTCAACAAAGCGCTTACGTATGATGACCTGGCTTCAGGAAGCCAGAACACTGACAGCTCTCTCACGATAGCCAAAGAGCTTCTCGTGATCTCCATACCTATTATTATAGGCAGCGAGATGATGCCTATAATGAACCTGATAGATTCAGGAATGATAATGAGGATACTCCAGGAATCCGGATGGACCCCAGAGGAGTCTAAGTACATGTTCGGACTGCTTGGATACTGCAGCCCGCTCATCGCTCTTCCGTGGATAGTCACGCAGGCTGTAGGAGTGAGTATGGTTCCAGCTGTATCAAGAGCATACGGACTTGGCAATATGGAGGAAGTGCACGAACATGTAAAGCTGGGATACAGGACGACGATGATAATCGGCATGCCTTGTGCTCTCGGCATGGCAGTGCTTGCACTTCCTATACTTAAGCTTCTGTACTGGAGCCGTCCGGATGAATGTGCTGACGCCGCGCCGCTTCTGGCTGTCATGGCGTTCAGTATCATATTGTCATCCAATATGCAGGCATCGACGAGCGTCCTGCAGGCTGTAGGAAAGCAGATGATACCTGTAAGGAATCTGTTTATCGGCTGTATAGGGAAGTTCATCGTTACATATATTCTGTTGAGAGTGCATTCGATCAATATCATGGGCGCCTGCATCGGAACGCTCACAGCATACTTCATCGCGATGCTTCTTAATGAGCTGTCGGTGAAGAAATATACCGGAGTTGCGATCGATTATGTAAAGACATATGTCAAGCCTGCAATAGCTACAGCGCTTATGTCAGTCACAGCAGCAGGTGTATATAAAGCAGGCGAGGTTTTGATCGGCATATCCGGAAGGGGTGCCGCTGCTGTGTGCACTCTTCTTGCCGTAATGTGTGCCGTTGTGGTATACGTCATATCAGTTTTTGCGATTCACGCGATCAGTGTCGACGAGCTTCAGGACCTCCCGGCAGGAGATAAGCTGGCGCGGATAGCTTCAAGATTCGTAAAGAAATAGTATTGTCGGAACGATCTGACTCTATAGTCACGGTCATCGATGTGCTGCGGCTGTCGATACTATATGGGGAAAATGACAAAATACTTGCTGAAAAAGCAAAAACAACGTTGACAAAAACGTTGAAAAATGCGACAATGATAACGGTTGAGATATAAGTCAGAATAAGCTCCCGGTCATTGGGTATAACCGGGTTGCAAATATTATTAAGGAGGATTTTATAATGAACAAGGCAGAACTGGTTGCTGCAGTTGCAGAGAAGACAAATTCCACAAAGAAGGATGCAGAGGCTTCCATCAATGCATTCCTCGAGACAGTTGAGAAGGCTCTTAAAAAGGGAGAGAAAGTACAGCTGATCGGATTTGGAACATTCGAGACAAAGAGCAGGAAAGCTAGACAGGGAAGGAACCCAAGAAAGCCGGACGAGATCATCGATATCCCTGCTTCAAAGGCACCTACATTCAAGGCTGGAAAAGCTCTGAAGGACGCTATCAACGACTAGTTTGAATTGAAAGCTTGATAAATCAGGACGGCCTCGGCCGTCCTTTTTTATGCTCTGATCATTTGTGTTGGCTTAAGAAGATCTTAGATCGTCTGAAACAGCGATTCCTGCCGATGTGCATCGATTTGATGATTCATATTAATAAATATATGTTTTACTGTATATACTTTTATGGTATATTGATGTTACACAGAGTAGGTATTGTGCGTGAAGTGTCATGGGATGGGATGTTGCCCATGAACGAAGGCTGCGCCGGCTGGTGCCGTGCCGCGATACAATATTGCATCCGCAGGAGTGATCAAAATGTCTCATTATAATAACATGCGGCTTGTTACGGTCGCACTTCTTCTTGCTCTCGAAGTGATCCTCGGGACATTCTTTACAGTTAATTTTGCCGGTATAGCAAAGATCGGATTCGGATTTCTTCCAATTGCGATGATAGCCATTATGTATGGGCCGCTCTGGGCCGGTACAGCATACGCGATAGGGGATGTGCTCGCCTGGTTCATAAAGCCGGAAGGGGCATACTTCCCGGGATTTACATTGACATGCTTTCTTGTCGGTGTCGTGATGGGGCTGTTCCTTTATAAAAAGGAAGTCACTTTCCCAAGGTGCGCTGTCTGTTTTATTCCTATCGTTTTCTGTCTTGATTTCATTCTGAACACATTCTGGCTGCATATCCTGATGAACCAGGGGTTCATAGCGCTGCTTCCGTCAAGGATAGTTAAGTGCCTGATCACGTATGCGCTGGAAGTCCTGCTCGTCCCGCTCGTATGGAACGGACTTATGCTCAGGATCCCTGCAGTACGTGAACTGATGGACAGGAACTGAAGTCACAGCAGTCTGCAGGTCATTTTTCCCCCGTAAAGTGTCAATAAAGCAACGATCGTTCGAAGCGCAGAAGGCGCTTATTTGGCATGAATAAAGTTGCGTTCGAATGAATGAAAAAACTTTTAAAAAATGGGCTAAAAAGTTGTTGACAAGGTATAGATGGGATGGTAATATATTAACTGTTCGCGACGAGCGGACACGGGCGAGAGCCTGATGCAGAGAGATCTGCACAGAACCTAGAAAATTCCATAGACAGGAAACAAGATAGTCAAGAAAAAAGGGCATACATGATGTATGC
>JAFWHX010000014.1 GCA_017533915.1 Eubacterium sp. | reverse complement strand
ATAGCACTTCGCGCCGTGAAGACCTCGGATTTCATGACGGCAGAATCTGCGGAGATCCCATGGGACGTACTGAAGAAGATCACGACGAGGATCGTGAATGAAGTGGACAACGTAAACCGCGTGTTCTACGACATAACGTCCAAGCCGCCGGGAACTATCGAGTTCGAATAAATTCAAAATGTCACAGGGTAAATGATTTTATTCTTAAGGGCACGAAATACTATCGTCCCTAAGCCATAAATCAATCACTAAACCAAGGACTTCCGGAGAGGGTGCCTTCCTCTCCTGAAGTCTTTTTTTAGTGCAGATTTCCGGCAGCGATCTCGCCCCGAATCTCGAAAAGACAATCGTGAGGAGATGTCTGCTTCTGACTTCAAATCGTTGAAATTACTTCGCTTCAGGACTTTTGTGCGATGTGCGCGCTTTTATTATTAACGGTATATACCGTTAAAAATAATGGGTTAGGTACACAGGAGTTTAGTAAGAAATATCGGTATGTGAATGATGTACCGAATTCTTGTAAAGAGACGATAACAAAAGTTACATCACAGGATAGAGGACATTACACAGGGACACAAAATGTCACAGGGTAAATGATTTTATTCTTAAGGGCACGAAATACTTCGTTTCAGAGCCTCTGTGCGATGCGCACTTTTATTTCTAACGGTATATACCGTTAGAAATAATGGGTTAGGTACACAGAAGTTTAGTAAGAAATATCAGTACGTGAATGATGTACCGAATTCTTGTTAAGAGACGATAACAAAAGTTACATCACAGGATAGAGGACATTACACAGGGACAGAGATGTGGGTGACACGGATGCGACCCCTGGGGACAGAGATAAAAGGTCAGAAAACAGAAAAAATATGGAAAAGAACACTGCGGCGCGGTGTTCTTTTTTTATGATTTTACGGCGTCGGTTAATTTTTTTTTCATACCGCATATAGTATAATAAAATGTCGAAATATATGGCAAAGAATATATTTCGGGTAAAGGAAAGATGAACTTGATGCGGAGGCTGTGAAATGACTGGAATGCTTAGAAGAATATCTGTGACAGCATTGATACTGGTAATGCTGTTTTCATTTATCCCGGCGGATCAGATGGATATCCATGCGGCGGCGACAATAGGTACGCTGAACGGAACGCCATATGATGATTTTGATGATCTTATAGATGATCTGGAAGATGACTATGAGAACAGGCCGGTCACTATCGAGATGACTACCAACTGGGATGCGCTTGAAGACAGCGACTATGACGAGAGGCTGATCATCCCGTCGGGATGCAAGGCGACCCTGAACATGAACGGATGGGTATTCGACAGAGGCAATAATATCGAGAACGACTGGTCGTATAACGGAGAGCTGATCTGCGTCGAGAGCGGCGCCAGCCTCACGGTAAACGGCGGACCTAAGACACTGCACTATGAGAACGTTTACACTTCGACGAGCAGAGACGGCAAAGCGACTGCGTCAAGAGCTTTCCATGGCGGCGTTCTTACGGGCGGCGCGAGCACCGGCGGAGCGGGAGGCATCCATGTCAAGAGCGACTGCACGATAACGCTGAACGACGTTACTCTCGCAGGCTGCAGAGCAGAAGCACCATGGTACGATTCGGCAGGGACCAACAGCGCATACGGAGGAGGCATCTGGCTCAAGGGCGGGAACAGCAACCTCCGCATGAACAACTCCACGATCACAGGATGCTTCGCGTACTACGACGGCGGAGGCGTTTTCCAGTCCAATCATAATTACGTGAATATCGAGCTCAAGAACTCACATATAGATGAGAACTATGCCGCGGATGAAGGCGGCGGCCTGGATGTCGACGGTGAGTATATACATCTCAGCGGTACGAACGGATCCACGATCTCCGGGAACAAGTCTGCTACGGCAGGCGGCGGCATCTATATCTGGAATGACGATACAAGTCTTACCGGATTCACGATGGAGAACAATGAGAGCAAGAACGGCGGAGCGGTATATACCAAAGAATCGACGATCTCTCTTTCTGCTCTTACCATAAGGAACAACAAGGCTTCCGAAAGGGGCGGCGGTATTTATATAAGCAATGACGGGAACTCCATATCAGCATGTGAGATAACAGGTAATCAGGCCGGTATTTCAGGTGCAGGAGTATACGTCAACGAGGATGTGGATAAAGACTTTGCAGTGACAGGAAAGACGATCATCAGAGACAATTCAGGTCACAATCTGTATATCAGTGACAATGATCCGGATGATTCCAAGGTCGCGTTCAATCTGACAAAGGGTTCAGATGTTCATTTAAGCTACTACAATACTGAAGACCGCAACGCCATAATGGTAAACCGCGACGGAAGTGCGTATAAAGACATCAACTGCATACAGTTCCTGACTGCAGACAATCCGGGATATCATTTTACATTCAACCCAAAGCCGAATTACAGAAAGATCTTCTATGTTAAAGACGGGAAGGACGATACAGCCAGCTACGGCGATCCGGAACAGAAGCCGAACAACCCGACGGATGTCTCCGCATCCAGCGCCAATAATGCGTCGGGCAAAACAGCTTCAGACCATTCGACCAGCGCAGGCGTTGTCGGGAAAGTAAGCGCCGGCGGTGAGAAGAGTGACAGCGGTGAGTATGATCTCATCCGTGGTTTCTACACTCATGAGAAAACTGACAGTGATACAGAAGATACAGAGTCATCGTTCTATTATTCAGACGCTTTCTTTGATGAGACAGTAGATCCTAAGATATATAACGAACACCTGGCTACAGCGTCGTGGATCCTCGCGTTCAGCGGAACGTACTTAAGGAAGTTCGATGAAGAGGACGCGAACGGAAACATATACTATAACAAGCATGCGGGCGCGAGGCAGTTTTTTGCTGATATCGGCTGCCCTGACCGGAACATATATGTGAATAAAAGCATGATGAGCAAGCCTGGACTGGATACGATCGGAGTAACGATTGGAAGCAAAGAGCTTGCGAAGACAGGCGGAGACAAGACCGGGAAGATACTCATACCTGTAGCTGTGAGAGGCGGAGGCTATGAGGCTGAGTGGGCAAGCAACGTGACCCTCGGCAAGGCGGCTGCAGTCGCGGACAAAGAGGCGCAGGGATTTGCCGAGGCGGCGAACGAAGTAACAAAAGAGATAGATAAATATATCAGAAGCTATGAGCTTGAAGAAAAGGCAGCAGACGGCGATCTGGTGTTCTGGGTAAGCGGCTTCTCCCGCGCGGGAGCCACGGCAAACCTGACAGCAAAGCGTCTCATAGAGAAATACGCATGTGACGAAGACGGCAAACGTAATAAAGTTTTCGCGTATCCGTGTGAGGCTCCTAAAGGTGGTACGGATGCGGCAGAGAAGAAGGATCCGGAAAAATACTTCTGCATACATAACATGATCAACGCGATCGACATAGTACCTCTCGTCGCGACGACACAGATGGGATGCAAAAGATATGGCGTCGACCATTATATTCCGGGAACTGATAAATACACATATAAATCTGATGTGACCAAAAATCAGTATGCGTACGATGACGGCGCATATCTTGACGAGAAAGACCGAAGTGAAACATCCGTTATCGAATCCGGCAGCTGCAGGATCAAAAAGACGGTGACAAATGTAAGTCAGGGAGGAGCAGGCGGTCCTGATAAAGTCACGACATACCGGGATAACGACATAAGGCTGCAGTCCAATTTCCTGGATGGAAACGAAGTTGGAGAAGAAGGAAGCGCCGAGACCAATGAATTCTACAAGAAATATATGCTGCCTCAGCTGCGGGCGATAGACTCCGGTATAGTATATGACAACTACTTCCATCCTATGACAATGGATTTCATACCGCCTAAGATGAAGGAGTATGGATATTACAAGGGAAATCATATCGAATTCTTTGTTCAGGACTTTGTGCGCATCCTGCAGGAAGGAACAGACATAAACGATGCGAATCACTGGTCGCGGGCAGTGAAAAGCAGAGACTACTGGGCGGAGACTCTGCAGCCTGCCATGAGAGACACGATGTCTCTTGTGTTCAGCATGTCAGGCGATGACAGCGCAGGTTTCATAGGAAGAGCCGGCAGCATAATGGATAAGATCAGTTATGTCGGCGGTGAAGTCTCCATGTGGGAGATATACAGAAACGTCCTCGGTGAGTGGTATAAACTCAGTCAGGCAGACAAGGATAAATACACCACGTTCCTGATGAAGAAGCTTAAGGAGACAGGTGCGTTTGAATTTCTCAGCGAATCGGACAGGTCGAATCTGGAGAAGAACTGGCCGGCTCTGGCAGACTTCATATTCCATATCACTGACGCTGACTATAATTATTATCCGGCGAATATAAGTTCATATAATAAATCAAAAATGTGGGGCAAAGGCACTACGGATGAACGAGACGTACGTATGGCGTTTGTACCGACGTTCGCTACTTTCTCATCATTCATTCTCCAGAACCATTATCCGGAGATAAATATAGCCTGGACCAGAAGCTATGACAGCTACTATGAAAATGAGAAGACAGAGTACGAGATAAAGACTGACGGCTATACTGTTGATAAGCCGGCGCTTTCCCTGAAGAGCACAGACGGGAAAGAAGAAGAGCTGGAAGAAGGCGAGCAGGCCAATGAGGTCAGCGGCGATCAGGAGATGATCTTTGATGTCGGCAGCATCGCAGGAGAAGCTGTCTACTATGATGTACTGAAATACAACGGCGTAGATAAATACGTCCCGGTCACAGAAAACCAGCTCTACAGAAAGGGAGCTACCCTTGAGGCAAATGATAACCGCAGCGTCACAAAATATAAAGTGAAAGCCTACGCGATGTCATATGGAGTCAAGAGCAGTGAAGCTGAATATGTCATCGAGGTCCATAACGACAGACATAAAGTCATGGTAACGGCTGAGAAGGCTGACGGGACAGGTGAAGAGACAAACGAGCAGTGGTACAAGGAAGGCGATAAAGTCAGGATCACAGCAGTATCACCTTCAGAAAAGTACTTCACAAGCTGGGCAGCGGAATTGTTCGATCAGGACGGAAATAAAGTAAGAGACATAACCGAAGAACTTCTCGGAGACAGCACAGGCAGCACCACCGCGGCGTTTACTATGCCTGCAGCCGGAGAAGATCATCCTGAAGGATATGAGATCAGACTCAAAGCCTCATATGGAGACAGGGTAAAGAAGATAACCGGTGCTCTCGATGAGCCAGTGCCCGGACAGGCGCTTGATACAGAAGCTGAGCTCACATTTGATAACGGGGCATCTGCTGTGAAACGCCCTGTGACCTGGACATATACATATGAAGACAGTGAAGGAGCAGAAAAGACTGTATCAGCTGACAAGGGATATGACGATACCACTTATCAGGCAGAGATCAGCATTTCCCCGGATCAGGCGGAGGGGCTGATGTTCAGTAAAGAGCTTGAATGGGCAGGCGGTACGGACTTCACGCTTAAGAGCATTAGGAGGAATGATACAGACGGCAGTGTGACCATCCTTCTCGAATACAAGACAGACAAGGTCGAAGGAGAGACACATACTCGTCCGGATGCTTACATACCACTCACGATCAATGAGATGGATCTGAGCCGCAGTGAGGATAATGTTCTTGGAACAGTTGACAGCAGCGTTCTTCAGGGTCAGGAAGTCACTATTACGGCGCCTGAGCTCGAGGACGAGAGATTCGCCGGCTGGGACCTCAAGATAAAAGATGGCGAAGCCAACTACGGTCAGATAGCTCTGAAGACCGGAAGTGATCCGGAAGATAAAACGATAACGATCACTACAGCTGAGGAGATCAGTGTGGAAGAGCTTGTTATCGAAGCTAAGTACATGCCGGTCGTGAATGAGATCAAAGTGACTGCAGACGAGCCTGTCGGCGGGAAAAAGCTGGCGGATACAGCGGGAATAACTATAAAAATCACGAACGAATATCAGATATCTCCTGAGAACATCAGTATACAGTGGTTCCCGGCTCCTTCAGGTGATGGAGACGACAAGAAGGCTGAATACATGACCGCATATACCGCGGTCGTATCCATTGAGCCGGATGAAGATGGAAATGTAAATGTGAAAGCGCCGGATGCTTCTGACTATGAAAGTGTCAATATGACGTTCATCTATTCAGACGCTCTCACTGTGACCGTTAACGGGAACAAAGCGGTCTGCGATACAGTAAACGGCACCGTAAGCTATACGTTCGGAGCAACGAAGTATACGCTCGACTCAGTAACAGATCCGGAAGACATAACAGGAGTGAAGCACGGAGCAAGTAAGGAAGATATAACGGGCATGCTTCCTGCGACTACCAAGGTGACTACCAGGAACGGCGTATCCCTGGACGCTGAGGTCACCTGGGGTGAACCTGTATCATCGGCGCCTGCTGACCCGAGGAACGAGACAGTGTGGACCGCTCAGGGCACAGTGACACTTCCGGCGACCGTGAAGGCTCAGCCGGATGCAGATCTTACGGTGAACGTAAAGGTGTTCGTAAATGAAGCGAATCACATATCGGCGCCGGTCGCTGTACTCCCTTCAGGAGAATATCTGTATGACCAGTCTACCGCTCTTGAGACAGCAGCTGGTGAAGGATATTCGACATATTACACGACAGATGGGTCCGATCCTACAAAGACCAGTAAGAAATATACAGAGGGAGAAGAGATAGCGCTTCTGAGATCTGAAGCACAGGGCGAAGGCACTGTAAAGCGCATAACGCTCAAAGCATATACGATAAAGGAAGACGGATCAGAGTTTGACAGCCAGGTCGCGACATACGTATATGACTTCACCAACGATGTAACAGTTCCTTCAGGAAGAAGTCTGATGTACAGCGGAGAGCACCAGACAGGAGTTGACGGTGGAGCGTTCTACGAGCTTGTGGCTGCGAAAGGAAGCGGCGTTGTGATCGATGAGAAGGGTAACGCAACGGCGCTTGACGCAGGCAGATACACAGTGACCGCCAAGGTGAAAGAAGGATACCGCTGGAAGATCCCTAAGGATACGTCAGAGAGCGGAGACTCCGGAGATGACTTTGAGTATACTGAGGAAGATCAGACGATCGAGTTCGAGATCCTAAAGAACACCATGAAAAATGTCGTCATAAAGGACATCTCGGATCAGGTATACACAGGATACGGAGTACAGACGTCACTCAAGGTGATGTTCGGAGAAAAAGAACTGACAGAAGGCGTGGACTACTTCTGCACGTACAGAGATAATGTGGACGTCGGGACAGCGATGGTCACAGTCAACGGAAGAGGCAGCTTCGAAGGTGCGGTCAGCGGAGCGTTCAACATCACACGCGCGTCCGTGACAGTGACCGCAGACGATAAAGACAAGATACACGGCGATGAGGATCCGGAACTCACATGGACAGCAGAAGGCGTGGCAAACAAGGACGTCCTGAAGCTGATACCGGCAGTGATAGTCAGACAGCCGGGAGAAGATGTCGGTACGTATGAGATCATGGTATCCGGAGAGACTTCATTCGACAACTTCAACGTACGGTACGTGAACGGAAAGTTCACGATCATCGAGAGAGGCCCTTCAGACAGGACCTGGACGCTGACCTTTGACGGTAACGGCGGAACAGGCGAGATGAAGGACGAGTACGTCACGAAAGGCAAGAAGTACAAGCTGCCGGAGAACGGCTTTGATGCGCCGGCAGGTAAAGAATTCGACGGATGGACCATATCGGAGACCGGAAAGGAAGAGACTCCGGACGATGCCGAAGCCGTGAAGTACGCGCCGGGAGAACAGGCAGACATTACCGCCCATTCGACCGTAAAGGCACAGTGGAAAGATAAAGAGCCGGAGCCGGAAGACAGAAGTAAGCAGAAAGGCGAGGACGGCACATGGTTCGGTAAGGGCGCGTCTCTTGAAGCGGCAGAAGCAGCGCTCTCGAGACTCACGACCGATAAAGATCCTAAGGGAACAAAGTTTGCTCCGCTCAAGGTGAAGAGCACGAAGCAGACAAAGAAGAGCATAAAGATCACATGGAAGAAAGCCTCAGGAGCAAAGAAGTATATCATCTACACGAACAGATGCGGAAAGGGCAGGAAGTTCAAGAAGCTCGTAACGCTCAGCTCCGGCAAACGCGCGTATAACGTGAAGAAAGCCGCCGGAAAGAAGCTCCGTAAGGCGACATACTACAAGTTCATCATCATCGCGGTCGATAAGAACAACGACGTGGTGACGACATCAAAGATCAAACATGTAGCCACAGCCGGAAGTAAGAAGAAGGCCAACTACAGGAAAGTGATCGTAAAGGCTAAAGTCACGAAGACAGGGAAGAAGCTGAAGAAGTACAAGGCGACCAGTGCGGTCCTCCTGAAGAAGGGCAAGGCGGCGACGCTCAAGGCTGTGCTTAAGAAGGCGAAGAAGACTAAAGTGAAGAAGCATGTCGGTGCCCGCTATGAGTCCAGCAATGTGAAGATCGCTAAAGTGACGTCAAAGGGCAAGGTGAAAGCCCTGAAGAAAGGCACATGCAAGATATACGTGTTTGCACAGAGTGGTATAGTGAAGACCGTCAAGATCACAGTAAAATAATGTTTAAGGGAGAGGTGGAAAGATGAACAGAAAACTGATTGCACTGCTGATGAGCGCCGTTATGGCGCTGAGCTCGATCATGAGCCTGCCTGCGGTCTCATTCGCGGAAGGGGCGGACAAGGACAGCCTGACGTCGACAAAGGGCGTATACTGGTTCGACCCGCACGAAGTCGGGACGGACCTGACAGACACGTATATCTATGACGACAGCCTGCTTACGGGGGACTCGCTGGAGTATAACCAGAAGCTCGCCACGATGTCGTACGAGCTAGCGATCGCGTCGATAAGCAGTGAGCGTGAGCCGAGGACGCTGGAAGGATACAAGAACAAGAGCAGAAACCTGAAGGCATATCTCGAGGACAACGGGTTTGTTGATTTTGATACCAACAGATACTACAAAGAGAAGATGACCACCGAGACGATGGGTGCGGCATGCGCGCATAAGACCATCACGGACGGCGGGAAAACATACACTCTCCTTGCGATCGTCCCAAGAAGCGCGGGATACGAGGCTGAGTGGGGAGGCAACTTCCAGATGGGAGCGACAGGCGACCATGAAGGCTTCAGAAAAGGCAAGGAGAAAGTTCTTGCATTCGCGAAGGAATATGTTGAGAAGTACGGCATCACAGGTGATATAAAAGTCTGGACCGCCGGATACAGCCGCGGCGCAGGCGTTACCAACCAGGTCGGGGCAGCTCTTATCAAAGACCCGAAGAAGGAACTCGGAGACTCGATAGAGCTCAAGCCTTCTGATCTTTACTGCTATACTTACGGGACTCCGAACAGCGCTGCTTCACCGGAAGGAGAGTCAGGTGTTCCGACAGACAGCAAGTTCGCATATGTCCATAATACATGGGAAGGCTACGATATCGTTACGATCGCTCCGCCGCAGGGTCTGGGATTTGCGAGATACGGAACCAGCACAGGATATGCCAAAGCGGAGAACAAGGAACGCATGCTTGCCTTCATGAAGGGAACGAACAGCAAGGTGTATGATCTCTACACGAACGGCGGAGATCCGGACAAATTCGCTACTAAGACTATCGATATAGAGAAGCTCATAAAAGGGAAAGAGTTTGCTCTGAAGGACGATGAGAATTCATATATACCATCCGACCAGAAAGAATTCCTCTCGATGATGAGTGACTCCATAATACAGGCTACCGGAACAAGACAGAACTTCTATGAAAACTATCAGCCGGCTTTCTCACATCTGACAGGGTACATCTTCTCCCACATGGGTGATCTTGGCAAAGTCATGGACGGTGTGAAAGAGAACCGCTTTTCCAAGGCGCTCGTCGCTATGCTGTACGTATCATATATGCTTGACAGATACAGCGAGACCAATTTCGACGAGCAGACGATCGCTGAGATCGAGAAGGCTCTCAGCCTGCTTGATGAAATAGTCGAGATCTACAGGGAAGCAGGAGTCGAGATCCCTGAGGAACTGGAGGAATATGTAAAAGAGCTCAGGAAACAGCTGAAGGTCGCAAACAGATGGAGAGACGCAAGCGACCTGTCGTGGAACATTACAGGAATCCTCTATTCCAACGTACTGAAGTCCGGACTCACAAACGCCGGGTACGATAAAGAAGACCCGGAAAAGTTCGCGGAGCTTATCAACAAGGACGAGGGCAGGGCAGTATCCAGACTCATCGCATACATGCTTCTGTATGACATCAACCAGACAGATAAGATCATCAGCTTCACAGAGGTCGTACAGCAGATGAAGCATCTTGCGACATTCGCAGGTAACGCGTCAAGCTTCATGAGGCCGCATAACAATGAAGTCATACTTTCATGGCTCCGTACGCTGGACCCGTCATACGATGACTTCGTAAAGGAATATTCCGCTCAGATCGCAGGCTACAGACGTGTATATATCACGAAGCCTGAAGGTGCTGTGCTGACAGGTGAAGTAAGAGATTCAGCCGGTGAAGAGGTCGCTGAATTCAAAGACGGAAAGATCACATCAAGAACAGACAAGTGGATCGGCATCACGACAAGTGATAAAGGAGACTGGCTCAGGATACCTGCGGACGACACATATACTGTGATCCTTCGCACAGACAAGGATTCAGAGATCGGACTGAAAGTGACTGAGTACTCGGTATACAATAATGAAGAAGTACGTACAGTCGAAGGTGACGCTGACAATAAAGACTGGAGCAAGCTGAGATCGGGATCACACGGATGCGTCATGCTCCTTATGCCGAAGATCAAAGAGACAGCTGCGGGATATGATATGACCAAGCCTTCAGACGTGAACTACAAGGTAAGCGTTGAGGGCCATAAATGGGAGATCATAAGCTACACGCCTGCGACATGCGATACGCCGGGAACAGTCGATTACCGCTGCACAGTATGTCCTGAAATGCGTACAGGCGTAGTGATCCCTGCCACAGGTCACAAGTGGGGAACATGGACGCCGGTAGAAGGCAAGGATGAGCACGAGCACACATGCCTGAACGATCCTTCACATAAGGAAACAGCGAAGCATGAGTGGGAAGTCACATATGAGGACAAGGCGACCTACATATCTGAAGGTAAGAGGATCTGCCTCTGCAAAGCCTGCGGCGAGACAAAGGAAGAATCTATACCTAAGCTCACAAAGAAAAAGAACACGCTGAAAGTAAAGGCAAAGAAAGTCACGATCAAGGCTTCCAGGCTTAAGAAGAAAGCCGTCAAGATCGCCCGCAAGAAGGCTGTAACAGTCACAAAGGCCAAGGGCAAGGTGACTTATAAGAAAGTCAGCGTTATTAAGAAGAAGTTCGCCAAGAAGATCACAGTAAATAAGAAGACAGGGAAGATCACAGTGAAGAAGGGCCTGAAGAAGGGCACATACAAGCTGCAGATCAAGGTGACCGCTGCCGGAACTACCGCATACAAGGCGGGGTCCAAGACTGTTACTGTAAAGATCAAAGTAAAATAGCGCAGTAAAAAATAAAATGACACAGTCTGTAATAATGTGTTTTAATAACAATATGTAAATAAAATTTCATACGGACCAAAATGCGATGACGGAGAATTGCCGTGACGGAAGCGTTACAGGCACTGTACATTGTCTATTGCTCCAATGGGTTTATAATCATAAAACAAGTACCGCAGAGTGATATCGCTCTGCGGCACTTGTTAATTGAAAAGCCTGATATATCGCTATTATACGATTTTGTGCTGACGCTGCTGATCCTGATCAGAGATCACGATCAGAACTCGATCTTCTCGTAGCCTGAAGTGTCAGGAAGATCAAATGTGCCGTCCGGGATATCCTGCGACATCTTCTTTATGATCTCTGTGCTCTCGACTACTGTCTCTCCAAGAGCTGCTTTCGTATATATCGCGAATACGTCGCCGTCTTTCAGATAGTAGCGCTCTGTGGTCGAATTGTCGGATGATTCTTCCATTTCAGGGAAATAGTATTCGTAGTATTCGTATTCTTCCTTGTCGTCTTCCTGGATCGGCACAACTTCTTTACCGGTCTCCCTGAACTCGCGTCCATAAAGGTTGGTGCCTTCTTCCATGGCGGTTTTGAGGATCTCTTCCCTGTCTTCCGCCATGTCGCTCATGTCTTCTTCCATGTAAGACTTGGAGCCTTCATTCAGTGAGACTATCTTGCCGCCGACGGACCATACTTTGCTGTTCTCGTCTTCTTTGTATGTATTGATCCCGTCTACCGCGTTGATCTGCTTGCTGACGTATGACATACCGTCGATATGCATCTCGGATTTTTTATAGTAGTGATTAGCCGCAAGCGCGTTCAGAAAGTCGCATTCAGGCATATCCTGAAAGCCGAGCCAAGCATATGGATGCACTTCAGGTTCAGCAGCTTCTTCTTCCTCTGCAGCCGGCTCCTGTCCGCCGTTTTCCGCTCCTTCCTGTGAAGGTGTACCTGATGAAGAGCCGCATGCCGCCAGCATGAGAGCCATCAGGAGTGCTGCTAATATGATCAGATATTTCTTCATGATGATTATCTCCTTTTGGACAAAATATCCGTGTTTATTCTACTCGATCATCTTCTACTCGATCGTCGTACCGAGAATCTTTTTCCCGTCGCCGTTCCTGTATTCCATATAGATCTTGACGCCGGTCACGCCGAAGCCTTTTTCGATATCGGGGATCCTTGTCTTCATGTCGTCTGCCACTTCACCTTCCATACTCTCTTTCAGATCTGGCTTCAGCTGTGCGATCTGGTCTTCAGAATAAGTTTCTTTAAAAGTGTAGATGTAGCATAATGTGTTTCCTTCTGCCTTAAGATCGACATCCACCATCTTATTGAGGCTTTCGTCCGAGTTGATGTTTTCCTTCATATCCTCGACCTCGTCCGGATGCTCTTTGAAATAACCCTCCAGCGTAGCCTCGGCCTCTTCAGATCCTTCGGCCTCCGTTTCTTCAGCTTCTGTTTCCGGCGGAGTATCAGATTCCTCTCCTTCAGCGCTCTCGATAGTCCCGTCTTCATTTACAGTGACCGTCACGATGTAGGTGAGGCCCGGTCCTTTTCCATCCCAGCTTACCGGAGTCGTGCATATGATCCTTGACGTTCCGGCGCCTTTCCCTTTGAACCCTGCCTCAAGTGTGCCTATGGCTTCTCCTTTAGAGAGCCCGTCGCCGGCCATATGGAAGACCCTGTTAGTCGAATAGTCTATCACAGAATCATCCTCAGGCTTTGTCGTCCATTCACAGCCGGTGCTTTTGTTCTCGCCGAGCTTTATAGTCAGTTCGGTCCCATCCCATGATACCTCGCGAAGATTCTCATAGTCAGTTTTGCCGCCGCCTCCTCCGCATGCAGTCATCAAAACCGCAGATGTGCACAGCATCAAGATGAGAACCGCAAATAAGATCTTTTTCATTATAGCCTCCTTTGATCCCGAGCATAGCAAAACCGTAGACGCGCCGCTTTGTTCGGGTTTACAGATACTACCAGCTTTCATCGGATAACGGTACTTATCCTGATTTCAGAATACCGCACGGCTGATATGCTTTCAAGATGTGTCATTGTTCTGGCACACGTGACAAATTTGTCACGTGATGATATTATATGAGTATGAGATAAAACTATGACTAACAATAATGATATGGTATGCGGCGTCTGCACATATACATAGCATATTCAGATCCCGCAGCAAAGAGGAATTCTCCGGGCTGAATTCTTTAATGAGGACATGAGTCATGTTGTCAGATAAAATAAACACTATACTTGAGACTATGGACGTCACTATCAGTGACGTCGCGAGAGCAGGAGGCTGTACTCCGTCTAATCTTAACCGTGTAAAAAACGGCGTGCGCACACCTCCTGAGTCAAGCCCGACGATACGATTTCTTGTAGACGGCTTCATGGCCATCGCAGGTCAGCGGCACATGAGAGGTGAGCTCATAAGCCTCTGCGGCGCAGATCTGAAAGACAGTGACGAGATCCTCAGATCAAAACTTATCCAGTGGCTGTATGAAGATGAGCCTCCATATGTCAGGACATATCAAAAACAGAATTATGAGCAGTCCGGGAGTGGATCGGGTGAGAAAACGCCGTCAGTGGAATTTGCAAAGAATCTTGATGAGCTCATGAAAACTGCGGGCATCAGCAATCGCAGGCTTGGGCATGAAACGGGACTGGATCCGTCATATATAAGCAGGCTGCGCCGCGGAGAACGCATACCAAGATATCAGTCTGCTTACCTTATCCGGATCTGCCAGGCTGTTCTTGAAAGCATGAAAGCAGATGGAAAACTGGAATGCCTGTCAGGCCTGACTTCTCTTACACCAGAAGAGCTGACCGGTGAAGATGGAATAGACGGACTCAGAAGGTGGCTGTTCGGATATGGAGCCGTGACCAGATATATGGCTGCTGATGAGCTGATGGGAACGATCGGATCGATCGACGATATGATCAGGAAGGCGCATGAGCAGGCCGCCGAAGGCTTTGATATAGAAGAAATACTGAAAAAGGCTGAGACCGAAGACCGAGGCGTGTCACCCGAAAGCGAAGAAAAATACCTTGGGATCAATGGACTCAGGGCTGCAGTGACCAGATTCCTCGCAGATATGATTAGATGCGGGGATAAAGAGCTTTTGCTTTATTCTGACCAGTCGATGGAATGGATGGATGGAGAATATAGAAAGGTACTCACAGCGCTCATGGCTGAACTTATCCGCAGAGATGTCATGATCAGCGCGATCCACACGGTGAACCGATCGCTGGCAGAGCTGATCTCAGCGATCGAGTGGTGGATGCCGCTTTATCTTTCTGGTAGGATCACATCATATTACTGTATGCCTAGTGCAGGAAGACGTTTTTCTCATACGCTGTTCATCCGCCCGGGTAAGGCCTGTATCGCTGGCACGAGCGTCGTGGGCCTGGAAAGACGCGCAATATACAGCTATAGTGAGGATGCGGAAGTGACCGGGCTGGCTGAAGAAGCCTTCAGCCGCCTCCTGCAGGATTCCAGCTCTCTGGTGTATATCGAAGAATGCAGTGCGGATACTCCAGAGGATGGCGGGTATATACAAACAGATAAGGTAATGGTAAAGGCCGACGCGGAGCAGGTGATCATCAGGAGGATCGAGCCTCCATATCTGATGTTTAAATTCACACACCCGATGATCGTACGAGCCTTCAGGTCATACATGAAAGAACCATTTTGACAGTCCATAACAGAAATGGACCTAAACTGGAAAGATCGTATGCCGAATCATACTGCTAGAATCGTATAAAGGTTCATATTGGGAGGATCGTCATTATGGCGCAGTGTGTCCTCGCATGATATACTATCGATATAAAAGTAATGAAAAACCTTGTACAAGAAATTTCATTTTGGCCTTTATATGTATACAACAAAAAACATGTGTGTATCTTAAAAGGAAGAATTATCTAAAAAAGGGAGGATGTTATGGCTTGTTTTCTTGTGTCAGCTGCTGAGGCAGCGGTAGTCACAGTCGCCGCGAAGGCGATCGAGAAAAAAGAGAGATCTGCTGAAGAAGCAAGGATCAAAGCTTGTGGAAACACAGAGGCGCCTGCAGACAAATCAGAGATACTGGCTAGTAGAAACACGGCGAAGACAGCAGCACATATACCGTTTTCAAGAAAGCTGAAATGGCTCAGCAATATGCTGTGGGGCGGCTCGGTGCTTCTTCTGTTCGAGCATCTGTGGCACGGTGAGATAGTGCCGTGGTTCCCGTTCCTTACAGCTGCGCAAGATCCGAAAGACGCCGCTGAGATGCTTAAGGAGATGTCGACAGTGGGCGTAGCAATGGCCGTGCTCGTAACGGCAGCATGGCTCGTAATGGTAGGCGTGTCGGTTTTGATCGAGAAAAAAGCGATCAGCGAGGAGCCGCATATCGTGCCTTATGAGGAATAGAGGGGTGGGATCATGACTTTACTGATCACAGTTTTTGCCGCCATCATCAGCACGATAGTATGGTATGTGATCGCGCCGAAAAATGAGATAAAAGTCGGGACGCTCTGCCTGATGTACTGGGGCGCATCGCTCATGTGGCTCGTCGACGCCGTTTTCGAATATGTGGAGCTCAAGTCTGCATACTTTACGCCGGCGCCGGCCGACATGCTTAACGACATGTTCCTCGGGTTTTCAGTTGTCGCGCTGGGGCTGATCATATGGCTCGTCGTCCTTCTCATCAAAGACCCGAAGGGCGTCATCAAAACCATGCTTGTAAGGAAGAAATAGCTTTATGAAAACTGAAGTCAAAGAGATACTTGAAGATGTCCAGAGCGGGGCGCTTTCTGTAGATGACGCGCTGCTTAAGCTTAAGATGTCTCCGTATGAGGATATAGGATACGCCAAGATAGATATGCATCGTAAGATCCGTAACGGATTCCCCGAGGTGATATATGGAGCAGGGAAGACGCCTGAACAGATCAAAGGGATAGTTGAGGCGATGCAGAAAAAAGGGCAGAACAGGATCCTCATTACGCGCCTTTCTGAAGAGGCCTCCCGGCATCTGGCAGGTGACTCGCGTTTCCACTATTATCCCGATGCGAGGATCGGACTCTATGGAGATATGCCGGAGCCGGATGGACTTGGCAGGATCGTCATCGCTACCGGCGGGACCAGCGATATACCGGTCGCAGAAGAAGCAGCACTAACGGCCGAATATTCAGGAAACGAGGTCGTGCGACTTTATGACGTCGGCGTAGCCGGACTGCACCGGCTGCTCTCACATATGGATGAGATAATGAACGCATCAGTCATCATCGCGGCAGCCGGAATGGAAGGAGCTCTTGCGAGCGTCATCGGCGGACTGGCAGACTGTCCTGTCATCGCAGTACCGACAAGCGTTGGATACGGATCGTCGTTCAACGGACTTTCCGCGCTTCTTTCGATGCTCAATTCCTGCGCAAGCGGCGTATCTGTCGTAAATATAGACAACGGCTACGGCGCAGGCTATATGGCAGGGATGATCAACCATATGGAGGTAAAAAAATGAAAACACTTTATATAGACTGCGGTATGGGCGCCGCGGGCGATATGCTGACAGCGGCGCTGCTCGACCTGCTTCCTGAGCCGGATAAGTTTGTCGACAAGCTGAACTCCCTCGGGATCCCAGGAGTAGAATATGAATACGGGAAATCTGTAAAGTGCGGAATTACCGGCGCTCATATGTCGGTTAAGGTGAACGGTGCTGAAGAAGGTGAGATGATGCACGACCATGAGCATCACCATGACCATGAGCATCACCACGGCCATGATCACGAGCACGATGAGCATCACCACGACCATGAGCATGAGCACGGTGAGCACGACCACCATCATGGACACAGTCATAATAACATGGCCGGCATCCGTCATATCGTTACTGAGCATATGTCTCTTCCGCCAGAGATCGCGGAAGACGTCATGAATGTCTACTCGATAATTGCGGACGCCGAGAGCCAGGTGCATGGAGTGCCTGTGACTGACATACATTTCCATGAAGTCGGAACGATCGACGCAGTCGCGGATATCACGGCTGTCTGCCTACTCATGAAGGAGATCTCGCCTGATGAAGTAGTAGTCTCTCCTGTGCATGTCGGAAGCGGCCAGGTAGAATGCGCGCACGGGATACTTCCTGTTCCGGCGCCTGCCACGGCTTTGATCCTTAAAGATGTCCCGATCTACGGCGGGGAGATCAAAGGCGAGCTCTGCACCCCGACGGGAGCGGCTTTGCTCAAGTATTACGCCACCAGATTCGGTGCTATGCCTGCAATGGCGGTAAAAGCGATCGGTTATGGCATGGGAAGGAAAGACTTTCCAGCGGCGAACTGCGTAAGGGCTTTGCTCGGGGAGTCGTCTGACAGGACTGATACTGTTAGCGAGCTGTCATGCAACGTGGACGACATGACCGCCGAGGAGATAGGCTTTGCTGTGGAGAGGCTGTTTGAGGGCGGAGCGAATGAAGTGTACACGGTACCTATCGGCATGAAGAAGGGACGCCCTGGAACGCTGATCCGCGTGATGGTCGACCCCGAGGACGTGGATAAGATGGTCCGCCTCATATATAAATACACGTCAACGATAGGTGTGCGCGAGACACAGACACGTCGGTACATCCTTGACCGTAAGATAAGCACAGAGAAGACAGAGTACGGCGATGTACGCATCAAAACCTCATCCGGCTATGGAGTCGAACGCAGGAAATATGAATACGATGACGTAGCACGCATCGCAAAAGAAAAAGGTCTGTCAGTCTCAGAAGTCCGCATGATGCTTGATGAAAAGGAATGAGGTCTTGACCGGCTGTATAGAAAATGACTGCAGACAGCACTGATCGAATGAGATGAAAGATATGTCTATGGATGATATGCACAGAAAAAAAGCGAAGCTTGAAAGTATCCTCGCTGACCTGGGCAGCGTCGCGGTGGCGTTTTCGGCAGGAGTAGATTCCACGTTCCTGCTCAAGGTCGCGCACGATACCCTGGGTGACGATGCGGCCGCGGTGACAGCAAAGCTGAATTCTGTTCCGGACCGGGATATCGCGGAAGCTGAAGCTTTCTGTGAAGCAGAAGGGATACGGCACATCATAGTAGAAGTAGATGAGCTGTCAATCGACGGGTTCTGTGATAACCCGCCTGACCGCTGCTATCTCTGCAAGAGCAGGCTTTTTGCTGAAATGATCAAAGCGGCTGAGAACATCGGGATAAAAGATCTCGTAGACGGATCAAACATGGATGACACGGGCGATTACCGCCCCGGCCTTGTGGCATTGAAAGAGCTGGGCGTCCGGAGCCCGCTGAAGGAGGCCGGCCTTTATAAAGCCGACATCCGCGCGCTGTCAAAAGAGCTCGGCCTTCCGACATGGGACAAGCCTTCGTTCGCATGCCTTGCGACACGGTTTCCATACGGCGAGAAGATAACAAAAGAAAAGCTCCGCATGGTCGACCTTGCGGAGCAGAAACTCATAGATATGGGTTTTGATCAGGTGAGAGTGAGGATCCACGGAGATATCGCGAGAATCGAGATAGAACCTGAGCAGTTCGGGAAGATCCTCCAGCCGGGGAATGCATCGACACTGAACACCTATATGCAGGAACTGGGATTCCGGTATGTTGCCCTGGACCTCGGCGGCTACGTTATGGGAAGCATGAACCGTGCCCTTGATAACTAGCGGAGCGTCACTTCACGGATGAACAGGGATCAGTTCCATAAGCATTAATATAGCGTCACTTTACGCGAATGACTGCCTTGACTGGTATCGCTGCGGCTTCATGGTTTCTGCCGCCTTCAGCGGATACCAGTATTTTTATTGTATAAGTGCCTTTTTTCAGGCCTTTTGCGATCTTTATCTTTCCTGTCTTTTTATTTACGCTGATCTTTTTGGAGCCGCTCTTCTTTTTGAAGCTTAGCTTGCCGTCGGCGCCGCTTACTTTGATCACGCGTGAACGCTTCACGGTGACTGCTTTCTTACGGAGGGCCGATGCCTTCACAGAAACCTTTCGGCCGGAAGCTTTGAGGCCGTTTGCGGCTTTCCTTATAGTGAATGTATTGGTCGCTGATCCTGCGTGGTCGCCAATACCTGTAACTGTGACTGTCGCCGTTCCGGCATTCACGTTATCACTGTATGCGACTTCGTAATCCACGCCTTCTTTTAGATCTTTGCACCCTAAGTAGCAGCTCGCAGTGACCTCAGGTTCGATCGGCTCTCCTGTATAGTCGAACACAGAAATGTAATCTTTGAATTCAACGCCCATGATCTCGTGTTTCATTACGAAGATGCTTATAACGGCAGTTCCGATGCCTTCTGCTTCGACGGTAACGAATCCTTTTCCATAGTTTCTGGCTGTCACTGTCGCACTGTCGCTCGATCCGCTCTCGTCATCAGGAGCTACGGAGATGATACCTTCACTGTCATCTGCCACAGACCATTTTATCTTCGGGTCGCTGCCTGACAGAGAGGCGCCGAAGAATCTGGCCGTGAGCCTGCAGGTGTTGTCGATAGGGAGCAGGCTGAGGAAACTGTCGCCGGTGATTTTGATCACTGCAGGAGAGTCGACTTTGGTGCAGTATCCCTTGATTGGGAAGTTGTCAAAGCTCATAAGCTCAGATTCTTCACCGGCGAGGCGCTCAAGGACCTCCGGTTCTGCGAGATCCAGCCACTGTCCGTCTATGCAGACAAAGCTTTCGTTTCTGTTGATCACGCCCACCTGATAGCGGTCGGAGTTAAAGAAGATAGCAACTTCCTTGCTCAAACCTTCTTGAAGGCTGAAAGCGTATTGACCGGCAGGCGTCGTCTGAGTGACAACGATGGAATAGTACTGTCCTTTCTGGATGAAAACAGGCTTTTTCAGGGTCACCTTGTGAAATCCCCCGAACTCGTAGTCAGCTTCTTCTGAAGCGACTTTGATGCCGTCCTGAGGATCGCGGTGATATTGTGTGAGCAGATAAACGTCGTATGTAACGTGTGTGCCCGGGACAGATGTCTGGCAGGATACCTGTTCGAGGAGCTCGGCCTGCTCGGCGCAGAACATGTTCGCTGTGCTGACAGCTGCTTCTGTCGTGCCGCTGCTGGCTGTATTTACAGGCATGAAGTCGTACTGGTCCAGATAGTACTCACTTCCTACATTGCTTCTGTCAAAAGCGAGCGATTCAGGGAACGAGATCGTGCGGTCGTAGTACGAAAGCCAGAAGTATCCGGTGTGCTCGCCTTTCTCATTCACCATGCCCCAGTCTCCAGCGCCTTTATAAGGGAAAGGCCTTTCGCCTGTGCCCCAGCTGTTCTTCACGAGCCAGGCGCCGTTATCTTCAGGGATTTTTCCGTCAACAAAGCTGTTTTTATCGAAATCATCGTCCCATCCGACGATGGTCACTGCGTGGTTTGCGTCGAGAATCTTATCAGTGAACTGGGCCCAGGTATCTTCGTTGAGGTATTCTGCCTGTTTCGTAACAGGGTCAGGTGTCGATGTATCCGCCCAGAAGCCTATCTGTACTGCACGGCCTTCCATAAGCTGCTTTTTGATCGCCAGAGTGCCGTCCGGATCATACTCATAGTGCATCTCCGAATATGGCTGATCAGGATCATCAGCAACTTCCTTTGCAGGAGACGGAAGCAGGTAAGATTCTTTCAGCTTATATGACTGGAGGAACCTGTATTCGTCATCTATGCCCCATTCATCCTCAGCGCTGTAGCTGAAGTCGATCCATTTGCCGTTTACTTTCCGGGACTCTATCTCGCCGTTTTTGCCTCTGTAGGACAGTATGTCAGACATGTCGCCTTCTTTACCGGAAGACGCAGGGAATCTTCTTGAAGTAAGATTCGGTCCTATGCCTGAAGAAAACAGCGATGTGGCGATAAACGGGAGACCGCCGACGCTCATTCTTCCGCTTGCGTTTTTCGGATACAGGAAGTGTGTGCCCTCGCCGTTCTGTGAGTCGTCAGGATCGTCGATCGCTGTTGCGGCAAAATATACGAGATGTTTCTCAGAGAGGTCCAGGATCGTTTTTCCTGCGGAGTCAGCTTTGCCGTCAGGGCTGACTGACTGGTCAGGACTGGTGCTGTACAGCGGCTTTCCGGTACCGTCATTGTTAAGCTCCTTGTTCGAAAGGATGCTCGACTCCGCTGCGGCGATAGCCGCGAATCCCCAGCATGAGCCAAACGGATTCTGGAATTTTACAGGTGTGATGTATGACGTATCGCCTTTGCCGTCGCCATCAGTATCCACGTCCCTTAGATCAAACTTCGCCGGATAGTCATCTGCATTCAGCCTCAGCCTGCCGCTGGATCTCCCGCCTTCATAATCATACGGGTCTCTTGACTTGTCCTGGAGCTGTGATGCGAGATCCCGGATCGCTTCTTCACGGATCTCATCATGTTTCTTCTGCTCTGACGTGCTCTCGGTGCTGTCAGCTGCATATGCCGCAGGCACCATAGTGATCACGAGCACGGCGGCGAGCATGATCAGTATATATTTCTTAATCATCGTTCTGTCCTCCTGCTCTGATTATATCATATCAGCGGCACTTTATTCCGAAATGTGTTATTATATTATAATAGGTTATTTGTGTACATGGAGGGATGATATGGATAGAAGACCGGAAGATATGGAGCGTATAAACACTCCTGAGCTGGCACAGAAATTTATTGATGAACAGATAAGAGCGATCAGAGAACAGGTAGGCGACAAGAAGGTTTTGCTCGCGCTGTCGGGAGGTGTCGACTCGTCGGTAGTCGCAGCGCTTCTCATCAAAGCCATCGGGCAGAATCTCGTTTGTGTGCATGTCAATCATGGGCTTCTGCGTAAAGGTGAGCCGGAGCAGGTGATTCAGGTGTTCCGCGACGAAATGAACGCAAATCTGATCTACGTGGACGCAGTCGACAGGTTCCTCGACAAGCTTGAGGGAGTGTCAGATCCGGAACAGAAAAGGCATATCATCGGAGCGGAGTTCATCGATGTTTTCGCGGACGAGGCGAGGAAGCTGGAAGGCGTTGAATTCCTGGCACAGGGTACCATCTGGCCGGACATACTTGAGAGCGAAGCCGGGATCAAGGCGCATCATAACGCCGGGGGACTCCCAGAGGATATAGCGTCGAGATTTGAGCTCGTCGAGCCGGTAAGAATACTGTTCAAGGATGAAGTCCGCATGGTCGGAAAAGAGCTTGGACTTCCGGACAACATGGTATACCGCCAGCCGTTCCCGGGACCGGGACTCGGTGTAAGATGTCCAGGCGCGATCACGCGTGACAGGCTTGAAGCTGTAAGAGAGTCTGACGCGATCCTCAGAGAAGAGTTCGCGAAGAACGGCCTGGAAGGAAAAGTATGGCAGTACTTCACAGTAGTACCTGACTTCAAGTCGACAGGAATAACAGATGGAAAAAGAACGTTCAACTGGCCGTGCATAATCCGCGCGATAAATACGACGGATGTCATGGAAGTAACGGTAGAACATCTTCCGGATGAGCTTATAGACCACCTCGTGAAGAGGATAACAACAGAAGTTCCGGGTATCAACCGCGTGCTTATCGACTATACGCCGAAGCCGCCGGCTACAGTGGAATATGAATAAAGAGAACGGAAAAGCTGAATGAAAAGCAGGAAGGCTTTGATCGATGTGTGGAATTGTTGGATTTACAGGTAAGCAGCAGGCGGCGCCGGTCCTTCTGGACGGGCTGTCAAAGCTGGAATACAGAGGATATGATTCGGCGGGACTCGCGGTGCGTGACGGCGAGAAGCTCGCTGAGGTCGTGAAGGCTACGGGGAAGCTTCGGAATCTCGCGGAGAAAACGGGGTTCGGGAAGGATCTCCCCGGGACGTGCGGTATCGGCCACACCAGATGGGCGACACACGGAGAGCCTACGCAGATAAACGCGCATCCGCATGTCAGCGGAAATGCCAGAGGATCTGCTTCCGGCCCGGTGGAGTCAGACGTTGTCGGCGTTCACAACGGGATCATCGAGAACTATGAGGAGCTTCGCGCAAAGCTTCTGAGGAACGGTTACACATTCTACAGTACGACAGACACCGAGATAGTCGTGAAGCTCGTCGACTATTACTACAAAAAGTACAAGATCGGGCCTATCGACGCGATAAACAGGATGATGGTCCGTGTCAGGGGATCCTATGCCCTGGCTCTTATGTTCAAAGACTATCCGGGCGAGATCTATGCGGCGAGGAAGGACAGCCCGATGGTGATCGGGACCGCGGATGGTGAGACTTTCCTTGCGTCTGACGTGCCGGCGCTTCTGAAATACACGCGCGACATCTACTATATCGATAATCTTCAGTCGGTCAGGATGCTGCCGGGCGAAGTCCATTTCTTCGACCTTAACGGCGACGAGGTCCAGATGGAGCCGACGCATATTTCATGGGATGCCGAGGCTGCAGAGAAGGGCGGCTTTGAGCATTTCATGATCAAAGAGATCTATGAGCAGCCTAAGGCTGTACGCGATACTGTGACGAGCATGCTCAAAGATGGAAAGATCGATCTTTCCGCAGCGGGGCTCACGGACGACGTGCTCGCGGGTGTCTCAGAGATCCGTATAACGGCATGCGGATCGGCCTGGCATGCCGGAATGGTCGGGAAATATGTGATAGAAGACATGGCAGGAGTTCCTGCGAACGCTGAGCTTGCGTCAGAGTTCAGATACGGAAAGATGCTGATCGATAAAGATGCACTGGTCATCGTTATATCGCAGTCAGGAGAGACTGCTGATTCGCTGGCTGCTTTGAGGGCTGCGAAAGAGCGCGGCATCAGAACGCTTGCGATCGTGAACGTCGTAGGGTCTACGATCGCGAGAGAAGCCGATAATGTTCTGTACACGCTTGCAGGACCGGAGATCGCGGTCGCAACGACAAAGGCGTACAGTGCTCAGCTCGCGGCGATGTACGGAATAGCGACTGCGCTTGCTAAAGCCAAGGGAGAGATCGATGACATCGACTATCAGAATTATGTAAGCGAGCTTGAGTCGCTTCCTGAAAAAATGGAAAAAGTTCTGGAGAACAAGAAGCGTATCCAGTGGTTTTCCGCGAAATACTCAAACGCGCATGACATCTTCTACATAGGCCGCGGCCTCGACTACGCGATAAGCCTGGAAGGCAGCCTGAAGATGAAGGAGATAAGCTATATACACAGCGAGGCGTATGCTGCCGGCGAGCTTAAGCACGGTACGATCAGCCTGGTGGAAGACGGGATACTCGTGATCGGTATCCTTACGCAGGAAGATCTTCTGGAGAAGACAGTAAGCAACATGGCGGAGTGCAAAGCCCGCGGAGCATATCTCATGGGAGTCACGACCGACGGGAACTATAATGTTGAAGACTCGGTCAACTTCACGGTATACGTACCAAAGGCGGACCAGCACTTCGTGGGCAGCCTCGCGGTCATCCCACTTCAGCTCTTAGGATACTACACCAGCGTCGCACGCGGCCTCGACGTCGACAAGCCGCGCAACCTCGCTAAATCAGTTACAGTAGAATAAACTCCGATCCGCATCAGCAGCGGATCTGATAAGAATATATGCAGGAGGAATCATAATGTCGTGTACAACTGTGCTTGTTGGAAGGCTTGCAAGTAATGACGGATCTACTATGATCGCAAGAACAGACGATGGAGATTTTGATGTAAACAGAACACATGTAGTCAGGCCTCAGGACCAGCCGCGGAAGTATAAAAGCAAACTGTCCCGGTTTGAGATCACTCTTCCGGATGATCCGATGGCGTATACTGCGAGTCCGAGTGTGGACCGCAGCAACGGCATCTGGGCGGCGACAGGGATCAACGCTGCGAACGTGGGCATGACTGCGACCGAGACCATAACGTCCAATCCACGTGTTCTTGCAGCTGATCCGCTTTTTGAGACAGAGCGCAGCGGCGGCAGGCTGGAGAATAAGGCAAAAGGCGGGATCGGTGAGGAAGACATAGTCGTCCTGGTACTGCCGTATATCAGAAGTGCGAGGGAAGGAGTAAAGAGGCTTGCTTCGCTTCTGGAGGAATATGGGACGTATGAATCCAACGGGATCGCCTTCAACGATGAGAAGGAGATATGGTGGATGGAGACGATCGGCGGCCACCACTGGATCGCGAAAAAAGTGCCGGATGACGTAGTCGTCATGAATCCGAACCAGTTCGGGACTAATTCATTCGACTTAGATGATGCACTCGGGAAGCAGAAAGCGCACATGTGCTCGGCTGATATGCGCGAGTTCATCGACGATAACCATCTGGACCTCAATCAGGAGGGAAGGTTCAATCCGCGCGATATCTTCGGGTCGCATGAAGATATGGATCACATATATAACACGCCGCGCGCGTGGTTCATGGGAAGATACATAGCGCCATGGTCGCACACATGGGACGGCGACAGCGCCGAGTTCAGGCCAGAGAGCGACGATCTTCCATGGTCGCTGGTACCTGACAGAAAGATCGCGGCGGAGGATGTGCAGTACATGCTTTCCGGCCATTTCCAGGGCACGCCGTACGACCCGTACAAGAGCCACGACACAGGTAAGCGCGGCATGTACCGTTCTATCGGCATCAACAGGACCGGAGTGACGTCGATCTGTCAGATAAGGACAGGTGTTCCTGACGAGATCAAAGCGATCGAGTGGATCTGCTACGGCCCGACTTCATTCTCGTGCTGGGTCCCGGTATATACGAACGTTCCGGCGCTGCCGGACTATCTGAGCAGGATCACGCTCGATGTATCGACGAACAACCTCTACTGGACCTGCAGGCTGATCGCAGCTATGGCGGATAAATCATACGCAGGCTGCATGCAGGACATCGACCGCTTCAGAGACAAAGTAAATATAAATGCGAGAAAGATCATACGGGAGTATGACCAGCGCATGAAGGAGTCCGCTGACTTTTCACTTACCGCAGAAGCCGATAAAAAGATCTGCGACATGGTGAAGAAAGAAGCCGTGAAGACTCTGGGTAAAGTCCTCAAGACGTCCAGCGTGGACATGAAGAACGGATATAATCTGAAAGACAACTAAGAGGATGATCTGCCGGCTGGCAGCAGGCATATCAGAAAGGCAATAACGATACAATCAGGTAATACATGAATAAAAGTATAGATTTCACAGAAGGGAAGATCCTCGCTCCGCTGCTGCGATTCGTTTTTCCGGTGCTGTTCGCGCTGTTCCTGCAGTCGCTGTATGGAGCTGTAGACCTGCTTGTCGTAGGACAGTTTGCAGGTTCTGAAGATGTGTCCGCTGTATCGACAGGATCGCAGATAATGGGTACGCTGACTAATCTCGTGAGCAGCCTTGCTATGGGAGTTACGATCTTTATCGGCGAAAAAACAGGAGAAAAAGATAATAAGGCGGGAGGACTGATAATCGGAACAGGAATGCTGCTCTTTCTTGCGATAGGAGCGGTGTTTACCGTGCTCATTCCGCTGCTCGCACCGCAGCTGGCTGCTTTGATGCATGCTCCTCAAGAGGCGTTCGACCTCACGGCGACGTATATCAGGATATGCGGAGCCGGGATGATAGTCATAATCGCATATAATCTGATCGGGAGCATCTTCAGAGGGTTCGGAGATTCACATACACCGCTCATCACGGTCATGATAGCGTGTGCGGCAAACATCGCAGGAGATCTTCTGCTTGTGGCATACTTCGGTATGGGAACTGCCGGAGCAGCGACGGCTACAGTAGCTGCTCAGCTGATAAGCGTCGTCATCTCGTTCATACTGATCAGGAGAAAAAGATTCCCGTTTGAGTTTGACAGGAGCTGTATACGCTGGAACGGCATGATCGTGGGGAAGATCATAATGCTCGGATTCCCGATCGCGCTGCAGGATCTGCTCGTCGGGATTTCGTTCCTGGTCGTGCTTGCGATAGTGAACGGCCTCGGCCTGATCGCGTCGGCAGGCGTAGGAGTCGCGGAGAAAGCCTGCGGCTTCATCATGCTGGTACCGCTCGCCTTCATGCAGGCGATGTCCGCGTTCGTAGCGCAGAACCGCGGCGCGGGAAAGCTGGACCGTGCATTCAAAGGCCTCAGGTACGCGATCATGGTATCGTTCGTATTCGGAGTTACGATGGCATACATATCATTCTTCCACGGCGACGTGATCGCTTTGATCTTCACAAGGGAGCCTGAAGTCATCGCTGCCGCTGCAGACTACCTGAAAGCCTACGCGATCGACTGCATGTTCACGTGCTTCCTGTTCTGCTTCATCGGATTCTACAATGGCATGGAGCACACGAAGTTCGTAATGATCCAGGGCATCATCGGCGCGTTCCTTGTCAGGATCCCGGTATCATTTATCATGAGCAGATGGGAGCCGGTATCGCTTTTCCACATCGGCCTTGCGACGCCATGTTCGACAGTTCTCCAGATCATAATGTGCTTCGCGTTCTTGTTCTACTTGAAGCGGCGTCATAGAAAAAGCGGCGAACTGGCAGAGTTATAACAAAATCCGTACGGATAGTATTATAAAGCTTAAGTATGAGTAATCCACGTGGCGTACAACATAATGATCCGAGGGCGGCGGCGCTGATGGCGCTTGCAATGGCTATTTTCGGGACTATCGGTATCTTCAGGAGGATGATACCGCTTTCTTCTGCGTGGGTCGCCTTCTTCAGAGGCGCGATCGGAAGTTTGTTCCTGATCCTGTTTATGTTGGCCAGCAGGAAGAGCGGCCGCCGGAAAGAGCATTCTACTGTTGATACGGTCAAGCTGGTCATCACAGGCGCCCTAATAGGAGTGAACTGGGCGTTGCTGTTCGAGGCATATAATCTCACGTCAGTCTCGATTGCTACTCTCTGCTATTATATGCAGCCGACGTTCGTCATCATCATGTCGTGTGTCTTTCTTCGTGAGAGGCTCACGCTCGTCAAGGCAGTGTGTGCGGTCACGTCTCTGACCGGCATGGTGCTCATATCAGGAGTCATTGCTCCCGGGCAGGACGGCGGCGTATCTTTTTCCGGCCTTTTTGCAGGGTCGGGGCTGTCCGGCGAGGCGCTTGGGATCATCCTCGCTCTGGCGGCGGGCGGCATGTATGCGACAGAAGTCATATTGAACAAAACCATCACAGGCTTTGATCCATATCATAAGACTGCGATACAGCTGGTTTCAGCAACGGTCGTGCTGATCCCGTTCCTCATACTCAGAGACGGCGCGCCGGATGTCAAATGGGATATAACGCTGATCGCTCTCCTTATCACTGTCGGCGTCATACATACCGGTCTCTGCTATACGATCTATTTCGGCACTATGGAAAAACTTAAGACGCACACAATTGCGCTCTTCAGTTACATAGACCCTCTCACTGCACTGGTCCTGTCGAACGTGATTCTTCATGAAGAGCTCACGTTTCTCGGGATCTTTGGAGGTGTCCTCATACTCGGATCAGCGATAATAAGCGGACTAAAAGAGTAGCGGCGCTGATCCTGAAAGAGATCTCGGACAGCGCAAATGTTAATAATAATTAAAAAACACCGCCAGATTCTTATGCTATACTGACTGTAAGCTGGAATTATAGATCGGAAGTTATTATTAAGTTGGAATTATAGATAGGAGGTTATTATGTGGAGTACAAGTGAGATCAAAGAGAGGGGTAAGGCCGCGTTCAGGCTCAATTACTGGAAATGCGTGCTGGTATCCTTCATCATGGGATTTGTGATGTCAGGAACGACATCTTTTTCAACAAGGTCGACGGGAAACAGTGAAGAGTCACAGCAGATGATGCAGGAACTCCAGGATTCGATGGAATCACTGACGCCAGGCCAGCGGATCGCTGTCGCGGCAGGTGTTGCAGGTGTTTTCACACTGGTGTTCGTGATCGCTCTCGTAGTGAAGATCTTTGTCTACAACCCGCTCAAAGTAGGCGGTCTGGCATTCTTCAAGCAGAACGTCATCAACGCGCCGGCTGATCTGAATGAGATCGGTGTGGGATTCAAGAACTATCTGCATACGTTTATAACACTGTTCCTGAATGACCTGTTCCTGTCACTGTGGTTCTGCCTGCTGATAGTACCTGGTATAATCAAGAGCTATTCTTACAGAATGGTCCCTTATATCCTTGCGGATGAGCCAGAACTGTCGCCGACAGATACGATAACCCGCTCAAGGCAGATGATGGACGGACACAAATGGCATGCGTTCTGCTATGACCTTTCGTTCATCGGCTGGATGCTTCTTACGATCCTGACATGCGGACTGGTTGGACTGTTCTGGTACGGACCATATAAGAACAGCTCAGACGCCGCGCTGTATCTTGAGCTTAGAGACAACCCGCAGCAGTTTACAGCATAACAGTAAAAGGAAGTCTGCTCGCCAGGAAAGCGCTGCATCTGCAGATCAGCCTGGCGGAGGTTGGATAAGCTGCCAGGCGCTGAAGCAGGATAACGCAATTTAATAAAGAGCTCATAGGACAAAACGTATTGGTAATGACCGCTATATTCATTGGAAAATCAATGGGTATAGCGGTTATATCTTTCTGGAAACACCTGATCTATGGAAATCAGGTGTTTTTTGGACGTCATTTCAGGGAAAAGTAGGAGCAAGCTCCTACCAAAATGCAGATTTTACTCCTACCAAAAAACCTGATTTATAAAAAATCAGGTTTTTTTATGGCCGTCATTTCGGGGAAATAGTAGGAGTTTGCTCCTACCCAATAGCATACTTGCCCCCACCAAAAAAGCGGGCACTGCCATGATGGCAACGCCCCGCTTTATGCTCTTTCAACAGGTGGGCACGATCCTCTTCTTATGCTCTTTCACAGGTGGGTACGATCCTCTTTTTATGCTGTTTCAGCATTCAGGAACAGGCTTCTTATCATATCTGCGGTCAGCTTTTTGACCTGTTCGGCGTTTTCCGTCGGATAATCGCTATGAAGTACTGCAAATGACCCGAAGATCATAGTGAGCTTCATCTCGTTTGTAAGATCTCTGTGGATACGTCCTGTCTCAAATGTCTTTTCACGAAGAGTCGCGATGACAAATTTATAATCGATAGACCGCTCTCCGTTTCGTGTTATCCTGTCGATCACCGGGAAGCCTGCGTCCAAAGCACCGCTAAGCTCGTTGAGGAACAATTCTGGATCATCAAAGAAATCAGAGAAAAAATCGCTCTCTTCTATCGGCTTTTTCAGGTATTTACGCAGCGTCTGATCATACAGATCATATATATCTGTATAGTGCAGATAGAACGTCCCTTTATTTATCCTAGCGGTGTGAGCGAGCTCCGTTACTGTTATTCTGTCTATAGGACGGGTTTTGAGAAGTGTGATCAAAGCAGTCTCGATACTGTCAAGGGTCTTTATTACCCGCAGGTCCAGTTTTGCCATTTTGTGATACCTTTCAGATCTTAATTTCAAAAGAAAGTACTATTGATTATATATATAATACATCATTTGATACGCATTGAGATAGTTTATTAATGACTATTATTAAATGCATGTCTGTTAATAGACGATTGTTAATTAATGTCTATTTTTGGTGGTTTGTTTTTTCTGAGACTGTATTTCATTAACAGCATAAACGAATGTAAAATAATGAATTAATCTATCTTGATAAGATTCAGGAAACTGACTTAGGAGGCGGGAAATGAAGATCTGTTACAGGAACGCAATAATAGCAGCGCTCACCGCAGTCATTGCTTTGATCGTCGCAGCTGCCGGAGCGCAGTCTGTGTACGCAGAGTCTGCGGCACAGCTGGAGGAAGACCAGATGCTGTATGTTGGAGGTACTAGTATATCGACAGCTGATGAGGGCAAGACCACAAAGACCGTAACGGTTAAGATCATAGTGAAATAGTGATCATGCGGACCGGCCAGCTCTGAACATGGAATTACTCTGACGGCGGAAAAAACAGGCCGGGATCAATATTTATGTTGACAAGAGCCCGCGTTTTATGGTTTAATATTCACGATATAGTAATTTAATACATACCAAAATGCGATGACGGAGAATTGCTGTGGCGTAAGCGTTTCAGAGAGCCGGCGGGCGGTGCGAGCCGGTACCACGCGTCACATGCATCTCGCTCCTGAGCAGGTCATGCGAAAGCAGGCCGTATCCAGTATCGTCAATATGCGATGTATGGATCGGAGACAAGTCAAGTAGTGTGATCCGGCAGGCCCCGTTACAGGCCATGGACTTGATGGAGTCCGAGAGATGTCTTCCCGGGAGTCAGGGCGATCAAAGCCAGGACTGCGTAAGGAAGGAATCAGGGTGGTACCGCGGAATATGATTTTCGTCCCTGAGGCTGCGAGAGCGGCTTCAGGGATTTTTTAAAGGAGAAAGAAATATGAGAAGCATTTACCTGAGTGACATTACGATGTCGATGCCAGCAAAGACCGGCGGATATGATCTCTCTTTCAGGGAGAAGATCGAAGTCGCCAAGCTGCTTGACAGGGTCGGCATACAGGTCATCGAGACAGCGGCGATCAAAGACAAAAGGACAGACAGTCTCCTGATCAAATCGATAGCGAGCGCTGTGAAGGGAAGCGCTGTCGCGGTCCCACTCGTCCTTACGGAAAAAGATACCGTCAAGATCACATGGAACGCCCTGAAAGAAGCAAAAAAGCCGCGCCTGCAGGTTGTCGCTCCGGTAAGTACCGTCCAGATGGAATACATCTCCAGGATGAAGCCTTCACAGATCGTAAAGAAGATCGCAAAGCTTACCGCAGATGCTAAGGCAGTCTGCAGCGACGTAGAGTTCGTTGCGTGGGACGCGGGAAGGAGTGAAGCGGATTTCCTGAAAGAGACGATAGAAGCGGCAGTAGAGGCAGGAGCTACAGCAGTTACTCTCTGCGATACAGCGGGGAACCTTCTTCCGGATGAATTTTATGAGCGCGTAAAGAATGCGAGGGCAGACATCCCGGAAAACGTGAAGCTCGGAGTCATGATATCAAATGAGCTTTCACTTGCTGACGCATGTGCGGTATCCGCCGTGCTCGCAGGGGCAGACGAGGTAAAAGTCTCTGCATGCGGCACATTCACATCTTCTCTCGAAGGGCTTGTGCATATTCTGAAAGTAAGAGGGATGGAGAACGGAGTCTCATGCGATGTCCACGACACAGAGCTTAAGAGGATCGTCAGCCAGATAAGAAGGATATGCGAAGAGAAGGGCACCGGCACATCCACATATGACAGTGCCGTTCACGATGAGCACGGAGTGGTGCTCACTATACATGACGATATGACGGCAGTCACGAAGGCGGCGGCTGAGATCGGGTACGACCTTTCGGAAGAAGACGCGGTGAACGTATACGAAGCTTTTGCAAGGATCGCGTCAAAGAAAGAATCGGTCGGAGCAAAAGAGCTCGATGCTATCGTAGCATCTGCTGCGATGCAGGTCCCGCCGACATACAAGCTTAATGATTTTGTTATAAACTCAGGAAACACCATCACCGCAACGTGCCACCTCAGGATGGAGAAGGACGGTCAGACACTTGACGGCCTCGCGGTAGGAGACGGCCCGGTCGACGCGTCATTCCTCGCGATAGAACAGATAATAGGGCATCACTACGAGCTCGATGAGTTCGAGATGCAGGCGGTAACAGAAGGCCGCGAAGCAATGGGCGAGACAGTGGTACGTCTCCGCGCAGCCGACGGTAAAGTCTATTCCGGCCGCGGCATATCCACAGACATAATAGGCTCATCGATTGACGCCTATGTCAGCGCCGTAAACAAGATCGTCTACGAAGAAGGAGAATAGCAGTCTGCTGAGCGGGGACAGATCCCTGCCAGCATGGAGGATATAATATGAAACTTTCGTTTTCTACAAGAGGATGGCCGGGGCTTTCCTGGCAGGATATGATCGATACCGCGAACGAGATGGAATTCAGCGGGATCGAGATCTACCATGTTTCGGCGAACCCGGAGCTCACCGATAAAGGCGGGCCGTTCCACAGGTATTCAGTGGCTTCATCTTACAGGACTCTTTGTGAGAAAAAGCTCTGTATTCCATGTTTCGACAGCGCGGCCGACATAGCGGAAGCAGATGATGAGGCGCTCGACGCCATCCGCGCTGAGATGAAACTCGCGTCTGACATGAGGTCGCCGTACGTGGCAGTGTGGGCGAGCGGCGGCGAGGACGGCGCAGCCGAAGAGAACCTCAGAAAGCTAATCCCGGCGGCAGACGACCTTGGCGTGACGATTTTGATCAAGACGTGCGGGATCTTCTCGTCGACAAAACAGCTCCGCGAACTGCTCGATCGCTTTGCATGCGATCAGATCGCCGTGCTCTGGGATGTGCACCACCCGTACCGCGACTTCGGAGAGAGCCCGGCGGAGACTATCACGAACCTTGGAGCATACGTCAAGCACGTCCATATGAGAGACTCGAGCAGCAAAGACCAGTTCGAGCTCATCGGCGAGGGCGACTTCCCTGTGGACGAGGTGATGCGTGCTCTCGAGAGCGTGGACTACGCAGGCTTTGTATCACTTGAATGGAAGCCGGCGTGGCTGGAAGACCTCCAGGACCTTGACATAATCCTCCCGTATTTTGTTAATTATATGAGCAGATACAACAGGTCAAGGGCACGCGAGAACGGCCTGTACTACAACCACGACGGCACAGGCAGATACGTATGGAAGAAGGACGAGCTGATCGACCTCACGTTCCCGCAGGTGCTCGACCGTATGGCACAGGAGTTCCCGGACCAGTACTGCTTCAAATATACGACCCTTGACTATACCAGGACATACTCGGAATTCCGCGAGGACGTCGACAGGTTCGCACGAGCGCTCGTTTCGATGGGTGTAAAGCCGGGCTACAAAGTGACCGTCTGGTGCACGAATGTCCCGGCGTGGTACATCACGTTCTGGGCGTGCTGCAGGATAGGCGCTGTGCTCGTCACCATGAACACGGCATACAAGATCCATGAGGCGGAATATCTGCTCCGTCAGTCTGACACACATACACTCGTCATGATCGACCACGCGCTCGACAGCGATTATGCAGCTATCATAAATGAGCTGTGCCCGGAGATCAAAACAAGCAAGCCGGGTGCTCCGCTGCACTGTAAGCGGCTCCCGTTCCTGAGAAACGTGATCACGTCAGGATTCAGTCAGCCGGGATGCCTTACGTTTGAAGAGGCGCTCGACCGTGCAGATATGGTGCCGCCTGAGGAGACGGCACGCCTTGCAGCCCAGGTACAGCCTGATGACGTCTGCAACATGCAGTACACGTCAGGAACGACAGGCTTCCCTAAAGGCGTGATGCTGACACACTATAACGTCGTCAATAACGGCAAGTGCATCGGCGACCGGATGGGACTTTCCACAGCAGACCGTATGATGATCCAGGTGCCTATGTTCCACTGCTTCGGCATGGTGCTCTCGATGACGAGCTCGATGACGCACGGCGCCACGATGTGCCCGATGCCGTATTTCTCGGCAAAATCTTCACTTGCATGTATCAATCAGGAGAAGATCACCTGCTTTAACGGCGTGCCTACGATGTTTATCGCCATGTTCAACCATCCGGATTACAGAAAGACGGATTTCTCATATATGAGGACCGGCATCATGGCAGGGTCCGGCTGTCCGCCTGAGTTAATGAAGCGCGCGGCGCAGCCTGACGAGATGAACATGACAGGAATAGTAAGCGTCTACGGCCAGACTGAAACGGCGCCGGGAAATACTATGTCTGCATGGACGGACCCTCTCGATGTCCGAACAGAGACTGTAGGATACGACTTTCCACATGTGCGCTGCAAAGTGATCGATCCCGAGACAGGAAAAGAAGTCCCGCCGGGAGTAAACGGCGAGTTCTGCGCAAAGGGCTACAACCAGATGAAGGGTTATTACAAGATGCCTGAAGCCACGAACGAAACGATCGACGCAGACGGCTGGCTTCATTCAGGAGATCTGGCCTGCAAAGACGAGAACGGGAACTACCGCATCACGGGACGTCTGAAAGACATGATCATCCGTGGCGGCGAGAACATATATCCGAAAGAGATAGAAGAGTTTATTTATACACATCCTGCTGTTCAGGACGTACAGGTCATCGGAGTTCCGGATAAAAAGTACGGCGAAGAGGCATTAGTGTGTATAATACTTAAAGAAGGGGAGACTTTGACCGAGGAAGAAATGCATGACTTCATCGTAGGCCGCCTGGCCCGCCACAAAGTCCCTAAGTACATCCGCTTCGTCGATTCATTTCCGATGAATGCCGCCGGAAAGATCCTGAAATATAAGATGAGAGAGCAATTCGCCAAAGAGCTGGGGCTCACTGACTGACCTTCAGGAACGCGTGCGGCAAAACGATGATCTGAATATTTAATACAGGTATTTGATACAGGAGTTAAACAATGTCTGAAAACGAGAAGAAGAAACTTGTAACAATGGACGGCAATGAGGCCGCAGCGCATGTCGCGTACAACTTCACGGAGATCGCCGCGATCTATCCGATCACGCCTTCATCGCCTATGGCTGAGCACACGGATGTATGGTCGGCGAACGGCAGGAAGAACATGTTCGGTCAGAGGGTGACGCTGCAGGAAATGCAGAGTGAAGCCGGCGCGATCGGCGCGGTGCACGGCGCGCTTCAGGCCGGTACTCTCGCGACTACATTTACGTCAAGCCAAGGCCTGATGCTGATGATCCCGGTCCTTCACAGGATAGCGGGAGAGAGGCTTCCGGCGGTCATGCATGTTGCTGCGCGTACGGTAGGAACGCACGGCATGAGTATCTTCGGAGACCAGAGCGATGTCATGGACTGCAGAGCGTGCGGCCTGGCGATGATGTGCACGGGTTCTGTACAGGAGGTAATGGACCTCGCAGGCGTGGCGCACCTTGCCGCAGTCGAGAGCAAAGTCCCGTTCATGCATTTCTTTGACGGCTTCCGCACCAGCCATGAAGTCGCTACTATCGAGCAGATAGACGAGCATGCTCTTGTTGAGATGATGGATAAGGAAGCACTCGCAGACTTCAAGGCGAGCGCGCTGAACCCTGAACATCCGGTCCTCAGGAATACCGTACAGAATCCTGATGTGTACTTCCAGGTCCGCGAAGCCAACAACGGCTTCTACGACGCGGTGCCGGCCATCGTTGAAAAATATATGAAGAAAGTAAGCGACCTCACAGGCCGCGACTATAGATTGTTCAATTATTACGGAGACCCGGAGGCGACTGACGTGATCATCGCGATGGGCTCAGTTACAGGTGTCGCGCACCTCGCAGTCGACTATCTGAACGCACATGGAAAGAAAGTCGGCTTTGTTCAGGTGCATTTATTCAGGCCGTTCTCAGCGGAGAAGCTCATGGAGGCGATACCGGAGACAGTAAAGCGCGTCGCGGTGCTTGACCGCTGCAAGGAGATGGGAGCAGAAGGCGAGCCGCTGTATAAGGATGTCTGCACAGCAGCAATAAAAACAGGCCGCATGATGAGGATAATCGGCGGACGCTACGGTCTGTCATCCAAGGATACAGATCCTGACCAGATCATCGCGACGTTCCGGAATCTCGAGAGCGATTCACCGATAGACGGCTTTACGATCGGCATCAAAGACGATGTCACGCACCTCTCGCTCGATGCTCCGCATATCAAGGGAGTCGGCGATAAGGTGTTCCGCTGCAAGTTCTGGGGGCTGGGCGGAGACGGAACAGTCGGCGCCAACAAAAACACTGTTCACATCCTCGCAGAAGCCGCGAACATCTACGCGCAGGCATACTTTGAATACGACGCTAAAAAATCGTTCGGCGTGACCAAGTCGAATCTCCGATTCTCGCGTGAGCAGATACGCGGAAGCTATCTTGTAAAAAAGGCTGAGTTCGTGGCCTGCCATAACCAGAGCTTCCTCCGTCAGTACGACATGGTCAGCGAGCTCAGGACAGGGGGCATCTTCCTGCTGAACTGTCAGTGGAAGCCGGAGGAGCTGGAACAAAACCTTCCTGACGATGTAAAGCGGATCCTTGCATTGAAGAAGATACGGTTCTACACCATAGACGCGACCAAGATCGCTTTGAGGCTCGGACTTGGAAGCCATACGAATACAGTGCTTCAGGCAGCGTTCTTTGCGGTATCAGACCTGATCCCTCTTGAGGATGCGCTCGACAAGATGAAGGATGCGGCACGCACGACTTATTATGCTAAAGGAGACGACGTCATCGCTCAGAACATCGCCGCGATCGATGCCGGAGCTAAAGAAATAGTGAAGATCGACGTACCGGCTTCATGGGCTGAGATCCCTGATACACCGAACGCCGCGATCAGGATCCTGAATGCGGCGCTTGAAGAAGATCCTGACAAAAAATACGGAGCGAACGGGATCGCGGCGGCAGCAAAGGGCGGTGCTGTGAAATTACCTGAGCTCTGCGGCGAAGGCAGTTCGGATGCGTCGAAGGCCGGGGCTTCTGACAGCTCATGCAAAGGAAGCTGTGAAAGCTGTTCTGATGGAGAATGCCCGCTTCCTGACGTAGTCAGGAGGATCCTTAATCCGCTCAACGCGCAGAAGGGCGACGACCTTCCGGTAAGTTCGTTCAGGGGATATGAAAATGGTAATATCGACATGGGGCTTACCGCATATGAAAAGCGCGGGATCGCGGTGAAGATCCCTAAGTGGGACGCCTCCAAGTGTGTTCAGTGCAACCGCTGTGCACTTGTCTGCCCGCATGCGGTGATCCGTCCATATCTGCTTTCAGATGAGGAAATGGAAAAAGCTCCTGCCGGCATCGAGATGATGAAGACGAACGGCCCTGCAAAGGGTCTGCACTTCACGATGGCAGTGTCAGAGTTTGACTGTACGAGCTGCGGCAGCTGCGCCGAGGTATGCCCGACACATGCCCTGGAGATGGTATCGGCAGATCTTAAAGAAGAAAGCAAGGAGAGATGGAACTATCTTCTCACTACAAAGAGCAAAGGAGATCTGTTCAACCGCTGGTCGGTGAAGGGAAGCCAGTTCAGACAGCCGCTCGTTGAATTCTCGGCGGCGTGCGCAGGATGCGGCGAGACACCTTATGCAAAGCTCATGACACAGCTCTTCGGAGAACGTGTATACTGGGCGAACGGAACTGGGTGCTCACAGGCCTGGGGCGCTCCGATGCCCGGCATCCCATATACGGTAAACGACAGGGGATTCGGTCCTGCATGGACGAATTCACTGTTTGAGAATAACGCAGAGCTGTGTCTGGGAATGGTGCTTTCAGTAAAGCAGCAGAGAGAAGCCGTGAAGGCACAGGTAGAAGAGCTTCTTGAAAAAGCCGGCGCTGAGATCAAGAATGAAGAGGCAAAGGCTCCGGAGTCATCACAGGAAGAGAGGGAGATCTCTCTGAAAGAAGCATGCGAGAACTACCTTGAAGCCTTTGATGATTTTGATGGATCAAGAGAGACAGCAGACATACTTTGCGGTATTCTCGAGAAAGATGGCAGCGACGACGCGAAGGCAATACTGGAACACCGTGACCAGCTGGCGAAGAAGACGTTCTGGATGTACGGCGGCGACGGATGGGCTTATGATATCGGATTCGGCGGACTGGCGCACGTTATCGCGAGCGGTGAGAATGTGAATGTATTCGTCATCGATACTGAAGTATATTCGAACACAGGCGGACAGAGCAGTAAGGCAACGCCTATCGGAGCTGTCGCGCAGTTCGCTTCCAGCGGTAAGAAGAGCAGAAAAATGGACCTCGGCGGAATCATGATGAGCTACGGCAACGTATACGTGGCGCAGGTCGCTATGGGCGCAGATCCGAACCAGCTTATCAAAGCCCTCCGAGAGGCTGAAGAATACGACGGACCGAGCGTCATCATCGCATATACACCATGTACGGCTCACGGCATCAGGAATGGAATGAACAAAGTCCAGGAAGAGATGAAGAGGGCGGTCGACTCCGGATACTGGCTGCTTTACAGATACGATCCGAGGAAAGAACAGCCGCTTGTGGTCGATTCGAAACAGCCGATGATGGCGTATGAGGACTTCCTCGACGGAGAGACGAGATACAGTGCCTTGAAGAGAACGTTCCCGAAGAACGCAGAGGAGCTGTTCTCGATCGGCGCCAAAGACGCAGACGTGAGATACGCTCATTATAAACATATGGAAGAGAACTAATGCACATGATATAATCAGTTTTGTGTAAGCATTTGTTTGAGAGGCAGCTGGGACACACGGCTGCCTTTTCATCCACAGGAGTTGGTTGCCATGAACGATTCTGTTAAAAAACCGGGACTGAACATCAGGCGTAAGATAATAATCTGCGTGCTGATCCTTGTGCTCACGTCGCTCATCGGGACGGTAATACTGTTTTACACGTGCGTACTGGATAACCTGAAGAGCAGGAGTGCCTATGCCGAGGATATGCAGCAGAAATTCTTAAAGTACAGCTCATATCAGGTAAAGCATATGTCAAAGCTGAACAATATCGATGATCTGAGGATGGTCAAGAGTGCTGAGCTTATGGCTTCTGTCCTGAGAAACAAGTATGGGCAGGGGAATATGGATCTGGATGTCAAGCTTTATGCCGATGGAGCCATATTCCGCTATGATGGGAAGAAAGCGATTTTCCCCGAAGGTATCCCGGAAGATCTGAACACTGCAACAATAAAGCCTGAAGATGAAAGCGGCATTCTGATCGCGGCCGAGGAAACTGTAAATGATGAAAGCACAGGGCAGATCTATAACGCTGTCTATGCAAAGATCACTGGCGATCTATATTACGCAGAGTGGAGTCTTGATAATTATGCCTCAGAAGAATCTGTATCGGTCTCGGTAGACTGGCAGACGATGGTCGATCATATAGCTCAGACGCTCGATGCGGATTTCATGTTCGTTATCAGGCAGGATGAGGGAAAGCCTGCGCTGCTGGATGGCACCAATGACTTCAGGAACTATAATAATATCGAGGAACTGAATCTCAACTGGTCGACTATAGATGAGTCACTTGAACGCGGCATGATACCTGCTTTCCTGGATAACGGATTTTATCTGATACATGCGAAGAATTACGACGATTTGGTAAACAATGATGAAAATAAAGAAGGGGATACTGTAGTCGACACGGGTATAGTTTTTGTGACGCTTATACCGATGAAAGAGCTGCTTTTGAACTATAAGGGGCTTCTGATGACATTCCTTTTCACAATGATCCTCCTGTCAGTAGTTCTGATGATCTGGACGCTGGCTACATTTGATATCATTATGGAAGGCGGCGCAGCAGGTAAGAACACAGATGACATGAGTCCTTCTTCTGTAAAAAAGAAAGTGATCGTATATGTTATCGTAACTGCTCTCATCATGGGCGTCAGCTGCGCTTATTCGTATGTTCTGAACGATCTTTTCCGGAAATCTGTACATACATATGACGCGCTCGGCAGTATGACAGACAGTATAAATACAGCACGCAGCGCTGACAGCAGGATCTGGGAAAGCATGAGATCCGAGTATGTAGATTATGCTGATGTGATAGCGACGCTTCTTGATTATAATCCGGAACTTAGAAATAAGACCTGGCTGCAGGAAGTTTCAGACATAATCGATGCGGATTACGTGATGCTGTACGATACCAAAGGAGATGAGATACTGACCAACTCCAGGTATAAAGGCATGTGTCTTGGAAAGAGCGAGGAGTCGGCAACTTACGATTTCAGAAGGCTGCTCAAAGGTGTAAGCAGTATTGCACATGAAAAAGTTGAAGATGAGGTCACCGGCGAGGTACGTGACATGTACGGTATTCCCCTTGAGTACGCGGGAAAAGATGATGATCTGTACGGTGCGCTTATCATTGCGGTAGATCCTGACAAGAGGATCTCAGCCAGCGTTATGAATGTGAATGAGATCATGGAGACACATACCATGGGCGGCTATACCTCATTCGCAGCCGATCCGAAAAAAGGTAAAATCAAATACAGCAGCAAAAAGAAGCTCAGAGGCGCATATCTTGAGGATCTGGGATTCAATATGAAGTATCTGAAGGGCTCGATCATGGGATTCTTCAATCTTGGTCAGGCCGCGCTGTTTGGAAGATCCGTAGAAAATGAGGGACTCATATACTACTACGCAATAGACAGCAATGATATGTACGCTGGGATCGGAGGATTTACAGTGATATGCATGCTGCTGTTCCTTGCAGTTATACTCCTGATCGCAATAGTTCTGAACTATGGGTATAATAATGAGACCTACGAGTATTACCTTAAAGGCGGTGATGAGCCTGCTGAGAATGATGCTGATGCTGCAGTCAGCGCGGATGCTGCCGCGGTAGCGCCAGTGAAGCGTCATAATGTGATGAGGAAGATCAGAAAAGCTCTAGGCATTGAAGGATCGCCGTTCCATATGGCTTTAGTTACACTGATGCTTCTGGGAGTGGCGTATCTGGTACTCATACTGTTTACGACGATGTCGAATACAGTAAACATGAATGCCACAAATGCTTCGGTCATCAGATATATCATGAAGGGCGACTGGGAAAAAGGCGTAAACATCTTCTCAATATCCGCAGTGTTCTTTATAGGATGTGTTTTTGCTATGGTCGAGGTCGGTCTTTACCTTATGCGGAATGCGATAAAAGCTATATTCGACTCGAGGGGAAGCACGATAGGCGCTCTGGTGATCAGCGTCGTCCAGACGGTCGCCGCGGTCATTGCCTTGTGCGTCGCGCTGGGGTATCTTGGAGTCGACTATAAAGCGATAATCGCTTCCGTTGGGATCTTCAGCATGGCGTTCTCATTCGGCGCAAAAGACTTTGTTGCTGATATATTCGCTGGGTTCGATCTTCTTGCGAATAACACATATCAGATGGGCGATATAGTACAGGTCGATGGGTATACGGGGACCGTGCAGGAACTGACGCTTCGTACGACATGGCTCGTCGGTGACGGCGGCAACATCAAAACCATCAGAAACAGCAATATAGGGAACGTGATCAATCTGTCAGCACAGAATTCATGGTATCCTATGGAGATCAATGTTCCGGCATCAATTGACATCGAGCAGCTGGAGAGCATATTTGAAGAAAAACTGCCGAGTATCGGAGCAAAATACGATATGATCATCAGCGGGCCTGAATACAGAGGTGTAGAAGCAGTCGGAAATGGCAAGCTTACTATTTTGATCCTTACGGAATGCCGTCAGAGAGATTTCTTTAAAGTAGAGAAAATAGTGAATAAAGAGATATACAGCCTGCTGAAGAAAAATGACATTCAGATAATGTAGATGCTGCCGCTACTTTTTGCCCTGCTCTACGGTCTTGATGTCGTCGCTTGAGTCGTCGGCAAGCGAATAAGTGTCGAACGCCGGAGCTGTAGGGAGCTGTATCTCTATCGATGAAAGCTTGACCATAGAGGCGGTACCGCGGATCATCTCAAGGTCAAACACGTGGCCGCCAAGGCTTCGGTCTTTGGACAGGAAGTGCAGATGCCAGCCCGGCGCGTTGATGCCTTTCATGTAGTCGGGGTAATATACGCAGACCATACTGCCTTCCACATCGTCGAACTCGAATGATCTCTGCGTACCGCTCAGAATCTGCTTCAGCGAGATGTGCTGTGTCCTGAGCGGAGCTTCAGACCTTGCGGCGATCTTTCTGAAAGAACCATCGATCCTTACGACGTGCATGCTGTTAAGGCCGAACCATTCCTCTATCCGCCGGTCGAGCTCAGCCTTCATGGCATCGATGTCAGGTATATTATCAAGGTCAAAGGTTTTGATGATATCACTTCCATAGCCGACGAACGCGACTGACGCGAACGGCACGCCTTCTTCAGGATCTGCCTCCGTGACCGACCCGTCGTCCGCTGCCTTGTAGCAGTGCCCGCCGCAGACGATCATTTCGCCGTTTACATCCTCAAAAGTCCCAAGCCCGGTATCACCGTGCTTCATTAGATCGTCGACCGTTATCACCGCGCGGGTGTACCCCGTCATGAGCGACTGCAGAGTCGCTACCTGATACATTGTGCTGCTCATGCTATCACCTGCTGTTTATATCCATTCACCTGCTATTTATATCCTATGATCGTTTCCGGCGTCAGCGGGTTGTCCTGCCTGCGTATCTTTTTCGTAGTAGTGCGGATGAAATCTTCTTTCCGTACGAATACTGCGCGGATCCTCTTGTATACCGCGAGATTCTGATTGAAATCGGTGACGAGTTTTTTGAAGTACTCGTTCAGCTCTGCCTCGGAAGGCTCGCAGCCCAGCTGCTCAGTGATATTTTCCATCGCCGGGAGGATCTGGATACCGACCGTCTCTTCGCCGTGGTCGTTATACGGGAAGACCATGCACTCTTCGATCGCAGGATCGCTTCTGATCTCATCCTCGATCTCCTCCGGGTACACGTTCTCGCCTGTCTTCGTGACGATTACATTCTTTGCGCGGCCCGTCAGATACAGCCATCCCTCTTTGTCAACAAAACCCAGATCGCCTGTATGCATGAATCCGTCCGGCTCTATCGTATCTGCGGTCTCTTCCGGCATGTTGTAGTAGCCGAGCATGACGTTCGGCCCGCGGAAGAGCACCTCTCCTATTCCGTTCTCATCTTTGTTTATGATCTTTATCTCGCCCTTGTCTACAGTCGTCCCGACTGAGCCCGCTTTGCGGTACCTCTCATCAGGCGCACTTCCGGGAGTACCGGAGATGAGCGGTGTGCACTCAGTCATGCCGTAGCCCTGGAGCACCATGATGCCAAAATCCTCAAACGCCCGGAAGATATTCGGGTTGAGCGCGGCGGCGCCGGTGATCACTACGCGGAGCTTCCCTCCGAGGCCGTCGATCACAGATTTGAATATCGTCCTGCTGATGTTGATGCCGACTTTTCTCAGCGCTTTGTTGACTTTCATAGCGCGGCGGAAAGTCTTCTCTTTGCCCTGCTTTTCGATGCCCTTCTGGATCCTGTCGTACACGAGCTCGAGCACGCGCGGCACCACGATGATGAATGTGTTCTGAGCTTCTTTCATGTTCTGGCTGATATACTTGAAGCCTTCGCAGAAAGCCGTGCTCGCGCCACGGTAGAGCACGAGCAGCATTCCGAGCGTGCATTCATACGTGTGATGTATAGGCAGCAGCGACAAAGTCTTATCGCTCTGGTATACCTGGCAGATCCTGCAGACGTCCATGATGTTGCTCGTTATATTCCTGTGGCTCAGCATTACGCCCTTAGGGTTCCCGGTCGTGCCGGATGTGAAGAGAATGACCGCAAGCGCATCAGGATCTATCTCCGCATCCAGGAATGATCTGTCAGGAACACGATCTTCTTCGCCAAGGCCGCTGTGCGGATCGCCAGCTTTTGCCGCGCTGGCTTCAACATCTGCTTCCTTAGCCGGATCGACGCTGAATTTTCCTGTCAGTAACTGCTCGCCCCATGCCAGAAGCTCGCGCCAGCTGTAGACTTCTACCTTACGCTGTTCGCTGTCCTTGAGATCAGCCGTGACTGTTTCGGCATCGCTGCCTGAAGCGGCATCGCCAAGGATCATATTCATATATTTGTTCCTGTCAAAATTGTCATCTGTGACAGGCTCGAGCTGCTCGTGTATGTCGGTCCTGTCCCCGTAGAATTCCATTACGATAAGGCGGTCTATCTCAGGCAGGCCGGCGAGCTTCTTGCATTCCTGCCTGGTGCAGAAGATAGTATGCGCGTCGCCTGCGCGGAGCAGGTTTCCGATCTCAGGACCTGTCAGCTCTTTATCGATCGGTACTACGATGCCGGTACCGTTGATGACAGAAAGATAAGAGACTATCCACTCATATGAATTCTGCCCCATCACAGCGATCCTCTCGCCTTTTAGTCCCATATGGCAAAGCATAGTTCCGAGCGCGTTCACGTCATGCTGAAGAAGCTCGTAATTTACAGCTTCATACGGAGAGCCTTTTTTCTTCTTGACCCAGAATGCAGGATTAGCGCGGTAAAGATCCGCGCTTCCGGCAAGCATGTCTTTGATCGTTACGATCTCCCTGATGTCGGTGTACCAGTAACTGCTGAAGCTACTGCCTTTGATGATCTCGTCCATGATCTGTTCCCTTTACGATCCATTTCGTTCAAACTATCATAGAGGCATTTTGTTGTATATATAATTATATCATATATACTCCGGTTTGCTTTGACTCTTTTGAAGAATTAACATGGTTACGTGCAGGAAGACGTGGTGAAGATCCGGTCAAATCGACAGTGAGATCAGAACAGCACATCTTTACAATTTCAGTTTAGTGTGATAAACTGTTAAACAGTAATATTCCTTGTGGAAATGTATGTAATGATTTTATAATAAGGAGGATTGAAAAATGAAGAAATTACTTGTATTACTGTTAGCAGTTGCTATGGTATTCGCAATGACAGCATGCGGAGGATCCAATGGCGGCGGTTCAGGTGAAGGCGGAGAAGGCGGAGACAGCGAAGCTCCTATCAAGATCGGATTCTTTGCTCCTGTTTCTGCTCCGGCTGCATCAGCTGACGGAACTTCATCACTGAACTCAGCTAAGCTTGCTGTAGAGATCTGCAACGCAAACGGCGGGATCAACGGCAGACAGGTAGAGCTCGTTGATTACGATGATAAGCTGGATACGACAGAAGCTGCTAACATCGCTGAGAAACTTGCATCAGACGACAGCATCGCTGCCGTTGTTTCCGGATCATATTCAGGACCGACCAAGGTCGCTGCTCCTATCTTCCAGGATGCCGGAAAGCTCATGGTTTCTGCTTACGCAGTACACCCTGACGTAGTTAACGCCGGAGACCTGATCTTCTCACAGTCATTCCCGCAGAAACTGCAGGGAGCTGCTGCTGCTCAGTACGCAACAGATGAGCTCAAGGCTAAGAAGGTCGCTATCATCAGTGTAGACCTCGACTTCGGTTCAGCTCAGGTAGAAGGCTTCAAGGCTCAGCTGGAGAAGATCAATTCACCTATCGAGATCGTCTATGAGCAGGCTATCGCCATTTCCGACAACGACATGTCTTCACCTGTAACTGCAGCTGCTGCAGCAGGCGCTGACCTGATCTACTCTGTAAACTACTATGAGCAGGCTGCTCAGGTACTGAGAGAAGTCGGCCAGAAGAAGCTTGACATCCCTGTACTCGGCTGCGAAGGAGCTGACTCATTCGAGCTTCTTAACATCGCTGGCGAATATGCTAACGGACTCTACATCACAACTAACATGAACCGTGATGATGAGAACGAGCAGACACAGGAATACATCAAGAACTATGTTGACAAATATGGAATCCAGGCCGACATGGTAGGTGCTTCCGTATACGACGCATTCCAGGTAGTATTCGCTGCCCTCACTGAGTGCGGAGAAGACACACAGGCAATGAAGGAATACATCGCAGGACTCCAGAACTTCAATACAGTAACAGGCGAGCTGATCCGCTACAACGAGGATGGTTCCGCTGTCAAGCCGGTACAGATCCAGCTCGTAACAGATGGTGAGTATCACTATGCCGGAGTTATCGACGATCCACAGATCATTGACCCGGCTAACTATTAATCTGCATTCGATCAAAATCTCCTCGTCACAGTCTGACGGTATCTGTGCTCTGCACACGGTCAAAACTGTGACAGTGGATATATAGAATGTAAGAACAGAATAATATGATTCACTAGTAGGGGAGGCGGGTGATCCGCCTCCCCTGTGACTATTTTAAGTGAAATGTGCGCTGACTGCATGAAGCAGCCGGCTGCACAGCAGATAATGCTTACGAGTTTTTACTTGCGAGGTCTATATGTTTGAGCAACAGTTTATGAACGCGCTCGCGATAGGAAGCGTGTACGCCCTGACTGCTATGGGCGCAACGCTTATCTATGGTATCATGGGGATCCTTGATATCGCGAACGCAGGCGCCTACCTGGTAGGCGCGTACCTGGGATGGTACATCTACCACGCCACGGGGAACATTGCGCTGGCCTTTATCGGGTCTGCGATCGCCGTAGGCGCTCTTGGAGTCGTGCTCCAGAAATTCATTTATTCGCCTATCCTGGCCAAGCCGAACACTTTGTCCATCATTCCGCTCGTAGCTGCGGTAGGACTTTTTACGATGTCGTCCGACGTGATAAGGCTGATCTGCGGACCGTATTCCAAGTCATACAACTTTGACGTCGGCGTCGACTCTATAAAGATAGGACCGGTCGTTCTCATCCCTGCGTGGATCCTGATATTCGCACTTACCGCATTCTGCCTTTTGATATTGTGGTTCCTGCTGAATAAGACCAAGCTCGGTCTTGCGTGGCGCGCGACTGCTAATGATGCTGAGATAGCAAAGGTCTGTGGTGTAAACACGAACAACGCCATGGCACTTTCATATATTCTCGGATACGGGTTCGCCGCGATAGCGGGAATAATGGTAGGTATCCTGTATAACTCGATCACGCCTGCTCTTGGCGAGGTCCCGTCATACAAGATGCTCGCTATAATCGTTCTCGGCGGTCTCGGTAATCCGCTCGGAACTGTGCTCGCCGGACTGATCATAGGTTTTGTTGAAGTTTTCGTTTCAGCATACACGAACCTTCCGATCCCTAAGGACGCGATCGCATTCGTGGTGCTCATCATCATGCTCCTCATCAAGCCTGAAGGCCTGCTGGGGCAGAAGAACAAGATGTAAGGGGGTGAGGTAATGGCTAATGCATATTTGTATTCGATCCTTGCTACTGCCGCTATCTTCACGCTCCTTGCGCTGTCCCTGAATATCATCACAGGATACGCGGGGCAGGCTATGATGGGTATCGCGGCTTTCTTCGGTATCGGCGCTTATACGGCAGCGATCCTTACGACGAATGAGATACTTCCGTTTCCGCTGGCTCTTCTTGCTGCTATGGTGGTATCAGGAGCGTTCGGAGCTGTGCTGGGCGTGATCTCGCTCAGGCTCCAGGCGGACTTCCTTGCGATAACTACTATCGGAATAAACTTCGTTATGGCGGCGATATTCAACACGCTGAAGATAACCGGAGGGACGCTCGGCCTTACTACTCGTAAGCCGGTGATCTTCGGGATAAGGATGAATAATTTCCATTTCTTCATCATGACGGTGGTGATAATAATCATCGTGTGCCTCCTCATAACAAAGATGAGGCATTCATGGTTCGGCATGGCGCTCGCTTCGATCGAGAATGATCCTGGCGCGGCTAGGTCGTTCGGCATCAATGTAAGTGAATATCAGATCCTGGCGTTCATAATAGGGACAGCGCTCGCGGGTCTTGCCGGCGGCATTTACGCCCACAGGATGGGATTCATATCCGCTACGGACTTTGCATTTACGGTATCCATCCAGGTAGTGTCGATGTGCGTAATAGGAGGACTCGGAACTCTGAGAGGCCCGATATTCGGGGCTTTGCTGATAACGTCTCTTCCCGAGATCCTCAGGTTCGCGGATAACTACCGCGCGCTCGTATATGCACTCCTCCTCGTCATTATGGTAAGGTTCATGCCGGGCGGGCTTCTCGGAGACGACAGCCCGATCTGGAAGCTGTTCGTTAAGATCTTCAGGAAGTTTGTTCCTAAGAAGAAGACGAGAGCTGACCTCATAGCGGAGCAGGCGGCTTCGGTCGGCGATGTTGCCGGCGCACAGGTCGTGAACACCGATCCGGGTGCTGCGCCTGATGCCGATCAAAACCCAGATAATACGGAAGGAGGCCTCGCGTAATGGAAGAATTAATGAAGATCGAAGGCCTCAAGATGTATTTCGGAGGACTTAAGGCGATAGATGGTTTTGATCTTACTGTGAACAAGGGCGAGACGCTCGGGATCATCGGGCCGAATGGAGCTGGAAAGACGACATTGTTCAACGCGATATGCGGAGTGTACAAGCCGACTGCAGGCAAGGTCACACTGGAAGGTAAAGAAATAACAGGGACGCCGGCTTACAAGATGGCCAAGATGGGTTTTGCCCGGACGTTCCAGATCAGCAAGCCGCTGCGCGGACTTACGATCTTTGATAATGTGCTCGCGGCTGCGGGCGTACATGACTATACGGGTATAGGCTCGTACTTCCACAAATCGCACACCCCTGAGGTAGAGCAGAAGGTCGAAGAGGTTATATACGAGACAGGACTGGCCGGTGTCGCGAACAAAAAGGCTTCGGACGTTTCGCTCGGATACCTGAGGAGACTTGAGATCGCGCGTGCGCTTGTCACGGATCCTAAGCTGATACTTCTGGACGAACCGTGCGCGGGACTGTCTAACTTCGCCATTAATGAGATAACTGACCTGATCCTGCACCTTAAGGAGCAGAAGAGATCCATCGTGCTCATCGAGCACAACCTTCCGCTTACCATGAAGGTCTGTGACAGGATCACCGTGCTCTCGTACGGCAAGAAGATCTGCGAAGGAACGCCTGAATACGTCAAGAACGACAAGCAGGTCATTGAAGCTTATCTGGGAGAGGAGGACAAGGACTGATGCTGGAAATAAAAGATCTGTATGTATCATACGGCATGATGGAGGTCCTCCACGGCGTATCTGTCAATGTAGAAGATGACGAGCTCGTTTCGATCATCGGCCCGAACGGAGCGGGGAAGACCACACTGATCAAGACTGTCATGGGTCTTGTCAAGCCGACTTCAGGAAGCATTGTATATAATGGAGAGGATATAACAAGTCTTCCTGCGCATAAGAGGGCAGCTCTCGGGATCGGCTACGTTCCTGAAGGGCGCCGCGTATTCGGGAAGCTCTCAGTAGAAGACAACCTGAAGATGGGCGCGTATGAGCTGAAAGACAAAGCTGAGATAAAGAAGAATATGGACATGGTCTATGATATCTTCCCGAGGCTCGGCGAGCGGTCAAAGCAGCTTGCGGCTACGATGTCAGGGGGTGAACAGCAGATGCTCGCGATAGGACGGGCTCTCATGCTTGATCCTAAGATGCTCCTTATCGATGAGGTGTCCATGGGACTGATGCCGATCATGGTGAACACGTGCTTTGACGTCATCAAAAAGCTTAACGATGACGGGATAACAGTCCTGGTCGTCGAGCAGAACGCGAACAAAGCGCTCAAGATCGCTGACAGGGGATATGTACTTGAGACGGGCAACATCGTGATCTCAGACACGGCTGAAAACATGAGAAACAATGATACTGTCCAGAAAGCATACCTGGGAGGCTGATCGCGGCCAAAGCACAGAAGTGTTGGAAATACAGGGCGGCAGCGGGCTGAAGACCCAAAGCCGCCTTTTCCTGTGAAAAAAATATGAAAAATATCAGAAGATTTTTGATAAAATAAAAATACTTTAATGAATTATTAATATTAATTTAGTACACCTATACATGTCCAATATATTGACTTAAAGGACAATTTGCGGTATATTATTTGCTGTAGATTAGGGTTCTGTACCATAGCGATCATATATGTGGTCAAATACAAATGATCACAGGGGCATTGGGTACGACAGATCCTATGATACAGCATCAGGGAACGAGAAGTTAACTGATGACACTTTGATTGACTGGCTAAATGTAGTTGGTTTCTGCGCACCGATGGTATGCGTTTGAGATAGTTTACATTATGAAAGGAGGTCGGAACAATTTAAAAGCAGATAATGCCATCACTTTTAAATTTTGATCAAAGTTTAAAGTTATCGCTATTGTTTAATTAATTCGTTATTACTAAAGATTTGATTATTGGTTATCACTCATGAAAAAGCAATAGGTTTGCTTGAAAATTTTTTGATTAGTTATTGTTTTATTTAAGAGGAGATAAAAAGAATGAACAAGAAACTCAAGAAAGTCATTGTTTCGCTTCTGTCCGTTCTCATGCTCATGGCGTATATGCCTGCAATGGCATTTGCTGATGAAGTTGTACTCTCTGGCGCAAACGTTACTACAGATGAGACAACAGAACCGATACACTATGACACATTTGAAGAGGCATTACATGCAACAAACGTTGACGCAAATGCAGAGACTAATGCTGTGATCACACTGCTTGAAGATGCAGCGCTTACAGAATTAGAACAGATCAATATCCCGATGACCATCAAGCTCAACGGACATACTCTTACAGAGGATCCTGTTGCGTTTGATCCTGCTAAGGGCAGCTGGGGAGCTAACCCTGCTGGTATCTGCCGTAAAGACGGTGTTGGTGAGATCATTTTCAAAGAGCATGCACTTGCTGCAAGCACAGTCTACAACTGGGCAAAGAGAGAAAATAATGATGCATGGCATGTGGTAAGCATGCAGGCTTTCTGTGAGAACTGCGGTCAGCATGAAACAGAAATAAGAGAAGCAACCTACCCAGATCGGAACGTATATCGTACAACTCCAGCGCAACCTACACTTGGCCCAGATGGAAAATATACTTATCAGTTCCAGGGAACTGAGAGAAGACAGGGTCGTTGGCAGTGGACTACACTTACTACTAAAGTCATCGATGGACCGGAAGCTGACAAATATGTTCTTTCAGGAACAACACAGATCGTAGTAGTAAACGGGATCAACCAGCATAAGGACGGACTTCCAGTAGTAAAAGCAGAGATGAAAGATGCCGTAGGTAATGACGTAGAGCCTACTGTTACAGTAACAGCTGCTACAAAGGCTGAGCTCGATGCTGAAGGCGTAAAAGTGTATGCAGAAAACGGAACGAACGTTGTTGGAAAGCCATATAACGCTGATCCTACATGCACAGCTATGGGCAAGACGACTTATAAAGTAGTCGTAGCTGATCCAGATGGAAAAGAAGTTGAGACAAAGTACCTGCAGGACAGCCAGGCTGCTGCTAAGACAGGTCATGTAAAAGGTGCTCTCAAGGGATACAAGCTTCTTGAGAAATCTGAAGCAGATTATGACTCTGAAGAAGCTGCTATACAGGCAGGTAAAGATGCTCACAAGAGCGTTGTAAAAGTTACATCAAAGACAGTAGAAGGCGCTACAAAGTATAATTATTGGTTCTATGGCGAACTCGCTGAGATCGCAGGGACAAAAGTAAGCAATACTGTTAAAGCTGTTGAAGTCGCACCAAAGAACCTTGAAGAAGATGGCAGCTTCACTATCATGCCGGTATTCTTCTGCAATTTCGAAGATGAAAATGAAGTAGATGACAAGGCAGAGGTAGTAAAGCCTCTCGCAGATGCCAAGACTGCAGCAGAAGCAGCTGACGGCAAGCATTCAAAGTGCGTCAAATGGGCATATGAATCAAAGGCTATCACATACACATTCGGAACAGGTGCTGCACAGAGCACATTCACAAGCACACTTAATTTCAGTGAAACAGATAAAGCAGAAAAGTACTTCTCACATGTAAGCGATGGCACAATGTATAATGTTATAGAGCAGCCGACATGCAAACATGAAGGAACCGCTCTTATCAAGTGCGCGATCTGTGGTGATGGTGAAGTTCCAGTAACTATTCCTAAGCTTCCAGACACATTCGGTGCATGGACTCCAAGCAGACCTGGTCAGACACTTCCTGATATCGAAGATTTCGTTATCGATGGTGTCGTACTTTCAGGAACAAAGCACACGATCACACTGAATGCTGACAAGACAGAAGCAGTCGTAACACCGACATGCACACAGCCGGGCGGCACATTCAAATACTGCACAGCAGGCGAGCACTGGGTAGTCATGGAGGCAACACCTGCAACAGGCCATAACCTGATCACAGTAGTCACAGGTGCTTGGGGTGATCCTCAGCCTGATTATGCTGCTGACAAAAATGACTATAGATACATAGGATTCATGATGTGCAGCAATCCAGCTTGTGACGGTTATGTTTTGCCAATCGCGGATGGATTGTATGAAGTCACATTCCATTCAAAGAAGGGTACAGATACACTTACCGATAAATACGATGCAATTGAAATCGTTAAGGAAGCAAAGGGTAAGGACTGTGCTACAAAGGCAAAGACAACTTATACAGTTAAGGGCATCAAGGACAGAACAGGCGCTGCTATCACAGCAACAGCAGAGGGCGACGATTCAACAAGAGGCGACCATATCCTCGAAGTGCAGAACTTCAACTGGAGCTCTGACTTTGAAGCTGCAACAGTAACTACAAAGTGCACATTCAAGGATTGCCCAGAAGCTAACAAGACATTCACAAAGGAAGCAAAGGTCGCAAAGGCAACAGATTCAACAGGACTTACGACTTACACAGCTTCATATGGTGGAACTCTTGGCGCAAAGACTGATGTCAAGAAAGCATATACACTCAAGGGCGCAGAAGTAACATATGATACTTCCAAGCTCACAGATGGAAATCTGGTACTGGGAGTACCTGGAGCAGCAGCTCAGACACCTGAAGTTACTGTTAAGCTGAATGGAACTGTGATCGACAGCTCAGAGCTCGAAGAACACTGGGGCTACACAGGAAATACAGTTACTCTGTATGTGACATGGGCTGAAGACAAGGCATTCGATGATGATGCTACAGTTATGACAGGAAATGCCAATACAAGAGCATATGCAAAAGAATACCATGTTGCCGCAAAGACAAGATTTGCAGCTCCTACATACACTGTAAAACAGGGAACAAAGACAGTTACAGTTGCCAGCAAGGAATATGATGGCGTTTATGACGCTGCCACAAAGTGGTCAGTTGAAGCTGCAACGACCGTTAAGGGCGCAGCTGTTAAGTACGCAGTAGTAGATGCTGAAGCTGAAGATCAGAAAGCTATCGATGCTCTCGACTACAGCCTTGACAAGGTAGATGATATCCAGAATGCTGGTACATACTATGTATATGCACAGCTCAGCAAAGATGGATACACCAATTACTCAGTACTTGCTGCAGAGATCACGATCGAGAAGAAGAGTGTTAAAGCTCAGGTCGACAACTTCACAATGAAGCAGGGAGAGACCCCATCATTCAACATGACGATCCTCGATTCTGTTACAGGTGCACCTATTGATGTTGACAAGTCAGCCTTCACCGTAACTTCAGCAGGTGGACAGAAACTTGAAGATCTGCTGCCGGGTGATTACAGAATCCTTGTTTCATCTGAAAACTATGCAGTTTATACAGAGTTCATCGAAGGCCGTGTAGGTACAGTCACAGTTCTTACCAAGGAAGGTAAGACACCTGAGCAGGATGCCAAGGATGCTGCTGAGGCTGCTGACCTCGCTCTTGCAGATGCTGCAAAGATCGACGCAAAGGGATACACAGCTGACAGCGTAAAGGCTGTTGAAGATGCTGTAACAGCTCTGAAGGATGCTATCGAGAATAACAGAAGCACAGCAGAGATTAAGGCTGCTACAGCTGCACTGAACGAAGCTATCAATAATGCAGTTGCTCTTAAGTCTAACCCGATGGTAGCAAAGGGCAAGACAGTCAAGGCTAGTGCCAAGAAGACAAAGAAGTTTGCTAAGTCCAAGGCATTCACAGTTAAGAAGGCTCAGGGCAAGGTTACCTTCAAGAAGACAAAGGGCAGCAAGAAAGTAACAGTCAGCAAGGCTGGTAAAGTTACTGTCAAGAAGGGTCTGAAGAAGGGCAAGACTTATAAGATCAAGGTAAAGATCACAGCAGCAGGAAATGCTGAATATAAGTCAAAGTCAAAGACCGTAACACTGAAAGTAAAGGTTGGAAAATAGTCTAAGGGCTATTCTGATCTGACTTTTCAGAAACACAGTAAAACAGCGGGGATGTTCCATCGGAGCATCCCCGCTTTACATTACATGTTCATTTTCTGCCTTTAGTGAATATACATATAACCAGTCGTAAGTGTCTGCAGTCAGATCTGTTTCCAGCTTTATATATGTCAGTTACCACTGCACGCGGCTCCGATCATGCCGGCGTCATTTCCAAGAACGGCAAGACGGAATTCTGTTTCACTTGACGCGTGGAAGACGTATTTTCTATATGATGCCTGCAGACCGTCAGTAAGGAACAAGCCTGCGCCTGCTACCCCGCCTCCAATGATGAACATGTCCGGGTCAACTACACCTGCGACCGACGCAAGACCAATCCCTAATGTATCGAAGAAGAAGTCAGTCAGCTTAAGTGCAAGGGCGTCTCCTTTTTTCGCGGCATCCATTACTGCCTTCGCATCAGGCCAGTTCAAGCTGTTACCAGTATCTTCAGAAGTTTTATCTTTATCCGTCAAGCTGTTTTCCGCATTGAGATCGTCTCTGAGTATACTCTGATCAGGAAGAATCTGTAGCGCAGCTTTTGCTGTTCTCGCTATCCCTGTTGCAGATACATAATACTCAAGATCAGCGAATGGTTTTAATGTCGAAAGATTTTTAATCAGCGGATGCTGGGGCTGGATCTTGATGTGTCCGATCTCGCCTGCAGCTCCGAACGCGCCTGGCATGATCCTGCCGGACTGTACGATACCGCCGCCGATCCCGGTGCCCAGCGTAACGACTACTACTGTTTTGTCGCTACATGAGCCCGCGATGACTTCACCTAGCGCAGCCGCATTCGCATCGTTAATTACCGATATATTCTGCACTCCTGTGAGCTCTGAAAGCTCCTGGGGTACGTCGATCATCGAGCTCCACCCGAGGTTCACACATTTGTTTACGAACATTTGGCCAGTCTTCCGGTCGGTTATCACAGGACCTGGCACACCTATTCCTATCCTTGCGACGTCGTCCATTTCGGCTCCATATTCCTCCATCAGTACAGCGATCGCTTCCGCAATGTCCGGGAGGATATGTACACCGTCATTTTCAGTCCGTGTCGGGATCGAGGTTTTCGTCTCGATATCAATTGCAGCCTTCTCACGATCAAAAACACCTATCTTCACGGTAGTTCCGCCGACATCTACTCCGATATTATATTTACTCATAGTTCCCTCCTATGATCAGATCATTTCCTGTTAATATTATATAACAAGTCAGATTCGTGTCCAAGAGGGACTGACCTCTCTAATTGTAGTATGATGGCGGCAGTTTTAAATTACTGTCACTTTGACTGCTTTACTCACTCCGTTGACACCGATCACGTATACTTTACATGTCCCGATACCAACGCCAGTGATCTTGCCGCTGCTGTTTACAACAGCAACTTCAGTGTTATCGCTTAGGTAACGATACTTCTGCGAGTGACCCTTTTTAAGCAGCTTTTTCCCTTTCTTTACGAGTTTCATAGATGGCTTGACCCTGGCAGTTCCGCCTACTGCGACCGACAACTCGGGTCTGCTTACTGTGATACTCTTTGGATTAGTATATTTTTTATCTTTAGTCAGATCCCCGGAGACAAAATGCCCGATGTAACCATAGGAAATAGTCTCCCATTTACCTTCGATCTTCCTCTGTGCCAGGACTTTGAACCGGTAGCATCTTCCCTTTTTAAGACCTTTTTTGACGTATTTCGATCTGGTCGTTCTTCCTGCGTATTTGATCGTTTTTTTGCTGTAATCTGAGAAGTACACCTGATATCTCTGAGCGCCATTCACTGCTGACCAGCTTATCGTTGCCTTTGTGCTGCTGTTGACTCTGGCCTTTGCGATCACTGGTGATACAGAGATGGATCCCATTTCTTTTCCACACTTATCGCATACTGTGATCAGTTTTCCAGATCGTTCCATATTTGCTTTACCAGCAAGTTTATACTCCCCGGGATCATGACCTGCTGCAGGGACTATCCAGCTGTTCTTTTCAATGCTTGTTTCGCCTTCTTTATCCGCATAGAATCCGCCGCAGCCGCTGCACGCCCAGTATTCGCTGTTTCCTGCCTCAGTGCAGGCAGCTTCTTTCGCTTCAAAATGTGTAAGCGAATGGACATGGACTGTTGTAACGGTCTTTTTGTACTGCTTTCCGTCTGGCCCGGTAATAACGGCAGTATATGTTGTTTCCCCGTCGGAAGTCTCATCTGCAACAGAAGCCTGGATCTCCTTCTTATGCTCAGGATTTCGCTTGCATATCAAGATCGCCTTGGCACTGCTGTAATCATCTGACCACTCCCAAGAGATATGATCAAAGTCCCAATCATGATCATCGTCTTCACACAGATCTTCTTCTACCGGGAACATACCTCCACCGCCGCCTGAAGGAATGCCTCCTCCGCCACCGCCTGATGGTGTTCCGCCGCCTCCTCCGGAAGGTGTATCTCCACCACCTGTAGCATCTATCTTTTCTGTTTTCTCAGCATTGCAGATCGTACATGTATATGTTTTAACACCGTCAGTATCTGCGGTAGGCTGTGTAGTTACTACACCATCATTCCATACATGATCTTGCTTTTCTATATGTGACGGGTCAGCAGAGCATACTCTTTGATGCTGACTGTCATTCAATGAAGTCCACGAGCCATACTGATGACCTGTAGCTGCTATTATCCAGCTGTCCTTTAAGATCTCGTTTTCTCCATTTTTATCAGAGAAGTATTTTTTACATTCATCACAACTCCAATAAGCAGTATTTCCTGCAATCGTACACGTTGCCGGATGAGCATCTGTTTTTACGAGAGGGTGCGCATGCACAGATGGAGCTACATAATTAATATCTATAGTTGAGCCGCCATCTGTGACGTCGTTCCCATTAGCATCAAAGTATCCGAACCCCATTGTGTGATCAGGCCTTATCTGGATCACAAGGCCCTTGCCTTTTACGGCATGACTGCCGGCACTGTAATCTGTATCGCTCATGCATCCGGCAGCGGCATAGTAGAACTTAATAGTTTTTTTCTTACTACTGTCATATGAATATTGAAGATCAGAATCCGGTCCAATGATCTTATCGTAATTATGCTCAGATGAATCAGCCTTAGTATGATTGTGCCCCCAAAGAAAGATGATCGTCTTACCATTCTCTGAGGCGGTATTCAGAATATTTATCACGCTAGACGCATTTGCTGTCAAGCGGCGGTCATATCCATTATTATCAATAGAATGCAGAGGAAAGTGGGATAGAATAATAATTGGCTTTTCAGCGCCTGCGTTGTTTAGAAATGTCTCGAGTTTATTGATCTGAGTGCTTGTTATTCCTTGCCAGCTCTGGCTGTCATTAACTGCTCCAAGTGCGTATATCTGGAAATCGGCATCTGATGGAAGGTTATCAACAATTGAATCTACACTAAAATAATTTTTGGCAGGACTAGAGGTAGAACTGAATTTCCCCGGATTGAATTCATGATTTCCGGTAGTGTAGCATACTGGGAACCCTTTACCACTGACTATATTAATTACAGATTGTGTAAGATCCCAGTATTCAGATTCACTTACATCTGAATCGGCCATATCTCCGCAGAAGCCCATATAACATATATTATATGCAGCCTTCATTGTATCGATCCATGATCCAAGGCGCTCCGCAGATTCATTTCCTGGTCTGTTATGTACATCAGATGTGAATGCGATAAACTGACCTACTGGTTCAGAATCATCAGCATAGATCTTAACTGGAGATAAAAAACCGATCTGGCCGACTATAAGCAAAAGTCCTGTCAGAAACGCAAAAAGTCTTAGGTTCATTCTTGAGATACGCAGCATGTCTTGCTCCTATGTATTTCTAAGAAATATGGGGATGCCCCATAAGGGACATCCCCGTTTCATTACTGTTCAGTATTCAGATTGATCTGAATTACTTAGTGATCTTAACCTTCAGTGTAACTGTCTTAGCAGCTCCAAGAACAGTGTCGCTTCCAGCGTCTGTGATCTTAACCTTGATCTTATAGGTCTTACCCTTCTTCAGACCCTTCTTAACAGTAACTTTACCAGCCTTGCTGACTTTTACCTTTGCGTTGCCCTTGGTCTTCTTGTAAGTAACCTTACCAGCAGCGTTCTTAACTGTGAATGCCTTCTTGGCCTTGATCTTTGTAACCTTATTTGACTTAGCCTTGACTGTCTTGCCCTTTGCTGACAGTGTGCTCTCTGCCTTCTTCTGAGCTGCTGAAACTGCAGCTTCCAGGTTCTCTTTAGCTCTCTTTACATCAGCAGCTGTTCCGCTTGCAATAGCCTGATTCAGAGCTGCCTGAGCTTCTGTGATAGCTTTGATGCTGTCAGCTGTGTATGTATCGTCGCCAACGATCTTTGCTGCTTCTTCGATAGTTGTCTTAGCAGCTTCGATCTCCTGATCTTTCTTAGCGTTTGTGTCTGCAGGGATAACTGTCTCTGAGCCAGCAAGCTCTGCGCCGCACTTTGAGCATACGAGGATCTTTGATCCATCTTCGTCAGCTGTAGCTTCCTTGATGACTTTCCATGTGTCGAATGTGCACTTCTCACCAAGAGCAACTACTGGCTTAGTCTCGTCGTATTTGATCATTTCGTCTGAAGCATTTTCGCCAGCCTTGTCCAGATACTTGTTGCATCTTGCGCAGATCTTGTAGGAATATCCTGCTTCTCCGCATGTTGCAGGAACTACCTGTTCCTTAACATCATGACCAAGAGCCTTGCCGATAGTCTTCTGTGTTTTGTGGTTTACTTTACCGCACTTGCTGCAGACCTGTGCTTCGATAGCACGCTCTGTGCAAGTAGCCTCAGCAACCTGCTTCATCTCGCCAAACTCATGTCCAAGAGCCTTTACATAAGGGATCTCTGTCTGATTATACTTATCATAGTATTTACCGTTGATCAGGATGATATCACCATCTTCGATATAACCTTCGATATCAAGATCATCCTCGTACCATTCTTCTACTACTTTACCATCAAGTGTAACAGTTACTTTGATCCATGCACCCTGCTCGCAGTTTGCATCAACGACTTTCTCATAGCTGTATTTGTAAGAAGATTCTGGTGTTGGAGGTACGAATCCGATAGGTGTCCTATCGTCTTTCAGATCACCGCATCTTGTGCACATGCTCTGAGAATAGATAACATTGTCTTCACCTGTAAATGTGATAGTCTTATAGTCATGTCCTAACGGAGCGATCTCTTTCTGATCTCCTGTAGGCTCTCCACATTCAGTGCACTTCTTGATCTGCTTTCCAGGAACTGTGCATGTAGGCTCAAGCTCTGTTTCCCATGCGCCTGCAGTATGAGCATATGAAGGCATTGGTTTATCTGAAGGAACAGGTGTTGCTTCCCTGTTAACTACTACTCCGCAGAGCTTGCATGTGTCTGTGACTACTTCAACGTATTCGTCAGCCTCACCGTCACCGGTAGTGTCCTTCATATGATACTTCTTAACCTCATGGGTAAGATTATCTGTATCAGCATGTGCTGCAGCGGAAGTCTCAGCGTTATAGTCATCGTTTGTTCTTCCTTCGATTCCGCATACTGTGCATTTGAATGATGCAGCGCAGTCCTTGAGTCCTGCAGGTGCTGTATGTTTTGTCTTATAGCGGCTGCTGAAATCATCATCATACATCGATGTAATTGTTTTCCCAGAAGCTGTAAGATACATTCCGCAGTCAGCGCATTCATAGATGTTAGCTTCGCAGAATTCATATGGGCTGTTATAGAAAGCATCTTTCTGTTCCTGCGTATAGCCGAATTTATCCATCATCTGTTCAGCTGTAACTCTGACTTTGTTTGATAAAGCATGCCTTGAATGACCAGTAGCATTGATCCATACAGTTCTCAGAGCGCCGCAAGCTTCACCGTTAAGCTCTTCTGTACATGGGATCTGGCCAATACCATCTTCTGTGCATGTAGGTGCTACGATAACTTTAAGACCTTCTTCATCAGCATCTACATAGTATGTCCCTTCCCAGCTATGTCCGCCTGTAACAGGCTCATCCGTTTTCGCAAATGCCATTGTCGGCATGAAGGAAAGAACCATCAGTACTGACAGAAGTGACACAAGCAGTTTCTTAGTCTTTTTGTTCATTTCTTTTCTCCTCTTTTTCTTACAATAACCAATTGGTTTCTGAATCAACGATCACAGGTATTCGGTGATCATCATTTCATTAGTGATAACCAATAATTAAAAGTGGCTAATCATTGAAAGCAAGCCTTTGAACAATGCTCGGTATATGATAGAATGGTTGTACACAAATGTATGTCAATGTGCATGTCGTGCACTTTGACATATTATCGGGATCTGTGTACAACTGAATAGACTATTAGGAGGAGCGGTCAATGGAACGGCAGTTATACATTGACTTCAGCAGCGGAGATGCTGCATGGGCCGTGGGCATGAATTACGAGACAGAGTCTGTTTCAGGAATGAAGTTCACGGAATTCTGTAAGATCTACTCAAGAGATAAGGGCCCGCGTCTGAAGGAAAGCACGTGGGCGTTCAAAAGGGCGGTGATGAACACTGCGCTGCTGCCGTATTTCGGCAAGATGGCGCTTCAGGATATCACACCGCAGGATGTGATCAGGTGGCAGAACGAGCTGATGGCTTACCGGAATGAAAAAGGCCAGCCATATTCACAGGACTATCTGAGAGACGTCCATGCGCAGCTATCTGCGATACTTAATCATGCTGTAAGGTATTATGGCCTGGAGCGGAACGCGGCGGCTGTCGTCGGAACATTCGAGAAAGGTGCGCCTCGGGAGATGCTGTATTGGACCAAAGATGAATATGCCAGCTTTGCCAGGCAGATGAAGCAGTATCCGGACTATTACTATGCATTTGAAATGCTGTACTGGACCGGTATGCGCGAAGGCGAGCTGCTTGCTCTGATGCCAGCGGATCTTGATATCCCGAACAAAACCGTCACGGTAAGCAAAACATACCACCGTATCGGGCAGGAAGATGTGATAACCAGCCCGAAAACAGCAAAGAGCAACAGGAAGATAAGCATGCCCGCATTCTTATGTGATGAGATGGAAGACTACATGATGAGAATGCATAGAAAAATGATGCTTTCAGAAGGGCAGGGAAGCAGTACTGATCCATTTGAAGAAAACAAATGGCAGAATTCCAGACTGTTCCCAATGAGCAGCTACCACCTGAGGACAGCCCTCATAAAGGGCGCTGATCTTGCAGGCGTCAAGCACATACGAGTCCACGATCTACGTCACTCACACGTATCGCTCCTTATAAATAACGGCTTCTCGGCTCTTGCCATAGGCGAGAGAGTAGGGCATGAAGCAGAAAAAATAACCTACAGATATGCTCATCTTTTCGCATTTGTACAGGACCAGATGGCCGATATGCTCGACACTGTCCATGCGCACTGAACATCATGTTCCGAGCCGGAACAAGTGCAGCCAGAAGCACCATTGTTCGCACCTGCTCCGAATCGGAACACTAAAAAGCCAGGCTGTTAATCAGCCTGGCGATTTTATCTGTCTGCAGGTGTCTCTAAATTCGCCTGATCAGAATCGCTTCGGATCAGAGCATCAGTTCAACACTGCTTCTTCTGTGTCCCTGTCGAAGATGTGGATCTTGTCCGGATTAACGGCAAGCTCGATCGGATCGCCTGTCTCTTCAGTCACGGTGGACGGGGTCTTGGCGATAAGCTTTGCGCCTGCGTAGTTGATGTAGAGCAGGGTCTCAGAGCCCATCATCTCATCGAGGTCGATGGTGGCTTTGATTGTGTTCTTGCCGCGGATGTATTCTTTCTCGACATGGAGATCGTCTGGCCTGATACCGAGGACGACTGTCTTTCCGACGTATGGCGCAAGCTCTTCTCTGTCTGAAGGAATTCTTGTGTCGCCGAATACGACTTCATATTTACCTTCAGATCCTTCAGCTTTCTCTACCACTGCGTCGATGAAATTCATCTGCGGTGACCCGATGAATCCGGCAACGAACAGGTTGCATGGATTATTGTACAGCGCTCTTGGCGTATCGAACTGCTGTACTTCGCCGGCGTTCATCACACAGATGCGGTCGCCCATTGTCATGGCCTCGATCTGGTCATGTGTGACGTATACGAATGTAGTACCGAGCTTCTTGTGGAGCTTGCTTATCTGGCTCCTCATCTCTGTACGGAGCTTAGCGTCCAGGTTGGACAGAGGCTCGTCGAGCAGGAACACGGACGGGTTGCGTACCAGCGCGCGCCCGAGCGCCACTCTCTGTCTCTGGCCGCCGGAAAGAGCCTTAGGCTTGCGGTCGAGGTATTCCTCGAGGCCCAGCATCTTTGCGGCGTCGTGTACCTTCTGATCGATCTCCTTCTTATCAACGTGCTGCAGGTCCAGCGCAAACGCCATGTTTTTGTACACGGACATATGCGGATAGAGAGCGTAGTTCTGGAACACCATCGCGATGTCCCTGTCTTTAGGCGGGACCGCGTTGATGACTTTGTCGCCGATATAGAGCCTGCCGCCCGTGATCGTCTCAAGTCCCGCGATCATCCTTAATGTGGTGGATTTGCCGCATCCTGACGGACCGACGAGCACCACGAATTCCTTGTCTTTTATCTCGAGGTTAAGGTCAGGAATGACCGTAACTTCGCCGTCGTATGATTTTACGATATGTTCAAATTTGATTCCAGCCATTTCTTCCTCCTACTCTTTGACGCCGCCAAGGGCAACGCCTGCGACGATGTATCTTGAAAGCATGATGTATACGATGATGATCGGTACGATCGCGATCAGGATAAGCATGTAGACTTTCCCGAGGTCGAACTTCAGGAAGTCGGCGCTTCTCAGGGCTGCGATCAGTATCGGCAGCGTTTTCTTGCTGTTGTCGGATATGATCAAAGCCGGGATGAAGAAGTTGTTCCATGCTGTTACGAATGCGAATATCGCCTGCACCGCCATCGCCGGCTTCATGATCGGAATGACGATTCGGTTGAAGATCCTGAATTCATTGCATCCGTCTATTCTGGCTGCTTCAACGAGCTCCATCGGGAGGCTCGACTGCATGTAGCTGTACATGAAGTAGAATACAGCAGGCGCCGCGATCGACGGAAGGAACAGCGGCCAGAGTGTGTTTAGAAGATGCCAGCCGTCCATCAGCCTGTAGAATCCCAGTGCCGATACCTGAGTAGGCATGACCAGGATCAGCATGATGAAGATGAACGCAGGCTTCTTGAACTTGAAGTTGTACGCGTACAGCCCGTACGCCGTGAGCGCCGAGAAGTACGTCGCAAGAAGCGCTGAGCATGTCGACACGATCAGGCTGTTCCTGATGCCGGACATCACAGGGATGTTGGCGTCCTGAAGCACATGCTTGAGGTTAGGCCAGAAAGCCTTGCCAGGTACGAACGAGAAGCCCTGCATGATCTGAGCGTGGCTCCTTGTCGAGTTTATGATCAGTATATAAAAGAAGAACAGGCACAGGAAACTCAGGAATATCAGAAGAATGTATGCTATGACGGTTCTCACTTTTGAGGTCTTTACTTCGCCTTCCATCGCTTATCTGCCTCCTTTCTTCATTCTCTGCTCTTGTACTCTCTTTCCTCTCTTTCTGAACAGCTTCATGTTCTCATCGTTGTTCAGTGAGAAGTATACGCCGATGCAAAGTATCGCGCATATGATGAATAAGATCACTGAGATCGCGCCGGCCATGCCGTAGTTCTTGCTGAACAGATGGTTGTTCAGGAACATCAGGATAGTCGTTACCGATCTGTCAGGCGTGCCTTTTCCGTTAGTCAGGATCTGCGGCACATCGAACATCTGCAGTCCGCCGATCATCGACGTGATCAGAACGTATACCAGGATCGGCCGTATCATCGGCAGTGTGATCTTGAAAAATGTCTGAGTCGGCGTGCATCCGTCGAGCTCTGCCGCTTCGAACAGAGACGGGTTGATGCCCATCACAGCGGCCATCAGAAGGATCGTGGTGTTTCCAAACCACATCAGGAAGTTCATCAAAGCGACCAGCCCTCGTGTTCCGGCAATGTTGTTCAGGAATCTGAACGGTTCTTCCAGGATCCCGGCAGACACCAGGAATCCGTTGACAGGACCGTTTGCCGAGAACAAAGCGAAGAACAGCATAGCGAAAGCGGATGCCATGATCAGGTTCGGCATGTAGATCACTACCTTGAAGAACTGCTTGCCGCGGATCTTCAGCCTCACGTCAGTGAACCATGCGGCGAGCAGCAGCGATATTATGATCTGCGGAACAAAACCCAGGATCCACAGGATGATCGTATTTCCCATGTACTTTGGGAAGTCGCTCATGAAGAGCGCCTGGTAGTTCGCAAGTCCTACCGGAGTAGGGCCTACGATCTTGAGTCCAACTCTGTAGTATTCAAAAAAGCTGTAGTATATCGTTGATACCAGCGGTATAAACTGAAAAACAAAGAACGCGATAAAGAACGGGGCGATAAATATATAGCCCCATTTGGCGTAGTCTACGCTCTTTACATCTGCGTTCTTTTTATCCTTGTCCATAATGTCCTCCTAGCCCGGGCAGATATTTCTAAGAATAAAGGGGCAGCATGTGCTGCCCCTTGTAACAGCAGGGTCTTATGTTTCCCGCTTAAATGTCTGAATTATTATTCAGGCCAGTTGACTTCCTGCAGGTTAGGATAGAGCTCCATGATAGCCTGCTCGAAGTTTGCCTTTGCCTTGTCTTCATCAACGTTTCCGTCGAAGTAGTCTCTGAATGCTGTCTGGATCTTCTCGTTGCAGCCCTGGTCATACGGACCGGCGTTGCTCATGTCAATGTTCTTAGCAGCTTCTACGAAGAGTGCGATGTGGTTCTGTCCGCCGAGGAAGTCTGACTTGAAATCAGATTCTGCGATCTCCTGCATCGCTGACTGGTTGTTCGTGTAATCCTGAGTGTCAAGTGTGATCTGCTTCATGATGTCCTTATCGCATGTGAGCTTGAGCATTACGTCCTTAACGAGCTCTGAGTTGTCTGTCCCTGTAGCTGCGCAGATCCATGTGCCGCCCCAGTAATATGACTCAGGTCCATAGCATACAGCATAGTCGCCGTAGATTCCGTTGCCGACTTCTTCTTTTCCGCCCTGGTCTACAGGTGTCTCAAGAGAGTTGCCGAGCAGTGTGAAGTTGATGCCCCATGTTGAATAGAAGAATCCGAATACCTTTCCCTTAGGACCCTGGTCAGCAGCCCAGTTCTCGTCCCAGAGAGAAGTCTTATTGTTGTACCCCTTATCTGTGTAATCTTTTGTCTGTTCGATCCACTTCATGATGTTAGCGTCAACGTTTACTGTAGTGTCGTCAGCTACCCAAGGAGCAGATACGTTGTTGGAGAATGTACGATATGCATCGTCATATCCTGACAGCATCTTGTATCCCTTGTCATGAGCCTTTGCTGCTACTTCGTCGAACTTATCCCAGCTGGCGAGTGCTTCCTGAACCTTTTCAGGATCGTCTGTTCCGAGAACGTCCTTAGCAATAGATCTTCTGTATGCAAACAGTCCCGGTGTAGCCTGCCATGTTGTTCCCTTCTGAACTCCGTCTACAGAAACGATGTCCTTTGTGTACTGATACTGCTCAGCCATGTCGTCATCTGTAAGACCGATCTCTTTAACGTCCATAGTGAAATCAGAATCGACATACTTGAGTGCATAGTCAGCTTCTACCAGGAAGATATCGATCTTGTCATCTGCAGCTGCGTCAGCCTGCTTCAGCAGTGCTTCGTCCAGCTTGTCCTGATAGTTGTTGCCCTCGTTCGGGTTGATTGTCCATTTAACAACTGTTCCATCTTTCAGAGTTGTTGTAGACTTGTCATCAGCTATCTCTGCGACTTCTGGATAGTAATCGTTGAATCTGCTCTGGAATTCATCGTTCCAGCACCAGATGTTCAGGACTTTACCCTGCTCTGCAGTCTCTTCTGCTGCAGGTTCCTCAGCTGCAGGCTCATCGCTGCTGCTGCTTCCGCATGCCGCCATAGAGAATACCATTGCAAATGCAAGCAACAGTGCCAGGATGGTCTTTACATTCTTTTTCATTTTGAATCCTCCTCTCAACCAGATCCGTGCGGCATTTACGCACGGTTTTTGATCCTCATACGGATCGTTGATCATTTTTTACCGGACCAGTGGTCCTTCACACTGCATCCGCTGTACATATTACCCGAGACTTTGATGCGCTCGTACGAACATTTTTCACCTTTTTCGATCGACTCTACCAGAATGCGCACGGATTCTCTTCCGATCTCATCAGTATTCTGATGCCATGTAGTCAGCTGCGGCTGCACGACTTCAGAGAGGCTGATGCCGTCATATCCGGTGACGCTCACGTCTTCGGGGATCCTGAGACCTTCGTTTCTGATCTCGTTGTATCCCCCGATGCTTGAGTAGTCATCAGGATACATGATGGCTGTCGGCGGCTCTGTCATCGCAAGAAGCTCTGCAGTGGCTCCTCTCGACGATTCCGGATCATGGTATCTTCCCTGTATGATGTATTCTTCTCTTGCCTTCAGGCCATGATCGATGAATGCGCGGCGGTAACCATTGAGTCGTTTTTCGGTGACCGGTGAACTCTCTCCGTAGATGAAGGCGATCCGTGAGTGTCCGAGTTCCATCAGATAAGAGGCCAGGTTGTACGCGCCTTCCTCGTTGTCCGACATGACTGAGCTCGTATTATCGAATGAATAGTCTATCGTAACGACAGGCACTCCGCTCTTTACAAGCTCCTTGACACCGTCAGCCTCAAAGTTCACACAGGCGATCACCACTCCATCGCAGCGATGATATCTGCAGTGCTCCAGGAATGATACCGACTTGCCGTTGATGTACTGGCTGATAAAAGTGATATCATATCCAAGGGATTCAGCTTCCTCCTTCATGCTGTTCAGGATCTGTGAAAAATATTCGTGAGTCAGTCCACAGTGGGATTCGTCGACGAACAGGACTCCTATATCATGGGAGATATTCGTCTTCAGAAGTCTTGCGGCTGCGTCAGGCTTGTAATCCATGTCATCTGCTGTCTGCCTGATCAGCTCTGTCGTCTTCGGGCTGATATCGGTATAGCCGTTCAGCGCCTTGGACACAGTTGCAGGCGAGACACCACATGCATTAGAGATCTCTTTAATTGTCGTCATCGATCATGCCCTCCGAGATGTCCTGTTACTTCTGTCTTTTCCCAACGGTCTCGCGAACTATGTTACTACGAATACGTTTTCGTAATTTCATTGTAGAACACCCCCTCAATAGTTGTCAATACTTTTTCGAAAACATTTTCGTTTTATTTTTTCGGCTGAAAAATTAATTCGAAAACATTTTCGTTTTATATTTACAAAACTGCACGGCGGGCATATAATATGTGTACGTATAGTTTCGAAAACGTATTCGTAAATTCAGGCGCTGATTGATGAAGAGGGCAATATGAAGTTCGGATATTTTGATGATGAGAAGAGAGAATATGTAGTCACTTCGCCGAAGACTCCGCTTCCGTGGATCAACTATCTCGGGTCGGACGGGTTTTTCCGCCTGATATCGAATACCGGCGGAGGGTACGCGTTCTACAGGGACGCGAGCCTGATGAGACTCACGAGATACCGCTATAATGACGACCATCCAGACTCGAACGGTCACTACATATATATAAAGGATGGAAATACTGTATGGAATCCGGGCTGGCAGCCAGTTCAGACTGAGCTCGATTCTTACAGCTGCAGGCACGGCATGGGCTATACCGTGCTTGAAGGTGTGAAGAACGGCGTAAGCGCAAGACAGGAAGTGTTCGTCCCGCTCGGAGACATGTGCGAAGTAACGCGCCTCACGCTGACCAACGGATCAGACTCCCTGAAAGATCTTGACATCTTCAGTTATCTTGAGTTCTGCTTCTGGAACGCGCAGGACGACATGTCTAATTTCCAGCGCAACTTCTCGATCGGTGAAGTAGAAGTGTGCGGATCGGATATCTACCATAAAACGGAGTATCGCGAGAGACGGAACCACTATGCCGTTTTCTCGGTCAACAAAGCCCTCACGGGCTTTGATACGGACCGTTCAGCTTTCCTCGGCGCATGGAATGGACCTGACAGGCCTGAGGCCGTACTCGAAGGAAAGAGCAGAGACAGTATAGCTCACGGCTGGGCGGTCATTGGGAGCCATCATCTGAAATGCGTGCTGGAGCCTGGAGCATCAGAGTCATTCATATTCGTGCTCGCGTACTGTGAGAATCCGCTCGAGGAGAAGTTCGAGCAGGATCTGGATGTCTTCGGCGCGGATAGTGACAGGCTTTACAATAATACAGACAGTACCAGCTCGGATAGAGCCGTTCTGCAGTCGGTGGCAGGTGCTCCGCTGATAAACAAGGCGCCTGCCGAAAGAATACTGTCTAAATACAGAACTGACGAGCAGTTAGATGATGCTCTTGCGGATCTTAAGGAATACTGGGACAGGCTGCTTTCTGTGTTCAGTGTTGAGAGCTGCGATGAAAAGCTTGACAGGACCGCTGATATCTGGAACCAGTATCAGTGCATGGCTACGTTCAACATGAGCAGATCGGCGAGCTACTATGAGAGCGGGCTCGGACGCGGAATGGGATTCAGAGATTCATGCCAGGACATATTCGGCTTTGTTCATATGATCCCGGAAAAGGCGCGTGAGAGGATAATAGACATCGCGAACACGCAGTTCGAGGACGGAAGCGCGTACCACCAGTACCAGCCGCTCACTAAGAGGGGCAACATGGGAGTAGGGAGCGGATTCAACGACGACCCGCTCTGGCTGATCGCGGCGACGACCGCATACATTCGCGAGACAGGCGATTATTCGATACTTCATGAACAGTGCGATTTTGATAACGACATTGAGAAGAGGGCGCCGCTTCTGGAGCATCTGAACAGGAGCTTCAGGTTCACAGCGACACATAAAGGCCCGCACGGACTTCCGCTGATCGGGCGTGCTGACTGGAACGACTGCCTGAATCTTAACTGCTTCTCAATGGAGCCGGGCGAGAGCTTCCAGACGACAGGACCGAGCGAGGGATCAGTCGCGGAGAGTGTCTTCATCGGCGGCATGTTCGTGAAATATGGAAGAGAATATGAAGATCTGCTGCGTCACCTTGCATTATACGATCAGGAAGAAGACGCAGGGAAAGCTGCATTATATGACAGAGCGTCCCGTGAGGAGATCGCGGACATGAACGCCCTTGCTGACGAAGTCGAATCCGAAGTCCGCGAGGTAGAGGAGGCAGTCCTCACAGCGGGATGGGACGGAGAATGGTTCAGAAGAGCCTACGACGCAGCGTCGGAGCCCGTTGGAAGCAGCTTATGTGAAGAAGGAAAGATCTACATCGAACCGCAGGGGATGAGCGTAATGGCGGGCATCGGGCTGGATAACGGCTATGCGGCAAAAGCTCTTGAGAGCGTTCAGAAGCATCTGGAATGCGAGTACGGCATAGTGATACTCGATCCGCCGTACAGCAGATATCATGCCGAGCTCGGTGAGATATCCTCATATCCGCCGGGGTATAAGGAGAACGCGGGAGTGTTCTGCCACAATAATCCGTGGATCGTGATCGCGGAGACTATGCTCGGACACGGAGACAGGGCTATGGAGCTCCTTAAGAAGATCGACCCTGTTTACCTCGAGGACAAGAGTGAGATCCACAAGACCGAGCCGTATGTGTACTGCCAGATGGTGTCGGGCAAAGAAGCGGCGGTCGGCGGAGAAGGCAAGAACAGCTGGCTCACAGGATCAGCTTCCTGGGCTTTCACGGCGGTGTCACAGCATATACTCGGAGTGAAGCCGGAGCTTGACGGCCTCCGGATCGACCCGTGCATCCCGTCAGGCTGGAAAGGATTCAAAGTCATGCGCAGATTTCGTGGCGCAGTGTATAAGATAAATGTAACAAATGCATCCGGCAGAGGATGCGGCGTCACATCGATCAGAATAAACGGCGTCCCGTTAAGCGGCGATCTCATACCGCCGCAGCCGGATGGAGCGTCAGTTGAAGTAGACGTGACTATCGGTTAAAGATGATTTGTTGAAAAGAGAGGCTTATTGTCATGGAATTTCCTCAGGATTTCATATGGGGTACAGCGAGCTCATCGTATCAGATCGAAGGTGGAGCTTTTGATGATGGGAAAGGACCGTCGATCTGGGACACTTTTTCGCACAGACCGGGAACGATCGCAGACGGAACGAACGGTGACGTGGCGTGTGACTCTTACCACAGGTTTGAAGAGGACCTGGACATTCTGAAGTCGCTGGGGATCAGGAACTACCGCTTCAGCGTGAGCTGGCCGAGAGTTATCCCCGAAGGGACCGGAGACATCAACAAAGCGGGACTTGAGTATTATGACAAGGTCGTCGATGGCTGCATCGAACGCGGCATCGATCCATGGATGACAGTGTACCACTGGGATCTTCCTCAGGCGCTGGAAGATAAAGGAGGCTGGCAGAACAGGGATACGGTCGCAGCCTTCAGAGACTACACCCGCGTGCTTGCGGAACATTTCGGGGACAGGGTAAAGCACTGGTTCACGATCAATGAGCCTGAGATATTCATAGGTCTCGGATACGGGACGGGCGAGCATGCTCCTGGCCTCAGGCTTGAGCCGCGTGAACAGTTCAGGTGCTGGCACAACGCGCTCCTTGCGCACGGCGAAGCTGTAAGAGTGATCAGAGATGTGGTCCCTGACGCTGTCATAGGCGCCGCTGCAACGGGAATGCTGGGCTATGTCCATGAACATCTTAAGGAGACACCGAAAGAGATATCTGATTTCTCATTCCATACAGGAGAATCACAGCTTAAAGACGGACACTTTTTCTTCTTCTACCAATGGGCTTTTGATCCGATGGTAAAAGGGAAATATCCGGATGATCCGATATCGCCGTGGAGCAGATGCGCAGAGGAAATGAGCAGTGAAGAAGGCTTCCGTGAAGACATGGAGCTCATATCTCAGCCTCTGGACTTCCTGGGACTCAATATATACAACGGGACCGAGATGGATCCGGCGAACGGGTGTCAGGTCATGCAGAGATATGTCGGATTCCCGAGAACAGCTATAGGATGGCACGTAACGCCGGAAGTCATGTACTGGGGACCGCGCCAGATCTGGGAGAGATACGGACTTCCGATGGTCATATCTGAAGACGGACAGAGCTGCAACGACCGCATCTTCCTGGACGGAAAAGTACATGATCCGGACAGGATAGACTTTCTCCAGAGATATCTGGAAGAGCTTTCAGACGTGATAAAAGACGGCGTTCCTGTGAAGGGATTCTTCCATTGGTCGTTTACGGATAATCTGGAATGGAACAGTGGCTACGATGAAAGGTTCGGACTTGTGTACATAGATTACAGGACACAGGACAGGACAGTAAAAGACAGCGCGTACTGGTATTCCAGATTGATTCAGGGCAAACAGATCTGAAGTCATAACGATAAGGCGGGCGCTGACGTGGTTACGTTTGCCGGCGCCTGCCCCTTCTAGTCAATACATTGTAAAAGATCCAGCACTTAACTGTGTTGGATTTTTTATATGCTCGGACTATAATGATATTGAAGATTTTTATGGGGCGGGAAGGAGAACCGAAATGAAGGATATGAAAGAGATACGCAGAAGAGGTTTTGCTCTTATACTTGCGATAATGATGATAGTGTCTTCTGCCGTGATGCTTGCGGCATGTGGAAGCTCCAGCGAGAGCGGGGAAAGTGAGAGCAGCAGCGGGAGCGAAGTCAGCGAAGAAAGCGGCAGCGAGAACGGGACCGAAGCTGAGGCCGGCACTGAAGATGATGACACTGATGAAGAGGAAGATATCGAGCATGTCGAAGACGGAAGCGGCGTCACTGATGAGGAGCTCGAAGAGAGCGAGAACAGTGCTTTCGGAGGCAAGAAATATAATAAAAACGACTATAACACCAAGACTGCCTTCGTCGCGGGGAAGTGCTACGTATTCTCAAAGATGAGCGGAGAGGGTGAGGAGTTTGACGACGAACTGATAAAGGACATGTTCGACATCAAGGACGTCACCGATTATATGATGATCTACTTCAAGAAGGGCGGCACAGCATACGTCAAATCAGTCCTGTATGGTAAGGATGTCCAGGAAGGCAAGTGGGGAGAAGATAAAGACGGGTTTACGCTGCTTCAGGTAGGCGACGACGGCTATGTGTTTAAAAAGCATAAAAACGGCACGATCACCACTCTGACCGAGGAAGAGGACGGAGACGAGTTCCTTATCACATTCCGCGAAGCGAAGAAAACACCGAAAGCGCTGAAAAAGTACGTAAAGTAATGAAACTGAACGAATTAAAAGTAAACGATAATGCAGTTATCACAGATGTTGGCGGGGAGGGCGCTCTCCGTCAGCATTTTCTTGACATGGGTCTGATACAGGGAGCGGAGGTCACTCTGGTAAAGTTTGCGCCGCTTGGAGATCCGATGGAGCTCCAGGTGCATGGATACGAGCTTTCTCTCAGGCTGGCGGAGGCATCACAGATCGGCGTGAAGCTGATACCTGAGCGTTCGAACAGGCATGCGAGGATAGAGAAGATCGACCCGACAGAGCATCCCGGACTCGGCGAAGATGGAAAGTATCACTCAAGAAAAGATGAGAATCCGCTGCCGGACGGCGAGATCCTGACGTTTGCGCTTGTTGGAAACCAGAACAGCGGCAAGACGACTCTGTTTAATCAGCTTACCGGCTCCAACCAGCACGTCGGCAACTTCCCGGGCGTGACTGTCGACCGGAAAGACGGACCGATCAAAGGCCACCCGGATACGCTGGTAACAGATCTTCCGGGGATCTATTCAATGTCGCCGTACACGAGCGAGGAGATCATATCACGTGCATTCGTGCTGGAGGAGAAGCCGCGTGCGATAATCAACATCGTAGACGCGACGAACATTGAGCGCAACCTGTATCTTACCATGCAGCTCCTTGAGATGAATGTCCCGATGGTTGTCGCGCTCAACATGATGGACGAAGTCACGGCTAATCACGGAATGATAGATATCAACCGTATGGAGCAGAAACTCGGAGTCCCGGTCGTCCCGATATCTGCTTCTAAAAACGAGGGTGTGTCCGAGCTTGTTGAGCATGCTCTTCATATAGCCAAATATCAGGAGCGCCCTGTTGAACAGGATCTCTGCAGCAAAGACGACCATGGCGGAGCGATACATAGAGCCATCCACGCAGTGCAGGCAGTCATTGAAGACCATGCTGAGCGCGCGGGGCTCCCGAAGCGGTTCGCCGCGACTAAAGTGATAGAAGGCGACAGGCTCGTACTTGATAAGCTGGACCTCGAGCAGAACGAGCTCGATATGATCGAGCACATCGTGGTACAGATGGAACATGAAGGCGGAATGGACAGGGCATCAGCCATGGCAGACATGAGGTTCGACTTCATCGAGCGTGTATGCGAGAGCACGGTGACGAAGCCGGAAGTCAGCAGAGAGCGTGTCCGTTCACAGAAGATAGATGATGTACTTACAGGGAAATGGACTGCGATCCCATGTTTCATCGGGATCATGGGTATCGTCTTCATACTGACTTTCAATTTCATCGGCCCGTTCTTCCAGGGGATCATCGAGAGCATGGTAAACATGCTCGCAGGCCAGGTAGCAGCAGCACTTGAGTCAGCAGATGTGAACCCTGTGATAAAGAGCCTCGTGCTTAACGGATTATTCGGAGGGGTGGGCAGCGTCTTAAGCTTCATCCCGATAGTCGTCACCCTGTTTTTCTTCCTTTCCATTATGGAAGACAGCGGATACATAGCCAGGGTCGCATTCGTGATGGACAGCATCCTTCGTAAGATAGGGCTTTCCGGCAGGAGCATCGTTCCGATGCTGATCGGCTTCGGCTGTACGGTGCCTGCAGTGATGGCGACGAGGACTCTTCCTAGTAAGAGGGACCGCCGCCTGACTATACTGCTGACGCCATTCATGAGCTGCACCGCTAAGATACCGATCTATGCTTTCCTTGTCGGCGCGTTCTTCCCTGCGCGGGGAGGCCTTATAATGATCGGATTGTATGTGCTGGGGATAATCATGGCGGTCATTATGGCGCTGATATTCAAGAACACACTGTTCCGGGGCGAAGCCGTGCCGTTCGTGATGGAGCTTCCTGATTACAGGATGCCGGCAGCAAAGAATGTGCTTCAGCTTCTCTGGGAAAAGGCAAAAGACTTCCTGCAGAGAGCGTTCAGCGTTATTCTCGTCGCGACTATCATCATATGGTTCCTGCAGAGTTTTGACGCGAGCCTGAACTTCGTGACAGACTCTGAAGACAGCATTCTGGCAGGGATCGCCGGAGTGCTTGCCCCGGTATTCAAACCGATAGGACTTGGAGACTGGCGCATCGTTACTGCTCTGATCAGCGGATTCATGGCCAAAGAGAGCGTAGTCGCGACGCTCGAGCTTCTGTTCGGGACTGATATCGCATCGGTACTCCCTACGATCTCTGCCGCAGCGCTCCTTGTATTCTGTCTGCTGTACACGCCGTGCGTAGCTGCAGTAGCAGCGGTCCGCCGTGAGCTCGGTACGCGTACTGCCGCCGTGATGGTCATATGGCAGTGCGTCGTCGCCTGGATAGCAGCATTCCTGATCCGCGCGATCCTTATTGCGCTCGGTCTCTGATCAGTTTAGTTGACACATGCAAGTGGTTTGGGTTTATAATATAGACAGTAAAGCAGGCCGTGAAGGCTTTGATATGGAAAGAATAAGAGAAGCCGTGAAGGCTTTGATGATAGAGGAGGAATGAAAAGATGGCAAAAAATCTGTTCAGCAATGAAGACGTACTGAAGTGGATGCAGTATTTCGCGGATAATTCACCGATCGATCTGGAGCAGATCACGATGATGGACGTAACGAAGGGCAATGCGAACATAATCCCGATGGTCGAGGCTCACAAGGCAGTTCTCGCGTTCATGGAAGCCGGCGACAAAGAGGTCTTCTACAGAATGTGGAACGCAGGACTCGGCGACTGCGAGGTCTGGTACAATGAAGGATCCAGCCCGTCCGGGCCGATCAAGCACGACAGCCTGAAGGACATGATAGACCGTGGCATCAACGAGTCAGCGGGAATGCTCGTCGTTAACAAGAAGGCGCTCTCAACGAATAAGAGTGGTCTCGGCAATCTGATGGCAGGCGTTTCCTCCAAGGAAGTCGGAAAAGAGATCCGCAATATTATTATGACCAAGATGAGGATAGACTCTGAAGATACAGTCGTCGTGGTCGGCGGTGAGATCGTTCCGGTAGACGCGGCTTTCCGCGCTAATGAGGGACACGTCGTCGCTGTAGCATACAGCCGCAAAGAGCGTGAGGCTCTGGAAGACAACATCAATTTCTACGACCTCCGCAATGTGACAGTGCTCGACCATGTCGATAAGGAAGCGCTCGACGACTATCCGGTACCGAACGTTGCGTTCCTCACAGCGTCCGCAAGCACAGAGCAGGAGATCAAAGTCCTGACTTCGCTGAATCCGGACATCATCCTCGTTGCATATACACTCGACTTCGTCGCGGCGGGAAGGATGAAGCAGATCTTCGAAGACGCAGGCATCAAAGAACCGGAGATCATCCAGGTATCGATCTCAAGGCTCAAGTCCAACAATACGTTTGCCAACGAGCCGGCGCCATGGATAATCACCGGCTGCAGAGAAGGACTGAACGAAGACTGAGAGCCAAAGATGAACTGATCACAGGCATTAAAAGACCCGGCCGGGGGATACCCGGCCGGGTTTTTCTTGTCTTGTAAAGCGCTGCGGTTTGCGTGTATTAGAATGACCTGCGGCCTGCCTGCTGATCTGCTTTGGCTTCTTCCAGTGTGCGGCGCTGCGGGATCTGAAGGAGGTAATCCCTGAGTTCATCGATTCCTTCGCCGGTCTCATTGCTTACCGCGAAGATCCGCTGGCAGCCGGCTTCCTTCAGCCACTGTGTGACCATCGGTATGTTTGCGTTAGGAAGGTCGATCTTGGTGATGATACCGATCATCGGACGTGTGGTAAAGCCGATCTCGCCCGGGCAGAATACGTTATACGGCTCGTTGGCTGCGCAGAGTACGCCGATGACGTCCGAGTCGAACGAGATAGAGCAGAGCGCATGGGCGATCTTCTTGCTCTCTATATATTCTCCCGGGGTGTCGATGGTGATGTCCCAGGAGTTGTTGTACTGTGTTTTGTGATAATGAAGTTTTTCACCTTTGAGCGCCTGTGTCAGGCTCGTCTTTCCGGCTTCCGTTCTTCCATATAAGAATAGTTTTCTCATATCTCCTCCAATTGTTGTGTGCTTTCACATTATCGCCGAGGATTTTTTATGTGCTTTCATACAGCAGGCAGAGATCTGCCTTAGTATGCACTTTTTCCTGTCTTCTGGTCTTCCTTCGCCTGTTCCAGCGTCCGGCGCTCCGGGAGCTGCATCAGGTATTCTTTCAGTTCTGCGATCCCTTCGAGCGTCACATTGCTGACAGGGAATACTCTCTCGCATCCTGCTTCCTTGAGCCACTGTGTGACCATCGGTATATTCGTGTTCGGGAGGTCTATTTTGGTGATGATCCCGACCATCGGGCGCGTGGTGAATCCGATCTCGCCCGGCGAGAAGATGTTGAAAGGCTCATTTGCCGCGCACAGGATCCCGATCACGTCAGAATCAAACGAGATGCTGCACAGTGCGTGCGAAACGCGCTTGCTCTGTGTGTATTCACCCGGAGTATCGATCGTGATGTCCCAGGACTTATTGTACTGAGTCTTCTCGTAGTGAAGCTTTTCGCCTTTAAGCGCCTGCGTCAGGCTGGTCTTTCCGGATTCGCTCCTCCCGTATAAAAACAGTTTTCTCATTTATGCCTCACATTCATTCTTTTCCAATTACCAATATATCAAAACCTTCCCGCCATTTCAATAGCGATCGTGTGTTCAGGTATTTGACAGCAGCGGTTTAGCGTGCTAAACTGTTACAGTGTATACACAAGAGGCTTTGATGTCTGCTGCAGTGTTTACATAAGAGACTTTGATGACCAGCTGCAATGTGTATGCAGGAGGTTCTGATGACTGACTACGATAAGATTCTGAAGAATAAGGAGAAGGCGACGTACGACCTCAGGGCTTTGTTCAGGAGCTACGGATACACCGAATTCAAAGCCGGAAAGTTCGAGGACTATGAGCTGTATTCTGAGAACAAGGATTTTCTGCAGAACGAGGGGATCCTGACGTTCACCGACTCGAACGGCCGTCTGATGGCGCTCAAGCCTGACGTAACGCTTTCTGTGGCAAAGGACGCAGAGTGGCATCCGGGCGTGACCCAGAAGATATATTATGACGATGAAGTCTACAGGATGAGCAGCTATTCGCATGATTTCAGAGAGATCATGCAGACCGGCATAGAGTGTATGGGCGACGTGGACCTGTACGATGAATGCGAGGTCGTGGTAATGGCCGTCAGGAGCCTTCAGCTGATCAGCCGCGATTTTGTGCTTGATATCTCGCACATGGGCGTAGTGCGTGAGGTCGTGGACGGGCTGGGACTGCCGCAGCCTGAGGTGAAGCGCGTGCTGCACTGTCTCGGGCAGAAGAACGCGCACGGGGCACTCTCGATCTGTGACGAGGCAGGCGTTCCGGCTGATGCATCATCAAAACTGGTGCGTCTCATCGGTGCATACGGCAGCATGGATAAAGTGCTTACAGCAGTAAAAGACTTCGTGTCCGAGGAAGCAGCAGCACAGCTTAGCTGCGTTCGGGACGTTCTGAAAGCAGAAGGCCTTGACCAGAACGTAAGATTTGATTTCTCAGTCGTAAACGAGATGGGATACTATAACGGCATCCAGTTCCAGGGCTTTGTAAAAAAACTGTCCAAGCCTGTGATCGCCGGCGGCCGATACGACAACCTCATGAAGAGCATGGGCAAAAAATGCGGCGCCGTGGGCTTTTCAGTCTCACTTGACGCCCTTGACCGCCTTGACGATGCACCGAAGAATAACGACGTCGATGTCCTTCTGATCTATGACGAGGAAACAGATATCAGGGTACTTACCAAGAAGATAGATGAGCTAAGAGCAAACGGCAGGACCGTCCTCGCCCAGCGCGCCGTTCCGCCGCACATCACATACGGCGAACTCATACATGCCTGAACGGAACAGAGCTGGATAAAACGCTCATATACGAAACAGGAGTAAGCAAAAGCATCTGGATACAAAACGCTGCGAAATGCAGCAGAACTGTTAAGGAGATAGATCTTGAGTGAGATAGTAAATGTCGCGCTTCCTAAGGGGAGGCTCGGCGAGCAGGTATATGGTCTTTTTGAGAAAGCGGGTCTCGAGTGCCCGGATATCCTGAGCGATACGAGAAAGCTTTTCTTTGAGAACAAGGAGAAAGGTGTCAGGTTCTTCTGGGTAAAGCCGTCTGATGTGGCTGTTTACGTCGGAAGAGGCGCTGCGGATCTAGGGATCGCCGGAAGCGATGTGCTCCTTGAGCACCAGCCGGATGTGTATGAGCTGCTCGACCTGGGGCTCGGTGTCTGCAGGATGATGGTAGCTGCTCCAAAGGATTTTCGTGACAATGACGACATGACTCTGAGAGTCGCGACTAAATTCCCGAACATCGCAAACAGGTATTACGCAGGGAAGAGCAGGGATATCGACATCATAGAGCTGCATGGCTCGATCGAGCTTGCGCCGCTGCTCGGGCTGTCTGACGTGATCGTCGATATCGTCGAGACTGGAAGCACGCTCAAAGCGAACGGCCTCGTGCCGATGGCTGAGGTAGTCAAGATAAGCGCCCGCCTGATCGCGAACAAGGCCAATTTCAAATTCAAGACAGAAGAGATAGAGCGCGTGACAAGTGCACTGTCCGACGTGCTATAATTATAACAGTATAGATAAGGAGGCAGGATTTTGATCAAGATCTACAAGTACGGAGAAGTCGATAAAAATGAGATTTTGTCGAGAACAAAGATGCCGACAGGCGTCGAGGACATAGTCGCAGGCATCATTCAGGATGTGAGAGATAACGGAGACAAAGCTCTACTGGAATATAACAGGAAATTTGATCATAACGAGTCAGAAGACCTCGAGGTGAGCGCGGAAGAGATCCAGGCAGCATACGACCAGGCAGACCCGGAGCTTATCAGTGTGATGGAGGAAGCTGCTGCGAATATCCGGGACTTCCACAGCAGGCAGAAGAGAAACAGTTTCATTATCTCTGAGAAGGACGGCATCGTCCTGGGTCAGAAGGTGATGCCGATCCAGCGCGCGGGCGTGTACGTTCCGGGCGGGACAGCTGCATATCCTTCGACTGTACTCATGGACTGCATACCTGCAAAGATCGCAGGCTGTGAGGACATAATCATAACAACGCCTGCGACAGGCGGTGCTATCAACCCTGTCATCCTTGCTGCGGCAAAGATCGCGGGGGTCACCAGGATCTTCAGAGTAGGCGGCGCGCAGGCCGTGGCGGCGCTGGCGTATGGAACTGAGACGATACCAAAAGTAGATAAGATCGTAGGGCCGGGAAATGCTTTTGTTGCTGAAGCAAAGAAGCAGGTGTTCGGCGAAGTAGCGATCGACATGGTAGCAGGACCGAGCGAGATCCTCGTGATCGCAGACGGCTCATGCGATCCTGTTGTCGTAGCGGCTGACATGCTTTCACAGGCTGAGCACGATAAGTTTGCTACAGCAGTGCTCGTCACAGATTCGTCTGTGCTCGCACACAGCGTCGCAGAAGAACTGGAGGACCAGCTGTCGCTTCTTCCACGCGAGGAGATCGCAAGAGCGTCGATAGAGAACAATGGAAAGATCATCATCGCAGATGACCTTCTCGAAGTCATAGAAGTAGCAAACGAGATCGCGCCAGAGCATCTTGAGCTCTGCGTGGACGAACCGTTCGCATATCTTGATAAGATCAGAAACGCCGGATCGATCTTCCTCGGCAAGAACTGTCCGGAGGCACTCGGCGACTACTTCGCGGGACCGAATCACACGCTCCCGACGAGCGGGACAGCACGCTTTTACAGCGCTCTTTCAGTAGACGATTTCACCAAGCGCTCTCAGTATTCGTATTACACAGCAGAGGCGCTCGACAAAGTCGCCGACAAGATCGCGCGCTTCGCAGAAGAAGAAGGGCTGCAGGGTCACGCAAAGAGCGTTCTTATCCGCCGCGAACAGAAGCAGAAAGACGGAAAAGCTGGCGCAGACGTGATCTGGCACTAAAAGGATAGATAAAAAGAAAGGCAGCATATGAGTCGGTATCTGGACAAACGATATGAAGGATTCAAGGCATACGAGTCAGGCGAGCAGCCTGGGCCGGAATATATCAGGCTGAACACGAATGAGAGCCCGTTCCCGCCTTCGCCGAAAGTGATAGAAGCGCTTAAAGGTTTTGATGTGGGAAGCCTCAGGTTCTATTCGGACCCGTTCTGCACGGAGCTCCGCCGCAAACTGGCTGAGAAGTATGACGTGGAGCTGGATAACATCATCGTAACTAATGGTTCGGATGACGCTCTGAACTATGTGTTTCAGGCGTTCAACCCATGTCCGGGTCCTGAAGGAGAGCCGACTGTAGTCTTCCCGGACATTACGTACAATTTCTATGAAGTGCTCTGCGGGCTCCACGGCGTGAGCTACAGGACCATCCCGATCGAAGGCGACATGACGATCGATCCCGAGAAATTCATGAACACGGGCTGCAATGTCGTCATGCCGAATCCGAACGCGCCGACAGGGATCGCGCTTCCGCTTGCGGACATCGAGAAGATAGTCTCATCCAACGCCGGCCGCGCGGTGCTGATCGATCAAGCGTACGTCGACTTCGGCTGGGAGTCGGCTGTTCCGTTGATCAAAAAGTATGACAACCTGATCGTATGCCACACTTATTCCAAGTCGAGAAGCTTCGCCGGCGGCCGTGTGGGCTTTGCTGTCGCGAGCAAAAGTCTCATCGCAGATCTTCTGCTGATGCAGCAGTCGCAGGCACCGTACAACGTGAACGGCGTCTCGCAGAGGCTCGCTGAAGCCGCGCTTGATGACGACGCCTACTATCAGAGTAACATAGAGATAATAAAAGAAAACCGCCGCTACACCAGGAACGCGCTCATGGAGATGGGCTTCAAAGTCCTTCCGTCCGCAACTAACTTTGTCTTTGCGAAGCATCCTGACATCAGCGGGGAAGACCTGTACAGGCAGCTTAAAGACCGAAAGATCCTGATCAGACACTTCAATAACGACAGGATACGAAACTACAACCGTATAACCATCGGAACCCGCGAGCAGATGGACACACTGCTCGCAGCTGTCGCAGACATACTGAGCACATATCCGGGCGCGGGCCGGGAACAGGAGTAGAAGGAGCGCTCAGATCCGGGGCAGGCGTGTTCAGGAAAGCCCTGTATTATACTTGTTCTGGGAAAGAGCAGAAAGGAGCAGGAAGTGAGAACTGCTGAGATAAGGCGAGACACCGCTGAAACAAAAATAAGTGTGAGCCTCACGCTTGAGGGGACTGGAAGAAGCAAGATCGACACAGGAGTCGGCTTCCTTGACCATATGCTTACTCTTTTCGCGAAGCACGGAAGGTTTGACCTTGCTGTCAGGTGCGACGGGGACAATTACGTGGACGATCATCACTCAGTCGAAGACATCGGCATCTCGCTCGGCAAGGCTTTCAGCGAAGCTCTCGGAGACAAGAAGGGCATACGCAGATATGCAGACACCACACTTCCGATGGACGAGGCTCTGATACTGACAGCCGTCGACATCTCAGGCCGCGACTATCTGGGCTTTGATCTTGACATACCGACGCAGAAAGTCGGAACGTTCGACACTGAGCTCGTGAAGGAGTTCATGCTTGGATTCGTACGGAATGCTGACATGACGATCCACATCGTGCAGCTTGCAGGTGAGAACTCGCACCACATCATCGAGGGCACGTTCAAGTCGCTCGCGCGCACGCTTAAGACCGCGGTGGAGATCGACCCGGCATATGCTGACGAGATCCCATCGACCAAAGGAGTACTGTAAAGAAATGATATGCCGGGCAGCTGGCGCCGCCGCGGCACGATATGCCGGGCAGCTGGCGCAGCCCAGGCAGCAAAAGGACATTTCAGATGATCGCAATAATCGATTACGGCGCGGGGAATCTGTTCTCGCTCGCATCTTCACTGAAGCATATAGGAGCCGATGCGGAAGTAACTGATGATATAGAAAAAATAAGAAAGGCGTACCGCCTGATCCTGCCAGGTGTCGGGGCGTTCGGCGATGCGGCAGAAGCACTAAGGTCGCGCGGCCTGGATGAAGTGATCCGTGAGGAAGCACTGGCAGGAAAGCCGCTCATGGGCATATGCCTAGGCATGCAGCTTTTGTTCGAGCGGAGCCTGGAATACGGCGAGCACCAGGGGCTCGGCCTGATCAGAGGCACAGTGCGCCCATTGGAAGGGTATCTTCCTGAAGGCTTCAAGATCCCCCAGATCGGCTGGAACTCTCTTGATTTCCATGATCCGAACGGGAATCCCGAGTCACTGGACGGCGATCATGCAGTCTGCCGAAGCACTGGAAAGCACCCTGTGTTCAATAACGTCCCGGACGGTGCTTACGTTTATTTCGTGCATTCATATTACGGGGACGCTGATCCGGCACAGCTCGCAGCGACATGCGAATACGGGAAGACAGTTACCGCCGCCGTCGCGAGCGGAAGCGTCATCGGCTGCCAGTTCCATCCTGAAAAAAGCGGCGACGTCGGCATGCAGATACTGCAGAATTTCTGCAGCTGGTAACAGTTTAAGCGAGGACTTGAGAATATGTTAACTAAAAGAATAATCCCGTGCCTTGACGTGAAGGACGGCAGGGTAGTGAAGGGCGTGAAGTTCCAGGGTCTGAGCGATGTGAACTCGCCGGTGGAGCTTGCGGATTTCTACAGCAGGAGCGGCGCAGATGAGCTTGTGTTCTACGACATCACCGCAAGCGCAGAAGGACGGAAGCTTTTTACAGATATTCTGACGGAGGCAGCTTCAAAGATATTCATCCCGCTGACAGTAGGAGGCGGGATCTCGACACTTGACGATTTTGACCGGGTGCTGAAATGCGGCGCGGACAAAGTGAGCGTAAACTCGGGCGCGATAGCAGACCCGTCGCTTATCCCGCGGGCAGCCGAGAAATATGGCGATCAGTGCGTTGTGATCTCAGCGGACGTTGCGCTAATCGACGGCGTGTACCGCGTGTTTTCTAAAGGAGCGCGTGAGAACACCGGCATGGAGGCGGTCAGCTGGATAAAATCATGCGTCGAAAACGGCGCGGGTGAAGTCGTTCTGAACTCGATCGATACCGACGGCGTCAAAGGCGGATTCGACATCGATATGCTGCGCGCAGTGAGTGACGCTGTCGACGTGCCCGTCATCGCATCAGGCGGCGCCGGATCGATAGATGATTTCATTACATTGTTCAAAACGCTTCCGAAAGTCGATGCAGGTCTTGCAGCCTCGATATTCCACTTCGGTGAAGTAGCTATCCCAGACCTGAAAAAAGCCCTCGCGGCAGAAGGTATCACCGTGCGTATCTAGTTTTCCGGTCCAGGCAGATGGGATCGGAGGGAGATCCAAAGCGCTCCTGCTGCGGATCGAAATGAATCCAGTGAGGAAAGAAGAAATGGCAGAGAATACAGCAATTAATGAAGATTTTGATATAGATCAGCTGAAGTTTGACGAGAAGGGGCTGATTCCGGCAGTCGTGATCGAAGCAGGAACTCACAAGCTCCTCATGGTCGCGTGGATGAACCGTGAGAGCCTGAAGATCTCTATGGAGCGGAAACTTACATGTTTCTGGAGCAGGTCGCGCCAGGAGCTCTGGCTGAAAGGCGATACGAGCGGTAATTATCAGCATATCGTGAGCATCACTGCGGACTGCGATCTGGATACGCTCGAGGTAATCGTCGAGAAAGACGGACCGGCTTGCCACACGGGATCCGAATCATGCTTCTTTAACCCGGTATGGCAGAGCGACGAGCTGCAGGATTTCACGATGGAGGATCTGATGGAGCTAATACGCGGCCGAAAGACAGACCCGCAGGAAGGCTCTTACACCTCGTACCTCTTCAGTAAAGGCATCGACAAGATTCTGAAGAAAGTTGGCGAGGAGAGCACGGAGGTCATTATCGCCGCGAAAGCAGATGATAAAAAAGAGACCATCTACGAAGTCGCCGATCTGGCGTACCACGTGATGGTCATGATGATCGAAATGGGTATTTCTATCGACGACATCCGCCGCGAGCTCGCATCGCGCCACGTGATCGACCACAAGGTCAAGCAGGAGCACATGACATCGTAGGTGCAGCATTACTTATACAGTTGAAAATTACGGTACAGTCAACAATTACGGTCAAAAATTACGGTATAGTCAAGAATTACGGTCAAAAATCATGCTATCAAAAAATGCAGGCAGCAATTAAGTCGCCTGCATTTGTTTTTTGTTCACATGATCGTATCATCCTATCGAATGCAATACGTTCACCCCGCACTCTGCCGCGAGCTCGTAAGCTTCATCGAATCCATACGTGAGAGTCGACTTTTCATGAGAATCGCTCGATAGTATGACGGACATCCCGCGGTGAGCGATCTCGGCCAGTATTTCTTTGGAAGGGTACGGAGCAGTCCTGTATCCTCTCGACATCGCGCCGGTATTGATCTCAAATAATATGGTATTACGGGCAGCTTCAGAAGACGCCTGTCCGCACAGTCTGTCCAGCGCGCCTGTCCATGCGCTTACGTAGCGCGGATCGGATTCATCGAACAGCCTGCCGCCCTCGTTGAATTTGGTGATCAGGTCAAAGTGGCCGATGATAAGTGCGGCGTCAGCTGATGATTCTGCTGTGATGCAGCCGGCGCGGACAACATCAGCTACGTTCCCGACTTCATTGTAGTAATCATCGATCAGAGAATAGATGTCGCCCGAGTAATATTTACTGCAGGCGTCCATTAGTATGTCTTCAGATTCATCGACCGGGAAGATCTCACCGTTTTTTTTGATATAATGGCATGAGCATATTATATGATCCCAGTCGTAGCTGTAGTCCTCCGGATTTGAGAAGTAGTCCATCTCTATCCCGCGAAGGATCCTGAGCCGGGGGCCGTACTCTTCCGCGAGTATGCCGACCTCATCATAATACGCCTGCATGCCGTCCTGAGACATGCAGTAGCTCTCGTCGATCGACGTGTATGAGTGGCCGGAGAATCCCAGCTCAGTCATGCCAAAACGAGCAGCCTGCTCAGCTATCTCGCGGAGGTTGCTCTCACCGTCGCAGTATGTGCTGTGTGTATGATAATTGGTTTTAAACGCCGGCATTTAAGGATCCCCTTTGCTTACTTTTCCGCGTTCTCTTCCTGCTTCTGCTGTGCGAGCATGACTGCTCTTGCCAGCTGATCCGCACACGATGTCGGCCTCGGTCCGCATGTGTTGCCGAGCAGCTTGTCGGCGATCTCTTCAGCGGTCCACCCGTTTACGAGCTTTGATATGGCTTTCAGGTTTCCGTTGCATCCGCCAAGGAAGCTGATGTTCGTGACTTTGTTGTTTTCGTCCATATCAAAATCTATACGTTGAGAACACGTTCCGGTCGTATTGTATGTGTACTGCATGTAAAAAACCTCCTGCGTATATTTTATCTGCTACATGATTATACCACACTTTAATTGATTCTAACGAGGGGTTATAATGACAGTAGGCATATCGATGCGCTTAACGGATCTTCCGGTATACTGTTAACATCGAAGCTGAAAGGAGAGCAGAAAATGGAAGCGAAAAGGATCAGGCTGTTGCTTTTGATGACATTGGCAGTGTCGATCGCACTGTCAGTCGGAACAGTGTTCGGCTATGCCTATACCAGTCCGGATCTCGATCAGGTGACCGGCATAGAATTCGAGCCTGCAGGAGGCCCTATAAAATTGGAAGAGTATATAGACGGACATATAGATGAGGATGAAGGCCTTTTCTATTATCAGGTGAGTAGTAAGATATATGTGGACGGCAGTACTCTTATCCTTATCAATGCAGACAGCACCAGGTCAAAATTTGTTTATGACAGCAGTGAGGAAGCTTTCATAGGCGAAGGGGGCTACAGTATCGAGAGATATGAAGTAGGAACTGATGCGTCTGACAGACAGTGGGATGAGCAATGGGGGTTAGGACCTCATACATTCACTATAGGATATGACGACTTTGAATTTGATCTTACAGCTACAGTTGTTGAGAACAGCATCGACAAAGTGGAATATATACCTCACGAGCCTTATGATTTTGTTGAGTACTGTAATGGCTACTGGGACGAGGACGAATACGACAACGAGTATTACTGTTATTATTACTCAATAGAAGATAAAGATAAGATCAAGGTCACGATGAAGGACAGTACAGTCAAGACTTATGTTTATGAATATGATGAAGAATACGAAGACGATTATTATATCTTCCGCTGTTCCGACGGGACTTGGATATCTTCGCAGGATATCGATTTAACAGATAATCAGTATGAGCATCACTGGGTGAAAGGCGGCAAGTATTCCATTACTTTCAATTATGCAGGGAAGGAATCCAAGATCCCGGTGAGGATTGTGGAAAGCCCTATAGAATCTGTTTCATATGAGCCGGTCTCTCCATTAGTCTGTACTGAAGGCGTAAATTGCGAGGTTGAAGAAGACAAGTATGAGAAGGAGTATTTTGAATATGAGATCGATCTGCCGAAGAACGGTGACAAACTGACAGTAGTAAAAGACGGCAGGACCCTGACATATACTTACTCCAGTGACGAAGAATGCTTTGTGGGAGAAGAAGGGAGGATCCAGGAGCGTGATGTAGACTTTGTAACTAATCAGTATAAAAAGCACTGGACTCTCGGCTCTGATAATGAGCTCACTGTGTGGTATCTCGGGCAAAAAAGCACTGTGAAAGTAACGATACAGTCTAACTCGATCAATAGTATAGCATATATACCTGCTGCCCCATACGAGTACGTTGAAAATAATAAAAAACAAGGAGAATGGGATGTAGATTATGATGACAATCCATTTTTCTGGTATTATACTCCGAGAATGCAGGATGGTGACAGACTGATCGTCACCAGAGGCAGCGTAGACAAAGAATATGTATATAACGATGACCGGTACAGTTTTATCAGCAGTGACGGGGAAGTTATCAACGCAGATGATGTATATTTCCAAAGCAAACAGGACGAGGAGCCGTGGAAGCCAGATAAGCAGAACTACATGACCGTAGAGTATAACGGCCGTGAATGTAAAGTGCCAGTAGTTATAAAACTCAAGAATACTATGTCAGCTAAAAGCAAACCAGTTAAAATAAAATACTCGAAATTAAAGAAAAAAGATCAGAAGATCAAGAAAAAGGCTGCTTTCAAAGTCAGTAAAGCTGTAGGGAAGGTGACATACAGCCTGGCCAAGAAAGATCCAAAAGCAAAGAAAAAGATCAAGATCTCCAAGTCCGGTGTCATAACCGTAAAGAAAGGACTGAAAAAAGGCAAATACACAATTAAAGTAAAAGTTAAAGCAGCCGGAAACGGGACATACGGTCCAGCTTCCAAGACCGTGAAAGTGAAGATCAGCGTCAAGTAACAGCCGGGGCGAAAAAGCTCCCGCCGCGCTCTCACGAGATGCATGAGCACTCAGCAGACTATACGAGCAATATGCTTTCATCGGATGCATGAGCGTCCAGCTGACATTATGAGTAATATACTTTGATTGGATACATGAGCGTTCAGCTGACATTATGAGTAATATACTTTGATCGGATGCATGAGCGTTCAGAACTTATACGAACAAAAGTGGCTCCCACACGCAGTAATGCGTCTGGGAGTCATTTGATTATACATTCATCAATTTATATGATCGTATAGTCGTCAATTTATGTGATCGTATATTTCTCAGGCCATCTGATCATATATCCGCCTAGCCATCTGATCATATATACATCAATGCATATATGTAATGATTACCTTATCAGTTACAGCAGCGTGATAAACGCCGCGAGTGAATTCCTGCCGATCACACGCATACGTGGAAGCAGGAACGGATCCGCGCCAGGATAGACTTTGCCGTATTTCGTTGTGACAGCGCATAAGAATCCGGCTCCTTCGACAGCGTCACGGCACTGGCCATAGTTATCCACATCGCCGAATGGATACGCGAATGCATTGCTGTTTCCTAAGATCTCCTGCGATTGCTTGAGATCATCATATATCGCTTCGTATGGCAGCACCGTCATGATTCCGCCGTGACCGACCCTCCCGCCGGGCCTGTGCATGTCATATGAATGTGATTCGAGATCAAGATACGGATAGTCCTTCTTATGCGCTGCCCATCTCTTGCCATTTCTTGAAACAATGATGAACGCGGTCGCAGGTACTTTATACTTGTTCAGCAAAGGCACTCCGTTCTTCCTGAAACCATCGGTGCCGTCGTCAAATGTTAAAACGACGCTTTTCTCCGGAAGGTCGATCTCTCCGTCTATGTAGAGCCTGACTTCTTCCCATGTGGGGAAAGAATATCCTTCATCAGTCAGATATTTAAGTTGTTCCTCAAGGTTGACTGTTGAGATGAAGTTGTTGTCGATCCTGACGTTCGGCGGATTCAGCGGATCATAGACTGTATGGTACATCAGTATCGAGATGCCGCGGTGCGCACCCTCTTCAGTCTGAACAGGATATCTGTTTTCGTAGGCGGTATACGCGGCAGCCATTGATTCAGCCGCACATTTACTTATAGCTTTATCAGCCTCCTGCTTTGCCCTTGCTTCCTCGGCCAGCTCCTGCGCTGCCTGCAGCTCAGCCTCATCCCTTATCATGCTTTCATTGTATACAAATACAACAGCCAGGCCAGCTGCTTCAATTAGCAAAACAATATTCAGGATCACAAGCAAAACGACCTTTTTCATATCAGTTATTATATCATATCTGCGCCAGGTCGGAGTAATTCATCCTTTGCCGCCTGTTTGTGCTCGAGGATTTGAGTTTTGCCGCCTGTCTGTGCTCGGGGATTCGAGTTTTGCCGCCTGTCTGTGCGCGAGAATTCGAGTTTTGCCGTCCCTCCCGCTGTCAGATTGTACATATCCTCGGCCATTTTGTCCCACCAGAAGCAAAACCTTGTACAATATTGTACAAGCAAATCGTTAAGATTTTGCTCGATCGGCGTTTTTCGGAGGATTTTTGTGTATACATAGAGCAAAACCTTGTACAATTTTGTACAAACAATCGTTTGGATCTTGTTCGATAGACACTTTTCGCGGGATTTGTATACACATAGAACAAAACCTTGTACAATATTGTACAAGCAAATCGTTAAGATTTTGCACGATCGGCACTTTTCGGGGGATTTTTGTATACACATAGAGCAAAACCTTGTACAATATGGTACAAAAAAGCACGCGAGCGGGTTCCGTCACGCAGACTAAAAATTAACACCGAGCAAATTCTTAATATTTCTTTAATATTTTTTGCGGCTGTGATACAATACATGTACTGTATCATTTTTACAACATAGTGAGGCATATAAGATCAGATCCGACGGGCAGCTGCCGTGTCTGTGTATGCGATAATAAGGAGAGGCGTCTATGAAAATGCTAAGCAGGCAGTCATTATATAAAGTCATAACGATAGCAGTAACAGTTTTGCTCGCACTGTGCCTTGCGGTATCATGTGCGGACAAAAAAGCGGAACCTGAAGAGGAGCCGAAGGAAGAAACTATAGAGTACAAGGCGAACAGTCCGCTCGGAGTCGCTGAATCTTACATCGGGAAAGATGTAAAAGGACTCATTGAAGCGGTAGGGACGCTGAAAAGCGATCCTGTCATCAAGGCGGCAAACGACGGCGGCGGGTATGAGGGGACTTACGAGTTCGACGGTTTCACGGTGCACACATATGCCAAGGCTGAAGACGCGGAGTCGATCGTCACGGAGGTCATACCAGACGAGAATTCCGAAGTATACAAGGAGAGCATCAAAACTGACAATAACGACGACGGCGCCAAATAGTCCGGCGCGCGTCAAAGAGAGCAATTACGACGGCGCCAAATAGTCCAATGCGTATTAAGTAGCGACGAGTGGGCTAGGCTTTTAAGAATCGTTTCATTTAGCCGTTGTATACTCAAGGAGTAATTTGTAATAAGCATCAGGAGATGAAAGGATATGTTAAGAAAAGCAGCCGCGTGGGTTTTGATCGCAGCCATGATGCTCGCGTCGGTGCTCGTGCTCGGATCATGCGAGAGTGAGCAGTGGGGTCTTGATGAAGGAGGCGGCACTGAGACTGGTGAGGAGAATGGATCTGGCAGCGGAGAGAGTGGATCCGGAAGCGGAGAGAGTGGTTCTGAAAACGCCGGGGAACAGGATGCAGGCACGATCGATGAGGACGGCACATATGATCAGAAGGAAGATGTTGCAGAATACCTCAGCATCTACAAGAAGCTCCCTAAGAACTATATAAAAAAGAAGGAAGCAAAAAAACTTGGCTGGCAGGGCGGTTCTGTCGAGAAGGTCGCGCCAGGCAAGGCGATCGGCGGAGATCACTTCGGGAATTATGAGAAGAAGCTCCCGAATAAAAAAGGCCGCACTTATTACGAGTGCGATATAGATACGCTCGGCAGGAGCAAGCGCGGGCCGAAGCGCATGATCTATTCAAACGACGGTCTTATATACTACACTGGAGACCATTACAACACATTTCAGAAGATGCCGCAGAGCGCGTGACAAAACAAAGTGCCGCAGCACGAGTGGATTGACAGGATGCCGCAGAGCGTGACACATTCGCGCGACGATGCGGGGCTGTTTTAAAAAAGAGTCAGAATAACAATACTGGCATAGAAAGCGCAGACTCTGAGAAGGAGTAATATTATGGAAGATACGGAATACATCATTGACCTGGAGGGTGCAGGCTCAGAGGAAGAGATCCAGGAGAGGATCGAAGAAGCTTTACCGCTTCCGGAGTATTATGGTGAGAATCTTGACGCGCTGTATGATGTGCTTACGGAATACGGGAACGGCTGGCACGTGATCATTTTGAATACTGACGATGTGGATGATGAAGTCAGACAGTACGTGGACGACATGATCGGCGTATTCGAGGATGCATCTGCTGTAGTTGATGATCTTTCAGTAGAGATACAGGACAATTCCGAATACGACGACGACTTTGATGAGGACGAGTAACATACAGCCGCGGCTGCTGTCGGCCAGATCGCTGCAGTTGCTTAACGGTGGAAAAATACAGCAATATTTCTGAATTTATTTGTTGACATTGCACAGGGCATGTCATATACTTAAAAAGCGTCATTATGTAAAAATCCCAGGGCCAGGCATAAGGCTCTGAGTTTTGATTAGTAAAAACGGAGGAACCGGCATGAGAGTTAAAGTCATCTTGGAATGCACAGAGTGCAAGCACAGAAACTACAATACTATTAAGAACAAGAAGAACGATCCTGATCGTATGGAGATCAAGAAGTATTGTCCGTTCTGCAGGAAGTCAACTGTTCATAAGGAGACAAAGTAAAGAGGTTAGGATATGGCTAAGGATAAGTCAACGGAAAAGGAAAAGAGCGCTGTAAAGAAGGCAGCGGACGCAGCCAAGAAATCCGGAAACAAGAAAAACCAGAAGAATGAAAGCGCTGCTGATTTCTTCCAGGGCGTAAGACATGAGCTGAGCAAGGTCGTATGGCCTACAAGACAGGAGCTCATCTCTTATACTGTCGTCGTTATCGCGACATGTGCAGTATTCGCGGTTGGATTCTGGCTGATGGATCTGGGTATCCTGGAAGTTCTGAAACAGCTTCTGGGCATCACACTTTCATAATTTGATTCAGGAGCATATATAAATGTCGGAAACAGATATCCTGGAGAAAACTGAACAGGAAGATTTGATGGCAGAGCAGCCGGAGCAGGAAGAGAAGCCTGCTGAGGTCAAGCCTGAGCACAAGAACATCGCGTCACCTCTCGAAGGAGAGGGCATCAGAGGCGACGGCCAGGCCAGATGGTATGTGGTACACACATATTCAGGACATGAAAACAAAGTAAAGGTGAACATCGAGAAGATGGTCGAGACTCGTGACATGCACGACGTCATCCTTGACATAATTGTTCCTGAAGAGGACCGCATCGAGGTCAAGAACGGACAGAAGCGCGTCAAGAAGCGCAAGATGTTCCCGGGCTATGTCATCATCAAGATGATCGTAAACAATGAGAGCTGGTATCTCGTCAGAAATACACAGGGCGTTACCGGATTCGTGGGACAGGGATCAGATCCTATTCCATTAACGCCTGAAGAAGTCGCCCGTATGGGAATCGAAAAGACTGATATCGATCTGGATGTTGAGATCGGCGATACCGTCAGAGTGATCAGCGGACCATTCGAGACGATGATGGGTGAAGTAACTGAGATCAATCCTGATAAGCAGGTGCTCACCGTGAAGATCTCCGCATTCGGAAGAGATACACCTGTTGAGCTTGAGTTCACACAGGTAGATAAGATGCTGTAGTAAGCGCTGCAGCGTCACTGTCCGGATGACCAGCATCAAAACCCAGCTGGTGTCCGGGCTCAACATTTCAAGAAAGGAGGATCAGTATGGCGAAGAAGATCGAAGGCTATATCAAGCTGCAGATCGCGGCCGGAGCGGCAACTCCTGCACCACCTGTTGGACCTGCACTCGGACAGCACGGAGTCAACATCATGGACTTCTGCAAACAGTTCAATGCAAAGACACAGGATCAGACAGGAATGATCATCCCGGTCGTCATCACGGTTTATGCTGACAGATCATTCACGTTCATCACCAAGACACCGCCGGCAGCTATTCTTATCAAGAAAGCAGCAGGACTCGACAAGGCGTCAGGCGAGCCGAACAAGAACAAAGTCGCGACGATCACAGTTGCTCAGGCAGAAGAGATCGCCAAGCTGAAGATGCCGGATCTCAATGCGGCAAATCTTGAGTCTGCGACAGAAATGATCAAAGGCACCGCGAGAAGCATGGGTATAGTAGTAGAAGGATAAGCTTTTGTGGGAGTGCACCGGCAAAATAAAAGACCATGTCGGGCGCGGAGGAACCACGAATGGAGGTAGAAAAATGGCCAAACACGGAAAGACTTACAGAAAGACACTCGAGAGTTTTGATAAGTCAGCTCTCTATGATGAGGCTGAAGCATTAAAGCTCGCAGTAGACACAGCAAAAGCAAAGTTCGATGAGACGATCGAAGTGCACGTAAGACTGGGCGTCGACGGAAGACACGCAGACCAGCAGGTAAGAGGCGCTATCGTGCTCCCGAACGGAACAGGTAAAGAAGTCAAGGTACTCGTATTCGCAAAGGGACCTAAGGCTGACGAGGCAGAGGCTGCCGGAGCAGATTATGTCGGAGCTGAAGAGCTTGCGCAGAAGATCCAGAAGGAATCATGGTTCGACTTTGACGCAGTAGTAGCTACACCGGACATGATGGGCGTTGTCGGAAGACTCGGTCGTGTTCTCGGACCTAAGGGACTCATGCCTAACCCAAAGTCAGGTACAGTAACGATGGACCTCGAGAAGGCTCTGAAAGAGATCAAAGCCGGTAAAGTTGAGTACAGACTTGACAAGCAGAACATCATTCATACAGTTATCGGAAGAAAATCTTTCGGTCCTGAAAAGCTCCAGGAGAACTTTGACGCACTGCTCGCAGCTATCATCAAGGCTAAACCGGCTGCAGCAAAAGGTCAGTACCTGAAGAGCATCACAGTAGCATCAACGATGGGCCCTGGGGTCAAGATCAACCCGGCACTCGTAGGCTAATAACGAAATTGAAAACTATAACCGAAGACAGCGGGTGCGAAAGCTTAATTTCCCGCCGAGGTACGATAAATAAATGATCGGCCCCGCGAAAGTCTATGGATGACGCGGGACTTCTTTTATCAAGTACCGGAAATTCGCTGGATCTTCAAAGCACCGCCGGAAAAGCGGGCACGCTGAGCATGATGCCTATGCATAAACGCCTGACATGACCGCAGGAGGCAGAGTGAGCATGAAGATCCCGGAAAGGAGAAGTAATGTCTGTAGAAGCTAAACAGCAAAAGCAGGCTGTGATCGATGAGATCAAAGCAAAGCTCGATGGCGCAGAAGCAGTAGTCCTGATCGACTACATGGGAACAACAGTTGCCGAGGCTGACGCACTGAGAAAAGAGCTCCGAGAGAACGATGTCGATTACACAGTATATAAGAACACTCTCATGAAGAGAGCTATCGCAGGAACAGAATTCGAGCCACTCGGCGACGCCATGAAGGGACCGAGCGCCATCGCTATCAGCAAGACTGACGCGACAGCACCTGGAAGACTTCTGAAGAAGGCAATGAAGGACTTCAACAAGATGGAGTTCAAAGCCGGAGTAGTAGAAGGAACTTTCTATGATAAGGACGGAATCGAGCAGATCGCCAGCATTCCATCAAGAGAAGAGCTCCTCGCCAAGTTCCTCGGCAGCATCCAGTCACCTGTCAGCAAATTCGTCAGAACACTGGCTGCTATCGCAGAGGACAAAGGTGGAGCACCAGCAGAAGAAGCCGCACCGGCAGAAGCTGCAGAATAGTCAGAAAGCAGCATAAAGCTGCATGAATAACGCCGCGGGTCCGTTACGCAGGTAATAAAGGCTCCGCAGGCACACCGGCTCAGGCCGGGTAAAGAAAAATATAAATTAATCCAGGAGGAAAATATAATGGATAAAGATCAGATCATTGAAGCCATAAAGGGTATGTCAGTTCTTGAGCTCAACGAGCTCGTAAAGGCATGTGAAGAGGAATTCGGCGTCAGCGCAGCAGCTCCTGTAGCAGTTGCAGCAGCAGGCGGCGCAGCAGCAGAAGAAGAGAAATCTTCATACACAGTAGTTCTTTCTGAGATCGGTGCTCAGAAGATCAAAGTCATCAAGGTCGTGAGAGAGCTCACTGGACTTGGACTTAAGGAAGCTAAGGCTCTCGTAGACGAAGCTCCATCAAACGTTAAGGAAGACATCGACAAGGACGAAGCTGAGCAGATCAAGGCTAAGCTCGAAGAAGTCGGCGCTTCTGTAGAATTCAAATAAGATTCTGATAACATTGAACGTCAGTCCACCAGGCTATATGGCCTGGTGGACTATTTCTCTTTTTTACCATATCACGGATAATAATCTGAAAATTCTCAAATAAATTCTCAAAAACTTCTTGCATGTTTGACTGCTTTGCAGTATACTATTAAATTGCTTTAATATGCGATTGATAAATGAATAAGGAGTGATAATATGCCGAAACCAATCAAAGTTGGCAGAAAAGAACGTATGTCATTCGGGAAGATCGATGAAGTATGGCCTATGCCGAACCTCATTGGAATTCAAACGAATTCTTACAAATGGTTCGTCGAGGAAGGACTGAAGGAAGTCTTCGAGGACATCTCGCCGATAAAGGATTACGCTGGTAACCTTTCCCTGGAATTCGTCGATTATCATCTTTCTGACGAGACAAAGTACAGCCAGGAAGAATGTAAGGAACGGGATGTGACATATGCTGCTCCACTTAAGGTAACGGTCAGGCTCATCAATAATGAGACCGGCGAGATCGTACCTAAGGAAATGTTCATGGGAGACTTCCCTCTCATGACGGAGAAGGGCACGTTCATTTACAACGGTGCAGAGAGAGTTATCGTAACACAGCTGGTAAGATCTCCTGGACCGTACTTTGACGTTGAAACAGACAAGTCAAACAACAAGCTTTATAATTCACAGATCATTCCTAACAGAGGAGCATGGATCGAGTATGAGACAGACACGAACGGCGTTCTTTACGCGCGTGTCGACAGGACGAGGAAGCAGCCGCTGACTTCGCTTCTCCGCGCTCTCGGAATCGGTTCGAATGATGAGATCATCGCTCTTATGGGCGCTGACGACAGGCTTCTCAAGACACTGGAGAAGGACCCGACGAATGACGAGGACAGCGGACTCAAGGAGATCTACAAGAAACTGAGGCCAGGCGAGCCGGCGACAGCTGACAGCGCGAGGACCCTCATCAATTCGCTGTTCTACGACGCGAAGAGATACGACCTCTCCAACGTAGGAAGATATAAGTACAACAAAAAGCTCGGCATATCCGGAAGACTCGTGAACAACCATGCCGCCGAGGACGTCATCGATCCTAATACCGGCGAGATCATGGTCGAGGCAGGCGGTTTCATCGACCGCGACCTCGCGAAGGCTATCGAGAATGCCGGCGTCGTTTCCGTGCTGGCATACAACAAAGACCCTGAGGATACTACCAAGGTCATCGGAAGCAACTTTGTAGACCTCGCTCCTTATATCGAAGGAAACGACATAGACATCGAAGCTAACAGACTCCCTGACAGAGTCTATTATCCGGTACTCAAGGAGATCATGGATCAGAACCTTGCCGGCGAGGATCTTCTCGCAGTGCTCGTAGACAGGAAGAACGAGCTCTCACCGAAGCACGTCATCGTACAGGACGTAGTCGCTTCAGTGAGCTACCTGCTCAACCTCAACCACGGCATCGGCAAGATCGACGACATCGACCACCTCGGGAACAGAAGACTCAGAACTGTAGGAGAACTTCTCCAGAACCAGTTCAGGATCGGTCTTTCCAGAGTTGAAAGATCAGTAAGAGAAAAGATGACGACGTCACAGGGCATGGAAATGGCTACGCCGGAGTCTTTGATCAATATAAGACCTATCACGGCCGCGGTGAAGGAGTTCTTCGGAAGCTCCCAGCTGTCACAGTTCATGGACCAGAACAACCCGCTTGCAGAGATCACTCACAAGAGAAGACTGTCAGCGCTGGGACCTGGCGGACTGTCCAGAGAGCGTGCCGGATTCGAAGTAAGAGATATTCACCACTCCCACTATGGAAGGATGTGTCCTATCGAGACTCCTGAAGGTCCTAACATCGGACTTATCGGATCTCTCACCATTTACGGAGTGATCAATAAGTACGGATTCATCGAGACACCGTACAGGATCGTTGACAAGGAGACAGGCGTCGTGACCAGAAACGTCGAGTACCTTGCGGCGGACGAGGAAGAGCTGAAGATCATCGCACAGGCGAACGAACCGCTCGATGAAGAAGGGCACTTCATTAATGAAAAAGTCGCGGGCCGCGGCATAGACGGACAGATCGCTCTTTATCCAAGAGAATCTGTCGACCTCATGGACGTATCTCCAAAGCAGGTAGTATCAGTTGCTACGGCTATGATCCCGTTCCTCGAGCACGACGACGCGAACCGTGCCCTGATGGGATCCAACATGCAGAGACAGGCAGTTCCTCTGCTCGTAACTGAATCTCCTGTAGTCGGGACCGGCATGGAGTACAAAGCCGCGAGAGACTCTGGAGTAGTGATCCTGTCAAAAGCTGCCGGAACTGTTGAGTTCGTGGACGCAGAACAGATCAGGATAAGAAGAGACGACAACGACGAAGTCGATGTATACGATCTCCTCAAGTTCAGGCGTTCCAACCAGGGCACCTGCATCAACCAGAGGCCTATCGTAAACCACGGCGAGCATGTCGAGGAGAGCGAAGTCATTGCTGACGGACCTTCGACGAACATGGGAGAGATCTCGCTTGGAAAGAACCTTCTCATCGGATTCATGACATGGGAAGGCTACAACTACGAGGACGCTATCGTACTGAACGAAAAGCTCGTGATAAACGACGTGCTCACTTCGATCCACATCGTGGAGTACGAGGCAGACGCGAGAGACACCAAGCTCGGACCTGAAGAGATCACAAGAGACATACCGAGCGTTTCCAAAGACGCGACCAAAGACCTTGACGACATGGGCATCGTAAGGATCGGCGCTGAAGTAACGTCGACTGACATCCTTGTCGGTAAGGTAACGCCGAAGGGCGAGAACGACCTCTCTGCAGAAGAGAAGCTTCTCCGCGCGATCTTCGGCGAGAAGGCCAGAGAAGTAAGAGATACATCGCTCAGAGTTCCTCACGGCGAGACAGGTATCGTCGTCGACGTGAAGATCTTCTCGAGAGAAAATAAAGACGAGCTTCCTCCTGGAGTGAACATGCGCGTAAGATGCTACATCGCTACCAAGAGAAAGATCCAGGTCGGAGACAAGATGTCCGGACGCCACGGAAACAAGGGCGTTATCTCCAGGATCCTTCCTGAAGAAGATATGCCGTTCCTGGAAGACGGAACTCCGCTGCAGGTAATGCTGAATCCTCTCGGCGTGCCTTCACGTATGAACGTAGGACAGGTACTGGAAGTCCATCTGGGACTTGCGGCAAAGAAGAGAGGCTGGTATATCGCAACGCCTGTATTCGACGGTGCGTCCTGGGATGACATCAGCAGGATGCTCATCGAAGAAGGATACTATGAGGACGTCACAGATCCTGAAACAGGCGAGACCTACAGAAAAGAGAAGGAAAAGCTGAGGCTGAGAGACGGAAGGACAGGAGAGTTCTTTGAGAATCCTGTAACTGTTGGCTACATGTACATGCTGAAGCTCCACCATCTCGTTGATGATAAGATCCACGCGAGAGCTACAGGACCGTACTCCCTCGTAACACAGCAGCCGCTCGGCGGTAAAGCCCAGTTCGGCGGCCAGCGTTTCGGAGAGATGGAAGTATGGGCTCTTGAAGCATACGGCGCGGCATACACACTGCAGGAGATTTTGACAGTCAAATCTGACGATATCGTTGGACGAGTGAATACCTATGAGGCTATCGTAAACGGCAAGAATATCCCTGAGCCGGGCATCCCTGAGTCATTCAAGGTGCTCATCAAAGAGCTGCAGAGCCTTGCGCTGGACGTATCCGTACGTACAGAGAACGACAAGGAGATCGAGTTCAAAGAGCTTATGGATTACGACGCGCCTAAGGGAATCGACAGCATCATGAGGCACAGCGCTGTATATTCGTCTGATGACGCCGACGATCAGGAGATCATCAACACGAATTACGTCAAGAGAAAAGAAGCCGAAGAGATGCCGGAAGAAGATTTTGATGAGGAAGAAGACGGATTCGATGAGCTCAGCGAGGATGAAGCTGACGCCATCGCCGCCGACGCCGCAGCATTCAAGGCATCTGAATCAGAAGATATCATGATGGAAGACGACGAACCCGAAGCTGAAGAATAGGAAAGGGGAGTAGACCTGTGCCTGTTAATGATAACGAAAAGAAAAATCAGTATATAGAGTCCAATACTTTTGAATCATTGCAGATCAAACTGGCTTCCACCGACAAGATCGTACATGAGTGGTCTCATGGTGAAGTCACCAAACCTGAAACGATCAACTACAGGACTCTGAAGCCTGAGACAGACGGGCTGTTCTGCGAAAAGATCTTCGGACCTGTCAAAGACTGGGAATGCCACTGCGGTAAGTACAAGAAGATCAGATATAAAGGGATCGTCTGCGACCGCTGCGGAGTAGAAGTCACAAAGGCTAAAGTAAGAAGAGAGCGTATGGGCCACATCATGCTCGCCAGCCCTGTATCACATATCTGGTACTTCAAGGGCACGCCGTCCAGGATCGGCCTCGTGCTTGACGTCACACCGAGAGCACTTGAACAGGTCCTCTACTTTGCCGCGTACATCGTTCTTGATCCGGGCGATCCGGAGAAGACGGGACTTGTCGAGAAGCAGATCCTTACAGAGCAGGAGTACCGCGATCTCAAGGCTCAGCTCGGCAATCAGTTCCGGGCTCAAATGGGCGGCGAGGCCGTTAGAGAGCTCCTTACAAGGATCGATCTGGACGAGCTTTCCACATCTTTAAGGGATCAGCTCAAGACAGCGTCCGCGCAGAAGAAGCTCAGGATCGTGAAGAGGCTGGAAGTCATCGAGGCTCTCAGGATATCCGGAAACCGTCCTGAATGGATGGTGCTTGAGGCAGTTCCTGTGATCCCGCCGGATCTCCGTCCTATGGTACAGCTGGACGGCGGCAGATTCGCAACGTCCGACCTGAACGATCTGTACAGAAGAGTAATAAACAGAAACAACAGACTGAAGAGGCTGCTCGAACTCGGAGCTCCTGACATCATCGTCAGAAACGAGAAGAGGATGCTCCAGGAAGCAGTAGACTCACTTATCGATAATGGAAGAAGAGGCCGTGCTGTTGCAGGACCTGGCGGAAGAGCGCTCAAGTCACTGTCAGACATGCTCAAGGGTAAGCAGGGACGTTTCAGACAGAACCTGCTCGGAAAGCGTGTCGACTACTCAGGACGTTCCGTAATCGTAGTAGGACCGGAACTCAAGTTCTATCAGTGCGGACTTCCTAAGGTCATGGCTCTTGAGCTGTTCAAGCCTTTCATCATGAAAGAGATGAAGGCCAGAGGCTATGCTCAGAACATCAAAGACGCTAAGCGCAAGGTAGAGCAGCAGGATCCGCAGGTATGGGATGTGCTCGAGGAGATCATTCAGGAGCACCCTGTAATGCTCAACCGTGCTCCGACGCTGCACAGACTCGGCATTCAGGCATTTGAGCCGGTGCTCGTGGAAGGAAAAGCCATCAAGCTGCATCCTCTCGCATGCACAGCGTTCAACGCCGACTTCGACGGAGACCAGATGGCTGTACATGTACCTCTTTCGACAGAGGCACAGGCTGAGGCCAGATTCCTCATGCTGTCAGTAAACAACATCCTGGCTCCAAAAGACGGGTCGCCTATCACGACGCCTACACAGGATATGATCCTCGGCGCTTACTACCTGACGTACCCGGGCACATGCTACAACAAAGACGCAGCGATCAAATACCGTCCTGACGAGTTCAATGATAAGGCAGCAGCCGAGAAGAACAGAAAAGACGGATATGAGCGTATCCCTGAAAAGGGCGACGGCAAGATGTTCACAGATATGAACGAGATGCTGATCGCATATCAGAACCACATCGTCGGAACACACGCCAAGGTAAAGGTAAGGATGTACGGCAAGGACGACACAGAGGGACATCTGGTCGAGTCCACAGTAGGCCGCTTCATCTACAACCAGGGCATTCCGCAGGATCTGGGCTTTGTTGACAGGACAAAAGATAAATACAGGCTGGAGGTTGACTTCATCTGCGGAAAGAAGCAGCTCGGCCAGATCATTGACAAGTGCTTCAGAGCACACGAAAACACCGGCACGGTTTTGATGCTGGACTACATCAAGTCGATGGGATATAAATACTCGACGCTGGCATCTGTCACGATCGGCGTGGACGACATGAAGATCCCGCAGAACAAATGGGAGATCATCCACGAGGCTGACAAGAAGGTAGAAGCTGTAGAGAATGCGTACCGCATGGGTATGGTCTCCGAGGAGCAGCGCCACGCGAGCATCGAGAACGTATGGAACGATGAAGAGACAGGAGCCAAGAACAGGATCGCGACTTCGCTGATGGATTCACTAAAGCCTACGAACAACCTGTACATAATGGCGACTTCCGGAGCCAGAGGAAGTAAGGACCAGATCGGTCAGATCGGCGGAATGCGTGGACTGATGGGTACAGCTACAGGTAAGACCGTAGAAATCCCTATCAAAGCAAACTTCCGTGAAGGACTGTCGATACTGGAGTACTTCATTTCATCAAACGGCGCCAGAAAGGGACTTGCAGATACAGCGCTCCGTACAGCTGACTCAGGTTATCTGACAAGAAGGCTCGTAGATGTTTCGCACAACGTGATCGTCCGCGAGTACGACTGCGGAACTGATGAAGGCGTAGAGATCTCAGCAATGACATACGGCGATTCTGAAGTAGAGAGCCTGGCGACACGTGTCGCAGGAAGGACCGCTGCAGAGGACATATGTGATCCAGAGACAGGTGAGGTCATCACTGTCAAGGGCGAAGAGATCACAGATAAGCAGGCAAAGCACATCGAAGATCTCGGCATCAAGTCAGTAAAGATCAGATCGGTCATGACATGCAGATGCAAGAGCGGCGTATGTGCCAAGTGCTACGGCAGGAACCTTGCGACAGGCGAGGAAGTAAGTATCGGTGAGGCTGTCGGCATCATCGCTGCACAGTCCATCGGTGAACCTGGTACACAGCTTACAATGAGAACATTCCACTCCGGAGGAGTTGCCGGTTCAGATATCACGACCGGTCTTCCGAGAGTAGTCGAGCTGTTTGAAGCCAGAAAGCCTAAGGGAATCGCGGAGATCTGCGAGGAAGACGGCGTGATCGAGAGCATCACGACACGTCCGGACCACAAGACCGAGATCGTAGTAAAAGGATCCGGCAAGCAGAGTTATGAAGATAAGATAGTCACGAAAGAAGCCGGCGAGAGGCGCACATATGTAGTGCCTTACGCAGCAAAGCTTTCCGTAAAGGTCGGAGACCAGGTATATGCAGGAAGCAATATCAACGAAGGTCCTCTGAACCCGCATGACATCTTCAGGCTGAGAGGGATGAAGGGCGTATACGACTATCTCCTCAAGGAAGTACAGCGCGTGTACTCCAGCCAGGGCGTAGATATCAACGACAAGCACATCGAGATCATCGTAAGCCAGATGCTGTCAAAGTTCAGCATCGACGATCCGGGCGATACGAGCCTGCTTCCGGGCAGCATGTACAGTCGCTTCGAGATCGAAGAGGAGAACGAGAAGATGATCGCCGAGGGCAAGAAGCCGGCAACATACCAGCGCAAGCTCCTCGGTATCACCAAAGCATCCCTTGCGACGAGCTCATTCCTGTCGGCAGCGTCATTCCAGGAGACGACACGTGTCCTGACAGACGCTTCGATAAAGGGCAAATCCGACAGGCTCCAGGGCCTGAAAGAGAACGTCATCATCGGAAAGCTCATCCCTGCCGGAACAGGAATGAAGCGCTACCGCAATGTGACAGTCGACTATGGCGAGAACACAGAGTTCATGGAGTCCTTCAACAAGAGGAACCGCTATCAGGACGCCGCCGGCGCAGCAGCTGCTGCAGCAGAAGGCGAAGCGCTTGACGCCATGGACGAAGCAGAAGCAAAAGCCCTCGCTGAGGAAGAAGCCGGCGGAAGAACAGCCGCATCAGTAAGAGAACTCGATATCGCAGAAGATATGGGTGAACTTCCTGACGTGGATATGACCTCCGCAGAAGAGCTCGGTGAAGAAGAATTCGCAGCAGAAGACGCATTCGACGAAGCAGATCTGAACGAATAATCAGAGTACGATTCTGAAATGAAACCATTACAATTACAGATCATTATAATGGGCAGTGCCCCGCATCGTGAGATGCGGGGTTTTTTATTGCAGATGTAAAAATTATCGCTTGCATTGATTTTACTGGTGTGATACAATTTGTTTTGGCTTCGGTCCCAAGGGCCGGGCTGTATACGAGCTGTATAGTGGCTCGCTGCAGGTGTTAGAGTGCGCGGAAATCGGTTCCGTTGCGTTTTGACGCGTGCGAAAAAATATTTTAAGAAAGGAGAATATGAATGCCTACCATTAATCAGCTGGTACGTGAAGGAAGAACTAGTTCTGTCAAGAAGTCAAACGCTCCTGCTCTTGGTAAGGGAATGAACTCACTGAGACATGTCGCAACAGACAACAATTCCCCGCAGAAGAGAGGCGTCTGCACTTCTGTAAAGACTGTTACGCCTAAGAAGCCTAACTCAGCGCTTCGTAAGGTAGCAAGGGTACGTCTGACGAACGGTATCGAGGTAACGGCTTACATTCCTGGAATCGGTCACAATCTTCAGGAACATAGTGTCGTTCTGATCAGAGGCGGCAGGGTAAAGGATATCCCTGGTGTCAGATACCACATCATCAGAGGAACTCTTGATACAGCAGGTGTTGCAGAAAGAGGACAGGCCCGTTCCAAGTACGGTGCCAAGAGACCTAAGAAAAAGTAGGTCTGCAGCCTGAGAAAAACAGGCCGGCGGCCTGAAAAGGCCGGATTGTTAGTTGAATAATCGGGACTAAGGTGTTCCTGATATATGTAGGTATGCATATTTTACATTCCTTTGTATCAGGCACCGCGGCGAATACACGACCGTGCATCTGATGGACCGTGAAGGTTTTGATGAAGCAGAACGGACAGTGGCGGATCGCCGAGTACCTTAAGACACATCTGGGCGGCAGTTACATATAGGACCGTTCCAGAGTAACCCGTAACAACGAGCGAAGAGTAACTTATTGTCTTTAAAGAAGGAGGGAAGAGAAGTGCCTAGAAAAGGAAATACACCGAAACGTGAAGTGCTTCCTGATCCTGTTTATGGAAACATCGTTGTTTCCAAGCTGATCAACAGCATCATGCTGGACGGCAAGAAGAGCACAGCTCAGAAGATCGTCTATGGAGCTTTTGATCAGATCAAAGAGAAGACAGGTGAAGATCCACTTGACGTTTTTAATAAGGCAATGGAAAACATCATGCCTGAACTCGAGGTCAAGGCAAGAAGAGTCGGAGGAGCTAACTATCAGGTTCCTATCGAAGTAAGACCTGCGAGAAGGCAGACTCTCGGATTAAGATGGCTCACTCAGTACACAAGAGCGAGAAGCGAGAGAACAATGGCGGAGAGACTCGCCAAGGAGATCATGGACGCTGCTAACGGAACAGGAGCATCCGTGAAGAAGAAGGAAGATACGCATAAGATGGCAGAGGCCAACAAGGCATTTGCGCACTTCAGATGGTAACAGAAGGGAAAGGAGAAGACATTGGCTGGTAGACAATTCCCACTGGAAAGAACAAGAAATATCGGCATCATGGCTCACATCGACGCCGGGAAAACAACTACCACGGAAAGGATCCTCTTCTATACCGGTAAGACGCACAAGATCGGAGAAACTCATGACGGAGCTTCTCAGATGGATTGGATGGATGAGGAGAAAGAACGTGGCATCACGATCACCTCAGCCGCAACCACTGCTTTCTGGAAAAACCACCGTATCAATATAATCGATACACCGGGACACGTGGATTTCACCGTTGAGGTAGAGAGATCGCTCCGCGTGCTCGACGGCGCAGTCACAGTGCTCGCCGCAAAAGGCGGTGTAGAGCCTCAGTCTGAAACAGTATGGAGACAGGCTGAGAAGTATGGAGTTCCACGCATGGTATTCGTCAACAAGATGGACGTCATGGGCGCGGACTTCTACAAGGTCATCGATCAGATCAAGGACAGGCTCCAGGCTAATCCTGTAGCAGTCCAGCTTCCGATCGGAGCCGAGGATTCATTCACCGGCATTGTTGACCTTATCACCATGAAAGCTGAGATCTATGACGAAGACGATCTCGGAACCAAATTCAGCGTCGGCGACATTCCTGAGTCCATGCAGGATCAGGCAGAAGAATGGCGTGAGAAGATGCTTGAGGCAGTAGCCGAGACAGATGAAGATCTCATGATGAAATTCCTGGACGGTGAGGAGATCACTGAAAAGGAGATCAAGGAAACGATCCGTAAAGAGACCATAGAGAACAGGATGGTACCTGTGCTCTGCGGCTCTGCGTATAAGAACAAAGGTGTACAGATGCTTCTTGACGGTATCGTGGATTACATGCCTGCACCGATCGACATCCCGCCGATCAAGGGCGTGAACCCGAATACTGGTGAGGAGGAGGAAAGACAGAGCGATGACAACGCTCCGTTCTCTGCACTCGCATTCAAGATCATGACGGATCCTTACGTAGGTAAGCTGGCGTTCTTCAGAGTTTACTCCGGAACGCTGGACTCAGGCTCATATGTATACAACTCATCCAAGGGAACGCGCGAGAGATTCGGACGTATTCTGCAGATGCACGCTAACAAGCGTGAAGATCTGGACAAAGTCTACTCCGGAGATATCGCCGCAGCGGTCGGCCCTAAGAGCACGACTACAGGCGACACTCTATGCGACGAAAAGCATGAGATCATACTTGAGTCTATGGAATTCCCTGACCCTGTTATCGAGATAGCTATCGAGCCTCGTACAAAAGCAGGCCAGGAGAAGATGGGCATCGCGCTGGCAAAGCTTGCAGAAGAAGACCCGACGTTCAAAACTTACACTAACGAGGACACAGGTCAGACGATCATCGCCGGAATGGGCGAGCTCCATCTGGAGATCATCGTCGACAGGCTGCTCCGTGAGTTCAAAGTCGAGGCTAACGTCGGAAAGCCGCAGGTCTCCTACAAAGAGACTATCACACGGCCGACAGATGTCGATCACAAATATGCAAAACAGTCAGGCGGTCACGGACAGTATGGTCACGTCAAGATCAAAGTCTACCCGCGCGAGCCTGGCGAGGGATTCGAGTTCAAAAACTCCATCGTCGGCGGAGCCATCCCGAAGGAATATATTCCTGCAGTTGAGGAAGGTATCAAAGCCGCTATGGAAACAGGCCCTGTCGCAGGGTATCAGGTAGTTGACGTAGGCGTAGACCTGTACGACGGTTCTTACCATGAAGTCGACTCATCTGAGATGGCATTCAAGGTCGCCGCATCGATGGCGTTCCGTGAAGCCGCCCAGAAGGCAGCGCCGGTCCTGCTCGAACCGGTATTCAAGGTAGAAGTGACAGTCCCTGACGAGTACATGGGAGACGTCATCGGAGACCTTACATCAAGAAGAGGGCGCATCGAAGGGTCCGATATGGACAAGGGAGCAGTATCCATCAGAGCTATGGTGCCGCTCGCTCAGATGTTCGGATATGCAACAGACCTGAGATCAAAGACACAGGGAAGAGGCATATACGTAATGCAGTTCGACCACTTTGAAAAGCTGCCTGACAATCTGCTTGACAAGATCAATAAAAACTAGTTCGCAGTATGAATGATGACATACGCAACACTAAATTGACAAGATCAACAAAAACCAGTTCGCAGTATGAATGATTACGTACGCGACACTAAGTTGACAAGATCAACAAAAACCAGTTCGCAGTATGTATGATGACGTACGCGACACTAAGTTAATAACAAAAATTCTGATTCTTAATAAGGAGAAAAAGTAATGGCAAGAGAACATTTTGAAAGGACGAAGCCGCATATCAATATCGGAACCATCGGCCACGTAGACCATGGAAAGACAACACTGACAGCGGCGATCACATCAGTACTTCGCGACAGGTACGGACTT
>JAFWHX010000013.1 GCA_017533915.1 Eubacterium sp. | reverse complement strand
TCATCTCCACTTCCATTGGACACAAAATACCCACCCAGAAAAGGGTGGGTATTTTTGTGTCCATATAGAAACGAGATGAGGGGAATCGAACCCGAAAGGGCATCGGCGTAAGCGAACACGTCCGGTGGACGCGTGAGTAGCCGATGGTCCAAGCCGACTGAAAAGGGAGGCGCAGGACGGCGGAGGGGCAGGGGCCCCGCCGCGTAATTCCCCTCATCTCCACCACATTATAAGCTGTTGCGGCGTGCTGTTTATTATAGCCTGAGCAACAGCGTTTTATTTTGCCGCATTCCCCGGATTTACACCAAACTATCAAAATCTGCTCTGCTATAAAGTTGCAGCAAGGATACATTAGAAGAATTAAAATACAAAATGTATACCTCAACCAGAAAAATGCCTGAAAATGTATCCTGAGACATCCTTTTATTTGAACTTTTTTTTGATTTTCGGGATACATTTATCAATGCTTTTTGCCTTTTAGGTATACATTTCATGGAAATATTCCGATAATGTTTCTTATAGTCCAAAGTGAGGGTTTTGATGAGAGGCGATGGATGTGTCGATCAAAACCTGAACGGTGCTTAGGACGCAATTCTTAAGGTCGCTCTTATTATGGCTTTTAGTAACAGCTGGTAACCCTCTCATCTCCACCACATTCAAGCCGCATCCAATCTGGGATGCAGTTTTTTCCCAAAAATGGCGGAACGGAAAGTGAAAACATAGTACTTTATCAGTACATATTTCTTGTTAATTTACAGCTGTGCGACAAATAAGTCCCGTGCCCGATGGTATTGTATAGCAAACAAAGACGAGAGGAGGCTGCGCTATGCTGTTTTATGAATTCGATGGACTAATAGCTGATGAGGAGTGGGCTGAGGGGAATGAGAACCGCCGCGTCCGTAATGAGAGAAGCTGGGATATTGCCATGAAGAGCGACGAGTTCAACAGAAAGCTCCAGAATAAGGGATTTATATATGTATCAAAGATCCTGGAAGATTCAATTAAAGCAGGTGTACTTTGTTATGACACTGGCTTTGTTGACAAATGGCTTGCCGCTTATCTGAAAGCCATTGGTCTGGAACTGAAAGACATATCTATTAAAGAGACTACTATTGAAGCTTCTCAAAAAATGCTTCAATATGCAAGCCGTAATGACTTGATTGACGACGATGATGATGTGCTCGGAAAGTTTGATCTGGATTTTGCAGACTGCAGATATGGAAGGAATGTGAATTTCAGTGAGTTCATTATCGATGAAGCTGACTGGGATCAGATTTATAAAGAATCAGAGAGCCTTCTGGCAAATGATACGTTTATTCCTGAGCTATGTTCGTGGGTACAAACTCTCTCAAGCAGTACTACAAGGACATGTCATTTGACAAGTTCACCTTCGAGCCTGCTAAGGAGACTAGCGCCTACGGCATTGATGGCAATACTAATGAGTACGACAGGGCAGATGATGGCATCATCCACGTAACTATCGACAGAGCCAAAGAACAGAGCTGGGCGGTAGACGATGATAATGTCGATGCCGAGGATGAGGATCAGGCTTTGTGCCTGGCAGCGGCGCTTGACAAGGCAGCAGACTATATCGATTTTGCCTCATATGACAGCAATGGCGACGGCACGATCCAGACAAGCGAGCTCGCGATATGCTTTGTGCCTGCCGGTAAGGACTACACATCAATACCGTCCTCACTTGAACCCACCCTCGTTACCGACGAGAATAAGTATATGTACACGCGGTCTTACGCGTACACTTTCGGGAAACTGATCGGTACAATTTCAGAGATACCGCATCCTGGCGGGATCGCGGTAAACAACTTTATCGTGACCCCTGAGGAACGCTACGTAAGCAGCAGCGTTGGTTTTGGCCAGGAAGGCATCGGTACGCTGGCTCACGAGCTCGGGCATTATCTCGGGCTCCCTGATCTGTACCATACATCCTCATTAACAATCGGGAGCTGGACCAGCTACGATTGCACATATCTGTCTCTGATGAATTGCGGCTGCTACGGAGTGGATCTCAACAATAACGAAAGGCCGTATTCCCTTGATATCTACTGCCGGGCAAAACTGGGTTGGATAGAACCGAAGGTCTGGAGTGCAAGCGACCTGGAGGACCCGGGTACGGACGATTGCGAGATCGCGGGCAGCCTGGATGCAACAGATGGCGCGGTCAATGCGCTCAAGATCTGCACGAGCAGGCCGCGTGAATATTATATTGTCGAAAACCGGCGCTTTACGAGCTGGGATGAGGGCATGAGCATCACATATTCTAGTGCCGCTTCAGACAACGGGAAGGATCTCGGCGGAGGCCTCATTTTCTGGCATATCGATGAGGACATATACGACGGATGTTTTGACAGCAACTCCGTCAATAACTTCAACCATCATCCTGCCATAATGCCTGCTTTCCGCGAAGAGGCCGATGGCAAGATCACATTCATTGGTACGTCCGTCACCAGAACGAACCCGTTCTTTACATATGAGAACTGGGATGAAGCCGAGAATGGCACCATCAAGCTTCCGCTCTATAAGGAGACCGGCTCCAGGACAGACAAGCCTTCTGACAGGCTCCAGTCAGCCGACCTGCTGCTCGGCATCGAGGACAATGGAGGATCATCCAGAATCGTTTTGCACAGGCACGAGCCGCTTTACCCAGAGGCACTTTGGAACGATGACTATACAGAGGCCGCCTTATACATGTTATGCGCCAACTGCTATAATGATATAACTGACATCGAGACCACAACCGACATCACAAGCGAAGTGGTGAGCAAACCGACAACCACCGAATACGGCAGAGCAGTTTATACAGCCCATTTCACTACTGAGGGCATAGGATCACTTTCGGACGAAATAGAGACCGATCCTCTTAGTGAAGACGAAGTGAATAAAAGAACCGAAGCGCTGGCGCAGCTGAGGGACAAGATCATCGCTGCCAACAGCGCTCTTGCGACCGGCAGCTACACAGAAGAATCAGCTCAGGCTCTGCGCGGCGCCATAGCCGAAGCCAACGCTGTATTTGACGATGACAGTGCTGTAGCCGAGGATGCCAAAACAGCAGAAATCAAGCTACTCGAAGCGTGGCGCCTCCTCGAACCTGTCTCGAATTCAGGCAGCGGGTCAGGCGAATCCGGCGAATCGGGCAGTTCCGCAAACCAGGCATGGCGGAACGCTGTAAATGAACTTGCGGAAACCCTTGTAAGCATCTACAGAAATGTAGATCCGGGTGAATACAAGCCTGCCGACTACGCCGCATTCACTGCGGCAACAGACGAAGCTTTTGCTTTGCTCGAAAAGGAAGATTCGACAACTGACGAGCTTGAGGCAATGAAGACAGCCATAGTGAAGGCATGGACAAGCCTCGAAAAGAACGGCCGCCGCGTATCCAGTGCCAAAGCCGCGAACACACTTGCTGTCAAAGGCAGGACCGCAAGCCTCAAATACAGCAAACTCAATAAGAAAGCTCAGAAACTCACAGCTGCCAAAATGATTAAATTCACATCCAAGGGGCAGGGCGCGCTGACCTACAAACTCGCGTCCGCCAAGAAAGGCAGCAAGAGCTTTAAGAAATACTTCAAGCTAAACAAGGAAACAGGCAAAATCATAATAAAGAAAGGCCTCAAAAAAGGCACCTGCCAACTCAAGATCAAAATCAAAGCAGCAGGCGACTCCAACCACGCCGCCTCCGCATACAAAACCGCAACCGTCAAAATTATAATCAAATAAGTCAAAGCCATTTCGGTACTGCATATGTAATAAGGTTTTGCTCAGCGTCGTGGAGATTATGAAGAAGAGTATGTGACGAGCGGATCTGTTGTACTGATTATATAAATCTGGACTTGTCGAGATGTTTGTTATCTGCATCAGAGTTTCAGTCCGTACATGACTTTTGAGAATTCATGTATTATCTCCACGAAGTGGTTTTCCTGTAACGGCATGCCGTTACTGAACCATTCCTGGGTGAAATTCAGGACGCCTGCGTTGTAAAAGTATGCGGTATAATAACGGACCGGATCTTTTGATTCTCCGAGCGTAAGTTCTATCTGCGCGCGGATGATCATAGTCCGGTATTTTTCGCTGTTGTAACAGGTGCAGAAGCGCCGCAGCGTGGGATTGTTTAAAAACCGGTGGATATAAGTTGAGATGACTGTACGGTCGACGCCGCCGCCATCAAGCGGAAGATTCCACTGCGTCCCTAAATCGAAGTATACTTCCTTTACACTATCCAATATGATCTCGCGTATAAGGTCATCTGTATAACTGTAGTGCGCATAGAAGGTGGATCTGTTGAGTCCGGCTTTGCGGCACAGGTCGACGACAGTGATCAGCTCGGGATCTTTCGCCTGTATCAGTTCCAGAAATGCGCTTTTCAATGCGTTCTTGCTCTTTATTGAGCGGGCGGTTCTTTTATCCATTTCTATCTCCATCATGAACAATTCCGACAGATGTCGGAATTTGTCTGTTGTTATTTATTATATGCCTGTTCTATAATTTTTGTAAAGATAAAACGCAATAATTGCGCCAGAGTTATCATTGCTTTACAGACACCGTTTTACAGGTGTTGTTTTGCACTATTAATCAGACAAAAAAGGAGCTATGAAAGAGGATAAGTTATGAGCAGACTTAAGATCAGAACTAAAAGCCAGGCTCAGGAGCTTGTGGACAGTATGTATGCAGGGATGGAACGGCGCATCGCCGCCAGCCCCTCGGGACTATGTCCTATCGATATTACGCTCAGTTTTCTGAACCTGTGCCACGCACAATCATGCGGGAAATGCACGCCGTGCCGGATCGGACTCGGTCAGTTGTCCGCCATGCTGAGACAGGTGCTGGACGGTGAAGCCACCATGGAAACGCTTGACCAGATCAAAGCCACGGCGAGAATTATCGCCGACTCAGCTGACTGCGCCATCGGCTTCAATGCCGCCACACTGGTCCTGAACGGAATTGCCGGCTTTGAAGATGATTTCAGAGAACACATCATGCATCACCAGTGCCTGGCGTCTCACCGAAATTCCGTGCCGTGTATCACACTCTGCCCGGCCGGCGTGGACGTACCGGGCTACATTTCCCTTATCGCTGACGGACGTCCCGCGGACGCCGTGAAGCTGATCCGAAAGGACAATCCTTTCCCTACTGCATGCGCATATATCTGCGAGCATCCGTGCGAGAGCAGGTGCCGCCGCAGCATAGTCGACGATCCTGTCAATATCCGGGGCCTGAAGAAATTTGCGGTCACTCAGGCCGGTCAGGTGCCTAATCCTGCATGTGCGGAGAGCACAGGGAAGAAGGTCGCCATAATCGGTGGCGGGCCAAGCGGTCTGTCCTGTGCTTACTATCTTCAACTGATGGGACATCAGGCAGTCGTGTTCGAAAAGCGTAAACAGCTTGGGGGCATGCTGCGCTACGGCATCCCCAGCTACCGCCTCCCGCGCGAGAAGCTCGATGCAGAGATCGATTCGATCATGTCGACCGGCATAGAGGCGCATACTGGGGTAGATATCGGTAAAGAAGTTACTATTGAGCAACTTAAGGCTGATTATGACGCGGTATATATCGCGATCGGCGCGCACACAGACCGTAAAGCCGGCCTGCCCGGCGAGGATGCAGGCCACGTGACCAGCGCCGTCGAGATGCTGCGCGAGATAGGGGACTATAGGATGCCTGACTTCACAGGCAAGAAGGTAGTCGTCATCGGCGGAGGAAACGTCGCTATGGACGTCAACCGGTCCGCGGTCCGTCTGGGTGCGGAGAAGGTGACATGCGTGTACCGCCGCCGCCAGACTGATATGACTGCTCTTCCGGAGGAAGTGGAAGGCGCTCTTGCGGAAGGCGTGGAACTTCTTACGATGATGGCACCTGTCCGCATCGAAGCAGACGAGGAAGGGAACGCGGCAGCTCTGTGGGTGAAGCCGCAGATCTCGGGTGACTTCGACAGAGGAGGCAGACCTTCTCCCGTTGACGCTGACCTTCCGGAAGTTCGGGTGCCGGCTGACCTGATCGTTATGGCGATCGGCCAGGGCATCGAATCCAGACACTTTGAGGAGTCCGGTATAACCGTAAAGCGCGGATCCATTAAAGCCGGCGACGACGCGCACATCGGCGACGAAAAGATTTTCGCGGGCGGAGACTGCGTCACAGGCCCGGCCACTGCTATCCGGGCTATCGCGGCAGGCAAGGTGGCCGCCGCGAACATCGACGAGTTCCTTGGCTATAAGCACGAGATATTCGCAGACGTGGTTTTGCCCGCTCCGAAGATCAACAGCGTAGCCAGGCGCGGCCGCGTCAATCTGACTGAAAGAGAAGCCAGCGAACGGAAGACAGACTTTAATGCAATCGAGCATGAGATGACGTGTATGCAGGCGGATATGGAGTCTTCACGCTGCCTGCACTGTGACTATTTCGGCTTCGGCAACTTCAGAGGAGGGAGGGAGACCAAATGGTAAAGCTGACGATTGACGGACGGGAAGTGCTCGTCCCTGAGGGCTCCACGATCCTGGAAGCGGCGGCGTCCGTTGGGATCGCTATTCCGACCCTCTGCTACCTGAAAAACATAAATGAGATATCCGCCTGCCGCATCTGCCTTGTTGAGGTGGAAGGATTGGAGCGGCTGGTGCCGTCCTGTACAGAAAAGGCGGCTGAAGGCATGGTCGTGCATACCAATTCACACCGCGCCAGAACGGCTCGCGAAACGAACCTGAAACTGATCCTTTCCCAGCATGACGGAGACTGCACCACATGTGTGCGCAGCCAGAACTGTCAGCTGCAGGATCTTGCTAAGGAATTCAACATCATAGATGATCCCTATCCGAGGGATGTCAGAAAAAATGACTGGCCGGAGGACAGCTATCTGATCAGGAAGGAAAGCAAATGTGTCAAGTGCATGCGGTGCGTGCAGGTCTGCGATAAGATCCAGACGATGAAGGTCTGGGACGTAAAAGGGAGCGGTTCCCGCACCACGGTAGGCGTACGTCTGAACCGCCTGTTCACCGATGCGGACTGCGCTCTCTGCGGCCAGTGCATCACTCATTGCCCGACAGGCGCTCTGTCCATACGCGACGATACTGCCAGAGTATCAGCGGCGCTTGAGGATCCTGAGATCACCACAGTCGTCCAGGTGGCGCCTGCTGTGCGTACCGCATGGGCTGAGTATCTCGGGCTGTCCCGGGAGGAGGCTACCGTTGGCAAAATGGCGGCTGCACTGCGTGCGCTGGGATTCGACTATGTCTTCGACACTAATTTCACCGCCGACCTTACGATCATGGAGGAAGGCAGTGAATTCATCGAACGCTTCACGCACCGCGACCAGTACAGGTGGCCGATGTTCACGTCCTGCTGTCCGGGGTGGGTGCGCTTTGTGAAGTCGCAGTATCCGGAATATACTACCAATCTTTCTACAGCAAAATCTCCACAGGCTATGTTCGGCGCAGTGGCTAAGAGCTATTTTGCGGAGAAGATCGGCGTGGATCCGCACAAGATGCGCGTGATCTCTGTAATGCCGTGCACGGCGAAAAAAGCTGAGTGCGATATATCGAATCTTAACGATGCCTGCGGCGATCAGGACGTCGACATGGTCGTTACGACACGTGAGTTCAGTCAGCTGCTCAGGAGCTATCACGTTAACGTGTCTGCACTGAAAGAAGAACCATTCGATTCGCCGCTGGGGACCAGTACTGGCGCGGCCGTGATATTCGGCGCGACAGGCGGCGTCATGGACGCGGCTTTGCGCAGCGCGTATTATCTGGTGACAGGGTCCAATCCTCCGGCTGACGCATTCACCGCGGTCCGCGGTATGAAAGGCTGGAAGGAAGCAGACTTTAATGTGCCAGGGGCAGGGACTGTCCGAGTTGCAGTAGCAAGCGGCCTTGGTAACGCCAGGGCGCTCATGGAAGCAGTGAGGCACGGTGAAGTCGATTATGATTTTGTCGAGATCATGGCATGCCCGGGCGGTTGCTCCGGAGGCGGCGGACAGCCGATCCACGAAGGGGAAGAACTTGCGGATACCCGCGGAAAGATCCTCTGGAATCTTGATAAGAACAGCGTAATACGTTATTCGCACGAAAATCCGGATATCATTCAGCTGTATCATGATTACATGGAGAAGCCGCTCAGCCACAGGGCGCATCATCTGCTGCATACAGATCTGACTGAATGGGCTGTGCCGTTAAACCCTGATCTTAAGTGAAGATCAGTATATATCGTTGGTTGAGGCGGGATACATCCGGTGCCGGTCATCTGTCACGCCGGTTATCCCGCCATGTTTTATTAAGAGAACGGGAGAAGAATAGACATGAATGATACAGTTAAATGGATCACGCGCGCTGCGTCTGCAATTGCGTTGATTATTATTGTACAGATCGTTACAAAAGGATTTGGCCAGCAGCTGATCACAGGTTCTTTGGTCAATCTTGTGCTTGCGGTCTCGACGCTGCTTTTTGGCTTTGGTGTCGGTGCAGCTGCTGCTGTAGTCTCGCCTTTTATTGCTTTCCTTCTTGGCATAAATGCCCAGATCATTGTAGTCCCGGCCATCGCCGCGGGCAATCTGACATATGTGCTTGTGATCGCTTTGCTGGTAAAGCTTTTAGAGGGCGACGGGATCTTAGGGGATACTAAAGTACCTGATTACATATATCATCTGATCGCGGTGATCGTCGCAGCTCTTTGTAAATGCGGGATCCAGTACCTGTTGATCGTTAAATGGATCGCTCCGGCTTTCCTGCCACCGAAGGCGCAGCCTTTAATGGCGGTTAATTTCGGTATTATCCAATTTTTTACCGCCTGTATCGGAGGCGTGCTTGCCTGTCTCATTTATCCGCGTGTCAGCAAAGGCCTGAAGCCGGAACGTCCTTGAAAGAACATCTATGTCGGCATGTTCCGCGATGCCGCAGCAGACTACAGGCACAGGAGAAAGCGTTAGCACAAGCAGAAGAGCTCACGCTCACACAGGTCTGGGACATACAAGAGAATGGGCGGCGTAGTCGATCCTGTGCCTGATGATGCTCCGTTCTTCATCAAAGACTACCACGACTATTACAAAACATCTCGCGGCTACCATGAGAGAAGTCTGAATTCAAACGATGGCTGGAACTTCACCGCGGGGACTGCACTTATGAACACCAGACAGTATTACTATGCCGGCGAGATCGAGAATGCGGTCCTCATGGTCCACGGTGAGAAGGCGCATTCCTGCTATATGAGCAGAGACTGCTTCAAGCTCCTGAACGGAGGCAACAAAGAACTCTTCATCATTCCGGGAGCCGTGCACACTGATCTTTACGACGGAGGCGGAAAGGATGCCATACCGTTTGACAAGATCGAGGACTTCATAAGAAAGAACATATAGAGCCGGGAGGGGATAGTAATGAGTAATGTTCTAGTCATCACAACAAGTAGTTTTTGACAATCTGCGCTGTTATGATATTATTTAGTTGAAGAGAGGTTCGACCCACTGCTTGAATAGCGGAGGGCCCAGAGCCTTTTCTTTTTTATATCCGTTATATACATCAACTGCCTCAGAATAAACGAGATATGGGATGATGCATCGCCTTTATGGTTCAGGCCACAATATGGTTCTGAGATAATGTACAGAGAATCAAAAATCCTTCAGGTTGTAGGACATACTCCTGTCGAAGAGATAAGCTGTTTTGGGAATGTTATATCCTGCGACCTTTTCTCGACATACAGCACATGGGATCCAGTCGGTACAGAGGAATTCCTGTTGATTGATACTGTCGCCTGGAAATATTAAGGAATAAAGAAATAAGATACTCTCGAATCCAGATGTAAACCATGGTAGCCGCTGCAGCTAATGTAAGCATAAAAGATGACTGTTTCTGACAATAGCGCCAAGCATGCTCGTCGGAAGTAGGCTTTTGACGGATAAGAGGGAGTATAGTATTAGCAATAGGAGCATGACTTTACCTGGTATATGTTCAGCATCACCAGATAGGACGGACATAGTGAGAGCAAGGGAAAGTGTGCTTTTTAAGAAGTGAGTAATTCCAACGGCGAGCACGTTTTCAGGTGCCTCTTCGATTCCCCTCACTTCCACTTACCATGGGAGGTAGCGCAACAAGCGCTACTTCCTTTATTTTGCAACGGTTACAGCGATTATAAGAGGCGTCGTGATCAATAAAAAATACTCATTTAACCCCCTTTATAACCTATATAGACATACAAGATGTGTCCAAAATTTAGTCCAAAAAATCACATGAGGGGATTCGCAAACGGGGCATAATTGCAAAATGATTTTCACGTGTTCTCATTTATCTGGCCCTTCTTAGCTGGTATGATTTCTGAATATCAGGAGGCGGGCGTAAAACGCATAATTGTGTCTGCCTCGTACATTACGTAAAATAGAATCAGGAGAAGTAGTGTTTATTTCACATTATGTGATTCCAATAGAGGAGGCAGTAAAATGTTCGGTGATAAAGTAAAGTTAAAAGTTACTCCAGATGAGATCAATGTTTTGGTGTACGCCCTGAACGAACTCAGGAACCAGTTGATAGAAGAAGGTAAATATACAGACGCAGTAGATGATCTGCTGCTTAGACTTTGTGATTGTTGATTGAGCGGCTTATTCCGCTTTTTTACATGCTGCATCCAATACGGGATGCAGTTTTTGTTTTATGTGAGTGATTGGATTATACGTGATATAATAGGCTTAAACAAATCGGGATTAGTGGAGTAGAACATGGATAAAAAAAGGGCTTTGTCTGGCGCCATAACATTTATAACCCTGATGGGAATCGTAAGTCTGTTTTCGGACATGACTCATGAAGGCGCCAGAAGCATATTGGGCGAATATCTGAACCTCGCAGGGGCATCCGCTGCAACCATCGGATTTGTGTCCGGTATAGGAGAATTGTGCGGGTATTCACTAAGGCTCATATCCGGATTTATAGCAGATAAAACGAAGAAATACTGGACATTTGTTATCACAGGCTATGTAATACAGGTTCTGGCAATTCCTGCACTGGCACTCGTACCTGAACATGGCTGGATTTGGGCCTGCGGTCTTGTGATCCTGGAGCGTATCGGAAAAGCGATAAAAAAGCCTGCCAAAAACACATTGGTAAGCTTTGCGGCAAGCGAGATCGGAACCGGAAAAGGCTTTGCCTATCAGGAGTTTCTGGATCAGCTTGGCGCGTTTCTCGGACCGGTACTGCTTTTTGTAACAGCTCTTGTAAAAGGTACAGACGACCTTTTTACAACATATAGGATCTCTTTTGCGGTACTGCTTGTTCCTGCAATGATCACCATAGCTCTTGTTTTGACAGCAAAGATAAGATACCCTGATCCGGAGATCTTTGAAAAGCAGGAAGATAAACCGGCAAGCTTTGAATTCAGGAAGTCATTTGTTCTGTTCATGGCGGCCATCTGCTTTTTTGCTTTTGGCTTTGCAGACTTCACCCTGATCACACTTCATTCGGCTAATACCGGAGCATTTAATGAATCCATGCTCAGCCTGCTATATGCTGGGGCAATGGCTGTGGATGCCTTTGCTGCACTATTCTTTGGCTGGCTTTATGATAAGGTCGGGCTGAAGGCTCTGATCATTTCCACACTATGCAGCACATTCTTCTCATGTTTTGTTTTTATGACTGGAAATGCCTGGTTGATCGGAGCTGGGATAATTCTGTGGGGGATTGGAATGGGTGCGCAGGAAAGTATTATGAAAGCAGCTGTCAGCGGAATCGTCCCGCGTTCCATGCGAAGCACCGGTTTCGGAATATTTGAGACAGGATTTGGTATTGCGTGGTTTCTGGGCAGTTGGCTTCTCGGTGCCCTGTATGATTTGAATCCTGTGTATCTTGTCACTGTGTCTGTGGTATCACAGTTTCTGGCGATTGCATTTTATGCTTTATGCCTCCGGTGCAATAAGACAGAGTGCTAACAATTCCAGTTTATAAAGTGAATCAATAGTTTTCTACATGCTGCATCCAATACGGGATGCAGTTTTTTGTTGCCAAAATGGCGGAAAGGAAAGGAAAATGAGTACGAATAAAGAAACGATCAAAGTTATTGCTAAGGGGGCGGAGGGACATACCGTTTGTCCCATAATTGACGAAATCGCACAGAATATCTCAGATTATTATGAAGAAACGTCTGAGTATTATTTCGACGAGGACGCAGACTTCCTGATCAGAAGTATGGTGGCAAAAGCGTATCTGGATGGAGAGTATGAGATTGCAGCAAGTATCATTCTCATTGTGTTCGAGCTACTTGATCTTGAATATGCTGCTGACATGCTGCTTCTGATTGCGAGATGTGTGAAGGAAGATGGTATGAAGGACTTCATGGACGCGCTCTTTAAGAAAGATGGACCTTTCGAAGTTGAGAACATAAGCTAGGGGGGTGATGCTGTGTGTAAAACAATTGCTATTTGTAACCAGAAGGGCGGTGTTGGTAAAACCACGACAGCTCTGAATCTTGGTGCAGGTCTTGTGAGAAGTGGAAAGAGGGTTTTGCTCGTGGATGCAGATCCCCAAAGTGACCTGACAAGCTCACTGGGCTGGAACGCAGATGCGCTAGAGAAGTCGCTTGGAAGACTGATGTATCTTGCAACTCAGGAATACAAGCCGGATGTGATAGACACGATCCTGCATCATAAGGAAGGCATGGATCTGATACCGTCAAATCTTGATCTTTCGTCTATGGAAAGTCAGCTCGTGAACGCAATGAGCCGCGAAAAGGTTCTGGACAATCTTCTTAAGGATTCCTTGCAGTGAATGAAGATAAGCATGTGCTTTTCCTGGAGCTTGGCGTCGGAGGGAACACGCCGGTGATCATCAAGTATCCGTTCTGGCGGATGACTTTTGATAATAAGAAAGCTGTTTATGCATGCATCAATCACAGTGAAGCTTACTGCCCGAAAGAGATAGAAGACAGGAGCATATGTATTGACGGAGACATCGGAGTGGTACTTGAAACACTGGCATAACTATCGATGCGATCAGGCGATCCTGTTACAGCTTCAGAATGAAAAGCAGCCGCATCTCCGGATGCGGTTTTTTATTGCTGCTTGCGCTGTTTGAAGAAAAAAGTTATTTTGATAGTGTAAATCACGCTTCGTGGATCGTATATATTATAGGGGCGGAGATGTGATGGGCGCCCATTACAGTCGTTCGCTTCGTTAAAGGCGCCATAGCGCGTTGGTAGAAGTAATACATCGGAAGGGGGAAACGGTGATCGACCAGAAAAGAAAACGACAGATAAAAGAGATCTATGAAAGACAGATAGACCGTGTATACCGCATCGCCCTGATCTACACGGGTGATCCTCACGATGCAGAAGATGTAGCGGAAAGTGTGTTTCTCACGGTGATCGAGAAAGAGGTCACTTTCGAGAATGAAGAGCATGAGAAAGCATGGTTCATAACATCAGTCCGCAACAGGTGCAGAGATCTGCATAAGAGTTCATGGCACGGCAAAGTACAGCTGATTGCACCATCAGACGTGTATTCAGAAAAAGAAGGCCTGGATGCCGGTGATGATGCGTATACGGATATCGAGAACGAGACGGAAAGCGAGGCGGCGAGACTACTGCTGATGCTGCCGGAAGAACAGCGTGAGGCGGTATATCTGTGTTACTACGAGGGGTATACAGTTAAGGAGGCAGCAGCGATCATGGGGACGAAGGAGACAAAGGTGAGATCCGAATTGACTGCGGCGAAGCGAATGCTAAGGGGGAAGCGTGATGAATGACGATGAAAAGATGAGAGCAGAACTGAAAGAGACGATCGATGATATGGCTCCCGATCAGAAGCAGCGCGACAGAATATGGAACCATATCGAAGAGAAAATAGACGGAAAAACAGATCGAGCTGATCTGAATACGAATACTGGCACGGGCACAAGTGTGGACACGAATACGAAGAAGTATACGAAGCGCAGGTCAGTAATGTGGAAGCGGCTTACTGCTATAGCGGCTGCGTTCATACTTGTGGCAACAGGTATCACTGTGCACAATGGAAATATCGGCGGCACTGATATTCCTAATGCAACAGGATATGTATATGCAGCTGAAGCAAGGGTGACAGACATGACTCCTAAGGAAATACTGGTGTTTACTGGCGACCCGGCGTCAAATAATGGAGGGAATGAAGTATATGCTCCTGCCATCTACTATCTTGACGAGAGCATGCTCGTGTTCGGAAATGGCTATGGCCTTGTCATATATGACCGCGTGAACAGTAAGGTAGAAGGCCTGATCGATCTTCAGGCGATATGCAGCTCATACTATAACTGCGATACCGTAAAGACTCATATCACAGTAAAAGACGGCAAGCTTACCGTATATAACACAAAAGGGGATTATACTGATTACGGAATGCCTGATGAAGAGTCCGGAAAGGATAAGACAGAAACTGCATGGGGCTACTATCACATATACGACTTAAGTGATCTTCCGGGCAGTACTGAATTCATCGAATGCTCAGAGTCAGGCGAATTCGAAACTACAGACTGCGATATGTACAGAGATGGAAAAGCATTCGAAGAAGAGCATTATATTGACGCCTGGGATAATGTTGCATATCTTCAGACACCTGAGATCGATGACGCAGTCGGATCGAATGGCGGATCATATAGCGAGAACGCTTATGTATATACAGACAGTGAGGGCAAGGAGCAAAAATGCGTGCTTCTGTACATGAGCGATAAAGATGATGCATATACTCTTGTTGAAGAGAATGTGAAGACAGGGAAGGCGGCAGAAGGAAAGCTTCAGATGGGGATCACGAGCAGCATCAGAAAAGAGGTGCGTGATCTGTGCTCACTTCCTGAATATGAATACGCAGGTGATGATCCTGTAATGAAAGCGATCTGTGAAGATATGGCAAATAGTGAAGATGCTGGCGATGGTGAAGTGCTCATACCTGAGCCGAACATCTATGGCAAGGCAGAAAAAGGTGATGAGCTTCTCGTATTCGGCGACTTCTTCAGAGACAGCTATATGAAGCGTGGAAACACATTGGTATGTGTCAGCGGAGGATCATACCCGGGATGCTATCATCTGAAGAGATCAGAAAGCGGTGATGGCAGCTATGTGGTGAGCAGCATGGATATAGCCGAGGATGGAGATGGATACACCGAGAGCATAAACAGGTTCACAGAAGGCTATCCTGAGATACGTTCCAGATTCATGGCTTCAGCAGGCTTCGATGAAGCGGTCAGGAAAGACTGCATCAAGGCATACGCCAAAGAAAGCGGCGCAGGGATCGAGTACTATAAGGATTACGGCTGGGACCCAATCAAACTCTGATCATCATAGGTATGATCGTACCTGCATATGCGAAACAAAACACCGTGTCTCAAACGAGATGCGGTGTTTTCATAAAGAACGCAAAAGTTTTGTTCATTTCGGCTATGGCGGCGCTGCTGGTGATCGTCATAGCCTTAGCAGGCGAGCCAGCCTTTGCAGCAGAAAAGAGCTATACTTCTTTATCTGCTTCAGGATCTGTGAAATATGATGGAACCGAGATAGACTGGAACAAGAGTACCGCCAGGGTCAAGAAAGACGGCATGACGATCTCATATTGTCTTAAGCCTGTCAGGGGGAAGCTGAAAAACATTTACTATATCGAGATCAAAAACCCGGGCGGGACTTCTTTTGGAGTCGATCTTCGTGAGAATGACAAGGGACAGATGACCGGGGAAGTGACACTTCCTAAATATGGAGTGAACGGCAAACACTATGTGACGAAAGTGTTCTACGGCGATGGTGATGACGGAGAATACCGGAAGATCCTTACTGTGCTCATGTCAGAGCTCATCCGCAGGGATGTCAGGATAAGTGCGATCCACACCGTGAGCCGCTCGCTGGCGGAGCTGATATCAGCAGTAGAGTGGTGGATGCCGCTTTATCTTTCCGGTAGGATCACATCATATTACTGCATGCCGAGTGCTGGAAGACGGTTCTCGCACACTTTGTTCATCCGGCTGGGAGAAGCATGTATCGCCGGCACGAGCGTCGTAGGTCTTGAAAGACGTGCGATATACAGCTACAGCCAGGAGCGGGAGGTGACTGAGCTCGCAGAAGAGGCATTCAGCCGCCTGCTGAAGGATTCCAGCCCGCTCGTGGAGATCGCGGAATGCGGTAACGGTATCCCGGAAGAAGGCGGTTTTATACAGACAGAAAAAGTGATGGTCAAAGCTGAAGCGGACCGTGTGGTCATCAGGCGGACCGAATCTCCGTATCTGATGTTCACATTCACGCATCCGATGATCGTAAGAGCTTTCAGATCATATATGAAAGAGCCATTCTGAAGTTCATCTGGCAGCACATAAGTGCTATACTGTAAATAAGATTCGGAATATTCTGACTATATGCATTCTGCGGGGAGGATACTAAGATGAAAACTGCTTTGGAAAAGATGATATTGATCCTTGTTATCACGGCCGCGCTTATGCTCATCGTGTTTTCAGCGGCTGAAAGTGCGCATGCCATGGGAAATATCGATGAAGGTGTGACTGGGACATGCAAGTGGGAGCTGTATAACGACGGAACGCCAATTACGACACTGAAGATATCTGCAAAGGATCCGTATATCGGCGGCGCGATGGATGACTATAAGTATGATTCAAAAATAGGTGACATCAACACTCCGTGGCTCAAGTATAAAGACACTGTGGATGAGATCATCTTCAGCAATGTGATCAAGATCGGTGATTATTCGTTCTATAACTTCAAAGGTATATCGAGGATAAGTATTGGCGGTGTACAGAGCATAGGGAGCCATGCTTTCGCTTTCTGCGTAAATGTGGGAGAGATAATCATCAAGGGAGACGACTGTGTAATAGAAGATGACGCTTTTGCATTCTGTGAAAACGTGAGAATGAAACAAGTCGTAATAGAAGGTGTCAGAACGATCGGGGAGACGGCATTTGAGGAGATCGACTGTGAGAATCTGAGTCTGGGAGAAGGACTTGAGACCATAGGGGATGGTGCGTTCAACAATAACGAGGCTCTCCAAATGCTCACGATACCAGGGAGCTGCACGAGCATCGGTAATAACGCGTTTCTAGCATGCCCTGAGCTTAAGGTCGTATTCATAAAGAACCCGGCGTGCACTCTGTATCAGTATTCCTTTGATAAAGATTATAATACCGCCCTTGTCGTGCGGAAGAACTCGACTGCGCTGGATTATGCGGAACATTTTGGATTCAGATACAATGTCGCGGGTGATAACGGACCAGGTACTCTTGATCTTTCAGGCGGAGATGTGACACTGTCAGTAGATGATGTATACGGCAGTGAAAACTATGTGATGCTGTATACGCTGGAAGTTCTGCTCTCAACTGGAAAGATCAAATTCAGTATTGGGGACAGAGGCGCATTCTGCGATCTCGATCAGGACGGAATATGGGATATAACATACGGACCTGGAGAGGCCGGGAAAGTAGTAATAATGAAGGAGCTTCCGGGGAGGAGCATAGGCGGCGCTGTAACATTTGAAATGCCTGCAGAGTTTGAGAAGGAAGCTGAAGAAGAAGGTGCTCCATACTACGGCACTTTTACATTCAAGCTGAATAAAGCAGCTAATCTCCTGTATGCGAAAGGAAAGACAAAGACTGTCAAGTATTCTGCATTAAGAAAGAAGACTCAGACACTGGGAATAAGCAAAGTCATGACCATAAAGAACCCAAAGGGCACTCTTTCATTCAAAAAGCAGTCAGGCAGCAAAAAGATAACGATAAATAAAAAGACAGGTAAAGTGTCAGTAAAGAAAGGACTCAAAAAGGGCACTTACCCGGTCAGTGTGACAGTCTTCGCAGCAGGCAATGATCAGTATGAAGCGGGAAGCAAGACAGTCACAATAAAGATAAAAGTGAAATAATTGAGACTTGAACTATATATTTAGAATGGGTGATTTAAGTAAAATTATTTTAAATGTAACCAAGATAGAACAGAAGAGATGGAGAATATTTTTATCAATGTGCAATTCTTCTGCTATAAATGATATAATAATGCACTGATTTTGAGTTAATTAATATTCAACTAGTCGTATTTTTAGGAGGGTGTTGAGATGAAACGCATAATAGCTTTTTTACTCGTATTAGCTTTATTATTTACATGTATTTCTTGTGGGGGAGGAGATAAAGGCAATGCCAAAAGTGTTGCAAAGGAGTATTGTAAAATGCTTCAATCCCAGCATAATGAGATCGAATCTATTAATTTTACCGGAGATGACAGAATAGACGGAGATACTTATTACTTTGAAGTAAAAGTTAATTATTCAGGGTCTTCTCAAGAGGGAGAGGTTGAGTGTTATAAAGATTCCGAAGGAGACTATGTTTGTAACGGATTAATGTTTTATTAGTAACACTTGCGGTTGAGTGAGCCTGAATAATGAACAGTAAAAGTTGAATTAACAAATTGAATAATTAATATAAGCTTTTTATTACTACTACATAGCCAGTCGGCAGCGATGCTGACCGGCTTTTATAATACCTAAATCAAGCAGGGAAGGAGGTTGAAATGTATGTCTGACAACTGGGTAGTTCAGCATTTGAACAATACATTCGACACATGGAACGATAAACTTGAGGAGGTATGGAAGCTGCTTACTATTTCTCCGGCAAGTTTCAAGGGTGGCGGTATATGATAGAGAAGATCAGACAGTATACAAAATAATTCTTGACCGAGATAATGAGCTAGGTAGAGTCTTAAGTGGACTCTTCTATGTAATTTTCGGCTTTAAATAAAAGCATATTATAGTTATATGCGCTGCAGGGAGTGGTGTGGATATTAAGTTGAATGCCTTATCTCCTCACATGATAAGTGTTGCACATCATAAGATTGTGTACGAATAAAGCGAAAAGCCATAAGCTAAGCACCCAAAATGTTGAAATTTCAATGCCGCAAGGAGCTTCGATTCCCCTCACTTCCACCACATTCGAGCCGCATCTTATACGAGATGCGGTTTTTGTATTATGTGAGTGGTATAATAGGTTTAACCAAATCACAATTTGTCAGGATAGATACTATGGCAATGATAGCTAAAAAGGCATCCGGGAGGTTAAAAGAATACCCGGATATTTGTCGGTTAATGAATACTGCTTTCCCACAGAATGAGCAGATACCGATGTGGTTGCTGAAGATACTGGCTTTTCGCAAAAGCTTTAATTTCAGGGCTTTTTATGAGGATGAACAATTCTGCGGAATCTTGTATACGGCTGAGGATGAAAAATATATCTTTGTATTCTATCTGGCAGTAAATGACCGGATCAGATCAAAAGGCTATGGAACAAAATACTCGACTGGCTGAAACTACATACAGCAAAGATCATCGTTTTGAATGTTGAGTCTCTTAATCCTTCTGCAGAAAATGCATTGCAGCGAGAGAAGAGAATCCTCTTCTATAGTAAAAACAGTATTTTTGATACCGGATGCAGATTCTTTCATAATGGTGAAGTTTATTCTGTGTTAGCATCTGATATGGACCACTTTGATCCGAAAGAGTACGAAATACTCTTAAGCAACTTCTCTTTTGGAATGTATAAAATACATATTTCACGATGACATATTCCAGTTTGTGGAGGCAGTATAGTTGGAAAAGGTAACTCTTGTTCGATTAACGAGGAATGATCGGGAACAATTTATAAAGGATAATCAGGAAGCTTTTAACTATGGCGCCCTGGAAGAATTCGGTCGAAGAGATGACCACTTTGAAGAGGAGGGTGAGATCATCTCGCGCAGTACGATAGAGGAATCTATTGACTGTGGTGAGGCATATCGGATCATGCAGGACGGAAAACCTGTCGGCGGCCTCGTCATCAGAACAGATGGTGAGCACGGTGATCTTGATTTGTTGTTTGTTTCTCCATACGTTCATAGCAAAGGAATTGGCTATGCAGCTTGGTGTGCAGTGGAAAGATTGCATCCAGAAGTGAACGTATGGGAGACGGTAACACCATACTTTGAAAAACGGAACATCCACTTTTATGTGAATTGTTGTGGATTTCATATTGTTGAGTTTTTAAACAGCCATCATCCTGACCCAAATGATCTGGATACAGCGGGGCAGATAAATGATGATGGTCAAGATGGAATGTTCCGGTTTGAAAAAAGAATGAAATAGATAGATTCCCGTCATCTCCACCACCTTTGAGCCGCATCTTATGCGAGGTGCGGCACATTACATTATGTGAGTGGGTATAATAGATACAAGTAGATCGGGGATCGGAGGGGAAAACCATGTTAGAAATATTAAAAGCCAGGTTTCAGGATAATAAGAATCTTCATATGGAACTGAGCTGGCTTGACGTGGAGAAACGTTTACTTGAACATCCAGGCTCAAAGGATGTTTTGAGAAGGATGGAGGAAAGCGGCGTTTCGATCATGACGGAGGAACTATATCGCCGATTACAAAGTCTCGGTGAATTTGATTTGAAAACGTCGAGTTGGATCGCTACGCCGGATAATATTCGCGGCAAGGGCGGTGCGCTGTTCTGTGAGCGACGTTATGGAATGGTTTTCATATTTCATAACGGGGCGGATTCGTACTATTCCGTGCGCGGGTTCAGAGGTTATACTCTTATATAATTTCCGGCTTGTCGATGTGTCAATATAAAGAGGACAGATGAGAAGTGGCACAGATAAAGGTAAATGATCTTACATTTTCATATGAGGGCAGCTTCGACCCGATATTTGAGCATGTTTCATTTTCGATCGATACGTCCTGGAAGCTGGGGTTCATCGGGCGAAACGGAAAGGGCAAAACGACGTTCCTGAATCTCCTGCTCGGAAAGTACGAATACAGTGGGACGATCGCAATGGACGTTCCATGTGACTATTTCCCGTACGATGTTTCACCTGAAGATAGTGACAGGACAGCGGAAGACCTGATGGATATGTGGAAACCGGGAGTGGAGAGCTGGCGCGTAATGCGAGAACTGTCCGATCTTTCTATGGGGGCTGATCTATTATACAGACCTTTGAGCACACTGAGCTTTGGCGAGAAGACAAAGGTCATGCTTGCTGTGCTCTTCGCGGGAGAAAATGACTTTCTCCTTATCGACGAACCGACGAACCATCTGGATAGAGATGCCCGCGAAATCGTGAAGAACTATCTTTCTGGCAAGAAAGGTTTCATTCTGGTGTCTCACGACAGAGACCTTCTCGATGCATGCGTAGATCACGTGCTCGTATTACAGCGTTCTACGATCGAGGTGCAGGTGGGCAACTTCAGCTCCTGGTGGGCCAACAAAGAAAGATCTGACTCTTTCGCCAAAGCAGAGAACGAGAAACATGCTAAGGAGATAAAACGTCTGAAAGGGGCCATGACGCAAAGCCAGCACTGGGCCTCGAAGAGTGAGAGCACGAAGATCGGATACGACCCGATCAAAGAGCACGACCGCGGCATGGCCAGGCCATATATAGGTTCTAAGACGAAAAAAATGGAGTCGCGTGTCAAGGCGTATGAACAACGACTTGAGAAGAGCATCAAAGAGCAGGAAGGACTGCTCGATGATGTCGAACAAATCAGAGACCTTAAGCTCTCACCATTGAAGCATTTCAAAGACAGACTGGTCGAAGCGCGTGACCTGTCATTAAAGTATGCCGACGCAGACGAGCCTGTATTCACAGGGCTTTCATTCGAGATCAGGAACGGAGAACGCGTTTTTCTTGAAGGGAGAAACGGCTGCGGGAAGTCCAGCCTCATCAAAGCCATACTGGCTTCGGCCAGAGCCTCTGATACCGGAAGTTTAACGGTTTCACGAAGTGCTGCTGACGCAGGCGATATGGTACTTGAAGGAACACTTCAGACAGCGAGCCATTTGAAGATCTCATATATAAGCCAGGACACATCACATCTTCATGGCGATCTCAAAACGTACGCCATGGAGAACGGTCTGGACTATAGTCTGTTTCTCGCAGTGCTTTGGATACTGGCGCTCGAGCAGACACAGTTCGATAAGAAGATCGAAGACTTTTCAGAAGGGCAGAAGAAGAAGGTTTTGATAGCGACCAGTCTTCTTACACCGGCTCATCTGTATATCTGGGACGAACCGCTGAATTATGTGGATGTTTTTTCACGTATGCAGCTTGAAAAACTTATTCAGGAATACAGTCCGACGATGCTGATCGTTGAACATGATGTCAGATTCGCAGAGGAAATGGCGACAAAAACTGTACGCATATACAAATAGAGAGTTGAAGGAGATTGTGAGAAATGGAATACCGAAGATTAACTTCAACACAGAGGCACATCAGTTTTATGAGAGCAAGGGCTTTAACGGGAAATCAAAGAAAGCATTTGACATGCGTCTAGTATGTGAGGATATTCAATGATAAACGTTCTGAAACTTAGCACAAAATATGAAGTACGCAAAATGGGGGATTTGGATGCTGAAAGCATTTTGGATCTATGTTCTGGCAATGCACTGTTTTATCAATATTGCGAAGCGAAGCCTACTTTAGAACAGGTCTTTAATGATTTACATATTACGCCACCAGATATCTCGATGTCTGATAAGTATTATGTGGGGTTCTACGAAGATAACACGTTAGTGGCAGTTATGGATCTGATCGATGGATATCCAAATGCAGGGATTGCGTATATTGGATTCTTTATGATGAACCCGACATATCAGGGAAATCAGATAGGGACAGCTATAATCAGCGAAGTTATAGATTATTTGAGGTCGATTGGAAAAACAGCAGTTCGGTTGGCAATAGATAAAGGAAATCCGCAATCAACTCATTTCTGGAAGAAAAACGGATTTGAGATTATTTCGGAAGCCGATGTTAATGGCTGGACGAAGCTTGTGGCTGAAAAACAAATATGATGCTTTACAGGAGGGACTATAATGATAAGGTTTGAGGAAATAACAAATAAGAATATTTGGAAGGTATGTACACTGTAAATCTTTGATGAACAATAGAATTTTGTGGGTGAACATGATGACTATTGAAGAAAAAGGTGAAAGAATAATAGAAGATATAAAAAGTGAAGACAGCTGCAGCCCGGTAGCTATATTCAGGCATATGGCCGGCAAGGATTATATAAGCGTAAATGGTCCTGAGCATCATGTCCTGGACGGCGCCAGTCTTCTTGTGGCGTTTCATAATGCGGGAGGGCAGATAGATCTGGACACAAGCCTCAGCAAAATACTTAAAGAAGGCCTTAAAATGCCGGGTGCAATGTGCGGACTTTGGGGAGTTTGCGGAGCTGTAACATCTATTGGAGCGGCGCTTTCGATAATTGACGGCACGGGCCCACTTTCACAGGATGGAAGCTGGGGGGAGCATATGTCCTTCACCTCGGCAGCGATGGAAGAGCTGGGAAGGATAAACGGCCCGAGATGCTGCAAAAGAGATGCGATGATCGCATTTAAAAACGCAATAGACTATGTCAACTGTCACTATGATGTGAAGCTTGTTTACGAAGAGCAAGAATGTGAATTCTCTGACCTGAACCAACAGTGCATTGGAGAGAAATGTCCATTCTTCAAAACTGACAAAAACCTTTCTGTGTGTGGATGATGTGAGCGGGGTAAAGATAGCCTGAAATGAAGACATTGGAGAAGATAAGCCAGTTCATAGGAAGATACATGGCGGTGATAGTGCTTCTTGTCGCCGCTCTGTCTCTATTCGTGCCGAAAGCGGCAATATGGGTCAGGACCGAGTGGATAAACTACCTTTTGATGCTGGTCATGTTCGGCATGGGTCTTACTCTTAAGGTTGAGGACTTCAGATACATACTCAGCCATCCGAAATACATCATTTTAGGATGCGTGAGTCAGTTCACTGTTATGCCGCTCCTCGCATTCGGGCTCGGGATCTTGTTCGGATTAGACACCGCGCTGCTCGCCGGGGTCATCCTGGTAGGGGCGTGCCCGGGAGGAACAGCGAGCAACGTCATAACGTATCTTTCGGGAGGGGACGTCGCGCTCTCAGTCGGTATGACTTCTGTAAATACGGTGCTCGCGCCTGTCATTACCCCGGCAATAACTTACCTGTTCCTGCATAAGAGCGTGGAAGTAGACGCCGTGAGCATGTTTGTTTCGATAATACAGGTGGTGATAATACCGGTCGTGATCGGGTTATGTATCAATCGCTTTCTCGGGAAGTATACGGAACCTTTCGTTAAGATACTTCCGATGATATCAGTAATATCGATCTGCCTGATCATAATGGCGGTCGTGTCGCATAACGCTGAGAAGATAATGAGCACAGGAGCCGTGATATTCGCAGTCGTAGTGCTGCATAACCTTATGGGGTACGCGTGCGGATTCGGTCTCGGGAAGCTTCTGAAGCTCGACTTTTCAAAGACGAAGGCGCTTTCTATCGAAATAGGGATGCAGAACTCGGGGCTCGCGACGTCTCTCGCAGGAACGGCGTTCCCGGATCTTTCGATGGCCACTGTTCCCGGGGCTGTGTTCTCAGTATGGCATAATATATCGGGAGCTGTTCTGGCCAACATATATAACCGTTTTATTTGGGGTGAAAATGCATGATTAGAAGAACTGGAATGTTAATATGCCTGATCATCATTTTTACAATTTGTCTTGCTTCATGTGGCGAGAAGAAGAATGCTGCGTCAGAGGAGCAGCAGAATGAAAATGTGGTTCAGCATGATCAGGAATATGGTGAGAATGCTATACCTCCGCTGTTGTTTTATACGAATGGAGTTGGAGTGTATCTATATTATGAGATCGGCTCAAGGATGCATTTTTGCATAATGCCGGTAGATCAGCAAAGCCTTTCTGAGTTCCAGAAAGCGGGAACGACAATTGAAAAATTCAACTTTAACATTGCAAATATCATAACTGGAATCAGGATCATTTGCAGTATTGCTTTATTGTTCTGCCCTGTGTTTTCACCAGCGTTCTATACATTGTATATCATTGCCGGGGTCAGCGATATGATAGACGGGGCTGTAGCGAGGAAAACCGGAACTGCCAGCGCGTTTGGGTCGAAACTCGACACAGCGGCTGATTTTGTTTTTGTCGTTGTGTGTCTGATAAAACTGATTCCTGCCATTCACGCACCGACCTGGCTTATCATCTGGATCATCGTTATTGCCGCGATCAAAGCAATCAACTTGATTTCAGGATATGTAATACGAAGGGAAATGGTTTCCCTGCACACAAAAATGAATAAGGTGACTGGAGTGCTGCTTTTCGCGCTTCCGCTGACATTAACGATTATCGATCTGAAATACAGCGGAGCATTTGTCAGCGCTGTGGCAACATTCGCAGCGATACAGGAAGGACATCTGATCAGGACAGGAGCGGGGGATAATTTAGAAACGAGATGAGGAGAGTCGAACCAGCATTTTCCTGGATGTATCTGTTTCTGCCTACAGAGAGAACATTATATTATTGCTGTTGAAAGAATTGTAGTATTTTACTTCTTTTGCCGTTTTTATTACAGCGCGAAGACCGATATTTCTTGTCAGTTCTTCATCTCTGTGCAGTTTATAGTATGAGACTGGATCGAATTTACTGCCGAGGTCCATTATACTGAGCAGTAAGTTATTGTTTTTGATATATAAACGGAATTCAATACGCGGAGAAGCAGAGCCTTGCTTTGAACGTGAAATGGCATCAATGGACAGTTCTTCTATACAGTTCTTTTGATTATGTTTTAAACTCTACACTATAACGAATATTGTTGTTTAAGAGGAGAATTATAATGACTGAAAAGTACGAAAACCGGCGTGTTTGAATGACGAAGAATTTAATGAAAGAAGCTTTGCTGGATCTTATGGAACACGAGAATGTCATAAACATTTCCGTCACGGCCATATGTGAGGCTGCCGATGTGAACCGGTCAACATTCTATAATCATTATAAAGACCCGTCTGAGCTGTTACTTGAGATAGAACAGGATCTTCTGGACCAGATCCCTACTCCTGCCGAGATACTCAATATGATGAAAAATGAAACGCTACTGGCTGCTACTACTGCTTTTTTTGACTATATTAAAGATAACAGGAAAACTGTCCAGACGCTGTTCAATGAGACTAATGGGAGCAGCTTCACATCGCGGCTGGTGGACCATCTTATGAACGGATATGTTCCTGTTGATGAGAATTCAGATGATCTGACAGCCCACTTCAAACAGCTGTATATAGCAAACGGAACAGTTGGCATGCTGCGTGAATGGATCAGATCGGACTTCCCTATGAGCAGTGAAGCGATCGCTGATATGATGTATACTATTTCCAGAAGAATTGCATACTAGATGAAGGATATATGAGATAGAAAACAAGAATAATAATGAGCTGACAATTCAGGGACACCGGAAGGTGTCCTTTTTCTTTACATACATTTTACATTACATGTGTAGTAAGTTTTACAAACATGATAGATAATGAATACAGGAAATCGAAAGGAGATAAAACTTTGATATATTGTGTTGAAGATGATGAGAGTATAAGAGATCTCATGATATATACGCTGGAAACTGCTGGGCTTGAGAGCCGTGGATTCAACGATGGGAAAGAGCTTGACGCTGCAATGTCAGTAGAGCTTCCTCAACTTATCATGCTTGATATCATGCTGCCCGGAGAGAGCGGCATATCAATACTTGAGCGGCTGAAGAAAAACATAAAGACAAGAGACATACCTGTCATCATGGCAACAGCGAAGGGTACGGAATACGACAAAGTAAAGGGGCTAGACCTTGGCGCCGATGATTATCTTGTGAAGCCGTTCGGCATGATGGAAATGGTATCAAGAGTAAAGGCTGTGCTGAGAAGATGCGATCCGCATAATGAAAGCCAGATACATGTGGGCGACATAATAATGGATATCAGTTCACATCAGGTCAGGGTGTCTGGCGAGGTCATAGATCTCACCCTTAAAGAGTATGATCTGCTCCGCATGTTCCTGGAGAATACCGGAATAGTATTCACAAGAGAAGAGATACTTAATCTGGTATGGGGTCTCGACTATCTTGGAGAGACGAGGACGGTAGATGTGCATATAGCAACACTGAGAACCAAGCTAGGTGCAGCCGGAAGCTGCATAGATACGGTAAGAGGCGTTGGGTATAAGATGGAGGCGGAAAAGTGACCAGTAAAATATTCAAATCTACAGTCATAGTTGCGGCGTTCGTGTTCGTAGCGACGCTGGTCCTTGTGATAAGTCTGATATTCGCCCATTACTCAGACGTTCAGAAAGAGCAGCTGGCTGAGCAGGCTGAGCTTGTAGCCATGGGCACGAATGAGATGGGTAATGACTTTGTACGTAAGATACAGGCTGACGGATACCGCGTGACCTGGATAGATGAAGATGGGACCGTCATATATGACAGCAAAGCTGATTTTGATAAAATGACGGATCACAGCACTCGTGAAGAGGTCAAACAGGCCATGGAAAGCGGTACGGGCGAGAGCAGCAGATACTCCAGCACGATGTTTGAAAAGGAGATATATGTAGCTCAGAAACTGGATGATGGTACAGTGATACGTCTTGCCGCAACGCAGATCACAATGTCCGGTATTCTTCTGGGAATACTGAATCAGCTGATAGTGGTGACGTTTCTGACACTGATCCTGTCGTTTTGTATAGCGTACAGACTGACAAAGCGTATTATTGATCCGCTGAATAAAATGGATCTGGATGACAGAGACACAGTACCATATGAAGAGCTTAGGCCGCTTGTCGACAGGATACATACTCAAGAGGAACTGATAAAGGAACAGACTGTTTCAATAGTACAGAAGGAAGCAGAAAGAGAGCAGGCCGAGATGGTCAGAAGAGAGTTCACGGCGAACGTCACTCATGAGCTGAAGACACCTCTTCAGACTATATCAGGAAGTGCGGAGCTGTTGTCAAAGGGTGTAGTCAAGCCTGAAGATGTTCCTAGGTTCTCGGATAAGATCTATATGGAATCAAAGCGCCTGATCACACTGGTGGAAGACATAATAAGCCTGTCAAGAATAGAAGAGGCAGGGAATAAATTCAGAAAAGAGCGGGTGGATCTGTATGATATAGCAAAGTTTACCGTGAGGAATCTGAAGCCGGCAGCTGAACTGAACAATACTGAAATAGTATTGGAAGGAGAAACTGTAAAGATTGATGGAGTACCGCAGCTTCTGGAAAGTATCGTATTTAATCTGCTAGACAACTCAATAAAATACAGTGGTGAAAACGGTGAGGTAAAAATATCTGTCACAAAGAAGGACGATAAGGCGGTATTGAGTGTGGCGGACAACGGTATAGGGATACCGGAGGGGGAGAAAGAAAGGGTATTTGAAAGATTTTACAGAGTAGATAAAAGCAGATCAAAGAATGCAGGAGGAACAGGGTTAGGTCTTTCCATAGTAAAACATGCGGCTTTGATACATGATGCAGACATAGAGATAACGAGCATGCTCGGGAAAGGAACCATTGTGAAAGTGCTTTTCCCTTTACAAGATGATGACATGAAGGAATCATAACGATGGATCTGTTCGGCATTTTAAATTTCATAGGCGGACTATCGCTGTTTCTGTTCGGTATGCATGTGATGGGCGCGTCGCTTGAAAAGCGTGCAGGAGGAAAGCTGAGGTCTATCCTTGAGAAGATGACAACAAGCAAGCTTTCAGGTTTCATCACAGGCTGCAGTGTCACAGCTGTCATTCAGAGCTCCTCAGCTACGACTGTAATGGTCGTTGGTTTTGTGAACTCTGGGCTCATGTCGTTAAGACAGGCGATCAACGTCATTATGGGGTCGAACGTCGGCACCACAGTGACAGGCTGGATCCTGAGCTTAAGCGGGATAAGCGGAGATAATCCTGTTATAAGGCTTCTCAGACCGGACTCATTCGTACCCGTTGTTGCAGCGGTCGGAGTAATACTTCTTATGGGATATTCTGATAAGAAGAAAAATGAGACAGGAATGATCCTTCTCGGATTCGCAACTCTGATGTTCGGAATGAGCATGATGTCTGAAGCAGTATCGGTGCTTGCGGATGATCCCGGATTCAGGAACCTGTTCATAATGTTTGAAAATCCGTTGATCGGGCTCCTCGCCGGCGCGGTCCTTACTGCCATAATACAGTCGAGCTCGGCTTCAGTCGGCATACTGCAGGCACTTGCTGCAACAGGACAGATCACATACGGAGCTGCTATTCCGATCATAATGGGAGACAGCATAGGTACATGTGTGACTGCGATCCTGTCTTCGATAGGAGCAAAGAGAGACGCAAAAAGAGCGGCCATGGCGCATCTTGCATTCAACGTGATAGGAGCAGCGGTATGGATCACAGTTTTCTGTATTGTAAAATGGACGATATCGCCGGTGCTGCTCACCATGCCGGCATCGTTACTGGGTATAGCGATAGCGAACACAGCATTCAAAGTATTGAGCACTGCGGTGCTTCTTCCGGCTTCTGACAAGCTGGAGATACTGGTCAGGAAGATGGTGCCTGACAGCAGCGATAAGGAGACGACGCCTGAGATAGATGAGAGATTACTTGCAACACCTGAGGTGGCGGTTGCGAGATGTAAGAAAGTAGCTCTGGATATGGCGGAGCTGTCCATATCAGCATTCAACAAAAGCATTAGATCATTTTCGGAATATTCAAATGAGCTGGCAGCCGAAATAAGGCGTGAGGAAGAAAAGACAGACAGGCTTCAGGACGTGCTGGATTCATATATGGTAAAGCTCAGCGAAAGGGATCTGAGAGCGTCGGATAGTGAAAGGGTCACCGAGATCATGAAAGTGATCGGCGACTATGAGCGAGTGGCTGATCATGCCATCAATATCCTTGAATCATGCGAGGAGATGAGAGATAAGGACGTGGATTTTTCAGATACATATAAATATGAGTTTCATGTTATTTCAGGTGCAGTATCTGAAGTGCTGGATCTGTCAGAAAAGGCATTCAGGAACGACGATATCGAGATCGCGGATAAGGTGGAGCCGCTGGAAGATGTAGTGGATACGCTCAAGGATGAGCTCAGGACAAGGCATATACTGAGAGTGAAGGAAAGAAATGTTCCTGTTGAAGTGAGCTTTATCTGGACAGACATACTGACGGATCTGGAACGCGTTTCAGACCATGCATCCAATGTGGCGGCCTGTGTTATCGATCAGTCTGAACACACGCTTAAGACACATGAGATGCTTAGAGACAGGAAAAAGAAAGACGATGATTTCGACACCATGTTCCAATGGTACGCACATAAATATAATGCATAGATTGATTGTGAAACATCTCTTCTGAGTGGACTTGTAAGATGAAAGTGGACATGTAGAAAGCATGTCTGCTTTTTCGTTGTCAGAACAAAGCATACAGGTGAGAACAAGCAGGACCCTGCGTTTTAGTTTCATTTAAGGAATGTATGATACGATCTGCTCAGGAACAGGTGGCTTCAGCAGTCGGCGGATAAGAACAGCGGCGGTCAGGGGCGTGCCTGAGAATAGAAAAAACACTTATTATGGTGTATTATTGAGTAAGAAAACTGGCTTGTGATCTAAAAAGGAAACACTTATGAGGATACTTCTTGCGGAAGATGAAAGAGCATTATCGAAAGCACTCGTAAAGATATTCGAAAAAAGCAATTATTCGATAGATGCAGTATACGACGGACAGGAAGCGCTGGATTATCTTGAGGGTGGGAATTACGATGCCGCAGTACTTGATATCATGATGCCCGAAGTCGACGGTATTACTGTACTGAAAAGACTGAGGGAGGCCGGGAGCGATCTCCCGGTTCTTTTGCTTACTGCGAAGTCGGAAGTGGACGATAAGGTGCTGGGGCTCGACAGCGGCGCTGATTATTATCTAACCAAGCCTTTTGACGCGAAAGAGCTGCTTGCCGCAGTACGGGCTATCACAAGGTCAGGGAGCGTAGTTGATACAAAGCTGAGATTCGGCGGTCTTACGCTTGATAGAACCAGCTTCGAACTAGCTTCTGCTTCGTCTGGCGTCGTGCTGTCAAACAAAGAGTTCCAGATGATGGAGATGCTTATGACAAAGCCGGGAAGCGTAGTATCTGTAGAAGCATTCATGGACCACATCTGGGGATATGACACCGAGACTGAAAGCAATGTCGTATGGGTATATATCTCATATCTCCGCAAAAAGATCGCGTCACTCGGATCTGACGTAAAGATAAAGGCACTTAGAAACGCCGGATATACACTTACTATAGAGAAATGATAAAGAAGCTGAAGAAAAAGTTTATAGCACTCTCGATGATATCTCTTACGCTGCTTCTTACGGTCATAGTTGCAGGTATGAATATCATAAATTACAGCAAAGTCGTGAATGATGCCGACGCACGGCTTGATGTTCTCGAGCAGAATCCAATTGTCTTTCAGGATGTTCCCGGACGCCCGGAGCCGCCAGGCAGACTGTTCGGACGGGGCGGAAAAGGCGGTCGTTCAATGACGCAGGATGAAGCCGAAGAGCAGAGGTTTTTCACTGTAGTTACAGATGAAAACGGAACAGTCGGGCAGATCGATACAAGCAGGATCTCTGCTGTGGATGAAGTACAGGCGGAAGAATATGCAGAAAAAGTACTCGCGAAAGGAAGCGAGCATGGCTTTGTTGATGAGTTCAGATATTCGGTCAGACGGACAGACTCGGGGAGCACCGTGACGTTTCTTGATTGCGGGAGAGTGCTTGGGTCATTCAGGGATTTTCTTCTGGCGAGTATCCTTATGTCGCTGACAGGCCTTCTTGTAGTGTTTCTGGCAATATCATATTTTGCTGGACGTATAGTAAAGCCGGTGGCTGAGAGCTATGAGAAGCAGAAGAGATTCATTACTGACGCAGGGCACGAGATCAAGACACCGCTTGCAATAATCAAAGCCAATCTGGATGTTATCAAGATGGATCCTGACAGTACTGACGAGAGTCTGAAAGAGATCGGGAATCAGGTAGACAGACTGGCAGGTCTTACCGATGACCTCGTATATCTTTCCAGGATGGAAGAAAAGAAAGAGGGGAACGCTGTTACAGAGCTTCCGCTTTCAGACGTGGTGTTTGATACTGTATCTTCGTTCGAAGTGCTTGCGGAAAGCAGCGGCAGGCATGTCCGGCAGGATATCGATCCCATGATATTTATCAGAGGGAATGTTAAGGATATTGAGAAGCTTGTGTCGATACTGATGGAGAATGCGGTCAAATATTCTTCGGGCGATGACACGATAGCGGTCAGCCTTAAGCGTAACGTGAGGGACTGCGTGCTTCAGGTCGTGAACAGGACAGATAAACCGGTCACTAAAGAGAGTATTGATCATATCTTCGACAGATTCTACAGAATAGACGAGTCCAGGAATTCAAAAACAGGAGGATATGGTATCGGTCTTTCCATGGCAGATGCAATAGTCACATCATGTGGGGGAAGGATCTCCGCTGAGGCCGGTGAAGGGAACAGATTTATCATGAAAGCTGTATTTCCCGTTCTGAATGACAATAAGAGCATCACTTCTGAATAGCGGACATAAGGAAGATCCAGAGATTGAAAGGAAAAGGAGATATGGGAGCATTTTCTGATACAGAAGAAGCTAGAAGGTATTTCCAGGGTGACAAGTATGCGATGATCACGGGTGTCAGATTAGAGGAGCTGACTGATGAATACTCTCTGGCAAGCCTCGTGATCAGCGACATCCATAAGAATGCTAATGGCGGAATAATGGGGGGAGCGATCTTCATATTAGCAGATTTCGCGTTTGCAGTTCTGTCGAACCATATCCATATGCCTACGGTAGCGCAACAGGTCAGCATCAACTATCTGGGCGCTCCGAAAGGGGATACGCTGTTCGCCAGAGCTGTCTGTAAAAAAGACGGCAGCAGGACGACGGTGATGAATGTAGATGTTACTGACGATACCGGAAGAAATATTGCACAGTTCATCGGCAGCGGGTTTAAATTGTAAAAGCGTTACTGGTATATAGCATCTTCACTTTGCGGCAGCCTATTTGGCTGCTTTTTATATACATTTATGTTTTGTTTAAGGAAAGCCTGCTACACTCGTTCCGGATTAGAAAACAAACCTGATCAGGTCGGAAAGCAGAAAGGAGACTATATAATATGAGAGAGATTATATTACGCATCTTAACTATATCGGTCATCATTTCGATGATCGTGCTCAGCGGATGTACAAATAGTGACGATCCTGATAGCAATAGTGCTGCCAGCGCGGCAAATACTAAAGAAGAGATAGAAGAAGCTCTGGATCTGTCCAACATGAATGCGGAATGGACATATTCTGAGGAGTCAAATGCCTGGACCCTTACACCTGTCACAGCTGTGACAGACCCGGAGATAGAAGATGAGCAGGGTGTCTCGGTTTGTGTACCTGGAGCATATGTCAAGGGCATAGATACAGATGGTGACGGAGAAGCTGATGAGACGAGCAAAACAGTCAGCGCTTCGGTAACGGGCGATCTTGTAATAGACCATGACGCGACAATAACGAGCACAAACGGACAGGTCTACACAGCAGATTCTGCTCCTGTGATCGTTAACACAGGAGCAGCAGGCTACAGCGAGCAGCAGAATCAGACGGCTCAGGCGACATACGCGGAAGAAGGGTATATAAATGTTGTTTGCGGAAACCGCGGTAAGCAAAGCACTACGACTGATGACAGGGGTGAATCAGCCTACACAGGAGACGCCCCGTCGTGCCTTGTCGATCAGAAAAACGCGGTAAGATTCGTGAAATACAATATTCTTCTAGGCAATCTTCCGGGAAGTGTAAATTACTTTGTATCGACAGGAGGAAGCGGCGGCGGAGCGCATGCAGTCATGCTGGCCGCAACTTCAGACAATTCCGACTATTATGCATATGAAGCAGAAGCCGGAGCTGTCGGAGTATATAAAGACGGCGACAGTTACGTTACGACAGTAACCATCGATGGTGAGGAGACAGAACTCTCCGACGGCATGTGGGGATGTATGGCATATAGCGCTATCACATCACTTCAAGAGGCAGATATGGCGATGGCGTTTGAGTATTATCTGGATACGGATTATGACTTCAACACAGATTTTCAGAAACAGATGGCGGAGTATCTGTCAGAGGAATATATGAATTATATAAACGATAAGGATCTGTCTATAGAAGAAAAAGCTGCAGGCTTTGACCTTGACGGAGACAGTAAGCTTGAGAGCACCGTAGACCTTAAGATAGAGTATGACGAAGAGAAATACAAGGATACCAACGGATATGGCGGAACGTATCTCGACCTGTATCTCGCGGAGTTCCAGCAAAGCCTCGCAGACTATCTTGACCGTCTGGACTATGCCGACAGCTGGACATGGTTCGATTCAGATGGGAAAGCTTTGTCGGATGATGAGGTCACTGAGATGACGATTGAAGATAAGGCGAAGGCGTTCGTTGAGGGAAGATACGCTAAAGGCACAGATTCTTCTGAAAACAGCATGAATGGCATACCGGATATGATGAATGGACAGGCTGCAGAGGGACAGAATGGTCAGATGCCGGAAGGTCAGGCGCCGGACGGGCAGAGTGGACCTCAGAACGGTGAGATACCGAACGGCGGTACACCTCCGGATATGCATAATAAGGATGGCGACCAAGGTGATACACAGAACGACAGCGGAGAAGTCGGGACTCCTGATGCAGGGACTACTCAGTCTGCAGGAAGCTCAACAGATTCAGCGAACTATGACTCATACGAGGAAATGCTTAAAGCATATCAGGAAGATATAGAAGGGATCCAGTCCGGTGATCAGTATGGGAACAACATTGTAGATCTGTATGACCCGCTCAATTATATCGGTAATGATGACACAAATGATCCGACATGGACGAGGATACTGATGGGTGCCTCTGAAGGTGATATCTCTATGATGAGTTCACTCAATATGCAGATTGCCTGGCTGAATGCCGGTACTGACGCAGAGATAGAATGGCAATGGGATGGAGGCCATGTTCCGTCAGAGATTCTAGGAGATTCACTGTCTCTCTATGTGGATACTATGTATGGGGAATATGTAGACGGTGCAGTAGACATAGAAAAGAAACAGGCAGAAAAGCAGTCGGAAAATGGCGATGCTGAGGAAGCCACAGGGACTGATATCTCAGACTGGGTAAGCTTTGATGACGGCGATGTAAGCTTCACTCTTTCTGACGCGGCTTCTTACAGAACAGCTGGAGCAGCAAAATCCATTCCTGGCTTTGATGTAATGGATTACGGTCAGGAAGACTACGTGTTTGGAAGCTCAACACAGGATGCCAGGCACTGGGACAAGTATGTACTTAAAGTAATGGAAGAGAACGCCGATACTTTGAAAAAACTGTTCAACTGACAGAAGGATATCGATTTACCGGAAATATGTTTATAGTAGCAGGTCGGATCCGCGTCAAGTAAAACAAGATGGGTCTGAATGCGGAACTCCAGTTTTCGTAGCATCTGGCACAACAATTGTTTGCGAACTATTCTGCTGAAGGCGGTACTATCAGCGGCAATTATTCCGGAGGCTGCGGCTGCGGCGTATACCTCCCGGAGAAGGATGAGCAGACTCCAGCCTTTACAATGACCGAAGGTTTTGCCGTACAAAAGCCGGAGCTTTATATGTATCTGACGATCGACAGTGATCTGGAGCCGCCAATGCCGGGAATTGAAGTGATACCTGTGAACATGCAGCTGACATTTGAAGGTGAAGCGGACGCCAAGGTGCCAGATGATCTGAACATCGAATGGATCCTCGATAAAGGCGCTGAAAAACTGTTCACACTCGAGGACGGCAGAACTGTGAACCGCAAGATCATCTATCCGAAAAAGTCCGGCAGGGCTAATCTGACGGTGAAAGCAGACGGGGTCGGAATGCTGATCTATCCGATCAAAATATGCATACCGCAAAGCCATATCGAGTCAGTTAAAACAGGCAAGAAGTCTTTGAAAGTGAAGGTACAGAATCTTAAATATGCAGGAATCAGTCATTACGAGCTTGCCTACCGAGTCAAGGGCGCAAAGACCTGGAAGACGAAATCGTTCAGCGCGGCTTCCAACGTGCTCAGACTGACCGGCCTGAAGAACGGGAAACGTTATCAGGTGAAGGCGCGTGCATGGACTAAAGACGCATACGGCAAGTATTACGGTAGCTACAGCAATGTCGAACTGAGCGGCAAGGTGGGCCGTAAGAAATAATAGAAAATCAGAGGCCAGACCGCAGAAGGCAGATCTTCTTATATCCAACATATATAGACCGCATCTTCGGATGCGGTTTTGTTGTATAAATGAAAACCTCGCGTTAAACGCGGGGATGTGTTTTTTTGTGGAAACGTGTGTTAATATGAATGAAGAAACGGAGGAACGGTCAATGGATGCAGCCACGAAGCAGGAAGAACGTCTTGACTACCTGATAGAGGAATTCAAGCAGGATTCTGAACGTTACAGGTTACTTCAGACGCCGGATGACACGGAGGGCAAGCGCATAGTACTTCGCTCACTTATGAATATCCGTATGCCGGGGATGATGCCGGCGGATGTCCTTCAAGTACAGGATGATTATCTGCAGGAGAGGATCCGTGAGAATGGTATTGTAAAACCCGATGATATTCCAACTATAGAAGCGCAGGGAAGCAGTCATGATCAGGGCGGCCGTATCTCGATCTGGAAAGGAGATATCACGAGGCTTGCTGTTGACGTGATAGTAAACGCTGCGAATTCCCAGATGCTCGGATGCTTTATCCCCAACCATCACTGCATAGATAATTGTATCCATACATTCGCGGGCATACAGCTTCGTGCAGAATGCAGCCGTCAGATGAGCATGCTCCGCGAAAAGTATGGTTCAGATTATGAGCAGCCGACTGCTGTACCTATGCTCACGGATGGGTATAATCTCCCGGCAAAGAAGGTGATCCATATAGTCGGTCCGATCGTGGAGTATGGGCTGACAGATGAACTTGAGGAAGACCTTGCATCCTGCTACAGGAACTCACTGGATATGAGCTTTGATAATGGCCTCAGAAGTATCGCGTTCTGTTGTATTTCTACAGGTGTTTTCCATTTCCCGAATGAGCGCGCCGCGGAGATAGCGGTCAGGACTGTGACAGACTGGCTGTCAGAACATGAGGATGGTATGGATCGTGTGATCTTCAATGTGTTCAATGACAGGGACAGGAGCTATTATGAACGAGAATTACAGACAGATAGATAAGCTGAGGCCAGAGCTGGATTCGGCGGATGCTGTCGTGATCGGCGCCGGCGCAGGACTTTCGACTGCAGCAGGTTTTACATATTCCGGCGAGAGGTTTGAAAAGTACTTCGGGGACTTTGCTGCACGCTTCGGGATCACCGATATGTATTCCGGAGGATTCTATCCGTTCCCGGATGAAGAGACCCTATGGGCGTGGTGGTCGAGGCATATCTACTATAATCGGTACGTCGACGCTCCGAAGCCAGTCTATCAAAACCTTCTTGCTCTGGTACAGGATAAAGACTACTTCGTGATAACTACAAACGTGGATCACCAGTTCCAGCGTGCAGGTTTTGATAAGAAGCGTCTATTCTATACACAAGGAGATTATGGTCTGTTCCAGAGCGTAGATCCGAAGATCAAAGAGACGTTCGATAACGAGGAATGGGTCATGGAAGCTATGGAGGCGCAGGGATTCATTCGTGATGATGATGGAATTTTTCAAATACCTGAGGGCGGAACTGTCTCCATGCGGATCCCATCGTCTCTGATACCGTTCTCGCCAGATGGCAGTCCTGTCAAGATGAATCTCCGGTCAGACGATACGTTCGTTGAGGATGAGGGCTGGCATAAAGCCGCTGGATCATACACGACATACCTTTCAGAACATAAAGGCATGTATGTGCTGTTCCTGGAACTTGGCGTAGGGGGGAACACACCTGCGATCATCAAGTATCCGTTCTGGCAGATGACTTTTGATAATGAGAACGCTGTTTATGCATGCGTTAATCACAGTGAAGCCTTTTGCCCGAAAGAGATAGAGGACAGGAGCATATGTATTAACGGTGACATTGCGGAGATACTTGAAGAAATTGTGAGGGAAAGATGAGATACGAACAGAAGATATTACTGAAAAACGGTAAAGAAGCTTTATTGAGGAACGGCGATGCGGCCGATGGACGTATTGTTTACGATGTTTTTAATGCTACTCACGCTGAGACCGACTATCTGCTGACATATCAGGATGAAAACAGCTTTGATCCTGAGCAGGAGGCTCACTTTCTGGAGGAAAAAACCAGAAGTTCCGATGAGATCGAGATAATCGCTGTAATAGATGGGAGAGTAGCTGGAACTGCGGGTATCGAGGCTGTAGGGAGGAAATATAAAGTTAAGCACAGAGCTGAATTTGGGATCAGTATTTTAAAAGAGTACTGGGGGCTTGGCTTGGGGAAAGCCCTTACAAAAGCCTGTATTCAATGTGCAAAAGAAGCCGGTTATGCCCAACTGGAGCTGAACGTGGTAGCAGAGAATACCACGGCGATTTCTCTATATAAAAGTCTGGGCTTTGTAGAATTCGGCCGAAATCCCAGAGGATTCAATTCGCGCATAAGCGGATATCAGGAATTAGTATATATGCTGTTGGAGTTGTAGGCATATTCCGGTTTACTGGTGGAATTGTAGACACAATCCAGTTTGCTGTCGGAATTATAGATACAATCCAGTTTGTAGATAAATCAATTATAATATGCATAGCCACATCCATTCGGGGATGTGGCTTTTTTCAAAGATCCTGACGGAGAAAAACGATCAGGGATTTTAGTTTCATTTAAGGAATGTCTGCTATATTTGCATTAGATGGAACAAGTTGTCCATCGAATCAAAACAGGCTGTGAAAAAAGAAAGTAAGATGGGAAAAGTTGTCCATCGAATCAGAACGGCTGTGAAAAAGAGAGTAAGAAAATAGAAGTGAAACCAAAAGGGATAAAGGAGGGTACAAAATGGATAACAAAAATGGAAAGAACGAAGATTTAATTGAAACCAGGGAGATATCAGCCCCAGAAGAAGTTAAAGACGAAACGACGCCAACAGCGGCATCTGTGCCTGTGGCACAGCCAGATGTTTGTGGGAAAGCAGCCGGCTGGGGTGAGAAGAACGTGACGCGTAAATTCCTCAGCATAGCGCTCGCTCTTGCTCTGGCTTTGAATATCGCTCTTACAGCAGGAGTGGTGAAGCTGCTTGGCCACAATAAAGGTTTTGATAAAAGGAACTTCGGAAGACCTGGAAGCGAGCAGCGGTTTGACAATAACCGTGGAGGAAGAGGCAATATGATACCTCCTTCAGGAAATCAGCCGCCGGCTGGTCAACAGAACCAGCAGCCAGACGGTCAGCAGAACCAGCAATCAGATGATCAACAGAATGGAAGTCAGCAGTCTGATGATCAGAAAAACGACGATCAGAAAACAGCTTAAGAAGAGAAATATTCCCTGATTTCACTACATTCAAGCCGCATCTTCGGATGCGGTTTTTATATGGTGGCATTTATGATATGATGAAGACAGAATCGACGAGGTGGAGAAGGTACATAACTGTTTGAAAACCCAGGACGATGATGATCAGGTTGAAAACCAAGGAGTAAAACAATGATCAGGTTCGAAGAAATAACAAATAAGAACATATGGAAGGTATGTACGCTAGAGGTCTTTGATGATCAGAAAGATTTTGTTGCGGAAAACGTACAGAGTCTGGCAGAGGCATATGCCACGAGAAACGAAGGCAATAACGCTCTGCCTTTGGCAGTATATAACGACGAGGTTTTGATCGGATTCGTCATGATCGGCAAAGGAACTGTGGGCAACGAAGATGAGAGCGATCTGATCAAAGAGAATTACTGCCTTTGGAGGTTGATGATCGACAAGAAGTACCAGGGGCAAGGCCTTGGAAAGCAGACGATGGATGCGGCCATGGATCTGATCCGGACGTTTCCTTTTGGTGAGGCAGAGAAAGTCTGGCTGTCGTATGAGCCGGAAAACACACATGCAAGAGAGATCTACCTAAAATACGGATTCGTAGAGAACGGAGAGATGTGCGGAAATGAGATAGTGGCGGTATATGAGCTGTGAATCACATTTAATAGAATCTCTAATAAATGAGATAGTGGCAGTATTCGAGTTGTGAATCGCAGGTAATAGAATCATTAATAAATAATAATATCCGGCAATATGATACAGAAAACGAATAAGTTAAAACTGAAAAAAGTCAAAACTGTATGAAAGTAAACAAAATGGGGAACACAAAATGGACAGAAAATTAGTGACAGCAGCCCTGGTGATAAGTATCATCACATTGATTATTTCCATCGCGGCACTTGTAACAGCAAAAAATAAGCCGCTTTCGGAACAGGAATTGGAGGAGAACGGAGATATTCAGTACGTGCTCTATCTTGGAACAAATGATAAAGATTCAAATGAACCGGTCTATCCGCCTGAAGAAGCAAAAAAGAAAGCAGAAGAGATCCTTCTTGACCATTTCGGCGGCTTTACCATCCAGGAAGCACACGGTGGCTGGAAAGACGGAGACAAAGTGTACTCAGAGTACACGATTGTGATATATCTCAGCGATACTAATATAGACGAAGTCCATTCAGCAGCAGAAGAGATGGTCGATACATTCCATCAGAGCTCGGTGCTCATCCAGTCTAACGAGACAACCACAGAATTCTACGGCGGAGAGTAGAAATAAGGGGAAAACGGCAGAACTCTACGGCGGAGAGCAAGAATAAAGAAAAAGGAAAGTACTCTTGTATTATATGAGTGATGCGGTGGATTCGAACAAATTGGGATCTGCCGAAATAGGTGCCATTACAATCAACTAGTAATTTGTCGATATAGGTGCTATTAAATTCAACTTGTGATGGGATGTTTGTAATCGGCATTATTGTGATTTGTTGAGATAGCTGTAATTCTGATCAATATATATCTGTAAACTATATTTGATATGAGGTTTCAGGTTTATTATGATGTGCAGTTAACCGTCTGTTATTAGTTGCTCGTCTACAGAAGACAGAAAAACATCAAAAATGATATCATTTTGCATGATTTTACTCATTCTGTAGACAGAAACAACCGTAAAACCAAAGATTCCGTCTACAGAAAGCAAAAAACTAACGAAAATGATATCATTTTGCATGATTTTACTCAATCTGTAGACAAAAACAGCCAGAAAACCAAAGATTCCGTCTACAGAAAGCAAAAAACTAACGAAAATGATATCATTTTGCATGATTTTACTCATTCTGTAGACAGAAACGGCCAGAAAACCCCTGATCTCGTCTACAGAAAGCAGAAAACCAGCGAAAATGATATCACTTTACATGATTTTTCTCATTCTGTAGACAGAAACAACCTCAAAAAAGTAATCCTGTAGAAAAAACAGCAAGGATTTGATGAAAAGTGTAGTAAATCGAGCAAAGTCGAAAATTTTTTCTACAGGGACAGCCCAGAGAAGGAGATTCTGTCGAAAAGTGAGCAAAAATCAGATGGAAGCATAGCAGAAAGTGCCTCAACTAACTGCGGTTGTGCAGGCAATGCAGCTGACATCTCCATAAACAGCGGTTGTGCAGGCAATACAGCAGACATCTCCCCAAACTGCATTGGGTGAGCGATACGGCAGACATCTCAATACACTGAAGTTGGGCGAGCGATGCAGCAGACGCCCCCCATAAGCTGCGGTCTGTAAGGCGAATCAATTATACGATATAAAAGAATGGCTGCATCCGATCGGGGATGCAGTTTTTTTGTCGGAAATGACAGCAGGATAAATATTTGCGGCAATGTGGTTGACACAGTGTCAGCGGTGCGCTATAATACAATTATTGACATGGTGTCAACCTGATGAAAGGAGATAATTATGTTCAAAGGGACTCCGGAAATCATAGCACAAAGAAGAGAAGAGATCGTGGGAGCATGTGAGAAGCTGTATCAGACGATGAGCTTCAAGGACATCACGCTCAAAGAGATCGGTAATGTCACATCATTCTCGCGGCCTACCATATACAACTATTTTCATACAAAGGAAGAGATATTTCTGGCGCTTTTTAAAAGCGAGTATGACAGGTGGAACGCAGATCTTGAAAAGATACTGAACAGTGATGAGAATTACACATCCGAGCAGCTTGCGGACCTGATAGCTGTATCTCTTACAAAAAGGGCGCAGCTCCTGAAACTCCTGTCGATGAACAATTATGATATGGAAGAGAACAGCCGCGAAGAATTGCTTGCATCATTCAAAACAGCATATGGGAGATCACTGAGACTATTCAAAGAGATCATAGAAAAAAATTATCCGGAAATGGAAGAATCAGAAATAGAACATACCATATACATTTTCTTTCCTTTCATGTTTGGCATCTATCCGTATGCAGAGGTGACAGACAAGCAGAAAGAAGCCATGAAAGAAGCGAAAGTGGAATACAAATATCAGACTGTTTATGAGCTCACATATAACTGCCTGATAAGGCTTCTAAAAGACTGAGAATAAACAACATATATCTCATTACCGGCGAAAAAGTCGGTGATCGGGCAATGATGAGCAGGCGGAGAAAAACAGATAGAACAGGAGGATCTGAGAAATGAGCATAACGGTGAATCTGTATTATACAGGGAAAAATGGGAGCGCTAGAGCGTTTGCCGAGGAAATGGAAAAGAGCGGTATCGCTGATGCGATCAGAGCAGAAGAGGGCAATGAAAAGTATGAGTATTTCATTCCGATGAAAGACCCCGAAACAGTTCTTCTCATAGACAGCTGGAAAGATCAGAAATCGCTGGATATCCATCACGCTTCACAAATGATGAGCGAGATAGCTGAGCTAAGAGAAAAATACGATCTGCATATGACAGTAGAAAGATACACGTCAGGTACCGACGACGTTCTTGACAGGAATCAGCAGTTTATCAGGAAGTGAACATTCTTTTAGACACAAGTGAGCATACTTTTAGACAGAAGTGAACATACTTTTAGACATAAGGAGGCAGAATAATGAGTGAAAAAATCGTTCAGACAGCAGGAAGAGATAATCTTGGGGATTTTGCTCCGCTGTTCGCACATCTTAACGATGATGTGCTCTTCGGCGAAGTGTGGAATGACGGAGCGATCGACATCAAGACCAGGTGCATCATCACTGTCGTTTCGCTGATGGCATCCGGGATCACTGATTCGTCTCTGGAGTACCACCTGCAGAATGCGAAAGCGCACGGAGTAACAAAAGATGAGATCGCCGCTATCATCACACATGCAGCTATGTACGTCGGATGGCCAAAAGGCTGGGCAGTTTTCAACCTCGCCAAGAAGATCTGGGGGGAAGACATTCCTGAGCTCACGGAAAAAGATAAATATCAAAACACTATCTGTTTCCCGATCGGAGAGCCGAATCCATACGGAGAGTTTTTCGTAGGACAAAGCTACCTGGCGCCGGTCTCCACCGAGCAGGTTCCGGTATTCAACGTCACTTTTGAGCCGGGATGCCGCAACAACTGGCACATCCATCATGCAAAGAAAGGCGGCGGCCAGATGCTCATCTGCATCGGCGGCAGAGGATATTATCAGGAGTGGGGCAAAGAAGCTGTAGAGATGACCCCGGGGAAAGTGATCAACATCCCGGCAGAGGTCAAACACTGGCATGGTGCAGCTCCAGATTCCTGGTTCTCACATCTCGCGATCGAAGTCGCAGGAGAGGAGACCGGAAACGAGTGGCTCGAGCCTGTATCAGATGAAGATTATGGTAAGTTGAAATAGCAAGGAGTAAATTATGAAAAAGATAATTTCAATACTGTTGGCACTTTGTCTGATCGCAGGGCTTTCTGCATGCTCGGGAGGAAGTTCTGGAGAGGCTGCCGAGGAGGGAGCAGGCTCTGCGGAGACTGAGGAGCAGGGGACAGGATCTGCTTCGGCCGAAGAACAGACTGAAGCGCCTGCATCAAATGACAGCGGCTCCGGAGATGAGACTCTTGTCGTATACTTTTCCGTAACAGGTAACACAAAGGCTGTAGCAGAGAAGATCGCGTCCATCACCGGCGCGGATATTTACGAGATCAAAGCTGCTCAGGAATATACTGATGGCGACATCGACTGGAACGATTCGGACAGTCGTACTACTCATGAGCAGAATGACAAGACCGCACGCCCAGAGATCGGAAGTGACAAAGTATCTCTTGATGGATATAAAACTATATACATAGGATATCCTATCTGGTGGGGCGAAGAACCACGAATAATGGACACTTTCGTGGAAAGCTATGACTTTGATGGGATCACTATGATCCCGTTCTGCACATCTGGCAGCAGTGGCATAGGAAGAAGTGGTCAGAACCTCGCCGATAACGCAGGGAGCGGTAACTGGCTCGAAGGAGAGAGATTCAGCGGAAGTGCATCAGAAGATGAGCTGAGATCGTGGATCGAAGGACTGCAGTAATTCTGCAGTCCTTTTTTTACGCGTTTATCGAGGGCGCTCCGGCGCTTCTCTTTGTTACATCTTCTATGTAGTCTTCATCGGAGAAAATGGTAGTGAACCCGTTCCCGTTGATCTCGTTCACGTTGGTCATGGTGATGAAGGCGTGCGGATCTATCTCCAGCACCGTGCTCTTTACAGTACCACAGTACCTTGTGGAGGAGACACACATAAGGAGATGCTTTTCTTCATGCAGATATCCGCTGGTGATGGGGATGATTGAAGTTCCAAAACCCTGATGAAGGAGCTCTTCGTTTATCTCCGGATATTTATCCGAAACTACAAGAAGCTGAACTCCGCCCTGTCCCATAACGGCGATCTGGTTCATTATTATCGAATATATCAATGCGTACAGTATGCCGAGAATCACTCCGTTCGGCCTTGTGAATGGGAGCTGCATCATGTAGATGCAGATGTCAGTCACGGCCATGGCAGTCCCGACTTTTATCCCGGTATATTTGTTTAGTATGATGCAAGGAATATCGATACCTCCTGTAGCGCCGCCTGCCCTTACAATGATCCCGATCCCTACGCCGTCGAGCACACCGGCGCAGATCGCGGCGAGGAGCGGGTCATCGACAAGATGATGGAGCTCTTCCATGTTCTGGAACAAAGCGAGGAATAGCGGGAAGCTGAAAGCTCCGACTGCGACGGACATCGCGAATCTTTTTCCCAGGACTATGAGCCCCGCGGCGAACAGTATCACGGTGATTCCGCCTACTACTATCGGTATGTCCCACCCGAACAGATGGTTCATGGTACGCCCTATGCCAGAAAGGCTGGATACCACCATGTTATACGGCAGGGCAAAACACGAAAGCGACATGGCGCTCATCGCGTTTCCAAGAAGTATTATCAGAGATGTAGTTATAAATTTTTTTATTTTGTATGAGGAATCCTTTATCATGTCTGCTCCTTCAGCTGCTCATTTCTAATTGTTATTCGGTGATGGCCTCTTACATAGTATATCACTGTGCCGCAAGGCAGACACGGGTTGAGGAAAGCGCGTATGTGATGATTCAGGGATTTTTTAAAAATGCCGGGAATTCATTCACATTATTTACATAGGTTTTTAATAGTAGGATAATAAATACAGTGTATAACTGATAAATAACGGCAGCATATAGTTTATGGTGAAAGGGAAAAGAAAGATGAGAAAGAGAACTGTTTCGGTCATTATTACTTTGGCAATGCTGTTTACAGCTGTTTCTGCGGACGCAGCTGTATTTGCAAAAGAGAAAGAATTCGGCAAAGGAGTGAAGGAACTTGCCGCTTCATTCCAGGATGAGTCAGTTGATCCGTATGATTATACTGATGACGGCCTGAAGCTGACAGCAGCTTTTGATTCCAGGCTCGATCTGAGAGATGTGGACGGCAAGTGCTATGTTACTCCTGTAAAATGCCAGGCTCCGTTCGGGACCTGCTGGGGCTTTGCTGCGATCGGCGCCGCGGAGACCAGTATCCTGGGCAATGAAGAACTCAATAAGGATGCGGAGGGAAATGAGCTGTACAGCACGAGTCCTTCGCAGGTAGGAAGCACCAACGGCAGGGATGCGGACGGTAAGGAGATCCTTAACCTGTCAGAAAAGCACCTTGCGAATTTTGTTGTGAAGCCTATCGATGATCCGACAAACCCGCAGAACGGAGAGGGAACTTACATAAACGACGGACTCACGATAAGTGACGGATTGAACAATGGTGGTTTCCCGCTTCTGGCGACGAATACATTCTCATCGGGAATGGGCCCTGTAGCAGAGAGCAGAGACATATCTCTTAAGTATCAGGGAGCGAAGGTACTCAAGGACGGAACACTTGACTATGACAACCCTACTGTGGTAAGAGGATGGGTTGATGGAGTACACAAAAAGCTTTCTTACTCTGAAAAGGATTACTGGGGAGTAGATGAAAGCTGGAGATTCAAGCAGAACTTCGTGCTCAAGGAATCATACATGCTTCCGACCCCGGCGAAACATATCCCAGTTGGAGAAACAAGCAACAGATATGAGTATGATCCAGACGGAACAGAAGCGATAAAGGATCAGCTGAATAAGAAACGTGCGGTGGAGATCGGCTTCGCATGCGATCCTCAGTCATATGGTGATGAAGAAGTATACATGGTCGCAAATGAAGATAACTGGACCTATTTTAACCCGGAGATCTCAGGATCCAATCACGCTGTACTGATCGTAGGATATGACGACAACTATCCTAAAGAGAACTTCGGAGATCCTGCGAACGATAAAAGGCCTCTGCCGGAGGGTGACGGAGCATGGCTCGTGAAGAACAGCTGGGGATCTGAAGAGGAGGAATTCCCTAATGTTGACGAAGGCGACTGGGGACTTTTAGAGGGGCAGGAAAAAGCTCCGTATAAAGCGACATCTGACGTTAACACCGGATATTTCTGGCTGTCATATTATGACAGGACTATCGAGAATCCTGAAGCACTGGCATTTGATAAGCCGGTAACAAAAACAGGATATGTGATCGATGAGCACGACTTCATGCCGGTCATGAGAATGAACGCAGCACTGGCCGACAGCGAAGTAAAGATGAGCAACGTCTTCACAGCTGACTATAATGAAATCCTTACAGACATCTCATGCCAGACCGCGGCGCCTGGAACAGTTGTTGACTACAAGGTATACCTGCTCGCAAAAGATGCAGCGAATCCTGAAGACGGCCTTGTTGTCGCAGAGGGTACAGAGACGTTCCAGTACGGCGGATTCCACAAGATACCGGTCACACCGGTCAATGTCGATAAGATCCAGATCGCGAAAGAACAGCGGTATTCGATAGTGATAACTCAGAAGATCCCTGAATCATCAGGTGACGCATATACGATAAACGTACCTGTAGGAATGAGCAAGGAACAGGCAACACAGTACGACACTTCATATCAGAAGGGGATCATCAATGAAAAGGAAAGTTATATATATGTAGACAGCGAATGGTATGACTACTCTGATGAGGAGCTGAGGACAGAGCTGTTCGGTAAAGCCGCATTTGAAGGCGACGAATATGACAACTTCCCTATTAAAGGATATTGCGAAAAGACTGATCCGGAGAACGGTTCCGATCTCAGCTTTGATATCTTCGTTTATGGTCTCAAAAATGGGCTTTGCCTGTTTGAGAATTCTCTGAATTCTACGGCTTATAGGTGCATGCTGGTCGGGAACACAGATCTTCCGGAAGGATCCGGGATCACCTGGGAGCTCGCAAAGGGCAGCGAAGAGCTGGTGGATCTTAAGGTCGAAGATCCTGCCAGACATCCTGACATAGCGACGATCACGGCAAAGAAAGCAGGTAAAGGCGTACTTCTTGCAAAGATCGAAGGAGTAGGTACAGGGATCGTGACGTTTGAGGTAGAGAATCTACATATGATCGCGCCGTATACTGTTAATGCAGACGTATTTACATATACCGGAAAGCCGCTGAAGCCGGAAGCAAAAGCAGACGGCTGGCCACTTGGGGAAAGCGAATACTCAGAACTCGTGCTCGGAAGGGATTATCTCATTGAATTCAGCAATAACGTAAAATGCGGCAAGGCGGTAATGCATGCCGTTAATCTTAAAGAGCACATGGAGCAGGCGGAAGACGGCTATTTCATCATAGCCCCTGCGAAAGGCTCTGTGAGCAGACTGGATACCGGAAAGAAGGCGGTAAAGGTGACTGTCAGGAACCAGAAAGCTTCAGGACTTTCAGGATATCAGATCAGCTACAGAGAAAAGGGCACTAAGAAATGGAAGAACGTCAGCTCATCGAAGAACGTCAAGACTGTCAAGAAGCTCAAGAAGGGCAAGTCATATCAGTTCAGAGTCCGCGGATACGTGAAAGTGGACGGCAAGAAATACTATGGGAAATGGAGTAAAGTCAAGACCAGCAGGAAAGTGAAGTAGATCATTCCGGCAGTGCGTGATCCCGGTAATCACAGCAGTGCGTGATCCTGGTCAGAGTATAATCAAGGACTGAATTTACATGAAATATGATTTTGAGACTATAGTAGACAGGACGGGTAAGGATGCCGCGGCTTATGACATGGTCGGGAAGTTCAAGTGGGGCGTGGAGCCGTCTTCCCCTGATGAAGGGTTTGACTTCATCCCGCTCTGGGTCGCGGACATGAACTTCGCGACGTGTCCTGCCGTCACAAGAGAGATCATAAAAAGAGCAGAGCATCCTCTGTTCGGTTATTTTGATTATTCTGATGAGTATTATCAGTCGATCATCGAATGGCGCAGGTTCGGCGGATATCATAAGGACCTTGCTAAAGAGCACATCGGATACGAGAACGGCGTGCACGGATTCATATCCAGCGCTGTACAGGTCCTGACTGAGCCGGGTGACTGCATACTGCTGCACAGCCCGGTGTATGTAGGATTCAGGAGTGACGTAGAAGGTCTCGGCAGGAGATCGGTCTACAGTCCGCTGGTCTTTGATGAGGGCGACGGCAGATGGCGTATGGATCTTGATGATATGGACCGGAAGATCAAGGAGAACGACATCAAAGTCGTGATATTCTGCTCGCCGCACAATCCGACGGGCCGCGTATGGACACGTGAGGAACTCGAGCAGGCAGCGGCGGTGTTCGAGGCGAACGACGTCACGGTGATCAGCGACGAGATCTGGGCGGATCTGGTCTTCCCGGGCTGCGAGCACATACCGCTCCAAAGCGTGAGCACCTGGGCGAAAGAGCACACAGCCGCGGCATATGCCCCGAGCAAAACCTTCAACCTCGCAGGCCTGGTAAGCAGCTATCACATAATATATAACGACTGGCTGCGCAAAATCATAACGGAACAGGGAAAAAAGACCAGCTACAATGAAATGAATGTGCTCTCCATGCACGCACTTATAGGGGCTTACAGTGAAGAAGGCCGCGAGTGGGTGAATGAACTGATGCAGGTGATAGAAGGGAATGTACGCTGGGCTTACGACTATATCACTGAAAATATCCCAGGTGTGAAGACGAGCATCGGCGAAGGCACATACATGATGTTCCTCGACCTTACCGAATACTGCCGGAATTCAGGAAGAGATATAGACGAAATGATCCGGGCAGGCTGGAAGGTCGGAGTGGGCTGGCAGGACGGACGGCAGTTCGAAGGGCTGTGCCATGTGCGCCTGAATCTCGCATCACCACGGAAACTGCTTGAAGAGGCTTTTGACAGGATGAAGAGATACGTGTTTATATAACAGCACAGAAGGCAACACTGAACTATCAGAGACTGCAGCATGAAAAGAGCAGCTGCCTGCAAAGCCTTAAGGTAATTTCAGAGATTTTGTTCTTTGCTTGTTATATAATTATTGGGTAAGCTATTGTCTGAAGTTAATGAATAGGGGTAATGAAATGAAAAGGATTATTTCAACAGTTCTTATCGCAGTCATGATCCTTTCAGCGATCGCGCTTACGTCCTGTGGCGGAGGAAGCAAGAAAGAAGATCTTTCTGACAGCAAGTACGTAGGGACATGGAAGATCGCAGCAATGGAGTTTCAGGAAGAGTCAGAAGACTTTGATGAGGACTGGACAATTGAGATCAAAGGAGATGGTACCGGACAGTCCATTGCTCAGGGAGAGACACAGGATTTCACCTGGGAGCCGACTGATGATGGATTCAAGACGAAAGGAGACCTGAAGCTGAACTTTACAGAGGACGGCGACAACATCATCGCAGACCTTTTCGGAGCCAGACTGGTATTTGAGAGACAGTCAGGGGAAGAAAGCGAAGAAGCGGCAGAACCGACAAGATTCTACGGCGGCTACGGCTACATGGGAGACGACCCTGTAGAGGGTGCTGCTTATGAGTACGTGGCAATTGCATTTCCGGAGCAGTATGAAATCGATGAAGATACGATCAGTATTCCTGTAGTATGCATAATCGACAAAGTCGAGAATGAAGACGGCTCAGTTGATGTAGCGGGTAATTATCAGATCTACAATTATAAGGTAGAAGGCGATACCCTCAAGATGCAGTCGGGCGGAAGCTATCCGGGAAAGATCCATCTGGTCAAAGACGGTGAATTTTATACAGGAGAAAGCTTTGAGGCTGTAGAAGACGGAGGAAGCTTTGAGCCGTCTGCAAAAGAGATATTCGGCGACAAGTATGATGAGTTCATGAAGGTGTACTCAGACGATAAGAAGATGGAAGCTCTCAGAAAAGAAGCGGTGGCGAACTACGTACAGGCTACAGGCCTTAAAGTCACACAGTATCAGGATGAGGGTCAGGATCCGGTAAAGCTTTAGGCATAAGATCGTAAGCTTAATACATAGCCTGATCGCAGATCAAGAGATCGAAAAGGGGCTGCTGCTCCAAGTGCTCATTCAGCACTTAGAACAGAAGCCCCTTTTTGTGATTATATTAGTGATACTTTTGATAGGACGGTGAGACCTTAACGCAGTTTAAATCGCATTAACGTATTCAGCTATCATCTCGACAAGATCGAGCTCGACTTTGTCATATGGGATCTGTATCGCTCCCTTGCTGTATCTGAATCCTTTGTGATCCAGAACATCGCTGAAATGCTCAACAGCTTCTGGCCCCGGATAAAGCCCTATATGGTGCTTCTGTGCCGCGAAATGGATCAGGTTATGCTTCCTGTACCAGGTCGGCATGCCCCAGCTGATCTTTTCCTCCGCGTCAAGAATAGTATCTGCTATGACGGCTCTGACAGAATCGAGGAGCTTACGGATCTTCTGGTCCTGAGAAGATATATAGTCATCTATCACATTCGTCAGCAGCTCTATGTCCTTTATTTCGCTCTCAAAAATCTGATATCCGCAGATATTGATGCTCTCCTCATCCCGTCCGAATTCATGCAGGCCGTAATCGGGAGAAGACTCAAAAGCGATCCCGGTCATCTCCATGTTTCCATCACCACGGCTGTGAATGAATGGAAAATACATGCTGAGTTCCGGGTCATCTCTCCTGTCAGGGTCGGAAAGGCGGTCCGGGTCATCCTGTACAACGACTCTCACTCTCTTGTAATCATAATTTATCAGAACCATGTCTCACCATATCTGTTTACGCAGCATGACGCCGCAAATACTGTATATACCGGCAGCAGCGTGATCTGTCCGATATTGATATCTGGAACCTTTTAAAAAAAAATACATTCTTGTACTGATATGATAGCACATACGGTACACTTGGCGTGGGTTTTTTAATCTCTGAATTCAGAAAATACTATCTCATCGTGATATAATAACAATGACTAAATATATAAACACCTATTCCATAGGAGGAGCGTAGTATGCAGACTAATACTATTGGCAGACAAAGGAAGATCATGTTGGCTATGTTTATCGGCTTTATCGCATTGATACTGTAAGGTGCATCAGTCACTGACAGTTTGATGTTACGGCATGATGTATATTATGGGAGTATTATCATGAAGGCAAAAAGTGTATTGAACTGTTGGGTTTTAGTGTCTGTCGTTATTATGATTGCGGCAGGTTGTATGTTTTCCACTGTCGAATCACATGCGGCAGCTAAATACCATCTGAGCAATAAAAAGATAACGATCTACCTTGGTGAGCAGGGTTATCTGGAGCTGCTGAATTCAAGAAAAGGCTATGCAAAAGGCAAGACCAAATGGAAGATAAGTGATAAGGCGGTCCTTTATGGAGAAGCGTCGATAGGTAATAAACACTTTGATTTTACGCCGCTTAAGACAGGTTCATGTACCATCACCTGCACAAATAATGGCAAAAAGTATAAATGTACAGTAAAAGTGAGATCGTTTAAGAAAAAAGTAAAGGTTCTTGCCACAGCAGTTGACAAGAATGGGGATACAATACAACTAGTAAGAGTGCAGAACTGTACTAAAAAGAGAAGGTCAGTTTTTGCAGTACAGCAGGGTGAACACTACGGAGACATTCGCATGAGTGTACCAGCGAAGAAGTATGGGTACTTTTTGATCGATAAATCGAAGAAATATTACTACAGCGTTTTGCCGGCAGGGCGGATCAATTCATTCGTGATGGATAGTGGAGAACCTACCAGGAATTGTTCGTCTAAAGTCAAAGTAAAGATCATCCTTAAAGACAATAACAAGTATGTGATCGAATATAACAACAGGTCATCATACTGGCCTAAAGTAAACGTAGTATATGTCCTTTATAATAAGGATGGCAAGGCCATTGATATAGACACAAAGGAAACTTCAATGAAACCGCATAAGAAAAAGACGAGTAAAACATATACATGTAAAGCGGATGATACAGTCGCCAGCTATAAAGCATATGTATATGCGGTAGATTATTGATAATGTTGGCATGAACGGATACGTGGACCAAAAAGATAATGACTATAGGAGCATACTGTTTGTCTTGCTCGCCGCGCTGTGCTTCAGTATCGGCGGGCTGCTCACAAAACTGATACCGTGGTCTCCTCTTGCGATCAATGGCGCGCGCAACCTGATCGGCGCATCAGTCATCGGAGTATTTCTTCTGGCGGCACATCACCGGATAGTGATAAGCAAAGCAGTTATCGTCGGAGCGATCTCCACTATTGGCGTAACGACGTGCTTTATAATCGCAAACAAGATGACTACGGCAGCAAATGCCATTGTACTTCAGTATACGGCTCCTGTTTTTGTGATCATATTCATGGCGCTGATATTCGGCGTCAGGCCGGAGAAGCAGGATGTACTTACATGCATCGCTGTGTTTGCAGGCGTGTGTATTTTCTTTGTTGACGGGCTTAAGACAGGCAATATCTACGGAGATCTGATCGCAGTGCTTGCGGGAATGTTCTACGCAGGGGTACTCATGATGAATACTTCGGAGAACGCTGATGCGCTGTCATCATGCTTTCTTGGACAGCTTGCGGCAGGTATCATTTTTACCCCGCTATGTCTCAGAGAAACGGATTTTTCAGTTCCTGTGATCTCGATGGTCATGATCATGGGTGTCGTGCAGGTTGGACTTGCGTATGTTTTCCTGTCAATAGGAATACGCCGGACGAAGGCTGTAACAGCGAGTTTCATCATGAGCCTCGAGCCGATAATGAATCCTTTATGGGTCGCCATATTTTACGGAGAGAAGATCTCGCTTCTCGCTGCGGCAGGCGCTGTTATCGTAATAGGAGCAGTGCTGCATTATAATATAAAATCGCGTAAAGACGCTTGAAGTATGCTTCTTGGAGACTATAATGGTTTTATAAAATAAAACTATAGAAAGAAGGAATCCGAATGACTGAAACTATGATATCGACGCACCGGGACCGTACGTCGAGCCGGGAAGCTATCCTGTCAAGGTCAAGGTCACAGTCAGCGAGACAGATATATATGCCTCTGCGGTCAAGACCAAGACCATAAAGATCAAAGTCAAGTAGTGGTAGAGAAACAGATTGATCTGGATGGCAGGGAGCAGCGTTTGCTGATTCCTGCTTATTTGAAAAAAGAAAAGCGGCTTCATAAAAGAATAGACGGAGGTAGTAGAGATGAAGAAGTGCTTACTGAGCAGATGTACTGGGCTGGCTGCTGTGATGATCGTGATCGCGGCGTGTGCGGCTGCAGGGACAGGAGTGGTTTCTGCTGCTGCACGTGAGAGCGGTGCGGACGGAGATCTGCTGGACAGGGATGATTCATTCGCTTTCAGGGGTGGAGCAGTGGTCCGTGAGCTTCGTGAAGAGGCGAAGGAATACCCGGACGCTTTCGACTTGAGGCACGTGGATACTGACAATAACGGGACTTCTGATAAGAGCTTCGTAACACCGGTAAGGCTTCAGAATCCGTTCGGAACATGCTGGGGATTCTCCGCGGCAGGAGCAGCGGAAAGCGCTCTGATCGCAGACGGTCTTGCGGATGAGACGGTCAATCTTTCGGAGAAGCATATCGCCTGGTTCGCCACTTCACATATAGATGATCCGAAGAGCTCTCAGAACGGCGAGGGCTGGTACTTCAAGGATCTGACCGATGAGGATCTGGAGACTCACGCGTACAGATATCAGACAGGAGGGAACACATTCTACGCGACTTCGCTTTTTGCGGCAGGCATGGGGCCTGTCGTTGAAGACGCGAAAGACCCGGAGACCGGTGATCCGCTCGGGAACTACCTGGAATACAGAGGGCTTAAAGGTGAGAAGACTGTCAGAAGGGCGGCGATAGCGTACGATAAGGATGGGAATCCGACTAAGTGGTCCAGAAGGGCAGTCTGGAGCAGTGATCAGGACGACTGGTCCATACCTGAAAAGTATCGTTTTTTACAGTCGTATACGCTCAAAGAGTCTATCATGCTCCCGGTACTGTCAGACATGCCGGGTCATATCGATAATGATGCTCTTAATGCATGGAAGCAGCAGCTGTATAAAGGGCACAGAGGGATCAGCATAGGCTTCTGCGCCGAGTCATATCTTCCGGGGCAGGATGCCTCCGGCAGTAGATATATGAGCAGCAACTGGGCACATTATGTCTACGACGCTGAGTTTCCAAATCATGCTGTGACAGTCGTCGGCTGGGATGATAACTATCCTAAGGAGAACTTCAGGCATTCGGTAGATGATCCTGATTTCTCAGAGGACGATACAGTTCCGCCGGGGGACGGCGCTTTTCTGATAAAGAACAGCTGGGGGTCAGAGCTTAATGATTTCCCGGACAACGGTTATCGCCACTGGGGACTTCTGGAAGGCCTGGACGGAGTTCCATATGACCCGGAGGCTGAAGCAGTATCCGACAGAGCCACAGGATATTTCTGGATCTCATATTATGACAGGTCTCTGTCGGATCCGGAGGCTTATGTATTCGATAATTCGGCTGAGCGTAAGGATCTTGATATAGCACAGACAGACTTCCTGCAGGCAAGTTATATCGAGCTGTATGAAGGCAGTGAAAACATGAGATCAGCCAATGTATTTACTGCAGAGGAAACATCTGAGCTCAAAGAGCTCTCTGTCATGACTGCCATACCGGGGACTGAAGTGGAATACTCAGTGTATCTGCTGCCAGACGGATTCAAAGATCCGGAAGACGGATCGCTGATCGCAAAAGGTAAAACAGGCCAGTTCGCATATGGCGGATACCACAGGTTCAGAATAGATGCTTCTACAGTGATACCGAAAGGTCAGAAATATTCTGTCGTGACTTATGAAACGGCAGATAAAGATTATCAGTACAGAGACAGTGCTCCGGACGGAAGCTACACCTCATATAAATCTTTCTATGACATGCCGATACAGACAGACTCCTACAGCAAAGTTATCGTGAATGAGGGCGAAAGCTACTGTACTGTTGATGGAGAGTGGAAAGACATCTCAGACAGTAATGTCCAGATCGAGATCACCAGATCAGATAGAAAATATATGGACAATTTCCCAATCAAGGCTTTTCTCGAGCCGACAGGTTTCACAGGCCGCCTGGTGGTGAACAACTGGCAGGACGGCACGCCGGCACACTTCCAGCTGCTCGATACGGAGAGCAAGATCGTGACGGCAGAGTTCAGGAATACTGAGGATATGCCGGACGACTGGGATCCGGAGATCACATGGAGATCCAGCGACGAGTCGATCGTAAAAGTAACGCCGAAAGCCGGCAATTACGCAGAGGCAGTGATCCAGGGCGTTACAGGAGGAGATGCATATATAACAGTAGACGCCGGCAGATACGGGACCAGACTGATAAGTGTGACTGTGAAGAAACCGGAAATATACTATGCTATCATTGAGGACCTGGATTTTGTATATACAGGTAAGCCGATCACGCCGAAAGTTATAGAAGTGAGCTTGGAGCCGGATTATGAAGAGGAGCCTGAGCTGGTAGAAGGCGTCGATTACACAGTGGAATATGAGGACAACGTAAATGCCGGGACCGGCAAGGTCATCGTGACCGGTATCGGACGATTCTCAGGGACAGATGAAAGTAAGTTCACCATCAACAAAGCGGTGAATACTATAAAGGCTTCGGGCAGGACAGCGAAGCTCAAAGCTTCTGTGCTTAAGAAGAAAGCCGTTACCATCAAGGCCTCAAAAGCTTTTTTGATCAAGTCTGCAATAGGCAAAGTGACATACAAAAAGACTGGCGGGAGCAAGGTGATCAAAGTAGCAAAGAACGGCAAGGTGACTGTAAAGAAAGGCACTAAGAAGGGCACATATAAAGCGGCTGTAGAAGTCAGGGCTGCAGGCGACAGTAATCACGAAGCTTCAGCCTGGAAGAAAGTGACGATCAGGGTCAAGGTTAAATAAATGACCAGCTGAACGATAAAAAATGATCCCGTATCCTATTGTACGGATGCGGGATCATTTTTATATTCAGTCTGCTATTTAACCTTTATCGTCATAGTGACAGTCTTTGTCTGCTTTATGTAATTGGCTCCGCCGCTTGCTGTGACTTTTACCCTGACTTTGTAAGTGTTTTTTCTCAGGCCTTTCCTGAGAGTGATCCTGCCTGCTTATTAGACGGAATATGGATATAGCTGTCGTCAACCGCTGGAGTAAGTGTACGTCCGATTATGAGGACATCACCTTCCTCGGAATCATCGATCGCGTCCTGAAGGCTTCTCCAGTCGGATACGATATAGTTGTCTCCAGCGAATGCAGAGACAGGAAACGCAAGAAGCGCAAGAGTGAAAACTGTCAGCAAAGCCGCTGCGTACGCGGCCCTTTTCATCATGATCATCATATAATGGATCAGACATTGTTGACACAAAGCAGATCAAATAGTTATAATTCAGTTGGGATACAATGGGTATTGTAAGATCGGAGGTTTAAAATCATGAAAAAGCTGTTATGCCTAATGCTTATCGCGTGCCTCGTGTTTACACTGGCGGCCTGCGGCGGATCTTCTAAAGAAGAAGCTGCAGAAACTGACGTGCCAAAGAATGAGCAGGAGGGAACTGCGGGCAGCAACATTCCATTAAAGGACAATCAGGAAGAAGCCGAGAAACAGATCGAGATCGCCATGCAGGAACTGATAGAGGAAGCCTATGGAGATAAAGTCGATGACTCAAAGATCTACATAGAAAAGATCTATACGGCAGAAGATGAACAGGCAGATGAAGGTCTGAAGACTTATGATCTGGGTCCTGATGAGGTGGCGTTCGAAGTGCGCTATGATCTGCACCCGGCAGAGGGGACAGATGTGAATGAGCTGATGGCTGCGACCGGCGAATATGATGAAGCGAGCGGCTGGGTTAAGGATAAATTCAACCTTGGCGTGCTCAGACCAAACGGAGACGGAACATATAAGATCACAGATTTTGGAACAGGATGGTGATAAGATCACCTGCAACTATTGAGGAAACAGAAGAACCTCATAGGAATGTATCCGGGTCAAGACCGCACCTCAGGGTGCGGTCTTTTCAAATGTATGTTTGCGTCAAGTATGTCAGCCTGTATGTTATTGCCTTTCAGTCTTGCAAAATGAACTTCAGCATGATAATATATTGCCAGACAAAGATGCTTTAATGCGTTAAAACGATGATGGAGGAGAATGAAATGAAAAAGACAACTAGAATGGTCGTAGTCATCGGCATGATCGTGGTACTGGCTCTGTCGGTATTCGCGCTGACAGGATGCGGAAAGAGCGGCGGCGGAGAATCAGAAAAGACTGACTGGGAATACATCCAGGACAGGGGTAAAGTAATAGTAGGACTTGATGATACATTCGCGCCTATGGGATTCCGCGATGAAAACAATGAGATCGTAGGTTTTGATATCGACCTAGCGAAGGCTGTATTTGAAGAGATGGGACTGGAAGTCGAGTTCAAGGCGATCGACTGGACGGCAAAGGAAGCTGAGCTTGCGTCGAAGAAGATCGACTGCATCTGGAACGGACTTTCGGTGACACCTGACCGTGTCAAGAATATGTCCATGTCCAAGAGATATCTCGCGAACAGAGAGCTCGTGATGTCTCTTGATGAGAAGATCAACATCAAAGACGCTACAGAATTGAAGAACTACAAGATCGCGACTCAAGCAGACTCTGCTGCGGCAGATGACATCAAAGCTAATGAGCTTTACGATGAATTCAAGGACAACGTTACTGAGTACAAGACATACGATCAGGCGATCCTCGACATGAAAGCGGGGAGAGTAGACGTAGTCGTTATCGACGAAGTATACGCCACATATAACAACCAGAATAAAGAAAAGCTGTATGAGAGTGAATTCAACTTCGGATCAGATGACTATGCCATCGGATTCCGTAAAGAAGACACAGAGTTCACAGAGAAAGTGAATGAAGCTCTCAAGGCAGTAATCGACAGCGGGAAAGCCGAAGAGATCAGCAACAACTGGTTCCAGAGGAACATGGTCATCTACGAAGACCTGTAAACAGACGGCGGAACAACGGCCGCCCTCAAGGGCGGCCGTTTTTTTCTCTTAAAAAGCTCTTGTGAGCACCAGGTGCTTCACGGAGCATGCTCGACTCCGCTCCGGAAGTGTTCAGGAGCATAACGAAAGGACATTTATATGAATATGACATTTCAGGAGACAATGGTCTATCTCTGGACCATAGCGACCCCGACGATACTCAGGGCGACAGTCGTCACGATCCAGCTCTGGGCGGTCACGATCGTGCTTGCGGTCCCGCTGGGACTTCCGATCGCATTTGGAGAGATAAGCAAGATAGCGCCTATAAGATGGCTCTGCAAAGCGTATGTATTCGTTTTCAGAGGAACACCACTTATCCTTCAGCTCTGGTTCTTCTATTTCTTCTTCCCGATCGCACTCAACATAACGCTGCCGGCGTTCCCGACAGCTGCGCTCACGTTCGTGCTGAATTATGCGGCTTACATAGCGGAGATCTACCGCGGCGGTATAAACTCGATCGATCACGGACAGTATGAGGCGAGCCATTCGCTCGGACTTTCAAAGACGCAGGAGATGTTTGACGTCGTTATCCCGCAGATGATGCGCGTAGTGCTCCCGGGCGTCGCTAATGAAGCTATCCTTCTGATCAAGGATACGGCACTGGCATCAGTTATCACGCTTCAGGAGATAATGAGGGTATCCGAGAGCATGGTCAACAGAGACTTTGTGCTCGCGGTCTACGTGGTAGCTGCAATAGTGTACATGTTCTTCACGTTCATTACGCAGACGATCGCTGATAAGGTCGAGAAGCATTTCTCAAAATATGATGAAAGGGAGGAGTAGCTATGGCAGAAGTATTGAAGATGGAGCATATAGTGAAAAAGTATGCCAACTGCACCGCTCTTGACGATGTAAGTATGTCAGTTGAAGAAGGAGAGACAGTCGCTATAATCGGTCCGTCAGGATCAGGGAAAAGCACGCTGCTTCGGTGCGTGAACTGTCTGACCAGGATCACTTCTGGCTCGATCACTCTTAACGGCCAGACGTTCGTTACGACAGGGCCGGATGGAAAGGCAAAGTATCTTCCTGATGGACAGCTCCGCAAGATCACGAGAGAGACAGGGATGGTCTTCCAGCACTTTAATCTTTTCCCGCACATGACATGCCTGCGGAACATTACGTATGCCCCGATCAAAGTCAAGGGCGTGCCTAAAGAGAATGCTGTGCAGCGCGGCGAAGAGCTGCTGAAGATGGTAGGCCTGCCTGATAAAAGAGATCAGTATCCCGGCATGCTTTCCGGCGGCCAGAAGCAGAGGATCGCGATCGCGAGAGGGCTTGCGATGGATCCTTCGATCATGCTCTTCGACGAGCCGACTTCAGCGCTCGATCCTGAGATAACAGGTGAGGTCCTTGCGGTCATGAAGAATCTTGCGAAGCAGCATGTAACGATGGTCGTAGTGACGCACGAAATGGGTTTTGCCAAAGAAGTCGCCAGCAGAGTCATATTCATGAACAACAGCAGGATCATAGAAGAGGGTACTCCTGATGAGATATTCAACCATCCTAAGAGCGACCGCCTGAAGGCGTTCCTTTCTGCTATGATAGGAGGAGGCGACTGAAGACAGCCGCATGGATGACCGCGTGCTGCAGATACGCAATACGTGTTAAAAAATGCGTTTTGTGGTAGAATAGATTTTAGTTAATCAGATGGAATGAATTTATCTGAAGGGAGGAATGCTTATGAAGACACAGGAAGAAGAATTCGCAGAATATGCAGCTAAGATGCAGGGTCTGTGTCAGAAGAATGACTACATTTCCGATGATCTTTTCAAGGAATTCAATGTAAACAGAGGCCTCAGGGACCTGAATGGAAAAGGTGTCCTCACAGGTCTTACCGGAGTATCCAAGATCGTTGCCTTCAAGCCGGATAAGGATGGAGTGATGCAGCCTTGCGATGGCGAGCTCTGGTACAGAGGCCACAGGATCGACAGGATAATAGATTCGATCGGGGAGCACGAATTCGGATTTGCCAGGACAGCATTCCTGCTTTTGTTCGGTCAGTACCCGACGAAGAAGCAGGAGAAAGAGTTCAGCCGGTATATAGGTGAGGCGAGAGAGCTTCCGACGAATTTCACAAGAGACGTTATCATGAAAGCTCCGTCGGGAGATATCATGAACTCCATGACAAGAAGCATACTTACGCTTGCTTCATATGACCCGCAGGCGAAAGTGGATACACTCGAGAACAACATCAGGCAGGCTATCAAGCTGATAGCGGTATTCCCGATGATCGCGGCGTACAGTTATCATGCCTATAATCACTATAACAGAGATGAGAGCATGTACATACACCGCCCGGATCCATCACTTTCTACCGCGGAGAACTTCCTCAGGATGCTGAGGCCAGACAGCAAGTACACAGAGCTTGAGGCCAAGGCGCTGGATATCGCTTTGATCCTTCACATGGAACACGGCGGAGGAAACAACTCCACCTTTACGACGAGGGTCGTGACTTCATCGGGATCTGATGCGTATGCGACTATCGCCGCGGCGATGTCATCTCTGAAAGGCCCTAAACACGGCGGAGCAAACATCAAAGTAATGGAGATGATGGACAACATCCGTGAGAATGTCGACGATCCGACAGACAGGGCGCAGATGAGAGAGTATCTGTCAAAGATGCTTGACGGTGAAGTCTTTGATAAGAAAGGCCTTATCTACGGAATGGGCCACGCTGTGTATTCATTGTCAGACCCGAGAGAAAAACTTCTCAAGGGGTTCTGCGAAGAGCTGGCCAAGGAGAAACATGAGGATGACGACATGACGATGTACAACCTCATCGAAGAGCTGGCACCTGAGCTGATCGCTGAGAAACGTCACATATTCAAGGGTGTAAGCCCGAACGTCGACTTCTACAGCGGATTCGTATACAGGATGCTCGGGATCCCGGTAGAGCTGTACACGCCGCTCTTTGCGATCGCTCGTATCGTAGGATGGAGTGCGCACAGGATCGAAGAGATCATCGGTCAGGGCAAGATCATCCGTCCGGCATACAGGAGCGTGATGAAAGAACTCGATGACTGACCGTGAGTCGCTCATGGAAATCAGAACCTTTACGGAAAAGAATGAGAAAGTTTACAGGAGCAGATAATGAATTTCAGGAAAATTAAATACTTCTATAGAGAAGGCGACCACAAATGCGAGGTCGTCAGCAAAGCGATAGAAGAAGTTGGAATGGAGGATCCGCAGAATTACAATACGCATGATTTCCAGCACATAGAAGAGGATCTCATGCCGTTCTTCTGCGAGCAGTATCCGCACGACAGAGTGCCGTGCATGTTCTATAAAAAAGATATGATCTTTCAAGCTGATGAAGAAATGACAGATGAGGATCTGGTCAACGCTGTAAGAGATGTGTATGAGAAGATAAAGGATCTGCCGTACTAGATGCCGAGATCGAAGTATTCGCTGGTGAGTTCTTCTTCACCGTCTTCGTATTCCTCGTCGTCAGCTTCATATTCGTCTTCGTCATCGAAACTGCTGACGTCGTCGTAATCGATGGCGCCGAGAAACCTGAGACGGTTTTCTTCATGTTTATAAAGCGCTTTGAGTTTTTCAAAGTGCTTTTTCTTTACTTTTCCGCGATGCCTGATCATATTCGGCCTGTACCCTCTTTACTGGTGATCTTTTACAACTAAATTGTATCACAGAATAGGCCAAAAAGGGCTAAATAGAATGTAAAGAATAAGCTATTAGTGGTATAATACAAATGGGTATATATGCGCCGGAGGTTTTATTGTGCGGCCGGCTTGATATAAAAAGGGGAATTTAATGAGAAGCGAAGGAAAGCATGTAAAGGAGAAAGAAAAAAAACAGGGGCGCGGATGCTTTATCTTTGCCTGGATACTTTTCTTTATAGCTGTATGCGTGGCTCTCGTGATCGGAGGATTCGTGATGTGGGTCATGTACGGCGAAGAAGGCGACGGCAAGGCGGATTCGACTACGCAGACTGAGGAGACGGAGAAGAAGGAGATCCAGACTGTCAAGGTAGACGTTTCGAAGAAATGGAGCGTACCGAGTGAGGCTTTTGACGGTACGAACGGATATGGACGATTCGTTTCGGACAATGTGAAGAATAAAGCAAGTCTGTCCATGATCGCATCTGAGATGGGGATCGATGAGAAGACCAAGGACGCAGCAGAAAAGACGCGTCTCGAGGCGGTAGAGCGGTTCCTGGACGGACTGTATTATGAAAGCGACAAGGACGAAAGGCTGTCGAACGGCGACAAAGTAACGGTATATATCAGGAGTAAAGAAGAGCCTGACGAGATCGAGAGAGAAGCCAATATAGAGATCAACGGCATCGGTGAGCATAAAAAGGTCACAGTATCAGGCCTCGCAGCCAAGCTGACATATAATGAGGTGAACGGACGCGACGATCTGATCAAAGCCGCGGTGAAGGCTGCAAAGAAAAAGATAAAGAAAGCAAAGGGCGGTCATCACAAGAAGATCTTCGCAGATGAAGATAAATACGACGTAAGATTCGAGGTCTACGGAGTATATCTTGCAAAGCCTTATGACCCGAGCCGTGACGATGGTCTGGTCGTTATGATGAGGCTGATACATAAATATCCGGACAAGCATTATATATACTGGTCCAAGGAAGGCGATGACGTGTACCAGTATGAGATGTGCCACTTTATGGGGCTGGACAGCAAGACCACTGCCGATGATATCAGTGATGAAATGATCTACGATATGTTCAAGTACCGGAACAAAGTGGACGAAGGGTTCAAATGGTATCGCGAAGATATGGACCAGAAGTCCAAGTATTACCTGCAGCAGCTGGCGTATAACGGGTGATAAGGAGAGCATGCTCGAGTTGGTATAGGTGAACAGGCAGTGTTTTGATGATGCGCCGGGCGCGGCTGCGACGGCATGATAAGGAGGACGGATCTTTGGAAGAGTACAAACCGATAAAAGAAGGCAAAGTAAGAGAAATATATGATACTCCGGACGGGCTGGTCATGGTCGCGACTGACCGGATCTCAGCTTTCGACAATATCCTGAAGAACGAGATAACAGACAAGGGCAAGGTGCTTACACAGATGTCCAGATTCTGGTTCGAATATACAGGACATATCGTGAATAATCATATGAAGTCGACTGACGTGAACGACATGCCGGAGTTCTTCAGAAACGACAGATTTGCCGGAAGAAGCATGCTCTGCAAGAAGCTGAACATGCTGCCGATAGAATGCATAGTGCGCGGATATATAACAGGAAGCGGATGGGAAAGCTACAAAAAGACCGGAAAGGTATGCGGCCTCACGCTCGTGGAGGGACTTAAAGAATCCCAGAAGCTGCCTGAGCCTATCTATACTCCAAGCACGAAAGCTGACATCGGCGGTCATGATGAGAATATCTCATATGAAAAGAGCATGGATGTGATAGAGAAGGATTTCCCTGAGAGAGGACAGATGTATGCCGCTATGATCCGTGATTTCTCCCTTGGATTATATAAAAAGTGCGCGGCATATGCGCTTGAGCGGGGCATCATCATCGCCGATACAAAGTTTGAGTTCGGTATCGACGAGAACGGGAACGTGACTCTCGCTGATGAGATGCTGACCCCTGACAGCTCCAGGTTCTGGCCGCTGGAAGGGTATGAAGAGGGAAAGCCTCAGCCTTCATATGATAAACAGTACGTAAGAGACTGGCTGAAAGCGAATCCGGATAATGATCTGAATCTTCCGGATGATGTGATCAAAGTTACTATCGAAAAGTACAAGGAAGCTTACAGGCTCCTTACGGGGAATGAACTCGACGCATGATCCCTGCTGATAAAAGCGACAGGAGTAATCATGGCATTTGAACATTATGTAAGAAGCGGGACCAGGATGCTGAGATGCGGCTATACCACAGGTACATGTGCTGCTCTTGCGTCTTCAGGTGCAGTGAGATATGCGCTGACGGGTAAAGTGCCTGACACCGTATCGGTCATGACGGGGAAAGGCCTTCTGGTCGAGACTGACATCGCAGAAAGCGGATGCGATGCCGAAAGATTTTGGTGTGCAATAAAGAAGGATGCTGGTGACGATATCGACGCCACTAACGGCATCCTTATTTTTTCGACCGTGACGCTTTCTGACGAACAGGGAGTCAGGATAGACGGCGGCGAAGGCGTCGGCAGGGTGACTAAGCCCGGACTTGATCAGCCTGTGGGAAACGCAGCGATAAACAGTGTGCCTCGCAGAATGATAACAGATGCAGTTCAGCTGGTGCTGGATGAAGAGAAGTATGAAGGCGGCGCAGACGTCGTGATCTCCATACCGCAGGGCAAAGAGATAGCCTGCAAGACTTTCAACCCGGTGCTGGGAGTGGAGGGCGGCATCTCAGTGATCGGAACGAATGGAATAGTAGAGCCGATGAGCGAACAGGCTCTGATCGACACTATCGAAGTCGAGATGCGTCAGAAGGCGGAGTACACAAAAGAGCTGATCATCACTCCCGGAAACTACGGAGAGACATATCTTAAAGGATCTGATCTGAACGGGATCGATATCCCTGTGGTAAAGTTCTCCAATTTTCTGGGGGATACTCTCGATATGGCAGCAAACCTCGGATATACGAAGCTGCTTCTCGTCGCGCATATCGGAAAGATGGTAAAAGTCGCCGGTGCTGTTATGAACACTCATTCAAGATGGGCTGACGGCCGCGCCGAGATCTTCACAGCGCATGCTGCGATATGCGGGGCAGACCAGGAGACATGCTGCCGCATAATGAATGCCGCGACAACAGATGCATCGATAGAGATACTTGATGAGTTCGGGCTCCGTGAGCAGGTGATAAACAGCATCCTGAGTAAAGTTCAGGAGAAGCTTGAACACCGCGCAGGCGGCGCGTTTGAGATTGGAGCCGTGACATTCTCTAATGTCTACGGTTATCTGGGCGAGACAGATAAAGCACGAGAGATCATTCGCTCATGGCATGAGCAGGATGGGGACAGATGATTCAGGATCAGGATGCCGCGTCAGACAGGGATCTGGTGAAGGCTCGTCCATATTAAAATGTGAAAGCAGGCAGGCTTTGACGGTCTGCCTTGGATATACTACGCAACAACTGAAACGGAGGTAATCGACTATGGTACATTTCGTAGGAGCAGGCCCGGGGGCGCCGGATCTGATCACGATAAGAGGCAAGGAGCTTCTGGAGAAGACTGATTGTATAATCTATGCCGGGAGCCTGGTGAATCCGGCTCTTCTTGATTATGCAAAAGAAGACTGCAAAGTATATAACAGCGCTGAGATGACGCTTGAACAGGTCATCGACGTGATGAAGGAATTCGACAAGAACGGTAAAGACATAGTCCGCCTGCATACCGGCGACATGAGTCTGTACGGCGCTATCCGTGAGCAGATGGATCAGCTTGACGAGCTCGGTATCGAGTATGACGATACGCCGGGCGTATCTGCTTTCTCAGGAGCAGCTTCTGCGCTCTGTGCTGAATATACGCTGCCGAATGTAAGTCAGAGCGTCATAATCACACGTGAAGCAGGAAGGACTCCGGTACCTGAAAGAGAGAGCGTAACGAGCTTTTCGAAGCACGGAGCGACTATGGTCCTGTTCCTGTCGTCGACGCTTCTTGAAGAACTGCAGAAAGATCTCCTTGCGGGCGGCGTGTATACAGAGGATACGCCTGCAGCGATCGTCTATAAGGCGACATGGCCTGATCAGAAAGTATGCCGCTGCACTGTAGGCACGATCGCGGAGACTGCGAAGAAGGAAGACATCCACAAGATGGCGCTTATCCTGGTAGGCGGATTCCTGGGAGACGAATATGAAAGAAGCAAGCTCTATCACCCGGGATTCACGACAGAATTCAGAAAGGCGACAGAATAATGAAGATGTACTGCATCTCATTCACAGACAGGGGAGAACAGCTTGCAGAGCGGCTTTCGGAGGAGTTCGGCGCTCACTCTGACAGATGCAACAGGCCTGTCGGCTACAAGGAGTGGACGAAGAAAGCTTTTGAAGAAGCTGATACTATAGTCTATGTCGGGGCGTGCGGCATCGCTGTGAGAGCTATAGCGCCTTACGTAGTGAGCAAAGTCACTGACCCGGCAGTCATCGTGATCGATGAGTGCGGGGAGTTCGTGATCTCGCTGCTGTCAGGACACCTTGGCGGCGCTAACGACATGGCACGTAGGATCGCCTCATTTCTTGGGTCGGTTCCTGTCATCACCACGGCGACAGACCGGAACGACGTGTTCGCGGTAGACGAATGGTCCAAGCGGCAGAACGCAATAGTGCTCGAGCCGCCTAAGATCAAGCTCGTGTCATCTAAGATACTCGACGGCAAGGACATAAGCGTAAAGACGGGGTTCGACATGAAAGGAGAGCTTCCGGAGCATGTCGTTCTTGCTGAACAAAACACTGACTGCGCAGATATAGAATTTGATGTGCGCGAGACAAGCGCGAAGCCGCTCCACATCGTGCCGCGCATCGTCCATCTCGGGATCGGCTGCCGCAAAGGTACGCCTGAAGTCGCAATAGAGCAGGCTTTTGCTGCTTTCAAGCAGAAGACCGGTCTGATCGAGAGATCTGTAGTAAGGTGCGCAAGCATCGACCTTAAGGCAGGAGAGCCTGGACTCAAGGAATTCTGCGAATTCCACGGATGGAATTTTGATACATATTCTGCAGAAGAGCTTTCCGCGGCAGAAGGCGAATTCGAATCATCCGAATTCGTGAAAAAGACGACCGGGGTCGATAATGTCTGTGAGAGATCGGCAGTGATTTCTTCAGGAGGTACACTGCTCACCGGTAAATTCGCTCATGAAGGCGTGACGTTTGCGGCGGCAGTTGAACCGTATTTCCCGGACTGGAGGTGGAAAGATGAATAAAGTTTATGCTGTCGGACTTGGGCCGGGCGGAGAGGAATTCTTTACCGGACAGGCGAAGGCAGCAATAGAGAAAAGTGATGTTATATGCGGATACACTGTATATGTCGATCTGGTGAGGGATGCCTTTCCTGATAAGGAGTTTTTCACTACGACGATGAAGCAGGAGATCGACCGCTGCAGGAAGGCGCTTGAGATAGCTGAGACCGGGAAGACGGTAGCGATGGTATGCAGCGGGGACTCAGGGGTCTATGGAATGGCGGGGCTTCTGATTCAGCTCGCGCCAAAATATAAGGACATAGAAGTGGAAGTAGTATGCGGTGTTACTGCAGCCCTGTCTGGATCTGCAGTACTTGGCGCGCCTCTCGGGCATGATTTCTGTGTGATCTCACTTTCCGACCTTCTCACTCCGTGGGATGTTATCGAGAAAAGACTACGGTGTGCAGGTGAAGCAGATTTTCTGATCGCGCTGTATAATCCGAGATCACATAAGAGAGTGGAACACCTGAAGAAGGCCTGTGACATCCTGATGGAGAACAAGTCTCCGGACACAGTCTGCGGATATGTGAAGAACATAGGCCGTGAGGGAGAAGAGAAGCACATAGCTCTTCTTAAAGATCTCCCTGACGAGCCTGTGGACATGTTCACGACTGTCTTCATCGGAAATAAGGAGACAAAGATCTACGGCGATTACATAGTAACGCCGAGAGGGTATGAGAAGAGAGAGGATCTCTAGAGGAAGCCTGATGAACATTCTGATTTTCAGCGGAACAGGAGAAGGGCGCGATCTTTCCAAAGCGCTTGCGAGAGCAGGCCATACAGTAACAGTCTGCGTGCTCACCGAGTATGGAAAAGAAGAACAGGGTGAGTATGAAGGTGTTACTGTGCTCGCAGGGAAGAAGCCTCCTGAGGAGATCGTGAAGCTGCTCGCTGGGATGGACGTGTGTATCGATGCGACGCACCCGTTCGCGACCCATATAAGAGAGAGCATAAAGTCGTCGTGCGAAGAGACGGGAGTAAGGCGCATCAGGCTCGTAAGGGAAGAAAGCGATCTTGACGGCCTGGACGGTGTCGTACTTGTCGATTCTGCGGAAGAAGCAGCTGAGTATCTCTCCGGCAAAGAAGGGAGGATACTCCTCACTACGGGCGCGAAAGACCTTCCGATATATTCCTCAGTCGGTCCGGAGCGTCTCTATCCGAGGGTGCTTCCTTTTGCATCGAGCCTGGAAGCGTGCGAGAACGCTAAGATACCGCGGAAAAACATAATCGGCATGCAGGGCCCGTTCATCAAAGCAATGAATGTCGCTCTGATGGAGCAGTTCGGTATAAGCTACATGGTTACGAAGGACAGCGGAAAAGAAGGCGGATTCGAAGATAAGCTGGAGGCTGCCAGAGACGCCGGAGCGGTGCTCATCGTGATCAGGCGCCCGGATGACGAAGGTGTTTCAGCTGAAGAGATTTTGAACGAATTTGGAGCGGAATAAAATGATCTATATCGTAGGTCTCGGCCCTGGAAGCTTCGGGGCGATGACGAGAGAAACATATGATGCAGTATGCGGAGCTGATGTGATAATCGGAGCCGCGAGGCTGCTTTACAGTGTGCCGGAAGGCTCTCACGCAGAGCTCTGCAAGGCGATCCTGCCGAAAGACATACTGGAAGCCGCAAAAGCCGCAATAGATGACGGTGCAGAAACGATCACTGTAGTGATGAGCGGAGATACCGGGTTCTATTCAGGTACTCGCGGTCTTATCCCGGTACTTGAGGAAGCTGGTCTGGAATACAGAGTGCTTCCGGGGATCTCAAGTGTGCAGGTGATGTCTGCAAGGCTAGGTGATCCGTGGCAGGACTGGAACCTCTGCTCTGCGCACGGCAAGGAATGTGATGCTGTGAGAGCCGTGATGGAGAGCGCGGAAAAAGCTCCTGCTGAAGGCAGAAAGACATTTTTCCTTACAGGTGGTGACCTGGGACCGAAAGATCTTGCGAAACAGCTTGCCGACGCAGGTCTTGGAGATCTAAGGATCTGGATCGGCGAGAGGCTGTCATATGAGGACGAAAAGATAACAGAAACGACATGCGCCGAAGCACTTGACGGAGATTTTGATGTTCTTGCCGTGATGCTTGCGGACGCACTGCCTGCCACAGAATGCGGAACAGCAGCTCCCGGGATCAGCGACGACATGTTCGTCAGGGGCAAAGTCCCTATGACAAAGCAGGACGTACGGAGCGCCGTGATAGGAAGGCTCGGAATAAAGCCAGGTGATGTCTGCTGGGACGTTGGTGCAGGGACCGGAAGCGTAACTATAGAGATGGCGCTGATGTCACGCGGCGGCAGGACTTTTGCGATAGAGACGAACCCTGACGGCATCGCGCTCATAGAAGAAAACAGAAGACGTTTCGGATGCTGGAACATAAAGGCTGTAGAGGGACTTGCTCCACAGGCGCTGGAGGATCTTCCGGCACCCGACTGTGTGTTCATAGGCGGGACTAAGGGCAACATGGGAGCGATCGTCGACGTAGTGAGAAAAAAGAATCCGAACGCCAGTATCGTGATAACTGCAATAGCGGTGGAAACGCTCGGAGAAGCGATAAAAGCGCTCGAGGAAAGAGGCTGGGATGTCGAGATCGCTCAGGTGCAGTCGAGCTACGGAAAGAAAGTCGCACATCTCAACATGATGATGGCGAACAACCCTATATTCCTTATTTGCGGAGGGCATAATGCTTAAGATCATGTTTGCCGCGATGGCGTCTGACAGCGGCAAGACTTCAGTAACATGCGGTATGCTCGCGCTTCTTGCGAGGCGCGGGCTGGATCCGTGCGCGTTTAAGTGCGGACCGGATTATATCGATCCGATGTTCCACAGATCGGTGATCGGCGTGCCGAGCCACAACATAGATCTTTACATGTGCAGTAAAGATCTTGCGAAGCGGATGTTCGAGCGCTATTCGACCGGGCACGGCGCTGCTGTCGTGGAAGGTGTCATGGGGTACTATGACGGTCTTTCGGGCACCAGCCTGAAGGCCAGCGCATGTGATGTCGCTGAGACGATGGGGCTTCCTGTGTTCCTGATCGTACGCCCTAAAGGCACAGCACTCACTCTTGCGGCACAGATAAAAGGGATGGTCGAATTCAGGAAGCCTACTCATATCAGAGGGATAATCCTGAACGACTCATCCGAGATGTACTGTAAGCAGATGTCAGGTGTGATAGAATCCCAGACAGGTGTGCCTGTCATAGGATATATACCGCATGTAGAAGGAGCCGAGTTCAAGAGCAGGCATCTCGGCCTTTATACAGCTGGTGAGATAGACGACCTCACAGCTCGTATCTCAAAGCTCGCGGACGCGATGGAACATGGGATCGATATTGACCGCCTGATCGCGCTGAGTACGGATGAGGATGTGCCTGTCCGTCCGGCCGCACCTCAGGAAAGAGACGAGCATGCTCCTGTGATCGCTGTGGCAAAAGACGAAGCATTCAACTTCATATATGAGGAAACGATAGATACTATCCGTGACCATGGAGCACAGATCCGGTATTTCAGTCCGCTCCATGACACTAGAATTCCTGAAGGAGCATCAGGGCTTTACATCCCGGGAGGGTACCCGGAGCTCTACTGTGAGGGTCTTGAAAAGAATGAAGCCATGCGAAACAGCATCAAGACAGCTATTCTTTCAGGAATGCCTGTCGTAGCCGAGTGCGGCGGATTCCTGTACCTCGGCAGGAGGCTTGCGGATCATGACGGAGTGTTCCATGATATGGTCGGCCTACTGCCCGGAGAAGCAAAGAACAGCGGAAGACTGGCGAGATTCGGGTATGCCGAGCTGTCATCAGCAAACGATAATATGCTCCTTAAGCAGGGTGAGACCGTATCAGCCCATGAATTCCACTACTGGGATTCTACCGAGAACGGGCATGATCTTACCGCAGGGAAATCGCTCACCGGAAGAAAGTGGGAGTGCGGATATGCCAGAGATACTATATACGCCGGATTCCCGCACCTCTACATGGCGGGATATCCGTTCATGGCTGAGCGATTCGTGGAAGCGGCAAGAAAGTATAAAGGAAGCAGCAGATAATACAGAAGGATCTTGATATAAGATGAATTACATCCTGGAAGCAGCAATATATACAGAACTTGCGATCGTGTGCGGATTCCTTATCGATCTTGCAGTCGGGGATCCGAGATGGCTCGTGCACCCGGTCGTTATCATGGGGAAATGCATATCGTTTCTCGAGAAGCATCTCAGGAAAGTATTTCCGGAGACACCGGCCGGAGAGCTCGCTGCAGGAAGAGTCATGGCCTGGATCATGGTGCTGGGAACGCTTGCTGTCACGCTGGTGCTGTCTTATGCGTGCTTCAGGATACACATCATATTGTTCTTCGTAGTCCAGACGATCATGTGCTGGCAGGCAGTCGCTGTGCGTGATCTCAAAGTCGAGAGCATGGATGTGTACAAGTACCTTGAGCCAGACCTTGACATAGAAAAAGCGCGTAAGCAGGTATCAAGGATAGTAGGACGCGATACTGACTGTCTGGACGCTACAGGAGTGACAAAAGCAGTAATCGAGACGATAGCGGAGAACTTCTCTGATGGTGTGGTGTGCCCGCTCTTTTATATGATGATTGGTGGCGGACCTCTCGCAATGACATATAAGGCGGTCAACACGATGGATTCCATGGTGGGATATAAGAATGACCGCTATCTCTATTTCGGAAGATGCGGCGCTCATATGGACGATGTGCTCGGCTATATACCATCGAGGCTGGCGGCTTTGCTCTGGATCGCGGCGGCATTCATGACCGGGAACGACTGGAGGAATTCCTACAGGATCTGGAAGCGCGACCACATGAAGAGCCCGAGCCCGAACTCGGCACAGACTGAGGCGGCATGCGCCGGATCGCTTGGAGTCGAGCTCCTCGGCCCGGCATACTATTTCGGAGTGCTTCATGACAAACAGCCGATCGGTGACCCGACGAGGCCGGTCGTGCCGTCAGACATCAAAACCACCATCACAATGATGTACATGGCAAGTTTTCTCGCGTGCGGCCTGGGTCTGCTGGTGCGCATGCTGATAATGATGCCTGGGATATTGTAAGAGCTGACCTGGCTTGTCGATATCATCTCTGGCTGCAGCATTTGGAAGTGAGATGAACATGGAAAAGAAACTTACACACGGCGGAGATGTAGTCGGATTCAGAAGAGAGTTCGGCTATGATCCAATAGATTTCTCGGCGAATGTGAGCCCGCTCGGAGTACCTGACAGCGTGGTTAAGGCGATAACGGACGCGGCGATCGATGCGGACAGATATCCTGATCCACTCTGCCGTGATCTGTGTGACGCTATAGGTGAATATGAAGGAGTGGATCCGTCATATGTCATATGCGGCAATGGTGCTGCAGACATAATTTTCAGGTTTGCCGGAGCAATGAAGAATAAGAAAGCTCTGGTGACAGCTCCGACTTTTTCAGAGTATGAGACGGCGCTTGCTGCAAACGGATGCAGGGTAGAACATTATCTGCTTAAAGAGGAGAACGGATTCCACGTGGACGACGGATTCCTGGATGCGATCACAGATGATACAGACATAGTGTTCCTCTGTGAGCCGAATAATCCGACCGGGGTGACGAGCGGGAGAGATTTTCTGGAGAGAGCGCTTTCTACATGTGAAAAGCACGGAGCGTTTCTCGTTATTGACGAGTGCTTTAACGAGTTTATCGACGATCCGCAGAGCGCGACGATGAAGAAAGCGCTGGACAGCACGAAGAATCTTCTGATATTGAAAGCATTTACAAAGGTGTTTGCGATGGCAGGAGTAAGGCTCGGGTTCGGGCTTTGCTCTAACGCCGGAATTGTAGAAGGCATAAGGAGCACAGGTCAGCCGTGGGCGGTCTCGGGACTTGCTCAGGCAGCAGGGATAGCAGCGCTATCGGAACCGGATTATGTGACAAGGCTGTCGCAGATGGTAAAGAGAGAGAGGCCGTTCCTGAGGACGTCACTTGAGCTCCTCAGCCTGAAAGTGATCCCGGGCGAAGCAAACTATCTGCTTTTCCGGGGGCCGGAAGACCTTGAAGACAGAATGAAAAGACGCGGGATACTGATAAGAAACTGCTCGAACTACCCGGGCCTCGGCCCAGGATGGTTCCGGACAGCGGTCAGGACACGCGAAGACAACGAAAAGCTCATACAGCAGCTTAAGGTAGAACTTGGCTCTGGCACGCAGCAGATGTAGGCAGGAGCAGAAGCTCTATTTCACATCTGTTACGGACAAGGGCAAGGGAGGTTTTGATGGTGAAGCGTAAGCATGTGAGATGCATAATGGTGCAGGGCACTATGTCGGATGCGGGGAAGAGCATCCTGGTAACAGCGCTTTGCAGGATATTCAGGCAGGACGGATACAGAGTCATGCCTTTCAAGAGCCAGAACATGGCTTTGAACAGCTATATCACGCGTGACGGGCTTGAGATGGGACGCGCGCAGGTCGCACAGGCGGAAGCTGCCGGGCAGGAGCCTGACGCAAGGATGAACCCTATACTGCTGAAGCCGTCGAGCGACAACGGAAGCCAGCTGATCGTAGTCGGAAAAGTCCGCGGCGAGATGACAGCGACCGAGTATTACAGCCATAAAGACGAGCTCGTGCCTGAGATACTTGACGCGTACTACAGTCTCGCTGAGGACGCTGACATAATGGTAATTGAAGGTGCGGGAAGCCCAGCTGAGATAAACCTGAAAGACGTTGACATAGTGAACATGGGGTTCGCGAAGATGGTCGACGCGCCGGTGATACTTGCCGGAGATATCGACAGAGGCGGAGTGTTCGCCCAGCTCTACGGCACGGTCGGCCTTATGGACGACGAGGAGCGGAGCCACATCGAGGCTATGGTGATCAATAAGTTCCGCGGCGACGTGAGTATTTTGATGCCGGGAGTCGACAAGCTCGAAGAGATGACGGGGATACCGGTGCTCGGCGTAGTGCCGTATCTGGATGTCGACATCGACGATGAAGACTCGCTTTCACAGCGCCTTACGAGGGTCAAAGCTGATAAGCCTGTAGACGTCGCCGTGATACGGCTTCCAAGGCTTTGTAATTTCACTGACTTCTCGCCGCTCGAGGCACATCCGGCGCTGGGCGTCCGGTACGTCAGAAAGAAAGATGAGCTGGGCGACCCAGATATGATAGTCATACCGGGAACGAAGAGCACGATCGACGATCTGGTATGGATGCGCGAGACAGGGATGGAAGCAAAGATCCTGCAGCTTGCGAAGAAAGGAACCCCGGTACTCGGCGTCTGCGGCGGATATCAGATGCTCGGAGAGCAGCTGGATAATCCTGACCATCTTGAAGGGCCGAGAGACGGAATACGCGGAATGGGGCTTCTTCCGGTAGTAACGACATTCAAGCCGCTTAAGCGCAGGACGAGGTATCTGGCAGAGGTCAAGGCAGATCTGTTCCATGGAGCCAGGCTCGACGGCTACGAGATCCACATGGGAAGGACAGACGTGAGCGGCGACCCGTTCATACAGCTCGAGAGCGGAGAATATGACGGATGTATAAAAGGTAACGTCTTCGGCACATATCTGCACGGTCTCTTTGATACAGGAGATCTGACACAGAAGCTTGCTGACTGGCTCTGTGCCAGGAAGGGTATAGACATGACAGGCTACAGGCCGGAGAGCCATAACGATTACAAGGAGAAACAGTATGACAAGCTCGCAGAAGGGGTGCGGGCGGTCCTCGACATAGATAAGATCTACGAGATCATGGACAAATACGATGCAAAGTACGACGAATGATGCTCCAGGTACTCCTGATGTGAAATACGGGGTGTAACAGGCTAGTAGATTAGGCGGAGGTAGAAAATGGAATTTGAACACGTATTACCGGCTGACATAGAGAAGAACAGCATGAGGATAATCGGCGAAGAGCTCGCTGAGCGCGGGATCACAGTGCCGGAAGAGAATATAGCGGTTGTTAAGAGGGCGATCCACACGACTGCAGATTTTGATTACGCTGAGAACCTGAGGTTCACAGAGGACGCTGTGGCGAAAGCGGTCAAGGCATTTGCCGGCGGCGGGATCACGATCATAACTGATACTAACATGGCTCTTGCAGGGATAAGTAAGCCGTCTCTTGCAAAATTCGGAGACAGTGCCGAGTGCTACATGGCGGATCCTGAGATCATGAAGATATCAAAGGAGAACGGCACTACAAGGGCAGTCGCGTCCATGGAGCGCGGTATGGAGAAATACCCGAATGCAGTATTTGCCGTAGGAAATGCGCCGACGGCTTTGATCAGGATAGCTGAGATGATCGAGGACGGAGCGAGGCCGACGCTCGTGATCGGTGTGCCGGTAGGCTTTGTAAATGTAGTTGAAAGCAAGGAATACGCACTTGAAGTGTGTGAAAAATACGGAGTGCCGGGCATCTTTGCCATGGGCCGTAAAGGCGGGAGCAACGTCGCCGCGACGATATGCAACGCGCTGCTTTACACTGCTGCGGGTACCGTCGATCCGGACAAGCGCTGGTAGGAGAAGGTGGCCCTGACTAGGGCTGGTAGTTACCGTCGACCCGGACAGGTGCCGGTAGGTGCGGGCGAGTTCCGGCATATTAAGTATATTAGATGTTGCGGGATGAGCAACAGTATGCTATAATGCCTATAAACATATCACATTAATAGGTATATAGGAGAAGAGTTATGTCAAAAGTCTACACATCGGCAGATCAGCTGATCGGCGGCACGCCGCTGCTTGAACTTACAGGAATAGAAAAGAAATACGGTCTTTCCGCAAGGATCCTTGCGAAGATGGAGATGTTCAATCCAGGCGGATCGATCAAAGACAGGATCGCGAAGGCGATGCTCGACGATGCTGAAGAGCGCGGTGTACTTACTAAGGATTCAGTCATTATAGAGCCGACATCTGGAAATACAGGGATCGGCCTGGCTTCGGTCGCCGCGGCAAGAGGGTATAGAATAATAATAGTGATGCCAGAGACGATGAGCGTCGAGCGCCGTATGACGATGAAAGCATATGGGGCAGAGCTCGTGCTGACAGACGGCACAAAAGGCATGGCTGGTGCGATCGCAAAAGCGAACGAACTGGCACAGTCAACGCCAGGCGCATTCATTCCGGGACAGTTCGTGAACCCTGCAAACCCTGCTGCTCATGAGAAGACGACAGGTCCGGAGATCTGGAAAGATACAGACGGCGAAGTCGATATCTTTATCGCTGGCGTCGGGACCGGCGGAACTCTGACAGGAGCCGGACGGTATCTCAAGTCACAGGATCCATCGATCAGGGTCATTGCGGTAGAGCCGGCTGACTCGCCGGTACTTTCAGGAGGGCAGGCAGGACCGCACAAAATACAGGGTATAGGTGCTGGCTTTGTTCCTGACACGCTGGACACTTCAGTATACGACGAAGTAATAACAGTAAAGAATGAAGATGCTTTCGCCATGGGCGCCGATATGGGCAAGACTGAAGGTGTGCTCACGGGCATCTCAGCAGGAGCTGCACTCTGGGCAGCTGTACAGGTGGCGAAGAGACCTGAGAGCAAAGAAAAGAATATCGTAGTTATAATCCCTGATACCGGTGACAGGTATCTTTCGACTCCGATGTTCGCAGAGTAACTGCCGCACGGTACAGGCCCGAGACGATCAAAAAGGATTTTCAAAGCAGCCCTTTCATACTATAATCAATGTATAAGGGCTGTTTTTATATCGGACCGACTATAATCAATGTATAAGTGCTGCTTTTATATCGGACCGATTTCCGATAAAACAGAATGCACGGCCGCACAAGGGAGCCTGCATTCGCCAGGCATGAACTTGCCTGATAGGAGAGAAAACGTGAAAAAGGCTTTGATTGCGATGAGCGGCGGCGTTGACAGCAGTGTCGCCGCTTTACTTACAAAAGAGCAGGGCTATGATATAGCCGGAGTGACATTGAAGATGTTCGGGAACGAGCTGATCGGCGTAGAGGGAGACTCAACGTGCTGCAGCACCTCAGATGTTGAGGACGCCGAATCGGTATGCCGCAGACTCGGCGTTCCGTTTTACGTTTTCAATTTCGCGGATAAGTTCGAAAAAGAAGTCGTGCAGCGTTTTGTAAAGGCATATGAAGAGGGAAGGACGCCGAACCCATGCATAGACTGCAACCGCTACCTGAAATTCGGCGCTCTGTTCCAGCGCATGGAAGAACTGGGGTATGACTGCATCGTGACCGGACACTACGCGAGGATAGAGCAGGCTGGACGCGTTTGCGGCACAGAGGCTGATATAGCCGGCGGGAGTGATACAGATGCAGAGTCACGCATGTGCGCCGGGATGGAGGCTGATATAGCCGACGGGAGTGATACAGATGCAGGGTCACGCATGTGCGCCGGCATAGAGATAGAGCCGGGGCGTTTTCTGCTCAAAAAGGCACTCGATCCTAAGAAAGACCAGAGCTATGTGCTGTACTCCCTTACACAGGAGCAGCTTTCGCACGTTTTGTTCCCGCTCGGCAGCATGACGAAAGACGAGACCAGAAAGATGGCCGAAGCACATGGGTTCATAAACGCAAAGAAGCACGATAGCCAGGATATCTGCTTTGTGCCTGACGGCGACTATACAGGATTCATAGGAAGATACACAGGGAAAGAGTATCCTCATGGGGATTTTGTCGATGAAGACGGCCGCGTGCTCGGCGAGCACAAAGGACTTATACGATACACTGTCGGGCAGCGTAAAGGCCTGGGCCTCGCTCTTCCTGCGCCTCTTTATGTGTGCAGAAAAGATATCGACAGGAACCAGGTAGTACTCGCTCCGAACGACCGCCTTTTCAGCAAGACGCTCACGGTCTCTGATTTCAACTGGATCGCGTTCGATGAGCCTGAAGCACCATTCCGCGCGGCGGTCAAAGTCAGATACAGCCAGAAAGAAAGCCCGGCAGAAGTTACGCCGCTTGGCGGCGGAAAAGTCCGTATAGATTTTGATGAGCCGGAACGGGCGATAACTCCTGGGCAGGCAGCGGTGGTCTACGACGGCGACATAGTCATCGGCGGAGGGACGATAAAATAGCGCAGCGCCCTCAGCAATCCGTGTTTTGCAGGGCACTTTGGTTGGCTTTTGGGCATTTTTTGAAAAAGCCAACTCGTTTCACGAAAAAAGATCAAAAAGCCAACCAAAAACTGCGTTTTGCCAGGTCATTTGGTTGGCTTTTGGGCATTTTTTAGAAAAAGCCAACTCGTTTCACGAAAAAACATCAAAAAGCCAACGAAAAGGCGCGTTTTGCATCAGGTCTTTACGCACATCCTAACAAAAAACTGCAGAACAGTTTATCTGCTCTGCAGCTTTTTTGATAATTTGTGATTCCAGTGTGACACCGGCTAATAGCATGTGTGACACTGATATCGGTGTGATGCTGGTAAAACAGCCAGTATAACGCCGATGCCGGTAAACAGCCGGTAAACACCTGGTGAACAGCTGATGAGCAGCCGTTGAACAGCCGGTAAACCGGCCTGATTGATTCTACAGGCTCATCATGTACTTCAGTGTTCTTACGAGCTGGCTTGTATATCCGTTCTCGTTGTCGTACCATGAAGCAACTCTTACGAGATACTGGCCGTCGTCCATCTTCTGGACCATTGTCTGTGTAGCGTCGAAGAGTGAACCCCATGTGATTCCTACGATATCTGAAGAAACGAGAGGCTCTTCTGTATATCCGAATGATGGGGACTCAGCAGCCTTCATAGCAGCGTTGATCTTCTCGATCGTGAGGTCTCCGTCATACTCTACGACTGCGTCGAGAATAGTGGATGATCCTGTTGGGACCGGGCATCTCTGAGCGTTTCCGTCAAGCTTGCCTTTCAGCTCTGGAAGTACCAGGCCGATAGCCTTTGCGGCACCTGTGCTTGCTGGAACGATGTTCAGCGCAGCAGCTCTTGCTCTTCTGAGGTCACCCTTCTTATGTGGTCCATCAAGGAGCATCTGGTCAGGTGTGTAAGCGTGGATAGTCGTCATGTATCCGGATTTGATCGGAGCAAGATCGTTCAGAGTCTTAGCCATTGGAGCGAGGCAGTTTGTCGTGCAGCTTGCGCCTGAAACAACTACGTCGTCCTTTGTCAGTGTCTCGTGGTTGACGCTGTAAACGATAGTAGGAACGTCAGAACCAGCCGGAGCGTTGATCAGGACTTTCTTTGCACCTGCGTTCAGGTGTGCCTGTGACTTCTCTCTTGACATATAGAATCCTGTGCATTCAAGAACTACGTCTACGCCAAGCTCTCCCCATGGGCAGTTGTTTGCGTCTGGGATAGCATAGATAGGAATAGTCTTTCCATCTACAGTGATGCTCTTCTCGTCGTTTGAGATCTCGTGGCCAACAAAGCCTCCCTGGCTGCTGTCATGCTTAAGCAGGAATGCGAGCATGTCCGGGTTTGTCAGGTCATTGATAGCTACTACATCAAAATCATCGTCCTGGATGATCTGACGGAATGCGAGACGTCCGATTCTTCCAAATCCATTAAGTGCTAATTTGATACTCATATAAAATCCTCCTGTGAAAATAATATTGCTCAGGCAGGATCAAGACCCCGCCTGTTTTTAGCCATAGTTATTATATCATATCACACATGTCAATAGTATGGTAAAATAAAGAAGAAAAAAGTGTTTTTGGATAGTGCTGGAGGTAATATGAAAAGCGTGCTGATAACTGGCGGTTCCAGGGGTATCGGAGCCGCATGCGTCAGAAAATACGCAAGTGAAGGTTTTGATGTAGCCTTCCTATATGAAAAAAGCGACGAGGCAGCCGTAAAGCTTGCGGATGAGACCGGAGCGTGCTCGATTAGGTGCGACGTATCGGACAGCAGCGCAGTTAAGACTGCAGTTGCGCGGGCTGAGGACTATTTTGAGAAATGCAGATCAAGCAGGAACCCTTCTCGTGCAGACGGCATGGCTTGTGAGCAGGACACAGCGTCAGAGGGATCTGAAGCAGGCGGCGGCAGAGGCATCGATGTGCTCGTCTGCAATGCCGGGGTCAGTGTTGAAGGCCTGGTGCAGGATCTGACTGACGAGGAGTGGAGCAGGCTGTCAGGCGTTAATCTTACTGGTGCGCTCAACACTGTTCGTGCAGCAGTTCCGGGCATGATATCTGAAAAGTCCGGGAGCATAGTGCTTATGTCTTCCATGTGGGGAAGAAGCGGAGCGTCATGCGAAGCGGCATACTCAGCGACAAAGGCGGCTTTGATCGGACTCGGGCAGGGGCTCGCGAAAGAGCTCGGGCCGTCGGGGATACGCGTGAATATGGTCGCGCCGGGTGTGATCGATACGGATATGAATAAAGGTAGAAGTCCGGAGGACTGGCAGGAGATATTCGAAGAAACACCGCTTGGGAGAGCAGGAAAGCCGGAAGAGGTGGCAGAGCTCGTATACTTTCTCACATCGGACAAAGCGTCATTCATCACAGGTCAGACGATCGGGATAGACGGCGGCTTTATTATCTGACGTCGGATCGGAGGACTTATCAGAAGCCGAGCAGGGGGGCATATCTGACGCCAGATCGGAGGATTCATCAGAAGTCGAGCAAGTGGCGTATCTGAGGTCGGAAAAGGTCGATTTAATTACATGCCGTAAAGGTGGAATTGAACCAGCACATTGTGGTATAATTAAATCCTTAAGGGGAAGGGATTTACGGTATGGATATTCTGCAGGAGATGGTCATCGGCATCGGTGAGGTCGTGAGCAGTATCGCTGACGATCTTGTCACATTTCTGAATGCCGGATATGACCCGGACATGTTATATACAGCGGCAGCGAGATGGGTATTTATCTTTCTTGCCGCTTTTATATTGCTTAAAGCCATATTCTCGCTCCTGAACAGCATGAGCCCGGCAGAGGTCTGGGCGTATCTTCATATTGAAGGCGCAAAGAGGCAGAACGTGCCGATAACTCACTGGGAGAATGCTATCGGCAGGGCGCACAGCTGTGATATCGTGATAGACAATATGAGTGTATCCAGGAATCACGGGACTTTGAACAGGAACGACAGAGGTGAGTGGGCGTATATGGATCTCGGATCCAAGAACGGTGCGAGAGTCAATGGCGCGCAGGTAGATGCTTTTGAGCCGGTGCCGGTAAAAGAGGGAGATGCGATAATGCTCGGCGGGGTCGAGTGCACGTTGTTTCCGGTGAGTATAGAGGAACGCAGAAACAACGTTCAGATAAGAAAAGAGGACACACAGCTCCTTTCGCCGTGGGCGTCATTCATCGCGCTTACGATATTCCAGGTGATGACGATGGTGCAGCTCATACTTGGCATGAGTGAAAGGTATGAGCACAGCATAACAGTGGCGTTCACAGGGCTGACGATACTTATGTGGGTGTATTTCTTCGTATTGAGATCGATGAGGCGGAAGGGCTTCGAGATGGAGACTATAGCCTTCTTCCTGTCGACGCTGAGCCTCGCAGTCGTCGCGACTGCGATACCTGGCAAGATCTTCACCCAGTTCATATCGATAGTGCTGGGAGTGATCATATTCTTCCTGATCTGCGCATATATCAGAGATCTGGACCGTGTGCGGGATACCAAGAAATTCGTATACGCCGCGGCAGTTGCGCTGCTTATCTTCAATCTGGCGTTTTCAGTCACCAAGTTCGGAGCAGGCAACTGGATCTCAGTCGGCGGCTATTCGCTCCAGCCTTCTGAGCTCATCAAAATCGCTTTCGTAGGCCTAGGCGCCGCGACGATGAATGAGCTCTTCAAGCGCATGAATTCACTGGTGTTCACTGTATTCGCGGTATTCTGCTTCGGATGCCTTGCGATAATGGGAGACTTCGGTACGGCGGTCATATTCTTTGTAACGTTCCTGGTCATCTCGTTCTTAAGAGAGGGAGATTTCACCAAGCTCATTCTGGTGCTTGGCGTTGCTTTCGTAGGCGGGCTCATGGTACTCAGATTCAAAAGCTACGTTGCGGCAAGGTTTGAGACCTGGGGGCATATCTGGGAATTCGCAGATACTACAGGATATCAGCAGACGAGAATGCTTACAGCGGCGTCATCGGGCGGGCTTGTAGGCCTGGGCGCAGGTGAAGGATGGTTTGGCAAAACAGTCAGCGCATCGCAGACTGACTTCGTATTCGGCCTCGTGACAGAGGAATGGGGTCTGATCATAGCAGTGCTTTCAGTGCTTGCGATAATAACCATGGCGATATTCGCGTACAGGTCAATCTGGGCTGGACGCTCTACATACTATACGATAGCCGCCTGCGCTGCTGCTTCGATATTCCTGTTCCAGACGATACTGAACGTGCTTGGCTCATGTGACCTTATACCGCTCACAGGAGTGACTTTCCCGTTCCTCTCAGCAGGAGGATCGTCAATGATCGCAGCCTGGGGGCTGCTCGCTTTCCTTAAAGGCGCGGACACACGCCAGGATGCAAGCATAGCTGTAAAGAGCGCAAAGATGAAGGAGGAGGTGCTGGCTGATGAGGAAGCTTGAACATAGAGCAGTGCTGCTGCTCATATTGGCGCTGGTGCTGTTCTCCGGACTGGCGTTTTTCGTGTTCCGCTATGTGACTGAGGGCACGACGTGGGCAATGAAGTACTATAACAGCCATATCTATAAGTCGGGGCATCTTGCAACAGGAAGAGTGTACGACAGGAACGGCACGCTCATGGCTGACAATACTGCAAAAGATATAGAGTATGTAGACGATACAGGTATCAGGCTAGCTACAGCTCATGCGGTAGGGGACGGCTACGGATTCGTCTCCACCAGCGCAGAAAGTGCGTTCAGGGACAGGATGGTAGGGTATAACCTCGTGACCGGAACGTACAGCGTGACCAGAAAAGGTAACAGTGTACATCTGTCCATAGATTCGGATGTGTGCCTCGCGGCATATAATGCGCTCGGATCAAGAGATGGGCTGGTAGCGGTGTATAATTACAAGACAGGGCAGATCATCTGCATGGTAAGCACTCCGACGTTCGACCCTGCGTCGCCGCCTTCCGCTGACAATGCAAAGTCAGGAACGTTCATGAACAAATTCCTGTCCGGAAATCTTACGCCGGGCTCGATATTCAAGCTCGTTACATCCGCAGCCGCAATCGAGAAGCTGTCAAGCAAGGATCTTAAGAAGTTCTCATTCAACTGCACCGGCGTTCATGAGATAGACGGTGTGAAGATAAGATGTACGCAGGCACACGGCAAAGTAGATTTTGACGGCGCTCTCGCAAAGTCGTGCAATGGAGCTTTTGCTGAGCTTTCGCGTAAAGTCGGCGCACGGTCGCTCAGAGCATACACAAGAAAGTGCGGCCTGGAGACTACATACGACATGGATGACGTGTATAATGTTAAGGGATCATTTGAGTTCCCGGCTGACGACGAAGTGAGCACGGCGTGGGCGGGCATCGGACAATGGAAGGATATGTTGAATCCGTGCTCCATGCTCGTGTATATGGGCGCGATCGCAAACGACGGTGAGTCGGTAGTGCCGAGGCTTCTGTCCACGGATACTTCGATCAGGCACACCAAGCGCATGATCAAAGCCTCAACGGCAAAGAGGCTTCGTAAGATGATGAAGAACAATGTGGAAGTCTCATACGGCGAGGGCAATTTCCCGGGGCTGGATATCTACGCCAAGTCTGGTACAGCAGAAGTTGAAGGAAGGAAGCCGAACGCGTGGTTCACAGGCTTCATAAAGAATAATAAATATCCATACGCATTCATAGTATGTGTGGAGGACAGCGGATCAGGCGCCCAGGTAGCAGGCCCTGTCGCGAACAGTGTCCTTCAGTATATCGTAAACGAATAGTCAGTAAATGGAGAGCAGCATGAAAGCAGTATTTGTAAAAGATCTTGAAGTCGGAAAAGAAATAACAGATTTCTTCATGGCAAAGAAGGCACAGATCAAGACAGGGTCTAACGGAAAAGATTATTTTGATGTAGAGCTCTGTGACATGTCCGGGTCTGTCGCCGGAAAGAAGTGGGATATCGAGCCTCAGGAAAGCAATAATCTCGCAAATATCAAAGACGGCGAGATACTCAAGGTAAGAGCCATGGTGAATGAATGGCAGGGCACCAGGCAGCTCAGGATATCCAGGATAAGGAAAGCAAATCCCGTCCAGGACGGACTGGAGATGACAGACTTCGTTAAGGCAGCACCGGAAAAGCCGCAGGAAATGTATGACTACATTTTCGGGATAGCAGACGGGCTCGGGGATCCCGACTACAGGAAGCTGTGCGTCAGGATACTGACAGATAACAAGGAAAAGCTTATGTATTATCCGGCGGCGTCCAGGAACCATCACGCAGAATTCGCCGGACTCCTGTTCCACATGAAGAGGATGCTGATGACAGGCAGGAAGATCTGCGAAGTATATACTGATCTAAATGTTGATCTCGTGAGCTGTGGTGTTATAGTCCACGACATGGAGAAACTTAATGAGATCGAGTCGAACGAATACGGAATGTCGCCGGGATACTCCATGGAAGGGACGCTTCTTGGCCATATTGTAATGGGAGCGAAGTACATAGAAAAGATCGGTGTCGAGATTGGCATGCCGTATGAAAAGCGGATCATGGTGGAGCATATGGTGGTCTCGCATCACTATGAGCCGGACTTCGGAAGCCCTAAGAGGCCGATGTTCCCTGAGGCGGAAGTCCTTCATTACTGCGATATACTGGACGCGAGGCTCTTCGACATGTTTGAGGCGCTTGGAAGCGCGGAGCCCGGCGGGTTCTCAGAAAAGATCTGGACACTTGACGGACGCAGGATATACAAGCCGGCTTATCTCTGTGATGGAGAGCAGGCAGACACAGAAACTGACGTAGATGATTTTGATGAAGAGCCGTTCGGACATGCGTAGGGCAGGCCGGACAGCAGTGATATAAAGGAGATCATGCCTGCAGAAATACGGCGGGCATGAGCAGGACCGTATGGAAGAGATTACAGGTACACTCACACAGGTAATCTTTTATAATGAAGAGAATGGCTATACCATAGCCGAGATGGAGACAGAGGATCAGCTTGTTACGATAGTAGGCGAGCTTCCTTACGCGAGGCAGGGCACGACATATCTTCTCAGAGGCGAGTTTCGCGTCCATCCGCGATATGGAGAACAGTTCTCTTTTTCGCATGCAGAGGAAGCGCTGCCGACGACTACAGCGGGGATACAGGATTTCCTCGCGTCAGGAACGATAAAAGGCATCGGCGCCAAAACTGCGGCAGCGATAGTCCGGAAGTTCGGTGAGAAAACACTTGAGATAATCGAATCTGAGCCGGACAGGCTGGTAGAGGTCGACGGTATCGGGCGTAAGAAAGCCGTACAGATAGCGGAATCGTATTCGGCGCACAGAGAGTTCGCGGATGTCGCGCTTCAGTTCGGGGAATTAGGCCTTTCGTCAGCCCAGTCTCTCAGGCTTTACCTGAGTTATGGCAAAGACGCAGTCGATCTTGTGAAAGAGGATCCGTACAGGCTGATCGATGAAGTGCGCGGCATCGGATTCAGAAAAGCTGATCAGATCGCAGAAGCGATGGGGGTCGATCATGAAGACCCGATGAGGATAGCGAGCGGCATCAAAGCGTATCTCAGCGCCCACGCAGGGGACGGCAACACTTATATGCCGAGGACTGAGCTCGTGGAGCAGGTAGCTGAATTCCTTGACGTGACAAGGGAACTCGTCGACGAAGGGGTCGCGGCTCTGGCGTTCGACGGCAGCGTGATGCCGGACAGGCTGGCGGATGTGGACGTCATCTATTTGTATCCATATTACGCGGCTGAGAAGAAGGTAGTGAAAAACCTGGCGGAGCTGATCACAGCCGATGTGAAGCCTCTCATGGTTGATCTTGACAGCTCTCTCGATATGACGGAGGCAGACAGCGGGGTAAGGCTTTCCGATAATCAGCGGAATGCTGTGACACAGTCGGTACTCCTTCCTGTTTCGGTGATAACGGGAGGTCCTGGCACCGGTAAGACTACGATAATCAACTCGCTGATAGGGATCTTTGAAGCTTCAGGCTTTGATGTCGCTCTGGCGGCTCCGACAGGCCGGGCGGCAAAGAGAATGGAGCAGACGACCGGGCACCCGGCATCAACGGTGCATAGGCTGCTTGAATACATGCGGGATGAAGAAAGCGGTGAAATGGTCTTCATGAAAGATGAGGACGATCCTCTGGACAAGGATGTGGTGATCGTTGACGAAGCGTCGATGATCGATCTCATGCTTATGAAAGGACTGACTGACGCGCTAAAGCCGGGGGTCAGGCTGATACTCGTAGGAGACGCGGATCAGTTACCGTCAGTAGGCGCCGGGAATGTGCTGAGAGATATCATAGCAAGTGGGATGATCAGGACCGTAAAGCTCACGCATATCTTCAGACAGGCTGAAGAGAGCATGATCGTTGTGAACGCGCACAGGATAAATTCAGGAGAGTATCCGCTGACGAACGTGAAAGATAAAGATTTCTTCTTCATGGAGAGACGATCGGAACAGGATATGCTGAGCCTGATCATCGATCTTGTGACGCGGAGGCTCCCGGAATATTACAAAGACCTGGATCCACTGTCAGACATTCAGGTGCTCACTCCTACACATAAGGGAACAGTGGGAACAGAATCGCTCAATCAGGCGATCCAGGAAGCTGTGAACCCGGCCGTTCCGGGGCTTCAGGAGAAGAAAAACGGCGGCGTAGTCTTCCGTGAGGGAGATAAAGTCATGCAGATTAAGAACGATTATGATATCGAGCTTAAGCTTGAAGGCGGGGTGGATGCCGGGAAAGGCGTATTTAACGGAGACGTCGGTGAGATCACATCCATAGATAATGAAGACGGGATAATAGCAGTACGCTTTGACGATGACAGATATGCCGAGTACGATGCGAGCATGCTCGACGAGCTTGAGCTTGCCTACGCGATGACTGTGCATAAGAGCCAGGGCAATGAATTCCCTGTGATAGTGATGCCTGTGACCAGGTTCGCGCCTATGCTTGCGACAAGGAACCTGCTCTACACAGCGATAACCAGAGGGAAACAGGCGGTCGTGCTCGTCGGATCGAGGCAGTGGCTGAACGCAATGGTGGATAATGACAGGATCACGCTCAGATACTCAGGGCTGGAGCAGAGGCTTTCAGATTTCAGAGCTGTATTGTAGCACGGGCAGAAAGAACAAAGACCGGCATAATAAATAAAAACTGAAACAGAGACAGGTTAATAGTTAAAGATCAAATTTAAACATGAGACTGAAAGATGTGGCTGAAATGAAGAAGAGACAAAAAATGGTAACGGCAATTCTGATCTTGACTCTCACAATGATGATGTTTCCTCTCGCTGTCTTCGCGGCAGATGGGGATACAGCGCCGGAGAGAAACGGAGAGAAGGCGAAAAGGACGATCCTGCTCTATGCCTGCGGAGCTGATCTGGAAACTGAGGCGGCAATGGCGACTTATAACCTGAGGCAGATACTGGCATCCAGGTTCAGTTCCGACGATGATATCAACTTCCTTATCATGACAGGCGGATCGCATGAGTGGCAGATAGATAAGGAATATCTGGATTTCTCTGATGTGAAGGTGCCGGACGATGCGGTGGTCGAATATGATCAATATGAACCTGAACGATCGGAGACGCTCGATCCGAAGAGCCAGGTAAGCAACGTCTACAACCAGATATGGGAAGCAAAAGGTCTGGACGCTGATACCGGCGCCGGGAAAATGGTGCTTATCGACGGAGACGGGATCACGAAAGATGATGAGGCAGTGAAGAGCAAAGATGAGCTGATGTCTGATCCGGATACTCTGAAAGCATTCATAGATTATGGCGTGAATAACTATCCTGCAGAAAAATATGATCTGATACTATGGGATCACGGCGGCGGCCCTGAGGGAGGCTATGGCGTAGACGAGCACTATTATGAATCAGAAGCTGAAGGCGCGCAGGAGATCATGTCTTTTGCCGGAATAGTAGATGCGCTGTCGGATAATGCAGTCACGAAAAACGATGCCGATGGCGACGGAAAGAAAGATAAATTTGATTTTATCGACTTTGACGCCTGTCTGATGAACAGCATAGAGCTGGCTCTTGCGATTTCCGACTACACCGATTATTATATCGCGTCAGCTGAGACAGAACCGGGCTATGGACAGTATTACGGCCCGCGCGCGGAGAATGACGGCAAACAGTATAAAGGCTGGCTTGACGAACTTGGAGATCCGAAAAACGACGCGAAGTACGATGCGCCTGACGGGACATATGAGCTCGGCAAAGTCATCGTAGACGATTTCTACAATTTCTATGAGAAAGAGACCGGCGACGGCCATTCTCAGGAAGGTACTCTTGCGGTCATCGATACAGAGAAAATGATCAAAGGACATTTCATCGATACGATGACTGCGATGGTCAGGCAGCTCACGGACGAAGCAGCCGCTCCGGACGAAGAGTGCATCCAATTCTATGACGAGCTGAAATCATACTATAACTCGATCGAATACAGTGAATATGAGCTGTTTGATCTGGGCCAGGTGGCGTCGCTTCTAAGCGTCGTGAATTCGGAGTTATCTGAGGCTGATCTTGACAGGGAAGACGACTATTATATCAACTGCAACAACTACGGAGGCTTCTCCAGAGAACTTCTTAAGATGCTGTACGGCGGATCCGAAGAATCGTTCATGTATGCAAGAGGCACCAGCGGCATCATGTCCAAAGAACAGTATTATAGTACAAAGGATGGTTCGCTGGGGTACGGAGCTCTGGCTCCGAGCGGCATGTCGATATATTTCCCGGGAAGATTCTATACTTTTTCAGCTCCTGATTATATGGATAGTATCGATCCGGTGATAGATAAAATGCCTGATGGCGACAAGCGCAAAACATTCCTTAAGGCCTATGAACAAACAGTATCATATTACGATCTCATCCTTTATACCGGAAAGATCATAGACAGCCTCCTGAATGACGAAGGCGATGACTTTGATATCAAAAGCAAAAGTGATGTGGATCTCGACATGTTCATGAAGTTCTTCAAGGATGAACAATTAGGCGTTTGGAAAGAGCTCGCGATCCCGGCTATAAGTAAGATCCAGGGAGTACCGAAGGAAGAGGTGGACGAACACTATCTAGACGACTGGTTCAAGGTGCTTGTCTCACAGCAGGTGGAAGACGCAGTTTATGCGAAGGAAGTCACGATCGAAAAGCAGGGTGAAGATGAAAACGATGCGTGCAGGGTAATTGTAAAAAATGCCAGGAAACGCATTGTAGAAAGCGTTGAAAGAAGCATTGTTGCCGAGCTTCCGGCAATGGAAGATTACATAAGAACACTCAGGCCGACAGACCAGTCGATCATTCAGTCTGCCGGCGGATTATCTTTAGGCACTGTAGAGGGCAGGATGACGAGCGCTCCTGAAGGAAGTTCCATTGCGGATATGATCAGATGGTATAAAAGTACAGGAGGAGAATGGGATATCGATGCGCTTGAGAATAAGTGGTTTGCTGTCAGCGATGCGCAGAACGGTATCCATGCGGTGTCGATATTCAGTAATGATGAAGATGGCATCGTGATCCCGGCAGTAAGAGGAACCAGCGCAGATGGACCGGAAACAGACAGATTTATGTTCGTTGAATTTGCCTGCGAGAAGAAAGATGATGACAGCTATCCGCTGACTGCGGTCTGGTTTATCGATCAGGAAGCCGGTCCGGTAAGAGTCGAGCCGGAGCAGCTGACAGGAGAGATCGCCGTCACACCTGTTATGTGGATAAGGACTTTTGTCGGTGATTATCTGCCGCCGGTAAGCAAGAACTCATTCACTGTTTCCGCTGACAACGCCGATAATATCAGTATAAAATATATGGACATCAGCGAGATAGAAGATATCGCTGATGTAGACGGCGACGGCAAAGCTCTTGACAGTAATATCACCATAAGAGATCTTTATGGCCGTTCGATAGCAGTAACGGATCGTATCCATATTAAAAATGTTAAGATCAAGCCGGCAGTCTATACAGGGAAAGACCTTGCTCCTGAAGCTGTAGTAACATATGAGGGGGATACTCTTAGATCAGGAGTCGATTATATATTGGATCCGGGACTTACAGAAGACCCGAAAACAGAAGAATATTATACATGTAAAATCATCAAGCCAGGCACATATGAGGTACGTCTGGTAGGGAAGAGCAGATTCTACGGAACGTGCTACATGACTTTCCAGGTCACGAAAAAAGCCAATACGATGAAGATCAAGGCAAAGAATGCTATGGTCAGGTACAGTAAGCTGAAGAAAAAATCGCAGAAGCTGAAAGTCGCCAAGGTGATAAAGTTCATTGATAAAGGTCAGGGTACCAGGTCTTACAAGAAGATCAGCGGCAGCAAAAAGATCACTGTCAACAAGAAGAACGGGAAAGTCACTGTAAAGAAAGGCCTTAAGAAGGGCAGGTATAAAGTAAGGATCAAGGTTACAGCCAAGGGGAACTCCACGACCAAGAGCATTACCAAGACTGTGACATATAAGGTGGTTGTGAAATAAGATAAATGATCAGAGATCTGGGAATTGCGGCAGACAGGCTGCTTGGCCTGATCTACCCGGATCCGATCTACTGCATATGCTGCGGAAACATCATAGATGAAACACGGACGTACGGTCTGTGCGACCACTGCGTCAGACATATGGTGTGGGACACGTCACCACCGTCAGATATCGATGGCATGGAGACGATGCGTTGCTGTCAGTACGGGATCTATGAGAGGACGCTTATCTTCTCACTTAAGTATAACGGAAAGCGTTATATCGCGCGGCATATAGCAGAGATGATGCGGGACAAAATGATACATGAAAACAGGGACAGGAACTATGATATCATAGTTCCTGTCCCTTTGTATAAGAGAAAAGAAAGAAAACGCGGTTTCAACCAGACTTTTCTCATAGGGAAGTATCTTGCGAAAGAACTGGGAATAGAGTGTGTGCCGGAAGTTTTGATGAGAGTTAGAGAGACCAGGCCGATGCGCGGCCTGTCACCTCAGGAGCGGGCTGAGAACATAGCAGGATGCTTTGCTTTGAATGAAAACTTTGCCGATGAGATCTGCGGGAGGAACGTTTTGCTGCTGGACGATTTCTACACGACGGGAGCGACGGCAAAAGAGTGCCGGAAAGTGCTGATGCAGGCAGGCCCGGCGGGCATAGGGTTTATTGCATTCGCTGCGAAATAGCAAACAAAAAAGGCTGCCGTAAAGGCAGCCTTTTGTTATGCATATTTCCTGATCTACAGATCCATCTGATTGTCTACGTCGTCGTAGTAGATGTATAGCTCTATATCGTTCAGCCCGCCGATCGCTACTTTAGACTGGCGTCTGTTCAGCTCTGTCATGTGACGCTTCTCCGGATAGAACTCATGGTTCGAGCACTGGTCAGTGTGAAGATAGAATCTTTTGACTCCGCGCTCGTGCAGGTATTTTGACATATGCCTGAAGATACCGCTTCCAACTCCCTGGCGCCTGTGATCTGCATCCATGATCAGAAGGGCGACTTCTGCGCCGATCCCCTTACCTTCGAGAAGATGCTCTGCGCCTTTATATTCCTTCTCAAGGTCATTCCAGTCTTTCTGATTCTTGCATCCGTCCGGATCGCTGCACAGCGCCGTCGTATGCTCGATCATCTTCATCAGATAATCGTTGTGGATCGGGTGTCCGTCTTTGACGTCGATGATGCAGAGTCCGACAGCTTTCCCGTCATCATCCGCAACGAAAGCTTTTGTTGAATGTACGAGCTCATAATAGAGCACCATATATCCATAGTGAATGGCGACCTCAGGCTTCTCCTTGATGTCGTCACCACCCCATTTTCTCCATATCATGTCGGCGAGCAAAGGCTTGTCTGCTTCTGTCATTTCCCTGTATGTGATCATCTTATGCCTCTAACAAAATCTTTACCGCTGCCCGGAAAACAAATGTCATCCTTACGGCCTCACATAAATCTACATGTTTATTATACCGCGTAAAGAATATATTGTGAAGACCGTTATCGTATTTTTGGAGTGAAGACTGTTGTTTAATTTTGAAGAGCGAAGTGGTACAATAATAGCCGGCGCAGGTCTGTGGAGGAAGATCCATGCCAGATACGGGCAAAAGGATCCACGTAAACCGTCAGCAGGAAGCGGCGGCGAGCATGGCGTATTTTAGATGTAAGTCCTCGGGAAAATCCCGGCTAAGGCGAGTGTGGGGGCAAAGACCAGGTCAGCTGCGCTGTTTTTTATTGTCTTAAACAGCTGTTCAGAGAGTGGGACAGTGTCAATAAAGTAGTGTGTTTTTTTACTTTCCGTGCTCAGTCTTTATTGAGTACGGACAGTCATTATGCTATACTTGAGACAGGAAATAGTTTAGCGTTGATATGGCCGTATATCTTTCACATTCAGAGGTGTGCGGGCATACTTAGTGATACATTGATGAGGAGGGACTATCATGAAAGTCAACATCACAGGTAAGAATTATCCTATTTATGACAAACTGGAGGATACGATCGAGAAGAAGCTCTCCAGGCTGGATAAGTATTTCTCAGATGATATTGTAGCGAACGTCGTGCTCTCTCAGAAGAGGGGCAGAGATAAGATCGAGGTCACCATCAATGCTAAGGGTGTCGTATTCAGAGCTGAGGAGCTGAATTCAGATATCTACGAAGCTATAGACAAAGTCGTCGACAAGCTTTCTAATCAGATGTCCAAGTTCAAGGGCAAGCTCGCGAAGAGATACAATGACAACAAAGCTCTTAAATTCGAGTTCGATCAGACTGACGCTGATGAAGATATGGACGAAGAAGAGGATGGCAAGAGCTTTGAAGAGATCTATGATACGCCTGTAGTAAAGACAAAGAAGTTCGAGCTCAGGCCGATGGATGTAGATGAAGCTATACTCGAGATGGAGATGCTCGGACATAATTTCTTCGTATATCTTGATATGGATACAGACAGTGTAAACGTTGTATATAAGAGAAACGGCGGAAGCTACGGCGTTCTGGAGACGACATATTAAACTAAATGCAGGAATTCATTGAAAGATCCCTGACAGGGATCGGGCTGAATGATGTGCTCGACATCGTTATCGTCACGTTCATCATATACAGCCTGCTCAGTTTCATAAGGGAGACGAGAGCGCAGCAGCTTCTGAAGGGACTCACGATAATCATCGTTGCTTACTTTGCTGCTGATTTCCTCAAGCTCCACACGATAAGCTGGATACTGAAAGGAACATTCACCATCGGTATCTTTGCTCTTATCGTTGTCTTCCAGCCGGAGATAAGACGCGCCCTTGAAGTAATGGGAAGAACGCATCTGACCAACCGAGGAAAAGCCGCTGTCGACAAGGAGCATGCCAAGCATGTCGTGGACGAGATCGTCGCGGCAGTCGATTCATTTTCAAAGTCAAGGACAGGGGCGCTCATCGTTTTCGAGCGTGAGACTGTGCTCAAGGACATAGTTGAAACAGGTACTGTGATAAACGCAGATGTATCGCAGGAGCTTCTCGGCAATCTGTTTTATGTCGGCTCTCCGCTTCATGACGGTGCCGTCATCATCAAAGGAGGCAAAGTGATCGCTGCAGGATGTGTGCTCCCGCTGACTGAGAACAAAGAACTTAACAAGAGCCTCGGGACGCGGCACAGAGCAGGGATCGGCATTACTGAAAATTCTGACTGCCTTACTCTTATCGTGAGCGAGGAGACTGGCGTGATCTCGGCAGCTGAGAATGGCAAGCTGGAGAGATTTCTTGATAAAAAATCAGTCGAGAAGATTTTGCTCGATCTGTATTTAAGCGAAGATAACGGACAGCCGCAGACGCTGGACAGATTGTTTGACCTGATGGGGAGGAAGAAGGATGCTTGAGAACAGGAAAGCAAGACTCGTAATATCCTTTATCCTCGCTTTCGCGCTATGGTTCTATGTAGTCGGACAGCTTGATCCAATTACAAAGAAAACATACCGTGGAATATCCATAACGCTTGCGAATGAGCAGTCGCTGAGTGATAACGGCCTGGCGGTAGTCAGCTCAAGCGACGACTCGCTTCGTGTGACCGTGTCTGGAAGGCGGAATGCCATAAGCAAATTGTCGAAAGCCGACATCGTAGCCACAGTAGATCTTACGAATGCTGCAGAGGGAACGAACAAGCTCCCGATAGACCTCAAGATCCCGGAGAACATCGAGATAGACAATCAGTCGCTCAATGAGATAACCGTGAACGTCGAAGGGCGGGTAACTGAGACGAAGGACGTAAAGGTGAAGTACAGAGGCGAGAACCCTGAAGGGATAGAGCCTACTACGATCAAGACAGATCCTGAAACGGTAGAGATAAGCGGCGCAAGGTCGATAGTCAGGAAAGTGGCATATGTAAAAGCCGAAGTAAGTATAGATGAAATGCCGGAGGAGCTGAGCTCATCTACGAGTCCGCTTACAGCTGTCGATCATGAAGGGAACGCAGTCCTTCAGCTCAGCATGTCAGCATCGCAGTGCAAGATAACTTCGATAATGTATCCTACCAGAACAGTCGAGCTCGTCGTACCGGTGAAGGATAAGTCAGATGACAATTACACCAGAAACACTTCGTGTCAGGACACGATAACGATCAAAGGCCGTAAGTCGGATATCGGCGAAGTGGAAAAAGTGAAGACAGAACCGGTCAATATCACGGATATAAAAGAAGACACTTCTATCGTCGTGGTGCCTGTACTGCCTGACGGGGTCTTCGCAGCAGATAAAGATAAGACAATCAAGCTCAGCGTGAAGGTCAGCAAGAAAAAGAAATAACAGGATAGAGTTGGATCTACATGGATCAGAAGCCGGGGGATTCCGGCTTTTGATTTATCAATGCTTATCTGGAGGAAGTATATGGGAAGAATGTTTGGAACAGACGGGGTCAGAGGTGTAGCAAACACAGAGCTTACAGCTGAACTTGCATTTATGCTGGGGAAAGCTGGGGCGATAGTGCTTGGCAAGGCGCACAGAAACCCGGTGTTCGTAATAGGTAAAGACACCAGAATATCAGGAGATATGCTGGAGGCGGCGCTTACTGCAGGTATCCTGTCAGTAGGCGGTAATGTGATCAGAGCAGGAGTCATCCCTACTCCTGCAGTGGCGTACCTTGTCAGATATTATGAAGCGGATGCCGGCGTCGTGATCTCGGCGTCTCACAATCCATTTGAGTTCAACGGCATCAAATTCTTTAACGGTAAAGGCTTCAAGCTTGACGACTCGATCGAAGACGAGATCCAGGCAGTTATCGAAGAAGGCTTTGATGATGAAAAAATGTGTACCGGTAAAGAAATCGGGAGGCTTAAATCTGATGAAGAGGGGGCGCTCGATGCATACGTCAAATATCTGCTCTCTACGGTAGACATCAGACTTGACGGGATGAAGATCGTGCTCGATTGTGCGAACGGAGCCTCTTTCAGAAGCTCTCCGGCTGTGTACCGGGCTCTTGGAGCAGATGTCATTGTAATAGGAGGCGAGCCGGACGGGGTAAATATAAATGACCATATCGGCTCCACACATCCTGAACAGCTGCAGGAAAAAGTAAAAGAAGTCGGCGCGGATATCGGATTTGCATTTGACGGCGATGCCGACAGGCTGATCAGTGTGGATGAGAATGGCAGAGTAGTGGACGGCGACAAAGCGATGTGCATATGCGCAGAGTATCTCAAGACGAGAGGTGAGCTTGCTGAGAATCTTGTCACGGCAACCGTCATGAGCAACCTGGGCTTCCATAAATACCTGCAGAGCAAGGGCATCAATGTGGATATCACCACAGTAGGCGACCGCTACGTGCTTGAGAGCATGCTCAAGACGGGCGGTATCATCGGAGGCGAGCAGTCAGGGCATATCATCTTCCTTAACCATTCGACAACAGGTGATGGATGTCTGTCGTCTCTTCAGCTGATCTCGGCAGTGCTTGCCTCAGGAAAGAAGATCTCAGAGCTGGCGGATCCTATAAAGATCTATCCTCAGGTACTGGTGAACGCACATGTCTCAAATGATAATAAAGAAGCATATAAAGATGATGCGGAGATCATGGCGGCGATAGATGGCTGCGAGAAGAAGATGGAAGGAAACGGCCGGGTGCTCATCAGACCTTCAGGTACAGAACCTCTGGTAAGAGTAATGCTTGAAGGTGAAGACATAGATGAGATAACAGCAATGGCGAAAGATATTGCGGATCTGATAGAAAAGAAGATGGGGGAATAGAGAATGCAGGAATATGATATCAGAGACATAACGCTGGCGCCTTCCGGGCACCAGAAGATCGAATGGGTAAGGAATAATATGCCTCTTCTTAGAGGGCTGGAAGACGAGTTCAGGGAAACCAGGCCATTCGATGGTGTGAAGATATCCCTCTCAGTCCATCTTGAAGCGAAGACAGCATATCTCTGCAAAGTGCTTACTACAGCAGGCGCACAGATGTATGTCACAGGAAGCAATGTTCTTTCCACTCAGGATGACGTTGCAGCGGCGCTTGTGGAAGACGGCCTTTCAGTATTTGCGTATCACGGCGCTACCCAGGAAGAATATGATGAGCATATTTTCAGGACACTTTCACAGAAGCCGAACATCATAATCGACGACGGCGGCGACCTCGTACACATGCTCCACACGTCTCATCCGGAGCTTGCTGAGGAAGTCTGGGGAGGCTGTGAGGAGACGACTACAGGTATCATAAGACTGAAGGCCATGGAACGTGAAGGCGTTCTGAAATTCCCGATGTGCGCTGTGAACGATGCTGACTGCAAGCATCTTTTTGACAACAGATACGGAACAGGACAGTCTGTCTGGGACAGCATACTGAGAAACACAAATCTGATCGTAGCAGGAAAGACAGTCGTCGTCTGCGGCTATGGCTGGTGCGGCAAAGGCGTTTCGATGAGGGCAAAGGCTCTGGGCGCGAAAGTCATCGTGACGGAAGTTGACCCTGTGAAGGCTATCGAAGCCAGAATGGACGGTCATGACGTGATGAAGATCGAGGAAGCAGCCAGATACGGAGATTTCTTTATCACCGTGACAGGGTGCTGCCAGGCGATCCCGTACAGCGTGATGCTGAATATGAAAGAAGGCGCCATAATGGCGAATGCAGGGCATTTTGATGTTGAGGTCGATATGGCAGGTCTCAAGAATAACGCTGTCGACAGTCACGAAGCCAGAAAGAACATCATGGCATATAAACTGCCGAACGGCAGGTGGGTGAACGTCATCGCCGAAGGCAGGCTCTGCAATATCGCTGCGGCAGACGGACATCCGGCAGAGATCATGGATATGTCGTTTGCAGTGCAGGCATTCAGTGCATTGTACATCAAAGACCACCGCGGCCAGCTTGAGAACAGGCTTATCGACATAAGTAAGGAAGTGGACGATAAAGTAGCACGAAGGAAGCTGGCGGCCTGGGGAGTAGAGATAGACACACTTACGGATGAACAGGTCAGATACCTGAACAGCTGGAACGTATAAAGCAGCATATAGCAGGATATCTGTGACTGATGTGTGGAAGATGTCGAGGTGATCGATAATGGGAAACGATCTATATGAACAGATAAAACAGCAGGCTCACGACGCATGTGAGGAACTTATTGATACAGCTAAGCTCGGCGCCGGAGATGTTCTGGTGGTCGGCTGCTCTTCCAGCGAGATCAAGGGCGAACGCATCGGGAAGGGCTCCGACATCGATGCCGCGAAAGCTGTATATGAAGGGATCAAGCCGCTTCTTGACGCGCGCGGTGTCTATCTCGCGGCACAGTGCTGTGAGCATCTTAACAGAGCGATAATAATAGAGAAAAAGGCTTTGCTCCCCGGAGCGGAGATCGTGAACGCAGTGCCTCAGCTCCACGCCGGAGGTTCGTTCGCCGTGACGTGCTATGAGAATTTTGATCATCCTGTCGCGCTGGAGCACATCAGGGCAGACGCAGGTCTTGATATAGGCGATACGCTGATAGGTATGCATCTTAAAGATGTGGCAGTGCCGGTCCGTCTGGCTGTGAAAAAAATAGGCGAAGCACATGTCGTCGCAGCTAAAACGCGCCCGAAATACATCGGAGGCGAGCGCGCAGTTTATGATATGAAGCTTGCGGGCCGTGAATAAATGATTATATGCGATGAGGTGCCTGGGTGTCTACAGGGACTTCACATGCATCAGAAGGCAGATAGAAAAAACAGGATCAGGAGAGCATAAATGACTGAAGAAGAGCGTTTAGAACTTGCAGAACTGTTATTCCCGGGTATCGACAAGACACCTGAGAATTATGAGAAGATATACCCGGAGCGTGATCTTCCGGAAGGTGCGATGGTAACGAGACTCGGGCCGAGCCCGACAGGATTCATCCATCTTGGAAATCTTTATGGAGCTTTTGTGGATGAGCGCCTGGCGCATCAGAGCGGCGGGAAGTTTTATCTCAGGATCGAAGACACTGACGACAAGCGTTATGTCGAAGGCGCGACTGACCTGATCATCAGATCACTCGGGTGGTTCGGTATAGATTTTGATGAAGGCGCAAATGCCAGTGGCGAGACCGGCAATTACGGCCCGTACACACAAAGTCTCCGCGGCGATATCTACAAAGCATACGCAAAGAAGCTCATCGTCGAAGGTACCGCATACCCATGCTTTATGACAGAAGAAGAGATCGCGGCGGTCCGCGAATCGCAGGAAGCATCAAAGCTGACTCCGGGCATTTACGGTGAATTCTCTAGGTGCAGGGACTGGTCTCTCGACCAGATCAAAGCCTCATTGGCTGAAGGCAGGCCATACGTCGTAAGACTGAAGTCATCGGGATTCCCGCCGGAGTATTACCAGAAGCTTGCTGCTGAGGCAGAAGAAAAAGGCGAGGATAAGGATACTGTGCCGGAACAGACTAAGATAGTCGTCATCGACGCGATCCGCGGTAAGCTCGAGATGCCTGAGAACTTCCAGGACGTAGTCATTCTGAAGACGACAGGTATACCTACATATCACTTCGCACACGTGGTGGACGACCATCTCATGAGGACGACACATGTCGTAAGAGGAGCTGAATGGCTGTCTTCACTTCCGATCCATGTTGAGCTGTTCTACAAGCTTGGGCTGAGGCGTCCTGTATACTGCCACACTGCGCAGCTGATGAAGCTCGACGAGAACGGAAACAAGCGCAAGCTCTCCAAGAGAGAAGATCCAGAGCTTTCACTGGGATTCTACATGGACCAGGGATATCATCCCGACGCAGTCAGGGAGTACCTTATGACAGTGCTGAACTCCAACTTTGAGGAGTGGCGCGACAAGAACCCTGATGCTCCGATCGATGAATTCCCATTCAAGACGAAGAAGATGAGCAGCGCAGGGGCTTTGTTCGATCTTAACAAGCTGAACGACATAAGCAAAGACGTGCTTCTGAAGAAGCCGGCATCTGAGATCTATGATTTCCTGAAGGCATGGTCGGATGAGCATGCCCTGGAATACGCTGAAGTATTCGCGGACAGAGAATACCTGGAGAAGATCCTGGATCTCGGACGCAGCGACAGAAAGCCGCGTAAGGATCTGATCTACGCCAGACAGATAATGAAGTTCATCAGCTATTTCTTTGACGATATGTTCGAGATAGAAGATGAGCTGCCTCAGGAAGTTCCGACAGAAGATGTGAAAGAGATCCTGACACGGTACCTTGCGACATATGACCACTCCGACGATCAGCAGGCGTGGTTCGAGAAGATCAGGACTATAACAGGCGATATGGGATACGCCGTACGGCCTAAGGATTACAAGAAAGATCCGGATTCATACAAAGGTCACGTCGGTCATGTAAGCACCGTCATAAGGATCGCGCTCATGGGAAGATCAGATTCACCAGATATGTGGGAGATCCAGCAGATACTGGGTGAAGACAGAGTCAGGGCGAGGATACAGACATTCGCAGATGATCACTAGGTGTAATGAATTAATTCACAAATACGGATCATCAGATAGATCAAAGATAAGGTGTGAGGTTACAAATGGGAAAATTGAAATTCGGGAAAGCTGCAAAGATTCTTTTGCTGACAATAGCCACATTCGGTCTTTACGGCGCATACTGGGCTATGGCTCAGTCGTTTGAGGAACCAGATATCGAAGAAGATGAGGACAGTAAAAACGCCGATACAGTAAAAAGAGCAGCCACATCCGCTTTGCTGATGAGACACGACCTTCATTAAGCCAGGAACTGTTGTGCGCCAGATAAGACATGGATGTCGCGGTCAGGCTGAAGTCATTATTCCAGGCAGGCAAAACATACTGCGACAGGACAGCATACGACAAAGCAAACTACGATTAAATCTAACAAAGCACACTACGACTAAACATGATAAAGTAAACTACGAGTAGACATGACAAAGTAAACTACGACTAAACCAAACAAAGCACACAGGCAGATCAGACGATCTGTCTGTTTTTTTTAATGACCAGATCTCATTGTAAAACGGTTAGTATAATTCTACTAACAAACACTCGATTTTATACTAACTTTCAGTAGTCAGTGCGTACTCGTTAGTATAATTCTACTAACATTCAATCAATTTTATACTAATATTCTGTAGTCAGTGTAAATCCGATAGTATAATTATGCTAATAATTGTCTGTTTTTATACTAACTTTGCTACACTTTCCATCAAATTCTTATTCATCTGTCTACAGAATGAGAGAAAACGTGTAAAATGATATCACTTTTGCTGATTTTTCGGTTTCTGTAGACAGAATCATGGGGTTTCTTACCATTTCCGTCTACAGAATGAGAGAAAACGTGTAAAATGATATCACTTTTGTTGATTGTCTGGTTTCTGTAGACAGAATCATGGGGTTTCTTACCATTTCTGTCTACAGAATGAGAGAAAACGTGTAAAATGATATCACTTTTGCTGATTTTCTGGTTTCTGTAGACGAGTAACTAATCTTGTGTGGGGACTGGCTGCAGATCACAATATAACTGATAGTAAATATCGTTTGCAAATCGGGGGAGGATCGGGCCAAGAGGATAGGGACGTTCAGGGGGGGATCAGGGCATTCAGGAGGATAGAGACGTTCAAGGGAAAGAACGGATAGGGGCATGCAGAGACGGATCGGATCGGGGCATGCAGAAACGGAATGCGCATACAGCGCGTTTTTCTGTTATAATATTTCTATCAAGATCAGAGCCTTACAGGGACGTGTTCGTAACCGGTCCTGGCGTGATGATCGCGTTGTTAACACAACTTATTTCTTTTTATACGCAGCCATATTTTTATACGCGGACAAATTGCTGAACGTAAATTACTGAAGATAGAATATAACAGGAGAACAAAATGACTGAGAAGGAGAAGATGCTCGCAGGGATGCTGTACGATGCCGCTCATGACGAGGAAACTGACAAAGAGCATATGTATTACTATGACCTGTGCCATGACTTCAACCACTGCAGACCTTCTGACAGAGCAAAACAGGCAGAACTGCTTGACAAGTTACTTGGAAAGCACGGCAAATGTCCGATGGCATTCGGTCCTATAGAGATCGATCTCGGCTACAATATTTCAGTCGGCGACTATTTTTTCATGAACCACGGCACTGTGATGCTCGCCACCAACAAGATCTCATTTGGAAATAACGTTCTTATCGCACCGCATTGCACGTTCTCCTGTGCCGGACACCCTTTTAATGTTGAGGAAAGGGCTGCCGGCTTTGAATATGCCTACCCGATCACAGTGGGAGACAATGTATGGTTTGGAATGGGATGCCAGGTCTGCCCGGGGGTGACGATAGGAAGCAATGTGATAATCGCTGCAGGCAGCGTGGTATGCCATGATATACCTGACGGTGTGATCGCGGCCGGCAATCCATGTGAAGTCTTGAGAAAGATGACACAGGAAGATTTTGATCGATACCACGAATGTGAGTATGACTTCAAAACGGGCCATATGAAAAAAGAATCAAGCAGGTGATTTGAAATGTATGGAGCGATACTTGGGGATATGATCGGCAGCCCCTATGAATTCGATCAGAATAATATAAAGACAAAAGAATTCCCGCTGTTCAGACCTGAGTCGCAGTTCACAGACGACTCGGTCATGACGGTGGCTGTAGCTGACGCTCTCATGAAAATAAGAGAACGAGGGCTGGAAGAGGCTGCTGATCGCAGTGAGAACAGCGATGAAGATCAGGAGATACGTTTTATTATCACCCAATCATTAAAGAAGTGGGGGAACAGGTACCCTGATGCGGGCTACGGAGTCAGGTTCATTAAATGGCTAAGGATCGGGAACGGCCCTTACGGCAGCTATGGGAACGGCTCAGCGATGAGAGTGTCACCGGCGGGCTGGCTTTATGATACGATGGAGAAAACACGTGAGATGGCGCGGTATACATCTGTCGTAACCCATGATCATCCGGAAGGGATCAAAGGTGCTGAAGCTGTTGCGGCGGTTGTATTCCTGGCACGCACTGGAGCTTCAAAGGATGATATAAAAGCATATATAGAAGGTGAATTCGGATATGATCTGAGCCGTACGTGCGATGAGATACGTCCGTCATATCATCATGTTGAGTCTTGTCAGAAGACAGTGCCTGAGGCGGTCACAGCATTTCTGGAAGGACAGGACTTTGTTGACGTGATCAGGACAGCTGTTTCACTGGGAGGTGACTGTGACACCTTGACTTGCATCGCGGGGAGTATGGCTGAGGCATTTTACGGGGTACCGGAAGATCTGACCGAAGAATGCAGAGCACGCCTTACTCCAGATATGCTGAATGTAGTTGACCGGTTCTATGCCGCAGACATAAACGGGACAGTTTTTTGATCCACACGTATCATTGTGGGAGGACAGTAATGCCGTTCAATATAATCAGAAATGATATAACAAGAGTCGAAGCTGACGCGCTGGTGAATACCGCGAATCCGGAACCAGCAGTCGGCGACGGCGTGGACTTTGCGATATACCAGGCTGCCGGCTGGGATGATCTTCTTGCTGAGCGCCGCAAGATCGGAAAGATCGAGCCGGGTGAAGCCAGGGCGACCAAAGCATACAGGCTGCCGGCAAGATACGTGATCCATACGGTCGGACCTGTGTGGCGGGGCGGCGGATCCGGTGAGCAGGAAACGCTTGCGCGATGCTATCGCAATTCCCTCATGCTGGCGGAAAAGCTCGGCTGTGAGTCTGTAGCGTTTCCGCTGATCTCCACAGGAACATTCGGCTTTCCCAAAGACCTGGCGCTTTCAACAGCGATATCCGAGATCAGTGATTTTCTGCTTGAGCATGACATCAGCGTGATCCTGGTCGTATACAATAAAGATGCGTTTGTACTGTCCGGCAGGATCTTCAGCGACGTCAGGTCATATATCGAGGAGTCGGATGTGCTCGTCCGAAGCGGTCTCGATCAAAACCGCCCTCGCCGTATCTTAGCAGAGCGCAGCGCGGCCAGCAGCCTGCCGCCTCATCAGGCAGGGCATCCCTTTTATCCGGGCTCCGCATTAGGGTCAGCGTCAGGATCATCCAAAGAGACAAAGCCTGAGGATCTGAAAGAACAGAAACTGTATGAGGAAGATCTGTGTGATAAAGAAGCCCTGGATCTCGAAAACCCATATGATATAGATCCAGAAGAGCTGGAAGGCTTTCTGCACGGCCGCGGCGAGACGTTCCAGCAGAAGCTTTTCCATATGATCGACAAGAAACGGCTCGACGACCGGGAAGTATACAAGCGCGCAAATCTTGACCGCAAGCTCTTTTCCAAGATCAAAAGCAATGTGAATTACAATCCGACAAAGAAAACAGTGCTTGCGCTGGCGATCGGAATGGAGCTTAACCTTGACGAGACAGTCGATCTTCTGAAGAGCGCCGGATATGCGTTCACACCGGCAAGCGTATTCGATATAATAATCGAATACTGTATATCCCATGAATTCTATAACATAATAGACATAGACTGCATTCTTTTTGAGAACGGCCAGCCGACGCTCGGTGGGTAGACAAAGCCACTGTTAAAAATGATCCTATACTGTAAAGAGCTGCCTTTCAGTGCAGCTTTTTTATTTGTATTTATTTGTCGCCTGGCAGGCGACCATATGAAGTACTGGAACTGATATCATTCAGTTGTGATCAAGAGAGACCGTAAAAACTTTGATAGCTGATACAGCTGAAAAATGTGATACGGATCATGAAAAAATGCAGGGAGGTATTAGAAATGAATAAAAGTAGAAAGAATGCAGAAAATAAAGTGAATGTACAGGATAAGGATGAAAGGAGAAAAGAAATGAAAGATGAGAAAAACGGCAGCGGTATACTGGAAGTTGTATTCATCCTGGACAGGAGCGGATCCATGTCGGGGCTCGAGCAGGATACTATCGGCGGCTTCAACTCGACACTCGCGAGGCAGAAGGCTGAGCATGATAATATAATATGGAGCACGATACTATTTGACGACAAGGTCGAGGTGATCCATGACAGGATGCCGGCCGGCGCAGTAAAAGAGCTCACCGAGCACGACTATTATGTCCGGGGCACAACTGCGCTGCTCGATGCAGTAGGATGCGCTATCGACAACACGGTGGCGAACCACAGACATACCAGAAAGGAATACGTGCCGGAGAAGACTTTGTTCGTGATCACGACAGACGGTATGGAGAACGCAAGCAGAGAATACACGTATGAGCAGATCAGGAGAAAGATACGCCATGAGCAGGAAAAGCATGGCTGGGAGTTCATATTCCTGGGTGCTAATATCGACGCGGTGACTGAAGCCGGACGGATCGGAATAATGCCGTCACGCGCGGCGTCATATGTGAACGACGGTATCGGGATCATGAAGAATTACAGAGCGGTTTCAGATGCAATGGGCAGCATGGCCAGAATGGAGAAGATGGACGAGGCAGCGCTGGAGGAAGTCAGAGAGGATTTCAGAAAGCGTGGATAGAACAGGTTTTTATTCTAATTGGACCAGCGGTGTGATAAAATGTGATTGTAGATAGATTGAAACAGTATCTGTACAGGATAAGGAGCAGGAACAAGTGGCATTCACACACTTACATCTTCATACAGAGTACAGCCTTCTCGACGGAGCCTGCCGGATAAAAGACGTCGTTACACGCGCGAAAGAACTGGGATTTGACAGTCTCGCGATCACTGATCACGGCAATATGTTCGGCGCGGTGGACTTCTATAAGGAGTGTAAAAAGCAGGGCATCCATCCTGTGATAGGATGTGAGGTGTATACTGCTGCCCGCAGGATGGAAGATAAAGATCCTGAGAAGGACCGTCATCAGGGACACCTGATCCTGCTTGCAAAAAATGATACAGGTTATCACAACCTCATAAAGATCGTTTCGCTGGGATATACGCAGGGCTTTTACTTCAAGCCGAGAATCGACAAGCGAGTGCTCAGAGAACATCACGAAGGTGTGATCTGCCTTTCCGCATGCCTTGCCGGAAACATACAGCACAGGCTGCTGAACCACGACTATGACGGCGCCAGGGAAGAAGCGCTGGTGCTGAGGGATATATTTGGAGAGGACTTCTACCTGGAGCTTCAGGATCACGGCCTTGACGAGGATAAAGTCGTGAATCCGCAGCTCATGAAGCTGCATGACGAGCTCGGGATCGACCTCGTCTGCACTAACGATGTGCATTACATAAACAAAGAAGACGCGGAAGCGCACGATGTTCTGCTGGCGATCCAGACTGCTACGACACTGTCAGACCCGAACAGGATGAGATTCAAGACGGACGAGTTCTACCTCAAGACTGAAGATCAGATGCGCGAGCTGTTCCATTACGCGCCTGAGGCAGTTGAGAACACGCACCGGATCGCGATGGAGTGTCAGGTCGAGTTCACATTCGGCGAATATCACCTTCCTTTGTTCACACCGCCGGAAGGATACACGAACAGAGAATATCTGAGGAAGCTTTGCGCGGACGGTATCAAAGAAAGATATGAGGATGTGACGCCGGAGCTTCAGGAGAGACTGGATTACGAGCTCGGCGTGATAGAGTCCATGGGATATGTGGAGTACTTCCTTATAGTCTGGGACTTCATCAATTTTGCGAAAGAACACGGCATCATGGTCGGCCCGGGAAGAGGGTCCGCAGCCGGGAGCATAGTCGCGTACTGTCTTAAGATAACTGATATAGACCCGATAAGATACAGCCTGATCTTTGAGAGGTTCCTGAATCCTGAGAGAGTAAGCATGCCGGATATCGACGTCGATTTCTGCATCGAGCGCCGGCACGAGGTAATAGAATACGTAAAGAGAAAATATGGTAAAGAGAACGTCTCACAGATCGTAACGTTCGGCACGCTCAAAGCCAAAGCGGTCGTGCGCGACGTAGGACGTGCGCTGGAGCTGAGCTACGCCGACACAGATAAGATAGCAAAGGCGATACCGTTCCAGCTTGGCATGACTATCGATAAGGCGCTGACGATGAGTCCGGACCTCAAATCGATGTATGAAAGCGATGAGCGCGTCAGAAAAGTGATCGATATGTCGCGTGCATTGGAAGGCATGCCACGCCACGCATCCACACATGCGGCTGGCGTGGTCATTTCGAGGCTCCCTGTGGACGAATATGTGCCGCTGTATATGTCGGACCGGGGCGTTGCGACAGAGTTCAACATGACGACGATCGAGGAGCTCGGGCTTCTTAAGATGGATTTCCTCGGCCTCCGCAACCTCACGGTGATCCGGGACGCTCTTGCAATGATCGAGCAAAACCATGGCGTTACGATAGACTTCCCTAAGATGGGGTATGACGACAAAGCAGTATATGATCTGATCGCGAGCGGCAACACACAGGGAATATTCCAGCTTGAATCAGGCGGGATGATGTCGTTCATGCAGAACCTGAAGCCATCATGCTTTGAGGATATCGTCGCAGGAATATCACTTTACAGGCCGGGCCCGATGGATTCGATTCCTAAATATATAGAGAATAAGAAGGATCCGTCCAGGATCAAATATGTGACGCCGGAGCTTGCCCATATTCTTGACGTCACTTACGGCTGTCTGGTCTATCAGGAACAGGTCATGCAGATAGTGCGTGACCTTGCAGGCTACAGCTACGGCAGGTCTGACCTCGTCCGCCGGGCGATGAGCAAAAAGAAAAAAGACGTCATGCTTCAGGAGAAGGAGTATTTCATAAACGGGAAGCTGGACGAAAATGGCAGCGTCGAGATCCCGGGCTGCATCCGTAACGGCATCTCCAGAGAGGCGGCAGAGGCCATCTTCAGCGACATGGAGACATTCGCACAATATGCCTTTAACAAATCTCACGCAGCAGCATATGCTGTAGTTGCTTATGAGACGGGATATCTCAAGAAGTACTATCCGGTAGAGTTCATGGCTGCGCTCATGTCGAGCGAGATGAGCAACACCGAGCACCTGTCCAAATACATACGGGATGCAGAGGAGAACGGCATAAAGATCCTACCGCCGTCTGTAAATGACTCAGAAAAGAAATTCACATGTGAGAACGATGCCATACGATATGGCCTTCAGGCTGTGAAGAATGTCGGAGAGAATGCGATAGATAACATAATAGAAGCTCGTGAAAGAGCCGGAAAGCCAAAGAACATATTTGAATTTATAAACGGGATAGATGTAGGGATAGTAAATAAGAAAGCTGTGGAGAGCCTGATAAGGGCCGGAGCGCTTGACTGCTTCAACAAGAACAGAGCCGCGCATCTTGCCGTATATGAGACTCTGATGGAATCGGCAGCAAATGACGCTAAAAAGAATGTGGCCGGACAGGTATCGCTGTTCAATATGGAGGGTGTGGACCTCGGGACAGAAGATGCTGCAGGTAAGCTTCCGGACGTCGCGAACTTCGACGACAGAACGCTTCTGGCTATGGAGAAGGAGATGCTCGGGGTCTATATTACGGGCCACCCGCTAGAAGAGTACCGGGAAAAGATGAGCATGCTCGCCACGGTCACAAGCAGAGAACTCGCCGCAAGCGCGACGCCGTCTGAAGAGGATGATGAAGAAGGCCAGATAAATGAGTCGGGCTATTCCGGAGGAGTAAGCGGATCGGACGAAAGCAGTTCATTCTACGATGGGCAGGATGTGGTGATCTGCGGTATGATAGCAGGAAAGAAGAACCTTGTCACCAAGAACAGCAAGATGATGGCTTTCGTCGATATAGAAGATCTTTACGGCACAGTAGAGACTGTAGTGTTCCCGAATGTGTATGAGCGTTGTCAGGAAGTCCTTAATGAAGACAATGTAGTAGCCATGAAGGGAAAGCTGAACTTCAAGGAAGGTGAGATCCCGAAGGTGCTGGCCGATAACATCATGATGCTGGATGACCCTGAGATAGATACTATCGCAAGGTCTGGCGGCGGATATGGAAATGGATATCGTGGAAGCTACAGTGCACAGGATGATGAGCCGTACGCCGGGCCTATAGACAGCGGAGCGGCTCCTCAGGTGGAAGCAGGCACCAATCCGTACTATGAGAAATACGGATATCCAGAGAAGAAACCTTCTCAGCCGGTCAAGGTGAAGATCCCTCAGGACATGGAAGAATCTGACGCCTTGCAGAAGATCAAAGAAGTCCTCTCGAAGTATCCGGGAAGTACGCCTGTGTACATATATCTTAAGAGCGGCCGTACGATAAGGACCGGGGAGAGTGCCGGAGTAAGACCTTCGGCAGACATGCTGTCAGAACTCGGCGACATAGTGAAGAACCGTAATGTGAAGTTCGCTGGACGTGTGGTGTTCTGATATGATGATACAGACAGTCTTGTTCATGATCTGAGCAAGGCTGTCTTTTTATTGCTTTTGACATGAGAACGCTGTTGGTGATATACTGTAGTCGGCGTAATATCGCCGACATGATTTTGATCAACTATATTAAATATAAAGGAGAGACAATATGGAACTAGTAACTTCAACTAAAATGTTCGAGAAAGCTTATAATGGCGGGTATGCCATCGGAGCATTCAACGTAAACAATATGGAGATCGTACAGGGGATCACTGAGGCCTGCGCAGAAGAGCACGCACCTGTTATCCTGCAGGTATCCAAGGGAGCAAGAAACTATGCCAACCCTATCTATCTGAAGAAGCTGGTAGAAGCTGCTGCAGAGTGCTGCCCTGACATTCCTATCTGCCTGCACCTGGATCACGGCCCAGACTTCGAGACATGCAAGTCATGCGTAGACGGCGGATTCACATCAGTAATGATCGACGCATCAGGCAAACCTTTCGAAGAGAACATCGAGATCACAAGACAGGTAGTCGAGTATGCGCATGATCACGGCGTAGTAGTAGAGGCAGAGCTTGGAACTCTTGCAGGTATCGAGGACGATGTAAATGTAAGTGCTGAGGATTCTTCTTACACACATCCAGAACAGGTACAGGAGTTCGTAGAGAGAACAGGATGCGACTCACTTGCCATCGCTATCGGAACAAGCCACGGCGCATACAAGTTCAAGCCTGGCACAAAGCCACAGCTGAGATTCGACGTGCTTCACGAATGCGAGAAGAGACTTCCGGGATTCCCGATCGTTCTTCACGGATCATCATCAGTTCCACAGGAATATGTAAAGATGATCAACGAACACGGCGGAGCAATGCCTGATGCTATCGGCGTTCCTGAGGATCAGCTGAGAGAAGCATCAAAGTCAGCAGTCTGCAAGATCAACATCGACTCTGACCTGAGACTTACGATGACCGGAACTATCCGTCAGTTCTTTGATGAACATCCTGAAAAGTTCGACCCGAGAGAATATCTCAAGCCGGCACGCGCCAACATCAAAGAGCTCGTCCGTCACAAGCTGATAGACGTTCTCGGATGCGCAGGAAAAGCGGACGAGTGCAAATAGTACCATTAATTAAGCATATAATACAGTTATTACCGGCGCGGGTCCGTGTGGATCACGCGCCAGTTTTGAAAAGATGTGTTTTTCGGGACGGCCCTGAAAACACAACGGATATAACAGGAGGAAGAAATGTCAGAAGAATTAAGAGGAGCTTTGATAATCGGTCAATCAGGCGGCCCGACATCGGTTATTAACGCAAGCGCTTACGGCGTAATCAGGACTGCTCTCGACGCAGACTGCATCACAAAGGTATACGGAGCGCACTACGGGATCAAAGGCGTACTGAACGACGAGCTGTTCGTCATGGATGAAGAGGACCGTGAGGAGCTGGACAAGCTCATGTACACACCGTCATCCGCACTTGGTTCCTGCAGATACAAGATGAAAGATCCGGATGTGGACGACACCGATTACAAGCGTATACTTGAGATCTTCAAGAAGTACGACGTCCGTTATTTCTGCTACAACGGCGGAAATGACTCGATGGACACATGCAATAAGATCTCTAAATACATGAAGAAAGTCGGCTATGAGTGCCGTGTGATGGGAGTTCCAAAGACGATCGATAACGACCTTTACGGAACAGACCACTGCCCGGGATTCGCTTCATCCGCAAAGTACATCGCTACTTCGATCATGGAAGTAGCGCATGATACAGTCGTCTATGACACAGGAATGGTGACGATCATCGAGTGCATGGGACGTCACGCCGGATGGCTCACAGCAGCTGCAGCTCTTGCAAATGTAAGCGAGAGAAACTGCGATCTCATATATCTGCCTGAGAAGGTGTTCGATATGGACAAGTTCCTGGCTGACGTTGAGAAATGCTATAAAGAAAAGGGCAACTGCATCGTAGCCGTATCTGAAGGTATCCACTATGAGGACGGCTCATTCGTTTCAGAAGCTAAGGCTTCCGCAACAGATGGATTCGGCCACGCACAGCTCGGCGGACTTGCCGCTATGCTTGCAAATACAGTTAAAGAGAAGCTCGGCTGCAAGACACGTGGTATCGAGCTCAGCCTTCTGCAGAGAGCCGGCGCGCACGTTGCGTCTGGAACGGACATAAGCGAGTCATTTGCCGCAGGTAAAGCAGCTGTCGAGGCGATGCTCGACGGTGAGACAGACCACATGGTAGGATTCGAATGCACCAGAGGAGAGGCTGCTGGATATGATGTCACCGAGCAGAGCATTGCCGGCTACGAATGTCATACCAAGCTCTTCCCGCTCTCAGATGTTGCCAACTATGAGAAGCATGTTCCTGATGAATGGATCAATGAGGAAGGCAATGACATCCTCGGCGGATTCATCGATTACGCGATGCCGCTTATCCAGGGCGAGACGCCGATGAAGAAGAAAAACGGACTTCCAGACTTCGCAAAGCTCAAGAAAGTACTTGCATAAGATCATCAGAGATCACATAAGGATATCAAGAATCGACTCCGATGTCGCTGCCGATGACTTTGCCGAACTTGATAGAGGAGCTTCCGAATTTCTTCCGGATCTCGTCCATCGTGCGTTCGACAGATTCATCTGCTTCAGCGGCTGGCTGGCCGCCATCGGATGACAGTCCAGTTTGATTTCCATCAGATACGCCGGTAAACAGTGAAAGCTGTTCGCCGGCTTTTTCGTCTGTCAGATTGATTCCGGTAACTGTGATCAAACGTATAGGTTTTCCTTCAGGCCACTCTTCTTTTATGATCTCATGAGCGGCTTTACGGATCTCATCCGCAAGATCAGTCGCTTTGATAAGCTGCTTCTGGTGAGAGGTGATCTTTAGAGCGGTGTCTTTGATATCGACTTTGATGCCGCACGCCTTCAGCTGGTGTTTCCGCAGACGCCCGGCTACAGTATCGGACAGTTCGGTAAGCGCAGTCAGTATCTCATCGTCAGTTGTCAGATCATGAGTGAATGTGAGACCGTTGCCGACGGATTTGATCTTTTCTTTGTGATCATATCTGTGCACCGGACTGTCATCTTCGCCGCGGGCATAAGTCCTTAAGATCGGTCCCTGCTTACCGAGAGCCTTTTCCAGAACCACAGGATCAGCCTGCGCAAGGTCGCCGATCGTCGGTATGCCTATATCAACCAGCTTCTGAGCAGTAGAAGCGCCGCAGAAAAACAGTTCCGACACAGGCATTGGCCAGAGAATCTCTTTGTAGTTCTCGCGCGTTATCTCAGTCGTCGCGTCAGGCTTTTTGTACTCGCTCCCCATCTTCGCAAATATCTTATTGAACGATACCCCGGCAGAAAGTGTCAGTCCCAGCTCATTCTTCACGCGCTCACGTATCGTGTCGGCTATCTTCCGCCCGCTCCCGAAAAGTCTGATGCTTCCTGTCACGTCAAGCCATGATTCATCGATACTGAAAGGCTCGACCATATCTGTGTAATCCAGAAAGATCTTATTGATTTTCTTATTGTATTCTTTGTATTTTTCATGATGCGATGGGAGCAAAACCAGCCCGGGGCATTTACGTTTCGCCTGCCAGATCGTCTCCGCGGTCTGGACTCCGAACTTCTTTGCAGGCTGATTCTTCGCGAGTATGATCCCATGTCTTGTGTCTGCGCTTCCGGACACGGCAACAGGGACATCGCGGAGTTCTGGATGATCCAGAAGCTCCACTGATGCGAAAAAGCTGTTCATGTCACAATGAAGAATTACTCTGTCCATATTTTAATTATACCATGAGCAGATAAGGTTTTGTTGTTGAGAAATATGTGGTACTATTGTTACAGATATTCCGCGTAAAGTGAACCGGTGACTGTTCGATGAGAAAAAAACTGAAGCCAAAATATATAAATGATACTGCTCTGGATATACTGAGACGTGAAGGGATATTTCTGTGCGCTGACTGCGGCGGCCGCGGAACATGCGGAAAATGCAGGATCAAAGTGCATGAGAGCGGCAAGGTAACTGATGAAGAGCACAAGATCCTTTCTGATCGTGAGATAGCACAGGAAGTAAGACTTGCATGCCGCGTAAGGATCAGTGAGATACCGGGCGCAGAAAGCGGGATCGAAGTCGAGATACCGGAAAGGTCACTTCTATATGATGTGCCCGCAGACGTACAGGTCATAAAGCCTGAGCCGCTCGGCCTTTCAGAGATAATAGCGGTGGATTACGGTACGACTGTAATTAACGGTGCGGTCGTGGATCTCAACAACGGGATCGTACGTGAGGCTTCGGTACTGAATCATCAGAAAGCCTACGGGGCCGACGTGATCTCACGAATCAGAGCTGCTAATGACGGATATAATGAAGAGCTCAGGCATGTCTCCGAAGATGATCTTGCGGAGCTTTCTGTAAGGCTGGGGAAAGACCCGGACAGAGCACGATATATCATCTCGGGGAATACGGTCATGGGTCATCTCATATCTGGGTTTTCGTGCAGAGGCCTTGGAGAGTACCCGTATACTCCTGTAGACATCTCTCTAAGGCGTGATGGAAGCATTACATTCCTCCCGGGGATCAGTGCTTTTGTCGGCGCAGATATAGTCAGCGGGATCTGTGCGTGCTCGCTCGACCAGGCTCCTGAGCCGTGGCTGTATGTCGATATCGGTACGAACGGTGAGATGGTGCTCGGTACGGGAGAAAGGATCTTTGCTGCTTCAGCACCGGCAGGACCGGCTTTCGAGGGCGGCGGTCTGTCATGCGGTGTTCCGGCGATCCCGGGCGCGGTTTCAGGTGTCGTGATCACAGGATCAAAGGCTATACCTTCCGTAATAGGAAGAAGCAGCGATGTTCCGGCTGAGGATATCGACGGGGAAGAAAGCAGTCTTCCGGTAAAGCCTTCCGGTATATGCGGAAGCGGCATCATCGATGTTATAGCAGAGCTGCTCAGGAACCGGCTCATAGATGAGAACGGCACGATCGCAGCAGAATATGCTGAAGAAGGCTTCCAGATCGCCGGTGATGTCATGGTGACCCAGAAGGATATTCGTGAGGTGCAGAAAGCTAAAGCTGCGATAAGGGCAGGGATGGAGACTTTGATCGCGAAAAGCGGCCTGAAAGCCGGTGATATCAGAAAGCTCGTCGTCGCCGGATCGTTCGGCTCATCGATAAATATGGACAATGCGTCAAAGATCGGGCTGATACCTGAGGAGCTTCTCCCGGTCAGCGCTACAGCAGGCAACGCGTCTCTGGCAGGCGCTACTCTGTATTCGCTGGACACAGGTTTCGGCGTCAGGCTCACGAAGCTTGCAGGATCAGCTGAGACAGTCGAGCTGTCGGAGACTCCGGAGTTCGGAGCGAAGTATATTTCATATATGGGTTTCTGAAATTCTGACCTTGCTACAGCGTAGTATCACGAGTATAATTTACGTATGAGAAAAATCTGACAATTCATTAATGAGGGAGGTGCGAGTATGGACAGCGTTCCTTTGGACAGTAGTGCAGACGTCCGAGAACAGAGATCAAGGCAGACAAGTGAAGCTCGCAGGGCCCTCTTTTTATATTTCATTTAAGAAGGTTCTCCTTAACTTCCCGGTCTGCCGGAAAAGGAGGTAAGGCTGGTGGAGAATACAGTTCTGGACAGGGATGCTCTGATTGATGAAGCATTAGAGAAGATCCTTGACTATCTCGATAAAAAACAGTATTTTAAAGCCCGCGATGTACTAAAGGAGTTCAACGCGGCCGATATAGCTGACATAATGGAAGACGTGAACGATGAGGTCGACATACATATGACCGTCATCTTGTTCAGGCTGCTTCCAAAAGATCTTGCAGTTGACGTTTTCTCATACATGTCGCCTGAGGATCAGGTGAACATCGTAAACGCCATCACCGATAAAGAAATTTCATTCATCGTCCAGGAGCTCGACTTCGATGATAAGATCGATATTCTGGAGGAACTGCCTGCGACCGTGGTCAGCAAGATACTTGCCAAGACCCCGAAGGAAGAGCGCAGCATGATAAACGAATTCCTGAACTATCCGGCGGACAGTGCAGGAAGCCTTATGACGCCTGAATATATAAGCCTCAGGCAGGACTGGACAGTAGGAGAGTCGCTCAAAAGGATAAAGGAAGGCGGCCGCGACGCAGAGACTATATACACATGCTACGTGAAAGATGCCGGACGGCGGCTGATCGGCATCGTATCGCTCTCAACGCTGGTTACTACTGACAGCGACGTCCTGATCCGGGACATCATGCATACCGACTACGTATATGTACATGTGCTGGACGACCAGGAAGACGTAGCGGAAGTCTTCAAGAAATACGACTATATGGCGCTGCCTGTAGTCGACAGTGAGCATAGGATCGTCGGCATCATCACATTCGACGATATCATCGACGTAATCGAAGAAGAGGCCACAGAGGACATCGAAAGGATGAACGGTGTTATCGATTTCAAGGATAATGACCGCTCGTATCTGGACATACCGGTGTGGCAGCACGCTGTGAACAGGCTGCCGTGGCTGCTTATCCTGATGGTGGCTTATGTGTTCACCGGCATGATCGTCACGAGATTTGAGTCATCACTTTCCAAGGTGATACAGCTCGTGACATATATGCCTATGCTTATGGGTACAGGTGGAAATACAGGGTCACAGGCTGCGACGCTGATCATTCGCGGACTGGCGACTGGTGAAGTGGAAACAGATGACTGGTTAAAGGTGATGTGGAAAGAGCTGAGGATAGGGCTTATAATCGGCGTGATCCTCAGTCTTGTGAATTTCGTCAGAGTCTGCTGGCTGGATGGCGGAGGTGTGAAGATAGCTCTCACGGTGTGTATGGCGATGCTGGCTATCGTAATATTCGCAAAGCTCATCGGAAGCATGATCCCGCTTATCGTCAAGAAGGTGAATCTCGACCCGGCGCTCATTGCGAATCCGGCGATCTCATCGGTATCGGATGCTGTGGCGCTTACTATATACTTCGCGATGGCTTCGATCTTTCTTTCGGCCGAGCTTGCCTGACTGCATGAACGCGACGATCAGAATTCTTACGGAATGACCGGCTGCGCCGGGGTGATACAATTAATATGGATAGTTCATTAATCAAGATAGATCAGACATATGTAAGGAAACGCATAAAGAGACGCCTGCCGAGCACGCATAAAGGCAATTATGGACATGTTCTGGTCGTTGCCGGGTGGGCAGGCATGGCGGGAGCATGCTCGCTTACTGCAGAGGCTGCTCTTCGTACAGGCTCGGGACTGGTATATGTATGCACACTGGAGAAAAATTTCCCTGTAATGCAGATAAGAGTCCCGGAAGCGATCTGCGTGACTGAAGAACAGGCGAAAGCAAAGCTGAAAGATCCGGTGCCGATGCCGGGCGCAGGATTTTCCAGCTATGACGTTATTGCCTTCGGTCCCGGCATGGGTACCGGCGACGAAGCAAAAGCGATGCTTGCATTCATCCTGGATAATTACAGAGGTCCGCTCGTGCTGGATGCCGACGGACTCAATATGATCGCAGAGGATGATGAGCTCAGGCAGAAGTTCTTTGCTTATTCAGGATCTAAGGTCATAACTCCGCATCAGGGAGAAGCTGTAAGACTTCTCTCAGGCGCAAGGCTTGGTACCGGCGACCGGGAAGATGTGGCTGCAGCACTTTCTGTAGGATACGACACCATCACAGTACTGAAAGGCCCGGGAACACTCGTGGCGAGAAGAAACGGAGCTGAGATGGAGATAATGCAGAATACGACAGGTGGTCCGGGAATGGCGACTGCAGGATCGGGCGATGTTCTCACAGGAGTGATCGCGTCTCTTGCCGGCCAGAAGCTGGACCTGTTTGAGGCTGCTGCATGCGGAGTATATCTCCATGGAAGAGCAGGTGATATAGCCACTGAAGAGAAAGGTGAATATGGCCTGATATCAAGAGATATAGTACAGTGCATCCCATATTCGATTAAGGAATTCCTGAATAAAGGGCTTTGATCATGAACCGGGATATCCGGTTTGAGATATATAACATATATCGGCGATGAAAGGAAAAAAGAATGGAAAGGAAAGAGCTATCGTATTACGAAGAGATCGCCCGCCGTGTACGGATCGACATTATAAAGGCGACGTATAACGCGGGGTCAGGTCATCCAGGTGGATCACTGTCCTGCGCTGACATCGTTACAGCACTTTATTTCGGCGAGATGAACATTGATCCTGAGCATCCTGACATGAAAGGCCGCGACAGGTTCGTGCTCTCCAAAGGTCACGCGGTTCCTGCACAGTATGCAGTACTTGCAGAGCGGGGATACTTCCCTGTATCTGATATCATGACTCTGAGAAAGCTCGGAAGTCCTTTCCAGGGGCATGGCAATATGCAGAGAGTCAAGGGGATCGAGATGTCCACAGGGTCTCTCGGACAGGGATTTTCTGCTTCAGTCGGTATGGCTATCGCAGACAGGCTGGATGATAACGGCGCAAGAGTTTATACTCTGCTCGGAGACGGAGAGATCCAGGAAGGCCTGGTATGGGAGGCAGCGATGGCAGCAGCTCATTACAAGCTTTCGGATCTCACAGCCATCGTTGACTGGAACGGGCTTCAGATAGACGGCAGAAATGAAGACGTCATGACTGTCGCTCCGATCAAAGAGAAATTCGAATCATTCGGCTGGCATGCACTCTCGATCGACGGGCACGACTTCGGTCAGATCTTTGATGCACTTGACGAGGCGAGGAAGGAAACAGCAAGGCCTACAGTGATAGTAGCTAAGACGATCAAGGGAAAGGGCGTGTCATTCATGGAAGACCAGGCTGGATGGCACGGAAAAGCTCCGAATGAGGAAGAAGCAAAACAGGCAGTAAAGGATCTTGGAGGTGAGTGGTAATGGCAGAGAAAATAGCGACCAGGGCCGCATATGGAGAATTCCTCCAGGAAGAGGCGAAGATAAATCCGGATCTCGTCGTGCTGGATGCTGACCTCGCAGGTTCTACCAAGACCGCGATGTTCAAGAAAGTCGCTCCGGAGAGATTTTTTGACATGGGTATCGCAGAGCAGAACATGATGGCAGTAGCGGCGGGCATCGCTTTGTCCGGCAAGACCGTCTGCGCTTCCAGTTTCGCGATGTTCGCTTCAGGGAGAGCTTTTGAGATAATCAGAAACTCCATAGGATACACTCAGGCTAACGTTAAGGTGTGCGCGACTCATGCGGGCATCACTGTAGGAGCGGATGGCGCCAGTCATCAGACGTTTGAAGATCTCGCTATCATGAGAACGATCCCCGGTATGACAGTAGTTAATCCTTGTGATGCTGTAAGCGCCAAGGCTCTTCTCAGGCAGGTGGTCGATATGGTCGGGCCTGCATATGTAAGACTTGGAAGATCGGCAGTTCCTGTGTTCTATGAGGATACATCTGCTGTAAAGCTTGGAAAGGGGAATATGCTGAGAGATGGAAGCGATGTTACGATAATATCCACAGGGATCATGACTCCTGAAGCAATGAAAGCTGCGGAGCATCTGGCAGCAGAAGGGATCGATGCCAGAGTCGTCGACATGCATACCATCAAGCCGATCGACGTCGACATGATCAGGAAAGCCGCAGAAGACACAGGCTGTATCGTAACAGCTGAAGAGCACAGCGTGATCGGCGGACTTGGAAGCGCGGTAGCCGAAGTAGTATGCCAGGAATGTCCTGTGCCTATGGCGATGGTGGGTCAGCAGGATACATTCGGCGAGTCAGGAGAGCCGGCAGAGCTTCTTGAGAAATACGGCATGACTGCTGCTGCGATAGAAGAAAAGGTAAGATATCTGGTCAACGCATAGATCAAAACATTATCGGGTAAACCTGCCCGGCGCTGCGGCGCCGGGTCTTTTTATGTTTAAAGAGGGAAGAATAAGAGGCATTATCGCAAAAATTCACATAAACTTCACTGAAAAACAGTATCTTAAGGACTCTTAAGACTTTTATTATGGCTGATGCTATGTTATAATGTGTACCATATGATGGAGCAGGGAAAGACCTGGCTCGTTTGTTTTTGATACGCGTAAAGTGTTCAAAGACTGTTTGATATTGCATTTGCAACACCTTAAGTGGGGTTTTTATGATAACTTTTGACCATGTGACTAAGATATACGACGGCGTGAACGTCGGGCTGGAGGACGCGAGCATCGATATCGACAAGGGCGACTTCGTGTTTCTGGTCGGACCTTCCGGCGCCGGTAAATCGACTTTTATAAAACTTATTCTTAAAGAGATCGATGCTGACTCAGGTACTATAACGGTAGGCGATTACGAAGTGACATCTCTTTCCAACAGGATGGTACCGCAGCTCAGGAGAAGGATCGGAATGGTGTTCCAGGATTTCCGCCTGCTTCCAAAGAAGACGGTATTCGAGAACGTCGCTTTTGCTATGGAGATCCTTCATATGAGGAGGAAGACGATAAAGAAAAGAGTGCCGCAGGTACTCGAGCTCGTCGGCATAGGTGATAAAGGGGACAGGTATCCGCAGGAGCTTTCAGCTGGTGAGCAGCAGAGAGTCGCTATTGCAAGAGCCATAATCAACAACCCGACGGTGCTGATCGCTGATGAGCCGACAGGAAACCTCGATCCAGATACAGCATACGGGATCATGGAACTGCTTGAGCAGATCAATAACACAGGGACGACGATCCTCATGGTCACACACGCAAAGGACATCGTGGACAGGATGGGAAAGCGTGTAGTCGCTATTGAGGAAGGACATATCGTGCGTGACGAATTCGGCCAGTATAATCTGGACGAAGCTGCAGATTTCTCAGAGGAGGTGCTTGACGATGAGTAGGATCTTCTATAATATCAAGCAGGCTCTGATACAGATAGTAAGATACAGGACGACAACTCTTGCGTCACTTTTCGCTATCACTGCGATGATGCTTATACTCGGCCTTTTCTTCACGCTTGCGGTGAACCTGAATCTGTTTACCGAGATGATCAAGCGCGACTACGATACAGTAGAGGTTTTCCTGGAGGACGACGTCAGTGAAGATGACGCCAAGGCGATCATGAATGAAGTCACCGGAATAACCGGTGTTTCCGAGGTGGAATACAGGAGCAAGGCAGAGGCGCTGCAGATCATGAAAGACAGATGGGGCAGCAGCGGCTATCTGCTCGACTCGTTAGGAGGGAACCCTCTCCCGAACTCGATCCTGGTAACAGTAACTTCGCTCGACGCGGCTGACGCTGTGAACAGCCAGGTAAGCACGATACAGGGCGTAGAGAGCACCAGATATTACAAAGAGACTGTAGACAAGCTCACGAAAGTGACTAATTTCCTGCAGTACGGAAGCCTTGCTATCATGATGTTCCTTGTGCTCATATCGATAATCGTAGTGTCAAATATGATCAAGCTCACAGTATTCGCTAGAGCGCGTGAGATCTCGATCATGAAGTATATAGGCGCGACCAACTGGTTCATCCGCGGGCCGTTCCTTGTAGAAGGGATCATCATCGGCATGCTTTCAGCACTTGCCGCCGGCGGAATAATATACATCGTGTACAGCAACGCGGTGGAAGTGATCGGCATGAAAGTGATGACGATACTGTCGTCGCCGCTTGTGCCGGCTGAGTATCTGATGCAGAATCTGCTGATCATATTTCTTGCGCTTGGCGTAGGCATCGGATCTACAGGAAGTATCATATCGATGCGTAAGTTCCTTGAGGCATAAAATATTGGAGAATAATATGAGTTGTAATAGTCGAATAAAAAGAATATTGATCGTGGCTCTTGCCGTGATGCTCGCATTTTCTTCGATGGGTCTCTCCTGCAGTTTTGCTGCCAAGGAGAAGGAGGACAAGCAGGAGAAGAAAGAGAAAGAGCTCAAGAAGGTCCAGGAGCAGAAGGACGACGTATATGAAGAGCTAAACCAGATATCCAGAGATATAGAGGCTCAGGAAGCTGCGATCGCTGAAGTAAAAGAAAAGATAAAGAAAAAGAACAAGGCGATCGATAAGACAAAGAAAGACCTTGCGAAGAAGAAAAAGAAGATAAAAGAGCGCAAGGATGGACTGGATCTACGGCTCCGCGCAATGTATAAGAACGGAGTGGTAGGCTATCTGGACATCATTCTGAATTCAAATGATGTGACAGAGCTCATCACTAATGTCGATATGGTCCAGAAGATCTATAAGGCTGACCAGAAGACGCTTGATACTCTTGTAGAAGAAAGAATGCAGATCGAGGCTCAGGAAGCTACACTCAAGCAGGAGAAAGAAGAGCTGGATGCGACTAAGGAAGATCTGGCTGCGAGGGAAGCCCAGCTCCAGGCGACGAATGAAGAGCTGAAGAAAAAATATGAGAAGCTGAAAAAAGAGGAAGAGAAGATCCAGGCTGAGATCCAGAAGATCATCGAGGAAAAGCGTATAGCCGCCGAGATGGGAATGGTAGACCTGCCGGAGAACTACAAAGGCGGCAAATGGGTCTGCCCTGTATGGAGACAGTATTACGTTAACAGATATGGTGAGTATCTGGCGCCTCGTTCATACGAGAGACATCCGGGGATCGACATGTCTGCGCCTACTGGGACTGATATACATGCCGCTGCAGACGGAGTCGTCATCAGGGCTGGCTGGTACGGCGGATATGGAAATGCCGTAGTCATCGCACATGGAGATGGCATCACGTCGCTCTACGGCCACAACAGCAGTGTCACCTGCTCAGTAGGTCAGAAAGTGAAGCAGGGCGATGTCATTGCGAAGATGGGATCGACAGGATGGAGCACAGGCTCCCACTGCCACTTTGAAGTAAGGCAGAACGGAGCGCTCAGGAATCCGCGCGACTTCTGCTACATACATGGACCTAACTCCTGATAAATAGGATTTTGATAAATGGAAATTGACAGGAAGATCATAGAGCTGCTTCACAGGAGAGGACTCACGACATCTGAAGAGATCGAGGAGTTCCTCTCTGACAAGCCGAAAGAGACATACGATCCATTCCTTCTTCCGGATATGGAAGATGGGGTGGATCTTATATTGTCTTGCTGTGACAGAGGTGATAAGATCTGCATCTACGGAGATTATGACGCGGACGGAGTGACTTCGACCGTGATCATGACAGAGGTATTATCGCAGCTTACCGATAATATCATCCAGTATATTCCGTCGCGCTTTGACGAAGGGTACGGCCTGAACAAAGCTGCTATCGACACTATCAGAAAAGCCGGCGCTGATCTTATAGTAACTGTCGACTGTGGGAGCGTATCGGTACGTGAGGTGGAATATGCGAAGAGTATAGGCCTGGAGATCATGGTGACGGATCATCACCGTATAGAGGACAGGCAGGCAGATACGATTCTGATCAATCCGGCAAGAAAGGACTCAGCTTATCCGTTCCCGTATCTTGCAGGATGCGGTGTCGCGTTCAAGCTGGCTCAGGCGATAACTGACGCTGCCGGACTTCCGAAGAAAACGCTCACCAGGATGCTCGATCTGGTTGCACTGGGGACGATAGGCGATATAGTGCCTCTTATAGGCGAAAACAGGATGCTTGTGAAATACGGGCTTAGAGCGATAAATACTTCTGAAAGAGAGCCGCTCAAGGTGCTTATCGAAAAGACAGGCCTTAGACCGGGCGAAGTGAAGTGTGAGAACATCTCGTTCGTACTCGTCCCTCATATAAACGCGGCAGGACGTATGAAATCAGCTGTGCTTGCGCTCAAGCTCTTTCTTGCTAAGGACAGGGAAAAGATGGAGCAGTATGCTGATGAGCTCGTCCAGTGCAATGCTGAGCGGAAGCGCCTGCAGAATGAAGTGTTTGAGAATGCGTGCGAACAGGTAGGGGAAAGATATGAGCATGATGATTTCCTGCTTGTCGATCTTCCTGATGCTCACGAAGGTGTGGCAGGCATCGCAGCTGGCAAGCTTAAAGAGAAGTATTACAGGCCGTCTGTAATAGTGACTGATAACGGCGACGGACTGCTTAAGGGTACGGGGAGAAGCCCTGAGGGGATCGACCTGTATAAGCTCCTTAAGAATGAAGAAAAATGGTTCGTGAACTTTGGCGGGCATGCTGCTGCGTGCGGGTTTACCATGAAAAAAGAAGGCCTGGCGGAAGTCAGAGAGGATCTGAACAGGATCACAGGCCGGATGCGTGAAGAATCGCCGGAGCTCTTCGACGGAACGCCGAAGGCCGATATAGAGCTTGATCCTGATGAAGTCACTGTAAACTTTGCTTCTCAGCTTGAGCTTCTTGAGCCATGCGGGCGCATGAATGAGAGACCGCTTGTTTCAGTATCAGGCGTCCCATGCAATATTGTCAGGATGGGAGCGGATGGCAAGTATCTCAGATTCGCTCTGGCGCAGACATCATGTACTTTTCTTATGTTCAAAGAAGTGGATGAAAAAGGCGGAATGGTTTTCGGCGCCGCTGAGACTGGCGGCCAGATAACCGTCACAGGAAATATGTTCAGGCATGAATGGAACGGTAATACTTATGTTCAGATCGTAGTAGAAGACGTCGCAAACGCCTGATACGATAAAGATGATGCTCTTGGCGGTATTGGAGATGCTGCGCTGAAAGGGGCTTGATCATGAAGATCAATGTAAAAAAACTTGTAAGATTTCTGATCATAGCAGGAGTGTTTGTTGCTGCGGTCACACTGCTTGCTGCTTATGCGGCAGTGATCCTTTCCGGACGCAGCATCGTTAAGAATGATGTGCTCAAGGAAAAGGATGAGAAGATCGCAAGGCTCGGGAAGCTCTATGAGATGAAAGATGATATCGATGCCGATTTTCTCTTTGACGCTGATGAGAACGCGTCGATGGATGCGATGGCGTCAGCGCTTGCGGGAAGCCTGGGTGACGAATACTCTGAGTATATGACAGCTGAAGAGATCACAGAGTGGGAGAATGCGGTGAACAATGGCTTCACAGGTATAGGCATCACCTCGAATGCTGAAGATGGCCGTGCGGTCGTTCTTTCTGTAGCAGACGACGGTCCTGCTGACGCGGCGGGGATCAAAGAAGGCGATGTGATAAAGGAAGTCAACGGCAAAGCATTTGACAATGAGCGGGACTTCCTCAAAGCGATAGCCGGGAAGCCGGGAGATACTCTGAAGCTTACAGTGCTCCGCGGATGGTACACATTCGATGTCGACGTCACGATCGCAGAAGTGAAGATGCGCGCAGTATCGAGCAAAGTCATAAACAAAGACATAGGCTATATCAGGATCACGACATTCAGCAGAAATTCATCAGATGAATTTGCCGCTGAGCTGAAAGACCTTACTGATAAGCAGGTAAAAGGCCTTGTCATAGATCTCCGCGATAACGGAGGCGGATATGTGGATCAGGGGATAAAGATATGTGACGCGATCCTGCCGGAATGCACCATCGGGTATCTTGAGAATAAAAAGGGAGAGCGTGAGACTTTCAATTCAGACGAAGAATGTGTGGACGTTCCTGTCGTGGTACTTGTCAATGAGAAGACAGCAAGTGCATCAGAGATCGTCGCAGCGGCGGTAAAAGGCAATAAAGCCGGCACCGTCGCAGGAGTAAAGACATATGGCAAAGGCCTGTCGCAGAAAGAATATAAATTCAGCGACGGATCATGTCTTAAGCTGACAGTGGCGCAGTATCTGACGCCTGCAGGAGATCCGATCGATGGAAAGGGCGTGAAGCCGGATAAGAAAATAAAAGAAAGCGATGATCCGGATGCAGGCGACGTACAGCTTAAGGGGGCGGTGAAGCTCATTCAGTAGCAAATTCACTTGTTGACTTTAATGCGTCAAAGTGCTATAGTCAGTTCGTGAGGGGATGGCTTAGGAAGGAGCATATCATGGCATATAGATCGATACTTGAAAGACGAGATGTGGACGAGCTTTTTGACGCCGTGCTTACACTTAAAAACAGAGAGGACTGTTACAGATTCTTTGAGGATCTGTGCACGATAAATGAGATACATGCAATAGCACAGAGAATGGAAGTCGCCAAGTATCTGGCTGAGAAGAAAACGTACAGTGAGATCGAGGCTATCACTAACGCGTCGACTGCCACGATCAGCAGGATAAACAAATGCCTAGTATACGGCGCAGGAGGATACAAGCTTGCGCTTGACAGGCTGAAGGAGAAAAAGTCTGAAGAAAGTCAGCCTGAAGAACCTGAGGATGATGAATAAAAGCTGAGATAAGTAACAGTCAGGCATTTTAGATGATCGTCATATAAGGCGCCCCGAAGGGGCGCTTTTGTTATATAATAGGGATATGGACATTCTATTTGTTAGGCAGGGTGAGTACAGAAAAGGCGATGCGGCATTTCCGCTGATAGCGGATGCGGTAAGAGTGTTTTCAGTGCTTAATGATGACAATAAACTCTCTGGACAGAGTGATAAAGATACTTCGGGAGACAAGCATACGCTTAACGCGGAAGGCATCACAGAAGATGCGATACGTAGAACAGCTGAGAAGAGGCCGTACTGCAGCATACCGGGAGCTCCGGATATATCAGTGACGCATTCTGGCGATATCTGGATGTGCCTTGTATCCGCCGAAAGATGCGGTCTGGATTTTCAATACCTGAAAGACAGAGACATTATCAGGATAGTAAACAGGTATTTTACCGAAGGTGAGCGCGAATACATAGACGACCACGGAAAAGATAAAGTCGGCAGGCAGTCTTCAGCAGGCCGGAAGGGAAGGACCGGCAGGTTTTTTGACATCTGGGTCAGACGGGAAGCACTCGGGAAATACGAGGGGCACGGGCTGTTCGGCAATTATCCTGATTCAGCGCCAGGCGGCAGGCTGGCAGGGGAAGTGTATTTCATAACAGGTAATACAGAGGAAAGCAGACGTCTCTATGTTCATGAGATAACAGCGAGCATGCTCGCTTCTGTTGGGATAAAGCCTGAAGCTGATTTCAGGTCTGTTGCAGTAACGAGATCCGAGAATGCGCCTGTCATAAGGCTGATATGATGAACGTATGGCCGCTTACGGCACGAAGCAGGGTATGTCATGTATAAAAAAAGGAAAACGGCAGAAAGAAAAAAGCCTGACATAGACGAGTGCGCGGCAAAGAAGCTCGCGCATAAGGAAATGAGCGCGAAAGAGCTCAGAGATTATCTTCTGAAAAAAGAATATGACAGAGAAGAAGTTGACCGTGTTATAAAGACGATGCTTGACTTCGGGTATCTGAATGATGCAAGGTACACTACAGAGTTTCTGATCTACGATCTCGGCCGGGGCAGAAGCCTGAAAAAGGCGTTCTTTGATCTGAGACAGAAAGGCGTGTCTGAGGAAGACATACAGTCAGGATATAATGAATATCTGGACGAGTTCGGTGAGCCGGACGATCACAAGGCTGCCTATGATGAAGCTTTGAAAGTCCTGACGGCAGCAGATCTGGAACCCGGACATATCCCTGATGATATGAAACAGAAGATAAGCGGAAGGATCGCGAGACGCCTGTTCACGCGCGGATTCTCGCAGTCGCTGATATACGATGTGCTTAGGGAAATAACATCCAGATGATTAAAACAGTTTTCCTGTTTGGATTATTGACAGACTTGGTACAATATATGTAGAAAGCTGCGTATGGTTTTAGGCTTAAGGCCATACGTATTTATATGTCAGAATAATGAAAGCAGAAGGGAAGAGCAGGAATGGCAAAAGTAGATATTTTCTCCGGATTTCTGGGAGCCGGAAAGACCACTCTGATAAAAAAGCTTATCGCTGAAGCATATGGCGACGAGAAGATCGTACTGATAGAGAACGAGTTCGGCGAGATCGGCGTAGACAGCGGATTTCTGAAGGAGACCGGTGTCCAGATCAATGAGATGAATGCAGGATGCATCTGCTGTACACTTGTAGGAGACTTTGGAAGGGCCCTGAATGAGGTCATCGAGAAGTTTGACCCGGACAGGATCCTGATCGAGCCGTCAGGGGTAGGAAAGCTTTCTGACGTTATCATCGCGGTCCAGGATCTTCATAACGACAAGATACAGCTGAACGGCTTCACGACTGTTGTGGACGCCAAGAAGGCAAAGATGTATCTTAAGAACTTCGGTGAGTTCTACAAGAACCAGGTGGAGAATGCGAGCTCGATCATCCTCAGCCACACGAAGGGGCTTGACGATGCCAGGATCGACGAGGTGGTAAAGATGATGCGCGAGATGAACCCGACTGCATCTATCGTTACGACAGACTGGGATCAGATCTCTGGCGCGCAGATCCTGGAGACCATGGAAAAGCAGAAGACCCTGTCAGCAGAGCTGGATAAGCTCCGCGAGGAGGCATATGCAGAGCAGGCTGAGCACGAGGCAGAACATCATCATCACCATCACGACGATGATGAAGAGGAGCACGAACATCACTGCTGTCACCATCATGACGATGATGAAGAAGAGGAGCATGAACATCACTGCTGTCATCACCATGATGACGATGATGAAGAAGAGGGACACGAACACCACTGCCATCACCATCACGACGATGATGAAGAAGAGGAACACGAACACCATCATCATCACCACCATCATCACGCGGATGAGGTATTCGATCAGTTCGGAGTGGAGACAGCCAGACGCTACACAATGGAAGAGATGGAGTCGATCCTTGAGGGACTCGAGGATGAAGAAGCATGCGGCATGGTGCTCAGGTCCAAGGGCATCGTCGAGGGTGAAGACGGCCAGTGGATACACTTTGATTATGTGCCGGGAGAGCCTGAGGTCAGGACAGGCACAGCAGAAGCGACAGGCATGATCTGTGTGATCGGGACGGGCCTTAAGAAGGATCATATCAAAGAATTGTTCGGGATCAAATAGGAGTTTTTATGAAGAAAGAGATACCGGTATATCTGTTCACGGGATTTCTGGGAGCAGGCAAGACTACTTTCATACAGGATACGCTCGAGTCTGAAGATTTTCTGACAAAAGAACGCACGCTTTTCCTTGTCTGTGAGGAAGGCGAGGTTGAGTACGAGCCCGATAAATTCTATGATACAGACATCCATATCGAGGTCGTAGACGAAGAAGAAAAGCTCACGACTGATTTCATGGACAGTCTTGCGGACAAGTACGACGCCGATGCGGTCATAGTTGAATACAACGGCATGTGGATGCTGGATACTATCTACGGAAATCTGCCGCAGAACTGGTACGTCAATCAGGAGATGACATTTATCGAGTCGCCTGTTTTCATGACATACAACCAGAATATGAGGCAGCTTGTTTTTGATAAGCTGAAGAGCGCAGAACTCGTCGTGTTCAACAGATTCGACCATGCGTGGGATAAGCTTGAGTATCATAAGATCGTAAGGGTAGCAAACAGAAGATCGCAGATCGTCTATGAGTTCGGTCCTGATGATGTGGAGCCTGATATCTTCCAGGATCCGCTCCCATATGACATGGATGCACCGGTGATCGTGATAAAGGATGAGGATTATGCCGAGTTCTACCGTGATCTGAATGAGAATATGCAGAATTACGGCGGAAAGACAATGAAGATCAAAGGCCGCGCGGTCACAGGTCAGGATATTCCTGATGGCAAGTTCGTGTTCGGACGGCACGTGATGACATGCTGCGTGCAGGATATACAGTTTGCCGGTATGGTATGCAGGTATCCGTCGACGATAAAGCGTCCCGAGAACGGCCAGTGGGTGAAGATCACCGGCAAGGTGAAGATCGAGACTGATCCGATATACGGCGACGGCCTTCCGGGGCCGGTGGTGTACTGCACCAAAGTTACAGCAGTGAATCCGGCAGATCCTGAGGTCGCTCAGTTCTGACCTGGTCCGGTATTCTGCGAAGACAGCTGTGGTGATCAGAATATTCCGCCGCTGCCTGTGAATAATTATAATGAATTACACTTATATCTTAAAATGTGCTGACGGCACTTTATACACAGGATGGACGAACGACATCGAGAAGCGTGTTAAAGCTCATAACAGTGGGAAGGGCGCTAAGTATACGAAGTCACGGCTTCCTGTGTCTTTGTTTTATCTGGAGGAGCATGAAAGCAGGCTCACCGCTATGAGACGGGAAGCCCTGATCAAGAGGATGACGAGGAGTGAAAAAATGAAGCTTGCAGAGACTAAGAAGAAAATACTGCTGGTAAACGCTTGTGTGAGGCCTGAATCCAGGACGATGGAGCTTGCAAGGGAAGTGTTGGGGCATCTTGACGGCGTCGTCGAGGAAGTGAACATAGAGAAAGAGAGGATACTGCCTCTTACGAACGCTCAGATGGAGAAACGCCAGGCAGCGTGCGACGCCGGAGTCACAGATCTTCCGATGATGAAGTACGCATGGCAGTTCGCAGAGGCGGATGAGATCGTCGTAGCCGCACCGTACTGGGATCTGAGCTTTCCGGCGATCCTCAAAGCGTATTTTGAGCAGATAACTGTTTCAGGTGTAACGTTTAAGAATATGGGAGACGGATCATATAAGAAGCTGTGTAAGGCAGAGAAGCTCTATTATGTGATGACGGCAGGCGGCCCGATATATGATCCTAATCTCGGATACGAGTACGTCAGGACACTTGTCTCAGAGTTCTACGGAATAGACGATACAACGCTCTTCACTGCGGAGATGCTGGATGTGGACGGTGCTGACGTACCGGGAATAATGAAGAAGGCAGCATCAGATATAGAAGATTTCTTTACGCAAAGACAGTAAAAGGAGATGAAAGCTGTTGAAACTTATCCATATCTCAGATCTTCATATAGGCAAGCGGCTTTATGGCTATGATCTGGAGGATGATCAGAGACATATACTGAGCGAGATCATAGAGCTGATAAAGAGTGAGAAACCAGATGCTGTTCTGATCGCAGGCGATATATACGACAGAGCGGATCCATCGGCGACAGCTGTCAGGATATTTGACGATTTTCTGAGCATGCTCGCGGATACCGGCGTGGAATCATTTATAATCTACGGTAACCATGATTCTGGACAGCGCATAGCATACGGCTCGAGGCTCTTCGGCAGGTCGGGGATCCACTTCTCCCCTGTATACGATGGGGAAGTGGCGCGTCATAGTCTGGAAGATGAGTACGGCAGAGTGAACATCTATATGCTTCCATACCTTCGATCGGCAGACGCGGCAGAAGCGATCAGGTCGATCAAAGCAGACAGATCAGAGCGGAACATCATCGTCTCACATCAGTTCGTAACATCTGCTGTGCTTGGTGAATCAGAGGAAATGAATGTCGGAACGCTGGATAATATAGACGGTGCGTGCTATGACGCGTTCGACTACGCAGCACTAGGCCATATCCACATGCCTCAGACCATATCTCCTGCACCTGGATCGGGTACTGTCATCAGATATTCAGGCAGTCCGCTCGCATATTCGTTTTCTGAATCAGATACGATACAGAAATCAGTGACAGTGATAGACCTCAAAGAAAAAGGCTTCATCAGCGTGGATACGATCAGCCTGATGCCTCTGCATGAGCTGAGAACTATCAAAGGCTCATTTGACGATCTCATAAACGACAAAGGCCTGATAGAGAGCTGTAAAAACGATTATATCAAGATCATCCTGACAGATGATACCGGAATAATGGATGCAATGGCAAGACTGCAGAAAGCCTATGGATGTGTAATGATGCTGGAGTATGAATATATGCGCGAGCAGTCAGAAGATGTGTCAGTCGATGAGATAAGGGCAGAGGGCACTCCGGAAGAGATGTTTGTCGCGCTGTATGGGGATCAGCACGGCGGCAAAGAGATGAATGAGTATCAGAAAAACGTGGTGGATAAGCTTATAAAGCAGATATGGGAAGGACAGGAGGCGCAGGATGAGACCGATTAAACTGACAGTTTCAGCCTTCGGGCCATATGCCGGGAAGGAAGTCCTTGATATGGAAAAACTCGGTGATAGAGGTCTTTACCTTATTACCGGGGATACCGGAGCAGGAAAATCCACCCTGTTCGATGCAATAATGTTTGCTCTCTACGGAGTGACCAGCGCAGGAAAGAGAACTGCGTCAGAGATGCGCTCGACATACGCGGATCCTGGAACAGAGACATTTGTGGAGCTGGTATTTGATTATGCAGGGAAGAGATACACTGTAAGGAGAAGTCCTGATTACCTGAGAGATAAGAAGAAGGGAAGCGGCACTACCAGGAATGCCGGATCTGCTGAGCTTACTGACGGAAACGGCCTGTATCTCACAAAGCATACTGACGTAAATGATAAGCTGAACGAAATAATCGGTCTTACGGCGGATCAGTTCTCCGGCATCGCCATGATAGCGCAGGGCGAGTTCGAGAAGGTGCTTCAGGCGGATACAAAAGAGCGTCAGGCTATCTTCAGAAAGCTGTTCAAGACAGAAAACTATGAGACGCTTTCATTCAAGCTGAAACGAATGGCAGCAGAGCTGAGAGATGAATGTGAACGCATAAAAACGGAGATGGATACGCATTTGCGCTCGTGTGAAGCAGCGCCCGACAGTGTGGCAGCTGAGCGCCTGGACGCCGCAAAGGCAGGAAATGCTCCGGAAACAGAGATCGTACAGCTATTCAGTGATCTGGCTGAACATGACCGTAAGCTTCTGGCTGATGCTGATGAAGCTGCGAAAGAGATTCAGACTCAGTATGATGACCTTAACAGAAAAGCCGGGGAGGGCAGGAATCTGAAGATCATCTCAGAGAAGCTTCTTGGATACAGGGATGATCTGAAGGAGTTTTCAGAAAAAAAAGAAGCTGCAGAAAATGAACTCGCTGCAGAGAAAGCTCGTGAAAGCGAGAGAAAAGAGCTTCGTGAGAAGATAACGATTCTGTCCAGCGATCTGGACAGATATGATGAGCTTGACCTCAAGAAAAAAGCGGTCGACGATCTTAAAATATCATACAGCGAAGCAGAGACTCTGTTTTCTGAGAAGAAGACAAAAATGGAAGAGATCTTAGCCAGGATCGCAGACATCGAAGCAAAGATCGGGAAATATGAAGGGATAGAAGAAAAGATCATAAGGTTGTCTGAGGAGAAAGCAAAAGCCCAGGGAGCCTGTTCTATAGCTGAAGATTATGCAGCGGCAAAACTGAAAGAAACAGATCTTTCAAAGGCGGCTTCGGATGCTGCTGATGATTACGCCAGAGCAAGGGAAAAAGAGTCGCTTGCAGGAGAAAGATTTGTCCGCATGAACAGAGCTATGCTTGATGACAGGGCTGGATTTCTTGCTGAAATGGTGCTTAAGGAAGGTGAAAAATGCCCGGTATGCGGATCGCTGGTGCATCCTGAGATCGCGAAGAGAAATATGGATGCTCCGACTGAGGAAGAAGTTGAAAGTGCCAGGGAAGAATGGAATAAGATAAGCGGAGAGCTGAAAAAGAAAGCTGGTGAATCCGAGAAGACAGCTGCACTGCTGCATGCCGTAGAAGAGGAGGTGCAGAAATATCTCCAGAAGATGCCTGAACTTGAGGATGCAGGTGATGATCCGGCAAAGAAGTACAGAGAAGCGCTGGATAAAGCAGATGAAGATCTCAATAATGCCGAAGAGGATAAAGAGAGAAGAGACAGCCTCAGAAAAGAGCAGAAAGAGCTCACACCAGAGAAAGAAATAACGTCCGAAGAGCTGAGCAGTGCAGAACAGGACATGAAAGTCAAGAACGAGAAATGTGAAGCTGCACTGAGCAACTATAAGGAAGCTGAGAGTCAGCTCGAGTTCGGCAGCAGAGCAGAAGCAGAGGAAACAATTGAAGAGTACAGGAAAAAGCTTTCGTATTCTGAAAAGGCTTTAAAAGATGCTGAAGAAAAAGAACGCACGCTTAAGGAAAAGACAGACGAGCTTAAAGGACAGATAAGCGCTGCTGAAGAGCAGACAAAGGATTTTGACCGTGATGAATTCGATAAGATGGAGCTGAGGCTGAGTGATCTTGCAGAATCGGCAGAGAAAGCTCAGAAGAAGAGAAATGAAATAGAATCACGTATCAGATCCAATGAACGTGAAGCCGGAGCGTATATGGAATGTGCTTCCAGGTGGACCGGCACAGCTGAAGAATACGAATATGTCAAAGATCTGGCGGATACGGCTGCGGGAGATCTGACCGGACACACGAGGATAATGCTGGAGACATTCGTACAGACGGCATATCTTGACAGGATACTCCGTCATGCGAACAGAAGGCTCTCCAGAATGTCTGAGATGAGATATGAGCTCGTCAGGAAGAAGAGCGGGTTCGGGAAATCACACCAGAGCGGGCTTGATCTGAACGTCATCGACCATCACAACGGAACGGAGAGAAGCGTGAACACACTTTCCGGAGGGGAGTCGTTCATGGCCAGTCTTTCACTTGCGCTTGGGCTTTCTGAAGAGATACGCGAAGCATCCGGCGGGATCAGGCTGGATACTATGTTCGTCGACGAAGGATTCGGTACACTTTCTGAAGACGCTCTCTCAGCAGCAGTAAAGGCTTTGATGGAGCTTTCGGAGGACGACAGGCTCGTCGGGATAATCTCACATGTAGAAGAACTTAAGCAGAGGATAGACAAAAAGATCGTGATATCGCAGACACGAACCGAAGGGAGCCATGCGAAAATAGTGCTGCAATGAAGTCTCCAGCCATAATGTAAACTAAAAAAGCCATCCTGTATGATATCTGCAGGATGGCTTTTTCTGTATCGGCTGGATCACTTGCTGTAATTTCTTTCGGCCAGAACAGTTCCATCGCCGTTCAGGTATGAAGTATGGATCACTATACCGTCTATGCCGTACGCCTTCTCGAGAGGAGCGATCCTCGCGGTCTGTTCTTTTTTCATTTTTCTGAGCGATCCCTTCAGAGTCTTTTTCAGCTTATCTGAAACATCTCCTGTGAAGGTATCTTTGAACTTGTACTCGAAACAGAAAGTATTCTCTTTGGCATATATGTCAAAGTCCATGTGCTTAAGCGATTCGCGCATTTCATTGTCATTCTGTATGTCGTCTTTTAAGCCCTGCAGCTCATCAGGGTGTTCCTCAAAGTATTGTTCCAGAGTTATCTCCTGTACAGGCTCTTCCGGTTCGGTACTGCTGCTGTCTTTCCCGTTTCCGCCGCATGCGCACATGAACGATGAGACAGACAGAGCCAGCGCCAGGATCAGGACAAGCTTTTTAACAATACTGTTTCCCATTTTGCCTCCCATGTATCATGTGCAATGGATACCTTCTGATTTGATTATATGCACAGCGGCGGGCAATAGCAACAGACAATGGAAAGGAACTGAAAAACGCGTTTTATAATTATGCAGATTATGGTATAATTGTCTATAATATGTGTATGTAAAGGGGAATCGATAAATGCCGATAAAAGTACCTAACGATCTTCCTGCAGTGGAGACGCTGACAAATGAGAATGTGTTCGTAATGACGGACACCCGCGCCATGACTCAGGATATAAGGCCGCTTCAGATCCTTATACTTAATCTGATGCCGACCAAGATAGACACAGAAACACAGCTCACGAGGCTTCTCGGCAACACGCCGCTTCAGGTCGAGCTCGATCTGCTCCAGACGAGCACGCATAAGTCGCATGTTACAGCAGAAGAGCATATGCTTGCGTTCTATAAGACTTTCGACGACGTGAAAGGTAATTATTATGACGGCATGATAATAACCGGCGCACCTGTTGAGCAGATGGAGTTCGAGGAAGTGGAATACTGGGACGAGCTCTGTGAGATCATGGAATGGACCAAGACACATGTCCACTCTACGTTCCATATCTGCTGGGGCGCGCAGGCAGGCCTGTACTATCACTATGGCATAAAAAAGCGTCCGCTTCCGGAGAAACTTTCAGGCGTATTCCTGCACCATCTCGATTACAACCGCGGAATGCTTTTCAGAGGTTTTGATGATGAGTTCTATGTGCCGCACTCAAGGAACACCACAGTACTCAGGGAGGACATCGAAGCCGTGCCGGACCTGAAGATAATCGCAAGCTCCGACAAAGCCGGAGTCTTTGCCATAAAGTCCGAGAAATACCGCCAGATATTCATCACCGGGCACTCGGAATACGACGCCGACACGCTCCAGAAGGAGTATGAACGTGATAAGAAAGCCGGGATCCATCCACATGTACCAGATAACTATTTCCCTGACGACGACGACACCAGGCCGCCGGTCGTAAGGTGGAGGTCATGCGCCAATCTGCTGTATTCCAACTGGCTGAACTATTTCGTATACCAGTCCACGCCATATGACATAAGCAGGATCAGCGAAGAAGACCTTACGCCAGCTGAAGAGATACACGCACAGTCAAAAGTTGCGAAATTCGGCGGGACATCGCTTGCGGATGCTGAGAGGATCAGGCAGGCAGCTGACATCATCAAAGCCGACAAGGCACTTAACTACGTTGTCGCATCTGCACCGGGCAAGCTCAGCACGCGGGAAAAGAAGATAACCGATATCCTGATCGACGCTCATGAGAAATATGAGAGCAGCAAGGATCTCAGGGCGCTGGACAGGGCACTTAAGAAGGTGCGCGACAGATTCCAGGATATCGCAGACGGACTTGGCGTCGATATGGATCTGGAAGGCGAGTTCAAAGCGATAAAAGGAAGATACGTCGGGACTCACAACAGGGATTACCTTGTGTCAAGAGGTGAGTATCTGAATGCCAGGATACTTACAGCATATCTGGGATATGATTTTATCGATGCTGCACAGGTGATCTGCTTTAATGAATACGCAGAATTCGATAAAGAAAAGACATATGAAAAGTTGAGCGAGGAACTGAAGAAGCATGAACATGCTGTGATCCCGGGATTCTATGGAATGAACCCGTATGGACTGGAGGTCACTTTCCCGCGCGGAGGATCAGATATAAGCGGCGCTGTCGTCGCAGCCGCCTGCGGAGCCGATGTTTATGAGAACTGGACTGACGTTCCGGGATTTATGATGGCAGACCCGAAGGTCGTAAAAGATCCGCTGGTCGTTCCTGTCGTCTCCTATGAAGAGATAAGGGAGCTCTCACTCATGGGCGCCGAGGTCGTACATGAGGACGCGGTAACACCGGTCCGCGAGGTCGGTGTCCCGATCCACATCAGATCAACAATGTCGCCTGATGAGAAAGGCACTATGATAGTCAAGAATGCCGACTATTACAGCGGCATACTCGATATAAGCGGAATGGCCGGAAAGCCGGGATACGCAAGCATCATCGTAGAGAAACCGAGGCTGAATGAGAATATAGACCTCAGAGCTGCTGTGATGAACGTGCTTGCTGACAACGGCATAAATGCAGTGCATACGCTCGCGGGAATAGACTCGATGAATATATTCGTTAAGCAGAGCGAGCTTGAAGGTCATGCCAGAGCAGTCGTTGACGAGATCAAGAAAGAGACCGGCGCCACTTCTGTCAAAGTCGAGAAAGGTCTTGCGCTCATAGCGGTCATCGGCCGCAAGATGAAGAGCACGCCTGGCATCGGAGTGCGAGTGCTTGAGGCGCTGGCAAATGCCGGAATAAACGTGAAGATGATCGACCAGGGCGCAGAGCGCATAAGCATGCTGATCGGAATAGATGAGAGCGGATATGTGGCGGCGATAAGAGCGATATATTCAGAATTTACCACTAAATAAAAAATGTGAATGGTACGTGCAGCTATAAGGAAACAGAGGAAACACTATAATGTTATAGGATGTGCTAATACAATTTCTGTACAATTTAGTGCTTTATCACGTTGAAAATTTTCTTGACATATATCTTATCTGCATGTTAATATCATACTAACCACAAAGCCGATGACGAAGTGGAAGTAGGTTCCTTAAACTACTTGACAGAGAGCCGCGGGTGATGGAAAGCGGTATGGAAGAAGGGGACTGAATTGGCCTTCTGAGGCACTCCTAGCGCGTCCAGTGGTACGCGCGTAAGCGGGCATCTTTATGATGTCAAGCCGGGTGGCACCGCAAGAGCTGATACGCTCCTGTCCCAGCATCAAAGGACGGGAGCTTTTTTGATGCCTGTTCAAGGCAGAAGGAAAGCCCCTGATGTGATGAAACCGAAAGGAGAAAACAAAATGTCAAACACGATCCCTTACAAGATCTACCTCAGTGAGGAAGAGATCCCGGAGAATTATTACAATGTCAGAGCAGACATGCCGATAAAGCCGGCGCCGCTGCTGAATCCGGGGACACTGCAGCCTCTGACTGCAGAGGAAATGGAGCCTATCTTCTGTAAAGAGCTCGTACAGCAGGAGCTGAACAATACAGACAGGCTGATCCATATTCCTAAAGCCATCAGAGATTTCTACAAGATGTACAGGCCATCACCTCTCGTAAGAGCGTACTGCCTCGAAGACAGACTCGGAACGCCTGCACACATCTACTACAAATTCGAAGGCAATAATACAAGCGGAAGCCACAAGCTGAACTCCGCCATTGCTCAGGCCTACTATGCCAAGCAGCAGGGTCTGAAAGGAGTCACAACTGAGACCGGAGCAGGCCAGTGGGGTACCGCCCTTTCCATGGCATGTTCATATTTCGGGCTCGACCTGAAGGTGTTCATGGTAAAGGTATCATATGAGCAGAAAATATACAGACGTGAAGTAATGAGAACTTATGGGGCTTCAGTAACACCGTCCCCGTCAGACACGACAGAGATCGGCAGGAAGATCCTTGAGGAGTTCCCGGGAACGAACGGAAGCCTCGGCTGCGCAATTTCTGAGGCTGTGGAAGTCGCAACAAAAACAGAAGGATATAGATATGTTCTCGGAAGTGTGCTCAATCAGGTACTGCTCCACCAGAGTATAATCGGACAGGAAGTAAAGACAGCTCTCGATAAATACGGCGTCAAGCCTGATCTGATCATCGGCTGCTGCGGAGGCGGATCGAACTTCGGCGGACTCATCGCTCCGTTCATGGGCGAAAAGCTCCGCGGAGAAGCAGACTACGACTTCCTTGGAGTCGAGCCGGCATCATGCCCGAGCTTCACAAGAGGGAAATACGTATACGACTTCTGCGACACCGGAGAAGTCACACCACTTGCTAAAATGTACACACTTGGCAATGGATTTATCCCATCGCCTAACCACGCCGGAGGACTCAGATATCACGGCATGAGCAGCATCCTCTCCGAGCTCTACGATGAGGGCTTCATGAGAGTAAGAACAGCAGAACAGAGCGAAGTATTCGAAGCTGCTGAAGAATTCGCAAGATGCGAAGGTATCCTGCCAGCACCTGAATCGAGCCACGCCATCAGAGCCGCCATCGACGAAGCAGTGAAGTGCAGAGAGACAGGGCAGGCGAAGAACATAGTATTCGGCCTCACAGGAACAGGATACTTCGATATGACCGCATATCAGAAGTTCAATGATGGAGAGATGACTGACGAGATCCCGACAGATGAAGACATCGCAAAGGGACTTGCCACAGTTCCACAGTTCCCTGGAAATGAGATCTGAACGTATCCTGATCTGACTTGATAACAGAAAAGATATAAAAACCGGCGTCCTGTGCTGCAGGGCGCCGATTTTGTATCATTTGATAAAGCTATCTCACCTGTCCGTTTCCGGTCAGGCTGAATTTGTATGTCACGAGCTGATCTACTCCCATAGGCCCTCTTGCATGAAGCTTCTGCGTGGATATGCCTATCTCAGCGCCAAGTCCCATCTCTCCGCCGTCTGTGAATCTTGTGGATGCGTTCCAGTAGACTGCGGATGAATCGACTTCAGCCAGGAATTTCTCGGCAGACTCTGCATTTTCAGTTACGATGGCTTCACTGTGATGAGTAGACCACTTATCGATGTGGTCGACCGCGGCGTCAAGCGACGGCACAATCCGTACTGCCATGATGAGGTCATCGTACTCTGTCGCCCAGTCGGCTTCAGAAGCATCTTTTATCAAAGCCTGTTTTGATCCTGAGCACAGTCCTGCGTCAGCAAGGATGGAGTGAGCATGCTCGTCGCATCTCAGCTCCACATTCCTGTCAGTAAGAGCATCTGCTATCTTCGGAAGGACTTCTTCAGCGATATCTTTATGGACCAGAAGCGTCTCGGCTGCGTTGCAGACGGACGGTCTGTCTGTCTTGGCGTTCACTGTGATCGATACTGCCATCTCAGGATCGGCGTCCTTATCTATATACACGTGGCAGTTTCCGGCTCCAGTCTGGATAACCGGAACTTTGGACTCATCAAGTACTCTGTTTATGAGCCTTGAGCTTCCTCTCGGGATGAGCACATCGATGTAGTCAGAAAGACACATGAGCTCGTGTGCTGATTCATGTGACAGATCCTTTACCAACTGCACGCAGTCTTCAGGAAGACCTGCGCCGGCAAGAGCAGATCTCATGATCTCAGTTATGGCATTGTTAGATCTGAAAGCTTCATGGCCTCCGCGCAGTATCACGCAATTCCCGGCTCTGATACAGAGACCGGCGCAGTCGCTCGTAACATTAGGCCTGGATTCGAATATGATCCCTATGACTCCCAGCGGTATACTGATCTTCTTGATCCTGAGACCGTTCGGACGCGTATAGTCCTCCTGGATCTTTCCGACAGGATCAGGCCATGCTGCGACATCTCTCAATGCGGAAGCCATACCTTCGATGCGTTCCGGCGTTAGAAGGAGGCGGTCCATCATCGCTTTTGCCATACCGTTGCTTTCGGCCTCCCTGAGATCTTCTGCGTTTGCAGAAAGGATCTCGTTCTGATGTTTGGAGAGGTCGTCAGCCATCATATTCAGCGCTTTTGTCTTCATTTCCGGATCAGCTGTCCGGAGGATCTTCGCGGCGTTTTTCGCGCGAAGCCCCATCTCTTCTATAACAGTCATTTTAAAATGTCCTTATATCCTTTATCATTTGGCTTTGCGGCAGAAGAATGTTCCGATCTCATCCCCGTCGATCAGCCTGTACAGATTGTTAGGATCATGTCCTGATACGATCGCGCACGGGATCCCTGCGTCACCTGCTATTTTTGCAGCTGTGATCTTAGTCGCCATCCCGCCTGTGCCGAAGCTGCTTTGAGGTTCTCCGGCGAGTTTTATTATGTCAGGTGTGATCTCATCTACTTCATGTATGATATATGGCTCAGCCTGGCTTTGATCGCCGTCAGCGGGTCGGTCTGCAGGGCGTCTGGAAGGATCGCTGCTGTACAGGCCGTCTGTATCTGTTATGAGTATCAGAATATCGGAACCCGTCAGCTTGGCGACATATGCCGAAAGTGTGTCATTGTCGCCGATATTTGCGCCCTCGAGTTCATCGGTAGCTACAGTATCATTCTCATTCACTATAGGTATGATGCCGAGGCTCAGCAGCTGGGAGAATGTGTTCTGCGCATTGGTGCGCATCAGCTCGTTGTCAAACACGTCAGATGTCAGCAGCACCTGAGAGACGATATGATTATACTCTCCGAAAAGCTTGTCGTATATGAACATGAGCTCACATTGTCCTATGGACGCGAGAGCCTGCCTCTTGCTTATATCGTCCGGACGCGACGGGTCGAGGCCAAGCTTACCGAGGCCTACTCCGATCGCTCCGGATGAAACGAGTATTATTTGTTTGCCTGAATTCACAAGGTCGCATATCACACGTGAAAGACCGGACAGCCTCCTCAGGTCGAGCATGCCGTTCTCATGTGTAATAGTGGACGTGCCGACTTTGATGACGACACGTCCCGCCTTTTTTATTTCTTGTCTTGTATTAATCAATGGATCATCCTGTATAAAACTGTTATATGGTTTATTTACCGGCGACAGGTGCGAGTACAGCCTGAAGCTGTGACAGAGGCATAGACTGAAGTATGACTTTGCCCGGACCTGTGATGACAGTATTGAAGAATCCCTCGCCGCCGAGCAGCATGTTCTTCATTCCTGGTACAGTCTGGATGTCCATGGAACATGTCGCATCCATAGCAGCAAGATAGCCGGTGCTTGCGATAAGTTTCTGTCCTGCTTCGAGTTCATATTCAACAGCAGTTCCATCGATCTCGACGAATGCTTTCCCAGCTCCTTCAAGCTTCTGCATGATGAATCCTTCACCGCCGAAGAGTCCGGCGCCGACTTTCTTCTGGAAGAAGACTGAAAGGTGAACTGTAGATTCGCTTGCAAGGAATGCGCGTTTCTGAATGATCATCGGCTTCTCTCCGACATCAAACACCTTTATGGAGCCTGGGTATGCTGTGGCGAAAGCGATCTGTCCCTGGCCGTTCTCTGCGGTGTATTTGTTAAGGAAAAGAGACTCGCCGCTGAACAGTCTTCCGATTGCTTTTCCTACACCACCGTCAGAAGTTGTTTCCATCTTCATGTTCGGAGTCATCCAGCTCATTGCTCCGCCTTCTGTTATAACAGCCTCTCCAGCCGCGACATCGCATATCAGGACTGGCAGCGACTCTCCGATTATCTTGTAATCCATAATTACCCTTTCTGTCATAGACGACATACCCAAATATATTATTATACTGGTTTCATAGTAACCTTTTTTCTTTTTACTGTCAATCATTTCAAAGGCTGTATGGTTGAGAATATCAACGGTTTATGCTATTATTGCATCAGATATGGAGGAATGAAATGAGCAGATTTTTTGATGAGGATTTTGATCCGGCTGAGAGTGCGGAAAAAGCAGCTCAGTGGATAAGGGATTTCTTTGAGGAAAATGGAAAAGGCTGCAATGCCGTGGTAGCGGTAAGCGGCGGGAAAGACAGTTCCGTAACAGCTGCGCTTTGTGTCAAGGCGCTTGGAAAAGACCGTGTGATCGGCGTGATGATGCCTAATGGCGAGCAGCGCGATAAGCCGCTCGCGGATCTTCTGATAGAGACACTTGGGATCAGGGGATATACCGTAGATATATCAGGAAGCTACAATGCGACGATGAATGAGCTGGACAGAGTGCTGCCTTGTGAGATAAGCGAGCAGACGAGGATCAATCTCGCTCCGAGGCTCAGGATGTCGACAGTATATGCGGTCTCTCAGTCTCTGAACGGCAGAGTGGCCAACACCTGTAATCTTTCTGAGGACTGGGTGGGCTATTCGACCAGATATGGCGATACCGCAGGCGATTTCTCGCCTCTTTCGAGATTCACAGTGCAGGAAGTAAAAGCGATAGGCACAGCTCTCGGACTTCCGGATGTGCTTGTGAACAAAGTGCCGGATGACGGTCTGTCCGGAATGAGCGATGAGGAAAAGCTGGGATTTACCTACGACACTCTCGACAGGTACATAAGGACGGGTGTGATCGATGATCAGGACGACAAGGAAAAGATCGACAGGCTGCACAGGATCAACCTGTTCAAGCTTTCCATGATGCCGGCATACGAGCATGAAGGCCCGGTAAAAGCATGACCGGACGGTATTGATAGATCCGGCGCAGCGTACGCAGCATATTAATTGTATGGAAAAATGTTTTTTTAATGGCTGAAATATGGCGTAGGTATTGAACCTATGCCATTTTTTTGTTATTATTACTACGTGTACATCCGGATGCGGTCACTATAGATCGAATCGTTATTATAGATAATGTTAATGTTTCTCCGGATGTGAGAATCGGTTATAAATGGAGGTAGAAAAAGATGAAGAATTTAAGCAGGAAATTATTGGTAATGCTTCTTGCTGCTCTCATGGTATTTACGTTCACAGCATGCGGCGGCGGAAGTAACGGCGGCGGTGAAAGTGAAGGCGAAGGCGGCGATGCAGCAGCTGTACTCAAGATCGGATCGACTGGTCCTCTGACAGGACCGGCTGCCATTTACGGAATGTCCGTAAAGCAGGGTGCTGAGCTCGCAGTTGAAGAGATCAACGCTTCTGAGAGCGACTTCCAGATCGAGTTCAAGATGGAAGACGATGAGGCTGACGGAGAGAAGAGCGTCAACGCTTACAACAGCCTGAAAGACTGGGGACTCCAGATGCTCATGGGTTCTGTTACGACAGGATCCTGCATCACAGTATCGGCTGAAGCAAATTCAGACAGAGTATTCCTGATGACACCGTCCGCTTCTTCAGCAGACGTAACAGCAGGAAAAGATAATGCTTTCCAGATCTGCTTCACAGACCCTAACCAGGGAATCAAGGCTGCAGACAACATCGTGAAGGATTTCAGCGACAAGAAAGTAGGAGTTATCTATAACAACTCTGATGCTTATTCAACAGGTATCTATAACGCATTCAAGAAAGAGCTCGAGAGCAAGGGCATGGAGATCGTTGCAGCAGAGACATATCCTGACGACACCAACGCAGACTTCAGCGCACAGCTGACGAACTGCAAGTCCGCAGGAGCTGACCTGATCCTTCTCCCGATCTACTATACACCGGCATCAGTCATTCTGAAGCAGGCTAAGGATATGGGATATGACACCACATTCTTCGGAGTAGACGGTATGGACGGTATCCTCGATATGGAAGGATTCGATACAAGTCTTGCTGAGGGAGTATATCTGCAGACACCTATCAACCCATGGTCTGAGGAAGAGAATGTAAAGAGCTTCGTAGAGAAGTATCAGGAGAAGTTTGGTGAAGTTCCTAACCAGTTCGCAGCTGACGGATATGACGGCATCTACGTACTTTACAATGCATTCAAGGAAGCTGGACTTACAGCTGACCAGGATGCGGCTGCTATCTGCGAGGCAATGATCGGACAGGTCACAGGAGGCTTCTCATATGACGGACTTACCGGTTCCGGAATGACATGGAATGACAAGGGCGAAGTCAACAAAGAGCCTGCAGTCTGCATCATCGAGGATGGTAAATACGTAGACGTTCAGTAATCTGAGACAATAAAGCAATACAGCGCTTCTCCCGCAGGATATGTTCTGCGGCTGAAGGCGCAGGGACCAGATATTACAGCAGAAATTTATGTAAGGAGGCGCCGCTTTTTAAGCGGCGTCTCACTATGGTTAGAGACTCAATTATGGTTTTTTTATCTAATTTAGTAAACGGGCTTTCCCTGGGGAGCGTATATGCGATCATCGCTCTTGGCTATACCATGGTGTATGGTATTGCGAGGATGCTGAACTTCGCTCACGGAGATGTCATCATGGTCGGAGCGTATATCTCGTTCTGCTCGACTGCGTATCTTCATCTCCCTCCTGTAGTCGGCCTCATTATCGCGATCTGCGTATGCACATGCATGGGCATTATGATCGAAGGGCTGGCATACAGGCCGCTTCGCGGGACAGGCTCTCTGGCGGTCCTGATCACCGCCATAGGCGTATCATATTTCCTTCAGAACAGCGCGCTCCTCATTTGGGGAAGCGCTCCGAAGGTGTTCACATCGGTCGTAAACGGAATGCCTGGGCTCAAGCTGTTTGACGGACAGCTGACTATCACGGCTGAATCGATCGTGACGCTTCTTGCGAATATCGTAATAATGATATGCCTCACATTTTTCATAACCCGATCAAAAATGGGCAAGGCGATGCGCGCTGTATCGGAAGACAACGACGCAGCAAGGCTGATGGGCATAAACGTGAACCAGACGATCTCGATGACGTTCGCGATCGGTTCCGCGCTTGCCGCTATAGCAGGCGTGCTCCTCTGCTCATCATACCCTGCACTCATGCCAACGACCGGCGCCATGCCAGGCATCAAAGCCTTCACGGCTGCTGTGTTCGGCGGTATCGGATCGATACCGGGCGCTATGCTTGGAGGCATCCTGCTTGGTGTGATCGAGATCATGGGAAGAGCGTACATCTCGTCAGAGCTTTCTGACGCGATCGTATTTGGTGTACTTATCATCGTGCTTCTCGTAAAGCCGTCCGGACTGCTGGGCAAGATCCAGCCAGAGAAAGTGTAGGTGAGAGATATGGAGAAGAAATTTACTATGAAAAAGCTCTCGCCGTACACAAAGAACTCCGCGATATCATATGGTATCGTGATCGCGGGTTTTCTGGCTGCAACTTTCATGAGCAGCACAGGAATGATGTCCAGCTCACTTCAGGGCCAGCTCGTTCCTATATGTGCCTACATTGTGATGGCAGTATCACTGAACCTGGTCGTGGGAATATCTGGTGAGCTTTCCATCGGACATGCAGGATTCATGTCAGTAGGAGCGTTCTCCGGGATCCTCACTGCTGATCTTCTGGAAGGCATGGTGGAGTCAGATCCTGTAAGGCTCACTTCCGGGATAATCGCAGGAGGCATCGTAGCAGGAATAGCAGGGATCCTTATCGGAGTTCCTGTGCTCAGACTGCGCGGCGACTATCTTGCGATCGTAACTCTCGCGTTTGGAGAGATAATCAAAAACCTGATGAACGTGATCTATGTCGCCAAAGACTCGAACGGCATCCATGTGTCGACACATGGAGACATGGAGCTGGAGGAAGATGCAAGGATCATGCTGAACGGACCTATGGGCGCTGTAGGCGTGCAGCGCATATCCACGTTCCTGTCGGGCGTGATACTTGTGCTTTTAACTTTGTTCATAGTGCAGAATATAATGAATTCAAGACAGGGAAGGGCGATAATGGCCTGCAGGGACAACAGGATCGCTGCAGAGTCTATCGGCTTGAACGTCATGCAGTACAAACTCATGGCATTTACCGTATCTGCCGTACTTGCAGGAATGGGCGGCGCTTTGTTCGGCCTCAATTTCTCGTCGCTGCTCCCTATCAAATTCAATTTCAATACATCAGTGCTCATCCTGGTATTCGTCGTACTCGGCGGTATAGGGAACATCTGGGGATCTGTGATATCAGCGACAGTGCTCACGGTGCTGCCGGAAGCTCTGAGGCAGTTCTCAGATTACCGTATGCTCGTATATGCTATCGTTCTGATCCTTGTTATGATCTTCACGTATAATCCAACGCTGAAGACATATAAGGGAATGATTGCGGATAAGATCAAGGCGGTATTCAGGAAAACACCACATGGACCAGCAACGGAAGGGGGTGCGTCAGAATGAGTGTAGACGAAAAGATCGTAGAAGATGAAGTCATCTATGACGCTCGTGAGAAATATGACGCATCCATGCCGACTGTTGATAAGGTCGTTATCCCTGACAGAGATAAGCCGAGGATCCCGGTGCTTGAGATGAAAGGTCTCGGCATCGACTTTGGTGAGCTGACAGCACTTGACGATTTCAGCCTTACTGTCGGACCTACAGAGATCGCCGGTATAATCGGACCTAACGGCGCCGGAAAGACGACTTTGTTCAACCTTCTAACTAAGGTATATCAGCCTACGAGAGGCTCGTTCATGTTTGACGGCAAAGATACGTCGGGCATGAACACTGTGCAGATAAGCAGGATGGGAATAGCCAGGACATTTCAGAATATCAGGCTGTTCGACAAGCTGACAGTGGGTGAGAACGTCGTGACCGCTATACATGAGGGGCTGGACTACAGTCTGTTCAGCGCGGTCATCCGCGGGCCAAAGTACTGGAAACAGGAGAAATTTGCCAGAGAATACGCACTCAAGCTTCTGTCCATATTCGATATGGAAGATATGATAGATGAGCAGGCGGGGTCTCTTCCTTACGGAGCTCAGCGACGTGTTGAGATCGTACGTGCTCTTGCTACAGGCCCGAAGGTGCTCCTCCTGGATGAGCCGGCAGCCGGTATGAACCCGAGTGAAACGACCGAGCTCATGAACAACATAAGGAAGATCAGAGACATGTTTGGTATTGCGATCGTCCTGATAGAGCACGACATGAACCTCGTGATGAATGTATGTGAAGACATCGCAGTACTCAACTTCGGAAGGATCATTGCAAAAGGCAAGCCGGCAGAGATCCAGAACGATCCCGCAGTGATCGAGGCTTATCTCGGCAAGCAGAAGGAGAACGAATAATGGCGAAACTTCTGAAAGTAGAAAACATCAATGTATATTATGGAGCCATACATGCCATCAAAGGCATTTCCCTTGACGTAGATGAAGGCGAGATAGTGACTTTGATCGGAGCTAATGGAGCCGGTAAGTCCACCACATTAAAGACCATCTCGGGGATCATGAGGCCGAAGACCGGATCGATCGAGTTCCAGGGGCAGGATATAACAAAAGTCCCTGCGCACAAGATCGTGAAGATGGGTCTTTCGCAGGTACCTGAGGGACGCCGGATATTCATGCAGATGACCGTAAAGGAGAACCTGGAGATGGGAGCCTTCACGGCGCCTGCGAATACTGTCGAGGAAAGCCTGGAGAAAGTATACGAACATTTCCCGCGTCTTAAGGAAAGATATAAGCAGGTGGCAGGCACTCTCTCAGGCGGAGAGCTGCAGATGCTCGCTATGGGAAGAGCTCTGATGAGCCAGCCGAAGCTGATGATGCTCGACGAGCCGTCGATGGGTCTTGCTCCGGTACTGGTAGAAGAGATATTTGAGATCATCCACAATCTGCATGAAGCAGGAACGACGATCCTGCTGGTAGAGCAGAACGCGAGAATGGCGCTCTCGATCGCAGACAGAGCATACGTTATCGAAACAGGAAATGTTACGCTGTCAGGAGACGCCAGAGAGCTGATGAACAACGACAGCGTAAGGAAAGCATATCTGGGAGAATAATACGCGGCAGCGTGTATCAGCTTAAACAGAAGACCGGATCCGGCTTACGCCGGATCCTTTTTTTTGCTTCAGCTGATGTAACCACTTGAAAAACAGGAGAAAGATACTATAATATAGTTAGTTTGTACTAACTAACTTTTGTGAGGCTGGTAATGCGTGACCCGATGAGAAAAAGAATACCGAGAGAGCTGAAGCACGATATCGGAAAGTATATCGCGCTTTTTATGTTCCTTACGGCGATGATCGGGTTTATCTCAGGGTTCATCGTCGGAGATGAGAGCTTGAAGGAGAGATACGATACCAGCTTTGATGAATTCAATGTGGAAGACGGGCACTTTGTCCTGGAAGATGAAGCATCGGAAGAGATGCTGTCCAAGGTTAGAGAGAGAGGTGTGGAAGTATGGCCGCTGTTTTATAAAGAAGAGACGATACAGGAGTCTAGGGACGGGACAGAAGCTGAAGGTGATGTCATCCGGCTGTTTAAAAAGAGAAAGGATGTGAACCTGACTGATTACTGGGACGGACGTGAGCCTGAGAAGAGTGATGAGATCGCCCTGGACAGGCTGTATCTTAAGAATAATGGACTTAAGATCGGCGACAGGATAGTAGTGGCAGGAGCTGAATATGTCATAACAGGCTCGGTCGCGCTTTCAGACTACAGTGCGCTTTTCAGGAACAACGGCGATACGATGTTTGACGCGACGGATTTCACTGTAGCTGTAGTAAGCCGTGAAGGCTTTGACAGGATAAGAGACAGCAATCTGCATTATTGTTATGCATGGACAAATAACGATCGCACCATGGACAGTGAAGAGCGTCACTATCAGGAGGAAGACGTGATGGATGCTCTTGTGGATGCCGCGATGGACGAGATGATGGTAGATCCTGATCCGGGCAGTATGATCTCTGCGTGGCTTAAAGATCTTGATGCAGAGATAGCCGCCATAAGAGATGAAGAAGACATATCAGGCGACAGCTCGCATGTGATGGACGCAGTATTCAAGGCGAGGAACGAAATAAAGGACATCGTCGTCAGATCAGGGAATCAGGCTATAAAGTTTGCGGGAGATGACATGGGCAAGGACCGCGTTATGATGGTCACTCTGCTGTATATAGTGATCGTTATCATGGCATTTGTGTTCGGCATCACGGTAAAGAGCACCATAGAAAAAGAGGCGAAAGCTATCGGAACACTCAGAGCGTCCGGATACAGCAGAGGCGAGATGCTCAGACATTATATTACTCTTCCGATGCTGCTCACGCTGGCTGCGGCACTCGCGGGAAATGTCATAGGATACACTTTCATGAAGTGGCTTTGTGCTGATATGTATCTTGGGAGCTACTCGCTGCTTCCGTATAAGACAAAGTGGAGCATCAACGCTTTTCGTGATACAACGGTCATCCCGCTCATCATTATCTTTCTGGTCGTCCTGCTCGTTATATCCAAGGAGCTAATGCTCACGCCTCTTCAGTTTCTGAGAGGAGATCTCAGGAGCAGTGGAAGCTCACATGCTGTACGGCTGAGGTCAGAAAGCTTTATCACACGTTTCCGTCTGAGGGTGCTTATTCAGAATATACCTTCATATATAGTAATGTTTGTCGGCATCCTTTTCAGCGTGATCATCATGCTGTTCTGCCTCGGGATGTATCCTCTGCTTCAGCACTATGAAGGGCTGATCATGGATTCAGGGATGGCTGAATATCAGTATATCCTTAAAGAACCATTTGAGATCGCCGGCGGGAGCGGAACAGATACACAGGACGATCCGGCAGGAGCTCCGGAAAAGTATCAGATAGCGACAGTGAAAAACGACGACAGGCGGGGCGAAGAGATAACAGTATATGGCATAAAGCACGACTCGGAGTACCTCGCTGATCTGGATGTACCGGAGAACAAAGATGAGATCGTAGTCTCATCCGCCTATGCGGCCAAGTACAGGCTGAAGCCCGGCAGCAGGGTGGCGGTAAAAGAAGAGTATAAAAAAGAGCGGCATCATCTTAAAGTTGCAGCCGTGTATCCGTATGAAGCACAGCTCTGCATATTCATGGGGCTGTCAGAATTCAACAGAAAATTTGACAGGGAAAGAGGAGAATATGCAGGTTACCTGTCAGGCCGCAAGCTGGATGAGATACCGGAGAGCAAGATCTCTACGGTCATAACTAAAGAAGATTACGCGACGATAAGCAAGCAGCTGGACAGCTCGATGGGCGGGATATTCGAGCTCTTTTCGGTTTTCGGGGTGATCATATTCATCATAGTGATATATCTTCTGTCAAAAGTACTGATAGAAAAGAATGCGAAAAGCATAGCGATGGTAAAGATCCTCGGCTATAGTGACAGAGAGATCTCGTCGATATATAACAGGGTGACGACAGTGGTCGTGTTCGCATCACTGCTGATCTGCCTTCCTGTTGGGTATCTTGCATTTGCGGGCGTCTTCAGGATAATGATGAATTTCTTTACGGGATGGCTGACATACTACATCGCTCCATCTGTGTATATCAAGACGGTCGTGATCGGCATGGCAAGCTATCTGCTCATACATGTGCTTCAGATGAGGCATATAAGGAAAGTACCGATGGGAGAAGTGCTGAAAGGAATGGAATAGAAAATGTATCTGGAGCTTAAAGATATAAAAAAGGCATTCGGAGAAGAAGAGAACAGGACTTATGCGTTGAGAGGCGTCAGCTTCGGAGTGGAAAAAGGCTCATTCACAGTTATACTTGGCCCATCCGGTTCAGGGAAATCAACACTTCTGAATATTATCGGAGGGATAGAAGATGCAGATTCCGGCGTGCTTACCATCAACGGAGACGAGCTGGAGAGCTTCGGTGAAAAAAAGCTGACCGATTACAGGCGGCGTCATCTTGGATATGTATTCCAGTCGTATAATCTTATCAGCAACCTTACTGTAAGGGAGAATATAGAAGTCGGCGCGTATCTGAGCAAGGACCCGCTCAACGTGGATGAAATGCTCGATGTACTAGGTATGGAGGAACATAAAGATAAGCTTCCCAGCCAGCTTTCCGGAGGGCAGCAGCAGCGCACCGCGATCGGACGTGCAGTGGTAAAGAACCCTGATATACTGCTCTGCGACGAACCGACAGGCGCACTTGATTATCATACATCAAAAGACATTCTTCAGCTCCTGGACGATGTAAACCGGAAATACAGCACGACTGTCATAATGGTCACACACAACGAGGCTCTTGCAGAGATGGCAGACCGAGTGATCCGCGTGAAGGACGGCATGATCGTCAGGAATGATCAAAACACACATCGCAAGTCAGTTATGGAGCTAGAGTGGTAGTGTCAGAGTTTCGTCTGGAGGTGATTTGATATAGAAAAAGGGTGTAAAGACATATATAATAATAGTGAGAATTGTATGACCGGAAAATAAGGAGGAGATATGGCTTTACATATTGCGATCGATAACAAGGCACCTGTAGCGAAGACTGTGCTTATGCCGGGCGATCCGCTCAGGGCTAAGTACATTGCCGAACATTACCTGGAAGACGTTCAGATGTACAGTTCCATAAGGAACATGTACGGATTCACCGGAACATATAAGGGCAAGCTCCTGTCGATCCAGGGAAGCGGCATGGGAATGCCCTCGATGGGTATCTATTCGTGGGAGCTGTTCAATGACTTTGATGTAGACAACGTGATAAGGATAGGTACAGCCGGATCGTTCCATGAGAATATCAAGATCGGAGATCTCGTCGTCGGACTCGCGGCATCTACTGACTCCAACTATCAGCACGTATTCAAAGTACCGGGAACGTATTCGCCGTCCTGCAGCTATGATATACTTCTGAAGATGCAGGAAGCCGGGAACGAACTTGGCATCGACTTCACTGCCGGGAATATAGTTTCCGGAGATCTTTTCTATGAGTTAGGAGATGAATGGTGGAGAAGATGGGCGAGGCTGAACGTACTCGCTGTAGAGATGGAGACGGCGGCGCTTTATATGAACGCCGCGTATCACAGGAAGAACGCGCTTGCAGTCCTTACGATAACAGATCATTTCGTTACAGGTGAAAGGGCGAGTAACGAAGACCGTGAGAGCGGTGAAGACAATATGATGAAGCTGGCTCTGGAAACAGCGATAAAGCTGTAGCAATTATAGCGATTAAGCTGTAGGAGCTATATGGAGCTCTGGATCGTGCATGTCCACGATCGAAATCCGATATAAGAAATAAAAAAACCACGGGAGACACATTCCGTGGTTTTTCGCTCTTTCGATCTTGTGCATTAAGCGTATGCACGTGTGTGGGGACGGGTGAGCTTATTTTGCTGCCTTCGCAGCGTTGAGTTTTTTGGTTACCTGTGACACCTTGTGGCTGGCAGCCTGCCTGGAGATCGTGTGATGAGCAGCGGCCTGCATGAATTTCTTCTCAGCCCTTGCTCTGAGCTCCTCAGCCCCAACGAGGTCATCTGCTGCTAACGCCTTGTTGTATGACTTGATGATGCTCTTCAGCTCATCTTTGATACGTCTGTTGATAGCAGTTTTCTTTTCTGTAACTTTGATTCTCTTTTTTGCGGATTTGATATTTGCCATGTTTTTCACCCCACATTCTTTCAAAATAAGCAATATTAATGAAATTCGCAAGTAACAGTATACAACAGCATAATTGTCATTGCAAGCAAAAACAGAAGTATTTACATCATACTTCATTCTTCATATGATCATCGGGATCGATATCTTCATGAAAATGATCAGTCTTCAGGAGGATGGTAGGAAGTGATTTTGTTCCTTGTGTTTTTATCGTTATCTTTTTGCTGGCGCTTCGCCTGGCCGCGCTGCTTATGTTTATGCCTGTCCTTTTCCTTTTCCTGCTCGCGCTGCTTCTGCCGCTCAGCTACCCTTGCTTTATGCTCCTCGCGTTTTCTTCTCTTTTCCTGAACTCTTTCAGATGGGACTACAAGACCCGCTGCCTCCTGGGCATAACACCACTTCCCGAAAAGCGACCTTATCTGGTTGTGAAGATCAGGCGGCAGCTCGCTCTTTTTTGGATTATGGCCCAGATCAGAAGCCAGCTTCTGTAAAGCGGCTATTGCTTCTTCCCGTGTCAAATGAGTCTGATCAGAAGTTTTTTCGGCTTTCATAATATACCTCTGTTTCAGAAATAGATGATCACATGTGAGCATGGACCCGTCGACAATCCGTGCTCCATGAGACCGGTATTGAGTTGATCAGCGCCGTCTATTTCAGGCTGTTATGGGCAGCGCTCAGTAAATCTATTATATCACTTATATTTTCAAAGCGAATAAGAATATGATAAAATAAAACAGTATTATAAATATGATAAGACAATGCAGTAGTATTAATTTAAACAGAGCAGGATACTGTTCCGCAGCGGACAGTTGAGCTCTGTGATATCACAGCTGACAGGGACGATAAATGGACGACAACGAATATCAGAAATATATAAGAAATTTCAGTATAATAGCACATATAGACCATGGAAAATCCACGCTGGCAGACAGGCTGATCGAGAACACCGGCCTTGTCGCGCACAGAGATATGAAGGAGCAGTTCCTGGATAACATGGACCTGGAGCGTGAACGCGGCATCACGATCAAGCTGCAGACGACGAGGCTCGTCTACAAGTCACAGGATGGCAATGAATATATCTTTAACCTTATCGATACACCGGGACATGTCGACTTTAATTATGAGGTGTCCAGGAGCCTTGCCGCGTGCGAAGGCGCAGTGCTCGTTGTAGATGCCACGCAGGGCGTGGAAGCCCAGACGATGGGAAACGTCTACCTTGCCCTGGACGAAGATCTGGAGATCCTGCCGTGCCTGAACAAGATGGATCTTGCAAGCGCGCGTCCTGACGAGACGAAGCAGGAGATAGAAGAGATGATAGGCCTTGACGCCGAAGACGCCCCGCTCATATCAGCAAAAGAGGGCACAGGCATCACTGATCTTCTGGAAGCGATAGTCCATACTATCCCTGCGCCTTCAGGTGATACAGACAAGCCGCTGAAGGCTTTGATCTTTGATTCTAAGTACGACAACTACAAGGGCGTTGTGATCTTCGTGCGAGTCTTTGACGGATCGGTGAAAGTCGGCGATACGATGAAGCTGATGGCATCGGGTAAAGCTTATGAAGTCACGGAAGTAGGCGTGATGGCGCCTGGGCATGTACCGACAAAGTATCTTCGCGCCGGTGACGTCGGATATATCTGTGCCGCGATCAAAAGAGTCGCGGACGCCCGCGTAGGCGATACGGTCACTAACGCCGAACACCCTACGGAAAGACCGCTCCCGGGCTACAAAAAGGTTCAGTCAATGGTTTATTGCGGGATCTATCCTGCGGAAGGGGAAAAGTACGAGCCTGTAAAAGACGCGCTGGAAAAGCTGCAGGTAAATGACGCGGCATTCAGGTTCGAGCCGGAGACTTCGACTGCGCTCGGATTTGGTTTTCGCTGCGGCTTCCTTGGGCTGCTCCATATGGAGATCATAGTCGAGAGGCTGGAGCGCGAGTTCGACCTTGCGGTAGTAACGACATCGCCGAGCGTGCTCTATAAAGTAGTGAGATCTGACGGAACGGAACAGTTCATACAGAACCCGTCGGATCTTCCGGACCCGTCAGAGATATCACACATAGAGGAGCCTATAGTAAAAGCTGACATCATGATCCCGAAAGACTATGTCGGATCTATCATGGATCTGTGCCAGAACAGAAGGGGCACCATGCTTTCAATGGAATACATAACTCCAGAACGTGTCACGCTTCACTACGAGCTTCCGCTGAATGAAGTGATATACGATTTCTTTGACGCTCTGAAATCAAAGACCAAAGGCTATGGATCGATCGATTACGAATTCCTCTGCTATCGTGAATCCAAGCTTGTCAAGCTGGATGTCCTTCTGAACAAAGAACTCGTGGACGCATTCTCCATGATAGTCCATGAGTCCGAAGCATATACGCGCGGCCGCTTCGTCTGCGAGAAGCTCAAGGAGATAATCCCGATGCACCAGTTCGAGGTGCCGATCCAGGCAGCTGTAGGCCAGAAGGTGATAGCCCGTGAGACCGTCAAAGCTTACAGAAAAGATGTTATAGCAAAATGCTACGGCGGCGACATCTCACGTAAAAAGAAACTTCTGGAAAAGCAGAAGGAAGGCAAAAAGCGCATGAGAAGCTTCGGAAAAGTCGATGTTCCGCAGGAGGCGTTTACGGCTGTCCTTAAATACGATGACAACAAATCATGAAACCACTAGGGATCTACATCCATATACCATTCTGCGTGAGAAGATGCCCATACTGCGGGTTCTATTCAAATGCATGCGGAAATGACGGACGGGAAGAGATCTACGAGTATTTCAAGATCCTCAGGAAGGAGCTGGAGTTCCGGAGAAAAGAAGACGAGGGCTCACATCTCGTTGATTCCATATACTTCGGAGGAGGCACACCGTCTCTTGCAGAGCCTGGACTGATAAGTGAGATGATCGATGAGATCTCATCTTTATATGATGTTTCGGATGACTGTGAGATTTCAATGGAAGCGAATCCGGGGACGATCGCCGGAGACCATGAGAGTGAATCATATGTTGTTGCATTCGGCGCTGAGAAAGCAGGGAACTACTCGGGTGTAGAACGACTGAGATCGTACAGGCAGGCCGGTGTGAACAGGCTGTCGCTCGGGGTGCAGTCCTTTGATGACGGAGTGCTCAGGACGCTCGGGAGGATACATTCAGCAGACGACGCCAGACGGGCTTTTGATGATTCACGAACAGCCGGATTCGATAATGTGAGCATGGATCTCATCTTTGGAGTGCCGGGGCAGACAACAAAAACATGGGCAGACACGATAGATGAGCTTGCGAGCATGCTCCCTGAGCACGTGTCGTTCTACAGCCTTCAGATCGAAGAAGGTACACGATTCTATAAAGACTACAAGATGGGTGACATGGTGCCTGTGACGGATGAAGAAGACAGGTGGATGTATCACTCGGCGATACAGACGCTGCGTGAAAGTGGATACAGACAGTATGAGATCTCAAATGCGGCTCTTCCGGGTAAAGAATGCAGGCACAATATGAAGTACTGGACTTTCTGCGATTATCTCGGAATAGGAGCTTCCGCCAGTTCATTCATGGATGGTGTGAGAAAAACGAATCCCGGCGCTGGGTATAGAGATTTTGCTGATCAGGGATTTCCGGAAAGTGAGCTTCTGGAAGATCATGTGAACAGCGGATTCGACAATGCGGCAGATTACATGATAACGGGGCTCAGGCTGACGGAAGGGATCAGTGAAGCTGACTTCAGATCCAGATTTGGAAAGTCTGTATGGGAGATTTTTCCGGACGCGCAGGATGAGCTGAAGGAATTTGCTGCGGATGGAGATATCATCGAAGAAAACGGCAGACTGACAGTGACAGAGAAGGGTTTTGATATATCAAATAAGATACTGTCGCTGTTTGTGTAAGGATGATATGACAAACAGGATGTTGGTGCTGTTTGTGTAAGGATGATATAACAAACAGGACGCTGGCGCTGTTTGTGCAAGGATGATATGACAAATAGGATGTTGGTGCTGTTTGTGCAAGGATGGAGGTAGGAATATGTATGTTTTGATGAACTATCATACGACCTGTGAAGAATGCGGGGAACGTATCGATGGGGTCATAGCACGTCATGTAATGGATAACAATTCATCGCTCCTTGGAAATACATTGAATAACATTGCAGATTCCGTAGATGCGATGAACGCTAAAAAAGGCCTGGAGAACCTTGTCAGCGAGCGAGACTGGAAAAAGCTCAACTTCTCAAATGGAGGATCGCATCACTGCTGCCCGTACTGTGGCGCGCACCAATCCTGGGAGAACATGCTGGAACCCGTCAAGCCAAAAGAGATAAGCGGCGGTCATGTGACTTCCATTATAGCCTTTGCTGTAGGCTGCGGAATAGTGGGCATGCTTCTCGGATTGTTTATAATGGTATTCACTAACAGCGCTGTCTGGATGGCAGTATCGGCTGCAGTATGCGCAGTGATCGGAGGACTTGTCGGAAAGTGGGCTAACGGACTGACGGACAAAGAGGATAAAGAATCATACCCAAGGCGTCTTGAGGAATACGAACAGTATGTCAAAGAGTACAATGAGTTTAAGGAGAGCCTTAAGACAAGGGAAACCAGAAATGAGCCAGAGGTCGACGTAAGCTCTGCAAGAGTGAGTCCCGAAACAGATGAGCTTACTGAAGTAAGATGGCCGGGGCTGAGCAGAATGATGTAGTGAAGAAGATCAAAGTACTTCAAGCCGGGACTGCAGGAAGCTGGATAAAATTTGACATAAATAGCTGTCAAAAAGAGCCGTCCATATATAAATAGATGTCAAAAAGAGCCGTCCCGATGTCAATAGATGTCGAAGAGAATCGTCACTATGTAAATAGATGTCAAAAAGAATCGTCACTATTGACAACTTTGCAAAAAAACAGCGCTTCGAGCGCTGTTTTTACGTATAGATTTTGATGACGCCGTCACTTTATCATGCCTGTCGAAAGCACCACGCCCATTATGACCATCATCACAATGCTTGCGGCAATGGCGCCTTTAGAGAGAGCTTTGGCTGATGCATAGCGCATTCTCAGATCATACGGGATCTGTCCAAGACCTTTCAGCTTGAGGAAGGAAAGGATACCCAGTATAAGTCCGATGATAGGGACTATAGATGTGATGATGCCAGCCATAGCCATGGTATGGGCCTGCTGGATCGCCCTGGATTTCATGATCACAGGATCTTTCTTGTCGACAGGTATGTCCTCATACTGTACGTCGACATTCATTATGCGTTCTTCAAACTCGTCGTGAGAGTTATCTTTCTTTTTATTGTTCTTAGTGTTTGACATAATGCACCCTGCCTGCTGACATCATACCCCTGTAACATATTTTACCACAAACACACAGCATATGGTATAACTTTTACTTTAAGGTAATCTGCAGTCAGTCATTCAATATGATCAGGCTGCTCGTAGACAGAAATGGCCGGGAAAGCATTGATTCCGTCTACAGAAAGCAGGAAACTAACGAAAATGATATCATTTTGCATATTTTTACTCATTCTGTAGACAGAAATAGCCAGAAAACCATTGATTCCGTCTACAGAAAGCAGAAAACTAACGAAAATGATATCACTTTGCACGTTTTTACACATTCTGTAGACGGAAACGACTGGAAAACAAATGATTCCGTCTACAGAAAGCAGAAAACTAACGAAAATGATATCACTTTGCATGATTTTACTCATTCTGTAGACAGAAATGGCCAGAAAAGCATTGATTCCGTCTACAGAAAACGGAAAACTAACGAAAAGGATACCATTTTGCATGATTTTACTCATTCTGTAGACAGAAACAGCCATGAAACCCATGATTCCGTCTACAAAAAGCAAAAAAGACGCGAAAAGGATACCAGTTTGCATGATTTTGATCATTCTGTAGACGAAAACAGCCAGAAAACCCACGATTCCGTCTACAGAGTGAAAAAAGACGCGAAAAGGATACCATTTTGCACGATTTTGATCATTCTGTAGACAGGATAAGCCTTCAGGGGCAGTTCTGCAGATAAATGAGCAAGAATATCATCAAAGCTCTTCACCAGATTTTCACTTAATCAGCATTAAAATAGCATCAAAAAGTGTTGACACGCGTGTGGTTTAGGAGTACATTATATATAGAGTTAGCACTCGGACATAGTGAGTGCTAACAAGCAAGAAAGAAATTGGAGATTCTATAAGGTAACAGATATGGAATTAACTGAAAGAAAACTGAAGATCCTGCAGGCCATCATAAGCAATTATGTGCGTACTGCTGAACCTGTCGGCTCCAGGACTCTTTCTAAGCAGTTCGACATGGCGATGAGCCCTGCGACGATCAGGAACGAGATGAGCGACCTCGAGGAGATGGGATACCTTACACATCCTCATACCTCTGCAGGCAGAGTGCCTTCTGACAAGGCATACAGGCTGTACGTCAACAGTATGATGGATGAGGTGGAGATCTCAAATGAGGATAAGATGATCATCCGTGATACTCTTAAAGCTGATATCGCAGAGTTCGATAAGACCATTGAGCGTGCTGCTGAGCTTTTGTCGGAGATCACCAATCTGGCATCATTCGCTATTACTCCGAGCAAGGAGGAGGAAGTCATTAAATTCGTGAATCTTCTTCCTGTTGATGAGCATCAGGTTATCCTGATGATCGTAACAGATTCGGGGAAAGCGCAGAATACAAGGCTGGTGCTCGAAGATCCTTATACGGAAGAGCAGCTTCAGGTCCTTGCAAAGAATATAACTTATGATTACAGAGGCAGGACGCTTACAGATGTTCTGAAGAACAGCATAATCGATGATTTCAAGACAGATCTTACCGCAATGAACAAGCTCGCTGAGAGCGTGATGCCTAACTTCATGAAGACTCTTGAGGACATGCTGGATGTTCATCTGTATATGGACGGACTGAGCAATATATTCGATCTCCCGGAGTTCGGCGACCTTTCAAGAGCAAAGAGCTTCATATCACTGTTCGATCAGAAGGAGAAGCTCACAAGAAAGATCATGGACCGTGCGGACGGCATGATGGTAACTATAGGTGAGGAGAATGCAGATGAAGATCTGTCAGACTGCTCGCTTATAACAGCGACATATCATGTGGACGGAAGATATGTTGGAAAGATCGGAGTCATAGGTCCGACGAGAATGAGATATGGAGAGATCACTTCAATAGTAAAGTATCTTACAGATAATCTGAGTGATACGTTCGATATGAAGAATATAGAAGATGATGGCAATCCAGGAGGAGAAGATGGCTAAGAAAAAAGAAAAGAAGCCGGAAGAGCAGAATACATCCGAGATAGAGATCGAGGATATCGGTTCTGAAGCAGAGCCTGAGGATGCTGATCCTGCAGACACAGCAGAGGATGGAAAGCAGGAAAAGGATGCCGAAGACAAAGAAGGTCAGGAAGCAGGAGCTGAGGGCGGCAACGGCAGCAAGACCGATTCTGAAGAGGATGAGGCATGGAATGAGAAGTATACCCGCCTGATGGCTGATTTCCAGAATTTCAGGAAGCGTACAGAGAAGGAAAAGGCTGATGTCTACTCTTTTGCAAACGAGAAGATCATGACAGACCTGCTTCAGGTGATAGATAATTTTGAGCGTGCGCTTGGAAGCGATTGTCAGGATCAGGCATATGCGGAAGGCATGCAGATGATATTCAAGCAGCTCACGGACATCCTGAAAAATTCGGGACTTGAGGAGATAGAAGCAGTAGGTCATGACTTTGATCCGAACTTTCATCACGCTGTGCTGACTGACAGCAATCCTGATTTTGACAGCGGAAAGGTGACAGAAGTTCTGCAGAAAGGATACAAGCTCAACGGCAAGGTGATAAGGCCTTCGATGGTGAAGGTGAATGAATAAGTGATACTGCGGCGATGAACCGCTGTATATAGATGATAAAACGATCATAAGATCCGCGGAGGGAGCCGCGGAAATAAGAGAAAACAAAAGTTAATAAAAGAAAACAAGTAATATATACATATAGGAGGAAATAGATATGTCAAAGGTAATAGGAATAGACTTAGGAACGACCAATAGCTGCGTTGCTGTTCTGGAAGGCGGTGAGCCTACAGTTATCGCCAACGCAGAAGGAAACAGAACAACACCGTCTGTAGTCGGATTCACAAAGGGCGGCGAGAGACTCGTAGGTGAGACAGCCAAGAGACAGGCTGTGACCAACCCGGAGAGAACGATCACATCGATCAAAAGACATATGGGCGAGGATTACACAGTTGAGATCGACGGCAAGAAATACACGCCACAGGATATCTCAGCAATGATCCTGACCAAGCTGAAGGATGATGCGGAGAGCTATCTTGGAAGCAAAGTAACTGAGGCAGTCATCACAGTTCCGGCTTACTTCTCTGATTCACAGAAGCAGGCTACAAAGGATGCCGGAAAGATCGCAGGCCTTGATGTAAAGAGGATCATCAATGAGCCTACAGCAGCATCTCTTGCTTATGGACTTGATAAAGAAGAGGGATCTCAGAAGATCCTGGTATACGACCTGGGCGGAGGCACATTCGATGTATCCGTGCTGGAGCTCGGAGACGGAGTATTCGAAGTACTCGCAACTAACGGCGACACACACCTCGGCGGCGATGACTTTGATAATGTAATCATGAACTGGCTTGCTGACAACTTTGCACAGGAGCATGGCGTTGATCTCAGGAACGACAAGATGGCGCTCCAGAGACTTAAGGAAGCTGCTGAAAAGGCTAAGAAAGAGCTGTCCAGTGCGCAGACGACGAATATCAATCTGCCGTTCATCACAGTGACCGCTGACGGTCCGCTGCATCTGGACACAGACCTCACGAGAGCAAAGTTCGACCAGCTGACAGAAGAGCTCGTCAACAGAACGATCGGGCCTCTCAAGAAGGCTATGGCGGATGCAGGCGTAACGAACAGTGATCTTTCAAAGGTCATTCTCGTAGGCGGATCAACAAGGATCCCTGCTGTTCAGGAAGCCGTAAAGAAAGAGACAGGCAAAGAGCCGTTCAAGGGCATCAATCCTGATGAGTGCGTAGCTGTTGGAGCTGCAATACAGGCAGGAGTTCTTACCGGTGAAGTAAACGACGTACTTCTGCTCGACGTAACGCCGCTGTCACTTTCAATCGAGACACTCGGCGGAGTAGCTACAAAGCTGATCGAGAGAAATACGACTATCCCGACAAAGAAGAGCCAGATCTTCTCAACAGCCGCTGACAACCAGACCGCTGTAGACGTACACGTAATGCAGGGTGAAAGAGAGATGGCTGCAGATAATATCACGCTCGGCCAGTTCCAGCTCACGGGCATCGCTCCAGCTCCACGTGGAGTACCACAGATCGAAGTCACATTCGACATCGATGCAAATGGTATCGTGAACGTAAGCGCAAAGGATCTTGGAACAGGTAAAGAGCAGGCTATCACGATCACTTCTTCGACAAATCTGACAGAGGATGAGATCAATCAGAAGGTCAAGGAAGCTGAACAGTACGCAGCTGAAGACAAGAAGAAGAAAGAGAGCATCGAAGAGCGCAACAAGGCAGAGACTCTGGTATATGAGACAGAGAAGACTTTGAAAGATATCGACGGCAAGATCAGCCCAGAAGAGAAGCAGGGCATCGAGGATGCAAAGGAGGATCTGAAAAAGGCTCTGGAAGCCAACAACCCGGACGACATCAAAGCCAAGACAGATGCTCTTACAGAGAAGTTCAATGCTGTAGCATCCAAGATCTATTCACAGGCTCAGGCACAGGGACAGCCGGGACCTGATATGGGCGGAGCCCAGGCCGGTCCGCAGAGCGGCTCAGGTGATGACAATGTCGTAGACGCAGATTATAAAGTAGTAGACGACGACAAATAATTGAAGACAGAGCGCAGGCTCTGAGCGGTAATAATGATGCATCGGGGCAGAAAATGCCCCGGTGCGTCTTGGGTTATATACTAGGTGACAGAAAATGGCAGACAAAAGGGATTATTACGAAGTGCTCGGTATCCAGAAGGGCGCCAGCGATGAGGAGATCAAGAAGGCTTTCAGAAAGATGGCCCTCAAATATCATCCTGACAGAAACCAGGGTAACAAAGAGGCTGAGGAAAAGTTCAAAGAGATCAATGAGGCTTACAGCGTGCTTTCCGATCCAGAGATGAAGAAGAAGTACGACATGTTCGGCTTTGCCGGAGTTGATCCGAGCGCGCAGGCAGGCGCAGGCCAGGGCGGCTACAGTACGTGGTCGACCGGTGGTTTTGATGGCGTAGATCTGGGCGATATCTTCGGAGACTTCTTCGGAGGCGGATTCGGCGGCGGAGCAACAAGGCGCAGAAACGCGCCGTCAAAAGGACGCGACATTCAGCACAGCCTGAAGATCACATTTGAAGAGGCTGCATTCGGTACGACCAAGACTATCGATGTCAGAAAGTATGTGAAGTGTGAGAAATGCCAGGGGAGCGGAGCTGCCCCGGGTACGCAGAAGCGCTCATGCCCGAAATGCGGAGGCACAGGTCAGGTCCAGACTGTAAGAAATACTTTGTTCGGCCAGATGCAGACAGCAAGCACTTGTCCTGACTGTAACGGAACCGGATTTGTGATCGACACACCGTGTCCTGACTGCCATGGATCCGGCCAGGTAATGAAGAACATCAAGATAGAGGTCAAGATACCTGCGGGTGTCGATGAGGGAACAGTGCTCCCGATCAGAGGACAGGGCGAGCCGGGAAGAAACGGCGGGCCGAACGGAGATCTGTTTGTTGTGCTCGCTGTAGCCCAACACAAGCTGTTCGACAGAGAGGGAAGCGATCTGTATCTTGACATTCCTATCTCGTTCACGCAGGCTGCTCTTGGAGATGAGATAACGGTGCCGACTCTCGACGGCAAGGTCTCATATAAGGTGCCGGCGGGGACACAGCCGGGCACAGTCTTCAGGCTCAGAGGCAAAGGTGTGACGGACGTCCGCACAGGAAGGATGGGCGACCTGTACGTGAAAGTGACACTGGAAGTCCCAACCAGACTTAATTCCGAGCAGAAGAAGATCATTAAAGAAATGGGTGAAAAAGTCGGCACGGACTGCTATAAAAAGAAATCAAGCTGGGCAGATAAACTGAAAGACTTCTTCTCATAGATCATGAAATGTTTGAGCCTGCCGTTACGGCAGGCTTTTTTCATGCAGTCGGAGTGCCAGACGTGTATAATAGATATCAGGATCGATATTGATCAGAGTATAAGGAGAGATGATATGTCAGAAGAATGGCAGCAGCGTACAGAGCTGATGCTTGGAGATGAGGCGCTGGATAAGCTTAAGAACGCTCATGTCGCACTGTTCGGGATAGGCGGCGTAGGAGGATACTGCGCCGAGGCTCTGATACGGGCAGGTGTCGGCACGCTTACGATAGTTGATAACGATGAAGTCGACGTGACCAACATAAACCGTCAGCTGATCGCGCTGCATTCTACAGTCGGAAGGCCGAAGACAGAAGTCATGGCAGAGAGGCTTCGCGATATCTCGCCGAACGCGCACATCATAGAGAAGAGGCTGTTTTTCCTTCCTGATACAGCAGATGAATTTGCATTCGAAGACTATGACTATGTGGTCGACGCGATAGATACAGTCAAAGCAAAACTGGAGCTCATTGAAAGGTGTATAAAGTGCGGAGTACCAGTGATAAGCGCAATGGGTGCCGGCAACAAAACTGACCCGTCACAGTTCCAGGTCTCAGATATCAGCAAGACCGAGATGGACCCGCTGGCAAAAGTCATGCGCCGGGAGCTCAGGGCGCGCGGTATAAAACACGTAAAGGTCGTTTATTCCAAAGAAGAGCCTCTCAGTACAGTAGTGCAGGGCAGCGGAGCTCAGGAGAGCCGCCATGCCCCGGGCTCCATCGCATTCGTACCGCCAGCTGCAGGACTGCTGCTCGCATCAGAAGTAGTACATGATCTATTGTGCCTGTAATGGCTGTATTATCGTTTTGATTCCAGAACTGCAATGTGAATGGCTATATTATCGTTTTGATTCCAGAACATGAACGAGAATGGCTATATTGTCGTTCTGAATCCAGAACAGTAATGCGGCTGTTACAGCCACAGAAAAGCGGAGCCCCGATGTCAGGGATGCTCCGCTTTTCTGTTTTGGGATTTTATATTGGTGTCAGATTTCGATTTTATTTGGTGGTTATCCCGACCACCTTTGTCATATTGCCGTAGACAGGTTCTCCGTCTACTTTAATATATGGCTTGATCGCTACGTAATATTTCTGCTTGTTCTTCAGATTCTTGATAGTTACGCTTGTGACTGACTGCTTCTTTGTCATGTACTGAGCGTCCTTCATTTTCTTGTTGTCGGCTACCAGTATCTTATATCTTGGTTTGCCTTCTCCTTCGATCTTGTTCCAGGTCAGCTTGAAACCGCCTTCGACAGCTTTCTTGCTCTTTATCTCGGTAACACCAGTAAATACCGTAGTCGTTTCACCGGCATCGCCTGTATATGTCTTCTTGCCTATGATAAGGGATGGCGTGACTTTGATGCTGTATGTAGTGTTGGCCTTCAGCGTCTTCGTCTTATGGTCGCCTTCTACGGTGTAGTTCTTTGTCTTGCCGTTCTCCGGCGTGATGCTTACTTTGTAGCTGAACTTGCCGCGGTCGTCTTCTGCTTTCTTCCAGCTTACGGTGACCTTGAGATCTTCGCCGATTTCACATGTGTTGTCTGTACTTCCGATATAGCAGTACTTCGTATCTGAGTACGCTCCGCTCAGTGTCTCCTCGCTCTCTGTATTCCTTCCTCTGACCTTTACTTCAAGTATGCTGCCAGGCTCAAGATCTGAGAATGTGTAGGAATTGTCACTTACAGTCTTCTTTGTCCACTTTTCAGCGGAATCGATCTTGTATGCTACCTGATATTTGTTTGCGTTCTTCGATTTACTCCAGCTTACGTCCACAGTGTTCTTCTTTGCGTCGACCGAAGCTTTCACTGTCTTGATGTCGTGAGGCGTGAGAGCAGAAGGATCAAGCACCGTCGTCTTGTTAGTCGTGTCAGCTTTATCGCCGATCTTGAAAGTGCTGTATGTTTCGTTGGAGTAATCGCCTTTGCCGTGTACGAGCACGGTAGAGGTCCCTTTCTTGATGTTGTTCATATATGACACGGCGTAGTCCTTGCCATCTTCAAGAGAGTCGCTGCCATACTTTACGGTGACTTTCGGGCGCTTGGCTTTGCCGTCATATTTATATTCAGTGCTGCTTAATGTCACTGTGCATTTTCTTATCGATTTTGTTCCTTCTTCGGTTTTGGTACCTTCCAGCGGATAATACCAGAAGTTCCTGTCGATGTTTCCGCTCATGCCGTTTACACGGCCGGTGGATGTGAACTGCCAGATCTCCATGTTGCCGGTGTAGCTGATGCTCGTGGAATATTGAGCAAGCCAGAATCTGTACTGACTGCTGCCGTTGATGTCCTTCATGTTGAATCTGTAGTTGGATGAGAATTTCGGGTCGATCATCACGCGGTATGAATAGAACATAGGCTCATATCCAGCCGCGCGGATCGTGTTCATGAATATCACCGCATTCTTTGTGAATGTCTTCCGCGCAGATGATTTGCCTTTATTCTTTACGATGTTTTTGTATTTTGTGTTTGCGCGACCCGAATCGATCTCGTAGTCCATTACGACAGGAAGCTGATTGTTGATATTGTTGTTCTTCAGTATCGAGACAACGTAGTTCGCTTCTTTCTTTGCTTCTTTCGTCGTCGTGGCGCAGGCATAGTAATAGATGCCGACGCTTACGCCGGCAGCAGTAGCCTTTTTATAGTTTGTAAGAAATGTGCTGTCCTGATGGAGCGAGAACTTGTTGAGCGCCGTATACCCGCATCTCATGATCGCAAAATCGATGCCGTCAGCCTTGGACTTCTCCCAGTTGATCTCATGCTGCCAGTAAGACACGTCGACACCATGGAACAGCTTGTAAAGTGAAGTCTTGTAGAATGACGGATGCGTGTATTTCTTGTTGTTGACCTTGGTAGTAGATGCGAATGCACACGAAGAAGATATCGCGATGGCAAGGACCATCACTGATATCCGCAGAAGATTCCTCCTGATAAAAGATACCAAAATAAAACCCCTTTCTCTAATTCCCAAAATACCATTTTTATTGTAGCAGACCCCTGAATTGTGTTCAACGTGTGAAAATGTGTTGACATCGAGGTTATGCTTGAAATGGAGCCTGTTTTTTGCTACCATCAAAATAAAGAGCCTGAGAACAACGACATATTGGGTATTAAACGGTTTTTTCATACAATATCAAAATCTCATCGGCTGAAAACTTCATATTTGTTAATAATTTTTGGCTGGTATTATGTAAACCAAATGGAGGCGCGTAATGGGAGCACTCTGGAGTGGAAGGTTCAAAAAGGATATGGACAGCATGGTCAAGGAATTTAATGCGTCCATAGGTTTTGACCAGAGAATGTACAATGAGGATATCGACGGCAGCATAGCACATGTGTCGATGCTTGCGAAGCAGGGGATCGTGACTGATGAGGAAGCTGAGACGATAATAGCGGGACTTGAGAAGATCAGAGCCGGCATCGCGGATGGCAGCATCACGTTCAACGTTGAGGATGAAGATATCCATATGGGGATAGAATCAAGGCTGATCGAAGAAGTCGGAGATGTAGGCAAGAAGCTTCACACTGCGAGAAGCAGGAATGATCAGTGCCAGGTAGACGCAAGACTGTACCTTAAAAAAGAGATCAGGAACATGATCTCTGAGCTTACTGAGCTGGAAGAGGTGATACTTGCAAAGGCAGAGAAGTACAAGGACGCCCTTACAGTCGGCTTCACGCATATACAGCACGCCCAGCCTGTAACGATAGGATTTATCTTCATGGCTTATTTCCAGATGTTCAGGCGCGATATCGAGCGCCTTGAGGACACTCTGAGCAGGATGGATCTCTGCCCTCTGGGAGCATGTGCACTTGCCGGGACGACATTCGATACAGACAGACATATGACAGCTGAGCAGCTTGGGTTCAGCGCACCTACAGAAAATGCGATGGATTCGGTCTCAGATCGTGACTATATGATAGAATTTCTGTCAGATGCTTCAATTTCCATGATGCATACATCTAGGTGGGCTGAGGAGTTCGTATGGTGGAACAGCTCTGAGTTCAGCTACATAGAGCTTGACGACAGCTTCTGTACGGGAAGCAGTATAATGCCGCAGAAGAAGAACCCTGACATGGCAGAGCTGCTCAGGGGGAAATGTGGACGAGTATATGGCGATCTCATGCAGCTTCTCACAGTGATGAAAGGAACGCCGCTTGCATATAATAAAGACTTTCAGGAGGATAAAGAGGGCCTTTTCGATGCGGTAGACACGTGGAAGGCGAGCGTCGCGATTTTTGCCAGGATGCTCGAGAACACAGAGTTCAGGATGGATAAGATAGAGCCGCGGCTGAAGGAAGGATTCCTGAATGCGACGGATATTGCTGAGCACATGGCCTCATCAGGCATACCGTTCAGGGAGGCTCATAATATAGTAGGAAGAATGGTGCAGTGCTGTGAAGAAAAAGGCTGCCAGTTCGAGGATCTCACTGATGAGGATCTCTCAGCGATCGACAGCCGGATAAACAGAGAGATGCTGGGAGATGTCAGCATCCGTGCCTGCGTAGACAGCCGTGATTCATTCGGAGGCACAGCTCCGCATGAAGTGGAGCGCCAGATCAAAGCAGGCCGCGACTGGATGAACACATTATTATAAATGGAGAAACATTATGGCTGATACACGTACAGAACATGATTCTATGGGAGAGATCGAAGTCCCCGCTGATAAGTACTGGGGCGCGCAGACAGAGAGAAGCCGCAGAAATTTCAGAATAGGCCGGAAAATGCGCACACAGGTGATCCAGGCTATGGCGATCCTGAAAAATGCAGCAGCTTCAGCGAATGAGAGTCTGGGCGTATTAGACAGTGAGCGTGCTGAGATCATCAGAAGAGTTGCCGGGGAGATCATGTCAGGCGGCCTCATGGAAGAGTTCCCTCTTGTTGTTTATCAGACAGGAAGCGGTACTCAGACAAATATGAATATGAATGAGGTGATAGCAAACAAGGGGAATGAGCTCGCAGGACGAAAGCTCCTTCATCCTAATGATCACGTGAATATGTCACAGAGCTCTAATGACACTTTCCCGACAGCGATGAATATCGCAGCTGTTATGACTCTTGCACAGCAGACTTTTCCTGCGGCCGAGCAGCTGAGAGATGAGTTTCTGAGGCTTGAGGAAAAGTATTCTGATGTGGTGAAGATCGGAAGGACACATCTTCAGGATGCCACACCTCTTACGCTCGGCCAGGAGATAAGCGGATGGAGATCTATGCTGGATCACGATATAGAGATGATCAATGATTCCTCAGAATATCTGCGTGAGCTTGCCATAGGGGGCACGGCTGTCGGAACCGGCCTGAATTGCCCTGATGGCTTTGATGTCAAGGCTGCTGAGGAAATATCAAGGCTTACCGGGATCGAGTTTCTGACGGCAGAGAATAAATTCCATGCTTTATCGTCGCGTGACGCCATGACCTTCTGCCACGGCGCAATGAAATCTCTTGCGGCTGATCTTATGAAGATAGCAAATGATATACGTATGCTGGCAAGCGGGCCGAGATGCGGTATAGGAGAGCTGAAGATACCGGCCAACGAACCGGGAAGCTCAATAATGCCCGGCAAAGTAAATCCTACACAGTGTGAAGCAGTGACCATGGTGGCCGCACGTGTGATGGGAAATGATGTCACGATCGGTATAGCAGCGTCACAGGGGAATTACGAGCTTAACGTATATGCCCCGGTTCTCATAGATACATTTCTTGAATCTGCCGAGCTTCTTGCAGAATCGATGAACTCTTTCCGCGTTAATCTGGCAGCCGGTATCGAGCCGAATGAAGATGTGATCAGGAAGAATCTGGAGAACTCGCTGATGCTGGTAACTGCGCTCTCACCGCATATAGGATATGAGAATGCGGCAGCGATAGCAAAGAAGGCACATGAGAACGGGACCACTCTGCGCGAGGCGGCAGTCAGATCAGGGATGGTGACCGAGGAAGAGTTCGATGCCTGGGTGGTTCCGGAGAATATGGTGTAGACTCTGTTATATAAATACTAATACGGCGGTGAACAGCTGCCGGTGAATAGTCTGGCAGATATGAAAAAACGCGGCGAATGAAACGCCGCGTTTTAATATATGTAAGTACCCCCAAAGTTTAGTATATTTATCAGTTTTTAAGACTCTGCAGCGGGGCAGGTATCCTGCCGCCTCTCCTTATCATCTTAAGTGATGAGCCTTTGCGTACCTCCATAACAGGTCCCTTTCCAAGGAGTCCGCCGAAATCGAGCTCTTCGCCTACTTTCTTTCCGATCGCAGGAATGACTCTTACAGCTGTGGTCTTGGAGTTGACCATGCCGATAGCAGCTTCATCCGCGATTATGCCTGAGATAGTCTCGGCGCTCGTATCGCCGGGAACGATTATCATGTCAAGTCCGACTGAGCAGACTGCTGTCATCGCCTCCAGTTTTTCTATTGACAGGTGGCCGCTTTTTACAGCATCTACCATGCCTGAGTCTTCTGTAACAGGAATGAATGCTCCAGACAGGCCACCTACGCTCGATGAAGCCATAACGCCGCCTTTCTTTACGGCATCATTCAGCATCGCGAGTGCCGCGGTAGTACCGGGAGCTCCACATTTCTCAAGACCGATCTCTTCTATTATATGAGCAACAGAATCTCCGATCGCAGGAGTCGGGGCAAGCGACAGGTCGATGATGCCGAAATCGACGTTCAGCATCCTGGCTGCTTCTGCTCCTACGAGCTGGCCCATACGCGTGATCTTGAATGCTGTCTTTTTTATTGCTTCTGCGATCACGTTCATCGGAGCGTCATCAGGCATCTTTTCAAGGACAGACCGTACTACGCCAGGTCCCGAAACACCGGCGCTGATAACTGTATCAGCTTCGCCTATGCCATGGAACGCGCCGGCCATGAACGGATTGTCTTCGACCGCGTTGCAGAAGACGACGAGCTTGGCATTGCCTATGCACTGATCGTCCTTCGTGAGCTCGGAAGTCCTGATTATCTTCTCGCCCATAAGGCTTACGGCATCCATGTTGATGCCTGCCTTGGTAGAACCTATATTCACAGAAGAGCAGACCAGGTCGGTCTCCGAAAGTGCCTCAGGGATCGAGTTTATCAGCTCACGGTCACCGGCACTGAATCCCTTCTGGACCAGAGCAGAATAACCTCCGATGAAGTTTACGCCTACGTCCTTTGCTGCTTTATCAAGAACCTTCGCATATTCTACAGGATCGCCTCCGGATACGCCGGCAAGGAGCGATATCGGGGTCACAGAGATCCTTTTGTTCACGATAGGAATGCCGTATTTGCGTTCTATAGCCTCGCCTGTCTTTACAAGATCCTTTGCTCTGTAATATATCTTGTCATATACCTTGCGGCATGATGCCTCGATATCGGAGTCGGCACAGTCGATCAGGGAGATCCCCATGGTGATCGTTCTAATGTCCAGGTTTTCTTCCTGGATCATATTGACGGTCTCCATTATGTCTTCAAGATTTACCATATCGTGCCTCCGCCTAGATCCTGTGCATAGAGTCGAAGATCTTCTCGTGCATCACGTGGACAGTCATGCCGGGTACCGCATTCTGTATCTTTTTCTCGATCTCGTCTATCGCGCTGTTTGATTCAGTGATATCGATGATGAGCGCCATGCAGAATATACCGTCGAGTACTGACTGCGACAGATCTGTTACGTTGGCATTACAGTCGAAGCAGACGCCCGTTACTTTTGCGATGATACCTGTGTGGTCGTTACCTACTACCGTGACGACAGCTTTCTGTGTGTCATGCATATCAAAACCTCGTTTGTTTTATACTTCGTAAGTCTGGAATTTATCTTTCTCGTCTTCAGTATCTTCCTTGAATACATATTCATTTCCAGGAAGGATAGCATTTGCGAGGATTCCTACGATGGAAGCTGTAGCAAGAGCGGAAAGAGTGATCGTCGTTCCTGCTATTGTAAATGAGAGTCCGTCGCCAAGGCCGAGTGCAAGCACCAGGATGAGAGCAGCTATGATAGTATTTCTGGATCTGGAGAAATCAACGTGGTTCTCAACCATGTTCCTGATACCTACAGCGGAGATCATTCCGTAGAGTATGAGTGAGATGCCTCCAATGGTCGCGGCAGGTACCGATTCGATAAGATAGCCTACCTTAGGAACGAATGAGAGCAGGATGGCAAAGCAGGCTGCGATCTCGATGACTTTTGGATCGTAGATCTTCGTCAGCGCAAGGACGCCTGTGTTCTCACCGTATGTCGTGTTCGCAGGTCCGCCGAATGCTGAAGCGAGAGCAGTTGCAAGACCGTCTCCAAGGAGAGTCCTGTGAAGGCCAGGATCCTTTATATAGTTATGTCCTGTAGTAGCTCCGATAGCGTTGATGTCTCCGATGTGCTCCATCATTGTTGCAAGAGCGATAGGCATGATCGTGATGATCGCGCTTGCGTCGAATTTCATCAGCGTGATAGGAGGAAGAGCCACGATGGCTTTGCTCCCGAATTCAGTAAGCGTTACGTCGCCGAGCAGTACCGCGACGATATATGATGAAACGACACCCAGAACGATAGGGATTATCTTCAGCATTCCCTTGCCCCAGATATTGAATACGATCGTTACTACGATAGCGACGAGAGCTACACGCCAGTCTGCTTTGCAGTTGTTGATCGCGCTTGGAGCCAGATTCAGGCCGATCGCGATGATGATAGGCCCTGTTACTACAGGCGGGAAGAAATGCATTACCTTTTCGGATCCGTAGAACTTGATGAATGCAGCGAGGACTACATACAGCAGGCCTGCGCAGAAAACTCCGCCGGCTGCGTACGGCAGCATCTCTGTATTCGGTTTTCCGTCGATAAGTGGTGCGACAGCGGCATATCCGCCGAGGAAGGCAAACGATGATCCGAGGAACGCAGGGACCTTGCCTTTTGTTACTAAGTGGAACAGCAATGTGCCAAGTCCTGCAAAGAGCAGTGTGGTGGAAACATCGAGTCCTGTCAGAAGTGGAACTAATACGGTGGCTCCGAACATCGCGAACGTGTGCTGGAGTCCTAAGACGAGCATCTTTGGATAGCCAAGTGTGGTGGCATCATAGACCGCTTCATCATTGAGGGTGTTGTTGTTCATTGATTACTCCTTTTCTCTGAACAAAAAGAACAAGTTACATGCTCTAATCCCTCGCATGATATCGCGTTTTCCCCTAAAAAAATGCCCGAACATCGTCGGGTATTTTTTTATCTAAATAATGATATAATTTTTAGGCGCTCATGTCAAGGAATATAGAACAAATAATAGTGTATTCCTGATGATTTCTGCTAGTAAAAGCACTAGATGTATGATGTGCCCGTATCAGCTGAAATATCTGAATACACCTTTCACCTTGCCCTGGACCTGACAGTCCTTGACAAGGATAGGTGACATGGTGTCGTTTTCAGGCTGGAGCCTGATGTGATCCTTCTCTTTATAAAAGGTCTTTACAGTTGCTTCATATTCAAATCCATCTATCGTGGCAACTACGATGTCTCCATTCTCAGCCGTGTTCTGGCTCTGCACCAGAATGAGATCGCCGTCCATTATCCCTGCGTTGATCATCGATTCGCCTTTTACTCTGAGCATGAAGCAGTTGTCTGATGCGTACTGCTTAGGCACAGGAAATGTGCTCTCGATATTCTCTTCAGCGGTGATCGGCATTCCTGCTGCCACGCGTCCGACCACAGGGACATCTATAACTGCCTCCTGCTCGCGGAGATTAGCAGAAACTATGCGCTGCTCAGGCTGCTCTTCCTTCACTTTCTCATCGTCATGAGCGAGGACGAGAGTTCTGGTCTTGGCATCCTGTTTCTTTATATATCCTTTCTTCACGAGCTGAGCTATGTCTTTATGAGCAGTGGATGTGGATTTGATACCTACGGCTGAGCATATCTCCCTGACTGTAGGAGGATAACCTGTCGATCTGATCTCTTCACTTATATATGCAAGTATCTTCTGCTCCCTCGGCTTGAGCTCGTCAGATGGATCCTTGGATCTCTTCTTTCCGGAATTTACCGCCATAATACAAATCTCCTGTATGAAATGATAATTGATATCTGTACTCCAGTCCCTTACCGGAATCCATTATATCACGCCCAAAAGGATATGTAAACATTTGTTCTTTTAAAAATAATAAGTTTTTTCATCATGAAAAAGTGCTTGCATTGTTTTTATCAATATGGTATATTAATCGAGTAACAAAGTAGAAGTAATCCGCTTCTCACCTTGTATGACGAAAGTTTGCAGGGTATCATATGTGGATCACAGCAGTATGATGATCGTTCTGAAGATATGCCGTTCAGGCTTTGGTCGGAGAGCGCGCAGGCTGCTGATGATATATGGAGCGGATACTTTTGGAAGTATCTGTTTTTTATTTTTACGGAGGTAACTGAAATTAGTAAGGAAACCAGAATAAACGATGAGATCAGAGCAGAAGAACTCAGAGTGATCGACGACCAGGGGACCATGGTCGGGATTATGTCTCTGGATGATGCGCTCAAGCTTGCTGACCAGAAGGGCCTTGACCTTGTGGAGATCTCACCTAACGCTAATCCGCCGGTAGCTAAGATCCTTGACTTCGGGAAATACCGGTATGAGATCCAGAAGCGTGAAAAAGAAGCAAAGAAAAAACAGAAAACAGTGCAGATCAAGGAGATCAGACTGAGCACATTCATCGAGGAGCACGACATTCATGTGAAGGCCAAGACAGCAAGCAAGTTTCTCGCTGAGGGTGACAAAGTAAAAGTCAGTCTGAGATTCCGCGGCCGTGAGCGCGACTACGTTGACAAGGGAAGGGCAGTCATGGACGCCTTTGCCGAGGAATGCAGCGAAGTAAGCACGGTCGATAAGAAACCTGCTTTCGAGGGGAGAAGCCTCACCATGTTCCTGACGCCGAAGAAGGCCGGCCCTGAAAAGAAGCCGAAGAAGCCGCAGGAACCTCAGGAATAGTGGTATTCCGGAAATGACAGAAAAGAATGCATTGAAAGACCAAAGGAGGAGATCAAAATGGCCAACAACAAGATGAAGTCCCATAGGGGCGCCTGCAAGAGATTGCATCTGACAGGATCAGGAAAGATCCAGAGACATAAGGCATATAAGAGTCATAAGCTTACTTCAAAGACTGCAAAGAGAAAAAGAGGTCTGCGTAAGTCCACGATCCTCACAAGTGCGGATCAGAAGAGAATGCTCAGATCAATGGCTAAGTAGCAGGAGTTAGGAGGTAAGAAAAATGGCAAGAGTTAAAAAGGGTGTTAACGCTCATAAAAGACATAGGAAGATTTTAAAGCAGGCTAAGGGATACTTTGGCCAGAGACGCAAGAACTACAGAACCGCTTCTCCTGCAGTAAAGAGAGCGATGGCTTATTCTTTCGCAGGCAGGAAGAACAAGAAGAGAGAATACAGAAGACTCTGGATCGCGCGCATCAACGCTGCAGCCAGAATGAACGATATCAGCTACAGCCGCCTGATGGCAGGATTGAAGAAGGCTGGTGTGGAGATCAACAGAAAGATGCTCTCAGAAGTCGCTATCTACGACGCTCAGGGCTTCACAGCACTCTGCGAGAAGGCAAAGGCAGCACTTGCATAGCCTGATCAAAATCTGATTGGTACGATAAAGCGCCCGGCGGATCATCCGCCGGGCGCTTTTAACATGTTCGAAAGTTTGTTTTATGAATTCCGCATAAGGCCTGAAAGGTAATTTGAAAGTCCTGAGACGATCTGGTTCTTTCCGCTCTCTGCTAGCTTGGACAGAACGAGAAGAAGTGTCGCCCGCTGCTCGCGCGGGATCTCTTTCATCGACTTGTAGAAGGCCTTGTATGATCTCACCGGGTCTTCTGTGAATTCGCTTATGGTCCTTGCGCCGGATGACTCTATTGCTTTGAAGAGGACTTCGATGAATACGCGCCTGCTGTCAGGATCGAGCTTGTCGATCCAGTCGTCCATGGTCTTATCTACGAACTTGCTCATGCCTGAGCGCTTCTCTGCGCGGAGTATCCTGTTCCTCCGTACCACCCAGGTGTAAGGACTGTGCTGTGAGATCCCGGAGCTGCTGCTTTTCACTATGACCGGCTCAGTACCTGAATCCAGAAGAATGCCTACTATTGAATCCTCAGGAATGTATTTTACGATCTTCGGGAGTATGCGCCAGTATTCGTCTGAGCTAGTGATCTTACGGTTGAACCCGGGACCGTCATTAGAGTATATCTCGCGTATCCTCTCCTGTATCTCGGGCAGGCAGTACATCCCGGCATACACTGCAAGGTTGCCGCCTTTAGAATGACCTCCGATACGTATGAACTGGCTGGATCCGGCAAATACGCGGTCCATATATGCCACAGCATATTCCTGTCCGCGTGTCATAGCCATATAGCTTAAGTTGAGGTCTTCCCGCCAGCCGATGATCGTATCGTCAGTCCCGCGGAAAGCTGCATAGCATGTGCCGTCTTCAAGCATGAACGTCATGGCGGCGAACTGGCACTGGTCTATGGCATTGAGCTCTTCTGTGAACGAGCATGCCCGCACGTTCCTGAATCGTCTCGACTCAGATATCTTCTTCAGAAGGCGCGGCGCATATTTTAGCGCCGGGTTGACAGCTATGATATCACCGATGGTATATTTGTTCCAGAACGCGATGTTCAGAGAATACAAAGAGATAGATCCATTTTCCGGTATCAGGCCTCCGAACGGAGAATATACGAGAGCAGACAGAAGCAGGTTGTCGACTTCGTTGAAAGGATCTACTGACATCGGTATGTCGCCGCGCCAGTTGACATAATCAAAAAGATTTCCAGCCCTTTCATCAGCTTCTCTGATAGGATCTTTTCTTTTTTCATTGCTGCCGTTCTGCACTGCAGAATGTGAAGGATGCGCCTTTATCGAAGGGAAAGCGCCGCTTCCGGACGGCGCCTGAGGTGGGAGCTTCATCGGTCCTTCATCTGAGGCCTGCTTTGTGTCATTTCCAATAGGCTCATACTTGAAGTGTTCGTGTTCTTTGTTCAGTTTTTTGGATATTATCTTTGTGATACTCATAAATATCTCCTGTTGAGACTATTTTATCACAGATAGATCAAAATCAACAGTAACAGGGCAGAATATCCATCTGGCAGAACCTGTCATACGATGTTGCAAACGGATGTTCTCATGTGGTATGATATCTGTATGGAACGTCATTATATCTGCATCGATCTGAAATCATTCTATGCTTCTGTGGAATGTGCCGAGCGCGGCCTCGACCCGATGTCCACAAATCTTGTCGTGGCAGATCCCGAGAGAAGCGACAAGACGATATGTCTTGCTGTGTCGCCTTCCATGAAAGCCCTGGGCGTGCGGAACCGCTGCAGAGTCTTTGAGATCCCCAAATCGATCAAATATATCATGGCTGTGCCGCGGATGCAGAAATACATAGACTACGCCGCGGAGATCTATGGGATATACCTTAGATACATAGCTCCGGAAGATATTCATGTCTATTCCATCGATGAATCGTTCATAGACGTGACACCGTATCTGCATAAATATAAGAAGACTCCTAAGCAGATGGCTGAGTGGTTCATGGGCCTTATCTGGGATGAGGTCGGCATACGCGCGACTGCAGGTGTCGGCACGAATCTTTATGTTACGAAGATCGCGCTGGATATCATTTCCAAGCATGCGCCGGACTTTATCGGAGTGCTCGATGAACAGTCTTATCGTGAAAAGCTCTGGGATCATCAGCCGCTCACAGATTTCTGGCGTATCGGTCCGGGAACGGCAAGAACGCTTGCTCAGCTTGGGGTGTATACGATGAGGCAGATAGCGATGTTTGATGAGGACGTTCTGTACCGTAAGTTCGGGATCGACGCAGAGCTTCTGATAGATCATGCCTGGGGCCGCGAATCAACGACCATGGCAGACATCAAAGCATATAGATCAGAGACGAAGTCGCTTACGCAGGGGCAGGTCCTCATGCGCGACTATTCATTTGAAGAAGGCCGCGTGGTCATACAGGAGATGACAGAACAGCTCGTGCTCGATATGGTGGCAAAGAAACTGCTCACAGAATCTGTAACGATAGTCGTCGGGTATTCCAATTCACTTCATATGCCGCTCTCGTCAGGCACGGCATCAGTCATGGCGCCTACAGACTCGGCGAGCATGCTCATAAAAGCGGTGCTTGACAAGTACGACGATATAGTCGACAGGAGCTGTCCGATCAGAAGGTTCTTCGTCTACTGCAATAATGTGATCCCGAATACAGGAGAGAGACAGATATCATTCTTCGACAGCTCAGGTCAGGACGAGCAGGAGACAGACAGCAGAATAGAGAATACGATGGTGGATATAAAGAAGAAGTTCGGGAAGAACGCCATCTTCAAGAGCGCTGACCTTCAGGACTGTGCGACGCAGCTTGAGAGGAACATGCAGATCGGAGGACATAAGAGTGGGCACAAGGAATAAGGAGCACGCGCATATGCCGCCTTCACAGAGAGCCAAGCAGTTCCTTCCGTTCGACGCTGTGGCGGGACTCCGTGAGGCGCTCAAGATACAGGAGCATAAGATGGGCCTGATAAGCAGAAAGGAGCTCTCTGATGAGGTGGCAGAATATATAAATGAAACTCTGGCTCGTATGAAAGCCGGGGATCATGTTGCTGTGAGATATTTCAGAGACGAAAAAGGATCCGATTCCGGCAGAGAGATCGGCGATATGGTATTGATAACAGGGACAGTTACCGGTATCGACAGTGTATCACAGGTAATTACTGTCGAGGCGGATGATGCGGGAAATGACCTGCATGGCTTTAATGAGCAGACAAGGATACCGATCGGCGATATAACGTCGCTTGATATCAGTGAAGAATTCTGATATACAGATGTCATCTGGCGCTTTAGTGCAGTGTGCAGTTACAGATGGTCTAACGCCGTAAAACGGTCTTTATGACTGTAGTATTTGATGGTATAATTATGTACGTGAAAACAGAGAAGCAATTCGGGAAAGATCTTATCTTGACGATAAAGCAGTTTAAAGAAAGATAACGGAGTCTGCGTATAATGTCTGAGCAGTCTGAAAACCAGTTGCCAATATCGAGGAAAGGCAGGCATTCTCTTTCCCGCAGGATATCGAGGGCTGTCCGACTGGGCTGTGTTCTGCTCGGTATCGTGCTTCTTGTTGTTTCGATGTCCGCTTATGTGTATGAATTGTCGATAAACCAGATCCATACGGCCTTTAATCTGGCTGTAAGCGCAAGGAAGATAGTAAACAGAAATGTGAACGCGCAGGAGCTGGCAGCGCAGGTCATGAAAGTATACTACGGCATGACAGAAGAGGAGCGGGCGCAGGACGGCACGAAAGAGTACTACGAGAAATTTGCTGATATAGAAAAGAGCGGCGCATACAGAACCCTTAGAGCTGTCCTCATGGACTTCAGAGATACCGGAGTCGCGGACTATATATATATGGCAGTGTATGACAGAAGAACTCACGCCATGATATATATTGCAGATACAGACGCAGATGAGAATACCTACTGCCCGACAGGGCACTGGGAGAAGCTCGAGGACAGAGAACTGAATAGTTTCCTTGACTGGGACGGTGAGAGCGAGCTCTACGATTTCGGCAATACTGAGAAATACGGCTACATGTTCACCAGCGGTGTCCCGATAAGCGGCTATATTGGTGATGGAAAGGCTTTCATACTGGCTGATATAAAAACGGAGAGCATCTTCAGAAAAGCGCTGTGGTTCCTGCTGAACTTCACGATAGCTCTTATTCTGGTGATGGCGCTTCTCAGCATCATCATAGTGCGCCGCATGGAAAAGGCAGTTATAGATCCGATAAATAAGATCAAGACCGCCGCGAAAGAATATGTGCAGGATAAGCAGGACCATGTCGACAATGGAAATCATTTTGCTTCTCTTAACATAGGTACTGATGATGAGATAGAGAGCCTGTGCAGCACCATGGGAAGCATGGAGAGCGAGCTGGACGATTATGAGCGGGATCTTGCCGCGATCACTGCGGATAAAGAACGTGTCGTCACAGAGCTTCAGCTTGCGAGCCGCATACAGAGCGATATGCTTCCGGGCAGTTTCCCTGCTTTCCCTGACAGGAGTGATTTTGATATATACGCCGTGATGGATCCTGCCAAGGAAGTCGGAGGCGACTTCTACGACTACTTCCTTATCGATGATGACAGACTGGGCATAGTGATCGCTGACGTATCAGGGAAGGGCATACCGGCTGCGTTGTTCATGATGGTGACGAAGAGCATGCTCAAGACCGCGCTCATGGGCGGAGCGGGAGCTGCCGAGGCTCTTACGAATGTGAACTCACAACTGTGCACGAGCAATCACGAGGAGATGTTCGTTACAGTCTGGGCTGGTATACTGGACCTTAAGACAGGCGTTATAACTGCTTCAAACGCTGGCCACGAGTATCCGCTGATACGGAAGCCGGGCGGACCGTTTGAGGTGCTGAAGGATAAACACGGCTTTGTGCTCGGGGGAATAGACGGTCTTGAATATAAAGATTATCAGATCGAGCTGGAGCCGGGATCAAAGTTGTTTCTATATACTGACGGAGCGCCGGAGGCGACTGACAGCAATAAGGTTTTGTTCGGAATGGACCGCCTTGCAAGATCAGTCAACAGCACCGCGGACGGCACGCCTGAAGAGATCATAAAAGCCGTCATAAACGATATCGATGCTTTTGTGGGAGAAGCAGAACAATTCGATGATCTGACGATGGTATGCGTGAAGTACACCGGACAGGAAGGAAACTTTAAGGGAGCTGGTGAGAAAATGGACAAAGTACTATTTGATGTCGTGAAGAGAGCGGAGATACCTAATGTGACAGTAGTCACCGATATGGTCGACGCTGAACTTGAGAAGCTGGAGTCTTCCATGAAAGCTCAGATGCAGATAAACATCGCGATAGATGAGATCTTCAGCAATATAGCGAAATACGCATATGGCGAGGAGGGCGGAGACGCGCGCGTCATCATGACTGTCAATGACAGCCTGGACGAGGTGTCGCTTACATTTATCGACAAAGGAGTCCATTACGACCCGATGGCTCAGGAAGACCCGGACATCACGCTGCCGGCTGCCCAGCGCAGTATCGGCGGGCTCGGGATCCTTCTTGTAAAGAAGACCATGAACAGTGTGAAGTACGAATACAAAGACGGCATGAACTGCCTTACTATAAGGAAGAGCATAAAATAGAGACATAAGGAGGGCATATGGAAAACAAATCTATCTGGAACAAATACACTGATGAACAGCTTGAAGAGCTGGAAAAGCTCAATGCAGGCTATATCGATTTTCTGAGCGGCTGCAAGACGGAGCGCGAGTGTACGGAGAAAGTAGTAAGCGACGCTGAAGCGGCAGGCTACAGAAAGCTCGACGATCTGATCGGAAGCGGTGAAGCGCTTAAGGCAGGGGACAAGGTATACAGAGTAAACATGGGGAAGTCAGTCCTCATGTTTAATATCGGAGATGATCCGCTGTGCCAGGGCATGAATATCCTCGGAGCACATATAGACTCACCGAGAATGGATGTAAAGCAGAATCCGCTCTACGAGGACAGCGACCTCGCATATCTGGACACACATTATTACGGCGGGATCAAGAAATACCTGTATGTTACTATTCCTCTCGCTCTTCACGGTGTATTCGTAAAGAAAGATGGAAGTAAAGTAAAGATCGCGATAGGTGAGGATCCGGCAGATCCGGTATTCTTCATTTCTGATATCCTGATCCATCTCGCCGATGAGCAGATGAAAAAGACTGGAAGACATATAGTAGAAGGTGAGGCGCTGGATCTCTGCATCGGCAACAGGCCGCTCAAGATCGGCGAAGGAGAAGATGCAGAAGGTAAAGGAGACAGCAAAGAAAAAGCTGAAGCCAAGGATCTGGTCAAAAAGTTCGCGCTCAAGCTCCTGAAGGACAAGTATGGAGTAGAGGAGGAAGACTTCATATCAGCAGAGCTTGAAGTTGTTCCAGCTGGACGCGCGAGAGAAGCCGGATTCGACAGAAGCATGATCCTGTCATACGGACAGGACGACAGGGTATGCGCCTACACTTCATATCAGGCTATGCTTGAGGTAGAGAAGGTCAAGAGAACAGCGTGCTGCATACTTGTCGATAAAGAGGAGATCGGGAGCGTCGGCGCTACCGGGATGCAGTCGAGATTCTTCGAGGATACAGTCGCCGAGATCATTTCTCTTTACAGAAAAGGCAAGGCTGCTGAAGGAGAAGAATGCTGCGGCGGTATTGATGAGTCGCTTGCGCTGAGACGCTGCCTGGCGAACTCCAACATGCTTTCATCGGACGTGAACGCTGGATTCGATCCGCTCTATCCGTCAAGCTTTGAGAAGAAGAACACATCATTCCTCGGAAGAGGTCCTGTGTTCAGCAAGTTCACAGGATCCGGCGGAAAGTATGAGTCTAACGACGCGAACGCTGAGTACATAGCTCTTCTCAGAAATATATTCGATAAGGGCGACATCTCATATCAGTTCGCGGAGCTCGGAAAAGTTGACGTCGGAGGCGGCGGGACGATAGCGTACATACTCGCACTTTACGGTATGAATGTCATCGACGCGGGAGTCGCGGTGCTCAGCATGCATTCACCATGGGAAGCTACGAGCAAAGCCGACGTATATGAGGCATGCCGCGGATACAAGGTGTTCCTGAAGGATGCAGACAGGCTGTAAGTCGTATAGATAAAAACTCATGATAAAAAGCAGAGGCCTTTCAGCCTCTGCTTTTCGGTTGTTGTATATTTTAAGGTTTGTAATGGTTTGCTGTTATAGCAGATGGGACAGGTTATTCTATGAATTCGCCGCCCTTTATGGTCTTCTTTCCAAGAGCCTTCTGTGCCTCCGGCACGCCTTCTCTTGTCTGCTTCTGGATCGCGCGGATCTTCATAGGCAGGCTGAAGAGGTTGATGAAACCCTCTGCGTCTTCCTGATTATATACTTCGTCCTCGCTGAATGTCGCGAACTCTTCGTTGTACAGTGTGTAAGGCGACTTGCTTGCTACAGGCCATGCTGTTCCCTTATACAGCTTCATCCTTACTGTTCCTGTCACCTGCTCCTGTGTTGAATCAACGAACGCGCTGATAGCCTCACGGAGCGGTGTGAACCACTGGCCATCATAGAGGATCTCGGAGAACTTCTGAGCTACGAGCGCTTTATATGACATGGTGTCTCTGTCAAGGATTAGCTTTTCCAGATCGCGATGAGCGGTGTAGAGGATGGTTCCACCCGGTGTCTCGTATACGCCTCTGGATTTCATTCCGACAAGACGGTCTTCTACGATATCTATAGTTCCGATCGCGTTGGCAGCGCCGAGCTCGTTCAGTTTAGTCAGCAGGCTGATCGGATCAAGCTTCTCACCGTCGATCGCGACAGGTATTCCTTTTTCGAAGTCGATGTCGACGTATGTCGGTTCGTCTGGCGCCTCTTCAGGCTCCATAGATAATACATGGATGTCAGGTTTATGTTCGTTCCATGGGTTCTCTAGGTTTCCGCCTTCATGGCTGATGTGCCAGATGTTCTCGTCTCTTGAATAGATCTTCTCTGTCGACTGTGCGATAGGAATTTCGTTCTTATGCGCATATTCGATAAGGTCTTCTCTTGACTTGAAGTCCCAGATCCTCCAGGGAGCAATTATCTTGATCGCAGGGTTCAGTGACTTTATCGCAGATTCAAATCTGACCTGGTCGTTTCCTTTTCCTGTGCAGCCGTGGCAGATCGTGAACGCGCCTTCCTGTTCGGCTATCTCTACGAGCTTTCTGCCCATAGGCGGCCTCGCCATTGCTGTTCCGAGAAGATAGTCTCCTTCGTAGATCGCGTCGGCTTTGATCGTTGGATAGATGAAGTCTGTTATGAACTCTTCTCTGATATCGCAGGTGATGGCTTTGCTCGCACCTGTCGCGAGAGCCTTCTTCTCTACCGCATCAAAATCTTCACGCTGTCCGGCGTTCATGCATACTGCGATGACTTCTGCGTCATACTGCTCGATAAGCCATTTCACGATGACCGATGTATCAAGGCCTCCAGAATAGGCCAGAACGATTTTTTCTTTTGCCATTTCATCCTCCGTAAAAGTTGTATTATTATTTATAAAAATGAATAAATAACGCTCATGAAAGTAATATATCACAAATATTGGGCAAAATCAAGGGATTCTTGTTGAATAATTATGAATTATAGAGTATACTGATTCCAGACTGGTTATATATGTAGAAAAAGGAGTAACAGATGCGAGGGATCCTGTATCTAGAAGATGGAACTGTATACAAAGGGAAAGGATTCGGGGCTGAGGCGACGAGAGTCGGTGAGCTCGTATTCAACACTGCAATGACCGGGTATCAGAAGACGCTGACAGACCCGTCATACAGCGAGCAGATACTTACGATGACGTATCCTCTCGTAGGAAATTACGGAATAAACGAGACGGACTATGAGTCAGATCACATATTCGCGTTCGGAGTGGTCGCGAAAGATGTATGCTTTAGGCCGTCCAACTGGAAGTGTGAGAAGAACATAGATGCCTGGCTCCGTGAGATGGGAGTGCCGGGCGTATATGATGTAGATACGAGAGAGATAACAAGAAAGATCAGGAATACAGGAAACCAGAAGTGTGTGATCTCTACAGAAGAGCTTACGATGGATGAGCTGAAGAAACTCTGTGAGGGGACCGAGCTGAGGGGAGATCAGATGAAAGACGCAGGCGTAAAAGAAGTGACAGAGATGCCTGCGGCAGAGCATAAATATAAAGTGGCGGTGCTGGATCTCGGGATTAAGAGAAGCATCCTTAGGGAGCTGAACGCGAGAGGGTGCGATCTTACGATATTCCCGTACGGCACCAAGGCAAAGACCATTTTGGCGATGAAGCCGGACGGAGTGTTCGTATCGAACGGGCCGGGAGACCCGGAGGCTGCGGAAGAAGAGATCCTGATAGTCGAGAAACTCATCACGAACAGTAATTACGGCCCTAAGCAGATGCCGATCTTCGGTATATGTATGGGACATCAGATAATAGCGCTGTCACAGGGCGGCAGGACATACAAGCTGAAGTACGGACACCGAGGCTGCAACCACGGAGTCTTTGATAAGAAGACAGGCCGGAGCTACATCACGTCGCAGAACCACGGATACGCGGTCGCGGCGGACAGTGTGGTGCTCCACGGACTTGACGTTACTCATCTCAACCTGAACGACGGTACAGTCGAGGGAATGGAACATATAAGCAAGCCGGTGTTCTCGGTGCAGTTCCATCCGGAGTCAAATCCGGGACCGCACGACACAGGCTACCTCTTCGATAAATTCATCGATCTCATGAAAGGAGGCAGACTGTAATGGCAAGGGACTTCACACTCAAGAAGGTAATGATAATCGGGTCAGGCCCGATCGTTATAGGACAGGCTGCCGAGTTCGACTACGCGGGGACGCAGGCATGCAAGGCGATATCTGAAGAGGGTATCGAGACGGTACTGATCAACAGCAACCCTGCTACGATCATGACAGACTACGGCATTGCCGACAAAGTCTACATGGAGCCTTTGACGGAAGAGGCTGTTACGAAGATAATCGAGATCGAGAGACCAGACGGCGTGCTCGCGGGATTCGGCGGGCAGACAGGACTAAACCTCGGCATGGAGCTCGACGCGAAGGGCGTCTTCCAGAAATATGGAGTCAAGCTCCTCGGCGTCAACAAAGACAGCATCCACAAGGCGGAGGACCGCGAGGCGTTCAAGGAGCTCATGCAGGAGATAGGGGAGCCTATCCCGGGAAGCTGCATCGCGACATCGCTTGAAGAGGCGAAGGAATTCGTGGATCAGGCGGGATATCCTGTGATCATACGTCCGGCGTACACGCTAGGAGGAACTGGCGGCGGATTTGCGAGCACGGACGAAGAGCTTGCCGAGCACGTGAAGATGGGTATCGAGAAGAGCGCGATAGGCCAGGTGCTCGTGGAGAAATCCGTGGCAGGATGGAAAGAGATCGAGATGGAGGTGATCCGCGACTCAAAGGATAACTGCATCATCATCTGCTCGATGGAGAATCTGGATCCTGCCGGGATACACACGGGAGACAGTATCGTAGTAGCGCCGACACAGACGCTGAACGATACGCAGTACCAGATGCTTAGAGATTCAGCGCTCAAGATAATACGAGCGCTGAATATAGAGGGCGGCTGCAACGTGCAGTTCGCTATGGATCCTGACAGGGACGAATACATAGTAATAGAGGTGAATCCGCGAGTCAGCAGGTCTTCTGCACTGGCGTCTAAAGCAGCTGGATACCCGATCGCGAAGATCGCGGCAAAGATAGCGATAGGCTATACGCTGGACGAGCTCAAGAACTACGTGACAGAGGGATCGAGTGCTTGCTTCGAGCCTGCGCTTGACTACTGTGTCGTAAAGATCCCGAAGTGGCCGTTCGACAAATTCAGGACAGCGTCCAGACGGCTCGGCACACAGATGAAGGCGACCGGCGAGATAATGGCGATCGACAGGAACTTCGAGAGCGCTCTGCTGAAGGCGACAGACTCGCTTGAGATAAACTGCGAAGGACTTGAAGTGCCTTCGATAGCCGCGATGTCCAACGAACAGCTCATGAAGAAGCTTCTGGATCAGGACGACGAAAGGATCTTCGTTATCGCCGAGATCATGAAGCGTCGTATCGCTGGAGTCGAGGATATCTTTGAAAAGACAAAGATAGACAGATGGTTCCTGAACAAGATATACGGTATAATCGAGCTGGAGGAGAGGCTCAAGACTGAGGAAGTCACAGCTGACCTCATCAGAGAGGCGGAGTCGAGAGGATTCCTGGACTCACAGATCCTCGCGCTTACCGGGATAAGCAGAGAAGTCCTGCAGGATATCCGTGTATACCACGATATCTATCCTGTGTATAAAGTCGTAGATACCTGCGCCGGAGAGTTTGAGGCTCTGACGCCTTACTACTACTCAAGTTACGGCGGGGAGAATGAGAGCAGGAAGTCAGATCATGAGAAGATCCTGGTCATCGGCTCAGGCCCGATCAGGATTGGCCAGGGAATAGAATTCGACTACTGCTGCGTGCAGGGCGTGTGGGCTCTGCGTGAAGCAGGCTATGAGTCGATAATCATAAACAACAATCCGGAAACAGTCAGTACAGACTTTGATACTTCCGACAAGCTCTACTTCGAGCCGCTTCACATGGACGACGTTATGAACGTCATCAAGCAGGAACATCCGGAGGGAGTGATACTTCAGTTCGGAGGGCAGACGTCGCTCAACCTTGCGGAGTCTCTTGCCGAGAGGAGCATAAAGATCTTCGGCACTCAGAACAAATACATAGACCTCGCAGAGGACCGTGAGAAATTTGACGACCTTCTTGACATACTCGACATAGCAACGCCTAAGGGCCGCGCGGTAAGGACCAGAGAAGAAGCATTCGAGACAGTCGCGAGACTGGGATATCCGCTCGTCGTACGTCCTTCGTTCGTCATCGGCGGCCGCGCTATGCAGGTCGTATATAACAACGATGAGCTCACGCAGTATCTGGAGGAGGCCGTGAGCCTTTCACATGAACATCCTGTGCTGATCGACCAGTATGTCGAGGGCAAGGAGATGGATGTCGACGCGATAGCTGACGGAGACGATGTCCTTATCCCGGGAATAATGGAGCACTTCGAGCGTACAGGCGTGCACTCAGGAGACAGCTGCACGAGCCTTCCGCCGTACGACCTTCCACCTGAAGTCATAGACGAGCTGGTCGCTGACACGAAGAAGATCGTGAAGGCTCTACATATCGTGGGTCTTGTGAACGTCCAGTATGCGTGGGACGGCAATAAGATCTACGTTATAGAAGTAAATCCGCGCGCGTCCAGGACTGTTCCTATCCTGAGCAAAGTCACGAAGGTGCCGATGGTGAAGATCGCCGTCGCGGTCATGACAGGAAAGAAGCTCCGCGACATGGAGTGGGGCACAGGGCTGTACAAGAAGATGGACTACTTTGCCATCAAAGTCCCTGTCTTCTCAGATGCGAAGCTGACCGATGTGGATGTTGCTGTAGGTCCGGAGATGAAGTCGACCGGTGAAGTCCTCGGTATCGATCCAGATCTGGACACAGCTATATATAAAGGATTCATCGCGGCAGGCGGGAAGATCCCGACTTCGGGATCGCTGTTCTGCAGCCTGCGCGAGCATGATAAAAACGATGAAGGCGCTGCGATACTTAAGAAGTACGCAGATCTCGGATTCAAGATCTACGGATCTGACGGGACATGCGAGTTCCTGTCGTCGCACGGTATCGACTGCGAAGTGATGGATTACGATGACGTAAAGCCTCGTATCGGGGAGGATATCCAGATCCTCATCAATACGCCAAAGGCGATCAACAAGATACAGGCGGCTACATTCCCGCTCCGAAGAGCAGCGATAGAGCGGAACCTTCCTGTTCTCACATGCATGGATACCGCAAGGATATTCGCGATCGCGGTAGAGAAGAAGAAGAAAGGACAGAAGCTGGAGTACAGGCCACTGTAAGTGCGGCATAAATCAAGGGATCAGGGTATTGATATGAAAGATGGGAAAAAGGTTGAGCTGCTCGCTCCGGCGGGCAGCAAGGCGCAGTTCTTCGCGGCTGTGGAGAATGGAGCGGACGCGGTATATACTGGCGGTCGGTTCCTGAACGCAAGGCAGGCTGCCGAGGGACTGACTGACGAGGAGATCACAAAGGCCGTGCAGTATGCACACCTTCGCGGCGTTAAAGTCTACGTGGCGATGAATACTCTCGTCTCTGACAGCGAGCTTGAAGAAGGTGCTGATTACGCTGAATTTCTGTATGAAGCCGGGGTCGATGCTGTTATTATTCAGGATCTTGGTCTCGGTCATCTTATTCATGAGAGGGTCCCGGATCTGGAGATGCATCTTTCCACTCAGGCGACTGCAGTTGGTCCTGTCGCAGTCTCGACTGCGGCAGGTCTTGGATATTCCCGCGTCGTGCCCGCGCGGGAGCTCAGCCTTTCTGAGCTCCGCGCGGCCTGCGCCAACGGCGCAGGGGCAGAAGTCGAAGCCTTCTGCCACGGCGCGCTGTGCATCTGCTACTCCGGCCAGTGCCAGCTCAGCAGGTATAATGGCGGCCGGAGTGGCAACAGAGGCTGCTGCGCTCAGGCGTGCCGCCTGAGATACAATACACTTACGGCAGAGGGAACCGCCGTAACTGCCGGCGTGCCGAGCTATCCGCTGAGCCCTAAGGATCTTTGCCTTATCGACGACCTCGGAAGCATGATCGATGCCGGAGTCGCATCACTTAAGATAGAAGGAAGGCTGAAGTCGCCTGAATATGTCGCTGTAGTTACGAGTATCTACAGGAAGTATATCGATAAATACTATGAGAATGGATACTACACAGTCTCAAGAGAAGACAGAGAAGCTCTTACTCAGATATTCAGCAGAGGGGGCTCATGTAAAGGCTATCTGGAAGGCAAGTCAGGCCGTGAGCTCATGTCAGGCGATATTCCGAAGAACAGCGGCATAAGGGTAGGCACTGTCGTAAGACGCGGCAAAAACGACCATCAGGTGATCGTTAAGCTGGGACGCGCAATAGCAGTAGGGGACGGAATAGAGATCCGCGGGAAAGAGACACTCAGCAACATAGTCACATATATTAAGCAGAACGAAGACGGCACGATGATAATAGGAGATTTCAGGGGTGAAGTCTCCGAGGGCGATGCTGTATACAGGACTTCTTCGAAGGCGCAGCTGAAAGAGGCAAGGAAATCATTCCAGAGTCTCGATTTTGAGAGCGTCGGGAAGCGCAGGCTTCCGCTCAGGGCAGAGATGAGAACAGACGGAGAGACTTTGATCCTGACTGTAGAGACATATGACGGAGTATCGGCAGAGAGCGTCCGCGCACTTCCTGAAAAGCTGGAGACAGAGGGTACTGCAGAAAGGTTCGAAAAAGCGCTTCATAAGACAGGCGGTACACCGTTTGAGATCATAGATATACAGATCCAGAAAGATGTACGCGATCTTTCGATGAAAGTATCGGAGATAAATGACATGCGCCGCGCCGCGCTTTCCGCGTTGGAGACAAAGCTTCTGGCTGTGATCCGCCGTGAACCGTCGCTGTATTATAAGGAGAAAGCCCGTCAGGACGGCAGTTACGTCGCCATGGATGAGAATCATGACGGAAGGACCGTGACATTCAGTCAGAAAGAGCTGGAACAGGCCGCAAAAGGAAGCTTGACCGAGGACGGGAATAATAAAGAAGATCATGGATCCGGAAGCTCAACGGCTGAAAAAAGCAGCGGAGAAGATGAGTTCTGGCAGTCAAGGGATGAGCTTGAAGAGCAGAAAGCTTCTGCTGCGCCAGACAAGCTGGGGACTATAGAACTGTATTTTCTGGACTGGAATGATTTTGCCGGGTTCAGGGCAGGCGAAGAGACAGCAAAACTGCTTTCGGAGAAAAATGTAAGCATAACGGCGGTAATACCGCTGGTAGATGTAATACGGAATGCGCAGAAACTCACAAGGGTGAAATTCAAGCCATATATCTCAGCTGTATGCAAGGGCCGGGAAGATTCGTTCCTGAAAAACAACTTTGAGGCTGTACAGGCTGTAGTAGAGCAGACAGGGTGCTATGTGGGCAATCTGGACTGGATCACTCCGCTCGTAAAGAGGGGAATGAAAGTCTTTGCTGACTACGGGTTGAACGTATTTAACAGTGAGACACCAAAGGCACTGGCAGAACTCGGCGTGACAGGATACCAGTACAGTCTTGAGCACGCAGATAAAGATTCGGGGTCATATCCGCTGATGGTCCTCGAGCACGAACCGGACGGGAGCATGCTCATGGATCCGCTTGGAAGAAAATTCCTGATAAAGCGCCGAGACTTCTCATCACAGGTGATCATACGGCCGGAGTACGCTGATGAAGAAGAACAGCTCAGGCTCTTCAAAGCTGCTGTATCGAAGCTTGAGCACACAGGAGTTCCTTCAGTTCGTATCTACATCTAATTGTATAATATATAAAATACAGCATATATAATACCGGAGAGGGCATTTCCGGCAGCTGGTACTTAGCGAATGCGAGCCACAAGGCGATGCATGAGGTTAGTACCACTGCGTTAAGCCGGAACTAGGCGAGAGCCGTGCCCGATACAGTATTATATATGCTGTATTTTTGATTACTGAATAATTAGTGAAGAACGCTTCCCAGGAACTCCTTTGTCCTTTCCTTCTTCGGAGCACCGAAGATCTCTTCCGGCGTTCCCTGTTCCACTATTACACCGCCATCGATGAATATCACTTTATCTGATACTTCTCTGGCGAATCCCATCTCATGTGTGACGACGATCATAGTCATACCTTCGTTTGCGAGTTTTCTCATAACATCGAGCACCTCGCCGACCATCTCAGGGTCGAGAGCCGAAGTGGGCTCATCGAAGAGCATTATCTCTGGATCCATCGCAAGAGCTCTTGCGATCGCGACTCTCTGCTGCTGCCCTCCGGAAAGTGAGTCAGGTCTGTCGTTTGCCTTATCAGCAAGGCCGACGAGCTTAAGAAGCTCCATCGCCTTCTTCTCGGCTTCTTCTTTGGAGATGTGCTTGACATGTATAGGAGCTGATGTGATGTTTCCCAGAACTGTCATGTTTTTAAAAAGATTGAAGTTCTGGAACACCATTCCCATCTTCTCTCTTATCTGGATTATGTTATCATCTGTGATCTCTGTGCCGTCCAGCTTTATCTCGCCACTGTCAGGAGTCTCAAGCCTGTTCAGGCATCTGAGGAATGTCGACTTTCCGCCGCCTGACGGTCCGATCACGCAAAGCACCTCTTTATCTTCTACAGTCTGGTCTATTCCTTTCAGCACCTGCAGGGAGCCGAATGATTTTTTAAGGTTCTTGATCTCTATCATGCTGTGCCTCCTATCTGCCTTCGCGGTTCGCCGCTGTCTGGTCGGCCAGTAGTTCCTGATCTTTTTCCAGCTCTTCAGCTTCGATCATTGATGAAGTATCCTCCGCTTTGGCTTTGACACCTTTGCCGGAGAGCTTTTTCTCCATGTAGAGCACCAGCTTTGACAGAGGGATCGTGAATACCATATAGGCGAGCGCCGCGCCGATGTATGCGACAAAGGTCTCGAACGTAGCTGCCGAGAGAAGTGCTGCGCGCCTCAGGATCTCCACTGTGCCGGCGTATGAAAGTACAGCTGTCTCTTTGATCATAGTGACGAACTCATTCCCGAGAGACGGCAGGATGATCCTGAATGCCTGAGGGATTATGACAAGTCTCATTGCCTGTGAATGTTTCATTCCAAGAGACATCGCAGCCTCCATCTGTCCTTTTTCCACAGCCTGGAGACCGCCTCTGATGATCTCAGCCATGTACGCCGCGCTGTTCATGCCGCAGACGAGCATACATGGTACCAGAAGCTCAGGCCATCTGAACGGTACGCCGCTTTTCTGCAGAAGCTGAGGGACGCCGTATGCGAAAATAAGAGCCTGAACGACCATAGGCGTTCCTCTTATGATATCGATATAAATACCGGAAATGATGCGGAAAGGCCAGATCCTGGACATGCGCATCATAGCCAGTACGAATCCGAGGAGGAGACCGATGATAACAGCGAAAAAGCTCACGCCGATAGTGTACGGCGCGCCTTTCATAGCTGTTGTGAAACCAAACCATATACTCATTATATAAATCCTGTCTTCTTAATAATCTGACGCCGGCAGTTATGCCGGCGCCGGAATAGATACTATAACTGCCTTATGAGATATATTATTCTTCGTACATGTTCGCGATCTCCCACTTCTCGCAGATCTCAGCGAACTTTCCACTGTCGATTATGTTCTTCAGGCCGGCGTTCAGCTTATCCTGCAGCTCAGTGTTGCCTTTTGCTACTGCCATTGCATAACGCTCAGCATTGATCGTCTCTCCAACAGCCTTGAACTCGCCTTCCTTCATCTTCATATATCCCTTTGCTACAGGCTCATCGATGATGACCGCGTCAGAGTCGCCGTTCTGCAGCTGCAGTACGCATTCATCAAAACCTTTAAGGATAACTGCTTCTTTGATGAGTCCCTCGTCCTTAAGTCTGTTGACCTCGTCAGCGCCTGTAGTTCCTGACTGGCTCGCAACTCTCATATCAGCTGTAAGATCTTCTTCACTGTTGATCGTGTTGTTGTCGGCTTTTACCATGACGACAAGTCCACTCTTATAGTACGGATCTGTGAAGTCGACCTTCTCCTGACGCTCCGGTACGTCGCCGTTCATGCCAGAAGCAACGATATCGCCGTTGCCTGCCTCAAGCGCAGGGATAAGAGAATCGAACTCCATTGACTTCCATTCTACCGTGAATCCCTGATCCTCAGCGATAGCATTGACCATATCCACATCAAATCCCGCGAGTTCTCCTGATTCCGCATCAGTCGTATCAAATGGCGGGAAGTCAGGGTTCATCAAAACCACATAGTTCTCAGATACAGCCTCTCCGCCTTCTTCGGCTTCACCTGATCCAGAGCCGCCGCACGCCGCCAGACTGAAGACCATACATACACAGAGAGCCAGAGCCAACATCAAAGAAATCGTCTTTTTCATTTTCATTCATCCTTTCGTATTTATTGTTACTACTTATGCAAAAAAATTCATATATATGCATAATACCATCATCGAACCGCTCTGTCAACAGAAAACATTCTGGCTATGCATTGACCCGGCTATGATCAGATGTTACTATTCTAATGTAGCATTTTAATTGCGGCTTTTAATAACTATTTAAAGTTATTTTTATATTCTTTAATAAAATGATGATATACACATCACAGATCAGTAAGGAAAGTTGTAAAAGCTGCAACTGAAACTGAAGGAGGCAAGGACGAGATCGACCGCGGCGATACTATTTTCTTTGCCAGCGGGCATAGTGACGAGGGAGCCGACGACTACAAAAACCGGCATCAGGACATTTACCTGCATGACATGCCTTAAAACGAGGAATGAGAAAATAGATAAGCTTGAGAAGAAAGCCAACACACTCAAGGTAAAAGGAAGCAGAAAAATCAGCATCAATAAGAAGACCGGCAAGATCACTATAAAGAAAGGCCTGAAGAAGGGTACCTACAAGGTAAAGATCAAAGTGAAGGCAGCTGGTAATGATAAGTACAAGGCTTCAAAATGGAAGAAGGTCACATGTAAGATAAGAGTCAGGTAAAACTGACAGTAATGATCTTAAGATGATTAGTCCCGGGTCTTCAGTCCGAACAGGCTGGAGCCCCGGGACTTTTATAATTGATCGGATATATTGGACATCATTATGGTGGACATGACAGCTTCGCATATATATAATAATGTAGAAACACGGAAAACATGAATAGAGATCCGTATGGGGACAGAAGATATGGAAGAACAGACGATAGGAAAAAACGAGATATACGATATGCTTGACAGGCGCGACATATGGCATCTGGTCACAGACCACCCGGCACTCTGGTCTATGTCTGATGTCTGCGACGTGGAGTTCCCTTATCCGGAGTGCGACGCCAAGAACCTGTTTTTGCGCGAGAAGAAGCACAAGAATTTCTATCTTGTGACCGTGCGGGGCGACAAGAGAGTGGACCTGAAGAAGTTCCGTGACGAGCATGGGTCACGCTCCCTCACGTTCGGCTCTCCTGAAGAGCTTGAGGAACTCTTCGGCGTAGTGCCGGGAATGGTGTCGCCGTTCGGCCTGCTGAATGACAAGGACTGCTGTGTGAGGTTTTATATAGATGAAGACTTCTATAAAGATCCGGGCCTTATCGCGATACATCCGAACGATAATACCGCGACCGTGACGCTTAAGACTAATGATCTGGAGAGTATCATCCGCGAGCACGGGACAGAGATCAAAATCACCACGATACCCGAGAAAGAAAAGGAGCCTGCTGCCGGTGCATCCGAATAATATTATATGCGGTAAACAGTACTGAAAGAATAGTCAGAATATATTGAATAATTGCCGTAAAACCGCTGTTTTTCAACGGATTGAGCGCGTACAGAAAAAGTGCAGAAAAAACTTCAAAAAAACTGAAAAAAGTTGTTGACAAGGTGCAGATGGGATGGTAATATATTAACTGTTCGCGACGAGCGGACACGGGCGAGAGCCTGATGCAGAGAGATCTGCACAGAACCTAGAAAATTCCATAGACAGGAAACAAGATAGTCAAGAAAAAAGGGCATACATGATGTATGC